>NZ_JAGGQL010000023.1 GCF_018613315.1 Bacillus sp. ISL-37 | reverse complement strand
ATGCACGGAGATTTGCCATCCTATGAGGGAGCAGCTCCGCCGAAAAAGGGGGAACAGACAGAAGAAATTTTAAAAGATTGGCTTAGTCTTAAAAGCAGCAAAAGCTAAATTGGAAGAGCCAATATCTAGAGTCAAAGAAATATAATTGATATTTACTTCGAGAATTGTCCAGCTCCAGCGCCTAGCCCCTCGAGTCGCTTCGGTCCGCCCAATGAAGTCAAAGAACGACTTCGCTGGTCGGCCCTCCGTGGCACACGATGTGCTAGACCCGCCAGCCACAGGACGTGGCGTTATAGGCGGGCAACGCTTGTCGGGGCTGACCGAGGCGCTTACGCTTTTCCAACCACTATGTTACTTATTTCGTTTAGGGAAAACGAAAAGGAGAGATTTGGTGAATATTGAAGTATTTATTTCTTTAGCAATTTATTTTATTGCAATGATCCTGATTGGATTGTATGCATACCGCAAAACATCTGATCTATCAGATTATATGCTTGGCGGACGTGGTCTTGGACCATCGGTAACAGCTCTATCAGCTGGAGCATCCGACATGAGTGGCTGGATGTTGATGGGCTTGCCTGGCGCAATGTACACTTCAGGTATTTCCAGTGCCTGGATCGCAGTAGGATTATCGATTGGTGCCTATTTGAACTACCTCATCTTAGCTCCAAGACTTCGAACCTATACGGAGTTGGCAAATGATTCAATCACAATCCCCGATTTCCTTGAAAACCGCTTTTCAGATACAACTAAAATCCTTAAGTCTGTATCTGCAGTCGTTATTATCATTTTCTTCACGCTGTACACTTCAGCGGGTCTAGTTTCAGGCGGTACTTTGTTTGAGTCAGCATTTGGGCTCGATTATCGTATGGGCTTGTTCGTGACAGCTGGTGTCGTTATCGTTTATACACTATTCGGCGGTTTCCTTGCTGTTAGTTTGACTGACTTTGTTCAAGGGGTCATCATGTTCCTTGCACTTGTCTTGGTGCCAGTTGTTGCCTTTACGGAACTTGGCGGACCTGGAAACGTTATGGATACGGTAAGTGGAATCGATCCTACGTTAATGGATCTTTTCAAAGGTACGACATTCCTTGGAATTGTTTCTCTATTGGCATGGGGTCTTGGTTACTTCGGCCAGCCGCATATCATCGTCCGCTTTATGGCAATTAAATCGATGGAGGACCTTAAGCCTGCCCGCAGAATTGCGATGACATGGATGGTCGTTTCGATTATCGGCGCTTTGGCAGTCGGGCTTGTCGGGATTGCTTATGTAGAGTTGAACAACGTAACGCTTGAAAATCCAGAAACAGTCTTCATCATGTTTGCGAACATTCTGTTCAATCCCTTTATCACTGGATTCCTGCTTGCTGCAATTTTGGCTGCGATCATGAGTACAATTTCTTCACAGCTGCTTGTTACTTCAAGTGCATTGACGGAGGACTTTTACAAAGCGTTCTTCCGCCGCGAAGCAAGTGACAAGGAATTGGTATTCGTCGGCCGTGCAGCCGTATTGCTTGTTGCATTAGTTGGTATTGCGCTGTCTTACACACCTAACGACACGATTCTTTCATTGGTTGGTAATGCATGGGCTGGATTCGGTGCAGCATTTGGACCAGTCATGATCCTAAGCCTGTACTGGAAGCAGATGAACCGTTGGGGTGCGCTTGCCGGTATCCTCGTCGGTGCGCTTACCGTCATTATCTGGATCAGCATTGATGGATTGTCAGCAATCCTGTATGAAATGGTCCCTGGATTCTTCTTTAGCTTGATTGCCGTCATTGTAGTAAGTAAAATCACAACCGGACCAGGCAAAGCTGTAAAAGAAGAGTTTAAAGAAATGGAAGACATTATGTCTGAGTAAAATAAAAGTAACCAGGCTGCTAGATTGCTAGCAGCCTGGTTTTTTATTTAGGCTCTTTTCTCAAACTCAGTTGCTACTGATTACCAAACAGGATTAAATGACTTATGTTTCTTCACAAAATTAAAGATATTAGGAGAAAAGAGCGTGCACACTTAATACCGATACAAAATGGCTTTTATCACGTTAAAATCGGCTTTAGGATTTTAACAACAATCTTACGAAAACAGCCTTTATTTATTGTTTAAATTTCTCGGGCTTTTTTACATAGCTTTCTATAATGAATCCACAGTCTGTACAAATAACATATAAAATTTCTGAGCCTAAACTCATTACTTTATTTTCAGGATACATAACAGCATAGCCAGCATGTTTACCTTTCCCGATTTCCGTTCCTCCGCATTTAGGACATTCTTTCGCATAGTTCACTGGAATCATCCTTTCAAAAACATTTACAGCTTATATAAATTTACGATTTAGCAATGCAATAGGTTTCAAGGACTTTGATAGTAAGAATTCTATGTGCCCGAAAAAATGTGTAATGAAAGGTAGCATAGATGAGCTCTATATCCACAAAATGTAAGCTCACTCAGGCAATATTTGAGAAGAACTGAAATTAAGAAAGAAGCCTCTTAAATTCATGGATAAATATCCAACTATGTAGAATACTACCTTTTGTAAAATACCGAGGTTATTCATGCCTCTATTGGAAAAAGGAGTGATTCACATGATGAAGAAATTTGCGGTAGTTCTTTTTGCAGTGATGATGGTAATATCAATTGCAAATCCTAGTTTTGCTGCGGGGAATCCTGGAAACAAAAAGGATATTGTAGACAAGGCCGTATCAGCTGGGAACTTTAAAATTCTCGCGGCTGCACTGGAGAAAGCCGGATTGGTCGAAACATTGAAAGGTGAAGGGCCATTCACAGTATTCGCACCGACTGATGAGGCGTTCAATAAGCTTCTGAAGGATCTAGGGATTACAGCAGATGAGTTATTAGCAAGACAGGATCTCAAGGATATCCTGCTGTATCATGTACTTCCTGGTAAAGTCATGTCAGGCGACTTGAAGGAAGGAATGCAGGCACAGACACTTGCGAAGAAGAATGTCACCATTTCACTTGACCCGGTTCAAGTAAACGAAGCGAACGTCGTGACCCCTGACGTTGAAGCATCAAACGGTGTCATTCATGTGATCGACAAAGTTTTGCTGCCAAAATAAGCACGACAGACTGGATTCCATGCGGATTCAGTCTTTTTTAATGGCTGTTTTCGTAACGATTGTTGTTAAAATCTTAAAGCCGATTTTAACGTAATATACCCATTTTGTAGGTCGATATTAGGTTTGCATGCTCTTTTCTCATTAGGAAACGTCAACTTTACGAAGGAAAATAGCTGATTCAATCCAATATTGTATGCAATAGCAACAAAGTTTGAGAAAAGAGCCTTTTTAATTTGGTCATGGTCGGGGGTTCACCATCATGGACATTTAGGATGTAAAACGGTATAATTAATTCGGTTTTCGAAATATTATTTACATCTTAGAGTTTGAAGGTGAACGTATGCAAAAAGAAAAATTATGGACGAAGGATTTCATTTCGATTTCTCTAGTGAATTTCGTGATGATGCTTTCGATGTATTTATTGATTGTCACAATGGCTTCCTATGCGACTGATACGTATGGAGCTTCAACGAGCATGGCAGGATTGGCCTCCAGCATCTTCATCATCGGGGTTCTTTTTGCCAGATTGTATGCTGGCAAGGAGATTGCGAGGATTGGCAGCAAGAAGATGTTAATCGGAGGAATCTTGTTTTTCGTTCTGATTACTGCACTATATTTAATTCCGTCGAATATCTATGTCCTCCTGATCGTCCGTTTTCTGCATGGTGTCGGGATCGGGTTCGCAGCGACAGCTACGGGGACGATTGTGGCACAGGTTGTTCCTGCGAGCAGGAAAGGGGAAGGGATTAGCTACTTCAGCTTGAGCGTGATTTTATCAACCGCGGTTGGCCCGTTGATTGGCCTCGCAATGATTAATGAGTTTGGCTATCAAAGCATGTTCATTTTTTCCCTGGTCGTCGGGCTGGCCAGTTTGCCAATCGCCCTTATGGTAAATGAACCTGTTGTGGATGATAAGGGAGAAGCTAATAAAAGCAGGAGCTTCAGTCTGGCAAACTATTTAGAAGCAAACGCATTGCCGATCTCGATTGTCACGTTCGTCATCGCGCTAGCTTATTCAGGTACACTATCATTCATCGCGTCATTTGCGAAGGAAGCTGAATTGACAGAGGCAGGCAGCATGTACTTCTTCGTTTATGCAATGGCAGTCTTATTTTCCCGTCCATTCACCGGGAAGCTGATGGACGCAAAAGGAGCGAACAGCGTTGTGTACCCGGCATTGATTGCCTTTGCTCTTGGGATGTATGCATTAAGCCAGGCGCAATCCAGTGCCGTGTTCCTGTTGGGAGCCGCACTCATTGGGTTAGGGTATGGCAATTTCCAATCTGTCGCACAGACAATAGCCATTAAGATGACACCTCCGCACCGTATGGGAATGGCCACGTCGACCTTTTTCATCATGATGGATATCGGAATTGGCTTCGGACCATTCCTGCTGGGATACATGATCCCGGATTTCGGATACCGCGGATTGTATCTGGCGATGGTGCCATTAATCATAGTAGGTGTCTTTATCTACTACTCTTTGCATGGTAAAAAAGAGAGAATGAAGGCCGCATAGGAGGCCGTTGTTCAACATGAAAACCTCGCCACATATCGGCGAGGTTTTATCTTATTACAAATTCGGTGCATAATTGGTATTCTTTTCAACATCAGTTTCCTCTGCCAATTCTTCCATTTCCATATGAGTCTGCGGGAAACCATTGGCTACCCATTCTGCACGCATGGCAGAATCAAGCTGAGTAAGCCCTCTTTCAGCAGGATCTAGGCCAGCATCGACACTCTCCATCTGATCGATTTTCTCGCTGTTCCTCATGTCTGTATCCTCAAGAAAACGAATCGCATCCCGCTGGCTTTTCCTGTATGCAGCTGTCAGCAATACGGCGCCGCCAGCTGAAAGCAAAGAAGCCCAAACAAAATTCTTGGTCGATTTCTTCATCGTCGTTTCCCTCCATTCGGTAGTAACTCCTCTTGAACTCTATATTCCCGTTTTATGTGACTATAAAGAGTCCAGTTATTTACATTTTTGTTGCAGGGTATGGACTCTAGGAGAGTTATAAAGGCAATCTATAGCAGAAAAGAGAGTTCGATTCTCTAAGGCCAGAGGGTTTTCAGCTTGAGAAAGCTTCATAGAGGGATATTATAAACCCGAAATGAGGTTTGGTCCTGGAAAAGGTCCTATAGAAAGATTCTATAAGCCCGAAATAAGGTGTGGTCCTGTAAAAGGTCTTATAGAAAGATTCTATAAGCCCGAAATAAGGTGTGGTCCTGTAAAAGGTCTTATAGAAAAAATCTATAAGCCCGAAATGAGGTTAAATCCAGGAAAAGGTCCTATAGAAAGATTCTATAAGCCCGAAAATAAGGTTTGGTCCTGTAAAAGGTCTTATAGAAAAAATCTATAAGCCCGAAATGGGGATTGGTCTTGTAAAAGGTTCTATAGAAAAAATCTATAAGCCCGAAAAGGGGGAGAGCTCCCTAAAAGGCCTTATAGAAAGCTCTATAAGCATGAAGCAAGGAGTTTAGCTATTCTAAAGAATAAAAAAGCTGCCATGTAATCATGACAGCCAACTATCCAATAACTACACTTTTTCCATCATCTTCTGATCAAGATGTTCAAGAATCATTTCCCAGGCTGAATCATGCCTGGTTTTTGATTTCTCATGAGGGAACCCTTTGTGTGAAAGACTTAGATACGTACCATTGCCCCTAGGTTCAAGCTCAATTGTCACCACGGTTTCGGCGCCTTCTGTTCCTCCAGCGCCTGTTAGCCAGGTGAATTCAATCAAGCGGTCCGGAATAAGTCGTAGAAACCTTCCGTAATGCGGGTGTCGCTGCTCAACTAGATCTTCTTCGGTTTTAAAGACGGTCTCAAAGAAGAATACGGAATCGACCTCTGCCTTCATGATCAGCGTTCCGGGTGCGGCAAACCATGTATCGAATTTTTCAGTCCACGCTTGGTAGAGGACTTCAGCCGGGGACTCCATTAACCGTTCAACTTTAAAGCCGAGCGGTCTTGCTGAAAGGTCTGGTACTGTGATTGGATCCATTTAAATTTCTCCTTATCCAGTGGGATATCTTTCTTTTAAAAATGCAACAGACTGATGGATCAAAGCTTTTAAAACATCCACATCAATATCCGCTATTTTATTTATGTACACACATGCTTTGCCTGAAGTATGTTTGCCGAACTCTTTTAACAATGCTTCTCTTTCCGTGTCGCCTGTAGCAAAATACAAACTGATCTTCGCTTTGCGAGGTGAGAAGCCTACTAGCGGCGCATCTCCTTCGTGGCCAGATTCATATTTATAATGATAGGAGCCAAAGCCAATAATGCTCGGTCCCCACATTTTCGCCGGATAACCTGTTGTTTCTGTAAAAATATCTAACAGTCTATACGCATCTTCCCGTTTTTTAGGGCTGTCGACATTTTCAATGAACTCGATGACACTATTGTCGTTCTCCTTCGTTTTCAATTCATACATAATCAAAACGTCTCCCTTCAATGTTTAAAACTATGTATTTATCTATGTTGGTCAACAAGAATCTGGTTCCCGTCAGGATCCTCAATCGTAAAATGAGCCGGGCCTTCTCCGGATTCATCTGCTTCAGTAAGGAACTTAACTCCGCTTCCTTTAAGCTGCTTTTGAAGTTCTCGAACATCCGTGAAGCTTTCCAGATTTTCGGCATTCTCATTCTAGCCCGGATTGAAGGTAAGGATATTTTTTTCAAACATCCCTTGGAACAGTCCGATAATGCAATTTTCATTCTTCATGATCAGCCAATTTTGATTGATATCTCCTCCCAGGGCTTGAAACCCCAAGTTTTCGTAAAAAGATTTTGAAGCCGCACAATGTCTTTTACAGTCAAGCTTACAGAAAATGCACCAAGTTTCATATGATCTGCCACCTTTTACAGAATGAATATTCTGATATTATTGTTACCAGTATAGACAAGCCTTGTAAAATTTACAATTAACCACGGTAATATCGGGCAATTAACTTCGAAATGATCTCTCTGACATAATTTGGTCAAAGCTTTTCAACAGAATTGTGACTAATGTCACAACGCAGTATTTTTTTGCGCTGAATTTGATATCTTAATAGTGTAATAATAATAAATAACTTATTGGAGTGAAGAGCATGTTTGCAAAGTGGTTAAGAGAAAACAATGTTGCTGCTGGTCTATTGGCTGTTATAAGAATCTGGCTTGGATACAACTGGATGACAGCTGGATGGGGTAAATTGACTGGTGAAGGTTTTGACGCATCCGGTTACCTGAAAAATGCCGTGGCAAATCCGGTTAAAGGTCCAGACGGAAACGCAGTGTACGGTTGGTACGTGAACTTCCTTGAAAGCTTCGCGATCCCGAATGTAGAATTGTTCAACTTCATCGTTCCACTAGGAGAATTCCTTGTTGGACTTGGATTACTACTTGGAACTCTGACAACTGCTGCAATGTTCTTCGGTCTAGTGATGAACTTCAGTTTCTTCCTAGCCGGAACTGTATCTCACAACCCAACTGACATCTTCTTCGGCTTCATCATCCTGTTCGCAGGCTATAATGCAGGTAAATACGGTTTAGACCGCTGGGTCGTACCATTTATCCGTAAAACTGTTTTCAAACGTGGAGAAGAAGTCACACGCAATGTAGCTTAACTTGAATTAAATCCCCCTTTAATATAATTTGGCTGCCGGCTAATCCCGGCAGCCACTTTTATATTCCAGAAAATAAATCCTCCAATTGATTCCAGTGGGCCGCTATCCAGACGTTTTCTTCGCGGAATCGTTTGAGGGGAGTGGAGTCTCCCGGTTTTTCAACCCGAAGCCATTCTGCTTCTCTCCACCAGGTCAGCTTTATTGAACGGACCAGTTTTTCAAGCGGCAAGGGTTTAAATTGCCGATAGCCGCTGACAAATACGGAAACACACTCAAGACATATTTTATTGTCATGAATGCAGCAGGAGAGAATAGGCCTGGAAATATCGAAATCGGTATAAACAACATTCATCCGGTCAAAATCAAGAATGGAAGATACCTCATTTTCGTTGAATAAAATAATATCCGCAAATAAGTCCCAATGGGCCCATCCTATTTCACATTCGGTAAATAAATCAGTGTCATTCTGCTCGAGAATCTTTCTTTGCGTTTCCAAACTATTGACGGTTTTCCCGCATTCCAATGCAATGGCTTCCTTCCATCGATCATTCCAGTCTTCCAACATTTCTGGCTTGGATTGAATATCCCAATGCAGCGGTTCTAATGCTATATTTTCCTGTAGCAGTACATGCATGTTTCCGATGATCATTCCGAGACTGTACATTTGTGAAGGGTTTGCGCTGCCAGGGGAAAGGGTGGATCCTTTATTGAACCTCATCAGAACAAATCGTTCACCGCTCTCAGTATTCAGGACATATTTTCCTTTGTATGAAAATAGCTCCGGACAGGGCAGGCCTTCTTCGAACAATTTATTATGAATCTGGAGCGCCTTTTCCAGTCCTGGAATCCTGTGGTCAGGATATCTTTGCTTATTATATTGCTTCACAAATAAATCGCCGGCATCTGTTTTTATATGCCACTTTAAGTTCTTGAATCCTAAATGGATCTGATTATAGTCCTGGATTTCGATTCCAAATAAACGGCTGATGGTTTCGAAGATTTCCTGTTGTATTTCAGTGTGAACAATCATTTTAATCTAATCTCCCTTAGTATTGATTTTGGCTATATTCGAGAGGTGAGAGAGGAAATCCTGTTTTACAAAATAAAAAAGCATAGGAATGAAATCCTATGCTTCAGTGTTGATACTCTTATGATTAATACCTATGGTTATGCTTTTTTAGGGGCGAAACGCACCCTTACCCTTATGCAGAGGCAAAACGGTATATAAGGGTACATTTAGGGTGAAAATGCATCCTTATGTTGTAGTAAAGCCGCAAATAAGGATACATGTAAGTTGTAAACGCACCCCTTATGTTGTAGTAAAGCGGAATATAAGGTCAGATCTAGGTTATAAATGCACCCTTATACAGAGGTAAAGCGGAATATAAGGGCACATTTAGGTTGTAAATGCACCCTTATGCAGAGGAAAAGCAACATATAAGGGTACATTTAGGTTGTAAATGCACCCTTATGCAGAGGTAAAGCAACATATAAGGGTACATTTAGGTTGTAAATGCACCCTTATGCAGAGGAAAAGCAACATATAAGGGTACATTTAGGTTGTAAATGCACCCTTATGCAGAGGAAAAGCAACATATAAGGGTACATTTAGGTTGTAAATGCACCCTTATGCAGAGGTAAAGCAACATATAAGGTCACATTTAGGTTGTAAATGCTTTCAAATGCTATCTTCCAAAGAACCCGTCCATTGCATCACGGAAGTCTTCGAACATGCCGTCCCTGTTTCTGTCGGTGCGGATGTCATCGGCGAATGTTCCCATTCTGTTGAAGGCATCACGGTCAACCGAAACGTATACATTATCGATTCTGTTATTTGCCTGGCGCACTCTTTGTTCAATCTGCTGCTCCAGCTGGCTCTTATTACCGTTCATGGTGTTACCAGTTGCGTTTCCATTCATGTCTGTATTACCAATTCCATTCATGTTTCCATTGCCGTTATCATTCCCGTTGCCAAAAATATTGTTGCCATTTGTGTTTCCAGCGTTTTGGCGGTCGCCATTTCCTGCGTCACCTTTGCCGTCAATGATTCCATCATTTCCTGCACGGTTGTCACCCTGGTCAACTCGTCCATTTTCTGCGAATGTCCTGCCGTTTCCATCCAAAGCATCATTGACGTCAGCATTCCCGTTATTATCGGTATTATTGCCAGCCAGTCTAACAGCAACATACGCATTGTTTTCTGAGATGATAACGCGGGCTTCGTCGACTTCCGGCATCTGTTCTACCTGGCGCTCTGCACGATCAGCCAGCTGGAGCCTGGTTCCTTCGGTAGCTGGTCCGCGCTGAACCTGGGAGATTTCTACCTGCTGTTCGCCGTTATCGTCGGCAGCATTGTTATTCGCTCCGCAGCCAGCCAAACCGAATGAAATTGCAGCACATCCTGCTAAAATGAATGACTTTTTCACTTTATTCACTCCTTCTTTTGTTGTTATTCGTCCTTATGATGGCTTGAAATTGGCGCAGTATGCAGGGAGATAAATTTTTTTAGGAAAAAAAGCCATTCCATTGAAGATCCTTGCAGGTCTCCTGCCAGTTACCTTTAAAGTTTCTTGATAGGAGGGACGTCCAATACTCCTTAATAAGGTCGAAGTCCAATAACAAATCTAGTGTTAATTTGATGGAGAGCCTTTATTAGTAAGCTTTTAAAACCTGGATTTTTGCGTTGTCACCATTCGTTCAAAACATTTCAACAGAAATGTGAAATCATTCACAAATAACCCTATTTTCGAGATTTATTTGATATCTTATAAGTGTACTAATACTAAATAACTTATTGGAGTGAGGAACATGTTTGCTAAATGGTTAAGAGAAAACAATGTTGCTGCTGGGATATTGACTGTCATTAGGGTATGGCTTGGATACAACTGGATGACTGCTGGATGGGGCAAATTAACAGGTGAAGGTTTCGACGCTTCTGGTTACTTGAAAAATGCTGTGGCAAATCCGGTTAAAGGTCCAGACGGAAATGCAGTGTATGGATGGTACGTGAACTTCCTTGAAAGTTTCGCGATCCCGAACGTAGAATTGTTCAACTTCATGGTTCCACTAGGAGAATTCCTTGTAGGACTTGGATTACTACTTGGAACTCTGACAACTGCTGCAATGTTTTTCGGCCTTGTGATGAACTTCAGCTTCTTCCTTGCTGGAACAGTATCTCACAACCCAACTGACATCTTCTTTGGATTCATCATCCTGTTCGCAGGCTACAACGCAGGTAAATACGGTTTAGACCGCTGGGTTGTACCATTCATCCGCAAAACAGTTTTCAAACGCGGAGAAGAAGTCACTCGCAACGTAGCTTAACTTGATTTTAAATCCCCCTTTAAAATAAATTGGCTGCCGGGAAATTAAATCCCGGCAGCTTTTTTCTGTTTTTAAAGGAGATGAACTCCGCAGTGTTTTTTAGCCAGCACCATTTACGGCTTACATCATGCGCTTGTCTATTAGTTTTGTACTAACGGCCAGACCTCCGAGAATGGGTCTTCAGATTTGTCCGATAAAGAACTTCTAACCGTCACATTTTCAGGATTCTGTCTTCCGGTTGTCCGATATAATTGTCAAACGTAATTGTAGGTCTGATTCTTGTCATTAAAAATCTTTTGTTTGATAAAAAGGAGTGAACGATTGGTTAAGCGAATAAAATATACAACGATTAAAAGGGATTTGGAGAGTGCTGACGTGAAAAAAATACATAAACCATGGATCAAACTTAAGGAAACCATCGATGATGAGGATTATAAAATAATTAATGAACTTCAGGAGCGGTGCCTTCAAACGGATCAAATCGCACTGAAGCTAGAGCTTGATTACAAGCTCGGGGTCAGCGATGGCAGCGGCAATGGGGTTCAGGATATAAATGAGTTCATGTACTTCGATGGGGAGCTGTTGATTGGATATATGGGGATTTGCAACTTTGGCGGTCCGTGGGAAGTGAATGGGATGGTGCATCCTGAGTACCGGCGTCTGGGTGTATTCACCAGGTTGTTTGAGTTGGTCATGGCTGAATGGAAGCGCAGGGATTCAGGCAGCATGCTGTTGCTCAGTGACCGCAACTCAGAATCCGGGCAGCAATTCATTGCCGGAGTTGGTGCGCAATACAAGCATTCTGAATATGAGATGTTCATGAAAAAAGATGCTCCGGTCACGACGCCAGAGCAGCTGGCGGGCATTGTCTTCAGGAAAGCTACGAACGCGGACGCGAAGGAAATCGCCCGGCAGAACGCGATTTATTTTAACGATGAAGAAGAAATCACCGCCGATGACATGCCTCTGCCTGAGGTAGAGGAAAAGCGCGGGATGACCTCTTATCTTGTTGAAAAAGACGGGGAAATCATCGGGAAAGTGAATCTGCAGCTTACCGCGAAACTTGGTGCCATCTTCGGTCTCGGTGTGTTGCCAGAGCACCGTCGCAAGGGGTACGGAAGAGCGCTTCTTTTGCTTGCTATTGAAAAACTGAAGGAAGCAAACGCACAGGAAATCATGCTGCAGGTAGCGGCAGAAAACGCAAATGCACTGAACCTTTATAAGTCATGCGGCTTTGAAGAGACTTCTACGATGGACTATTTTGAGCTTAAATAAACGATATCCACCTCGTAAAGGGCGAGGTGGATATTTTTTGATTATTTTGAAACTAATGAATGGGAGATTCGTATTATATTTTGATCATCATTTTTGAATGGGAGGGTTACCAATGAACTGGAATAAAGACTTTAAAACTTCCGCTCTCATCATTTTATTAGTCATCACGGCGATTGCTCTTTTGGATAATGCCAGAACAGCCGATTTTGCCGTGAATCTTGAGGATGATAAAAATCGACTTGAAAAGAAAGTTATTAGTTTAGAAAAAGAAATTGAAAGGCAATCCCGGATGACAGATGACTTAAAGTATGAAAATGATGCTTTGGGCGTCAACCTTTCAACCCTGGAAGAAGAAATAGCGGTAGCACAATCCTCTGTTCAATATCAGGACTTCATGGATGCGATTAGTGTCGTTGAGACCTATAAGGCTGCGGAAGAGTTTAAAGAAGTAATTGAATTAATCGCAGTTGGAAATTTTACAAGTTTTACCCTTGATCAAGAGGACAATTGCCCTTGCAGTATTCACTTCAAATATAGCAATCTTGATTGGATTCCAAATGTAGTCTTAAACCTAAGTGAATTTAATATTGAAAAAGGAAGAATCGTCCTTACATATCTTACAGTCGAGGACCTGGAAAATAATTATCAATTCGTATTGACTAAGAGCGTTGACTATTACGAAAGAACTGAAAAATGGCGGATAGAAGAAATTAGACTTATAGAAAAGGAGGACTCCCAATTATAAAATTTGATCAACGATTTCTCCCGTTATTGGTCTATTTTTTATTGATCATCTTGCTTTTGCTTTTTACGAAGCAAACGGACTTTAATTTGTCAGGGGTGAATTATCAGTTCAATCAGGAAACGATGACGATGACCATTGAAAAAGGGATTTTGAATAAGCAGGTGGATGAAGGGAAGGTTACCGCTCAGGAAGCGCTTGAAATCATGTTGCCGATTAATGAGGCGAATCAGCTGTGGAAAATGAACATATATCTTATTTCACTTTTTGCTGCCGTTTTTATCGCTCTATTTTTTACGCCTTTACGACCGAAAAGATATTTAAAGTGGTATATGCTGGTTTATTTTATACTCCTTGCGATCTTTATAATATGGGATATTTCAATACACAAGGACCTTACAGGGAAGATTTTCATTATCCTGAAAGATTTAGGCTGAAATCCTGATTCTCCTGGCCTGGAAATGGTATGGTCATTTTGTGGAAAAATAATGTTGACAGCCGAGTCGAATTCATGATAAATTTATCTCGAATTAAAAATAATTGATTTTGAGATTTATTTTTTTAGAATAATATCTCGAATTCGAGATAATAACATAACAGGGGGATTTTAGAATGGCTAAATTTGTAGTAGACCAGGCACACTCAGCATTAGGATTTGAAGTGAAACACATGATGGTTTCAAAGGTAAAGGGACAATTTGGTTCTTATTCAGCGGATGTCGAAGCAGCAGACCTAACAGATTTAACAACAGCTTCAATTGCGTTCAAAATTGATGTAGCAAGCATCGATACACGTAACGAAGACCGCGAAAATCACTTGAAATCAGCAGATTTCTTTGATGTTGAAAACTATCCAACAATCGATTTCAAATCTACTAGCATAACTCGTGATGGCGATGATTACAAAGTCACTGGTGACCTGACAATCAAGGATGTAACGAAGCCAGTAACATTCGATGTTGAATTCGGCGGCAAAGGCACTAACCCATGGGGCGTAGAAGTTTACGGTTTCGAAGCAGAAGCAAAAGTTAACCGCGAAGAATTCGGCCTAACATGGAATGCAGCACTAGAAACAGGCGGCGTGCTAGTCGGCAAAGACATCAAGATCAAAGTGGAACTAGAAGTAAATCCAGCAGCGTAAACTTAATGAGAAAAGGGCGGCTACCTATCGGTGAGCCGCCCTTTCCTTTACAGTTCCATCGTCATAAATACACTGTTCTGATCTTCTATATAATCACCGAATGGAGGGCAATAGACAAAGCCGTATTTTTCATAGAGCTTCCTTGCAGGGAAGAACGCCTCCATTGAACCTGTTTCGAGGCTTAGTCTTGTATAGCCGCGCTTTCTGGCTTCCTTGATGATGTGCTCTAGCATGGCCTGTGCGACGCCTTTTCGGAGGTGGGCGGTGGCGGTTCTCATCGATTTGAGCTCACCATGATGGAAATCAAGCTCTTTCAATGCACCGCAACCCATCAACTGCTCCTCATTCCAGACTGTCCAGAAGGTAATATCCGGTCCTTTTAACTCACCAAGCCCTAGCGCATGAATGCTCTCGGGAGGGGAGTGAAGCTTCATTCCATGCAAATGTTCCCCTATTAATGAAATAACCTCAGAACCTGTTAGGTCATCGACTTTAATTTCCATACACAAACCCCCGGCGATTATTAAACTCTATTTCTTTTTCTGACGAAATAAATCCATGGATTTATACCCTTGGGATAAAACCTCAATCATTTGTTCCTGGCGTTTTTCGCGCGTTTTTTGTTGCTTGGCTGAAAAAATGAATCGAGCCCAATCTTTTTGGTAGCCAGGGGTGAGTGCTTTATAAAATTGTTGCTCATTTGGATAATCTGTTAGTAATTTTTCAACATCATGGACGTTGTCCTCGTAATCAGCCACACACTGACTAGCTGCTGTTGACTTTTGGGCTGGCTTCTTTTCGCGCTTTAATCCAACGACCGTAAAAACATCATCCATACTGACCATTCTCGAAAATTTAATATCGCTATTTTCCACATATCCATCTTCGCCAACCTTCAACGCAGGGAAGATCTCATCTCTATGAACATATGTATTATATCGCTTGTTCCCTTTTTTCGGGTAGGCAAAAAATAAGTACCCCTTTTCTTGCAAGTGCTGCCCATTTATGATGCTTTGTGTGTGTTCCACCATATCCTCAATACTTTCGACAAAAATGAAAATCGCATCATGGTCACCGGAAATTTCCGTCTTATAACCATCGAACAGATGATAATCGCTTGGCTGGTTCAGTACAGCCAGATTGCTATACTTAGTCAGATTTAATTTATGTATGATTGTCATAATTTACTCCTTTGGCTATAAAGTATTATGTACTAGCAACGAGTTAAACTTGATTCTACTTTTTTTGTATCTCTTTATTATAGAGTATATAAAGTGATGTGATGCATAGCAAATGGCTAAAGTATATATACAAATAAAAGAAATAAGTTGTTCAGCATGAGAAATGAAAATCTCAAGGACATAGTATTTTTGTTGAGAAAAATAGGGTAATAAGCTCATTTACAATTTAACCCAATTTATTTAGGCTTTAATTGAGGTGGTAAAGATGATTTGGTTGTTAATTGGAGCACCGTTAATTGTTTTGATCATTATTGCTTTGGTATTGGAAAAGAAAAAAGGGGCTGTTCCCCCAGAGCCACGCCACAACCACGGTATTGAATCTGATACAATGAAAAATCAGTATTATACCACTCCGCATAGTGGAGGAAGTGAAGATACCCCCCCTCAAGGATAAGATCAACGGTAATTGATTGATGTATTTTTTACTCCCAATTTTGAGATAAGGTTAAAACTTTGAAGCATTTACCTTATGAAAACAAGGAATCCGCTTATTTTTATACGAAGATAGAAAAATATGATGGGGGTTATTGAATTGAAAAAGTGTTTACTAGGTTTATTTGCTTTATTTTTAATTTTTAGTTTAGCTGCTTGTTCATCTGAAAGTTCGAAAACCTCAAAAGCAGAGGTTAAGAATGAGGAGATGAGTTCTGAGGACAAATCGAAAGCAGAAGCAGAAGCAGAAGCCAAAGCGAAGGCGGAAGCAGAAGCCAAAGCGAAGGCGGAAGCAGAAGCCAAAGCGAAGGCGGAAGCAGAAGCGAAGGCAGAAGCAGAAGCTAAAGCGAAGGCGGAAGCGGAAGCTAAAGCGAAGGCAGAAGCGGAAGCTAAAGCGAAGGCAGAAGCGGAAGCTAAAGCGAAGGCAGAAGCGGAAGCTAAAGCGAAGGCAGAAGCAGAAGCCAAAGCGAAGGCAGAAGCAGAAGCCAAAGCAAAGGCAGAAGCAGAGGCTAAAGCAAAGGCAGAAGCAGAAGCCAAAGCAAAGGCAGAAGCAGCTTCAAGTGGGGAATCTGAGAATTTTGCCAATTGTACTGAACTAAGGAAGAAATATCCAAATGGTGTACCTTCTGATCATCCAGCCTATCAATCTAAAATGGATAGAGATAAAGATAATTTTGCTTGTGAAAGATAGTGTATTATCACTTAGTAGATGAATAATCCCTTCTCAGCTAATGAGATGGAATTATTTTTTTTATTTCCTTATAAATTCTTAAACTGATGACTAAATTGATATATCCCAATGTAGATTTGAGTCGTAAGTGCTAGAAAAGTAGAAGGAATAAATCAGGATTTTTGAAATATAATAATAGTTGGTAGAGGAATGTACTATTACCAATAGGTTAACAATGTTAATCTAGATTATGAAACTATTATAGGAGAATCCTAAAATGAAAATGAAAATGAACTATTTTATCTTACTTTTAACAACCTTTATGATGGTTGGTTGTACCAACATAGAAGATAGATCCATTACAGATGGAGAAACAAAGCCAAAAGAAGTAACCACAGTTAATACAAATGAAAATAGTGAAAAAGAAGAAACTGCGGATGTTGATGAACCAGTAGTAGAGGAAACACCAACCCAATCAAATAATGAACTGTTCTCAGGATACAAACTAATTGATGTTGATGGTGGTGATTTGTCAGGTTATCGTGAACCTAACGTCGTCGTTGACATTGGTTTTGGGGACCGTGAATATTGGGCATTTACTAATGAATACGGCCAACTAGTACGTGTCATTGCTGAAGAACTCATTCTACAAGATGACCTTAACGAACCAGTATTATCTTCTGGCAGATACTACTCTGATGAGGCAAAAGTTCCTGGTGTCGAAAGTGACGTTTTAGATGAAGGACATATCATTGCTGATTCTCTCGGAGGGGTATCGAATGCTTATAATATTACCCCACAAGATAGTACGCTCAACCGACATGGTGATCAAGCGTATATAGAACAAGCGATCCGTAGTGCAGGTGGAGCCACTAATTTTGAAGCAATTATCAAATATCCGAATACGGAAACGCAGATTCCTTCAAGTTATCAGTATACCTATACTTTAATGGGTAACGTAATCGTTGATACATTCGACAATGTCAACCCTGATGAAGTAAATGCATCGCTCGGTTTAACAGGCGATAAGCCTTCCGATTCAACTGGTTCAAACACAAACGGTGATATTTCTAGTGTTGATACAAACGGTAATGGACAGGTGACGATTAAAGAAGCAAAAGCAGCAGGTTTTAGTATGCCAATAACCAGTGATCATTGGTTATACCCATATATGGACGATCGTGATAACGACGGTATGGTTGGTGAGTAAGCCCCTAGAACTTTAAGGCAAAATAAATGAACGAAAGAACATTTCCTCGTTGGACGATTTATATCCAAATTTATATGATAAAAGTATAGTTATCCTTCACTAACAGGTGCGTTGATCCAGCAGGATTAACGGCCTTTTTTGTTGAATTCTTTATTATGCTAAGTTGCAGGTTAATTCAATAAATCGGAAGGGAAAAGGGATATGAAAAGGGAATTACTTGATAAACCATACTAAATAAAGGAGAGGTAGTTTATGAGTAATTCATTTATTGAACAAGTACATTATATTAGAATTCCGGTAAAAAATTTAGAGCAGTCTGCACAATGGTATAGAGATATATTAGGGCTTCAATTATTAACCATTACTGAAGATCCATTTGCCATTTTAAAAGTTAATGAGGGACCTTTTTTACTTATCTTAGTTCCTACTGAAGATGATACATTTGCACATTTTACAATTGATAATGTCCCAGCCTTTAGCATTGGTTTTACAAGTCCAGAATTATCTAAATTTCATACACACCTTATTGAAAATGGTGTTAAGGTTGAGGATATAAAAGAGGATAATGGACATTCTTTTTTTCACTTTTTTGATTTAAATGGAAATAAACTCCAAGTGCACTGGTGAGAAATATATATATAAAGGTAATTTAGTGAAAGTCACACTTAAACTATAAGGGGCATTCTTTAATTAAGGAATGCTTTTTTCTTGTTGAAATAAAGGGCAGGTTTGTTGAAGAAGGATATGAAACTAAGCAGCTTGAATATATACTAAAAATAATAGAAAAATGTTATCAGAGGAGCCAAAAATGAAGTGTTTTTGTGAACAACAAGAAACATACAAGTTAAAGGTCGAAGGTGAGATTGGAGCAGACCCTATTTGGTGTGATCATTGTGGCTGTAATTTTGATTTAGATGACATTCCAATCTCAAAAGAATTAAAAAGGGAAATGAGCGAGTGGGCATCGAAGTATGGTGAATGGATTGATTGGGATTTAGAACAAATAATTGAAAATGGTGTTGAGTTAGAAGAAGAACATAACAGACAAGGTACTTATTTAAAAGAAAAAGTAAAATTAGAGCTCAGCGGTAAATACAAAATAAAGTTTTCGCCTTCGTCAATGGGAAGTAGTTATGCAAATAATAAACGTCTTTAAAGCAACTGTGGTGCGATCTATAATAGGTAGCACTCTTTTTTTCTTATTGTACTAAAAGGGCAGGATAGTTGAATAAGAAAACTTTTCTGAATAGTTGAACCACTTACTAAACACCGGATTAGAAAAACAATATATTTTAACCCGAAGTTTTGGTATAATTTTACCAAAATAACCTAAGCAAGAGGTACATACTTTGACTAAATCTAAACTGCAATTTTGGCTGATTCAAATTTTGCTTATATCGACGATCATTTATGTTTCTACAAAGATTTCATTTATGTTTGAGCCGATTGGGGTCTTCATCTCAACGGTGTTCTTTCCGATTCTGATTACTGGATTCCTCTATTTCCTGCTGAATCCGGTGGTGGACTTCCTGGAAAGCAAGAAACTTCCTCGGGTACTCGCAATTTTAATTATTTATGTGGTATTTGGAGCGCTTCTTGTTTTAGCGATCGGGAATCTTGTTCCGGCGGTTTCCAAGCAGGCGACGGAGCTTGCGAATGATCTTCCTGTTTTTGCTGACAAGACGACGGAGTATTTTTACGATGTTGTTCAGTCTTCTGAGTTTAAAAGCTTTAGGGATGAGCAGCGTGAAATGATTGATACGGTGCAGGAGCGCGTAATTGAGTATGCAAATACGATTCCGACTAAACTGACGAATGGACTCAAAGGCTTTTTGGGCATCGTCACCAATATCGCGATCATCCTTGTTACCGTTCCATTTTTATTGTTTTACATGTTCAAGGACGGTCACAGGTTTCCGCTTGCTGTTTCCAAGTTCATTCCGAAAGATTACCGGGATGAGGGGCTTAAAATCCTGAAAGAAACTGGTGAAACACTGGCTGCATACATCCAGGGACAGGTAACGGTCGCCTCCGCTGTTGGGATTTTGGCTTTTATCGGGTATCTAATCATTGATTTGCGCTATGCCTTGATTCTGGCGTTAATCGTCGCCTTCACAAACATTATCCCGTATGTCGGGCCGATTATTGGCGGAGCGCCTGCAGTGCTGGTTGGTCTCTTTGATTCCCCGACAAAGGCTTTGCTGGTAGTTGTGGTTATCCTGGTGGCGCAGCAAATTGAAGGTAATTTGTTGTCTCCACTTATCCTTGGTAAAACACTGGATACCCATCCGGCAACGATCATCATTATTTTATTGGCTGCCGGAAATCTTGCCGGCGTACTGGGAATGGTGTTAGCTGTCCCAACCTACGCCGTCACAAAAACAATCGTATTGAACCTAGTCCGATTTTTAAGAGCAAGGAAACGAGCAACGATTACCACTGAGGTAACATGAGTTATAAACTAACAAGAGAATCCTGGATTAGACTTTGGGCGATAGAGCTGTCTGTAATGAAGCTGCTATCGCTTTTTTAATACGAAGGTTATTTAATGTGCCATTTATGGTACAACAAATCTCGTTATGGTCACATAAAAGAGAATAATGTGCAGATAACGAAGGCGTTTCTTGAATTATCGTCACATAAAATGTTCCCGTAAACCAGGATGGTCCATTGTTATCATAGGGCCAGCTGTAATTTTGTAAAAAGGGTCAAGGGAGGTTAACATGTCCGAGGAAAAGAGAGAGCGATTGAAACTCAGGGAACAGCGGAAAAATCCTGGAGCAGCCTTGAACAATGGCTGGGCACAGGCGATGACAGGGTCACCAAGCGGTGGTTGTTTGGTAAATGTGATATCAATTCTGATTGTAGTGGGGGTAATTCTGGTAATTAGAGCATGCTCACAGTAGTAAAAGGAGGGAGTAATATGAGAGCAGTTTTGAGTTTTATTCTGTTGCTGGTCGGTGGACTCTTTATTGGGGTTGCGGTTGAGAATTCTATTGTCGGAACAAGCGTTGTCAAATCAATTGGGGCCTTATGCTTGATTGGATTCTGGAGGACGTTCCCTAAAAGGGAAGATAAATTATATTAAACATTGCCGGAGGAGGGAGCGGTTTGAAACTCAGGTTAATGATTATACTTTTACTCATTTCTGTCTTGGCTGGCTGCAAGAAGTTGCCCCCGGATGACTTAATAATCTCTTATGGAATGAATTCGATTGAAGATAAAGACCAAGATAAAATCCAAAGGTGGCTGCACGAACCGAACCAAACTGGGGCGAGGATAACGGAGTTCAATGATGAGAATAATGGCCGCCATTATGTGTATGCCCATTCAAGTTGGTTCAGCGAAGTGGATGTGGTGCAAAAGGGCGACGCGCTTTTATTGATGTTTAAGAATGAAAAGGTTGATGGTTCAGGAAAAGACGCCTTCGTTAAAATCAATTTCAATCCTGACATTATTAAAGAGTTTGTGCTGGATTCTGAGTAAGGTGGGGGATGGTATGAGGAAATGGACGTGGCTGCTACTATTGGTGGCTTTAATTACTGCGGCATCAATCGCTGTAATACTAAAGCCGAATGAAGCAGACTTTGCGAGCTGGATGGAAGAGACGTATGAAATACAATGCCTTGATGAACGCTGTAGTGCCTTTCGGATTGAAGAAGGTGATGAAAAAATCTTACTGCAATCGATGCGCGGTGGTTATTCACCAGGAATTTTTCAAATGAAGGTTCATGAGGCTTACCGGAATCTTGATGATCCTTCCTATTATCTAGAACTTGAAGTAGCTGGCTTTGTTGGAAAAATAACGATCGAAGAGGAAAAGGTAAACAGAATAAATAAAAGGTAAAGTGATGCTATTCGACTAAGGAATAGCATTTTTTTAAATAATATGTAAGGTTTACTTGACACGCATAGGGAATAATTGTAATTTATATGTAAGGTTAACCTTACAAAGGAAGAGGTATTTATCTTGAAAAACAAAGTAAAACAATTAAGGGAGCAATTCGGCTTAACGCAAGCGCAGCTGGGCCAGAAGGTAAATGTATCACGCCAAGCGATCAATGCGATTGAAAAAAATAAATTCGATCCTTCCATCTGGCTGGCCTATGATTTAGCGAAATTTTTCAATATGACGATTGAGGAATTATTTGAGTTTGAGGAGAGTGAGCGAAAATGAGTTTACTGAAACATCCGGCTGTCAATATTCTTTTCATAAGTTTTATGTCCGCAATCTATTCATTCATTTTTATTTTCACATCTGGTCATATGGAATTCATAAGTATCCTTTCACATGGCAAGACACTGAACTCGGATTTTTGGAACGGGTGGTCCGACTTTTTAAAATCAGGCAATATGAATTTTATTGGCTACTTGATCATCGGATTAAGTGGTGTGATTATCGTTTATATTCTTGTGAAAAGAACGAAGCAATATGATGAATATCAAGTGAGTATATTAGCGAAAAGCCTGTTTGTGGCCGGGGTGTTATCAATCATTATGGTTCCGTATCTGATGGTCATGCTTTTAAGTGACCCAAATTACAGTACGGAAACCATCTTTTTATTTGCGACGGTCCAATGGGTAGGTGTTTTGGTTTCGTATTTATTTTTTGTAGTGCGGTCTTGAGTGCGAACTTTTTTCCATAAAAGTACAAGAACTTTTCAATGCTTAGAACTCCATAACTGAACATAATAAAAGAGGGTTTTTACTAAACGATGGAGGACTAGATTTGATGAGCGGAACAAAAGATGAACTTAAAGAACAGCTTAGTGTATTAACAGCTAGGAGGGACCGGATGCAGAAGAATCTCTACGAAGTGGAGAAGGAAATTGCGGAAATCACCAATAAGCTCGCTAAGCTAAAATAGCGACGGCACCAAAGGGGAAGCTGCGGATACAGGCAGCTTCCTTTTTGCTCATTTTAGAGGAATATATCTCTTTTTGTTGAAATTCATTAGGATAACGGTGGAATGAAAAAGGTGATTTTCTATGAAGGACAAGCGTTTAATATGGCTTATATTTGTTCCTTTATTCTTATTTTTCCTTGGCCTGTTCTATATTGAAGTGTCCGTTTATTCGCTTTTGCCTCCGGACCAGGGCGGAATGAGTTTTAGGACAGAATTGAAGAATGTCTGGTATCGTTCTGTATGGTTTTATGCCATGGTCATGATTGCTTCCTATTTTCTGTATTTGCGTTTTATACTTAAACGAAAGAAATAAAAATGTCCTTCCCATATGCAGAAGGACATTACCACTAATCATTCCCATTTGCGAGTTCTTTTCGATTGGGAGCCAGTGGGGGTTGTTCTAACCAGTTGTTTTTTTCCATAATATTGAACCATTTCTTTGTCACCATTAAATTTTTCAGGATTATGGTTTCATAAGTAGCTATAAGGTCTGTCCGCATGGCAGATGCCAAACCTGTACCGTGATAGACTTGAGCAGCCTGGAACAAGAAGCCGGTATGATACATCATCAGCTTGTCTGAAAAAGGAGGATCCGTTGATGTAGTGACTTCTGCTTCCCACGAAGATGGGACTGGCAGATTATCCTCGTGCATGATTTTGGCAAAAACCTGTATTTGTTGATCAGCTGTTTTCTCTGAGTCCGAAAAAAACTTTCTAACTTCCTTTGATTGGGCAACTTGACTGAAAGCAATAGAGAGAGTTTTTGCCATAATATTCTTTTTTATGTTGAAAGATATACTTATAATTTCTGTGGCAGATAATCTCCTGGCTTTTCCGAAAATCCCATCTGTGAAATCTTTACTAACAATAAATTCAGGCTTCTTGGCAGGGTAAAATAAAGGATCTCTCTGGAAACTGCCATTCTCAAGCAACAATTCGATGGTCTGGTGGTACATTCTTTTCCCATCGTTATCACATGAGTCATAAAAATCCCGTAAGTCTTTTCTGACAGAAACACCTAAAGCTGTGATATGTCCAATCAATCCATGCAGTGTCATGATATGTAGGTAATTCAGGCAAAAAGTGTCCGAGAACAATCTTTTTGCACCTTTATTTATATCCGCTTCACTAAATCCTACGGGGACCGGAAACCCCTCATTCTCTAAAAATGTAACCATTTGATTCTTTTGTCGTTCGAACGTCGAAAGAGCATCCGCAAATATGGCTTTTATCGATTCATCTTCAATGATGGTGAACATATATCGATTCACTGCATCGATCATTGTCCCGTTTACATATTCGCCCCACAAGCTTCCTATTTCAGAAGAAGTAAGTTGTATTTTATCCTTATCCATATTTTCACCTCCTCGGTATTATTTCCCCATAAAGGGGAAATATGAATGTGGCACTCAAAATCATTTTATAGAGTTTTCCGAACACGCATTGTCACCACATTCTATTGACAACAGTGCAAAGGTAAGCCCCTGCGCTTCATAAAAAAATCATTGACACTATTAAGCCATAGGAGTAATTTATACTTATTAATTTAATAAAAACCTTTTTGCTGAATCTTTTGAGCGGGGGAACCAATTTGATAAAGCCACTTTATCTTGGGGTGAATTTTAGCGAATGAAGCTAAAAAGGGATACTCTCAATCCCTAATCCGACAGCTAACTCCGTAAGCCGTGAAGAGAGAAGGGTTGATGATCTTAACATTGACCATTCTTATTAGGGATGGTCTTTTTGTGCTTGCATCGTTTTAAAATAAAACGTAGAAAAGAAGGAATTACCTTGGCGAAAATTTTTAAAAGAAACTGGTTAAAGCCTGCGCAAATCATTGTATTTTTTTATGTCATTGCTGTATTGATCTCGGCGTCGCTCCTTAGTCTCCCGATTGCGCTCAAGCCGGGGGTGAGCTGGACCTTTATTGACGTTTTGTTTACGGCAGTCAGTGCGGTCAGTGTGACAGGACTAGCGGTTGTATCGACACCGGATACCTTTAGTACCCCGGGCGTTTTCATTTTAATGTTCATCCTTCAGTTTGGCGGGATTGGTATTATGACTCTCGGTACGTTTTTCTGGATGTTGCTGCGAAGGAAAATTGGCCTTAAAGATCGACAATTAATCATGACTGACCAAAATCAATCTCAAATGTCTGGCCTGGTCAAGCTCATGAGGCAAATTTTGGCCATCATCCTCTTGATTGAAGCGGTTGGGGCTCTAATATTAGGAACGTATTTTCTTGGCTACTTCCCGACATGGCAAGAAGCTTATCTGCAAGGCTTATTTGCGGCGGTAAGTGCAACGACGAATGCTGGTTTTGATATTACCGGGAGTTCGCTGATTCCTTTTGCGCATGATTACTTCGTGCAATCCGTGAATATTATTCTATTAACCTTAGGTGCCATAGGATTCCCGGTATTAGTGGAAGTGAAGGAATTCTTTTTGAATCGTAAAAAACACAATCGGTCACATTTTTCCTTATATACCAAGCTGACTACTTTAACATTCTTTGCACTTATGTTTTTCGGTACATTCGCCATTCTGCTGTTTGAATATAATCATTTTTTTAAAAGCTACAATTGGCATGAGTCGTTTTTTTATGCCTGGTTCCAGTCTTCCTCCACTAGAAACGGCGGGCTTGCTACGATGAATGTGAGTGATTTCTCTAACCCTACCTTACTGCTTCTTTGCTTTTTGATGTTTATTGGAGCTTCGCCAAGTTCTGTGGGCGGAGGCATAAGGACGACCACTTTTGCGGTCATTATACTGCTGATCATCAATTTTGCGAAAGGGCATAATGCCATCAAGGTGTTTGGACGTGAGCTACATGAGGAAGATATTAGAAAATCAGTAGTTGTAAGCTTTTTGGCCATTATCCTCTGTTTTAAGGCGGTGGTCATATTGAATGCGACTGAAAACTTCACGATGATGGAAATCATGTTCGAAGTCAGTTCAGCATTCGGGACAACAGGCTTATCTATGGGGATAACTCCTGAACTTAGCACAGCAGGGAAGATTGTCATTATATCCTTGATGTTCATAGGAAGAATAGGAATTCTATCTTTTATCTTCTTGTTCAACCGCGGAAAACTAGAACCAAAATGCCATTATCCGAAAGAAAGATTGATTGTTGGATAGAAAATCTGGGAAGCAGATGGGATGTTTTAGCCCCATGCTTCCTTTTTTCATGTCTCTTATTGTCTTTTAAAAAGAAGCATAAGGTACGTGCCTCTGATTCGCAGCTTTGTTAATGGAACAGTTATTACCTAGATGGCGGCTGGACTGCTGCGTTTTAAAAATAAAGATGGCTCCTCTTGATGAATGAGGAGCCATCTTTTTATTGGTTAGACAGTTGCTGCAGTTTTTAGCCCGTTTTCAAGTGAATTCCAGTCTTTCTTTTTCGTGCGATAAAAAGGGAAATTATGTTAAAGTTGAATTAAGGAGTGATGGATTTGAAGAATCTTATTACATTATCTAATATAGAAAAAAAGATGAAGGAAGAAGAATTTGATAGCGAGTTTATCAATGTTCTTATTGATGTTTTTCATAAGCATAATCCGAAGATAAATGAAGAAGACTTTTACACACGTATGTACAACCTGCATTACAGCCTGCCTTCAGAGTTCCATGATGAAGAGACTTGCATCATGGTCTATCAACAGTCTCAAGCGTGGATTGAAAAGGAGGTCATCAAGCTTGAAAAAGAAACAAGGTTATCCTGGGATGCTCAGACGGAAGATTTGCAAGGATTAGATGAGAGGGTTCGAAAGACACAATTAGTGATAAGACACCGGCTCTCAGAAATTGTGTATGACTTAGTGGATTAACAGGTGACGCTGCTGACCAAGTGTTGTTCTGTTAGGATACAACTTATAAAACTTCTAGTCCTCTATCCTAGGCAATTTCGATTTTTTAACGTATTTTTTTGGAAATAATGCGTTAGGCAACGTAATTTTATTTAAAATGAGCGATTTTGATTCTGGATTTTAACCGAAATCTACCCGCCTTCTTTATTTATTGGCGAAAAAATATTTTTATTGGCGATTTTCAAGATTTATTGGCGATAATGAGCGGTATATTGGCGGAAATCAATTTTTATTGGCGACTTGGAAATATTCGTTGATTTTTTCCAGTTCATATAGACCAGGTGCGACCAATTTTTCATGAAACTTCCAGTACTCCTCTCCGTATAGATAACAAGGGATAGGAGGATGGAGAATGAAAAAAGTATTTGAAACTACATACAGAGGCCATCATATAATTGTGGAGAATACCTGGTTTAATGGGGAAAAGCTATTTGTGGACGGCAAATTACAGGATCAGAATCTTGGGTTTGCCTTTGATCGAGCCACTTTGAGAGGGGTAATCAAAAATCATGAAGGTGCACACCAGAATATTAAGGTCAGTCTCGGCGGTGCGATAACGGTAGAGTGCAGGATCTTTGTGGACAATGAACTGATTTATCCTGATCACGAGGTTTGATAGTAAACAAAAGGAGTTCAACTTAGTTGAGCTCCTTTTTTTGCTGGATACAAAAGTATAAATTTATCCACTTAGATTAGTGTCTAGCTCCAGCGCATAGCCCCTCGAGACGTTTCGGTCCGCCCGATGAAGTCAAAGAGCGACTTCACCGGTCGGCCCTCCAACGCTTGTCGGGGCTGACCAAGGCGCTTGCGCATTTCTTACCTTTAAATCTTTTTTTGATCTTTCTTGCTCTGAAAAATAAAGATGGCGATTGCTACAGCTGATGCAAGCAAAAAGGCCAGGATGGTGATCGTAATGTACAGCGGGTCATTGTTTGCTTCTTCTGGTACAAATCTTGTTGCAATCGGGCCCATGGAGAGAAATAAAGGGATCAGTACGGTGAACCATGTTTTGGTGTAGAGTGCTGCACCGATGAAAATGACGGCGCATAGGACAATGATCAGGTTGTTTTGCGCTGGCGTTGCTACGAAAACGGCTTCGAATTTCTGTGATTTGTACCAAAACATGAATGCTACCATTAATCCGGTTACCGCCAGAAAGGTGCCAGAAAATAAAACATAATTCCATTTAGATTGAAAGAATTTCGGCATTACTTTGAATAAGAATAAGCCGTAAACCAGGATGCTAATGGAGCTGATGACAAGCGCAAACAAGATGGTCCCCTGGGATACGGAAAAAGTTCCTTCAATTGCAGGGCCGATGCTCAGGTAAGCTGCGAGCAGCAGAATCATTAATGGAACCAAACCTGCCAGCTGACGATAATCGGTCTTCATGGATTCACCGATGCTTTTCATATAATTTTTCGGGCTGTCCCCGATGATATGGCTGACATCTTTTCCGGCCGCTTCCGCCTCTGTCAAATGGACCTCAAGCTCTTCGGTAATTTCATTGATTTCCTGGTCGTTTTTCCCTTTTGAGATCAAGTACATCCGCAATTCCACTAAAAACTGTTCCGCTCGTTTTGATACCATCCCGTCAATTCCCCCTTTTATTTAGGCTCTTTTCTCTAACTTTGTTGCTATTGACTACAATATAGAAGTGAATGAACTATGCTTCTTCGCTAAGTAGACTCTTGTTATGAGAAAAGAGCATGCCTACAAAATAGCTTTATATTACGTTTTAACAACTATCATTACGATAACAGCCTTTATTTAGAACATTGTTCACCGAGGTGCTCAGCTGCGTCCACCGTTTGATGAATTGCTCCAATTCCTGCTCGCCTTTTTCCGTCAATGAATAATATTTCCGTTTTGGTCCGGCAGTGGATTTCCTTAAGGTTGTGCTTACCAGATCCTCTTTCTGCATCCGCAGCAGCAGAGGATAAATCGTTCCTTCGCTAAAAGAATGAAAGCCATAGGACTCTAGTTTGGCAGCAAGTTCATACCCATAAATTTCGCCCTCTTTGATGATGGACAAAAGGCATCCATCAAGTATCCCTTTAAGCATTTGCGTCGTATCAGCCATGGAATGGGCTCCTTTCAGTAGCTTGTAATGCAAGGTATTCGATGTGATGAACAGTACCTTGCATTACAAGATATATCTTCACTATACAATATGCTATCTTGTAATGCAAGGGTAAGAAAGAAATCAGAAACGCCTCTATCCTGGAAAGGCGTCTTTCTGATTATTTTTTCGCAACAAGCGGCCTGTCGTTTAAATACAGCTTCAGGTCGGGACTGTTTCCGGTTCTGATTTCTTCAGCAATGATTTTCGCGAGCATCTGGCTGTAGACGGTGCCATTGTCGCCGAATCCCATGAGGAAGTAGCTGTTTGGAAATTCTTCATACTTTCCGATGATCGGGAGGCCGTCCGCCGTCCCACCGTAAAATGCAGCTAAATAATATTCAGGTTCTATCTGGATGGACGGGAACATCTTGTTGAATTCTTCAATCAGTTTGTCGCGTTTATGGATGAGTGTACTGTCCCGGTCCTCAGGATAGGGAGTGTTGTCATCAAGGCCGCCAATGATAATCCGGTTATCAGCTGTCGTCCGCATATATAGATATGGCCTTGCCGTTTCCCATAAAAGCGTCTGGTTGTACCAGAACGTCAGGTCAGCAACAGGCTTTGTCGTGACGGTATACGTACTCACGAAAGAAACCTGTTTTTCTTTCTTTAAGTCGATTCCCTCATAGCCACATGCAAATATGACTTTGCCTGCCGAAATGGATTGACCTTCTTTGGTGGAAAGAATCACCCGCCCTGATTGCGGATCAACATGATGTCCATTCATCTCGGTGTTTTCGAAGATCTGTACGCCTTTTTTAGCGGCGTAGTCGATCAACGCATGGGTGAACTTGAAAGGGTTCAGCTCGCCATCACCATAGGAGTATATGGCGGCCTCGCGGCTGAAAGGGTATTTCTCCTCGATTTCTTCTTTGCTGAGAAAGTCTATCTTCAGACCTTGCTCTTTTAAAAAATCGTATTCTTTTCTCAGCGAATCAACATCTTCACTGCAGCTTGCTGAATATAGGGAGTCTCTTCGTTGAAATTCGCAGTTGAGTTCTACCGTCCTGCATGCTGTTTCCATTTCATTGATGGCTTCCTGCAAGAGTTCCAAATGTCTTGAAATATACATTTTTCCAAAGGTGTTAACCAGGTTCGTGAACATCTTCTCCCCTGAATACTGTATGAGTGCCGTATTCGAACTCGTGCTGCCGCTGCCAATCTTTCCTTTTTCAATGACTGCCACTTTCAATCCAGAATCCGCAAGATAGTATGCACATTGCGAAGCTGAACTGCCTCCTCCAACAATCAGGACATCGCATGCCAAATTCTCTTCCAGCTGTGGATAGGAGGGGGGAGAAGGGAAAGTGGTGGGCCAATAATATGTACCAGACATTATATTCATGTGTTTCCCCCTGCTCATAGAGATATCGATAGTATTTCCACGATAAGCTATGACATTCATTCAAGGTACCCGCCAATGAACAGCCTGTTTCTGCAGGCTGACTCTATACCCTTGGGTGTTCTTAAATCCATGATTAAATGCTAAACCACTCCGTTTTAAGATGCATATTCTATTAATGACAATGAAAATGGCATGTGAACCGACATTCGTTTTACCATGATGGTTTATTTGTTTTTTATCCGCTGAATTTTAAGGAATAGCCGTATAGTTCCTATGTCTCTGTCTGCCATTTTGTGGTATCGTTGAGGTGAGAGGTGATTGTCTTGAGGAAAAAATTAGCCTTAAGCTTTTTTATAGTGATCACACTAACAGCTTGTACTCAGAATGAATCGTATACCCACTGGACAGACAGTACGGATAACCAAACCCAGCGTCTGGATGAAGCACGGATAAAGTATGAAATCAGAGAAGGCGAGATCTGGGTCCGCGAGAAGGATTTGAAGAAAGCAGTGGCCTGCTGCTCTTAAGGGAACAGTCTCGTTAAAAATAACTGATTATTCTTATAGTTTTGGTGACTCTGGTGTCGCAGAAATAGAAAGGTTGGAAGTCTGGGCGTTGGGTGAACGGCCTTTTGTCCAAGGGGGGAATTCGAAAATGATACTGGAAAAAATGGAGCCAATCTCGATTTCGGCGATTCAAGAGAAGGGCATACAGTCTGTCGTGGATTGGTTTGATGGGCATAAGGGATATTTCTATAGTTTTGGCTGGCATTTTGTTCAAAATCAGCATCAGATGGAGGAGCTTTTTTACCAGTCGATTCTGAAAGTGCATAAGGAGTTCCCCCGGTATAAAGGGAATCTGTCGTTCAAGATGTGGGTTACTTCGATTTTTATTCAAAACATTCGCGGGCTTGCTAGTTTGCAAGATTCGGAGGAAACGGAACCACGCCAAGAAATGTTTGCTGGAATGAATCAACTGGAAAAGGAAGCGCTGGTTCTTACATATGTAACGGGTTTTACCCTTGAGGAGACTGCACAAGTCCTCGATGTTCCGGCTGGAAAAATAAAGGACTTGTTGTTCTCTGGTATTCAGTCGGCCAGAAAACAAATAGATGGTTCCGACTATCATGGCTGTGAGCAGTTCCAGAAGCATTACATCGATTACCTGGAAAAATGCATGGAGCGTCCGGCGAAGATAGAGTTTGAGATTCATCTTTATAACTGCAGGGAATGCCAGGAGGATTTAGCGAGCTTCCAGGAAGTCGCAATGACCAGACTGAATCTCATTGAGGGTGAGAGCGACCCGAGTGTGGATTCTTTACTAATGGAAAACGTAAAAAAGAGATTTGCAGTTAAGAAGGAGCATAGACAGCAGAAAATTAAAAAACGTAAAAAATGGGCGCTTGGCTTTGCGAGTGCTTTTGCCTTAATTGTGGCGATCGGCTTCATTACCGGTGCGTTTCCAAAGGTCTATTATGCATGGACGGAAGATGATGTGCAGTTGCGCGCCTTCCTCCAGGAGGGTTTTGGACAGAGGCTGAATCTGGAAGCGGAAAGCGACGGGGTTAAGGTGAAAATAAAGGGTGTGGTGGCGGATGACATCCAGACGCTAGTATTCTATGAAATTCATGATATGAAGGAAGACAATCAATATTTTATGACTTTTGAGGATGGACTTGCAGTCGTTAACGAATACGACATTATGAAACGCGACACCTACCCACGTTATTCTATTCCTGATGTCGAGGCGGAAATGAACAAACAAGAGAAAAATGTGTTCTACGGGAAGGTAGCGCTAAGGCCGCTTGAAGAAGACCAGGAGAAAATCAAACTGAGGATCACAAAACTTCAGAGACTGGCCAACAATGCTTCCCTGTCATATGGTTTTACTTCTGGTGATTATAAGGCAGGTGAGTGGAGCTTCGAGTTCCCGGCAACCAAACAGCCTTCCACTGAGTTCGAGATCAATGAACAAAGAGAACTCGAGGGTGTCGCCGTCAGATTTGAAAAATTGATTGTTGCTCCAACCGCAACTCTTTTACAATTTGGCATCAATACAGAAAAGCAGGAGAAGCGGATCGATTTCCTCAATTTCAAATCGATGGAAGTGAATAATAAAAAAGTGGAGTCGGATCGATATGGCAGCCACTTTATGGATTACCAGCTGGACGGTGCCTGGACTGGTTTCCAAGCCTATTTTGATCCGCTTTATCGTGAGAAAGTAAAAGATTTCAGAGTCCAATTAGACTCGATCTATTTATCGATTGTAGATCATAGAAGCATCGAACTTAACGGAAATCAGACATTCCCGCAGACGATTGAGTATGCAGGCAGTACCCTCTGGATCGATAAGACCGAAGCCGGCCAGGCTACCGAGGTGATTATACGTAATGATGACCTGGAAAATCGGGAATATGAATCACTTCACATCGATTTTGTGGACGAAAATGGTCAACAGCCCAACATGACCCATATGGATTCCAAAGCAGTGCTTGTAGACAAAAACGGTGTTGAATATGATCCATATAAGGGCCCAGTCGACTATGAAAAATTGGAGCAGCCACGTCATTTCATCACAGAACAATCCATGAGAGTAGAAGGGATTGACGATAACTCCATGAAACTCCAACTACAGATTACCGGGTATAACAGCCTGAAGTATCTGGATGAAGTTTGGGAATTGGGGGCGGTTATGGTGTCTCAAGATAAGGAATAAAATGTTGTTTATTAGGGGGCGGGAAAACCGTCCCTTTATTTTATTGGTGTCACGGGTTCTTATAAAATAAAGAAAAGGCACGAATACAGTGCCTTTTCTTATCGGAGTACTCTATTTTGCATTGACATCAGGTTGATGAATGCCAAATATATTTCCTTCTGTATCTTTATAGTATCCCTGCCACGCCATGCCAGGCAGAGCATATTTTGGCAATGCTACTACGCCACCATACTTTAGAATTTTTGTTTCAGTCGCATCGTAATCTTCTACTCCCATTGTACATGCATAACCATTCAAAGGCTGGTTTGATTCTGGAGGAGGACCTTGACGTTGCATTAAAGCACCGTTAATTCCAGGCTCATCTTCACCGCCAGTCACTGCCCCAAAATAAGGCATACCAGCAAATTCGCTCCAATCCTCAAATGCCCATCCAAATACTTCACCATAAAAAGTTTTAGCGCGGTCCATGTTATCTACATGTATTTCGAAATGTACTAATCTACCCATGATTACCTCCTGATTATAAAAACATAGTAAACACATCTTCTTGTATGTATTTTCTACATAACTGTTGGGCACTCCTTCTTCATTATGGTATTAAATTGATGATCTATACATAAATGCCAAGTACTAGAGAATAACCTTTGTTGGAGAACACGGGCACTTGCTGCGCCGTACAAATATACTTCGCCCAGCCCTTGTTTTTTCGGCAGGGAAGGTGTAGAAGGAAATCGTGAATAAAACTTGTAAATCTAAAATATATAAAGAATAAATGGATTTGGACAACAACTGCCATACTAATTTAGAACTATAAGGTGCTGATCTTTTGAATAGAAATAAGAATTTACATTTATTTATCTTTTTGCTCGTTTGTTTGCTTATAGTTCTAATTGTACATGTTATCCTCCACACAAAAGTTTATATAGTGTATAGTGCAAGTCTTGGTTCAGTCTTCATGATTGGACTAGTCATCTTCCTGATTGTGTACCTATATTTAAACGGGTGAAAAGAGAATTGAAGATAATTTATTTTTTAAAAGAATACGCCAGGTAACGAATTTTCACTTCAAATGAGCAGTTTTGATTCAGGATTTTAACAGTCTTCTTTGAGTTGGTCGATATAATGCGAAAAGTGGTCGATATATCTTTAAATGTGGTCGATAAAATTGAAAATCCGCCGATATATTGCAAAATGTGGTCGATATATTAAATTTTTCACCAATATCATTAAATCTGTAAGCTGAAAGAAGTTAATTTCGGTGAGAAATCTACCTGCCTGCTTTGTTTAGTGGCGATTTCCGATTTTTATTGGCGATTTTCAAGATTTATTGGCGATAATGAGCTGGTTATTGGCGAAAATCAATTTTTATTGGCGACTTGGAAATTTTCGCTGATTTTTTCCAGTTCGGATAAGTGGAAACTGGGTGTCCCAGCAATAGTAGGATTTCGGACGGGAAAACCGTCCCTTTGTCTTTTATAAAGCTCCCAACTTCGTGGCAGATCTCGCCCCGGCCTTATTGGCAAACTCCGTATAATCCGTTAATTCAGCTTCGTTTTTAGGAATCCCTCTGTCGTGAAAACAGGATAGGAGGGCTGCCATGAATGCGTCGCCGGCACCTGTTGTGTCTACTGCTACAACCGGAAATCCGGGAACGTGCACCATCCTATTATTATAAACGGCGTATGCTCCTTCTTTTCCTTTTGTGATAAAAAGGAAAGGAATCTCCATTTTTGTTAGGTGATCCAAACCTTTATTTTTCGTTAAAAATAGCAATTCATCCTCAGTCATTTTTACAATATCTGCCTGTTTTATAAAAGATAGAATCGTTTCTCTGCATTGATTCTCGCTTTCCCATCGTTTCAGCCGGATATTCGCATCAAAGGCTATTAGCATATTCTCTTCTTTGGCATATTGAAGTGCTTGCTCAGTTGTATTTCGTGCGATTGGATGAAAAAGAGTGCCGGACCCAAAGTAAAAGATTTTACTATTCTCAAACAGCTTTTTATCAAGTTCTTCCGAGGTAATCCACTCATCGGGAGTTTCGTTTACGTACGCATGAAAATAGCGTTCTCCATGCTGATTCAAGTGAATATAAACCGAGCAGATTCTTTTATCTGAATGATAGGAACAAAAGGAAAGATCAACCTTCTCCTTCGTTAATTCTCCCTCTACAAATTTACTTGTTTCATCCATTCCCAATTTGCATAAGTAAGACGAGGGAATGCCATGTCTGCTAACCCCAACGGCTACATTAACAGTAGCTCCCCCTAATAATCGCTCATATGTTGTATTTGATAAATCTAATGCAATATAATCAACGATTGTTTCACCTAGTGATATAATACCTAGCTTTTTCAATATGGAGCTCCTTTCGTTCATGTAAAGAACTGACATTTACGAATATTTTACCAGCCATTTCAGCCACTTGGGAAGCAGAGAACAGCATCCGTGGAAAGAAACCCGAACCTGTTTTGAAAACGAATCTTCATTAAACATCAGGACATCCTACAATCAGGAGGGATGTTTTTTGAAGAACCGATTGATTGTCGTGCTGCTTCTAGTAAGTTTTCTTTTACCAATGGCAGTAAATGCAGAAGCCCCGCCTACTGCTGCATTTATTCGTGATCATCAGCTATGGATCAAAAAAGGGGAACAGGAAACGCAAATTACAAAGGGGCGATATGTGTATTCTCCGAAATGGTCATATGATGGCCGTTTCATTGCCTATATTGATGGAGATGAACAAGGAGAAAAATCGGATTTATACATTCATGATACGAAGGCAAAAGAAAGCTACCAGCCTTATGTAAGGGTTGAGACCTCTGACTTCAAATGGTCTCCAGTAAAAAATCAATTAGCCTACAGTGATCATGGATTGCTGAACGTGACAAAAGTGAAGGATGGCCGCCCGCAGGGCTTCCAGAATGTTGCACTGGGGGTAAGCGGGTTCGAATGGTTCCCAAATGGAAAAGAGTTCATTGTTTCATCGCAATCCAGTTTGCGTCCTACCGGATGGGGACCAATCCCGCTATATAAAATCCCAGTCAATGCGAATCTCGCTAACGACAAAATGAAGAAATTTTATACAATCCAAACACAAGAACCGGACTTGTTTGGTATTGATGCTGACTATTTTAAGTGGAGTCACGATGGGAAATGGGTCAGTTTCATTCTGATTCCTACAGCTTCCTGGTCGATGGACAGCCAAACTTTATGTGTCCTGTCAAATCAAGGTGAACAATTCCAGGCTGTGGGGAAAATGCTGGGGTACAAGGACTGGTTCAAGTGGGCACCATCCTCCAACCAGCTGGCCTATATATCAGGCGAAGGAAGATTTCTTGTCGAAAACAAGAAAGCCAAAATAGCTGACATACCGATTTTTAACGAGCAAAAGGAATACACACCCACTGGCTTTGTCGATCTTGATCTAGAATGGTACTCACAGGATCAAGTGATCGTCGCCCGTGCTAAAGAAAACAAGGAATGGACAGAAGGACCGGTCCCAACGATGTACACGGCACTGTATGCAATCAATATCAAAACAGAGGAGCAAAAACAAATTACTTTTCCGAAGAAGAATGAGCTTGATCTGGATCCTCAAATGGCTGGCCATCATCTTACCTGGTTTCGGAAGGGTCCAAATGATGTACGGGGTGATATATGGGTGAAGGAAGGCTTGAGTGGGGAAGAGTATCAATGGATTAGAAACGTTGATTCTGCTCCGGTGTTTTTAGATGTAAAAGAGAAACAGTGATAGGGAGGGAATTGTCATGAGTTGGAGACAAGTTCTTGGACTGGGATGAATTCCTCGACAGAAAGCAGTAAGACTTAATTATTATCGGACACGGAAGCAGAAAGATACCCTTATGCAGTCGTTTGAGTCCACATAAGGGCACAATTAGCGAAGAAAGATACCCTTAGGCAGCTGTTTGTGATCACATAAGGGTACTGTAATCTATCATTTAAGTATTTCTAAGAACAGTAATAAATCCATCTAAAATTTGATGGCTTATTTTAAAACCTTTGCTCTTGTAAAAGTTCAGGGCGGCATCATTTCCGTTGGATACATAGATGAACTGGTCGTGAATTCCGTCAAAGGAATCAAGCCATTTCTTTGATTCGTGATACAATACCGACCCGATGCCCATGCTGCGGTATCCTTCTTTTATATAAAACTGCGAAAGGCAGCCGACATCATTTCCTTTTACAGAATCCATATCAAAAAAAGTAGCAAATTCATTAGAATAAACTTCTTTTGGGGAAACATTGCTATACACGTATCCGACAATTTCATCGCCATCCATCGCGGCAATGAGATGACTCGCCTTCGCGTTTTTAACCGAGGGGACCATTCGCGTTTCAAAACTCATGCTATCAAAGAGCTCCGGACGAATTGTGGCTAATGATTTCTGGTAGACCATCAACTCGTTGCAAAGATCTTTCACTATGTTAATCTGCTCTTCAGATAGGAGTTCATAAGTAATTGCCATCATCCGACTTCCTTTCTTTCAGATTCCTTAATCGGATTATACCGCGAAACATCTATTCTTGATAACCAAGATGAAAAAGGCAGTTTATCGTTTTTTCTTACTGATAGCTTGTCATGATTAATTCACGACATAAACTCTATCAAAAGGGGTGTATAGTTGAACCGTTTTCGATTATCTGAAAGACAAATATCTCTTAAGTGCCAATGTAAAACAGTGGGAGCAATATATTGCTGCATTGCGGGCCCGCAATACAGTAACGATAAACAAACAGGATACATGGTAGACAAAATAAATATGGTACATGATTATGCAACCATCGTGTTGAAGGTCATCATTCAACCACTTGAAGTTTATAATTTAGTATCCTTCCGGGATGCTTTTTATTTTTGCCTTCAAATAAATAGGATTATTCCCGTTCTCTGAAATGAACCTGAAGTGGCAGTATGGGGACAGCCGGACCTTTCCGAAGTCTCACAGTAATCAACCTTTTTTGTTTCGATAATTTATGGGGCAGTACCATAAAGTCACGCTCTTTTTGTTTCTCGAAGGGGAGATAAGAATTCCCCCCTATGTTCATGCAGATTAAAAAAAAGTGTGCAGAAAAAAATGCGGCCATTCTCAAATTGTAGAAGTGATGACAATCCCGAACGTGACTATCATACATTTTTAAAAGTCTAGATGTTTGTCCAATCCAATGAATACTAAAATACATAGATTGTGAGTGTAAGCTATTTAAAAAAGGAGGCATTTTGTTTATGTCAGAGACCAAAATGATTTATTTTAACAGTGCGGGTAAAGTCATTGACGAACCTGTTAGGTTACAGCAAGAAGGCTGCGACAACCAAATTGAGTTTTGTAAGACGGTAACCGTCCCGGATGGATTTACTTTTGAATTCGATGGCTTTGATAACTTTAGTCTTTGCTCGGATGCTAGTGATTTAGCGTGCATGCTTGAAAATGTGGAAGTAGATGCTACTATCGCGAATCCGTGTGGAGGAGAGTTAACTTGCCCGGTGATCCTTGATGCTGTTCGTGCTATCGGTTGTGTAAGAGTCCATGTGAATGTAGGGAGATTGGTGCCGATCCAACCGGCTTTGAATTTTAATTTTGGATGTGATTGTACCCTCTGTTTTGATCAAACCGTCTGTGTTAACCAAGTAATAGGATATACATGCGACAGAGATAATTGTGCCGAAGATTGTTTTAGATTTGGCGGTGGATTTGTAGGGGTGATTTTTGGGGAGATCGATCAATGTGGACGTCAAACTGTTACGGTCGTGGGAGGAATTGACATTTCTTTTGCAGGATGTTAAGAATACTGGTAATGATTTTCAGTTATGTTAAGGAGGGTGAAAAGTGAAAAAAGCAAACTCACCTAACTCCGCAAGAAACAATCATAATGCAAAAAAACGTGTCCTCAGAGGAAGGATGGTTAAAAGTCGGAATTCTTCTGATTGCAATTGTAATGGAAGCAACAAGAAGCAAAAGCCGAATGATAGAGGCAACTCAATTGAGCGAATAACATCAGTAAACTCTCTTAATAATGGAGAACATAAAATACCATCTACTACTCGAGCAAATGCATTAATTAATGGATTCCCCAATGAAACTTTGGCTTCAAGGAATGAAACCGTAAAGACACCATCAAGCCAACCCTTTCATAGATCATTTATTAACTTTGTAAAAAACCTCTTCAAGGATATATTCTAGCAAAGAAGGAAGCAGAGACCAATCTCATGCTTCCTTTTTGCGTTGTGGGACATGAGGACGGTGTTTTTTGATTTTATGAGTGTATCGCAACGGATTTTGCTAAAATATTGGGTAAAGACTTAGATGTAATGAATCAGGATGGAGGAAATGATGGAGACAAAATCAAAAGCAACCAAACCTTTGGTATATAGAATAGGAATGATCCTGATCATATCATCTTTTATCGTTTGGGTGATGCCCCTGGGAATTCCCTTTTTGCCCATTACAGGCAAAATGAAAGCTATCAGTATTACAAGCGCTCTTGTCATGGCAGAAGTTTTATTCTGGGTCGGCGCTTTAATGGTGGGTAAAGAAGCAGCGAGAAAAATACGAACTGCTCTTAACCCGAAAAACTGGAAGAAAAAACCAGAGACAGACAAGCAAGAAGATGGTGAGCGGGAGAACCCGTGAGGCAGTGATGTGAAAACTCAAAAAGATTAGAGAAATATATAGGGAGTGGATCTGTTTGTTTGTTGGTCGAACGTTATATTTACTAGGGTTGGCTTTCGTTTTCTTTAGTATTGTTATTCTTATTATTTCTCTTTTTTCAAATAGCGGTGAAGATTTGGTCATTCCAGTATTCGGTTTGCTAAATGGATTGATTGCCATGGGTGTTGGAGATCTTGTTATAGATGTGAATCATAGGAAAAGATTAAAAAAGATGAAATAAGCTAGCCCCAGACATAGTACGGAACTGGGACTTAAAGGGACGGGCGAGCCGTCCCTTTGTGTTTTAAGGGAACAAGCCGGGCGAAGTGCTCATAGTATAATCAGGTGAAATGTGACCTGCCTGGAGGAGAGAATTATTATGATGCCTAATGGAATGTATTCACAAGGAGCGCAAAATGGGCCAATGAACGTGGTTGTCGTTGAACCGTATGTCTATTCTGAACTTCGCAATCTTATTGGAAAAAGAGTCGTCCTGGATACGACGCGAGGTTCAGTTAGTGGAATTGTTATGGATGCAAAGCCAGACCATGTGGTGATAAAGGAGCATGATTCCACATTTTTTGTTAGGATACGTGAAATCGTTTGGATCATGCCGGAGTCTTAACTAGGATCTAAGAAGATACCTCTGACTGTCTATAAATCTAATCTAATATGAAAATAAGCAAAGGGAACTAGACGTCCCTTTGCTTTTTTAGTTTGTGGATTCTTGTCTATACATAACTCTTGGATCGTGAATAGAATATTGGGAGTGTCTTCGTGTAAGGAGGTTAGGCAAGAATGAAGCAAGCAAAAACAAACCAGACCTATTCAAACAGGGTGTTACGAGCGGAGTTTGATGATGACTGGAAGACAACAGTGACGAAATCTGGCTATGTGAAATATACAGCTTTGAAGAATAAAGCAAGAGTAGACTTGATCCTTTCTGATGGTTCAACTAGGACAGTGTTGTTCCCAAAGAATGGGTATGTTCTGGTCGGCAGCGGGGGAACAAGCCACTTTAGCAAGCCGCATATTACGATTACTCCCTAGGTTATTGATAGATTTCAATAAGTGTGGGCGCACCTTGATTGTTAGCTTTATCTAGCAATCAAGGTGCTTTTTTAGAGCCGTCCCCATGCTTCACTTTCTGGCAACTAAAAAATAGGCCGTGATCCAGGAAGTAATCGGGATCACAAGTGTTACGCCAATTCCGGCACAGAGGATCGTGATCATCTCTGCGCTGAAGATTTTCGAGTTGATGATTTCTCCTGCTGAATAGGACAAGTCTTTGAACCAGATCAGCAGGGCGAGATAACTTCCGAAGAAGGCGAAAAACAACGTATTGGTGCTCGTTCCTAATATATCTCTGCCGATGCTCAGTCCGGACTTGAATAAACCCTGTCTGGTGATACCCGGGTTATGATAATGAATCTCGCGCATCGGAGAGGAAATCGCAATAGCAGCATCCGTGATCGCGCCAATCGTGCTCATGATGATGACCGATACGGCAATTTTAACGAAGTCGACTCCAATATGAAGGGAGAACATGCCAAGCTCCTGGATTTCTTCTTCACCAAAGCCCTGGATTCTTGCCCGGTCCGCAATGATAAAAATAAACAAAAGCAGAACAATCGTTGAAATTACCGTTGAAATGAAAGCAGTTTTTGTTGTACTGTTCAATTCGTTAATGTAGAACAGGTTGATGACGCTGATGAAAATACAGGCGACTAAAGTGATAATGATCGGATTTGCATTTGGGTCGTTCATGAAAATGATGGCGATGAAGATCACGCTGAAATTGAAGAAAATCGCTAAAAAAGACCGAACACCTTTGCCTCTTCCAATCAGGGCCATCAAGATGAATAAAATGGCAGCCAACACAACTAGAGCGTTCATAGTCCAGCCCTCTTTCTATTGATGAAAAAGATTGTCACATAGAGGCCGATTGGAATGGTCAAAACGATTCCAATCCCGCCTGCCAATGCCCGGGCCATTTCCAGCGAAAGGTTCATGGAAAGAGCAAAGCCCAATGGAGAGCCATTTTTAAAATAAAGAATCAGGATCGGGATCGAACCGCTGACATAGACGAAGAACAGAATATTCGTCATCGTTCCCATGATGTCTTTGCCGATTTCCATTCCGGATTTCATCAGTGATTTAACAGGTATGTTGTTGTTCTTTTCAAACATATGGAACATAGAAGAAGACATCGTAATCGAGACATCCATGATCGCTCCAAGGGATCCAAGGAACAGGCCAGCGAGAAACACCACCTGATACGGCCGGGTTATAAATTGCAGTTCTTCGTAGCGAAGCCCTTTTTCCGAGGTCCCCCATAGGACCACCCAGACGATGAACAGGGAGGCGAAAGTCCCCAGGAGGGTTGCGATGATGGCAGCATAAGTTTTTTCATTAAAGCCATTCACGAGCAATAAGGAAATCACGGTAAAAAGAACTGCAGCGATACTGCAGATCAGTAATAGGCTCCGGTTAGCGTTATTCAGATACACATCCAAAGCAAAGGAAAGCAAAAGGGCATTGATGACCAGGCTTACAATAGACAACAGCCCTTGCTTCCTGCCGACCATCAATAACACAAGAACAAACACCCATGCCACATACATAAGGTATTTATCGCGTTTCACGTCTTTGATGGTACCCTGTAATTCTCCTGTATCTGTTCTGGCCGAATCAAGATCGACAAATAATTCGTCCCCAGCCTCAAATTCATGGTCGTACCCTTTCGAAGTAGAGAATTCATTCACCAAATAAATGAGTTTGCCCTTCTCTTGGCCATTTTTTATTTCCGCAGTTAACTGCTGGGTGTATAGAGGGTCTATATTATCGAGCGGATGTATCACTTCTGTCTTTTCAACGACTTCTGTCTCCAGTACCTTTACAATCGTGCGATCATACAGGAAATGATTGTTATGGACAAAGACAATGGTCCCCACAATGAATAGGACAAAAAGGGATAGGAAAAGCAATTGCTTCTTTTTAAGTAAGTTGCTGAATGGATTCAAGATAGGCCTCCGCGGTTGGAAAAATAAAAAACACCTTCGTTGACTGAAGATGTGCATTGGTGAGGTTACGGTTTATTGATCGATAGATTATGTCGCCAAAAGTCATGCGTTATAATCACATGTGATCAGTCAAAGTTATCTTATCAGTAATGATTTTGGTAAGTCAAACAGAACTAGGGGTGCCGGATTTTACGAGCATATCCGGCCTCAAACATGATCAAAGGAATCCTCAGCAATTTTCGACGTGCTGGTGCTATTGCCATAAGTATTGCTTTCGGATTCCCAAACTGGCATAAGAGCTGTCCGAAGTCAGTGCTTCCTAAACAGCCTGAAGAAAATCAGGACCAAAATGATTGCGGACAGGACATAGGAAGTGGTGCTGACTGTCGGGTGGGAGGCAGCATTTTTCACACCGATTCCGATAAAGGCCCAGACGAATACGAGCGGATAGATACGATCGTCATTTTTCCTGTGAAAATAAAAAGCCAGGAGTGTGGCGATCACGAGCATGATCAGCGTCCAGGTGACATCCGAAAGGCCGAAACCATTCCAACCTATATCCTTCAAGTAATAGCTGATATTGGCAATAGTGGCGACGCTGATCCAGCCGAGGTAGACAGAAAAGGGAAGAAGATCCCACAATGAATGGTCTTCATTTTTGATGAGTTGATAAAGCCTGATGAGGGTCGACAGCAAACCAATCATCACCAATACCGTTAGCAGGAAAAACTCGTAATGCCATAAAAGGATCCAGGCGATATTAAGGACAGAGCTTAGTACATATAGCGGAGTGGACTTTTGGTAAACCGGCAAATTCCTCCTTGAAGCAGGAAACTGCCTGATTGTCCAAATAAACAATAAAAAATAAATCAATCCCCATATCCCAAAAACATATCCAGCCGGAGTAAACAACACATCCAGTCTATTTGAAATTTCCCCCGTCGTCTGCCCGTTGATCGGAAGGATATTTGCAAGCGCATTGACCAGCACCACGAGCACCGTGGCAGTCAGATTCAAGAAAAAACGTCCCATTCTCATCCCAGCCTTCATTTTAGTAGTTTTATTCATATTATTCCTCTTCACGAAAGTGCATAACTACATTTAGCCTCTGAGCAAGGAGATAAACATTCCGATGTGTTGGCGGTACCGTCATACCATCTATCCATTGTTTTGGTGGTATATCGTCAGTTTGTTCCATTATATTCCATATATAGGTCTCAAGGCTGATTCTAAGTTAAAGCCACAGCCGGTTAAAGGAAGCGGGGGAGTGCCTTATGATTAATTTATAATCAATTGGAGGCGAAATAAAAATGAAAAAAGTGATCAGTTTTGGTTTGGCGGCGCTATCCGCTGTTTTAATATTGTCCGGGTGTAATAACACAATTCTGGCTAATAACAAAAGTGATGATGAAATCGTTGTTGAGAAGGATCGGGCAAAGGAGCTTGAGGTTGTTTTGAATTTTGGTGCCGGGAAAATGGATGTTGCGGGCGGTGCAGATGAATGGGTGAATGGCAACGCAATCTATGAACCTGAAAAAATGAAACCTGAAGTCTCATATGATCTAAACGGGAAAGTTGGCAAAGTGGAGATTGCTCAGCCAGACCATTTTAAATTTGGAAAGATGAAGAATGAATGGGACCTGAAAATCAACGAAGATGTTCCAGTGGACCTTGTCGTCAATGCAGGAGCATCAGACACCAATCTGGACTTGAAAGGAATTCAACTTTCCAATCTTGAAGTGAACGCAGGTGTTGGTGATATAACCGTGGATCTCGGAGGAGATTGGCAAGAAAGCTTTGATGCACGGATTTCATCGGGAGTAGGAAAGATGACCGTGATTCTTCCAAAAGATACAGGAGTAAGAGTACACGCCCAAAAAGGCATAGGCTCATCATCCTTCGAAAACTTAATTTCAAAAGGAGACGGAGTTTATGTAAATGAAGCCTACGAAGATGCAAAAGTGAAAATTGATTTGGATGCAGACTTAGGTGTTGGTGAAGTTACATTTAAAATGGGAAAATAAATCGGTTAAAAGGGACGGTTCCAGCGTTTCATAATTCGTAAAGAATTGTGGAACTAGGGAACCGTCCTCTATTTTCTGGTCAATTCCCTGAAGAATTAATGTATGGACTCTTCAATTTCCCTGACGATCATCCATTTTCCCTCGATCAGCTGCCAATTTTCAATCGTAAACAGCCGCGCCAATACATCTTCATTTTTAATAATCAGCTGTTCATAATAGACCACGGCGTTTTCATCGTTACGCAGACGGATCACCCGGTTGTCAAAGCGCTTCTGACATCCAAGAAAATGCATGACAGATTGGTTCAAGCCATCTATGGACTCCTGTTTGGTGAAAAAGGCAGGTTTTTCCTTGGCGTCTCTGAAGAAAGCAACATAATAATCTTCTGTCATCCGATCTAAATCTGAAGTGTCGCCTGATGCCATAGCCTTATTCCAATCATCCAGAAATTCGTCATGCATGAGTGCAAACTGATTTGATTGATTTTTAAGTTCAATCATATGTATGCCTCGCTTTCATACTTAAGGAATATTATGTAAATGTATTCGAGCAATCAGTCCATTTTTCCTCTATGAAAATCAAACATGCAACTGTTGATATTGGATTTTTATGGTAAAATTTATTCTAGGGAGGGATTGTGTTGAGATTTAAGATATTTAGAATCATACATTTAGTCATAATGGGCGCTATTACGATACCAATCAGTATTTTTATGGCAGCAGGGGCAATTGGTGAAAACTTTGGTGATGACTATTTTGTTGACCCTGGATTCCTCGTGTTTATTTTAATATGGCTAGTGGGTGCTGTTCTCTCTTTTACTAAAAGAGGTGCGAAGTTTGGGTTGATCATTAGTGCATTGCCTCCATTACTTTTCCTGGGGATTATTACTTATACTATAATTAGCGGCTTTTTTATTTGATTTGTTTTGGCAAGTCATTGAGCAGTTTACAATTTACAGCCCGATTTTCGTTGTCATATAAATTGCTATATATCGAATGACCAAGACTTTTATCTTCAGAAATCATTTATATCAACAGGAGGCAGGGAGATGGGACATGTGTTGTTCGCTTTTGTTTTGGCAGCTATTGGAGGCATTTGGTACGGCTGCAGTATGCTCCAATTAAGAATATCGAATCCTTCAACATCACATGCGGGGTGGAAAACCTTCGGCAATATAGTATTGCTGGTGCTTGGGCCGATTGCGGTTGTGGCATTCTCGCTCTTCCTTATCACCCAATTCGATCTGATATTGGACCGTTCCGAGGAAGGGTTTGGTTGGGTGTATGTCATCTATTTCATGCTGCAAATTATCGTTATTCCCGCAAAAGCTCTATATTTGCCAATCCTTCATGTTTTGGCAAGGAAAAGGAAACAGAAACTGATGAACGCGAATCTCGAGAAATCAATCTAAAGAGTTTTAGACCCGTCCCTGATATTTTACACAGGGACGGTTTTTCTCATTAGAATGAAACTGAACAATATCAAAAAGAAACTCACCTATAATCCGTGCAAGGTATAGTAACCTCTCCGTTGGGAAAATTAAGGTAAAAACCAATTTGGGTGTTTATATGAGCAGTGAAAAAGCCTTGATTTCCAAAGTATTGAACGAAAATACTTCCTTCATTCAAAATGCATTTCATCATAATAAAGAATTGATAATCCGCTCGTTCTTTTTTTCATCAAAAGCAACGGGCTGTTTAGTGTATTTGGATACTATTGCAGATAAAAAGGTGATTCAAGAGCATATTTTGGGACCTTTGTTAAAAATCAAGGAATTGTCGAGGAACCCTATTGCGCAAATCGAAAACACGATTGAGATTTCCAAAATTAAAATAATGTCAGAGTTGGAGGAAGCAATCAAGGAGTTATCTGACGGGAATACGCTCATTTTCATCGATGGAGTGAACAGATGCATCTCGGCTGATACTGCAGACTGGAAGGATCGTTCCCTTTCGCCGCCGCAGACCCAGAGAGTTTTAAAGGGGCCGCAAATCGGTTTTACAGAGCTTGCCAATAATAATATATCCCTTATAAAACGCTTCATTAAAAATGATCAATTGACAATCGAGGATCAAACCATAGGGGAGGAAACCAACACTGGCGTCTTCCTGCTCTATTTAGCTGACAAAGCGGATCATGATATCGTCGATCATGTTAAAAGCAAGGTGAAATCCATTGACTTGAAATCGATTCTGGATTCCTCCTATATCCAAGAAAGCATCACCAGCGATCAAATTACGCCATTCCCATTGGTGCTTGCAACGGAACGTCCGGATGTTGTGGCAGGCCATTTATTGGAGGGGAAAATAGCCATCATTTGCGATGGTTCTCCTGATGTTTTGATTGTGCCAGCGTTGTTCATCCAGTTTTTCCATTCGCCTGAAGATTATTATGAAAGCTCGATGTTCGATTTCACCCGGTTAATCCGAATCTGCTCGTTTGTTACTTCCATCTTTCTGATCCCTTTTTATATCGCATTTGTGTTATTCCACCAGGAGCTTATTCCGAGTGAGCTGCTTGTCAGCCTGGCGGCACAAAGGCAAATTGTTCCGCTGCCTTTAGTCATTGAAGTCCTCCTTCTGATGGTGATTTTCGAAGTGTTACTGGAAAGCTCCATCCGTTTACCGACGGGCATCATGCTTGCTTTTTCCATCATCGGGACCATTATTTTAGGGCAATCTGCGGCCGAGGCGGGAATCGTTCAGCTCTCGACACTCGTAATCATTTCAGCTACCTATGTTCTTAATTTCGCGATACCTGTCCATCCCTTCGGTAACGCCATCAAAGCGATCCGTTATATCATGGTTTTTTTGTCCAGTGCATTCGGTTTATATGGAGTCATACTCGGAACGATTGTGTTAATCAACCATCTGGCTTCCTTAAACAGCTTTGGAGTTCCATATTTATCACCGATTACACCTGTGAAAACTGCCGACCTAAAAGACACCTTTATTCGGTTCTCGTTAAAAAAGATCATCAATTCACCTAAAAAGTATGATAAGGACGATCTTCTTAAAAATAGCCGTAAATGAGTGATAACCCATGAAATATCTCTATTCCCTTTTTATACTTTTATCGATAGCGGCGGTCTTTCTCGCACCGTTGGATAAACATGAGTTAAATGAAATTTCATTTACATTTGCTATGGGTGTCGATTATGCAGAGGATGGGTATGAGCTATCCCTGCAATTGATTAATCCAGCGGCCATTGCTGGGAAGACACCGGTCCCAATTTCACCGTATGTTGTGTACAAAGCTACTGGGAAGACCATTGATACGGCCCTTGAGAGGATTTCTGTCAACCTTTCCCGGTTTGTGCATTTAAAGCAGGTGGAAGTGATCATTTTAAGTGAAAAATTAGCTCGCGAGGGAAAAACCAAGGACGTTGCGGAATATGTTATGCACTCAGCACAGGTTCCGATAGATGCGAATATGGTGATCATCAAGGATGTGGACGCGAGTGAATTGTTAAAGGTCTATTCACCGATTGAGGGCTTTTCTGCATTTGAAATTTCCAACATCCTGGATAAATTGGGGAGGGATATTCCCAGGACTGCTACTGAAATCAAGGTGGATGAGATCAAGGAAGGAAAAGACATCGCCTTGCCTTTTATCAGCTTGGCAGGAGACCTGAAAAGCGGGCAAACGAAAGGGAACCTGGAAACAACGAGCCCTGCCCATGTCGCCTATGGAGGCCTGGCTCTCTTTAAGGAAGATCAGCTGGCCACCTTTCTCGATTACAGAGATGCTGCCTACCTGTCGATGCTGCAGGGAGTCGAATCTGGTTTTTCAGTTGTAGCCGATTGCCCTAAAGGTGAAAATGCCGTTTTTACCTTCCGTGTCCTTGGCAACAAGGCGAGAGAGGGGAAAGTCGAAATTTATGAAGACAAGTATATCTACCATTTTGACTTGAAACTTAAGGGTGATATCAGCCAGTTCGAATGTGAAGTGAATTTGGACAACCCGGAAGAAATTAAGCTGCTCGAAAAACAATTGAAAAAAACGATTCAGAAGAACGTCGATCATCTACTTACGATTGCACAGGAACATGAGCTAGACCCATTGGGGTTGGGTTTAATCATGCGAGAAGAAAGTCCGGAACACTGGAAAAAGGTAAAGTCGGATTGGCCTTCAGAATTGAAAAATGCTGACATCCAGCTTTCTACGAAAATTACGGTACAAAATATTGGGAAATACAAAGCGGGAGATGGATAAGGTGGAGAACAAACCAACTATAGGGATTATCGAGACGTTGTTTACGATGCTGCTCTTCCTGATTGGAAGCTCCGTTATTTTTGGGCTGAACTTACAAGCAGAGAAGGCTGCCTGGGTCGTCAGTCTCGCGGCAGGGAGCATCGGTCTGCTTTTATTCCATTTGTATGTCTATATTTGGAGGAACAATGAGTTCGGGAATCTTCATCTGATTTTGAAAAGAAATCTTGGGAAGTTTCTCGGTTTTGCTGCATCTCTAATGTATGCACTTTACTTTGCTTATCTGGCTTCCCGCGTATTAACGGATTTTAGCATGTTCATCACCAGTACTTTGCTTTATTCGATGCACCCGTTCCTGGTAAAATTCTCAATCTTTCTTGTGATTGTCTATACATATGTCAAAGGGCTAGAAGCCTTTATCCGATCAGCTGTTATTATAGGCGTAGTAACTGTGCTATTTCTCATACTAATTCCCTTCTGGATTGTCGTTAGCGGGACGTTTCATTGGGAATACATTGATCCTATCTTTGCTATGGATGTAAAAAAAATCGCCAAAACCCTTCCAACAATGATTGTCTTTCCTTTTGGTGAGCTGATTGCTTTCTTAATGATTTTTCCTCACTTGAATTCTGAACACAGAAAACATCTATCTAAAAAAGGAAGCTACATCATTATCTTTTTTACAGTATTGCTATCGCTGTTTTCATTTTTAGCCATTGGAGCATTGCATCCGGAATTAGCCGTTAACTACACTTTTCCCATTATAAGTGCCATTGAAAGGGTAACCCTCTTCAATTTCATTGAACGCCTGGATATCTTTGCGGTGATTGTCATAATCTTTGGCGGATACTTTAAAATTGCTACTTTCACATTCGCAAGTGTAAAACTGGCAAAATACAGCATCCCTAAGATAAATCCTAAACTCCTTACCTTTTTTGTTCTAGTGGTGATCTATTTGCTTTCCTATACATATGCAGAAAACATATCAGAACATCTACTTGTCGGGTTAAAGTTTGTACCGATATTCATACACCTGCCCATGGCCATTTTGCTGCCCATACTCATTTTTATCGTGACTTTTATTAAGAAAAAAGGATTGGAAGCATGATTGAAACGGGGATTGTTATCGAGTCTTCTGAAACTGTGTTAAATTAACTTTAATAACAGTTGCTGATGGAGGAGATTTTGGCAGATTAACGCCTGTTAAAATAACGGGAATAGCCGAAATTCGGTCATGATGAAAAATGGGGTTTGAATTCGATGGATAATAAGAGAGTATTATTGCTGCTAGGTGGAGTGGACTTATTGCTTGTCACCATGCATTTGGCGGGTTATTTCTTTCTGTTCTTAAAGCCAACGGGTTATATCATTCCATTAGCGTTGAATTTTTTGGTATTAGCTGTAGTCGCTTATCGTTCCACCAGGTATAGAAAAAGGTGGACGATCGCTGGTATGGCTGTGATTTTGCCATTATTGCTGGTTCATAGTTTTATGGTTTTGCTCTGGGATTATAGCTACACGAAGATTGATTCGCCATGGAACAAGCAATCTGTCATTATTGAATACCGACATTTTTCATTAGGTGAAACCACTTACCAGTACAACTTTTATAAAACAAAGCTTGGTCTAGTAGGTAAGCTTCTTGATGATCAATCGATTAAAATGGTTATTCAAGATAATGAACATCCTAGACTGGATGCAGTAGGAATCATAGGTATGGAAAGTGCTGAGTGGATTACGGAAAATACGATTCGTTTTCCTGCCTGGCAGGGGATGAAAGAAGTGCATCTTGGTGATTCGGAAGTGACAAGAAGTGAGGATACAGAATTGGCAAGAGGTAAGGATTCAGAATCGGTAAGAATTGGGGAAGAGATCATTAAAGAAATCGAGGTTTTCATGGAAAAGACCAAGATGCGAGAGAACGGCTACACAATCCATGTAAATGGAAATCAGCTGGTCACACGCTATGACGAGTCAGCAGACGAGAGCTGGATTGAGGTAACAAGCGAAGGGGACAAGGGGCCGATTCCACAACAACAATGCACCCGCATCGTGCCCAATGAAGAGCGCGGGTATTATATGCTGGAGGAATGTACCCATCGATGGGAGTATCCTTTATTTCCATTAGGTAGCGAGTAAATCTGTAAACGGACAGCTATCAACCGATTGTTAAGCTTTTGACCAGAAAAAGAACCTATTGGTAAAATTGAGAGTTTACAACAACATAAAACATTTATGATGATAACGTTCAGAGCTTTTGGGCTCTGGGCGTTTTTTTTATAAAAGTCTGGATTGGTAAGGTCTTAACCCTCTTTAATCAAACGTTTGATTAAGAAAAATCCACTGGTGATATTTTAGAAATTAATAATGTATCATTTACAATACTGTACGTCATACACTATACTGAGGGTAGGAGTTGATACAATGAGCAATGTGAATGAAATGGTCGATAAATTACTTCAGGAATTGCGCAGGGGCACGATTACGATTGCTGTATTGAGCCAACTTGAAAAACCTCAGTATGGATATTCACTCGTCTCAATACTGGCGGAAAAAGGGGTTCAGGTGGAAGCGGGGACCTTATATCCTTTGCTTAGAAGGCTGGAAAAGCAGGGATTACTGATTAGTGAATGGGATACAAATGAAGCGCGCCCTCGGAAATTTTACTTGCTGAGTGCTCTTGGAAAAGACGTTTATATAAAGCTGCTGGATGAATGGAAGAAGATGGCCTCAAGTATGGATGGGCTGATCAATGGGGGAGGAACCGAAAATGGAGATGATTGAGAAGTATATTTATGCTGTAACCCACAGGCTTCCGCAGTCTCAGAGAGCAGATATTGCGATGGAATTGAGGGGTTTGATTGAAGATATGCTTGGAGAAAGAACAAATGGACGTCCTACTTCCCAAGAGGATGTGGAAGGTGTCCTGCTTGAGCTGGGCCACCCGAAGGACTTAGCTGAAAAGTACCGCGGATCAAAAAGGTATTTGATCGGACCAGAACTCTTCCACCCATATTTAACTGTACTGAAAATAGTCTTTTTTGCGTTGCTGGTCGCCATGAGTGTCGTGTTTGTCATTGAATCCATGGTTGAACCCCGCTCGGTGATTGAGCATATTTTTGGTTTTGTTACATCAGTCATCAGCGCCAGCATGCAGGCGTTCGTTTGGATAACAGTCGGATTTGCGATTGCTCAATATAAAGGGGTCGCACCAAATGAAGGAATGGCTGAAGAAAATGAAAAATGGTCACCGTCTGACCTGCCACCAGTACCGGAACAGAAAAAACGGATCAAGCGCGGCGAAGCAATCACAGGAATCGTATTTTCTATCCTATTCCTTGTCTTCCTCCATACTTCCAACCACGTGTTTGGAGTCATGATGTTTGATGGTGGCGAACTAGTAAACGTTATTCCGTTTTTAAATAATGAGCGTATAGAACAATTCATCAACATCATTTATGTCATCACGATGATTGGGATTTTAAAAGAAGGACTAAAGCTGATCATCGGAAAATGGACGAAAAAACTAGCATTGTATAATTTGATTCTGAATGCAGTCACCTTGATTCTTGTAGCATTCTTATTTAAGGACCAGGCGATTTGGAACCCCAACTTTATGCAAGAGTTGAACCAGGTGAGCCAAGCCCATTTAAACCAGGATACGTACGAGCTGATAAAAACCATATGGATGCAATCCAAAGCATGGGTCGTCATTGGGTTTACGATTGTTTTGATTATCGATACAGCATCCGGATTTTATAAAGCATATTTGAAATGAAGCGGGGGACGTTGCTTATTAAAATGAAACCTTTTCAGAGTAAAAGCGTAACATTAGATAGGGTCCAACGCTGAACTCTCAGGGAGGTGCATTGTGGCTGCAACGATTTTTTTTACCGTGGTTATTTTGGTTCCGATCTATGGCTTGTTGATTTGGACTTATTATAAACCTGAAGAAAGTATCTTGTTTGGGAGCCGCTGGATGTATAAAGAGGAACCGGAAATATCAAGCAAGGCTATCCGTTATACAAGATTCGTATCGGTTACTTCGATGATTGCCATCCCTTTTGCTGTCGTGAGTCTCATCCTGGAAATCTATGTCCTTCGATTAGTATTAGTGGTCATTCCGATTGTGTTTATCTTCGGGGGACTCAAAATATTCACTGATGATAGAGACCAGTAAACCGACTTGATCATGGGAGGATTCGCAGGACAGTCCTCTGTTTCCACAGGATTTTGTCGAAGGGTATTTCTTTATTGAGGATATTTTGTTCTTTATAATGGGTTTGTGGGCTGATTTTTTCAAAGGGGGATGAAGATGGCGAAAATCATTGTTACTTATGATCAACCGAAAGACCAAGAAGGTTTTGAAAAGTACTATCATGAGGTTCATATTCCGCTTGTTCAGAAAGTGCCAAATTTAAAAGGTGCAGAGGTTCATCGTGTACTACAATCCATGTATACTGAAGAAAAATTGTACTTGATTGCTGAACTGCAGTTTGAAAGTCCGGAAGTTTTGACACAGGCGCTGGCAACGCCAGAATTCCAGGAAGTGCAGGGAGATGTAAAAAATCTAGTAGCCTATCTTAATAAGCCCCCAGTAGTGGCGATTGTGGATTAAACTATTGGAAGCAAGGAAGCGCGGTACCCTGTGCTTCTTTTTTTTCTCTTAGAGACATATTTCTGCCATCGAATCTTAAAAAGGCGAATATAAGTTATTATAAATAGAGTGATTCTTTTTACATAGGAGGTTCTTATGAACGATAAAATCGTGGTCATTACAGGAGCGAATTCTGGTATTGGCAAGGCGGCGGCCATCAAGTTTGGCAATGAGGGGTACACCGTCGTTCTGGCTTGCCGCAACCTTGAGAGAAGCAAAATCGCCCAACAGGAAATAATTGAAGCAACCAAGAATCCTCATATTGATTTACTGCAGCTAGACATTTCTTCATTCAAATCCATCCATCAATTTTCCACATTGCTAAAAGACAAATATCCAAAACTGGACATCCTGATTCATAATGCGGCCTATTTAAATCATGGAGAGAAAAACTATTTGCTAAGCCAGGATGGCATCGAACTTTCTTTTGCCACGAATACAGTAGGTCCGTTCCTGCTCACGAGGCAATTGGTTGGTATGCTTGAAAAGTCCGACGATGCTCGAGTCCTACACGCCTGCACGACCAATATCAGGCATTTTTTTGATCCGAAAAGGAAAATTGAGTTCGACAACCTCCAGGGAGAGATCAAAGACGAAAGGCCATACAACGCCTATAAAATGTACGGAGATACCAAAATGGCCTTGTTGCTGATGACATTTAAAATGGCCGAAGAATTGAAAGAACACCGGATCAGCGTCAATGCCGTGCAAATTTCGGCTATAAAACTATCGAAAGAAACCATTAAAAAATTTCAGTCAGGCTGGAGATTCGCGGCAAGGATTCAGAATGTGTTCAGTGCACCTCGTGAAACAATGGCCGACACCTACTTCCACATATGCACTTCAGAAGAGTTTAAGAATGTGTCAGGCAAATTCATCAACGATAAAAGGAAGGTGATGGAGCCATCCCATTATTCCGCTGGACTGGCGCAGGATATCAAGCAACTAATGGATCCGAATGTTTATCCTAAATACGCAGACGATAAAGAGAATATCGAGAAGGTCTGGAATATGTGTATCAGCCTGACGAGCCATCCTGTAAGCAGGGTATAGGGAAGCAAAGGGTACGTCCCTACGCGTCAGTGATCCCGATAGTGATGATATTTGGAGCACTCAAAATATTCACTGATGATAAAGATCGGTAAATCGGCGTGATCCAGGAAGGATTAGCGCCTTTTTTGTTGTATTAGATTCAGTAATGGATTTGGCCATATACAGGAGGAGAGGGAAATGACATTACAGGTTGGAGATATCATAACGTTTAAGCGGACTTTTACAACCAGAGATGTTGAATTGTTTACAGAGATTTCAGGTGACGAGGGAATCCACCATTTAACACCGGATGAACAGGGCAGGCTTATTGTCCAGGGGTTATTAACAGCCACACTGCCGACCAAAGTAGGCGGTGACCATAACGTCCTCGCCCGGAATATGAATTTCGAGTTCCGCAGGCCTGTTTTTACAGGGGATACGATCATTTGTGAAGTGACAATTGAAAAGTACGAAAAGCAGGAAAAGAATCGGACTGCCATAAGAGCGTCCTTCATTTGTACGAATCAGAATGAGAAAGAAGTGCTGACTGGGGAGTTTTCTGGAGTGATTCTATAAATCTGACAAGATGTGCTTACTTTTATCAAGGAAGACAAGGTGGACAAGATGGAAGGTTCTATTAAAATAGAAAAAATGCGTTCGGATGATTGGGAAGCGGTACGAGCAATCTACCTTGCAGGAATTGCTACTGGACATGCAACTTTCCAAAAGGAGGCACCCTCCTGGGAGGGATGGGATTCCGGTCATGATGCGGAATGTCGGATTGTCGCGCGTACAGAAGAGGAAGTTGTGGGGTGGGCTGCGTTAAGTCCTGTATCAAGCAGGAGTGTATATGCGGGTGTTGGAGAAGTTAGTGTGTATGTCAGTCAAAAACATAATGGTAAGAGGATTGGCAGTTTACTTTTAAAATCCTTGATTGATTTAAGTGAGCAGAATGGCTTTTGGACATTACAATCTAGCATTTTTCCTGAAAACGCAGGCAGTATTAAACTACATAAAAACTTTGGCTTCCGGGAAATGGGACGACGGGAGCGGATTGGAAAGATGGATGGGGTATGGCGTGATACAGTCATATTGGAAAGAAGAAGCAGGGTAGTGGGGAATCATTAAATCCTTACCCATTCTTAATGTTGAAGCGCTGAGGGCATTTTTCTTACCCTTATGACTCTTGGAGAATTTTGAGTGTATATAATATAATTATAAAAAAGCGGGAAGGGTGAGGTCATGAGCTCACCAGAAAAGCATATTTCATTGAAGCGCGGGGACGTTCCCTGTGCTTATTTTTTCTCTTAGTGGCGGATTGGATCATATAGTTTTTCTGTGATTGGATTTATGTACCGATTTCTCACTTAATATATTTCAATCTGATAACAATTCCTAAAAACTTCCCTTTTAATCCGAAGAATGTGATAATATGACGGACAAGTTAAGTGAAAGGGGATTTTATTTTTATGATGAAGCGCATTTTAACAGGAATTCTTTTATTGAGCGTGGCTGTCCTTGTGCTTGGCGCATGCAGCAATGATAGCTCAAAAGGGGATACTGAGAAAGAAAATAAAGAAGATATGGTTGCAACTGTAGATGGCAAAGGGATTTCAAAACAGGATTTTGAGAAAGAATTGGACGTCATGAAAGCAAATTATGAACAACAGGGCATGCCGGTGGATCAGATGGACGAAAAACAGAAGGAAGAACTGGAAAAGTCGGTTCTGGATCAAATGATTAATGCAGAGCTGCTTCTCCAGACAGCTGAGAAGGACGGCATCTCGATTGAAGATAAAGAAGTCGATGCAGAGCTCGAAAAGATAAAAGGTAACTTTGAAGATGAAAAACAGTTCGAAGACACACTAAAACAGAACGAAATGACTGAAAAAGAACTCAAGGGCCAGCTGAAAAAACAAATGACAGTCAATAAATATCTGGACAGCAAGGTTGGCAAGGTAGAAGCAACCGACGAAGAAATCCAGGCTATGTATGATCAATATAAACAGATGGCACAAGCCCAAGAACAAGAGCCCGAAGAATTAGAGAAAATCAAACCACAGCTTGAGCAGCAAGTTCTCTCAGGAAAAGAAGATGAGAAAATCAGCAAGCTGGTTGAAGAACTCCGTAAAAAGAATGAAGATAAAATTAAAATCCTTAAGGCGTAGGGAAGGATTTCACAAGAAACAAAGGAACCAATCAGGTAGATTGGTTCCTTTGTTTTTTTATTGCGTTAGTCCGCTTTACTCGCACATGAGGGACATGGGGACGGTTCTCATGTCCCGAAAAAATGGTGTAAAATAACAAGGCAAGGTCCCGAATGGGAATGTCTTTGTGACTTTTTTTCTAATTGAGGCCAGCCTTAAAAGAAATATCACACTTACAAATTCTCGTTATCCTTTAATGTCAACATGAATCGATTACGATACTTCGCTTTGTTAAGCAATTGTTCAATATCTTTCAGAATGGAATGGCGTTCGTTTGGGTTTTGGGCATTCATTAATTGTAACTTCAAATGTTTTAATTTCACTTGTTCTTCTGTAGAAAGATTGTTTTGCATTCGTGAATCCTCCTCTAGATTAAACATATTAACACTAGAATAAATGGAGGATATTAAGAAGATGCAGGTGATTTATTAAGACTTTTTTAAGAAGAATTAACCGATATAGAAAACTTGCATGCTAGGCTAATTTTGCCGCTATTTTGGAAAAAGAAAAGCCTGATCCGCAATGGATCAGGCTTTACCTTCAATTCTGAACTGGCTGGTAATCTCGGATAAAGATTTGGCGAGTCTATTCAGCTTGATACCGATTTCATCGGTGGCTTCCATCTGTTCGACTTGAACCTCGCTTGCTAGAAGCATTTCTTCTGCGCTTGCCAGGGTTTCCTGTGAGACAGACAGGAAGCTGTCGGCTCCCTCAGCTAATTGTGGGAGCGTATTTTCAAGGTTTTCCAATTCACCTTGCATAGAGTGGAGCTTGGTGCTCACGACAGAAATCCCGCTCATCAGTTCGTCGAAGGAAGTTTGTGAGCTGCTTGCCATTGATAGGTTTGTTTTGATTTTTGAGTGCATCTCATCAAATTCTGCTGTTGCTCCAATCGTAATCTTCTCCATTTTACCAATGGCCTGGGTTATTTCCTCAGCCGTTTTCGCAGATTGTTCGGCGAGGCTGCCGACTTCATTCGCGACAACAGCAAAGCCTTTGCCAGCTTCCCCGGCACGGGCTGCTTCAATCGAGGCATTGAGCGCGAGCAGTTTTGTCTGGTCGGCAATCGCCTTTACCATGCCAACAAGCTTCGTGATCGAATGCGAATATTCTTTTACCTTATGGACTGTATTGGCTAATTGTTTGAAGTCCGTTTCAAAAGAGTGAATCATTGAGATTAATTCACCCAGGGTTTTTTCGCCATTTACGGCTGATGCATTCATAGTGGCCGAACTGCTGAACACACTGTCCATATTCGTTACCATGGCTTCAATCATGTCCTTCATATCTGTAAAGCTTCGAACGCTTGTCTCTGAACTGGCTGCGGTTTGTTCTGCTCCCGTTTTCACGAGATGGATTGCTGCGACAAGCTGCTGACTGCTTGCGAGTGAGCTTTGGGAAGAATCCTTCAGCTCATTGCCGGTATTGCCTAACTCTTTTGTCGTTGCAGTCAGTTCCGTAACCATTTTCATCATCTGCTCAATCATGCTGTTGTAGCTTTTTTGCAATGAGTTGATTTCCGGAATAGAGGTATCTATGTCAGGAGCACTTTGAAGATGCCCATCACGCACCTTTTTCATTGTGTTTCTAAGCTCGTTCAAAGGCTTCGTCAGTTTTTTGACAAACAGGCTGATCATAATCGTTGAAGCTAATAGACTGATCAAGATGACAACGATTGTAAAAAAGGCCATTTCATTAACAGGCCCCATATATGTACTGGTCGGGATCACGATGACATAAATTCCGTTAATTTCTTTCATTTCATTAAAAGCAATCGTGTAGTCTTGTCCATTGAATCCTGAATGGATCACTCCGTTCTTGGACTGTTGGATAGATTTAATCTGGTTGGCAGAAAAATTATACTCTGACTTCTTGCTTACATTGAAGGGAACAGCTTTTCCATCACTAATATAAAAGAAGTCAGATACAATTCCATCATCCTTAAGCTTTTTCTGCTGTGAGCGGACATTAGCTTCCAGCTGCTTCCTGAAATATTCTTCATCACTGACATAAACAAATTTCAAATTCTCGGCTATGTATCCTATTAATTGTGCTTCTCTTTCAAGGCGGTGCTCGACCGTTTCCACAGCCATATTCCTCGCTTTCATATACGAGCTGACACCCATGGTGACAACCGAAATCATCAGAAGAGAGACGAATAAGAGCAGCAGGCGGGTGCCCAGGGTGAAAGAGGAAAGCCTGGTTGTAAACTTCAAAATCATTACCTCCAATTATGATACTATCGACCTATTAAATTCAGTATACAGAGACTTTGTAAATTGAATGTTAAGGTTTTGTAAGGTTACTTTTTCTATTTTTGGAAGTAGGAGGATTAATGCAGTTTTATCTAGTTTTTGAAGAGTAATAAGTTTGCCATAGTTGAAAACCGTACTCAATCAAAGCTAAGAGTTATCTTTTGCATGTCTTTTTGACATAGGACGCATTTTTATTGAATATATTCGTGGGCTTGTCTTCACACTTTTGATATACCTCATATGTCCCTAAGTCAATCACATGCATGATTAGCCTCATATAATGCACAAATCTTCCGAATAGGACGGCGGATAATATCAATTTCAATAATTGAGATAGTACTCGATTTCTGAGACACTAAAGTTCTCTATCTTTTTTAAAAAACTAGAGTTTCTCTTTTACCTCTCAATTAAAAATGTCTATTAAAGAGATGCCACCTATGGAACAAATACCAGTCTAACTCCACGGCTTCTTTTATTTCAAAACCATAAAGAGATGCATGAACCGTCAATATGGCCTCTTATATTTAAAAAGAAAGGTTTTTAAATTTTACGAACAAACGTTCCTGGTAGTAAAATATTATTAGGGAGGTGAAAAATTAGTGGAAACAATATCCTTAAAAGTAGAGTTATTGAAGCCGACAGAACATAAGAAAAAAATGTATAGACAAATGACTGAAATTAATACTTCATTTGCGAATTGGTTGCTATATTACAATGAATTGAATTCCGCAACATCACGACATTTCAAGTTGTATTCTACTCAAACTTTTCCTTCTGCAATTATTAATCAAACGATTCGTTTAGTGAAATCAAAGAAGAAGTATCAACATGCGAAAGTTTTTCGATCTTTTTGGTGTAGTTTTAACAATCAGAATTTCAAAATTGAAAAGGAAAATGGGTTATATAAAGTGTCTTTTCCAACTCTTGAAAAACGGATAGGTGTTCCTGTTATTGCAGAAGCATATCAACAACACTGGCTTGACAAAGTATTAAATGGGGAAGCAAAAAAAGGTACAGCCGAACTTTATGAGAAGAATGGTCATTGGTATTTCTCAATAGCTATATCTTTCGAAGTCATTAAGCCAAAAGTAGAAGAAGCTTTAAAACCGAAGACAATGGGTATCGATTTAGGCTTAAACTATCTTGCAGTTGCGGCTGTTGGAACAAATTCGTTGTTTTTTAAAGGTGGTGAAGCTGCATATATACGTAGGAGGTTTGCTGCAAGAAGGCGTACTTTAGGGAAAAGTAAAAAAATGGATGTAATCAAAGGGTTAAAAGATAAAGAATCTCGGTGGATGAAAGATGTTAACCATAAAATTAGTCGTCAAATTATCAAATTTGCATTAAGCAACGGTGTTTGTTTAATACGAATGGAAGATTTGACAGGAATTCGACACTCAGTAAAATCCAAAAAAGAAGCAGGTAGAAACCTACATTCTTGGGCACATTACCAACTTCAAAAGTTTATTGAATATAAAGCGAAAATTGTAGGCATTGAAGTTCAATATGTAAATCCTCAAAATACATCAAAAATGTGTAAATGCGGTCACGTTCATAAAAATAATCGAAATGGGCAGTTTTTTAAATGTAAGAAATGTGGCTACAAAAATCATGCTGACTTAAATGCTAGTATCAATATTTCAAAGGCTATTAGTGGTTTATCAAAAAAGAAGAAACATAAGGCGTCATAAAAACTAGTGTTATGGTAAAAGTAACACAGCCTGTTAGGTACAGAAGCACTGATTGTGTGTAAAACGAAGCAGGATGGGGCGATGGCACACCCCTTAACTGAAGGCTAGTTCGAAGCAGAAATGAATTGAGGACGCATTAGTACTTTAGAATCCCAATGCTTTAGCTTTGGGAGTGTCAATCAGAACTCTTTTTATTTCCAGGGTTCACATGGAAAAATGGATCGTGTATGGCGTAAAACAATATTGCTAATTTGGCTAATCATTCATCGTAAATATTTATAAAAACGCTGAGGGCATAATGAGCTTTTAGCGTTTTTTATTGGATATGTAAAAAACAAATGTCCGTATCCCCTCATATTTCCCCCTGAGACATCCTCATCCATGATGAGCCTCATATAATGGACCATATCTTCAAAATGTTACCGCTTCCATTCACTATCTCGGCCATATGCTCACGAATGGCAGGATATCCCTTGAAACTATAATTGAGGATGTTACCATTAATAACGTTGGCAAAATACGAACGGTATACGAACACTTTTTGAATGAGTGATTGTTCCTTCTGTTGCAGACAGATCCACAAGGAGGTATTGGATGTTAGAGCAAGATAAGAAGATAAAAAGAGTTGTAATTAAGATTGGCAGCAGTTCGCTGACAAGTATGCATGGGGAAATCAGCCGCCGTAAGCTGGAGAACCTGGCGAACCAGATTGTGGCCTTGAAGGATGCAGGCTATGAAACGGCCGTTGTTTCATCAGGCGCAGTGGCAGCAGGGTACCGCAAGCTTGGCTGCATTCAACGACCGACTTCATTGCCGGAAAAGCAGGCAGCCGCTTCGATCGGCCAGGGCCTATTAATGGAATCTTATTCAGAACTGTTTTTATCTCATGGGTATGTCGCTTCCCAGATTTTGATCACGAGAAGCGATTTCGCAAATGAAAATCGCTACAACAACATGAAAAATACATTGAATGTCTTGTTGGAGAGAGGGATCATTCCGATCATCAATGAAAATGACACAGTGACGGTCGACCGTCTTCGTTTCGGTGATAATGACACGTTGTCAGCGAAAGTGGCCGCGTTGATTGAGGCCGACCAGCTGATCATTCTTTCCGATATCGACGGCTTGTATGACGCTAATCCGAACAGCAACCCAGACGCTAAGTTGCTTGATAAGGTCCATGAAATTACTCCTGAAATCGAAGCAGCAGCAGGCGGCTCCGGTAGCGCGGTCGGTACAGGCGGAATGAAATCGAAAATCTCCGCTGTAAAAATTGCGATGGCATCCGGTATCGATTCGTTTTTAGGGAAGGCCGACAGCAAGGATATCCTTGTAAAAGCGGTGAGCGGAAGTGCAAAGGGAACGTATTTCAACCAGGATCCTGAAGGCTTCAACCTCGACAACAACCAGCAATGGATCGCGTTCCATTCTGGACCCGAGGGTGAAGTCATCATCAGTCCAGAATCAAAGACGGCAGTTATCGAAGATCGGAAAAACATTCTCCCATCTGACATCCTTCAGGTAAAAGGAAGGTTCGGAGAGGGAGCGGTTGTACGAGTGATGGATGAAAACGGAGAAGAAATCGGACTCGGACGAATCAATTATTCTAGCGGAAAATTGGAAGAGACACTTATTGAAGAAGAACGTGAAACAAAAGAAGCAATCGAACAGGACACATTTGTCTGTTCACGTGATTTTGCAATGCCGGTATCAGTCTAAAAATATACAGGAGGCGTTTTGATGACATTGACAATGACTCAAACAAAGACAGTAGAGGAACAAGCAATCGCAGCGAAAAAGGCAGCAAAAAAACTAAGCATCCTTTCCACTGAGGAAAAAAATGAGGCACTGCTGATCCTGGCAGACGCACTGGATAATAATTATGAAGCAATTTTAGCGGAGAACGAAAAGGATTTATTGAACGGTAAGGAAAAAGGCTTCGAGGACGCATTCATGGATCGCCTGGCACTTACTCAAGAGCGAATCGCAGACTTTGCTGAAGGGTTGCGCCAGGTGGCAGAGCATGCTGATCCAGTCGGCGACGTCCTTTCAGACTGGACACTGGAAAACGGACTCAATGTAAAAGAAATCCGCGTTCCGCTCGGCGTCATCGGCATGATTTACGAAGCGCGCCCGAATGTAACCGTCGATGCCGCAGGTCTGGCGCTCAAATCAGGAAATGCGATTATTTTAAAAGGCGGATCGTCCGCATTGTCCTCTAACAAAGCCATCGTCGACATCATGCACCAGGCACTAGAAAACACAAAGGTGCCAAAAGACGCCATCCAGTTTATCGCCACAGCAGACCGCGAAGCAACGCAGCAACTGTTCACAATGAAAGAGCACATCGACGTCCTAATCCCACGCGGAGGCGGAGCGTTGATCAAAGCCGTCGTCGAAAACGCAACGGTACCAGTGCTTGAAACCGGAGTAGGCAACTGCCACCTGTATGTCGACGAAGAAGCTGACACCGAAAAAGCACTCAGCATCATGATCAACGCCAAAACAGACCGCCCGGCAGTCTGCAACGCGGCAGAAACACTTGTTGTTCATCAAGCATGGCTTGAGAAGAACAATGCTCAGCTTGCTGCAGCTTTCCGGGAGAATGGGATTACTGTACATGGTGACGAAGCCGCAGCTTCGGTTCTGCCGAATGTTATGCCTGCAAACGAGAGTGACTGGGCAAACGAATACCTGAGCCTAGACATTGCTGTTAAGGTTGTTAACGATATCGATGAAGCCATCGAGCACATCGACCAGTACGGCACGAAACACTCAGAAGCGATCATTACTGAAAATCCTGAGAACGCAAAGAAGTTCCTGCAGCTAGTAGATGCCGCAGCGCTCTATCATAACGCATCCACTAGATTCACAGATGGAGGAGCGTTAGGATTTGGTGCAGAAATTGGGATTTCTACGCAGAAACTCCATGCCAGAGGGCCAATGGGATTGCCGGCATTGACTACTCGCAAGTATGTTATGGTTGGGGATGGGTTAATTAGATAAGCCTACAGCTAATTTTATAGAAGAGATAGAAGGCTTTCCTTGTCGTTATTGATGGGGAGGGCCTTTTTTTGGGATGTAGGAAAGCGATGAAAAGTAAGATTAGTTGGCAAATGTACCCTTATTCTGAGGGGAAAGCCGCATAAGGGTACGATTAGCCAGTAAAAGTACCCTTATGAGAAGGAGAAAGACCGCATAAGGGTACGATTAGCCAGTAAATGTACCCTTATGAGAAGGAGAAAGGCCACACAAGGGTACGATTAGCCAGTAAAAGTACCCTTATGAGAAGGAGAAAGACCGCATAAGGGTACGATTAGCCAGTAAATGTACCCTTTTGAGAAGGAGAAAGGCCACATAAGGGTACGATTAGCCATTAAATGTACCCTTATGAGAAGGAGAAAGACCGCATAAGGGTACGATTAGCCAGTAAATGTACCCTTATGAGAAGGAGAAAGGCCACATAAGGGTACGATTAGCCAGTAAATGTACCCTTATGAGAAGGAGAAAGACCGCATAAGGGTACGATTAGCTCGTTTGTCTTGGGTTAGTGAAATGGTTGATGTAATTGTCATGGCTGAAGACAAAATTGTAGTGTCAACGAAGGTTGGTTTTTTCAAGCTTCTCGACTTCACTAGTTGGAAACTTCACTCTCACTGTGTCCATGAGAAGACCTGCACCATTGGATAAAAATAGAATAGGATATTGGGCGAAAATATTTTGGAGGTGCAAAATGGAGAGCTATTCTACCCAAAGTATAATTGTTCTTGGTACCGGGGTTCTTGTAATAGGTGCATTCCTTGTCTTTATTGGCGAGTATAGAAAACTCGGGGAGATAGCAAATGAGGATGTCTATTCACATCCAGCGCACCAATAATGATATGGTGATCGGCAGTTAGCAGTAAAATATATAGCCTGACTGTTTCCTTAGAAGCTTCCACGTTTACTCCAGGAATAAAAAAGAAGCTAAGAATAGTTCCTTCACTTCTTTTAAAAAGGGAGATCAGATGGTTATGGCAGTACCATCAAATTTGTAAGGGAAAATCCGGCAAAACTTTCATTATAGGTTTTGCTATAGTCCTTGAGAATCTCGATTGCGATTGATTCTCCCAATTTTAGACCTTCTATTCCATCAGAACGCCAATGGACACCGGCCGTATCCCTGCCAAGAGCAATGTTGGAGGCCAGCTTATTTAATTCTCCTCCGATTGTCAGAGGATTGCCTTCGTAAGACTTTAAGGACAGTCCGTCAGTTTTTGCTTCTACGGGGTCCGGAATGATGAAGGATTCATTGAAAAAAGCTTTTAGTACGGTTATTCCTGCGCCGGCAATGCAGGCGTGTCCTGCAGGATAGGCTGGGTGCGTGGGGCAGCCCTCTGGGTAGGCCATAGGCAGCAGATAAGTGCCAAACTGTTTGAAAGTTTTACGAAGGGCCTGGGACTCTAATGCTTCATGATGGAATGGATAACTGGAATTACCTGTTAGATGATTGTGGATGCGTCCTCCGAATTCCTCGGGCCTAAGCCTGCGGTGGATCAAGAACTTTTGGCACCAGGCAGCTTTTAACGCTATGCAGGCTACCTTAGAAACCAGATCGAGAATGTGAGCAGCACCAAAGGTTACAAATCCGCCTTCTGTTGCTGAATCCAGGTATGGATTAGCTTGGTCAATGGCTTCATTTCCAAAACTCTGCAGAATTAGACAGGCTGAAAGAGAACCTTGATAAGAGAAATCGTGATGAACGTATTCAGCTAAATCACGCCCATTTCGGATATAACGGGCTTCAGAGTCATAGAGAGATGCCTCAGATGGTCCTCCATTCTGGATGTTCAGCCAGTCATCGTAAGAGGTTAAGTGGTTTGTGCCAGCAGTTGTTGTACGATATTTCTGCGTAATGGTCTTTGCACCGAAAGGGATGTCCTTCCATAGGAATTGTGAGATATAAGGACCAGTAAGATCACCAGGTGTATTCCCCCGGAACAAAGTACCGGTTGTTACTGTCCCTTTGACTTTTGGTCCGCGGTAATCCGAGAGTCCTGACAATTCGCATGCCGCTGCTTTTGTAAGAGGGTTGCTGCTGAATTCTGAAAATGGAACATCCCTGGTCAGTGCCCGCCAGTAGACTTCTACCATTTCGCCTGCCTGCCAGGCGCTGTTGAATGTAGGCGGGATAGGGAGGTTCATTTTATGGCTATCTGCACCAATAAAATCAAATGCATAAGCAGCCTGTGGATTCGCAAGCTTGGCAGAACCGCCTAGGGGAATCAAATCAAAATCACTTACCCTGCCGTTGCTAAGTGCTTTCAAATAAAGTTTGTATGCCTTTAAGTCTACTTCTCCAAGCGGATTATGTGGCAGTCCTTTTGAGAAGTTTGCTATTTTGTCAGGGTACAAGCTTTCGTCACCATTGCATTTGTGGTCTGGAAGCGGAGCATTTCTCTGGTCCACAGCCGCTTGATAGCGAATGTCATAAGCCTTCCTACTCCGCTCTTCTGCTCGTAAAGGGCCAGCATAACATCCTTTTTCATGATTTTCTTTCCTTCTTCTTTTACGTCTATTTCTTCTTCCCATATTATCACCCTGTTTAATAATTTTCTTCCACATCACTGCTGTGGAAGAACTAGTCTAATCCTTCCATCATATGCCCTCGAATAAATGCGGGATACAGATTGGTAGGAAAATAGACTAGAGCGGAATGAGACGAAAAAAAAGCAGAAGGTAACTGTCAGGGATGATACACGAGAACCGTCCCTGTGTCCCGGGAGTTCACATAAGGGTACGATTAGCCCGAAAAAGTACCCTTATGAGAAGGAGAAAGGCCGCATAAGGGTACGATTAGCCAGTATCAGACATAGGGCGAGGGCGGTTCCGAAGTCCGGCAAATGTAAAAAAGTCTATTTAGTAGGATGCAGAACCGTTCCGTGTCTCACTTCTTCTTTACCTCTCTGGGAGCATCCACAAAAAAGCCATTAAGGAATGACTGGAAATTATTCGTTTCATTGAAAATAAGAAAGTCTTCTCCCGTATTTTCCTTCACTTTCAAATCTGCTACTTCGTTATTGATCCTCTCCATTTTCATATCCAATTCAGCAGCTGAAATGGCTGCGTCCTTCAAATCTTTTTTGATCCGTTCAGGTATTTCTTTCTCATATTTATAATATATTTTGTGCTCTAGACTCGCCCAAAAATCCATGGCGATGGTTCGAATCTGCAGTTCCACAAATACCATCTCTACTCGGTCAGACATAAAAACCGGGATTTTGATAATAAGATGGAGACTCTGATAACCGTTGGGTTTTGGCTGTTTAATGTAATCCTTCCGTTCAACCAATTCTATATCTCTTTGCTTTTCAATCATCTGGCTTATTTTATAAACATCTGTGATAAATGGACAGATGATTCGGATTCCGGCGATGTCTTTAATGTTCTCCCTGATGGATTCTATTGAAATGCTAAGGTTCTTCCTGATCACTTTTTTTATGATACTCTCGGGAGACTTTAGCCTTGAATTACAATGTTCAATTGGATTGTAATCGTGTATATGAATAAATTCCTCTTTTAAAATATTGATCTTTGTATTCATTTCATCCAGAGCAAATTTATAAATCAATGAAAACCTTTTTAGGTCGTTTCTCATTTCTTTCGGATTGATTCTATACTGCTGAGTCAATTCTTCCATTTAGGGACTACTCCTTGTGGTTATAGTTTATCTCGCCACCATCACAGCCATCAATTAAGGAGGGACTCTAACAGAGGGGAGGCCACCATTTCTGATAAAAAACTTCCGAAAAAGTTAACTCTCTATAGGTTGTAAGTGTTCCATTTTCCATTGCAGCCACTGAAACTTACGAACCTTTCTCGGAAGGAATTGCCGGATTTCCTCCTCGTTATAACCAACTTGAAGCTTCTTGTTTTCCACGATTAGAGGACTCTTCAGTAACCGGGGGTGTTGATGGATCATTTCCAGTAATTCAAGCAAAGAAAGGTTATCAAAATCTATATTCATGGTTCTATAAGGAAGGGACCTTTTAGAGAGAATGTCATCGGTACCATCAGTGGTCAATTGTAATAGTTCCTGAAGCTCATGAACCGTTAAAGGCTCCTCCATCATATCCCTTTCCACGAAAGGAATCTGGTTGTTTACCATCCATTTTCTTGCTTTCTTGGTAGATCTGCATCCCAATCCATATATCATTACAGTCATTAACCTACACCTCCGTACTGATCAGTCGTTTTCTTGTATATACCTTGTTTTAGCAAACTCATACTAAGTTTAAAGGATTCCATTGCCTCATCATCAGATAAGCCCTTTACTGTTTTTTCAATCAGGTTGTTAAAGGCCAGTGCAGAGACCATTTTAAAGATATGTAACAGCTCTTTTTCGGCAGTTGAATTCAGGTAGTCTCTGCTAATCAATTCCCCAACCTTCTTGAATTCCTGGTTATCCAAATAGGTATCCCAAATACTTGTAAAGGAGCTCTCTACCCTATGTGTTGTGAAAAGCAGGGCATTTTTTAAAAATTGCTTCTCTTCCTCATCTGATAGGGCAAGTAAAAAGTAATTTTGGAGTTCAATCAAAGCTTCGATTACATCCCCCTGATGCTTTGCCAGTAAGGCGCTGAAATAGATTTTGCCCTTTTTTAATTTATCTTCTAATAAATAGAAATATAAATCATCTTTGTCCTCGAAATATTGATAAAAGCTACCTCGAGATATACCAGCCGTTTTAATGATATTTGCTATCGAAGCTTCAAATAAAGGAGCTCTTGCGAACTCAATTTCTGCTGATTCCAGCAGCTTTTTCCGTTTTTGCTCTGACAAATTAAAAAACGTTTGCTTTGGAATAGTGATCACCTCAGTTTAGAGATATGACACGGTGTCATATTATAGTTTTATAATATATGACACCGTGTCACATGTCAATGTCGAATGTGACAGTGTGTCACATTTTAGAGATACGGAGGCGGTTTTGGCGTTTCATTATTCCACGTACCCCAAAAGTCTTGTAAAATTGGAGGGGAGAGATTACCCGTAAAGTGGTGAGGATGATTCAACAGTTACTTTTACTTCAACGTGTCATTGATTATATAGAGGATCATATTAAAGAGGAACTTAGTGCTGAAGAGCTGGCGAGAATGGTTGGGTATTCTCCTTATCATTTTTCGCGGATTTTTCATAAGCAGACGGGTTATACATTGATGGATTATGTGGTGAAAAGGAAGCTTCAGTTTGCGCTGTACGAATTAGTGAATGGGAAAAAGATCATCGAAATTGGCATGGATTATGGGTTTGAAACGCATTCTGGTTTTACGAAAGCGTTCAAGAAGTGCTTTGGAAGTCCGCCGAGTCTTTATAAGGAGCATTGTCCGACATCACTGCCGCAAAAACTGGATCTAATGAGCCTTCACCAAAAGAACACTGGCGGCATTGTCCTGCAGCCACAAATTGTCAGGCGAAGCGCTTTTAATGTTGCCGGGAAAATCTTCAGTATTGAGAATTTCCCTTCTGACAGAAATGTGCCAGCCTTTTGGGACCAGGAAGGTTTGACAGATGGTTCGATTGAAACGTACTTATATGAAGTGTTGTCACCGAAAAAGCATGGAGAGTATTGTATCAATTTGAGCCGAAGCCTGGAAGAAGGGTGTCGTTATTTATTTGCTGTAGATTATGACGGTGAAATGAGCTTACCGGATGGAGTAACCGCTACACGAATCCCCGAGGCTACTTATGCCATATTCCGTACGCCTTTGGTTGAGGTTGGCCAATTTGCAACGGCGATCAAAGGGACGTGGAGATACATACTGGAGGATTGGTTTCCGCATTCATCCTATGAGGTGGATGAAGAGGGATTCGATTTTGAATTTTATGATGAGCATTGCCATTACTGGGACTTTAAAAAAATCTATATGGAAATTCATATCCCAATCAAAGAAAAATCTCGAGAGTGACTCTATCACCCTCGAGATTTTTTGATGGCAAATCGATAGAAATAGATTACTGGCATTAAAAGAATGGCACTTGCAATCATGGCGATTTTAATTGAAAAATTGGCGGCAATCAATCCAATAGCCGGTCCTCCGCTTATTTGGCCAATCGCATCAACCTGGCCTTTTACCGAAAAGAACGTCGCGCGTGTCGAGGAATCAGGAATGATTTTGTTCAGCCAGGTATCCTCAAGCGGTGCCATCACAGACCTCGTTCCTTGTATGATCAGGTAAAAGCACAGCAAGCTGATGATGCCAGTTGAAAGAGCAAAACCGGTCAGCGACGTGATGATCAGAACACATCCGATCAGCAAGGATACATAGATGGTGTTTAGCTGATGATGGAGAGAACTCCGGCTGATAAAATGAAGGCCGACAAATGAAAGGAGCATCACGACAAAATTAATGCTGCCAATCAGGATGACCAAATTTCCTTCTGTCATGTAGGCAAGTTGAGTTTCTTCAAGAAAGTGAGAAATCCATAGCCTGTCAAAGCCTTCGCTATATAACCCGAAAAACAAGGCAATAAGGAAAAGAATCCGCATCAGATAACTGGCCTTTGTATAATGGACCATCTCGTTCATATTGCGTTTCAAGGTCTTCCAAGTGGATGTATTTTCATGTTGAGCAGGCTTGAAGTTCTCTTCCCTCATAAAAAAGAGCAGAAAAACCGCTAATCCCACCATAGATAATCCGCCAATGATGATAGGCAGATTGATCATGAAATAGTAACCGACCAACATACTTAAAGGAATCGCGATTACTTCTCCGAGCTTGCCAGCTTTGGCACCATTGACAAACGCCTCAGAAGCCCGATCTTCTCCAATTTCATCCGCAATCCACGCCTGATGCGCACCGCTAGTGAACGTGTAGCCAATTCCCCAAAGAACCTGAGACACTAACACGGCCACGAAATACGGAAACGAACCCTCGATGAGGAACCCGGCCCCAATCAAAAAATACCCAATAATCACAGAAAGCCTGCGACTTTTCAAATCCGCGACAAACCCAGTGGGAATTTCAAACAGGAACACAACCGCCTCCAGAACAGTCCCGACCAGGACCAGCTGCAACGGATCAAGACCCACGACCTTCACATGATACAGCAGGTTAACCGTAAAGATAAATGTAAAAAAGAACTGCGACCAAAAACGTGTATATATATAGACACGATATGAATCCATCTTTTTATTAAAAGTCAATTTCATCTCCCCCTAACAAGATTATAGAGAGGAAGGAAGACGATTTCTTTTCCAAATTTGCGGTTTTTTGGAGTGTGGGGGAGTGAGCTCTGTATTAGGAACAATACACTCCATCAATACTATTTTAATTTCGGTTCCCAAATGGGACGCGAGAATCGTCCCAGTGTCCCACCGAAAAATCGCCTGGAGTTCACTCCAGACGATTCTTTTTAGTATGATCGTTTTAAATATTGTTCTAAAAAGTCCAGGACGGCTCGGTAGCCTTTTATCCTGTTTTCTTTTTTCATAAAGCCGTGTCCCTCATCAGGGAAGACGATATATTCCACCGGTACATTGTTCTTTTCTAATGCTGCCACGATTTCGTCGGACTCGACCTTCAGGACACGCGGGTCATTTGCTCCCTGCAAAACAATCATCGGCTTGTTGATTTTGTCAGCATGGAACAATGGAGAGATGCTCCGGATGTATTCTGTCTGCGTATACGGGTTTCCGATTTTTTTGTAAAGGGCATCACGGAAGCTTTCCCACCAGGCCGGAATGCTTTTCAGTGTGCGTTCCCAGTTCGAGACTCCAAAGATATCCACCCCGACATTGAACTCATCAGGTCTGAAAGCCAGCGCTGTAAGAACCATATAGCCGCCGTAGCTTCCGCCAATGATGCCGATTTTTTCTCCATCAATATCAGCCTGCCCCCGCAGAAACTTCTTGGCCTGGATGCAATCCTCAAGGTCAATTTCCCCGTGCTTAAGGTCAGCCGCGCTAAAGAACGTTTTGCCGTACCCCGAGCTGCCGCGGTTATTTACTGCCAAAACAGCATAGCCGTTATTGGTCAGGTATTGGAAAAGTGGACTGTAATCAGTTCTTGACTGCCCGCCGGGACCTCCGTGGACAAAGACAAGTGCCGGAGCCTTTTCGCCTGCCTTCACGTTTGGCCGGTAATAAATTCCCGGAATCTCCAATCCATCAAAGGACGGGAAGCGAATCACTTCCCCGTTTGCCAAGTCCGTCTGGCTAATCTCCGGGTTAAGGGCATCGGTGAGCTGTTTTAATTGAGATGTCCCAAGCTTGTAGCTATATAAATTCGTGGGCGATTTCGGACCGTTAAACAAGAAGGTCAACAGACTCTCATCCGCGGAAAACTTCAAGTCCAAAATTTGCCCTTCCGGAAGTTGCGGCAGGTCCAGATAATTTCCAGTGCCCACATGAAGAACCTTCACGACGGTACTGGCATCCTGATTAACCCCATAAACCATATAGGTATTCTGTTTGGAGAAGCGCGTGAACATGATATCCCAATTTTCCTTCACAACATCCTCTTTTACACCTGTTGCAATGTGGTACTTTTTCAGATATAGGAATTCCTCATTATCATCAGTAAGGAAATAAAGGTTCTCGGAATTCCTGCAGAATGCTTGTGGGATGTTCTGGATATCCCCTTCATGCGGAGTGGCATGCATAAGCTTCTCCGTTTGCCGGTCAAAAATGTAAACATTGGAATCATTGGCATTGTTCACTTTTCCTAAGGAAATAAACCGCTTATTCAGAGAGATGGACCCAAATTCATATCCTTCATCATTCGTAAAAATACAAGTAGGTTCAAAAGTGGCAATATCCATTTCATAGACGTCCAGGTAACTAGGATTACGCTTATTGGACCCGTAGAAAAAGCTTTTTCCGTCCTGACTCCAGCTGTAAAATTCCGCACGTTCTTGCTCTCCTGGAGTGAGGTCAACCTCTTCCCCATTCTCATTTTTTACATAAATATGTAAGATTTCATTCCCGCCCTTATCGCTTAAAAATAAAAAGCGGTCATCATCGGGAAAGTAGCTCACAACAAGAACAGCATTATCCTCAGAATGCGTCAGCTGTGTCCTCACACCGTCTTCAACCGACACACAATACGCGTTGTAAATCCCCGTCTTGTCTCCTGAAAACAAAACTTTCTTTCCATCAGATGAAATCGAATTACCCGTAATTGATTCTGATCCATAAAACTGCTGTATTGTGTAGCGCTTCACTTCCGTAGCCTTACTCTCTTTAACCATAACTTTTCCATCTCCTTTCCATTACAATAAGAATTCGCTAATTCCCTGTAAAAACCTTTTAAAGATTGTTGCGACAAAGGGTGCGAAGGGGGGAGCTAATGCATTAGCAGTAAGACACGACAACCTTCACTGTGTCTCCACCCATACCAATTGCATAGGATATGTTGATAAACTGGGGAGGGATTGAAAAAATGTACTATGTTCCAAATGGTTATTTTAATCCATATTATGAACCGAATTATTACGATGGTAGACAGTCTGGTCAGTGGGCTCATCCTTATGGAGTGCAGCAGGTGAACGGTTTTTATGGATACCGCTATCCTAACGGAAATGGAATGATTCCTTTAGCGGATTATGGACCGAATCCATATGTGGTCAATATCAATGAAGCAACAAAGCAAAACAACACGTATCGAACGGCTTTATGGACAGGAACTCATTTACAAGTCACTTTGATGAGCATTGATGTTGGCGATGATATCGGTCTGGAAATCCATCCTGATGTGGATCAATTTTTACGGATCGAGCAAGGCCAGGGGATGGTACAGATGGGGCCGAGCAAAGATAACTTAACCTTCCAGCGTCCGGTTGCAGACGATTTTGCGATTATGATTCCAGCCGGAACATGGCATAATGTGACGAATACCGGTAATACTCCGTTAAAGCTTTACTCCATCTATGCGCCACCTAACCATCCATTCGGAACTGTCCACGTCACCAAAGCCGATGCCATGGCGAGTGAAGGCGGAGCTAACGGCAATGGAAATACGGTAGTTTTTGGCAAGACTCCAGATGAATGGGTCCAGCACACGGAATTTTTGGTGCAGGAAGGATTAGAGGACGTTAAAAGAGGGATCAACGCTTTGCATATTCTTCAAGAGTTTATTTTAATGGGAGTGCTCGTAGGGAAAGGGTATACTCCGGAAAAAGCATATGAAACCGTAGAAGAATGGGAGCGTTCAGGAAAATCCAAACTTCTTCAGGAGAGCAAGAATATGTAGGGATTAAAAAGCATGGGGGACATGGGGACAATGGTTCTCATGTCCCACTCAGTCATTGGACATCGGCCATTCAGATGGGGGAGGTGGAGGAGATGGCAATGATGGAGGGGGAGGCCGATGCGGGTCGATCGTCTCAATCTTCCGCTGATTTTTTTCAAAGAACCCATGCCCCTCTAGGGTTGGTATGCATTTAATCAAACGTTTGATTAAGAGGGATGAAAGAACATCCGGCGAGATTAGAGGCTGATTTGACATTCTTTGGATATGAAACTTAATAGGGGATTCTAACTTTTGAGATGAGCGACAAAGCTTGTCTTTTTTTATTTCGGGACAAAGGGACGGTTCTTATTTCCGTCCCATTGCCTTTTAAATTGAACCATGATCTTCGGCCAACTGAATGTCACCGATTCAACCAGCTGCTGGAGGAGTTGCGGCATTTGTTCTTGCACCTAATTCTTGATCTATTAGTAAAAGAGCGGAAGGGTTATTTCCAGCAAGTTTAAGACGATCAATAATGGTTTTAGCTTGTGCTTCTTCATCTATTTGTTCCCTTAAAAAGTCCTGGATGATCAAAGCGGCCTGAGGATCGATTGAATTCACATAGTTATAGGCCTGACGGTAAGTATTCGTAACAAACTGTTCATGGCTCAATACTTTCTGAAAGGTCTCTAATGGAGTGCCAAAGTCACTTGGTTGTGCAGGGATGCTATTTATTTGGACAGTACCATCCCGATCCACGACAAAATCAATTAAAGTGAGCATGTGGGTTCTCTCTTCCTCTGATTGCAACCTTAACCAATGGGCTATGCCTGTATAATTCTGTTTAGCCATAGAAGCAGACATCGCAAGATATAAAGTTGAAGAAACATGCTCGAGTTGGATTAAATCATTAAACAAGCCTTGAAGTTCATCATTCATTTTTTTCACTCCCCAATAACAATAAATCTACAGTTTAGTTTATAGAAAATAGAAATTTGTGAAACTTGTATATACGTTTTTATAGGAATCAAGGTGGATTCTTTTTAATGGGTTCTAAAAAAGAGCAGGTATGTTGAAGAAGGATTTATTGTTTAAGTTGTTGAAGAATGTATCTAGCAGGATATGACTCTAGAAGCATTGATACAGGAGGAATGTTGGTGATGCAGATGAGACCGGAATATGAAGATTTTCCTTTAAAGGCATATGACAAGATCAGGTATGCAGATACGGATCGACAGGGACATGTAAATAACGCACTATTTTCAACGTTCTTGGAAACGGGAAGGACTGAGCTTCTCTATGCAAAGGAGCCGCTGCATGCTGAAAACGCCTCGTTCGTCATAGCGAGTCTAAAGCTGGATTTGCTTTCCGAAATACGGTGGCCTGGAACAGTGGAAATCGGCAGTGCCATAACAAGAGTTGGCAATAGTTCCTTTTCTTTATTTCAAGGACTCTATCAAAATGGAAAGCTTGCTGCGGTGGCAGAAACCGTCATCGTGCAAATGGACGAGCATACTAGAAAATCTGCCCCACTTTCCTCTGATACAAAAGAGCAATTAAAGCAATATTTAGTTGAAGTTCAATAAAATTATTACCCCGGGGACGGACGGAATCGTCCCTTTGTCCATAATCGATAATTAGGAGTGATTGTTTTGGAATTGAATGATGTGATCCATGGCCACCGATCCATTCGAGAGTATGAAGATAGGGAAGTTAGTCAAGATCTGCTCGACAAAATTTTAGAGGCGGGTATTCGTGCCTCTTCAAGCGGCAATATGCAGACGTATTCGATCATCGTCACGAAAGATAAGGAACTTAAGAAAAAATTATACACTGCTCATATGGAGCAATCGATGGTTGTTGATGCGCCGATCCTTTTAACATTTTGTGCTGATTTTAATAGAATGAGAAAATGGCTTGAACTCAACGATGCACCTGTTCATTTTGATAATTACATGAGCTTTATGATTGGGGCCATTGATGCAGCTTTGACATCACAAAACTGCGCTTTAGCAGCTGAAAATGAGGGACTTGGCATTTGCTATATGGGCTCTACGCTTGCCAATTGTGATCAAATTGGTGAACTGCTGAACTTACCGCCAAATGTCGTACCCGTTGTTGGTTTTTCATTAGGGTATCCAGCAGAAAACCCTGCCCCGCGTGACCGGCTGCCAATGCATGGACTTGTTCACTACGATCAGTATCGTGATTATTCGGATGAAGATATTCTCGATATTTATAAAGATCGAAATGAAAAGGGCTGGAACCGCTACATGGCCGTCCCAAAACTTAAGGAAATGACAGAACAATTGGGATTAAAGAATCTTGCTCAGATTTATACGAAAGCCAAATATACGAAGGAATCGCACCAAGAGTTTTCACAAACTGTGTTGAAGTACCTGGAGAGACAAAACTTTATGAATAATGAATGAGGGGATTATGGTGCTCAGGACAAATAAGGAAAAGTCATTTTTGGGGACAGCAAAACCATTGCTGGTTTGTTGAAATGTTTAGCGAGCTAATCTTTCCATACGAGGGGTAGTAAAAATGAATATCTTAATAAAGAACTTACCTGAAACGGAAATAGCGTATATCAGACGAACGGGGAGTTACTTTGAGCCCCAAGAGCACTGGGGAAAGCTGATCAATTGGGCGATTAGCAATGGACTATACCCGCCCCAACAGTCATTTATCGGTATATCATTAGATAATCCGGAGCAAGTGGAAAGCAAGGATTGCCGTCACGATGCCTGCGTTACATTACCTGAGGGATTTGAAAAAGAAAATCATAAAGAGATGAAGTTCAGGAAGTTGGAAGGCGGGCATTACGCCTTGTATTCCTTTTAGGAAAAACCTGAAAAGCTAAATTTTGCTTATCAATACATATTTGGCGAATGGCTGCCAAATAGCGACTATGCAGCCGATTACCAAAGATATTACCTGGAATTCAATATGAATAACCCTTCCGAAGATCCTGAAGGGAAATGCAAAGTTGATTTATTTATACCCGTTAAAAAGAGAAGATCTTAGGGCTAAGTGTCACCCATCAACGGTGACGTTTTTGCATTGTATGAAGGTGGGAGAAGGGGTAATTATTTCTTTTAGGAATTTTAATTTTGAAAATATCTTTAATGTTAAAAGTGTATGCATTACCTTGTGGAAATTCCTGTACATCATAAATTAGTTGACCATAAAGATGAGTTTAAAGGAATGGAAGACGGTTATATTCACAAATGGATTGAGATCAATGAACTTGATAAATACAAAATAGTACCCGAATTCGTTGTTCCTCAGTTACAAAAGTTAGGGGATAGCAACAATGTTGAGCATACAGTTTTAACGGTAGTAAGATAGTTTCATTTAGGACTTTTTTAGAATTATACGAGTCCTTCGATCCTTGAGGGGGGTATTTTTAGGTACGACTTCCGAGGGCGTTGATCAAAGAAGGATTCAGGAGTCTAAATGAAATTTAATAAAATCTTTTTTGGGGTGTAAATGTGGATTCTACGGCAGAAACAATACAAGAATTAACGGATAAAGAACAATGGTTAGAAGCCTTTACGATTATGAATCAGTTACGTACTGAGCTGACTCAAAAGACATACCTGGAGTTACTAGAAGAAATGAGGAAAGATGGGTATTCTTTGTATGCTTTATATAAAGATAATCAGATTGTATCTTTAGCTGGTTTAAGCTGGAGAGTTAACTTCTATAATAAACGACACATTTTTATCTATGATCTGGTAACGGATACTGCTTACCGCTCATTCGGATTCGGAGAGAAATTATTAAGTTATATACATAATTGGGCAAAAGAAAATGGAGCTGAATATGTGGCATTAGAATCAGGAATTCAGCGAGACAAAGCTCATCGTTTTTATGAAGAGAAATTAGATTATGATAAATGGTGCTATTCATTTAGAAAAACGTTATAAAATAAGATTAATGCTTTGACTAGATAGAATTAAATATCATTAGATAGTCCGGATAAGGTGAAAGAAGGGGTTATCGTCAGGATGCCTGCGTCACATTACCTGACGGATTTTACATAGAAATGGTGGAGAATTTAGATGAAACCAGAACAGCAGTATTTTGAAGAGGGAAAATCAATTCAAACCTATATGAATGAAATGGGCATGTTAAAAGAGGAAAGTTTTGCTGTTTATGAACAATTTCAACTCCCGGCAGATGGATTTGCTGAAGAGTTAAAACAATATCAACTTCATTTCCTAACGATCACCGAAGATTGGTGTGGAGATGCGATGATGATTAATCCCGTTATTCGCAAATTAGCTGAAGCTGCAGATATTGAAATTCGCGTCGCATTGCGAGATGCAGATACAGATTTAATTGATCGTCACTTAACAAACGGTGGTCGTGCAATTCCAATAATTTTAATCTTTAATAATCAAGGAGATTTACTTGGAAAGTGGGGACCTCGTGCACCCAAAGCTCAGCAAATCGTCGATGAAGTTCGTGCTGAGTTGCCATCAAAAGAGGATCCTTCCTTTGCAGAAAAACAAAAAGAATCCTTTGGCTCTTTAAGAAAAAGGTATACAGAGGATTCAGTTCTTTGGTCAGATGTTTATAATAGTTTTAAGGAGACGGTATTAGCTATTTTGATGTGAATAAGCAAGGACATGTCCAGGTGGCCATGTCCTTAAAATTTGGAAAAAAGTATGCATCTCCTCATTTTAGACGGGAGGATTCTGGTTCTGCCGATTCAGTCTGACGCATTTCCTTAATCGTACTCACTCCAAGCAAGCCAATTAGAGAAAAGATGACTGGAATGATGAAGCCATAAAAATAGCCTTCAGTCATACTGCCTGAAACAGAATGAAAATGGTCCAATACTTTTCCGGAAAATCCTGGCAGTAAAACAGCACTTAGAAAGCCGCCGGTATTCGCAAATCCAGATACAAGGCCAGATTCCCTCATAGGAAAGGATTGACGAACGACAGCAAAAGTTAAGGCACTTGCTCCAAATCCAAAGCCGATGATAAAGAAAAGCAAAATGAGCATGAAAAGTGGTGGATTCCCTTTAAATAAAAGGAAAGCAGACCAGCTTGTTAAAATAATAAAATGAACCATTACATAAGGACGCTTGATTGTTCCAAGCCGACTTGAAATCCAACTGGTTAGCGGAGCCCCTATAAGTGCCCCTATAAGACCGACCATTACTAGTTGACTGGCATCTGATCGAGTCATTTCATACATATTCATCCCATAGGGTACTGCCCATGAACTAATAAAGCCCACATAACCGCCAACTACTCCAAAATGACAGAAGAATAAAGCCCATGCCTGTCGATTCAAAACGATTCTTTTCAGTATCAAGGAAATGTTTTCACGTTGAATTTTATCTTTTGCAGTTACCGATTCATTTTGAAAGAGTTGTCTTGGTTTCTTTACCAGTACAATATATAGAAGAATTCCGGTTAAACATAAAGCTATGCCCGCAGAAAAAAATGCTGCTCTCCAGCCAAGCAAGTCAATCCAAGCGGAAAAAGGAACTGTCGCCAGAAGGAATCCAAGACTTCCCGTCATTCCCGCGATACCAATTAATCGAACAAACTCCTTTACTTTAAACCATTGGCTTAAAATCAATACCAAATTGACCCAAATAGTCGCATCTCCAATTCCCGTAAGGATTCTGGCAAAAAACAAGACAAACTCATGCGTCCCAAGACTATAAATGATCGTGCCTAACCCAGTGACGGTTGCCCCTATAATTAGAAAAAAATTAGGCCCATACCGATCAGCCAAAATCCCCATAGGAATTTGCAAACTAGTATAAACAAAGAATTGGATACTCGTCAGTAACCCAATCGTTGTCGCTGTTACATGAAAATCCTTCATCACCTGCTCTGTAATCAATCCCGGAGCAGTTCGTTGGCTCGACATTAATAAGTAAGTTAGCAATACGGAAACAAATACAACCCACCGAAACCTGCTATTTTGTTTGTCCAATGATTTCTACTCCCGTTAGCTTTTACACTATATATATGGATAACCAGTACAGGTAATGATAAATTACTGAAGCACTGAGCTTTAGGGAAAAGTAATTTAAGGGGACAGGAGAACAGTCCCTGTGTCCCTATAAACCCAGTGAAAGGATCGTTAAAGAAATATGAGATTATTATACTTGTTCGGCAGTATGATCATTGTTCCTTTCTTGCCATTTTTATATTTTCAAGGAAAAAGGGTCAGAGCAAGTACGCCCCGGTTACCAGAAGCGGAAGGAAATATAGGCTTGGTAAAAATTGAAGGTGATCAAGAGTTTCGAGTTGTTTTTCTGGGAGAGAGTTCGATTGCCGGTGTGGGGGTTAATCATCATCAGGAAGGGTTCGCCGGTGTGTTCGCAAAAGAATTAGCAGAAAAGACGAATGCGACGGTCCATTGGGAAGTGTATGCAAAAAGCGGCTATACTCTAAAAAAGTTTAGAGAAAGTATTGTTCCAGTGATTCCTGACAACAAAGTGGATTTGGTAGTGATCGGCCTCGGAGCCAATGATGCCTTTACATTAAATAATCCATGGTCCTGGCAAAAGGAATCAGAAAATCTAGTGACAGATCTGAGATCGAAATTTGAGGATGTACCCATCGTGTTTGCCAATATGCCGCCGATCAAAGACTTTCCGGCGTTCCCATTTTTAATCAAAGTGTTCATCGGGAATTTGGTGGATATCTTGGGGAATGAACTGTTGACTACCGCCTCAAAGTTCAATGGAGTTCATTACAATGATAAGAAAATCCGGCTAAAAGATTGGCGAACAAGAATGAACCTGAATGCAGAGGATTTTTTCAGTGACGGGCTTCATCCATCAAAGCTTACATACGGCCTATGGGCTAGTGAATTATCTACATTTGCTTGGGAGAAAGCGGTCCTTAGGGGAAAACTGCGGGATGGAGGAGCCGTTCCCGTCACTCAGGAAAAGTAAATGTCATTTAGATGAGGAATCTGGGGAAAGAGTTCAAGTGCCTCTTGGAAAGTGGATTTATTTAAAACCTTGGGACGGCAGAACCGTCCCAATGTCTTAAAATAAAAGAAAAAGACCATCGAAACGGTCTTTAGCCTGCAATTAAAGGTAATCTTTTAATGTCTCTTTAAGAGTCCCTCTTGTTTCTGTATCTTTTTCAAAAAGAATCCCTCCATGGACCATTTTTCTTACAAGGTCCGGTCGGAGTCCGGTCAGAATGGCTTTGCAGCCCATCATGGCCACTCCAGTCAAGATTTTTTGAAAGTAGTCGATAACATCCTTATCCATCATGGCTACACCTGATAGGTCGATCACTAAGTTTTGGAACCTTGTGTTGGCTATTTCGTTTAAAACTTTTTCTTCAATGATTCTAATCCTAAAGGAGTCGATTGTGCCAATTAGAGGTAGTACAGAAACAGTCTCACTTACTGGAATGATTGGGACAGACAAATGTTCGACCATTTCTCTTTGCTTATGGAGCATTTGATCTTTATATTTTGAGTAGCTGAGAAAGAAGCTGTTAAGAAATTGGTCTATTTGTTCGTTTATGAATTCTTCCATTTCATAAAAATCCTTTTTTCCATCAGTCAGGTTCTTTTCTTCATCAATTTTACTAATTATCTGCCAAAAAGTTCTTCTGATTGCTTGAACCCATTCTAATTTTAGAGATAGAGTTAGAGAATGTCCTGCCCAAGCAATTCCCTCCTCTTCGGCAAAAGCGATTAAATCTTTTTCATTTTGATCAATTATGAAGAAAATTAGTTTCCTGGCATTCTTTAATAGGTCAATGTTTCCTTTTTCTAAAATCTCAGTGATTTTCCCCGAAACATTAACTGCTTGAGAGAGCAAATTCTCTTCAAATATCTCACCATTATCATTAAAATAGATTTTGATGTCTTCTCTTAAATCATTGATGTTATTCAATTTCTTTTACCCCCGAAGTAATAACGTAACAACTGATATTACATACCCTGTTAGACGATTTATAAACCATTTTACCTAGTAAAAAATGCGAATATTTTTTGTTGGGAAAAATAAACCAAAAGCCGTTATGTTATATTGAAAAATCCGATATAGAAATATAAAATCTCAGCCAAAAGTTGTAGATAGGTTACACCATTCTTCCGAAGAGATCGCTTAGTGGTTTTCTTATAATAAAGATAAGAAAAATCATAGGAAGGTGTTCAAAATGAACCATTATATATGTAATACTTGCGGTGTCCAATATCCCCATTCTGCTCATGCTCCTGAAACCTGCTTGATTTGCGCTGACGAAAGGCAGTACATCCATCCTGATGGACAGTCATGGACAACGCTTCAACAGCTTGCAGATTCAGGGAAATATAAAAATACCATTGTCCAAGAGGAGGAAGGACTGTACAGCCTTACCACTACTCCTTCGTTTGCGATTGGGCAGACAGCCTATTTAGTTCAGAATGAAGGGTTCAACTTGTTATGGGATTGCATCACCTACCTGGACGAAAAAACAGAAAATGAACTGCATTCTCTAGGAGGAATCGATGCCATCGCATTATCCCATCCGCATTATTATTCGACACAGGTTGAATGGGCTGAACGATTCGGAGCAAGTATTTATATCCACGAAGCTGATCGCCAGTGGGTCACTAGGCACAGTGACAGGATCATATTCTGGTCTGGTGATTCTCTGGAGCTTGATGGTGGTGTAACATTGTATCGTTTGGGTGGTCATTTTAATGGGGGAAGTGTTTTACACTGGGAAAATGATGTGAACAAGCAAGGGGTACTTCTAACTGGTGATATTATTCAAATAGTGGCCGATCGACAATGGGTAAGTTTCATGTATAGTTATCCAAACCTTATTCCATTGCCAGCTAACAAGGTTCAGGAGATGGCAGCTAAAGTCAGCGTTCTGAATTTTGACAGACTATATAATGCATTCCATCGTGTCATTAAGGAAGATGCCCATCAGTCTGTTCAAATTTCCGCTAAGAGGTATATTGAGGCTTTGGGGGAAAAGTTCATTAATATAAACCATTAAAATGATCATCTGAAAATAACGCCTGGTTGATAAAACCAGGCGTTCAATGGGAGCAAGGGGACGGACCTTTTGCTCCTTTTTTTGTAAATGTTTTTGGAAGCAAAAGGCACGTCTCTCTGCTTTTTGAAAGCTTATCTTTGCTCTGGAGTATTCTTTGTCAATAAATTATAATGAGGAAAAAGCAGGAAGGGTGAGGTCATGAGCTTGCCAGAAGAAAAACGTATTTCATTGGATGAGTTTTATCGGATAAGAGAGGATTCGGAACAGCTAATGGAGTATATTGACGGTGTGGTTTTTATGTCTCCTTCTCCTTCTACGAAACATCAAAGAATTTCAGGACGCTTACATGCCCGGTTATTCCAGCTTCTTGATGGAACCGATTGCGAAGTTTTTCATGCGCCATTCGATATCGAGCTGAAGAATGAACAGATGGAAGGGACCAAGATTGTCATCCCTGACCTTACCGTTATTTGTGACAAAATGGGATTGCTTGAGAATAAATATGTTGGAACTCCTGCTCTGATCATTGAGATTATCAGCCCTTCCAACCAATCACATGACCTGGTATTCAAACTAAACCTTTATATGCAGTACGGTGTAAAGGAATATTGGATCGTGAACCCGCTTCTCAATACGATTCAAGTGTATGTATTAGATGAAAATAATAAATATAGACTAAATGACATAGCGAAAGATAAAGGCACGATAAAATCAATAGCCATCCATCATTTCAATGTAGATGTTGAGAAGGTTTTCTTGTGATTTTTTGTAAAGCGGAAGCACGGGGACATTGATCCTGTGCTTCTTTTTACTGATTCATTTTGGGAGGACGACGAGGGGACGGTTCCGGTGTCTCGTGAATTATAAGGATCTATCCATGTAATCTCGAGCACAGTCTGAAATGAGATGTGTCCCATTTCTTTTTTATCTTGTACGGTGGACTCAACCAAGAATTATTAGGGTTTTTCATAACTATTTCGGTTACCGAAAGAGACGTGAGAACCGTCCCTGTGTCTCTGCGAATGAGATGCAATGGAATAGAAATGCAGGGACACCGTTCCCGTGTTCCGGGGGTTATTATGTAAATCAGAAGAAGTGTCCCCGTGTTATAATGAAAAAAACATTGTCTGGACAAGTGGTGCCGGGCTTTTTGGAGTGGATGTAAGTATGACGACGATTGCGGATATTGCTCGTTTGGCAGGTGTGGCGAAGAGTACGGTATCCCGATATTTGAATGGGGGATCTGTCGGCGAGCAGACGATGAGGAAGATTGAGCGAGTGATTGGGGAGACGGGTTATTCTCCGAATACTTTTGCTCAGAGTCTAAAGGCGAAGAAGACGAATATCATTGGTACGGTCGTTCCTCGTCTTGATTCTTATGCTACTTCAAAGACATTGATTGGGATTGATGAGAAGCTGCGGGAACTGAATTATCAAATGTTCGTATCCAATACAAGCCAGGATTTGGACCGGGAAATTGAGAGTCTGTACAGTTTGGCGAAGCAAAAAGTTGCGGGAATCATTTTGCTCGCGACAAGGGTGACCGAGCGGCACCTGGAAACGATTCAGGAAATCGGCATTCCTGTTCTGCTTGTCGGGCAACAGCATGAAAAGGTCTACAGCCTGATTCACGATGATTTTGAGGCGGGGAAGGCAATTGGCAGGTTCATGGCAAAAAAAGGGCATAAGCGGATCGCTTATCTGGGCGTCTCGGAAGAAGATATTGCGGTAGGGGTCAAAAGGAAGCAAGGCTTTGCCGGGGCGATAAAAGAAACGGAAGAGATTAAGGTCCGTTATTACGAGACGAGCTTTAAAATCGGTGACGCGTTAGAAAAAGTTCCTTCTATTTTAGAGGAATTTCGTCCGACAGCAATTGTTTGTGCAACCGATAATATAGCGATCGGTGCCTTGAAAGCTGCCTATTCGAAGGGGCTGAAGATTCCAGAGGATCTCTCGATAACTGGATTTGGCGGGTATGAGATCACTGAGATGCTGAATCCTGGACTGACCACGGTGCAATTCTTTTACAAGGAAGCCGGGGGAATGGCAGCAGATAAAATCGTCCAGCTCGTGAATGAGGAAGAGATTCCGATGCTGAGTGTTTCCGATTTTAAAATAATTGAGCGAGAAAGCGTTGACATTTTGAGTTAGCTTGCTATAATAAAATTAAATTAATGGAACCGGTTCCGCAATCGAACCGGTTTTACTTTACCGCAGTTTGGAACCGGTTCCAAACAAACCGGTAATACCAAATAAGGGAGGATTTACAATGAACTACCATGAAGTAGCCAAAGAAATACTGACTGCCCTCGGTGGAAAAGAAAATGTGTCAGCAGCAGCGCATTGTGCAACCCGCTTGCGCCTGGTATTGAATGATGAGTCCATCGTGGATCAGAAAAAACTCGATGAAATGGAAGCGGTTAAAGGAACCTTTTCGACTGGGGGCCAATTTCAGGTCATCCTCGGTTCCGGGACTGTGAATAAGGTATATAAAGAACTGACGGAGCTGACTGGATTATCGGAAATGTCCACTAAGGATGTGAAGGATGCGAGTGCTAAGAAACTCAATCCAATCCAGCGTTTTGTGAAGATGTTATCAGATATTTTCGTGCCAATCATCCCGGCGATTGTGGCCGGCGGTTTGCTGATGGGAATAAATAATCTGCTGACAGCAAAGGATTTATTCATCTCAGGAATGTCGCTTATTGAGGCTTATCCGGAAATGGCCGACCTGGCGGCTCTGATCAACACATTTGCAAATGCGGCATTCGTATTCCTGCCCGTTTTGATTGGTTTCTCGGCAGCACAGCGCTTCGGGGGAAATGCTTATCTTGGAGCGGCACTTGGAATGCTTATGGTCCACCCGGATCTATTGAATGGCTGGGGCTATGGTGGCGCACTGGTCAATGGCGAGATTCCGGTGTGGAAGATTTTCGGCTTTGAGATTGAAAAGATTGGCTATCAAGGGACCGTTCTTCCTGTATTAGTTGCCTCTTTTATCCTGGCAAAAACAGAGAATTTTTTACGAAGAATTGTACCATCTGCTCTGGATAATCTTCTAACACCATTATTGACAATTTTTATCACGGGCATTTTAACATTCACGGCGGTTGGACCGATTACCCGTGCAGCGGGAAATCTGCTTTCTGACGGCATGATCTGGCTGTATGATACGACGGGGTTCATCGGCGGTGCACTATTTGGCCTCGCTTATGCACCAATCGTTATAACGGGTATGCATCATAGCTTCATTGCGGTGGAGACACAATTATTGGCCGATATGGCTAAAACGGGCGGTTCGTTCATATTTGTCATCGCTGCCATGTCCAATATAGCGCAGGGAGCAGCGACTTTGGGAGTTCTAACCGTTACGCGCGATAAAAAACTTAAAGGAACAGCTTCTGCAGCAGGAATCTCTGCTTTACTCGGAATTACGGAACCTGCGATGTTCGGTATTAACCTGAAGCTAAGATATCCATTTATCGGGGCGATAACTGGAGCAGCGATCGGGTCGGCATTTGTCACCTTTTTCAAGGTAAAAGCGGTCGCTCTTGGTGCAGCTGGTTTGCCTGGGGTCATTTCCATCAGCCCAGCTTCAATCCTTCCATATATCATTGGCATGGGGATTGCGTTTGCGGTGGCATTCGTGGTCACGATCGTGCTTGCCAAAAGGGATGCAAAGAAGATGACTAACAGTGGGGAGAAAGACGCCGCAGCATAAAAAATATCAAAAATGGCCATTCGAATCACGTTGTAACATAGAAGGGTGACCAACGGTGATTTGAAACGCTTCAGTATAAAAAACTGATGAGGGGGAATCGGATGATTCTCCTTTATCGTTTTCATTCAGGAGGAAGAACATCATGGAGTGGACGAGAGAAAGCAGATATACCAAGATGGAAGATGTAAGCCAGGAAGATCTGGAAATATTGAAAAATAAAGTGGATGCAAGTCCGTGGCGTCAAAGCTACCATATCCAGCCGGAAACGGGGCTATTAAATGACCCTAATGGATTTTCTTATTTTAATGGGGAATATCATTTGTTTTATCAATGGTTTCCGCTCGGTCCCGTACATGGCTTGAAATATTGGTATCATACAAAGTCTGAGGATCTTGTCCATTGGGAGAATGTCGGAGTTGGCATCACGCCAGGAGACTACTTTGACAGCCATGGAGCTTATTCCGGCAGTGCAATCGAACATGATGAAAATCTGTATTTAATGTATACAGGGAACACTCGCGATGAAAACTGGGTCCGCCATCCTTATCAGTGCCTGGCAGTGATGGGCAAGGATGGGGCTATTTCTAAAATCAACCCAGCCATTGACGAAGTTCCCGAAGGATATACCGATCATTTCCGTGATCCGAAGATCTGGAAGGAAGACGGCCGCTTTTGGTCAGTCATTGGGGCGCAAAGGACAGAAGAAACAGGCTGTGTTGTTTTATACAGTTCAGCCGATCTCATCAATTGGCAGTTTGAAGGAGAATTAAAAACGGATCTAGAATCGTTCGGGTATATGTGGGAATGCCCGGATTATTTTGAGCAGAATGGACGCGGAGTACTTATTTTTTCCCCGCAAGGAATCGAGCCTCAGGGTGATTCCTATCAAAATATTTATCAATCAGGCTATCTCCTGGGAAAGCCGTTGAATCTGGATGATAGACTTTTCGAGCATGAAGAATTTAACGAACTTGATTGTGGCTTTGACTTTTATGCCCCTCAAACAATGGAAGATCCTTCAGGCAGAAGGGTTCTCGTCGGCTGGATGGGTTTGCCGGAAATTGAGTATCCTACGGATGCGCATGGCTGGGCTCATTGCTTGACGATTCCGCGCGAGCTGACGGTCAAAGGAAATAAACTGATCCAGCAGCCGGTTAACGAGCTTGCGATTTTGCGGGGAAAGGAAGAAAAGACAGCGGGTATCCTTAGGGCTGAGTCACGGACGTTTGAAGGATTTAATGGAGTTACCTATGAAATGATTAGTGAGTTTGATAATGTCGATGCTTCTGAGTTCGGGGTAGAAATCAGGACGGGTGAGACGGAGAGAACAGTGATTTCCTATGATGCCGCAGCGCAAAAAGTGGTGGTAGATCGAAGTGAATCTGGTGAAGCCTTTGCAGAGAAATATGGTACGACTCGCAAATGCAAGGTGGCATTAGGCAAGATCAAGTTCCATCTATTTGTAGATGTCTCCTCTGTCGAGCTGTTTGTGAATGACGGCGAAGAAGTTTTTACCTGCCGCATTTTTCCTGGAGAGGACAGCGACGGAATCCGCTTTTTCGCAAAAGAGGGAAGTGCCCGTTTCGAGGCGGTAAAATGGGATTATCAAGCTAAGATGGGAAAAGGAAGTGAAGCCAATGGGCATGCTGTATTCAATCGGTGAGGTTTTGATAGATTTCATACCACAGCAAAAAGGAAAGGCACTGAAGGATGTCGTGACCTTTGAGCGGATGCCTGGAGGTGCACCGGCGAATGTATCGGCAGCGGTAGCCAGGTATGGCCAGGCAGCTTCGATGATCACGAAGCTAGGTGAGGATGCTTTTGGCGACTTTTTGATCGAACAATTGGAGGAGGCTGGCGTCAGAACGGACATGACCGTCAGGACGAAGCAAGCCAATACCGGGCTGGCCTTCGTTTCCCTTAGAGAAGATGGCGAACGCGATTTCTCCTTTTACCGCAAGCCATCTGCAGACTTGCTGCTGGAAGAAACAGAACTTGATGCCTCTTCATTTGAAAGAGGCGATATCCTCCATTTTTGCTCAGTCGATCTTGTCGAGAGTCCGATGAAGCAAACACACCGGAAAGCAATTAACCACATGAAGGAGCAGGGCGGAATCATCAGCTTTGATCCAAATGTAAGGCTGCCACTCTGGGACAGCGCAGAAGATTGCCGCAGTGCGATTCTTGAGTTCCTGCCAAGTGCCCATATCGTGAAGATTTCCGATGAAGAGCTTGAGTTCATAACAGGCATCCATGATGAACAAGAAGCAATTCAATCCTTATTCCAGGGCGATGTCCAGGCGGTCGTTTTCACCAAAGGAGCCAACGGAGCCGACCTGTATGCCGGAAAAGAAAAATATGGATCAAACGGATTTACGGTTAATGTTGAAGACACCACCGGCGCAGGAGACGCCTTCATAGGAGGCTTCCTGTATAAACTGCTTGAACTCGGGGCGACATCCGAAAACCTGATGAAGTTATTGCATGACCAACATGCAGACATTCTGCAGTTTGCCAATGCAAGTGGAGCGCTGACGACCACCAAGAGAGGTGCTATTTCCGCATTGCCGACTAGGGATGAGATTGAGAAAGTACTCAGGGATGGGTCTCTTGTCCCATGCGGGAGTCGAAATAAAAGTTGAATAGTGCTTAGATAACCAAAGGGAAGCTAAATTATGCTTCCCTTTACATTTGATTAGGGACATGGGGAAACGTGGGGGCGGTTCTTCCGTTTCAGTAAATGGCATATTTTAACAATTTATGAAACGCCACAACCGTCCCTGTGTTTCTGCTTGAATCTAATTGTTTTTACTTTTTCTAATTTTAAAGAAAAAGTAGTTGACACTTAAAATAAATTTATGATATTATTGAAAATTTGATAAAAAATAATATATATGTTAAGGTTAAGAAGGTTACCATATATGGAGGTGGATTATTTGTTTCAAATTGACGATAACATTGTTTATCCAATGCACGGAGTAGGTACAATAAAAGCCATAGAAGAAAAGGAAATCTCAGGGGAAAAACAACAGTATTATGTCATAAAAATGTTAATCGGTAATATGCAAGTCATGATTCCTGCGGGTAAAATATTGAGTTCAAATATACGACCTGTTACTGACATAATTGCATTAAAACACATCATAAACATTTTTCATCATGGAGAATCTGATAGATTACTGCCGTGGAAACAAAGGTATAAAGTGAACGCGGACAAAATAAAAACAGGTAAAATACTAGAATGTACTGAAGTTGTACGTGATTTAATGCGTATGAAGAAAGAAAAAGCACTTAATACCAGCGAAAAAAAAATGTTAGATAACGCACATAAATTTTTGATTAGTGAACTGGGATTAATTAAAGGGATTACTGAAAATCAAATAAAAAGTTTCTGTTAAGGCTTCTTTAATACATCTTCAAAGACATTCAACTTCTCCAACTCATCTTTAGAGCATTAACCTCTTTTGTTTTTTCTACAATCTAATCCATTTTTATTACTTAAATTTCCTATACGAACGTTTGAAGTTTCATCAAATAACTCGATAAAATAGTCACTTGATTTTTGCAATCCTGATTCACACTGGCACGGACTAGGAGCCGTAAGGATGAAAGAGAGGTAGGGCTTTCATTGTTTTAGGTATACAATATATTATTTAAGTCATTATTTCTAGAGAAAAAACAATCAATCTCACCCTATCTTTAAAAATTTTTTGCATCTACTGAGACAGTGAATAGTAATTGTTTAGCTTCCTTACGTAAAAGAGAAAAACGAATTGGTATCACCATATGGTCCACTACAAAAAGGGAGTGAAGCATCAATTCGAATAGATTAGTCAGAAGAGAGAATTCATTTTAATAAATAGCTGTTTTCGAAAAATTGTCCTTAAAATCCTAAAGCCGATTTTAACGTGGTAAAACGCTATATTGTAGGTCGGTATCAAGTGTGCAAGCTCTTTTCTCATAATAAGCTTTCATTTTGTGAGGAAACATAGGTCATTCCATCCTATTTTTGTAGTCAATAGCAACAAAGTTTGAGAAAAGAGCCCAATAAATAGTGATATCAACCTAAAAGCAGAGGGATTCAGTTTTTGAATCCACTGCTTCTTTTATTGCGATCGACTTTCATCGCAGTTGAACCGTAACGTTCTCATCCAACTAAAGTCCCTTGCAATTTTTCCTAAATCTTGTTATTCTTAGGTAGAATTATTTTTGTTCGGTGTAAAGTTCGACTCTTCGTTCTAATGATCACTTTGGGCAAGGATAGTAATACAATGTGCATTAGCACTAGGAGGCAACAAACATGGAACAAGGTACAGTAAAATGGTTTAACGCAGAAAAAGGTTTCGGATTCATCGAGCGCGAAGGTGGAGAAGATGTATTCGTTCATTTCTCTGCAATCCAATCTGAAGGCTTCAAATCATTAGACGAAGGTCAAAAAGTTACTTTCGACGTTGAGCAAGGTGCACGTGGACCTCAAGCTGCTAACGTTCAAAAAGCTTAATTTTTGATATAGCATACCGAAACAGACTCCAAAAGGGTCTGTTTTTTTATTTTCAAAAATAACAGCAATAAAAAAACCCTACTCAACGAACGAGTAGGGGCATGGTACCGGTAAAGTAAAAAATTTAAAGCAAAAGGTTATTTACATTATAACACAACAATCTCATAATCAAATGATTAGCAGAAATTTAGCAAGTGCATGATAATGACAACATAGAAGGCACACAAATGGAGGAATGGATGATGAAATTTCCAAACGACGCGGATGGAGAAGCATTGCGCAGTTTGTTTAATGAAGGTGTCAGTTTTAAAAAGCCGCAGCCAGTCGAGTTTTTTATAGCTGTGCCGGATAAGGCAACTGGCGAGAAGCTTCTGCCCGTATTGAAGGAAGAAGGCTTTCATGGCTTACTCGAGCAGGATGATGAGACAGATGAGTGGGCTTGCAGTTGCTCGAAAAGGATGCTCCTTAACCATAGCGAATTAAAAAAAGTGCAGGAAAAGCTAGATAAAATAAGCAAGCCTTACGGCGGCCATTCTGATGGCTGGGGCGTATTTATAGAATAAAATGCAGGTGATGACATGCTTCATACTTTTTTAGGTGAAACAATCGGGTATGATGTGATTTATAAAAATCGAAAAACAATCGGCATTTATATGGATTTGTACGGCCATGTCGAGGTCCACGCTCCTAAGGGGACCTCAGATGCAAGTATGCTTCAAATCCTAGAAGGCCAATGGGACTTGATCCTGCAAAGGGCGAAGGAAATGAAAGAGCGGGCCTCAGCCGGTAGGGAAAAAGAGTACGGACCAGGCGGACAGTTTCTATATTTGGGGAGGCTCTATCACATTCTGATTTCCCAGGATGCAGATATCGAAAAAGACAATGCCGTGTTCGAGGCAGACAAGCTCCATGTATACGTGAAAGAGCAAAATGAAGAGAGCATCAAACAGGCATTGAAGCGATTTTACTATCAGCAGTGCAAGGCATTAGTCGAAAAACGGGTTAAATTTTATCAAAGCGAATTCAAAATAAAGCCGCGCTCGATTCGAATCACGGACAGTAAGACGAACTGGGGAACGTGTGATTCCATGAGGAATTTGACATTCAATTGGAAGCTGTCCATGGCACCAATGGAAGTGATTGATTATGTTGTCGTCCATGAAATGTGCCATATGGTCCATATGAATCACGACCGTTCATTTTGGCGGCTTATCGGAAAAATCATGCCTGAATATGAACGGTATGAGCGCTGGCTCGCTGTGTCGGGGTGGAGGATGGAGGTTTAGTGTAGCGGGGGTGACAGATCCTCTTAGCGGAGCAAAAAACTTCAAAAATGTTATCCTTATCCTAAAAAGGGATAGATGAGCCTTCTTTTCTGTTGGAATCGGTAAGTTACATCATCCCCTTCCTCATGTTTATATTCATACTGGTGTAATGTTCCACCTTGGAAACGTGGGGATAGTTCTTCCATTTCAGTGGATAGCATATTTTAACAATTTATGAAACGCCAGAACCGTCCCTGTGTTTTTTTGTTTAGCTTCCATACGTAAAAGAGAAAAACGAATTGGTATCACCATATGGTCCACTACAAAAAGGGTTTCCAGACGAGGAAACCCTTTTTTATTTAAATTACTGGTGATAATTTTAAATCCTTTGATGTGGGACGGTGATCATGTCCCGAAAACTGCAAGAATGATTAACTACCGAGTGGAACGGAAGAACCGTTCGTGTGTTTATCTGGATGAGACGACGAGGAATCTAATCGTTTGATCTGTATGATTGTACCAATAGTGCGTTTCGCTTGCTGAAAAAAACCAGGATTCTCCCTGTTGGAGTTGAATCATTTTGGTACCTACTTGCAGTGTCAAAGTTCCTTCTATCACATAGACAAATTCATGTCCGCTATGGGCGAAGGGTTGTCCGTCACTTTGGTTTGCCGGGAGTGTGACGAGTATCGGATGGAAGTCTGGGTTTGGGACTTGCTGTGTCAGGTCTTGATAATGAAATGAAGGTTCACTCACAGGCTCATTATTACTTTGGAAAAAAGTGCTTGGATTGACTTCTAGAACTTCAGATATTTTTCGAAGTGACTCTAGTGTGACGCTGGACTTTCCGCGCTCAACTTGTGATATAAAGCTGATGGACACACCGGCGCCTTCTGCAAGTTCCTTCAAGGTCATTTTTTTCTCTTTACGGATTTCTTTAAGTTGTACACCAATCATAGAATTCCCCACCTTCCTATTTACCATTTTTAACCTAGATTAAGATTGTGTCAATTTGAACAAAGTTGACAGAATATTAACCATTATCTAAAATTTAATTGAAGTGATACTTCAATTTTAAAAGAGGAGGAAGAGGAAATGCAACACTTGGACAAGAAAACGACTTATCGTGTTTTGATTGCCAGCCTTGTTGGAAGTTCCATTGAGTGGTTTGACTATTTCTTGTATGGAACAATGGCCGCACTTGTATTTAACCAATTATTCTTTGTTAACGAAGATCCAACAGTAGGCTTGCTTTTAGCGTATGCATCATTTGCACTTTCGTTTTTCATCCGGCCATTTGGAGGAATCATTTTTAGTCATATCGGAGATCGAATCGGCCGGAAAAAGACACTCGTTTTAACACTGAGCTTGATGGGTGCTGCGACATTCGCAATGGGGATCCTGCCTACATATCAAGCAATCGGTGTGGCTGCACCAATCATTTTGATCACACTTCGTCTGATCCAGGGACTTGGAATCGGCGGGGAATGGGGAGGAGCTCTGCTGCTTGCGACTGAGTATGCTCCACCAGAACGCAGAGGATTCTTCGGTTCCATTCCGCAAATGGGTGTGACGATCGGAATGGTGATGGGGACACTCGCTCTTTGGATCATGAGCTTATTGCCAGAGCAGCAATTCATGACATGGGGCTGGCGCGTGCCATTCATCTTTAGTGCATTGCTCGTCGTCTTTGGTTTATGGATCCGAAAAGGAATCGATGAGACACCAGAATTCAAGGAGGTTAAGGCAAAAGGCGAGATTCCAAAGCTGCCAATCGTCGATACACTTCGCTATTACTGGAAAGAAGTGCTGATCACCATCGGTGCGAAAGTGGTGGAGACCGCTCCATTCTATATTTTCAGTACGTTCATAGTTTCATATGCGACAAGCACTCTAGGATTCAGCCGCTCCGCTGTGTTAGGTGCTGTTATGATTTCAACTGTTATTACGACAATCCTTATTCCAATCATGGGAAGTCTGTCAGACCGCGTTGGCCGTAAGAAAATGTATATCACCGGTACATTAGCGATGATGGCTTTCGCTTTCCCATACTTCTGGATGATTCACCAAGGCAGTGTACTCATGCTGGTTTTGGCGACGATTATCGGCCTGGGGATTATTTGGGCTCCGATTACCGCAGTACTTGGAACGATGTTCTCAGAGATCTTTGATGCCAAGGTTCGCTATACCGGGGTCTCACTAGGTTATCAAATCGGGGCCGCAGTCGCTGGCGGTACAGCGCCGCTCGTTGCCACTGCGCTGCTCGCATCATTCGATAATTCATACGTCCCAGTAGCACTCTACATCATGTTTACTGCTGTGGTCTCACTGATTGCCATCTGGGCAGTGAAAAGCCGCGTTGAACCAACTGTGATCACTGGTAAAATGAGCTCGGCCAAATAATTTGGCCGAGTTTTTACATAAGAAGGAGAGGTTCTATATGCTTATACTGAACGAACAACTAATCCAATCCATCTATAAAATCGAAGATGCCATTCGCGATGTCGAAGCCATGCTGGTGGCCATTCATGAAGGATGTGTTGACAATCCTCATCGGACGGTACTGAATGTCCCGGAACGAAACGGGTCTGTTCTCTATATGCCAAGTTCAGATGGAACCTCCATGGCAGCAACCAAAATTGTCTCGATTTTTCCTGATAACAGCTCAGCTGATCTTCCAACAACACAAGCAGCCATTTTACTCACAGAACTCGAAACAGGAAAGCATATCAGCTTACTGTCCGCTTCTTACCTGACACGATTAAGAACCGGCGCATTAAGTGCCATCTCAGCCCGCCATCTCGCCAGGCCCGACAGCCAGATGTTGACCGTCATTGGCACAGGCGGAATGGCATTCGAGCAAGTACTAGGAATAGTGAACGTCCTGCCGATTCAAGACATCTATTTAATCAATCGTTCCATTGATAAGACATACACATTTGGTGAAAAACTCAAAGAGGCGGGTATTACCGCTAAAATACATACCGGCGTCGACCGGAACGAAGCCGTCGCCCAGTCTGATGTCATTTGCTGTGCGACCCGGTCAACCGAAGAAGTATTTGATGCCAATTATGTAAAAGCAGGGACCCATATTATTGGCGTAGGCAGTTACTTACCAGAAATGCGTGAAATCCCGTTAGGAGCCATTGAAAAAGCAGTATTGATTTATGCTGATGATTATGAGGGGATGATAGCAGAAGCCGGAGAATTCATTGATGCAGTGCAAAAAGGGAAGTGGTCATTTGAGAAGCTTTCTGGTACATTGGCTGATCTTCATGTGAATCCGATTGAGCGTGGAGTTGAAGATATTAGTATTTTTAAATCTGTTGGGGCTGCTCATTTTGATTTGGCTGTGGCGAAAGGGGTTTTTGGGAAGGCGGAGGAGATGAATGAGGGGAAAGAGATTCTACTGTAGGATCTTGGAGACTTTAGGGAAGAAGCGCCAGCTGAGCAGGGGGACGGTTCTCATGACAACCTTGATTCTCCGATAGGTGTAGAGGAGTTTCTGGTCATGAGAACCATCCCCACGAAAACCTTCCAAAGGCAGTAAAAGATTTATTCCCTAAAAGCCAAATTTAAAGGAGACTTTTTTTGGTATTAGGAGGAGAAATGCTTGTTTCAGTTAATATAATTTTTTCTTTGTGACTTATTAAATTTGAGTTATTATGTTATTTGTGGATAACATGGAAATATTTTGATTTGGGGTGACTTATATGGAATTAAAAATATTGAGTTTTAAGAAAGAAAGTGAAAGTAAAGTATGTTACCTATGTGAGTCAACTATAAGGGATTATCTAGAGGCATTACCAGAAGATTATAAGAACTTTAATATTCAAAGAGGTATTGTATCCAATATTTATTTAGATAATCTCACAAATACAATTTTATTAGGAAAGCATATTCCTCCAATTACTTTAGTAACTGATAGTGACATAAATTTTCAATTCGAAAAAAATGAAGACTATAGTATTCAGAGTTTCAGGGTTTTAGACGGCTTACAACGGACTTATAGGTTGAAAGTTTTGTGGGATTCAATAAAGCTTATGGAAGATTTATTAACTGAAAAAAAATTTGATATATTAAATATGGATTCTTACCAAATAACAAGACAATTAAACGATGAACTAGATAAGATTGGAACCGATGGGAAAGCATTTTACGATTTAGTAATTTATTTAAAAGAATCTGGAGGAGGCAATATTACATACTTGAAAGAAAAATTTAATATTAATCAATGGTTTGAGATATGGGTTGGACTTAGTCCTGATGATGAAATTGACAAAATGTTAGTTTTAAATGCAGGTCATAAACAAATGACTACTCAACACCAGCTTGAATTACTATTCTTAAACTTATTAAAATTACTTGAAAAGATTAAGTTTTTTGCCCAATATGAGTTCGTACTTATTAGAGAAAAAGAAATGAATTCAACAACTTATGGTAAAAAAAGAGAAAAGGGTATGTATTATTTCCCCCATTTAATTTCGCTTACTCTATCGTTCTTAGAAGCGAGACCAGTAACATCCAATGTTAACTTAGTAAGAAAAATTCAATACAATGAGAATAGCTATTTGGATTATAAAGAAATTATCAGCTATGAATTCATGCAAAGTCTATTGAAGTTCTTAATAGAAATGGATACTTATCTTTATAAAGTATATGGTGATAGCGGTATTAAGTGGATTTCTAAGGATACGGTTTTGACTGGTATTTTTGCAGCTATTGGCAATCACAATAATTCAGAGTTGAAAGAGACTGATTTGTTGTTTGAAAGAATTATGCATATGCTTAATGAGAGTGAACAAGATTTATTAAATATAGAGGAATTTAATAAATATAGAAATTCAATGAATATAGGTAATGTAAATATTGGTAATTTTACAAAGAAAGCTGTGTTTCAAGGAGTAATGGAGTTACTAAATAATAACTTTTCTGCCCCTATTAATTGGAAGATACAGTTTGAGGGAGGTAGAAAGTAGTGGAGTTAACTGTCATTCCAGAGAATAATGTTGCTGAGAGTTTATTTGCTTGTTTGCTTTCTATTGTGGATGAAATTGATCAACTTTACGGTCAAAAAGAAAGTATAGAGGATATAGGGCAACAAGAAGAATTAATTACATATGCTACAAGGGCATTTTCTATTAAGCAAAATATAAAAAAAGCTATAGAGGAAGAGATTCAAGTAAATATTGAATCAATAGATGAGATAGAAGAAATAGTTGAGAAGGTAAAGGGTATATTTGAAGATTTTCTTAAGCCTTTAAATGGTAAGGAAATATTGATATTTGCAATATATAAGACTATTTTATTAAGGGAAGACGTCCTTGGGAGTTACCATAGTTTTTCCAATTTAGAATATAAGGATATTGATTATATTGATTCAAATGGATTTATACAACCCGAAGTAAATGGCGACTATAGTGAACTAATTGTATGTTTACCACCGGTTCATTCAAAGGATGAAATGAACCAATTTTTGGAGGGACTTAATATTTCAATTTTATATGCTTTGTTATCTGCTATAGATCTTACAGGTATGCCTGAAAGTGATAATATAGTATTGCTGGGTGAGAAGGCAAAAGTTGAAAAAAATCAATTGGTTTCTTATATTAAATTAAAAAAAATTTCCGAAGGTGCAATTTTACATAATAATCATTTTTATGGAAAAGATATTGCAATAGGAACTAATATAACATGGGATATTAATAACCCTTATCAACAATTTGATGAGATAATGTTGGTTCTTAGTGAATATAATCAGCAGAAACAAATATTGGATAAGTATTTAAAGATTTATCAAGTACTAGAGAATTTTAAATATCGTTCAAAAATAGCAACATTAATTGATGAGTATGGAGAAAAAATGTTTTCAATTAGAAGATTTACAAGTTTGTATTCCATGATAGAGAGCTCTGAATCAGACGAGTTAAAGAAACTAATTGGAAGCATCTTGAGTTTTCAAATAAGCCCAACACTAACTTTCCAACAATTATTAGAATCAGAGTGGAATACCTTTAAGAGTACTCCAGGAATGAGGATTAGTGATTTAAAAAAGGAATTAGTTGTGATAGGCTGTAAGACTGATCCGGCAATTTCTTCTAAATTTTTATCTAGTATTATATATTCGTTAAGAAACTCTATTGCTCATAATAAAGAAACAGAAGTTCATTTAACGCATGGTAACTTAGGGGACTTTCCATTATTGAAGGAATTTATTAAAGAGTTTTTAATGCCAACATTGGAAAAAATAGTATTTACGTTATTAATAGAAAAAAATGAGCTGATTTGGTATAAACGTCCTCACTTGTTACTTTTTAAGTAAAATACAGCTTATAAATGAATGTAGGATTTCAAGGGATATGGGAGCGGTTCTCATGTCCCTTTAATTATTATAATAGAAGACAAGTGGATTGGTTCTGGTATCTAGTGAATCGTAAAATATAAACTGTTTTTGACATCCTTAAATT
>NZ_JAGGQL010000022.1 GCF_018613315.1 Bacillus sp. ISL-37 | reverse complement strand
AATCACCGCCGAGACTCTCCTGTTTTGTCCGAACCTGTACCTACTTCAGACAAATCACCGCCGTGACGCTCCTGTTTTGTCCGAACTTGTACCTACTTCAGACAAATTTCCGGTGAGGCGCTCCTGTTTTGTCCGAACCTGTACCCACTCAGACAAATCTCCGCCTAGACTCTCCTTCTTTGTCCGAACCTGTACCTACTTCAGACAAATTTCCGGTGAGGCGCTCCTGTTTTGTCCGAACCTGTACCCACTCAGACAAATCTCCGCCTAGACTCTCCTACTTTGTCCGAACCTGCACCTACTTCAGACAAATCACCGCCTAGACTCTCCTGTTTTGTCCGAACCTGTACCTACTTCAGACAAATCTCCGCCTAGACTCTCCTGTTTTGTCCGAACCTGTACCTACTTCAGACAAATCACCGCCGAGACTCTCCTGTTTTGTCCGAACCTGCACCTACTTCAGACAAATCACCGCCTAGACTCTCCTACTTTGTCCGAATCTGTACCTACTTCAGACAAATCACCGGTGCGACTCTCCTGTTTTGTCCGAACCTGTACCTACTTCAGACAAATCACCGGTGCGACTCTCCTGTTTTGTCCGAACCTGTACCTACTTCAGACAAATCACCGCCGAGACTCTCCTGTTTTGTCCGAACCTGTACCCACTTCAGACAAATCACCGCCTAGACTCTCCTGTTTTGTCCGAACCTGTACCCACTTCAGACAAATCACCGCCTAGACTCTCCTGTTTTGTCCGAACCTGTACCCACTTCAGACAAATCACCGGTGCGACTCTCCTGTTTTGTCCGAACTTGTACCTACTTCAGACAAATCACCGCCGAGACTCTCCTACTTTGTCCGAACCTGCACCTTCTTCAGACCATACATCATTCGTAATAAGTATCCGACGTGGTTCCTTTTGCTGTGTAAAACTTCTTTAATACTCTGGTTATTCGTCTTTTATTTATTTCAATGTTGCACCATTCATATATGCTTTGTGTCGTTATCTTTCTTTCTGGAAACAATAGCTTGAATTCTTCTACTTGCTGTACGATTGCTTGTTCTACAGGTTCAGAACTTCCGCACTTACCACAGACTAAATGCCGTATTTTTATAGACGTATTAAATGAACCACAAGCCCTGCAGTGCATACCTTTTTCCAATTGGTCATAATCATATGCAGGCAAAGTGGTAAATGGATTTTTAACGTGGTGCAAGGAAAGCAGTTTTTGGGCGAGTAGTTTATGCTTCTCGTCCATCTTAGATGGTGTTTCGTTAAGTTCTTTTAAGTAGCGATTGATTTGGGTTGGTAAAATGATTGGCTGATCCATCGGGGCTTGGTAAAGGGTGAATTCAGGATTGTTAAAAACGACTGCAGCCTGGACGAGGTAATTTAATTTGAGGTTTTGAAGCAGTTGGCGAAAGAGCGTCTCGCTTCTCTTTAATTGTATGACTGGATTTTTGAACTCTCGGCTGCTCTTTACGGAGTACAATTTGTCTGATTCCAGGAAATAATCACCTTCGTGATATTTCACATCCAATAGATGTATCAATCCCCCAGAGATTATTACCTTATCAATTTGGAAATATGAATTATTCACCTGGAGCAGGAGGTCATCTATTATATACCTTTCCTCAGAGAGGTTTTCAGTCAACCGGTCAAATTCAATCTCCCCTCTATACCCCTTTTCCAAATTCGAAAGATGAAATTTATCCTTAGTGGCTAACTCCATTCGTGTGTTCAGGTAGCGCAGTCCTACTAATTCCTCTGATTCAGTTCTTTTTTTTAGTAACATAGTCCACTTCCTTTCTTTAAGCTTATTCTAATCCAAATCGCATATAATTTTTGTGAATATTTTGTTAACTTTTTCTATTGCCTATCTAGATTCGATTCAATGATTCACGTATACTTGAAGATTTCACGCCATATCAATCGTTAAATATTAAGTTATACGCATTAGCAATCGCTAAATATTAAGTTATACGCATTAGCAATCGTTTAATTCCTAAATCAGACGCAGTCTCAATCTTAAATCCATATAATGTTGCATTCTGAATGTAAATGCAAAAAACCGCCTGGAGCCAAAGCCCCAGACGGATTTTCCCTTCTATTCTTCCTGCTTCAAAGCAGCTTCAACTCTGTTTTCAGTCTTATTCTCGCGAATTTCGTCTGCCAATGCATCGATACTGTGTCTTACATTTGCTTTGCCTGAGAAGTTCTCGATTAACTCTTTTACATCAATACCGGATGATGCTTTTAGTGATTCCTGAAGCGTCGACATAAGATTAGTCGCATAGCCGGTTACTTTGTTTGCTCCGCCATTGGCGTCACTGCCGCCTGTGTCGACAACGGTAATCTTATCGATGTTTCCAAGTGGCGCTGCAACCTGCTTCGCGTATTCAGGAAGCATTTTCAAGATCATATCGAGGATTGCGGCCTGACCGAATTGTTCGAACGCTTCGGCGATCTTTTCCTTTGCTTCTGCTTCGGCAACACCTTTCAGGCGGATAATTTCCGCTTCGGTTTCACCTTTTGCCTTTTCTGCTTCCGCTTTCGCAAGACCGTCCATACGTACTTTTTCTGCTTCAGCCTTAGCCATTGCTTCAATACGATATTTATTTGCATCTGCTTCAGCAATTTGCTTGGCTTTATCAGCAGCTGCTGATTGCTCGACAGCATAGCGGTCCGCATCTGCTTTCTTCTTGACTTCAGAATCGTATTGGCGTTCGCGGCGCAGAATTTCTTTCTCTTCAAGCTCAATTTGCTTTTGACGCTCGATGATTTTTACCTGCATTTCCTGTTCGGTAACCTCTTGCTGTGTACGTGCCATTTCCAAATCATAAGCTTGGTCAGCTCTCGCCTTGGCACTATCCTGCTCGCGGCGGTACTCAGCAACTTTCAAACCATTGATTTTTTCTGCTTCGGCGATTTCAGTCGCGCGTTCAAATTCAGCCTTCTTCGCTTCTTTATCTGCTTCAGCTTTCTTGATTCGTGTTTCTTTTTCCGCATCAGCAGTTGCGATATCAGCATCTCGTTTTACTTGGGCAATACGAGGCTTACCAAGGGAATCAAGGTACCCATTTTTATCACGGACATCCTTAATCGTGAATGACACTATGACAAGTCCCATTTTTGCAAGATCCTGTGATGCCACACGCTGGACTTCCTGCGAGAACTTATCACGGTTCTTATAGATTTCTTCTACAGTCATCGATCCTAAAATCGACCGAAGATGCCCTTCTAATACTTCCTTTGCTTCATTCTCGCGGTCTTCTTTTGATTTTCCTAGGAATTGCTCAGCAGCAGTGGCAATTTCACTGATGGATCCTCCGATTTTAATAATCGCCGTTCCATCTGCCATAACTGGAACACCCTGTTCTGTGTATACTTCAGGTGTGGTGACTTCAAGCTTGCTTGAAAGCAGGCTGAGTGGGCGGGATTGCTGGAATACCGGGAAGATGAACGTGCCGCCTCCACGAATAATTTTTATCCTGTTGCTCGACTCATCCGTATGAACATTGCGGCTGCCAAGGAAGCTGCCGGTAACAATCAAAGCTTCATCTGGTCCAGCCGTTTTATATTTGGTGATGAAAACGGCTATCATAGCGATGACAAGGAAGACAACAAAACCAATAACAATAAACATAAGATCCATACTTTTTCCCCCTAAATATAAGTCTCTAACTCTTCATACAACTTGACCTGCAGGACTCCATTTTCGATATCGATGACCAGTACTTTTTTACCATATGGAATTTCAGATTTTGTAAAACTGACTGCCGGCTTAGAGATGCGGCCACTGATATTCTCAATCATGACTTCACCATAGCCGTCGACCGGAATACCAGTAATGACGGTGCCGATCCTCCCTCTTAAGGCACTCTCTTTATAGACGAGGGATTCCTCGGCATTGGATAGTGGAATCAGCACAAATACATTCAGCAAAGTTACTAGAATAAGAGCAATAATTGCAGAAGCAGCAGCAATAAGGACACTGTGCAGCTTTGTAAAAACTTCACCTAAATACCCGCCTGCTGTAAAAATCGCAACAAAGGAAAAAATTAATGTTGGATTCACAAAAGGAATAGCTTCTGTCAGTCCCTCAAGGGCGTCACCGAAAAACAAATAAATAATCGTGACCGCACCCGAAATCACCAACCCGTAAAAATAAATCGTTTCTAATGGCATGCCAAACAGCTCCATTTTTACTCACCCCTTACTAAAATCGATACAAGCACCCTCCCTTATTCCATTTATTTCTTGATATGTAATACGATTGTCATGGGCTTTGGTTTCAATATTTTTAAAAATTTGTAGAAAATTAGCTGCACATGAATAAATTGCGAGAATCCGTGAATTTTCCACGGATTCTAACGGTTACTCTATTTGGCTAATTGTTCTTTTTCCTTGCTGTGAATCTTCCTAATCATCCTGATTTGTCCACGATGATTCAATTCATCCTCCAGGACATGGAACCATTTAAAATAATTGTTTCCCGGCTCGTTCCACCACCAGTTCGTCTGCTCAAACAACCATTGATCAGAAAGTGTCCGGAATTTACGATACGTATCTTCCCGTACAGCCTGGAGATCGGCAAGGTAATGTTCCAGAGGGAACCCTTTGAATGCTGCCTTTCCTTTTTCACCAAGTTCAAGACCCGCTGCCAGGGCTTCTTCCTCTTCCACAGTTGGATCCCTTCTCTCAAAGGTAATAATTTGATAGATCCGTTCCACAGCAGCCATATGTCCAAGCAACATACCAATTGAGTTCGCTTCATCATGGACTAGGAAATCAAGTTCCTCAATTGTGAGTCCCTCCACTGCTTCCATGGTTGTGGAACGTGCGTAATTCATCATTGACACCAGATGACCGAAAGTTGGACTGAACCCTTCTTTCTGATCGACCAAAAATAACGTAGATCTGTCTATTTCCATATTTCCCCTCATTTCTTATATTTCATGAACTAATATTATTCGACTTTTTCCACAATTATCCTTTATTTTTTCATTTGTCATGGAATGGCATGATCATCATAGAGCATGCCGGATCGTCCTGCCTGCCGAGAAAATGGAGCAATTAGATCTCGATGAGAATAAAAAAGCCCAGCAAAATTTAGCTGGGACTTTAATACATTAGCTTTCCAAGTCAGCAGGATTAGCCTCTTCATCTTGCGGCGCGATTAATTCATTATAAAAAGTAGCATTGGCTGTACTGATATACGGAGTCAGCCACAAGAAACCAATCCCTAAAGTAAAGATGGCAATGAAGACCCACCCTATAAAACTAAGATTCATCAGAAAGTATTTCCACTTATAGCCCTTCATCCTGATTTTACTTTCTGTGATTGCTTCGAGAGCGGAGAGCTGTGGGTTATCCCTTAAAATGAAAAACACTTGTGAGTAGGAAATCCCCTTAATAATCCCTGGTATAATCAGTAGTAGTGACCATAGTATCGTGAAGATTCCAACAAGGATAGATGTTCCGATAACTTTTAGGGATAGCTCCCATTCTTTATACACCACGAAGACATCGGAAATTTTCGGGTCATTCCATCTGGCAATAACAAGGTAGAACCAGTAGCTGGCAACTGTCATCGGGATGAACAAAAATGAGATTAGAAGATTAACCATGTCAGCAATCAATGGAGTTTCGGTTTGATTAAACCACTCAGAAAATCCACCACTTAAAGGCACTTCTACAATCGTCGGTACTATAGTCGTAATCAAAAAGACTATAAATGTAAGTGCTACACCAATGCCCCACTTTCCTTTTAATGTTGCAAGAGCCTTCTTTTTGATTTGTGAAATAGATATATTCATTCACTTTCCTCCTAAAAAACTAAATTGAAGATACACACCAATTATATTTTGAAAAAATTAACAAATTCACAGAATATTTTAAGAGACCGCACCTGATTGTGTCTCCAGAGTATTGATCCAATCAACTACCTCAACAGCATGAAGCGGCTTTGAATAGTAATAACCCTGAATAATTGGATTATCAAAATTTTTGGACAGGAAGTTCATCTGGTCTTCTGTTTCCACTCCTTCAATTACCACTTTTAGTTTCAACGAATGTCCCAGACTAATGATTGCTTTCATAATTGCTGAATCCTTCTCTGATTGGGGAACGTCATCAACAAAGGACTTATCAATTTTCAACGTAGAAATCGGCAGCCGCTTTAAATACGATAAAGAAGATACACCCGTTCCGAAATCATCGAGAGCAACAGTAAAACCAAATTCTTTAAAAACACTTACTGCCCTGATTGCATTTTCTATCTGATCGATTACGCTTGTCTCTGTAAATTTCAAGCTCAAGATACTTGCTTTCGATTTCATATTTCGCAATACATTGTTTCAACGTTTCCATCAATTGTGGCGATGTAAAATAGGAACCTGGAATATTAATCGCTACTTTGAAAGCTTCGTTTCCTCCATTCATCCAAAACATAATCTGTCTGCACACATGGTTGATGAGCCAATCCGTTACCTCATGCATCTTGCCATTTTCTTCGAGAACCGGGATGAAAATACCAGGAGAAATAATACCGTGCACAGGATGCTTCCATCGCAGCAATGCTTCAACACCAAAGATCATTTTCGTGTTTGAACATACTTTTGGCTGATAGAGAACATAAAGTTCATCATCATCCATTGCCCTGTCGATATCATGAATGAGATTCCGTTCAAATACAAAAGTATGGATCTTCGGATCATATTCAATTACTTCATGATTGTAAGCAATGTTAGACTGCTGTAGCACTGCCATCGTATTAGAAAATAAATCAGATTGTTCATTCTCCTCTGAGCAAGCTACTGCACAAACCATATTAATGCCTAATTTCTTTTCCTTGATGACTAACGGCTTTTTCAAAATCACGGTGATTCTTTCCAGAGAGGTTTTCAGTTTTTCATAATCTCGTCCATCCTCTGATAATATGGCAAAGCGATTCCCTTCTATTCTATAAATCACACCGAATGACGGTTTTAGGCTGACAAGAATCTCACTAACTACCTTAATGACTTCATCACCGTATTCGTAACCATATCGGCTATTCCACTTTTCCAGTCCATGTAAATGGATCACCGCCATGCTGGCTGGTGAAGAGGCATTGAGCACTTTTTCGAATTGTCGTCTATTCGGCAATCCTGTCAAGGCATCGAAATGATTTAAGCGATAATCGACATACCGGTCAAGCAGGCTGGATAATCCAGAAAACCCTAATATTACTCCTATTCCAATCGTCACAGCAATAATTAGCATGCGCAAATTCATATGATGTCCATGTTGAGTTACTGGAAGTACGGTTCCATCTGTATAAAAAACAACCGCCTCCATGCCTGTATAATGCATACTTGATATAGCGATCCCCATCAGTAAGGACGTAATCAACTTGACATAAAAGTTCCCCATAAATTTTTGCATGCTGGTAAATATGTACAGAGCAACATAAGAAACAATGATGGCAATCAGAACGGACAGAACAAAAATGAAAGGCCGATAAGAATACTCAATATCCATCTCCATTGCCGACATCCCGATATAATGCATCGAAGCAATTCCGATACCCATGATCATGCCAGCGAGTATTTGGGGCAAGCGAGTTAAATTGATTCGATTGGAAATATAAAAAGCCAGGTATGAGGACATGACAGCAGGAAAAACGGATAATATCGTCTCGGAAACGTTATACTCCATCGATACCGGAAGTCTAAAAGCACTCATCCCGATGAAATGAATCGCCCAAATTCCCAGGCCCATCGCAATGGAAGCAAGGGTCAGCCAAAAATTCCGGCTAAAAAACCCATTCTTGCTGATTCTTTCGTTCATTGAAAGGGCAGAAAAGGAAGCAAGGAAGGCTATTATCACCGAAAGAAATACAATTGGCAGTGAATATTCTCCCTGTAAAATAACAATATTGTCTGACTCGGGACTAAAAAACATGTTTGGCTAACATCCTTTATTTGATTTTCATGTTGTTTATGGTAATTATATCGGCTAAAGTTCTTTATTTTGAATATAGCCAAACAGTTAATTTACTTTGGAGTGGTGGCAGACCTGGAAAACTCTCTTGCCAAATTTTCCGAAAAAAAAAACGCTGCAGGAAGCAGCGCACTCAATCTTAATTTATTTAACTGGGGTTTGCCAATTTATTTACGATCCTCATCTTTATTTGCAGCTTTCTCTAATCTCCTGAATCGCCTTAGATCTGCAGATCTTATTGGCAGTGGTTCTTTTTTCAGAAGCTTAAGAATCGCGAACATTAACAGCAGAAGCAACACTGTAAATGGTAGTGCGGCAATCAATGATGCAGTCTGTAAAGCTTCGAGACCACCTGCGTATAGCAAAACTGCAGAGATGGCTGCCATTAGGGAGCCCCAAACAATTTTTGCGAATCTTGGCGGGTTCAAACTTCCGGAAGTCGTCATACTTGCCAGTATATAGGTTGCTGAATCCGCTGATGTTACCAGGAAAGTGAAAATTAATATAATAGATAAAATCGAAAGAATAGTTGACATTGGCAGCACTTCAAAAGTCTTGAATAAAGCAGATGTTAGGTCTGCGTTCACTGCTGCAGCAATTCCTGTGTCATAATTCAAATCGTTCCATAATGCTGTTCCGCCAAATGCCGCAATCCAGAGACAGGCAATAACCGGTGGGATTACCATAACGCCAAAAATATATTCCCTGATGGTCCGGCCCTTTGATACCCTGGCTACGAACGCTCCAACAAATGGAGACCACGCTATCGCCCATGCCCAATAAAAGATTGTCCAATCTCTTGTCCAGGTCCCTTCCTGGTAGGGCTGCAGTCTTAGGCTGTATTGAATGAAGTTGGCAAAATAATCCCCAATCGCGAGTGTGAAGCTTTCCATGATGAAGACTGTTGGTCCCGCAATCAACACGAATAGCAGTAGAACAATTGCGATTCCAAGATTCAAGTTACTCAACATCGCGATCCCTTTTTCAAGTCCAGTCGAAGATGAAATCATATAGGCAATGAAAATCACTAAAATAATGATCATTTGTATGCCGATAGAGTTGCCAGTGTCAAAAACAGCATTGAGCCCGCCATTCATTTGCAGGACACCTAGTCCGACGGATGTGGCGATCCCCATGACAGTCGCCACAACAGCAAGGGTATCAATTGTGTTTTTCACTGCTGGTTTTGTACCTGTAATAGGTTCAAGTGCAGTAGACACCAAACCATTTTTTTGTTTACGGAATTGAAGGAATCCAATTACTAAGCCAACTATCGCAAAAACAGACCATTGACTCACACCCCAGTGAAAAAAGGAGTATCCCATTGCAACTCTAGCAGCACTTCTTGATTCCCCTTGAATATCCGCGAATGGTGTGTTGAAAAAGTGGCTCATTGGTTCTGCAATTCCCCAGAATACAAGTCCAGCCCCAAAGCCAGCTGAGAAGAGCATTCCAATCCAGGTAAAGAAGGAAAACTCAGGTCGTTCTCCTTCTCCACCAAGTCTGATGGCGCCATATTTACTGACTGCCAGTCCTATTAAGAAAAGCACAATAATAAATACTGCAAGCAAGTAGAACCAGCCAAAATTAACTGTTGTAAAACCAAATAACTCTCCAGCCACCGCACCAAACTTTTTTGGCATAATAGCTCCAACTACGACGAACAACAAAATCACCGCAGCTGACACAGAAAAAACAAAGTTTGATAATATATTCTTGATCATGTCAGCCTCCAAAAAATATGCATTTTTCTAGTTATGTATACAAATTACACTTACCTTTAACCTAAGGAAATATATTTGGGAAGGGAAAACATTGACATTTTGCCATGTAATTATTCTGCAACTTTTTCCCTCTATTATCCATGGTAAAACATTTTTTACATCCCATTTCCACCTAGATAGCATTAGGTCCTAATAAAGCTAAAAAATGAACGCTTAGAGAACCTAAGCGTCCATCCAGAACAAAAAGCGCAAGCGCCTCGTTCAGCCCCGACAAGCGCTGCCCGCCGATAACGCCACGTCCTGTGGCTGGCGGGTCTAGCACATCGTGTGCCTCGGAGGGCCGACCAGTGAAGTCGCTCTTTGACTTCATTGGCAGGACCGAAATCGAAAAGTATAGCCGACTGTCCAGAAACGCAGAAACTGGAAACTCCGACAAAGAAGCGCTTTTTGCTTCTGCCGGCGGAGTTGAAGTTTCGGAGTTTCTAGGAGGCGACACTAGACAAACGTCTCGAGGGGCTAGGCGCTGGAGCTGGATTAAGAATACTGCATGTAGTTATCCACCACTAAATAATTTTATGATTTTCTAAACAATTAAAAGGTCTTGCTTAAAAACTCACGTGTACGTTCTTCGACAGGGTTATCGAAAATTTCATCTGGATGGCCTACTTCCACTATCCGGCCTCCGTGCATATAGACAACCCAATCAGCTACTTCGCGCGCAAAGCCCATTTCATGTGTCACGACTACCATGGTCATGCCCTCTTCTGCCAGCTCCTTCATCGTTGCCAGTACTTCTCCAACTAACTCCGGGTCGAGTGCTGATGTCGGCTCATCGAACAGCATGATATCTGGCTTCATCGCCAGCGCTCTCGCAATTGCTACTCGCTGTTTCTGACCGCCAGAAAGCTTGGATGGATAGACTTTTTCTTTATCCGCCAGGCCAACCTTATCTAGCAGCTCTCTTGCTTCCTTGATCGCCTGTGATTTGCTGATTCCTTTTACATGTACTGGCGCCTCGATAATATTCTCAATCACATTTTTATGAGGAAATAGGTTAAAGTGCTGAAAAACCATGCCGATTTTCTGGCGTACTTCGTTCAGGTCATGAGAATCTGCATTTACTTCTTCACCTTCAATGATGATTTGGCCATTATCTTTAATTTCCAGGAAGTTCAGGCAGCGCAGCAGAGTACTTTTACCAGAGCCACTTGCTCCTATCAAGCAGACAACGTCACTTTCTTTTACATTTATATCAACATCCTTCAATACATGAAGGTCGCCAAATGATTTATTCAGTTTCTTAACATTGATCATATCTCTTCCGTCCAAAACAAATTCCCCCTTAATCACTTACCGAAAGTTTCTTCTCAAGCAGTCCAACCAATGCAGATATCAAGTAAACAAGGAATAGATAGTACACAGCAACGATGAGCAAGTACGTCATATTGTCAAAATCGTTTGCTCCTTTTGTTGTCGCGACATTGAATAATTCGTACATCCCAATGAATGCTGCTAGTGATGAATCCTTGAGGCCAATGATGAATTGATTCCCAAGAGGAGGCAAGGCACGACGGAATGCTTGTGGAAGGATAATTCTCCGCATTGTAAGGACCCTGCTCATTCCAAGGGAACGACCGGCTTCCATTTGTCCCTTGTCGATCGATTGGATAGTTCCCCTGAAGATTTCTGCAATATAGGCACCGTTATGGAAAGCTAGTCCAAGGGCTACAGACCAGAAAGCAGAGATGTTCAAATTGGTCATTCCAAAGTAGAAAATGAAGATCTGGACGATCAACGGGGTTCCTCTAACCAAATAGATATAGGCATTTGCAATCCATTCCAAAACTTTAATTCCTGATATTTTGAGGAAGGCAAAAAACAACCCTATGAAAATAGCAATCAAAATCGAGACTGCTGTAACTTGCAATGTAAGCAGCATGCCTTTGAGGAATATATCATACGTGTCAAAAAAGACTTCTATAACATGCGATAGACTTGGCAAAATTCATTCAACTCCCTGTGGGCTCTTTTATCTTTCTTGGTAAACATCATTTTTAAGCAGAAACGAATGTGCAGTTACACCGCACATTCGCTCCAGATGACAACTTATTCCTCCGGTTTAGCTGTGATGTCTTCACCGAAATATTTTTCACTGATTTCTTTCAACGTTCCATTTTCTCTTAAAGTTTCCAATGCCTCGTTGACTTTCTTCAGTAATTCATCGTTGTCTTGGGCTATGGCAATTGCCTGCTCGCTTCGGCCAAGAAGCTCTTTGCCTTCAATTTCAAGACCAGCACCAATCGCTTCTTTCCCTGTAATAAAGTCCGTTATAACAGCGTCGTGCCTTCCATTGGCTAACGCTTCTAAAGCAGTTACGTCACTGTCATAAAGCACAATATTATCTGTCACTTCTTCAGCAGTCTTTGCATAAGTAGAACCTTTTGAAACGGCAATTTCCAGTCCATCAAGATCAGCAAGTTTTTCTGCATCGCTATCTGGTCTTACAAAAATCTGAGGTCCGGAATAATAGTAAGGTGTTGAGAAATCCACATGCTTTAAGCGATCTTCGTTAATGGTATGGCTCGCAACAGCTGCATCGAATCGGCCTGACTTAACACCTTCTACGATACTGGCAAACTTGAACTTTTTCTGGCTTGGTTCCAGACCCATTTCCTTTGCCACTGCTTCAGCAACATCGATGTCAAAACCGCTCATCTTGCCTTCCCCGTCCGTTACGCTGAATGGTTTGAATTCTCCAGATGATGCAAAAGTGAACTTGCCATCCTCGGCCAATTTCATACCGCCTTCAATGCCGGATGTTTTTTCATCGCTGCCGCAAGCAGCCAGGAGACCTACCATGGTCACCATAATAATGAATAATGATAAAATTTTCTTCACTGTTTAAAACTCCCCCTCATAATCTTTACTTTCTTTAATATTTATTCTGTTAAACGGTCCATATAACTCAGTCATTATAAACCGTAACATTCGACCCAAAGTACTTATACCCACTTTTCAAGAACAGTAAACTAGTATTGTAAGAATTCATCCAAATTTCCTATTTCACCGAAAATTACGCTTAAAATATGAAAATACGTTATAACAATAATTGTAACAATCCTGTAATATTCAATCAAAATCCAAATTATCTGATAATTTATCAAATCATGTGATATTCTTTGTTCTCGTCCACTGAGCCTGCCGAGCCTCCCTTTTCCCTCTGAATCCTTTAAGATACTCCTGATTCTTCCTTGTCCGACAATGTACGCGGAAAAATTACATTATACTAGGAAAAGCCAGAATCCATATATGGACCCTGGCTTTTAGTATGTTTGGTCTATTAAAAAACTCATGAAAGTAATACTATATTTCAAATGAATTTCGTTCGGTTTTTACAGATTATAACAAAGGATTTAATCAATAATTCTTTCTGGACAAGAATACACATTAAAAGATTTTCCACGGATAAAACCTACTGCAGTTATATTTAAGTCCTTAGCCAGTTTGATAGCAAGATCAGTCGGCGCTGATTTTGACAGGACGATTCCTACCCCGATCTTCGCAGCTTTCAATAGTACTTCTGAGGAAATCCTGCCACTAAATACAATGATTTTATTTCTTACAGGCACCCTATTCAAAATACTATATCCATATAACTTATCCAGTGCATTATGTCTTCCAATATCCGTGCGAACCGCAATCATTTCATCAGGGGAACAAAGAGCTGCATTGTGTACTCCTCCAGTTTCAAGAAACACTTGAGAGCTGTTTTGCATCTTTTTCATCAGGGCAATGCTCTGAGTCGCTGATATGGTTGTATTGGACATCGAGGTTTTCGCTGTCCGGGCATCATTATGAAAATAAAATTGACGGCTCTTCCCGCAACAGGAACCAATAAATCGTTTTGAATAATACTCCTGGTTTGTTGTCATACTCACTTTTAGCATAACGTAAGCATAGCCTCTGCTTTCATCGATGCTAAGTGAATGGATGTCATTGTAGGAACGGATAACCCCTTCGGATGCCAGAAAACCGACAACCATTTCCTCAAAATGTGTAGGAGTGCAAACCATTGTTGCAAACTCCATGTCATTTACATAAATGGTCAATGGGAATTCATTTACGATGACATCCTCTACATCCAGGAATTGTCCATCCTGATATTTTGTTATGGTATATTTTTCACTCATGTTTTCTAACATAGTCGTCACCTGAATTTTTTAGAATTTGAGAATACTTAAAATCTAAACACACTATTTTCTTTTTCTCAAGAAAAATTTACAACACACTCATAGTGTAAAATTGATTTAGCAACCTAAAATGTATTGCATCTACAGTTCTAAGATGATAAAATTTTCCCGAAGTTCACTATTCTGTCACATTTTGATTCGAGATAGCGATCCTGTCGTCGGTTAAGGTGTCATGGAAATGTAAGCGATTAACTGTTGGTCCGTAAGTAGCGAATCCTGCTTAGTACTAACCGTCAATTTTTCTATCAATGTCCGCTTCTTTGTCGCGGACTTGGGAAGATTGACGGTTTTCTGTTTCTTGGGAAAGAACTAGGAACAACAACAGTATACATATCGAGCTTGGAATCAAGGTCTTTGTAGTTTAAGAGATTCCATCCACTTCATTGTTGCAGTCATTGGTCATATGGAAAAACAAAAAAAGTAAAGGGGAAAAAGCATGAAAAAAACGAAGAATCGATGGCTTATTGCAGCCTCAGCAGTGGGAATCCACATTTCCATTGGGTCTGTATATGCCTGGAGCAACTTCACGAACCCATTAATCGAGGAGTTCGGTTGGACTTCCAAGCAAGTACAATTTACCTTCAGCCTTGCCATTTTATTTTTAGGATTATCAGCAGCGTTCCTCGGGCATTTTGTTGAAAAACACGGTCCAAGAAAAGCTGGACTCCTGGCAGCAGCCTTTTTCGGAGCAGGTATTTTAGGATCAGGACTGGCGGTCAATCTCGGTTCATTGCCATTATTGTATATTACTTATGGTGTTTTAGGCGGAATTGGTCTGGGAGTCGGTTATATAGCCCCAGTTTCCACTTTGGTAAAATGGTTCCCAGACAGACGCGGACTTGCCACAGGACTTGCCATCATGGGATTCGGTTTTGCGGCAGCGATCAGCAGCCCAATTATGGATTCTCTGATTAAATCTGTAGGTACTGCCAATACATTTTACATTCTAGGTGCAGCTTATTTTATTATAATGACACTGTCATCCCTGTACCTCGAAAGGCCTCCTGTTGATTGGGCTCCAAAAGGCTTTAGGGAAAAAGCTGAATCAGGAAAAGTGAAATTCAAGAAAGACCTTTCTCAGCTGACAGCAAATGAAGCAATAAAAACTTCACGTTTTTACTATCTTTGGGTGATGCTGTTCATCAATGTTACTTGCGGAATCGCCATCCTTTCAGCTGCAAAACCTTTAGCAGAAGAAAGTATTGGTCTATCGACAGCAGAGGCAGCTGCACTAGTTGGAGTTTTAGGTCTATTCAACGGCTTTGGACGAATCGCATGGGCTTCGATTTCTGACTATATCGGCCGCCCTAACACATACACAATTTTCTTTGCAACACAGATTGTCTTGTTCATGATGCTGCCGCATACAAAGGAAGCATTTCTATTCCAGGTAATGCTTGCGGTAGTTTACACAATGTATGGCGGCGGTTTTGCGGCCATCCCAGCATTCATCGGTGACATATTTGGAACAAAACAGCTCGGTGCGATACACGGCTATATCCTGACTGCATGGGCAGCTGCAGGATTGGCTGGACCAATGTTCGCAGCCTGGATGAAAGACACTACAGGAAGCTACGGAACGAGCTTAACGTTCTTCAGCGGACTGTTCGTTGTTGCGCTGGCGGTGTCCATTTTAATCCGCCGTGATATCAATAAGCTTCGAAAACAAAATGAAGCTAATGAAAGATTAGCTGGTTAATGCTTTTAAAATTATCTGAAGAATTATATTTAACTTAAAGAATTGTCTAGCTCCAGCGCCTAGCCCCTCGAGACGCTTCGGTCCGCCCAATGAAGTCAAAGAACAACTTCACCGGTCGGCCCTCCAGCGCTTGTCGGGGCTGACCAAGGCGCTTGCGCTTTTCTAATTGCCTCTCAATATGGTAAAATACCTATCGTCTTATAACCTGTATCGATAACAGGAGGATAATATGAATAAATACGAGGCAGAATTCAGCAATCTGGTCCGATCCTTTCGCAAAAAGCACATGGGCAAAGGGCCAAGCAAAATAACCACTACCTTTTGTAAGAAATGGGCCATCTGCGAAATGGAAGGAAACCTTTCACCTGTAGAAAAATTCATTGCATCAGCCAATGAAGGAAAACAGGCACTTAGGGCGGCCAGAACAGAAATGGTTAAAGAAATGTACCGAAAGAATCCTCCAGTGGAAATGGAAGAGTTTCTTGGCTGCAAGTTGGTAGAACTTTTTGTAGATATAGATATCGATCGGGATTTTGGAATGTCCATCTTTGTTTTTGATGAGGACATTCAAGAAAAATTCTATAACTTATAAGGTATGGCACTTGGCAGCGACCCTGCTAAAGACTAACCACCGTTAGAACCTGGAGCATCAGCTTCGGGTTTACGGTGGTTTTTTTATAAGATTGTTATAAATGGGAGTGTTTCAAATTGGGTAAAACAAAACATCCAGGACCACAGAAAAAAGCGGCAATGCCTGCACCAAAGCACTGGGTAAGTCCGATTCCTTTCGGGCTTGGCAAAGTGAAGCCGAAACATATAAGAGATACCATGAAAACCCTTTGGGACAATCGGGATAACTTTGGCTACGCGACCAACATCCTGACCAAAGGAGTATGTGATGGTTGTGCATTAGGTGTATCAGGCCTGCAAGACCAGACTTTGACAGGCCCGCATATTTGTACGACAAGATTAAATGTCCTCAGACTGAATACTGCCGGGGCAATAAAGCCGGAGATTCTACATGCTGATATAGATGAACTAAGAAAATATGATAGCACCCAGCTTCGTAAGCTGGGACGTATCCCATATCCTATGATCCGCAGGAAGGGTGAGCGGAAGTTTTCCCGAATTTCATGGGATGATGCAATGGATATGATTGCTGAGAAAATGAAGAAGCTTGATCCCAAACAGTACGCTTTCTACCTGACAAGCCGTGGGATTACAAATGAGTCTTACTATGTAGCCGGAAAAGTCTCCCGCTTTCTTGGTACAAATAATATTGATAATGCAAGCCGGATTTGCCATTCACCTTCAAAAACAGCTTTAAAACGTTCGATTGGCGTTGGAGCTTCTACTTCAAATTACCAAGACTGGATTGGCACTGATGTCTTGTTGTTCTGGGGCAGTGTAGCATCGAACAGCTCCCCTGTTTCTTCTAAGTACATGCTGGAAGCAAAGAAAAAGGGAACAAAAATTATTGTTGTAAACCCGTATAAGGAACCGGCAATGGATGAGTACTGGATTCCTTCAAATCCAGAATCCGCTCTTTTTGGAACGAAAATTGCGGATGATTTCTACCAGGTCAATATCGGCGGAGACATTGCTTTTATGCATGGGATCATGAAACACTGGTTTGATATGGAGGAAATCAGGTACGGTTCAGCCATCAATCATGAATTTGTTCAAGAGCATGTGAATGGTTTTGAGGAATTAAAAGCTAAAGTCCAGGAGCAAGAATGGGAAGATGTTATCGCATCTTCTGGCATTTCTAAAGAACGCATTATCGAGTTGGCGGAACTGCTCGCAAACAGCAAGAATGCCGTGTATGCATGGGCTCTTGGCTTAACGATGCATTCATTTGCGACTGACAATATATCGCAAGTGGCAAATCTTGCGCTCCTTCGCGGACACCTTGGCAGAAAGCACGCAGGTCTGATGCCTTTCCGCGGACACTCCTCTGTTCAGGGCAGCGGTGAAATGGGTGCAGATCCTTTCGTTCTTCCAGGCGGAGATTTTTATGGAGAAAATATTAAGCGAATTGAGGGTCTATGGGGATTCGAACTCCAGGATTGGCAAGGAGATATCGTCGGAGTGACTCTCGAGAATATTCTGCTTCCTGAAGATCATGAACGCAAAATCAAAATGTATTACTTATCTGGAGGCAATTTCCTCGAGACAATGCCAGACCCAAACTTTGTGGAAAAAGCATTGTCTGAATTGGATATCCGTGTCCACCAGGATATCATCCTGAATACTTCTACCCTTGTTGATGCAAAGGAAGCCGTCATCGTTCTTCCTGCGAAAACTCGATATGAGCAGGAAGGCGGCGGAACATCCACTTCAACTGAGCGAATGGTTTATTTCAGCCCTGAAATTGAAGGCAACAAGAATCAAGTTGAAGAAGCTCGTGCTGAATGGAAAATCTACATTGATTTAGCTAAGCGGGTCAAGCCTGAGTCTGCGCATTTGGTTGATTTTAAAGATGCTCAGGAGATACGGAATGAGATTGCACTGGCGAATCCTAATTATGATGGAATACAACATCTTAAAAAAGCAGGTGATGTGTTCCAGTGGGGCGGAGCTTGGTTATGTGAGGATGGAATCTGTCCTACTTCTGACGGAAAAGGAAATCTGATTTCAGTTGATATCCCTGAACTCGGTAAAAAGGAAGGACAATTCATCGTTACCTCCCGCCGTGGAAAGCAATTCAATTCCATGGTCTATAATGAAGTGGATCCGCTTAACGGTGCTGGACGCTATGATGTCCTGATGAATGCAGAAGACGCACAGGACCTTAGCATTGCCGAAGGTGAAGGAATAGTTTTATACAACGGCTTCGGTGTCTTCCAGGGCAGAGCTAAATTCGTAGACATTTCACGCGGCAACGTCCAGGTCCACTTCCCGGAAGGAAACTTCCTGCTCCCAAGGGGACGCTATGAAAAGTATGCCGGTATCCCGGACTACAACATCACAGTCACACTGGAAAAAGCTGATCGCTTCAACGCGAGAAAAGACGTCGAACACCACGAAAAACGCATTGAAGATGATGAAATCGATGCACCAGCTTAAATCGAGATAAATAAAACAGCTTGCAGACCTAATTTCTGCAAGCTGTTTTAGTATATTTAAGTTTTACCGAACTAAAAGAGCTGGTCATTTTCCTCGCATACTGTTCTCCGTTAGACATTTAGAGCACCAAAAGTTCCGTTATAATTGGCTGCTTTTCTAGATTGTTGTAATCCGTGAAAGGAAGCCAAGACTTACGAAAAAGGCGAATTATTATAGCCACCTAGGTCCTCTGTGCCTGTCACTCTTTCCCTCTGACGAACTGCTCTCGTCCTGGATGTGTTTGTCGTCATCATGCTCATGCTGAAACCTTCTTCTTGGCCCAAAGAAGCCCCAAGGATGTCTTCTATCCCCGTGGTGTTTCCTTGCCCTTTCTTGAATGATTTCAACTTCTTTGGCATGAATTGTAAGCTTATCTACATGGATAACCTTTTCTTTTTTTTCACGTGACATATTTTCCCCTCCCGCCTTTATTTATTCTGTATTATCCTATTCGTTCGTCCGGGAAGGGTATAGGCGGTTTTAATTTAAATCTTCTGCATTAACAACAAAAACGCCATAACGGCGTTTTTGTACGATTAATTGTTTTTTGACAGATCTTCGTCCAGAGTCAATGTTGCATTACTGCTTCCTTTATAGTGGGATTCTCTTCACCCTCATCCGCACTGACTTTTGCAGTAAACTTTCCCTCTGAATCGTTCTTGGCTGTAGACACTAAATCTTTTTCAGACGTAAACGGACCAAGCAAGAAGATAAGAATCGCTCTAACGACTATCCAGCAATGCCTGCCAAAAACATTGGCTTAAAATCACTCTTTTACAATTATCCATTTTCCACCTGTCCTTTCCAGATTAATTTGGTGGACTTGTCTATTTGTGTAAAAAGTTGAAAATAATATGGAAATGAGTAATATATTTCAACTTATATGTTCGTTTAGGTTACTAGCCCATGGGTAAAATCTGTACATTGATTATAAAAAATATTTTTAAGATAGGAGGTCTCTAATCATGTTCGGCTTTTCAGACTTTATCGGCTTTCTTCTAGCACTGTTATTTATTTATCCGGTGGTTTCACTAATTCATGAATTAGGGCATTCCTTCTTCGCATGGATATTTGGAGGGGAATTCAGTTTCTCCCTTGGCCGCGGAAAAAGGATTTTCAAAAAGGGACCATTCAGTTTAAACAGCATGTATTTTCTGGACGCTTTTAGCGAGTATGAGCACCTTAAATGGAATAATCGATTAACCCATTTCCTTGTCCATGCAGGTGGAATCATTTTTAATCTTGGATCAGTGCTCGTGCTGAATATCCTCATCTCACAAGGCATTTTAGAACCTCATACTATATTTGTCCGCTATTCCTATTTTTCCGTCTGGCTGGCAACCTTTTCACTGATTCCAGTTGATTACGGCAACGGGAATTATAGTGACGGGCTGGCTATCTACCACGTTATTCGTTATAATGAATGGCCAAAACTAACCGGGTAACTTCTTCATGAATCGTACCTGTCCTACTGGAACAGGTACTTTTATTAATACAGAAGCAATCCCTGTATCCATAACAAAAAGCGCAAGCGCCTTGTTCAGCCCCGACAAGCGCTGGAGGGCCGACCAGTGAAGTCGTTCTTTGACTTCATTGGGCGGACCGAAGCGACTCGAGGGGCTAGGCGCTGGAGCTAGATTAAGAATACTACATGTATTTATCCACAACTAAATAATTTTTCCTAAACAATAAAAAAGAGGCATTCCTATCCAAAGGAATGCCTCTTTCCCTCCAGCTTAGGAAGTCACATACATATCAGTGTTTATTGAATTAGAGTCTCTAAAAGTGGTATGGATTTCCTCTTTTCTTTCCTCATCCACTTCGACTAACACCAGGATATTGCCTTCCTTCAAGTATCTCTCATATTCCTTTGCGTCATCTTCCGTTACTCCTGCGCCTGTCAATGCACCAACAATTCCGCCTCCTGTGGCGCCAATTGCTGCACCGCTCAATGTTGTTGCAAGCGGACCAGCGGCAGCAAGGACACCAATCCCAGGAATTGAAAGCAGGCCGATTTCGGCAATCAGGCCAGCGATTCCTCCAAGAACTCCACCGGTTCCAGCGCCAATTCCGGCACCCTTGCCAGCATTTTTGCCTCGATCAGATTCATTTTCAATTACATCTACATCCGTTTGGTCTTCAATGTTCTCCAGTTTATCATCGTCTTTTGCAAAGATCGATAAGTCGTGCGCGTCAAATCCGATTTCCTTAAGTCTTCTAATTGCACCAATTGCTTCATCTGTATTCCCGAATACTCCACCTATGATTGTCTTTTCCATAGACTATTACCTCCATTCTGGTTTTTACGCTCATTCCGGATTGAATGATTGAGCGTGATGCATTCTGATCCGGCATACAAAGTCTTAAAACTGAGATTCTCAAAACTAAGACTTGTATGCCAAAACGGCTATTTACCATTTAACAAAGTGTGTGATTTTGCCTACATTGAACCAATACCCGTCACATTTTGGACTAAACATAGAGTCAAGGAAATAGAAAAGATGGCCAAAAAGCCATCTTTTCATCAGCCTATTTTCCTTTGTTTCCGTTCTCTGCTCTATACTTATTTTCGACCTTTATTGCACGAGTGAATTCCTTAGCGTAAAGCACTTCTTGCGCATCAGACAAACCATTGTTCTGTTCCGTATTCAACCCTTTGTTGGGAGCTTTATTCTTATTCATATAATGATCCCTCCTGAGTTCGAATTAGATGATCTCCATCTATTATTTTTCTACCCTGAGGATACAGCAGTAAACAAAACCGGTAGAAATGGTAACATTTCCAAGAAGATCCTTCCTAAACATAGTAATGGTTTGTCCTCGCCTTTCATATGATGGTGAAAAGGAGGCTTGCCATGATTATTTTTAATGCTTATGTTCTTTTTAGCCTCGCCGTTACACTTCTGCTTTCCATTATGCTTGTACTTCGTAACAAAGATCGATTGACAGGCATGAATGGAATGATCATTTCAATGTATCTCGGCATGAATATAGGATTGACTACTGGGATTTTATTTGGAACTGTGTTTCGTGGCGATTTATCTCATTCTACTATTCTCTCAATGCTGATAGGGGCAGCAGCTGGCACGATAACAGGTGCTTTATTCAGTTCTGCTTCAGCAATCGAAGGTCTTATGTCCGGTATTATGGGCGGCATGATGGGGGCAATGCTTGGAGAAATGCTGCTGCCTGAAAAATCCCTGATTTTGATCAGCATCTTCTTAACGATTTCAGCAGCAAGCTTATTCCTTTTTAAAATACTTCCAAAAACTGAGTCAACAATTAAATCAAAAAAATATATCATAAAACCAATTCTTATTTTCACATTGTTTATCATCTACCTATATTCAGGAAATCTTCTTGGGGATGAATGGATAAATGACTTGAATTTAATCAAAAACCAAGAACAGCACCAGCAGCATCCCTGATTCTGTTAACGGCAATTGTTCTGACATAAACAAAAGGATAGGAGCAGCCTATCCTTTTGTTGAAATTATATTTGATAGAAACTTTTCACCTGGTTGTATAAATTGTTGTAGACATCTTCACCCCTGACCTTCTTAATGGCGGAAATTTGATGGACCACCTGATGTACCATCGCTGGCTGAGTCATCTTGTTTTGAAAAATCCCTTCAAACTGCCAGGGACCATCAGTTTCCGCCATGATCAAATGCAAAGGATAGAATTCTGCAACCCCTCTGATTTCTTCTTCATAAAGGATATCCGGTGTGAGCGAGATAAAATACTTATTGCCCACCATTCTTCCCATTGTTTTCTGATCACCTTTAAACCAATGAAAATGAGCCTTCCTTACATTATGTTTTTCCAACAGATCACATACTGCAGATGCATCGTCATAAATTGCATGAAGGATGATCGGTTTATCCAGATTCTTGGCCAAAACAATAAATTGCTCTAAAACCTCCAAATAAGCCCGATAAGGAAACCTGCTGCCTTTTGCCTTCTTCCGTAGATAATAAGGTAGTCCAACTTCACCGACAGCAACCATTTTTTCTTGATTTGCTTCAATCCAATTCAACAGTTCTGCAACTTCATTATCGGTTGGCAGAGGCTGTTCGGGATGGCAGCCAAAAGCGGGATAAATATTCGGGTGTTGATCAGCCAATCTCAGGTTTTCTTTGCTGGATAAAAGGTCCATTGAGACTGTTATCATACCTTCCACCTTCTTTTCCGCTAACGTTTTGATAATTTGATTTTGATCTCTTTCTGTATATTTATCAAAATGAATATGAGCATCAAACACTTTCATGCAATCCACCTGCCTTCAAATCGCTGTATATTTCCCTCTTCAGCTCGAGAAACTCGCTTTCCATAAGCAAAGTGTCTGTTCGCGGCCTCTTAAAAGATACTTCGATCTCACGAATGATTTTAGCTGGCCTAGGAGATAAGAGATAGATCCGATCAGATAAAAAAATAGCCTCTTCAATGTTGTGTGTAATAAACAGAACGGATTTCCTCTTCGCTTCCCAGATCGATAACAACCACTTTTGCATATCAAATCGGGTGAACTCATCCAGTGCAGAAAATGGCTCATCTAGCAGCAATGCAGATTGTGGACTTAGAAGCGCCCTTAGAAAAGCGACCCTTTGCTTCATCCCTCCTGAAAGCTGGTGTGGATAAGCATCTTGATAGTCTGATAAGTTTATTTTCCTTAACCAATTTTGCGCCTCTTGTTTGTCAGGTTTCCGAAACAGTTCCTGGCCTAGCAAGACATTATCAGTTACCGTCCTCCAGGGGAGAAGTGAGTTCTGCTGGGGCATATATGCTATATTTCCTGTCTCCCCATTAATTTTCCTGTTATCCAGAAACAGTTCTCCTTTTTCAGGTTTGAGCAATCCCCCAATACATTGTAAGATGGTGCTTTTCCCGCTGCCAGAAGGTCCAATAATGGAAACAAATTCTCCCTCTTTCACATACATAGAAAGATTATCAAGCACTAACCCCGTGTCTTTATAGGATTTGGTGATATTTTCAAGCCTGATTTTCAATTCCATCATTTCTCACCCTTGACCTTCCATTTAATCACATTCTTTTCAATCATCACAATAACACTGTAGAGCAGCATGCTGAAAAAAATAATAATGAAAATGGCAATAAAAACTCTGTCTGTCCTGAAGGCTGATGAAGCTAGTGTCATGAATACATCAATTCCTTTCTCAGCCCCCAGCCATTCTGAAATGACAGCACCCATGACGCTATATGTCGCTGCTATTTTCAATCCAGAGAACAGAGGCGACAGTGCATTTGGGAGTTCAAGCTTCGCAAATATCTGCAACCGTGTGGCGCCTGACATCCTCATGTAATGCAGAAGTTCTCCCGGTACATTGCTGAAACCATCCAATGAAGCAATAGTGATCGGGAAGAAACAAACCAAAATGATGATGAGCAATTTAGGCAAAAAGCCGAAACCAAACCAAATGACCAACAGAGGAGCTAAAACGATAATTGGTACATTTTGCGATAGAATCAGCAATGGGTAAAATGCGTTTCTCAGAGAAGGTATCAAGTGGAGCATCATGGCAATCAAAAATCCGATGGTTGAGCCCAGTAAAAGGCCGATAATCGCCAATGTCAAGGTTGCTCCAATATCTGGTAAAAATAATGGATAACTCGTCGATGCTTCTTTAAAAATGACAGACGGAGCAGGCAGCAGCCATGCCGGTATCTCCTGGACACGAGCAATCACTTCCCAAAATAAGAAGAAAAGGAGGAGAACCAAAAATGGCCGCCATCCTTTATTCCATAGTGTATTCATGACCGATATTTCTCCGTCAGCCTGCTCATTGTAATTCCATCAGGCTGATACAAGATTTTCACCTGGGAGATTACGTTTGGTGATCCGAGCTCGACCATTTTCTTGTTCATCTCTGCGATTACAGCCAACAGATGCTCCAAATCACCCTCCATTGTTGTCTCCAGCGGATGGACTTCATAAATTACACCTGCTTGATCAATGATTTTAATTGCCTCATCCACCAGTCCAATGACTTCTTCTGTAGAAGAAGCTTTAGGTATGATTTGTACACTTACTAACGCTTTTGCCATCATTAGTTCCCCCTTTTTGGTGAAAATTCATTCGTAAAAGCTTTTTCTGCTTCTAATTCCTTCTCCAGAAGGCCATTCTCAAACATCCATTCACTGTAATTCTGCCAGACCTCCAGCTTTTGCTCTCCCCAGCGCTCAGCGTCATCCTGGTATCTCGGGGAAAGCCATTCCTGACTTCTCTTCACCAGCTCTTCATCCAAATCAGGTACTGCCTTTATCAAAATATCGGCACTGTCAGCTGGGTGCTCAATCGCAAACTCATATCCCTCTGTGAGTGCAGCCATGAATGCCTTGATTATTTCCGGATCATTCTTGATCATCTTTTCATTCGTAGTAATGACCGGTGTGTAGTAATCAAGTTTCTCTGAGTAATCTGTTAAATACACCATATTGATAGGTTCATTGCGAATTTCCGCCTCGATTCCTGTCCAACCATAATAAATCCAGGCAAAATCAATATCACGATTAACCGCTGTAAAAAAGTCAGAGTCTCCCATATTAATAATTTTCACTTCATCCACATCAGCATTTTCTTGCATCATTACTGAATTGATTACAGCCTTTTCAATTGGCGACCCCCATCCGCCATAGGTTTTGCCTTCAAAATCCTTTGGGGTAGCGATATTTTTAGCCTTCGGCGAGGCAAATCCTGAAGTATTATGCTGGATAACAGCTGCCAGTGAAACAAGTGGTATCCCCTGGATTCTCGCCTGCGTGATTCCTTCCTGATAACTCACTCCGAATTCAGACTTTCCTGACGCGACAAGCTGGTCTGCTCCTGCTTCTCCCGGGAGGATTATATCTACGTCCAACCCATGTTTCTTAAAATATCCATTTTCTTTCGCGACATAGATACCCGTATGATTAGTATTTGGCGTCCAATCCAGCACAATTGACACTTTTTTCAATTCATCTACCTTTTCTACTGATGATTGGCTTGCAGAACAAGCAGCCAAACTTGTGACTAACAATAATGCAGAAAACAAGATTAATAACTTCTTCATTTATTCCCCTCTTCTCTATTTATTTGACAATGAAGGTGGAAAAGAAGGATAGGTAAAGTTAGTAAAATAAAAAATGCACTCAGGGAATCCCAAGCGCATGAAAAAATCCATAATAAACGAAAACCGTCTATCAGAAGATGTTCCCTACGCTGGTACTAACCAGATCAGGTTAAAGGGTCAGCATCTATGGATACTATCTCAGCCGGCACCACCGGCTCCCCTACATTTCCTATTCTCCAATTGTCATCTCTACTATATAAGAAGTTTGATGATTCGTCTAGAAGAATAAACCATTTTTTTGTTATACCTCTGATCACTAATCAAGGATTGAAATGATCTTTTTAGCAAAAGCAGCTAGTTCCAGCTTTTCAAGTGTATGACAGTAATCATATTCAATATTGCCAACTGATGGTCCCTCTATCTCTCTAAGATACTCTATTACTTTAAAATCACTAAACCACTCGCCCTTCTCAGCTTCCTGGTGTTTAACGTTTTCCCATACATTTTCAAGTGTTGGGCTATAGATTCGTCTTGCTCCGGATTTAAGCTTGCAGGAACTCAATTTTATTTGATATTTAAGCCCAGGCATTCCTTCGTGTACATCATTAAAAATATGTGGCCAGTAATCTTTTCGTGAACCCGTATGTGGGTGTGCCACGGCCCACTCTTCCACCTTTTTCAAAACATCTTTATCAAAAAGGATGGTATACAGTCTCTTTCCTAACTGGATACGTTCGTGCAATGATTCGAACTGGTTTACTGTCTGTCCGGCCAATTTAGTCACACCGTAATCATTATAAGGGAAAATAATTTGATTAAAGGATAATAAATCCTGTAATTCAAACTCCAGGGTACTGAATACTTCTTTAATATATTTCTGCTTCTGGATGACTCTATTTTCGATATAGTTCTGTTCATTACCAATCAGTCCAAATGTGAGCAGAGATGAATTGGAAGAGTTCCAGTAATAATCCCAGATCGTCTCTATAAAGATTGAAACATTAAAGTGGGGAAGCAGCCTGAATAGCGGCTCTTTCCTTTTGAGACTTTCTTCGTAAAGCAGCAGCTGTGGATAGGCATCCTGGAAAATAAGCCAATTCCCTCGTTCTAGGAAAGAGAAATAGGAGTTTTTTTCCCTTTTAGATAACAGTCTTGCTAAAAGCTCAGCTTTTAAATCCGTCATGCTCCAACCGCCATTCCTTGAGACCATATGGGCAAGGAATGCCCAGTGGATTTCCGGGTGCTCTTTATAATAATCCAGATACGCTTTCGTTCTAGTAATATTGTTTATGTTTAATTCTTCAGTCTTGTTCTTTATCTCGCGAATGATTTTTCTCTCTTCTTCTGAGGGGTTTTTAGCAAAACTCATTTCTTGCCTTCTTTGCAAGTTTTCTTGGATCACTTCAATAGGCGACTTTACTTTTCTATTAAAGAAAAATATTGTCCATTCCCCCTTTGTCTGAAGATTTATTCGGATTCGTTATGAAAAGTCATTTTATATAAGAAAGAGTTGATAAACTGCTCCTTTTCCATTCTATTGCAGTTTTATGAAATAAATGAGCTATTCATTCAAGAATGACAGCCTCAATGATTCTCCCCGTCTTTTGCATGGGCAAGTTACCTAATATTGATTTGCCCATATCATAAAAGTGGAGTGCAAAATTGTTTTGGGGAGGAATAGGATGTTTTACCATGTAAAAGAATTACAATACCAAGCAAAACCAGAAAGGCCTGATCCTGTCTATGCCAGAAAACTTCAGGAAGTTATAGGTGGACAATTCGGGGAAATCTCTGTTGCCATGCAATATTTATTCCAGGGCTGGAATACGCGCGGGGATGGGAAGTATCGGGATCTTTTGATGGATACCGGGACAGAAGAACTTGCCCATATTGAAATGCTTTCTACCATGGTCGCCAGACTTTTAGATGGAGCACCTGTAGGCGCACAGGAGGAAGCTGCAAAGGATCCCGTGATGAAAGCGATCCTAGGCGGGATGAATCCACAGCATGTCATCGTATCAGGATTGGGAGCAATGCCTGCGGACAGTGTCGGAAACCGCTGGACGGCAGATTACATTGCCGCGAGCGGCAATCTTCTGGCCGACTTCAGGGCAAACCTTAATGCTGAGTCTCAAGGAAGGCTCCAGGTCGCGAGGTTATATTATGAAACGACGGACCGTGGAGTGAGGGATATGCTATCCTGGCTGCTTGCAAGGGACACAATGCACCAGAATCAGTGGATCGCAGCCATAAAAGAATTGGAAGCAAAGGAAAACGTAGTGGTGCCAAGCACCTTCCCGAAACACCTGGAAAAACAGGAAGTTTCCTACGTGCTGTTTAACCTTTCAGAGGGAGACGAAAGTGCGGCGGGCAGATGGGCAAGCGGAACTAGCATGGATGGCCTCGGCACATTCCAATACGTCCAGAATCCAGCTCCATTTGGGCCAAAGCCAAAGCTTAAACCAGCACCTCCTTATATTTTTAATACACCACCTGCGGTTTTGCGCAATGAGCAAATACCGCCAAATTTAATGTGAGAACTAACGGAATTCGACGAAAAAAAAAAGCTTCAACCCTTGAGAAAAGGATTGAAGCTTTTTAGTATGATTCCTACTGGGTTCGAACCAGCGACCTCTACCCTGTCAAGGTAGCGCTCTCCCAGCTGAGCTAAGGAATCAATTTAGCATTGTCCCATGTAGTGAGGACATTTACTAATATATACTGGATTAATAGGAATGTCAATATAATTTTTACGTAAAAATACCCTAATCTATAATTTTTTAATTGCCTTAATTACACTTTCGATATATGTATCTTCATGTGGGACAAAATCCTTTTTGGTCACAAGCATGCTGTGTGATTTCTTTTCATTATTCACACTCGCAAGGAAACCTTCAACTTTCATTTCCTTTTTCTTTCCAAACCAAAGATCTTCAAATTCCGAAAGGCTCGCCATCATGATACCCGACACCTCTTCTCTTTGCAGCTTGTAATTATCGAAAGGTTGAGGTTGTTCATACAAAAACACATGGCATAATTCGTTGTCGATAAATCCAGGACTGTTCAATGAATCCTTTATCATCCCTAATGAATGCAATTCCTCCAAGGCAAGGTCTATCCCAAGTTCCTCTTTCACTTCTCTTAAGCCATCCACAGGACTTTCATCAGCAAGAATATGTCCTGCTGCGGTAATATCCAACAAATTAGGATAATCTTTTTTAGCTAAACTGCGGACTTGGAAGAAAAGAAATTCTTCATTGTCTATCCGCTCGGTAAACCAGCAATGAAAGGTTTCATGCCAATGTCCTGTTTTATGAACTTCCGACCTCGTAGCAGTACCAATACAAATTCCCTTTTGATCAAACACCTTAAGTAATTCGTTTTCCATGATTACACCCCCTTCTAAATAATACCATATATCCCTTTAAGTTTTTACAAACAAATGTTCTAAAAATATTGAATAAAGAACAAATGTTCGGGTATAATATAAATAGAAATCAAAGGAGTGAGAGCGCATGAATGGCCTTCTTGAAAAATCATTTAAGGAAAACCTTCCTGTCGAGATGATTTATCTTGCAGCTAATAACCAAATTACCCATCGCCGGATTATCGTAAAAGAAATGCATGATCGTTATTTTAAAGCTTTCTGTTTTCTCAGAAACGCAGATCGCCTGTTCAAAAAGGAAAACATACTATCTGTTATGCCCGAAAGACACAAACTGCTTAAATCAAGCTAAAAAAAGAAGCCCTGTAAAAGGACTCCTTTTCCCGTTCATTAATTTGCTGGCTTTGGTTTCACTGAATCTTTATCTTTAATAATCAACTGAAGTGCAACAAGCAGTACAAAAAGACCGAGACCGATTATATCCGACATTCCTTCTGGATAAATCAGCATAATACCGCCTACGATTCCCAGCACTCTTTCCCACCATTGCAATTTCCTTAACCAGTAACCAATGACCCCTGCTCCAATGGCCAGCATACCAGAAATGGCCGAGAATACCACCCAAATTAATTCTGTCCAGGTTGTATCGATCATAAGAAGTTCAGGAGATAACACGAACATATAAGGTATGATAAATGCAGCTATCGCCAGCTTGGCCGAATTCACACCGGTACGCAGCGGTTCTCCACCGGAAACTCCAGCCGCCGCAAATGCTGCAAGAGCAACTGGAGGCGTGATATCGGCAATAATACCAAAATAGAAAACAAATAAGTGAGCTGATAAATCCGGTACACCAAGTAAAATTATGGCCGGTGCAGCAATTGTTGAAGTGATAACATAGTTAGCCGTGGTTGGCGAACCCATACCTAAAACGATTGCGGCGACCATTGTCAGCATCAAAGTAGGAATTAGGTAACCACCAGAAAGATCGAGCAAGCCATTTGCAAGCTTCAGTCCAAGACCAGTCTTAGTAACTACCCCAACAATGATACCTGCAGCAGCTGTAGCTGCCGCAACTCCCAGTGCAGTCCGCGCTCCATCGACAAGTGCATCGATCGCATCTTTGAAACCAATTCGCGTCTCTTTGCTGAAGGCACTGACGACAATTGTGGATAGAATCGACCACAAGGCAGCACGCATGATACTCATTCCGCTTACCATCAATATAATAACAATCAGGATAGGCAATAGAAGATAAATCTTTTTAAGGACTTCTTTTCTGTCAGGCATTTCTTCATCAGATAAACCTCGCAGACCGATCCTTTTCGCTTCAAAATGAGTCATAATCCATATACCGGAGAAATATAACAATGCAGGGATTGTAGCTGCCTTGGCAATTTCCCAGTAAGTAATTCCGCCACCGATGAATTCAACCATCAGGAACGCTGCCGCTCCCATGATTGGAGGCATTAGCTGTCCTCCTGTTGATGCCGCTGCTTCTACGGCACCGGCGAATTCTTTGCGGTAGCCAAGCTTTTTCATCATCGGAATCGTAAATGACCCCGATGTCACAACGTTAGCCACTGAGCTTCCACTGATTGTTCCTTGAAGGGCACTGGAAAAAATCGCAACCTTTGCTGGTCCTCCAGTACTTTTTCCTGCAACGGCAACAGCGAGATCATTGAAATATTGACCAACACCCGTCTTTACCAGGAATGCACCGAACAATAAAAACAGGAAGATGAATGTTGATGAAACACCCAAAGGAGTTCCCAGAATTCCCTCGGTAGTAAAGAACATTGTCTGGACGAGAGATTCCAGATCAAGTCCTCTATGCGCCAGGAATCCAGGCATATACGGTCCAAAAAGGGCGTAAACCATGAATAAAGCTGCAATGATCGTGATCGGCAAGCCGACCGTTCTTCTTGTCGCTTCCAGTACCAGCAGGATAGCGGCAATACCAATGTAGAAATCTGTTGGTGTCAGTCGCCCGACACGATTGACGAGTTCGTCTATCATCACTGGCCAATAGGCCCCAACTGCAATAGCAAGCACAGCCAATAGCAGGTCGTACCATGCAACCTTTTTTACTTTAAGATTCTTCTTCCTTGCCGGAAACAGCAAGAAAATGAGAGCGAGAGCGAATCCCAGGTGGATCGAACGCTGGAGTTGGGCAGTAAGGACACCAAATATAGAGGTGTATAGCTGGAATACTGAGAAAGCCAGAAGCCCGAAGAAAACAATCCATCCCATCTTACCTGCCAATTTTCTAGTTGCAGCCTCCGGATCATATTTTTCCAGAAGCTCTTGTTGTTTTTCTTGAGATACCATTTCTTCATTTGTCGTCAAGGATATTCACTCCTTCCAATTGCTTCAATAAACTAATTTCCTCAATCTTTATCCGTATCCTTGTCCCTGGTTCAATCGCCTTGGACAACGGGTACGTTATGTCTTCAAAAATCAGGGTGTGGTTTGCCCGGACCTGGCCAAGCCTCATATCGAAATGCGAAAATTCCCTGTTCATATTCGTAATATAGTACTTGCCATCCTTCATTTCAAAGTTCTCTCCATCCGCGACTTCAGATGGCATACCGATAGCAAAATCCTCATACTCCAGTTCGCATTGCCTGATTTTATGGCTTTCGGTAACTTTATAGCTTTCAATCACATCTGACAGATGGATCGAATGCTTATACTTTATTTTAAAGGTTTCCCCTATATTAATCGGTACATAGCAGAGTATATCATTACTTTCAGGTGCTTGAAAAACTAAAGCTTGTTTGTAAGGGATATTGATTGAGATAATTGCTAAAAAAATAATGAGGGTTAACAGAACGAAGATTTTTGATTTAATCCAGTTTAAATTCATATCACTAGCCTCGCCTGTCCAATGTCTCCGATGGAGTACTTTCTTTATAACAGTAAAAAATAGACCGGTTGGAAGTTCGGTCTATCTGCCTGGGTTCTCACCCATGTGGTGGTCATCTTCTACTTTTTGTGAAAAAGATGAATTGACCGGGCAATGTCCTTTCAGGACAATGTCCGGCCATGTTCAAACTATTACTGAGCTGCCTTAATACCTTTTTCATCATAGTACTTCTGGGCACCTGCGTGAACTTCAATGCCAACACCGTTTAGAGCATTTTCAGGCTTGATTTGCTTCGCTTTTGCGTGTGTTACCTGATCAAGGTTCTCAAAGATTGACTTTGTAATGTCATAAACGATTTCTTCAGATAAATCCGCTTTTACGACAAGCATCGCAAGAACTGCCACTGTCGGTACTTCGGAACCTAATTTGTATGTTCCAGAAGGTACTACCTCTTTAGCATAGTATGGATACTTTTCGATAAGCTCTTCAGCTTTGTCAGCTTCAACCGGAACAATAACTACCTTTTCCGTTGCAGAAAGTTCTTCAACAGCTGCTGTAGGTGTTCCAGCCGTTACGAATGCTGCATCGATGTTGCCATCTTTGATACCGTTTACTGATTCATCAAAGCTCAAGTCCTGCTTTTGAATATCATCCAGTGAAAGACCGTAAACTTCAAGAATTTGTTCAGCATTCGCTGCCGTACCAGAACCTGGTGCACCGATTGAGACCTTTTTGCCTTTAAGATCTTCTACTGATTTGATACCTGATTTTTCTGTAGTGACGATTTGGATTGTTTCAGGATACAATGTTCCGATTGCCTTGATATTTTCGATTTTGTTTCCATCGAACATTAACTTTCCTTCAGTTGCGTAGGAAGCGATGTCAGTTTGTGTGAAGGCGATTTCACCTTTATTGTTTTTAATGCTCTGCATGTTTTCTGCAGAGGCTCCTGTTGTTTCAGCATTTGTGCTAACCCCTGTTGCGTCAGATACGATTTTGGCAAATGATCCGCCCAACGGGAAGTATGTACCACCCGTACCACCAGTAAGGATGCTCATGTATTTTGGCTTTTCTTCTGATTTTCCTTCTCCGCCACCCTCTTCTTTAGAGTCGCCGCCGCCACATGCAGCCAGGACCATTGAAAGAACCAGCATCAATGCAGCGAATAAAAGAAACTTTCTTTTTTTCATCAGAATTCCCCCTTATAGAAATAGAATTGTTCAACATAATCTTAACATAAGACTTCACACAATTGTCAAACATGTTACTTGCTTACTATATTTCTTTAACGCTACAAGTAGATTGCCAAAAAAGCTTTTTTAAAATACATATGCTAAAATCTTAGTGATGAAACACAAGATAATTGTTGTTTGGAGGTAAATTAATGGATTTTCCAATGGGCAAAATAGAAGAAATCACACTTAAAAGCAAGGAACTTGGAGAAGAAGTAACTATGCTGGTATACTTGCCTGCAAACTATTCTCCCTTATATAAATATTCATTGCTTATCGCACAGGATGGCCGGGATTATTTCCAGCTCGGACGGATTGGGAGGATTGCAGATGAGCTCCTTGGCAAAAAGGAAATTGAAAACGTCATCATCGTAGGAATACCGTATGAATCTGTCGAGGATCGACGACGAAAGTACCATCCAAAAGGAGAGCAGCACCAATCCTATATCCGTTTTCTGGCGCATGAGCTTGTTCCTTATTTAGATGAACAATATCCTACCTACCAAATGGGCATGGGCCGCGCATTGATTGGTGATTCACTCGCAGCTACAGTTTCCTTGCTTGCCGCGCTCCAGTATCCGCACACATTTGGAAAAGTACTTCTGCAGTCACCTTATGTAAACGAGGATGTATTCACGGCCGTAAAGGACTTCCGCCAACCTGAATTGCTCCAGATTTACCATACTGTTGGAGAGCAAGAAACAGTCGTAAAAACGACATCTTCCAAAAACAAAGACTTTTTAACGCCAAACAGGGAGCTGTCGAGGATTTTTAAGGAAAGAGGCTTTGGCTATTTTTACGATGAGTTCAGCGGGAACCATACATGGACTTATTGGCAGCCAGACCTCAAGCGGGCAATAAGACAAGTGTTTTCCTAATATATGCTTCTTTATATTATATATTTAGAAAATTTGTTATAATGAATGGTAAATCATAATATAGGTTTTTAGTAAATCGATATGCACCATACTAATGAAACGGGGGTATCTCAGATGAAATTCGGTATTGTCATATTTCCATCGAAAAAAATCCAGGATTTTGCAAATTCAATGAGAAGGCGTTATGATCCGCACTATGCGTTAATCCCGCCTCACGTAACTTTAAAGTCACCCTTTGAAGCAACGGAGGAAGAAATCAAGGAAATCGCGAATAAACTCGATTCAATCGCCAGGAATTTCAGGCCAGTCGACCTCAAGGTCACTAAGATTGGCTCCTTTAAACCCGTTAACAATGTAATCTACTTAAAGGTTGAATCACCTGAAGACTTGGAAAAGCTTCATAATGAGCTAAATGCAACATTTGATGGAAATCAGGAATATAACTTTGTACCACATATCACTATCGGCCAGAAAATGTCTGACGATGAACATTCCGATGTATATGGTTCATTGAGGATGACAAAAGTGCAATTTGAGGATACCGCCGACAGAATCCACCTATTGTATCAGCTGGATAATGGATCGTGGACAGTATATGAAACATTCAGGCTTGGAAAGGAATAATCTAACGTGGAAGTAAAAATTGTAAACAACGATCAAGAATTAGCAGATGCATTCGAAGTACGCAAGAGTGTATTCATTCATGAACAAAATGTTCCGGAAGAAGAAGAAATCGATCAATTTGAATCCGAATCTGTTCATTTTGTGTTATATGATGATAACAGAAAAGCAGCTGGTGCTGGAAGATTCCGTGTACTTGATGGAATCGGCAAGGTAGAACGTATTTGCGTTTTAAAAGAAAACCGCAAAACAGGCGCTGGAGTCGCGATCATGAATGAAATCGAGGATTATGCCAAGTCACAAGGCATATCAACCTTGAAATTGAACGCGCAGACACATGCTATCCCATTTTACAGCAAGCTAGGATATGAAACGGTATCAGAAGAATTCCTGGATGCCGGAATCCCACATAAAACAATGAAAAAATCCATTTAAATTTACTGAAACTCCATTCTTTTATGAGTGGAGTCTTTTTTTTGATGACTCTTTATTCACACTTTGTTGCTAGTGAATACAATATTGGATTGGATTACCTTATTCCTTCGTAAATCTTTACAAAAACAGTCCTTTTACAATAAAAAAAGGCACTACAGCTAGTTTAAATTGACTCGCTGTAGTGCCTTCCTTTTCCCGTTAATTCAGCATATGCCTGGCTGACCACTGAAGGATTTACCTTCTTCTTATAAACCTGATCCGTATTAGAGAAGCTTATATCAGAGGCTGCCAGCTGCATTCGTGCCACAGGCTGATGGTCCTTGCGCTTTTTCATGGGTTCTACTGCTTGCTCCCGCTGTTCCTGATCCTGTCCCTGTTCTACAGGATCTTCTTTGCGGATCTTTGCGATTTTATTAATCTGGAACGGATCATAATCTATCCCTATTTCACGCTCAGCATATTGTATATATTGATAATTTGTCACTGGAAGAATGTATCCCATTTTGGTATCCCCCAAGTATAATTATTTTTTTCTCACTATATTCTTCTTTTCCTTTTCCCTGTTTATGACCGTACTAAACTGCTAATGAAAATTTTTTTCGGCTTCCGCCCTAGATATAATGTATGCACAAAGTGTGTATGGATACCTAAAACACCTTTTGTTAAAAATCTTATTCTGCTATGATAGAGATTGTGCTATTTTTGGTCGGAGATGAGGGAAAACATGAAAACAGCCACGTATAATCAACAGTTAATAAGCCTGGATCGATATAACCGTGAGGATTATCAAAAGCTTTATGATGACGGAAAAAAAGGGATGCTCACCTGTTCTGTATGCGGAGGCCCTGTCCGGCTTTATCTCGGCATTAAGGACAAGCCCCATTTCTATCATCACCTTTCCGCAAAAGAAGATTGCAGTGAACAAAATGAATCCTCCCCGTCCGTTCAATCTTCCGAGGAAGCGGAATATATCGAACGAAATGGCTTCCGGATCCCGAAGGCCCGTTCCATTACGGCTGAAGCTGAAAGAGAGGAAAAATTCATATTCCCACGGGAAGTAAAGATTCCTTCACCTTTTAATCCGTTCCCTCCGGCTAAGCCAGGGGTAAAGTTAAATTATTTAAAACACCTTAAAGAAGCTGGGATCCATTTCGATGGCAACCAGGAAAAAGCTGTTGTTTCTATAGATGGGCCATTATTAATTTTAGCTGGTGCTGGGAGTGGAAAGACGAGAGTACTGACCGCAAGAACCGCCTTCATGATTGAAGAGAAGAAAGTTGATCCCGGTTCTATCATGCTTGTCACCTTCACAGCAAAGGCTGCCGCTGAAATGAAGAAAAGGATTGCCCTTTATCCGGGAATGTCCCCCTCTAAGGTTAACCAGCTGATTGCTGGCACCTTCCATAGCATCTTCTATCGAATCCTTTGTTTCCATGACCGTGAAAATTGGTCATCTGACAAGCTGATGAAAAAAGAATGGCAGCGGGAACAGATATTAAAGGAGGCTGGCCGAAAGCTTCAGCTGGATGAAAAAGAGTTTGCCTATGACCTCGCACTCCAGCAAATCGGCTTATGGAAAAACACGATGATCATGCCACACGAAGTTAAGCCAGAATCTCCATGGGAAGAAAAGGTGGCTTTGCTGTATAAAGACTATGAAGCTGCTAAAGACAGGCAGAAGTTATTCGATTTTGATGACATGCTTCTGGGCTGTTATAAGCTTTTTAAGGAAAAGCCTGAAATACTTGAAAACTACCAAAATCGTTTTCACTATTTTTTAATAGACGAGTTCCAGGATATTAATAAAGTTCAATACGAACTTATGAAAATGCTCTCTAGCAAGCATGGAAATGTTTGCGCTGTCGGCGATGACGACCAGTCAATCTATTCATTCCGAGGCAGTGACCCTGCCTATCTATTTAACTTTAAGACAGATTTCAAAAATACAAATTTAATCATCTTAAACCAGAATTACCGCTCGGCGCATGAGATTGTCGAGACAGCAAACACTTTAATTTCTGCAAATCTCACCCGTCATGAAAAAGAAATGCGGGCCCAATTTTCAGGTGAGCGTCCGCCAGTAATCTTCCATCCTTATGATGAAGAAGAAGAAGCAACGATGATTCTGACAGATATAAAAGAACGGGTCGAACAAGGCGAACGCCCCGGTGATTTCTCTATCCTGTTCAGGACGAATGCAGCCAGCCGTGCAGTATTCGAGAGGCTGGCGAATTCAAGCTTGCCATTCCGTCTTGATCAGGATATTGAATCCTTTTACGAGCGTTTCATGATAAAAGGAATGCTGTCATTTCTGCGGCTAAGCATGAATCCTGATGACTCAGAGGCAATCAAAAATATTCTTCCATCACTATTTTTAAAGCAGTCGATTTTCCGTGATTTACAAGCGAATAGCATCCTGAACGATTGTTCCATGCTTGAAGCACTTACCCATGTAAAAACCGGCTTTGCCTTCCAGGAACAAAAGCTAAAAAGACTCATTCCGATTGTACGCTCTCTATCAACTCTCTCTCCAGTTGCGGCAATCGATATAGTTGAAAAGGACCTTGGTTATCAGGACTTTATCAAAAAGCGCGGAAATGAAGGCAACCAGCTTGAAAAGGGCTCGGACGACATCCGGGATTTAAAAGTGGCGGCACGCAACTTTAAAACCGTCGGAGAATTCATCGAGCATGCTGACCATATGACAGCCATGAACGCTGAAATCAAGCGAAGCAGCAGGAACCTGACTGACGCCATCACATTGAGCACCATTCATCGAGCCAAGGGGCTTGAATACGGAAATGTCTACATCATTGGTACCGTAGACGGAAGCATCCCTCATGATTATGCTTTGGACGCCTATCGTAATGGAGACCTCCAGCCGCTCGAAGAAGAACGCCGACTGCTTTATGTAGCAGTGACAAGGGCAGAAAAGAACTTATTCATTTCAGTTCCACAAAAAAGACGTGGAAGAAAAGCTAATCCTTCCCGTTTTTTATCCAATATTAAGAGAAAAATGCCAAATCAGGACCTGGGGATATAAACTCAGGTCCTGATTTGGCATTCAAGAATTACTTCTTGTTGATCATTTTGGAGATTTGGCCAAAATCAAGCTGCTTTCCATCCTTAACAATGGATTCTACAATTTTGTCTTCCATTTCTTTATTTACCGGTTTGTTAGCCATTTTTGAAACACGGCGGATTACGCCTCTTACAGTTTGCTCATCTTTAAAGTTCGCATTTTGTAATGAATTCGCTAACTCAAATACATCATTCATATTTACGCCCGTTTTTTTCTCTATATTCTTGAAGAAATTATTATCCATATAAATCACGCCTCCTTCTTTAACTACTCTATTGTATGAAGGAAGCATAAAATGGTGAAAGAGAGCCCAAAAAAATCAGCATTAGTCTATGCAGAAAAAGCTGTTCCGATTGGAACAGCTTCTCCTTCCCTTTCTTAGTTGTAGAAGCTTGCTCCTACAATAATCAACAAAATGAACAATACGACGATCAATACGAAAGTGGAACCTCCGTAGCCGCCACCTCCGTAGCCGTAGCCGCCGCCACACCAACCGTAGCCCATTCTTCTTCACCTCACTTTTTATTACTCATTAGCAATATATGTGAGGCTTAACGAATATGTATGGGCGAGCCCCCATTCATTTGAAAATCATCTATTAAACTGAATCAAAGTCCGGGAAAGGGCAGAATATAAATTCATCATATAAATCAACACTAAGGTTTCCTCTAGAATCCATTTCTGCATAAAAGACTTGTTGTGGCTGATATCCTTTAGCTTGGATTTTTGCAATCAGTTCAACTCTATTCAGACCAGCTTGCCTTAAGTTTTCCTCGATAAATTTACCGTCCATCATAACGGACACCGAAGCAGACTCTGCTTCCACTTTAATTCCGATATCTTCATACTTTAAAGGCTGTTTGGCTTTCTTCAATAAAACACTCAATTCTCCATTGGAATCAAGAGAAGCAAACTCAACATCAGCTACCTTAAATACACTTTTCTTGCGAAGTTGTTCCAGGAGTTCATCTATGCTGTATTTTTCTTTCCGCATATTTTTTTCGAGAATATTACCATTTTCAATGAAGGTAGTTGATTTCCCCTCAACTATTTTGCGAAATGCTCTGCTTCTTAAGGATATCGTTGAAATCGCCAAAGGGACGAATGACCAAACAACCAGACTGGCAATTCCATCCCTCAAGCTCAAATCAGGATCCATCGCTAATGTACCAGCAATATCTCCTACAGTGATGCCTACGATATATTCAAAAAATGACAGACTCGATAACTGCTTTTTCCCAAGAAGCTTTGTAATGATAAATAAGCCTAAAATCAGCAAAATAGAGCGTATGATCGTTCTAAAAATATCCGGCATTAAATCATCCCTTGAAACACAGAATCAACCTTTTGGTTTAAATATCAGGGCGCCGATAAAGCCAAAAATCACAGCAGCCGATATACCAGAACTCGTGATTTCGAACATGCCTGTCAGGACACCGACCAGCCCATGCTGCTCTGCTTCCTGAAGCGCTCCGTGAACAAGCGAATTCCCAAAGCTTGTGATTGGAATCGTAGCACCAGCTCCAGCAAAATCAATTAATGGTTCATAAAGCCCGAAACCATCAAGGACAGCACCAATGACAACAAGCAGACTCATCGTGTGCCCTGGTGTCAATTTCGCGATATCAAACATTAACTGGCCGAATACACAGATCAAGCCTCCGACAACAAAAGCCCAGAAAAACATTGGTAGCAAAGCGATTCCTCCTTTTAGTTCATTTCAATTGAGACAGCATGGGCTATACATGGAATGGTTTCTTTTTGCTGGAACGAGAGCGGTGATAACAGGGCTCCTGTAGCAACAACAAGTATTCTCTTATAGACACCTTTTTTCATTTGATTTAATAAGTGGCCATATAACACGGAAGCAGAACATCCTGCTCCGCTGCCTCCAGATTGCACTTGCTGGTCCTCGTTATAAATCATCAAACCGCAATCCTGAAATTGTTCCTTTGTTATGTCCAGTCCAGACTGCTGCAAAAGCTCGTATGCAGTAGCCTGCCCAATCCTTCCAAGATCACCTGTTACAACTAAATCATAATAAGATGGATTACGATTCAAATCTTTAAAGTGTGCAATGATCGTATCCGCTGCGGCAGGTGCCATTGCTCCGCCCATATTAAATGGATCCGAAATTCCCATATCCACCACTTTCCCGATAGTGGCAGAGGTGGTGACGATTTTTCCCTGTTTATTCGAATTGTCCGTTACAACAGCAGCTCCTGCTCCGGTTACAGTCCACTGCGCTGTTGGTGGTTTTTGTCCGCCATATTCTGTCGGATAGCGAAATTGTTTTTCCGCTGCAGAATTGTGGCTTGATGCGCCAGTTACAGTCTTCTTTGCTCCCTGGTAGTTCACAATGAAAGATGCTAGCGCAAGACCTTCCATTGAGGTAGAGCAAGCACCGAAGAGACCAAAATAAGGGATTTCCATCGTCCTTGCCGCAAAACTCGTCGGTGTGATCTGATTGATTAAATCGCCTGCAAGCATAAACTGCATGTCCTCTTTATTGAATTCACCTTTTTGCAAGGCCGATTTGATTGCCTCTTCAAGTAAAACTCTATGAGCTTTCTCGTATGAGTCTTCACCCATCCACAAATCGTCATGAAGGACATCAAAGTCAGCTGCCAGTTTTCCCTCAGCTTCAAAAGGACCGCCGGATGTGCCCCATGATTCAATGACAGGCCGGTTCGCAAATTCCCATGACTGCTTTCCAATCAACATTTACAGCACCCCCATCATGATCAGCAAAGTTTTTACGAGTGCAACGACGAAGGCTGCAAAGACTCCAAATAAGATTACTGACCCTGCCAATTTGAACATATTTCCACCGACACCAAGAACAAAGCCTTCAGTTCGATGCTCAATAGCTGCTGCAATAACAGAATTCCCAAAACCGGTCACCGGAACAGCACTACCCGCTCCTGCGAATTGACCGATATGGTCATAGACACCGAAGCCTGTCAACAGCATGGAAAGAAAAATCATCGTAGCAACTGTCGGATTTCCAGCTGTTTGTTCGGTAAAATTAAAAAAGTATATATAAAAATAGGTAATTGCCTGACCAATCGCACAAATCAATCCGCCAACTAAAAATGCTTTGATGCAATTTTTAACTACCGGACGTTTAAGCTCATGCTTTTGTTCCATCTCCTGATACTGCTGCTGTTCAGGTGTTAACTTTTGTTTTTGTTTATCCCCCATTTCACCCATCCTTTCTTAAGTTAATTCTTTTTTCAAAGAAATAATCCGTTGCAATTGTTCTTCTGCTTTTTTATCCGGAAAGGACGGATCTTTCATTCTCTCCCGAAGCTCGACCGCCTCAATAAAAATTTTATAATCACTAGAAACAATGAAGTCTTCATCAGGATAATTCTTTTCCAGTTTCTTATTGATTTCTTTCTCGATCCGCTTCATGCCGAACCGCTTTAAATGCTTGACCTTATAAGCCACCAATATGTCTTCTTTACCTGCGATGACCGCAACATCATAAATTTCATCAAGTGCAGCAATATCTTTCTTGACCTTCTTAGCCAGTTTGATATTCTTCTCATCAAGATCATTTGTCGCTCCTGGATCTGGATTGACTGACTGAATCAATGACTTCCTGCTATCTGGAGATGTTTTGCCAAAAGAAGTACAGCCCGCAGTACCAGCGCCAATCAGCATGAATATCGCTAAAATACTTACAGCTTGTTTCATATTCATCATTAATCCCTTCCTATGCTTCATCTGATAAAATTATTTTCCACGTCTAAAACCCAATTTATGAATTTTTTAAAGCTGGTTTCACATCCAATTAATGTAAAAATGGTAGTTAGCCTTCTTGGAAGTAAATTTAGTTTTGTATCCTTAATAACCTTTTTACGACCTTTCAATAAAATAAAGCTCTCTCTTATTGCTTTTTATAGCCTTCCCTATTTGACGTAATCTACAAAAAAAAACGCCTGCCAGAAAGTTTGGCAGACGCTGTTTTATGCTTGTTTTTTCTTTTTCCCGCAACCACAGCCACGTTTCTTACGCACTCTGCGGGTTGAAGCATTACTTTTGGATACAGTAGAACCTTTGCTGATTTTCGTTTTTTGCTTTTCCTCCATGAATACAACCCCTTCATTAAAGAGTCCATACGATAGTTTATGAACAAATCTTCAAACGGGTTCTGGACGGACTCACTAATTTAGGTTTGTTATACTGCTCAGTCTTTAATGAAATAATGCTGGATTACTGAAGCAATTCCGGCTATTGCAAGCACAGTGATGACCGGCATTGAAAGTTGCGGTATCAATGCATAGCCAGAATATAGGAAAGAAGTTGCCCAAATACCAGTGCACCAGTGGCAGCTTAATAGCTCGCCTATCCAATATTTGAGTCCCTCTCCTTTAATTTCTATATAAGTTTCCGTACTGCCATCCTCCAGGGTCTCCTCCACCATATCGTGAAATGGTGCTCGAAGGAATTCAGTGATTGTATCATAAACAATCAGCCTCGTCAGACGAAAGCTCGCAAATACAAGAAGGCATAAATCCAGCCAATTCCCCATCCACTACACCACCTGTGTTGAATCAAGTCAATACAGCTTATGCAGGGCAAATCCCTATGTGTAGGCCCTTAGCCAGTCCGCTCCTGTCATCATTTTTTATGGGAAACCTGTTGAAAATTAGACAAACACCCACACCATTAGGAGGGCGTTTCATATTCTATTAAGGACAATAGGTCATATCAACTAAAAGGAGATGAACTTGTTATGGGTTGCAAAGGTAAAAAACATGATGGCGACAGCTGTGTTTGCGAGGTTCTTAGAGCAGTAGCAGATGCTCAAGATGAAGTGGATGTAGACAATGATTGCGATGTCAGCTGCCACAAGTCTATCCAAGAGTTACTTGCAGGCGCACAAACTCCAACGACGGATTTAGATACAATCCCACTAATTCTTTATTGCGGTGACTGTGTACCATTCGAAGGATTTGGAACTCGCATCCGTACAAATGGAGGAGGTCCACAAAGACTTGATTGCTTCAGGTCATTCTTCTTCCGTGTCACTTCAGTAGACGACAACTGCTGTGCAAAAATCGAGTTGTTGGCCACACGCGGTGATGAAGGAGAAGGTTTCGACACTCCATGCAGACAAATCCAAACTGGAGGAGCCAGAAATGAATTCTTCAGAACTGGAATCTGCATCACTGTCGACTTGGATTGCTTCTGCGCTGTCACCTGCCTAGACCCTGTAGCTGCATTACCACTTTCAGGCCTACCTGGAAATGACTGATCACTACAGTTAGAAAATCAGGCTTACCGTAATTGGTAAGCCTATTTTTATAGCCCAACCCTCTTTATATCGACTAAATCCTCTTTGAGGATGCTTACACTTTTCTTTCTCGGACTGATCGAATGTATAATCAATACTTCTCCTTTCATTTCCATAAAATATCCCTTATATGATCTTTCTATGGTAATGAATTCATATTTAACCTTCGCGACAGATACCGGGACAAGCTTTAAATGTTTTACCTTTTCCTCGAGTGTATATTCATTGAAAGTCCTCTTCCTTGGTGCAACCGGGCTTTCTGTTTCATGAATAACTTCTTCTTCAGAATTTTCGTTTGCTTCAGAATCAACTTCATTGGTCTTTGAATTCTGTACTTTTAAATTCTCAGACATCTCATCACTATTTTTAAAAGAGTAATTCTTTTGCATATCAGGTTGCGGCAGATCAATGTTTGGTTGATTAATGTAAAACAAAGGAGACTGCTTACGACTTCGTTTCCTCCCCATATACGGCACCTCCAATACTTCGCTCACCCTATATGTATGCGGTAGCCTAGGATAGGTGCCAGGCTCATTTTTTGAATTGTTTATAATAAAAAAGAAAGCCCGCACATTGGCGGACTTGATTGATTATAAAATATGAAAACCAGAATCAACATGAAGATTTTCACCAGTAATTCCGCGAGACATGTCGCTGAATAGGAATACTGCTGTATCACCGACTTCTTCAGGTGTTGTGTTGCGGCGAAGCGGAGCTCTTTCTTCGATTTCTTTTAAGATTGAATTAAAGTCACTTACACCTTTTGCAGATAGTGTACGGATTGGTCCTGCTGAAATTGAGTTCACGCGGATATTATCCTTCCCCAGGTCTGCTGCAAGGTAGCGGACGCTGGCATCCAGAGATGCTTTTGCTACTCCCATGACATTATAATTCGGAATCGCTCGTTCCCCTCCAAGGTAAGTCAAAGTAACGATACTTCCGCCTTCTGACATTAGTTCCTTCGCTTCCTTGGCAACTGCAGTCAATGAGTAAGCACTGATATTATGGGCTAACAGGAAGCCGTCGCGTGATACATTCATATAGTCCCCCTGGAGTTCCTCTTTGTTCGCGAATGCGATACAGTGGGCAACACCAGAAATCGTGCCAACCGCTTCCTTGACCTCGCGGAAGCATTTTGCAACATCTTCATCGCTCGTAACGTCGCATGGCAATACTAAATAGCTCTGGTCCAACGATTCAGCAAGCTCGCGTACACTTTTCTCCAGACGCTCTCCCGCATACGTGAAGATCAAATTCGCTCCCGCATTGTGAAGTGACTGTGCAATCCCCCAGGCAATGCTTCGTTTATTGGCAACACCCATTACTACATATGTTTTTCCGTTCAGTGAAAGAGTCATTTTTACTGTTCCCCCAATGTTAATACAAGTTATTAGTACCTAGTGCTAATTCTACACTATATTTTTTCATTTGAAAAGAAAAACCCGCCGAGAAGGCGGGTTTACTTTTAATTAGGCTGATTTCGTAAAGATTGTTGTTAAAGAAAATAGGTCATATCCTAATTTTGTAGTCAAATAGCAACAAAGTTTGAGAAAATAGCCTTTAATTAACACCAGAAACAGAATTCGAGCTCACGCTTTAGCTCATCTACATACTCTTTTGAGCCTGTCACAATCAATCGGTCATTGAGCCTCAACTCGGTATCCCCATGAGGCACGATTGATTCATTCTCACGTAAGATACGGACAAAAATGACATCCCCCGTGAATGGGAAGCGTCTTAGGGTCATGCCGTCAAAGTGATCATTAAGCATTCTTATTTCATGCAGGGAGTTTTCCTGATTGGTCAGGATGCTCATGACACCAGGCGATTCAATCATCGCACGCAGCAGGGATTCAGTTGAACGAAGGACCGAGAATACCTCAATTCCCTCTTCCTGTGCTTTTTCAGCAAGATCCGGACTTTCAATTCTGGCGATTACACGTTCAACACCATGCTCCTTCGCACTGACAGCAATCGTTGCATTCAGGTCAGGATCCCCGGTGGAGATGACAATGATTTCCGCATTGTAAACTTCATGTTTATCTAATGTATCAATTTCATAATTCTCCATCTCAATGATTTCAAAAACAGAATCTGCAATTCGGTTATCCGCTTTTTCCTGTTTCGTATGAAAAAGAACCGGTTCGTACAAAGAAGACTGCAGGGCTCGGGAAACAGGAAGTGTCATCTGGTTTGCGCCAATGAAGACTACTTTTACTTTCTTCTCTTCGGCTTTTTCCTGCGGGAACAGCTTTTTGAATAAAATTGGTGTCAGAACGCTGGAGATGACCGCAACAAGAATAAGTGTACCGCTCATTTCTGGAGTGATCATTTCCATTCTTTCACCTATTGTTGCGGCTGCGATGACTAGCGATAGTGTTGACGTCAGCAAAAATCCAGCTGCTAACACCGTTTTCGTATCATACCATTTTTTCAAGAGGTAGACTGGAATCAGCTTAGATAAGAATAACGCCAGCAGCAATAGTGGGATCAGCATCAGAAGCTTCTTATCGCTGAATAAGGCCCATATATCCAAATCAACCCCGACCATAACGAAAAATATCGGGATTAAAAATCCATAGCCAAATGAATCAAGTTTGTGGACCATTTCCTGGTCTGGTGCCAGAAGTGAAACAAGTACCCCGGCAAGGAACGCCCCAAGGATGTTTTCAGCACCAACCGTTTCAGAAATCGCCACTAACAGGATAATCAGTGCGAAAACTGCACGAGTACCTATTTGGGTTGTACCGGTGGAGAGAGCATTGATGAATGTACGGTTTTTAAAAACTTTTCCAACGAAATACAATGCAACTCCAGCCGCGAACAAAAGGAGAAGCAGCCATGTGTTTCCTTCTCCGCCATCATAAAGAGAGACAAAGACAGCTAGCAGAATCATCGTTGCCAGATCCGCGATGACGGCCACCAATAAAATGATTTGACCGATATTGGTCTTCATTAAATGGGCGTCTTTTAGCGTAGGCACTACGACTCCAAGTGAAATTGTCGAAATAATCAGCGTCATTAAAAATACATTTTCGATAAAGCCGGCAAGTACAAATAAATAAGACAATCCTAACGAAGCAATGAAAATGCCCACAAAGATGATTGATGCCACTGCAAATGTATTAGGTTCCTTTTTCGGCACTGATTTATTCTTTTTGCCACTTGTAAATGCAGAAAAATCTATTTCCAATCCGCTCAGGAACATTAGGAACAGAAATCCTAATGTAGATAGAGTACCAAGCCAGGCATCCTCATGGACGATATTGAAGCCGCTTTTACCTATGATTAAGCCCATAATGATTTCTGCAACTACAACCGGTATGATGTTCAATTTTAAACGATGAAGTAAAATAGGTGTTAAAAATGCGACAATGATGACAATCACTAGTGAAGTGATTGAAGCATGATGTTCCACCTTCATCCCTCCTTTATTTAGTAAGATAACTCATGAAAGCAGTAGCAATTCCAAAATAGATCAAGATGCTGATAATATCATTTATCGTTGTAATAAATGGTCCTGATGCCACAGCCGGGTCAATCTTAAGCCTGTGCATCAGCAAGGGCACAAGTGAACCTGCAAGCGTTGCGATGATTAGTGTAATAAAAATAGAGATGCCTACGAGAGCTCCGAGGAATAGTTCACCTTTCCAAAAATAGACGACAAATGTGATAAGGATACCGCAAACTGCACCAGTAATAAATCCAGTTCCCGCTTCCCTAAGGATAATATTCCATTTGCTCTCTTTCTCAAGGTCCCCAGTTGCGATTCCCCTGACAGCTACGGCCAGTGCCTGTGTACCTGTATTACCTGCCATCCCGGCAATCAGAGGGATGAAAACTGCTAAAATAGCTACCTTATCCAATGTATCCTCAAATCTTCCAATAAGGCTTGCTGTGAACATGCCCAAAAAGAGCAAAATGATAAGCCATGGCAGACGCTTCTTTGCAGCGGTTAACGGATTTCGGTCGACAGTATCAAGGTCTGCTATACCTGCCAGTTTTGAGTAGTCATCTGACGCCTCTTCCTCCATGACGTCCATGATGTCATCAACAGTGATGATCCCGAGGAGATGATTTTGAAAATCAACGACTGGAAGAGCGAGGAAATTATAATCTCTCATCATCCGTGCGACTTCTTCCTGGTCCTCCCCTACAGAAACGGAAACAACACGGTCATTCATAACCTCAGCAATCATTGTTTCATCATCTGCGACAATCAAGTCACGCAATGAAATAACACCAGCTAGCCTCTTATCTTCATCAACCACAAAAATATAATAAATGGTCTCTGCCTGTGGCGCTTCTTTTTTCAGGATATACATCGCCGATCTGACAGTCTGGTTGGCAGAGATCGCAATGAATTCTGTCGTCATGATACTACCGGCTGTGTATTCCTCATAATGCAGCAAGTCCTTGATTTCTTGTGCTGCTTCTTCATCCATAATTGTCAAATAACTGACGACTTGATCTTTATCAAGCTCATTCAGGACATCGACCGCGTCATCAGCATACATATTTGATAGCATATCTGCCGCATAATTAGGATTCATTTGCGCAAGTACGTCTTTAAAATCCTCCTCATCCGATTCCAGGTTCTCGAAGAGGTCGGCCATTTCTTCTGGTGACAGAAAGTTATACACTTTCGCTCGCTCTTCATCTTTCAGTTCACCGAAAAAAGCTGCCTGATCGTACGGATGCAACTCTAAAAATTCATCACGGAAGTCATCAATTTTCTCAGAGTAAAGTGCTTCCATCAGCAGCTGAGTATTAATCTGCTGCTTAGATGCCATTTCCTGCCGTTCTTCAGACATCCACCTTACCCCCTTTCTTCTATGTACATTTCATTATACTAGCATTTATTGATTTCTTTGTCTTTTTATCTGCGCTTTTTCAGTGTAAACAATTTGATGCGTCCTCTAGTAACGTTCTTTTAGCCATTGTATTTAGTCATGAAACTGAATTTCTTCTATTTAACATTCCCTTTTTCAATTTAAACTTTTCTTTTTTTCCGCTTCGGGAAGAATAACAGAAAAAGGAGGAACCGAAATGAACATAGATATCATTGGAGATATCCATGGCTGTTATGCCGAGTTTGAAGAACTCTCTCTAAATTTAGGATACGATTGGGTTTCCGGAGTCCCTATTCACCCTAACGGCAGGCAGCTTGCTTTTATTGGGGATTTGACTGACCGAGGACCAGAATCAGTGAAGACAGCGGAACTGGTCTGGGAATTAGTCAGGAATAGGAAGATTTCTTTCTATGTACCAGGGAACCACTGCAATAAACTATACCGGTACCTGCTAGGAAACAAAGTTCAAACGACACATGGCCTGGAAACTACTGTCTCAGAATTTTTAGCTTTGGAAAAAGTACAAAGAGATTCTTTCCGGAATAAATTCATCGACTTATATGAGTCAGCGCCTCTGTATCATATTCTCGACCATAGAAAGCTTGTGCTAGCACATGCAGGTATCCGTGAAGATTACATAGGCAAGGATAATTCTAAAGTAAAAACCTTTGTCCTTTACGGTGATATCACTGGCCAAAATAATCCCGACGGAACACCCGTAAGGCGGGATTGGGCGAAGAATTATCAAGGAACTTCAATCATTGTTTATGGACATACTCCTGTTAGGGAGCCGAGAGTCCTGAATAATACTTACAATATAGACACAGGAGCTGTATTCGGCGGAAAACTGACAGGCTTACGTTATCCTGAAATGGAACTGGTTTCTGTTTCGTCCTCCATGCCTTTTGTTCCAGAAAAATTTCGAGAGATAAAATAATACCCGTATTTGAAAAAAGCTAACCACTTGGATGATGGTTAGCTTTTTCCATTTATTTACCGATAAACATTTGTGTCCAATAGTTCCCCTGGCTTGTATGGCCTACACCAATATGTGTGTAATTAGGACTCAAAATGTTCTTCCTGTGACCTTCACTGTTCATCCATGCATTCACGACTTCTTCCGCACTTCGCTGACCCATTGCGATGTTCTCTCCAGCTGTGTTATACGATACACCAAAGTCCCTCATCATATCGAACGGTGAACCATAAGTAGGACTCGTATGCGAAAAGTAATTCTTGGCCTGCATATCGTTTGATTTTTCCTGGGCTACATTGCTTAAAGCAGTATCAGGCTGGAGATTTGGCAAGCCATTTTTCCGCCTCTGTTCATTGGTCAGATCGATTACCCTCGATTCAAAAGCACTGATTTCTGTTCCAGTTGGAGTTTGCTTTTGTTCTGGAGCCGGTGCTGCTTCTTCTTGTGGTGCCGGTGCTGCTTCTTCTTGTGGAGCTGGTGCTGTTCTTTCTTGTGGTGCCGGTGCTGGTGCTTCCTGTTCAGGAGCTGGTGTTGCCCTTTCCTGTGGTGCCGGTGCTGGTGCTTCCTGTTCAGGAGCTGGGGTTGCTCTCTCCTGTGGTGCCGGTGCTGGTGCTTCCTGTTCAGGAGCTGGTGTTGCCCTTTCCTGGGGTGCCGGTGCTGCTCCCTGTTCTGGTGAAGGAATTCCACCCCTATTCAATTCCGGAAGTTCTACACCTGTACGGCGCTGCAATTCTCCGAGCATTTGATCAAGATCCGCTCGTTGTCCTTCTGTTAATGTCAACCTCCCCTGCCTGTTCATTTGTGTGTGGGGAAACTGAGAACTCGGAATGCCAGTACTGTAAGAGTTCGGATCAATGGTAATATACCCTTCAGGCGTTTGCATGATTTCACTCGTTGCATTTCCGCCTTTTTGATTAAGCCCAGTCTCATTTGTATTTCTTTTCGCATTATTGATTTCTGCTCTACGCCTTTGCTGCTTAATTCTATTTGCGTCATTATCCCAATAACCTTCTTGGCCATTTCCAAGGGTGGTCATTCTATTGTCGCGTAAATCCAACGCTTCTTCATTATTGTTGTTGCAGGCTGCGAGACCTAATAACATAACAGCGGATACGGCAATTAATTTACCGTGCTTATATATATTCAACGGATGTTTCCTCCTTCAAATTTTTCATTTATTACTTCCTTATGATTTGACGTATTGCACGGAAATATATAAAGAAAAATTTGAGAGAAATGGAAAAAGGCAAATCGTCTCTAGAACGATCTGCCTTTTTCAAGCACTGCATTCATATCAGGTGGAAGGCTTGCATTGAATCGCAATCCCTTTTGTGAAAATGGATGGATAAAGCTAAGTTCGCAGCAATGCAAAGCTTGCCTTGATATCTTATTTTTATTTCCGCCATATAAAGTATCCCCGAGCAGAGGATGACCTAAATAACTCATATGCACTCTGATCTGGTGCGTTCTGCCCGTCAATAGCCTTAAGATAATATGGCTAAAATCTCCATATCTTTTTGCAACTTCAAATAATGTACAAGCATACTGACCATCGGGATGTACTTCACGCTCAATGATGCTGTCCTGTTTCCTGGCAATCGGTTCTTCGATACTACCTTCATCCACATCTATAATACCTTCGGCAATTGCCTCATACTTTCGCTTAACATCCCCACTACGCTGCTGCTTGCTGAATAAATGATGGACATGGCTATGCTTCGCAATCAATACTAGTCCAGAAGTATCCCTATCAAGCCTCGTGACAATATGGGTTGTTGCGGATAGGCCACTACGTTCATAATACCCGATAAGTGCGCTAGCCAGGCTGCCGTAAGGATGTTCCCTCGAAGGAATCGTATTCATTCCCGCTGGCTTATTGACCACCAGTAAATGCTCATCCTCATACAAAATCTCAAGTGGGATTTCCTCACCCTTCAATCCCTCAGAAGGAACTTCAGGAGGAAACCCCACTCTGACAAAATCCCCGCTTTTCAGTATGTACCTGACATTTACCTCCTGGCCGTTTACTGAAATAAAACCACCCTTGAACTTTATATCGGTAAGCGCAGACTTGGAGATTTCTTTCTCCTTGAGATATTCCCTTAGCAATTTACCCTGATCAGCAGCCCCAGCTGTATATTCCAGTGTGAAGTTCTTCCCCATATAAGCGGCTCCTGTCTACAACGTTTCTAATACCAATGTTTTTTGGCAAAAAGCATTTATCGATTGCGTTTTTGTTCAACGAATGATCAATAACTGTTTCTTGGACATATTGACCGCATTCTGCCTGCGAAATGTCCATTAAACCTTGTTTATTAGACATTTTGAGCGCGCTATGACCCTGAAATGTCCATTAAACATCTCTCCCTGAACAGTCTGTCAGCGGTCTGTCCACATAAAATCAAACTACTTCTTAATCGCTGTCTGAAATAAAGGAATCGTGTACCCTTTTCCAGAACGGGAACGGCCTGAAGCGGGCGAATCGGATTTTTTCATCTGCAACCCGGAATTGAATTGACTTAACGTCCTTATGCAATAGTGTCAAATGATCTACAGTTACCTGGAAGTCAGGTCTATTAACCGGTTTTAGTGTACATGTATGATGGTCGGGAAGGATCAACGGTGATCCCACTGTCCTGAAGACACGATTGTTGATGGATGCCATTTCCGCAACCTGGATAGCCCTTAGTGACGGATGCAGGATGGCACCGCCCAATGCTTTATTGTAGGCTGTGCTTCCAGATGGCGTGGAAACGCACAAACCATCTCCTCGGAAGCGTTCAAAATGCTGGCCTCTAATCTCAACATCCATTACAAGAGTGCCCTCAACAGATTTGACGGTTGATTCATTCAGGGCAAGATACCTTGTTTCTCTGCCGCCATGCTGGTATCTGATGATTACCTCCAGCAGCGGATATTCAATCACCTGGTATGGTGTTTTGGCAACGGCAATGACCAGCTTTTCAATTTCTTCAGGAACCCAGTCGGCATAAAAGCCAAGGTGTCCGGTATGTACTCCAATGAATGCTGTTTTGTCCAGCCTGCTCGCGTATCGATGGAAGGCATACAGAAGCGTGCCATCTCCTCCCACGGAAATACAAATATCGGGCTGGTCTTCATCATATTGTAAATCAAAGTCCAAAAGATATGTCCTCATTTTATGCATCAACGTATTGGACCTGGAATCCCCTTTTGAAGTGATCGCAAATTTCATGTAATCAAACACCCCTGCATTTCGGATTTAAACTACTTCTTCCCATCCTGCTGCATTTCTTTTTTCCTTGTAAAAAAAGCCTGTGCATCCTGGATTTCTCCTCTGATTGTCGACATTTCTTCATCAAGCCGGAATGCGGCCTCGGCTGCTCTCTGCAACCTGATCTTTATGTCCTCAGGAAAAAGTCCTTTGTATTTATAATTCAACGAATGCTCCACTGTTGCCCAGAAATTCATTGCCAATGTTCTGATCTGGATTTCTGCCAGTATATTTCTTTCACCTCGGATTGTCTGCACTGGATAACGGATCACGACATGATAGGAGCGGTAGCCGCTCGCTTTCTTATGGGAGATATAATCCCTCTCCTCGATAATCTCAAAATCATTCCGGCTTCTCAATTGTTCGACGACTGTCTTGATGTCATCGACGAACTGGCACATGATCCTCAGTCCGGCAATATCCTGCATTTCTGTATCAAGCTTATCGAGTGAAATTCCTTTCTGATGCGCTTTATCAAGAATGCTCGCAATAGGCTTTACCCTTCCAGTAACGAATTCAATCGGCGAATGGTCGGAATGGAGCTCATATTGGCTCCTGATTCCCTTTAGCTTTACCTTCAATTCTTCAACAGCGTGCTTATAAGGTTCTAAAAATTGATCCCAGTGTTTCACATCAGTCACCTCATCCGGTTCTATTCACAAAAGCCTAAGCGGAGGGTGCAGCAAAAACCTGTTCCACTTTCGCGACCATTCCCTCTCCATAGTTGCTGTTGCCAGTTATATTCGCTATCAAATATTCCATTTCACTTTGGAATCCATCCAGTTTAAGTTTGGATCCATTATTTGTTAAATAAGTTTCTAGTCCAGCCTGGAGACCTTCCTGAATAACACTCCAAGTACTCTCAGGAATGGTGACATAATGATACCCGTCCTCTTTATCAATAATATAGATAAATGATAATTGATCGGAATCAACAAGCATTTGACCTGTTGCGGCAAAATCCCCCAGTTCTATCTCTATGTCTGTAGAGAGAAGCAACTCATTATTTTCTATTTTTGCATCGGTAATTAAAATTTTTTGGCTCATTTCTTCAACCTCCATAATCTTTTTTATTTTATCATATCGAATCATTTTCTACTAAGGATTGAAGCGAACCTGATTTAACGAGATAATAAGGAGAGCTTGTTGGAAAGGGCGGATAGATGTGAGCCAGAATATCGAAATCGAATTCAAGAATATGCTGACAGAGGAAGAGTTCCACTTCCTTGAACAATACTTCAAAATAGAGCCGGAGCATTTCAAAAAACAGATTAATCATTATTTTGATACAAATTCCTTCACCTTGAAAGATCATGGTTCTGCATTAAGAATCAGGGAAAAAGGGTCCAAGTTTGAAATGACTTTAAAGCAGCCTGCCGAAACAGGGTTGCTAGAAACGAATCAGATGCTCACGACTGGCCAGGCTGAGGAAGCCTTGTCGTCAGGAAAGCTGCCAGAAGGTGAAGTAAAAGACGCTGTTGTGGAATTAATCAAAGATACAGAGCCATTGCAATACTTCGGGTCGCTCACAACCGTCCGTGCCGAGGTTGAGTTCAAAGAAGGATTGCTTGTCCTGGACCATAGTTACTATTTAAATACAGAAGATTATGAGCTAGAATATGAAGTGTTGAATGAATCAGAAGGGTATCAGATCTTCTCCAAGTTATTGGAAGAACTTAAAATCCCGGTTAGACCGACCGATAATAAAATTAAACGGTTTTACGCTACTAAATATAATCTTTTACAAGAATAGATCAGGCAGGAGAATCATGATGAATGTTGACCAGTTAAAAGTCATGCTTGAATTGCAGGCGCTCCAAAACTTCAACCAACCGACAAACAGCCAATCAGGTAATAGCCTTTTTCAGGAAATGCTTTCCGGAATCCTCAGTGACCAAAGCAATGCTCTGGGTGCCACTGCAACAAGACTTGAAGAGTTATTTAACAACGTGCAAACAACGGTTGACTCTTTCGATTTAGCAAAACCAAACATTGGACAAATGCTTCCTCCTATTCAACTGACGAAAGTGACGGCCAAAAATAATGGTGATTTTGATGGTATCATTGATAAGGCTTCAGCTATGTTCAATATTCCAGCCAAATTAATTAAGTCTGTCATTCAAAAGGAATCGAATTTTAATCCAAATGCCGTGAGCCATGCCGGTGCTTCAGGACTTATGCAATTGATGCCTGCGACAGCCAGAGGTCTCGGCGTTAAAAATGTATTTGATCCAGCGGAAAATATTCTCGCAGGGACTAAATACCTTCGTCAAATGCTGGACAAGTATGATAATAATATAGAGCTTGCGCTTGCAGCATATAATGCTGGACCAGGAAATGTAGACAAATATGGGGGAATCCCTCCATTCAAAGAAACGCAAAACTATGTACAGAAAGTCACGGATGTCTTTTACGGATAAAGAAGAGCGTTAGAAGGAGAATATTCCCATATGTTTTAGCCGCCTGTCAGTGGTAACAGGCGGCCTTTTTGTGTACATTAGTAAAGCAATCATTAAAAATGACAGTTTTTATAGAACTCAAGACGATTTATTTGAGATATAAATTTAGCATTGCTACAATAAAAAGCATAACTATCAAAGCAGAATGACATTTCTAAAATTTATTTTAAAGGAGTTATCAATATGGTCGAGAATAAGATCTTACCATTCGAAGCCATTGGCGAAGGGACACTTCACCGGCTGGTCGATGCTTTTTACCACCGCGTTGGAATGCATCCTGATCTTGCTCCTATATTCCCGGATGATTTAACTGAAACTGCACGAAAACAAAAGCAGTTTTTAACTCAATATTTAGGAGGCCCTCCCTTTTATACTAATGAACATGGCCATCCAATGCTCCGCGCAAGACATTTGCCATTCGAAATCACACCGGTGAGGGCTACAGCCTGGCTTGCCTGTATGGCTGAAGCCATGGATGAAGTGGGGCTTGAAGGACCTGTAAGGGAAGACTTTTATGCAAGACTATACCTGACCGCCCAGCATATGATCAATACACCAGATGATGAAACTGGTGATAACACATGAAACTGAGTCGGGAAAACCTTTTGAGCTATGACCCATCGGAATTTTGCCATAGCTTGGATAAAAAACCTATCGAAATTTATATGTTTGTCGACCCGCTCTGTCCGGAATGCTGGGCACTCGAACCAATCATCAAAAAGCTACAAATCGAATACGGCAAGTATTTTTCCATTCGCCATGTTTTAAGCGGCAAACTGGCCACACTGAACATGAGCAGAAAAAAACGTTACGAAACGATCGCCGAGCTTTGGGAAAAAACAGCAAGCAGAACAGGAATGTCTTGTGACGGATCGCTGTGGTTTGAAAACCCTGTGTCATCCCCGTATTTAGCATCGATTGCCATAAAATCAGCTGAGCTTCAGGGGAGAAAGAAAGGCATCAGGTTCCTGCGCAAGCTTCAGGAAGTGCTATTTCTTGAAAAACAGAATGTCTCGAACTTCGAGGTGCTAAAAAACTGCGCGAGGAGCGTAGGATTGGACGTAGAGGAATTCGTAACCGATATTCATTCTGAAACAGCAGCAAAAGCATTTCAGTGCGATTTAAAAATAACGAATGAAATGGATGTCCAGGAAATCCCGACTTTCGTTTTTTTTAACGCAAATGTTGAAGAGGAAGGCATTAAGATTACCGGACTTTATCCATATGAGGTATACGTCCAGATTCTCGAAGAAATGCTGCAGGAAAAACCAGAAGCTGCCCATCCGCCGATGCTCGAACAGTTTCTGAAGCAATACAAAATGGTAGCCTCCAAGGAAGTAGCCGTTGTATATGACATAACTGTTCAACAGGCAGAGAAGGAATTAAAGAAATTAATGTTAAAGCAACAAGTCGAACAAATCCCCGCTAAATATGGGGTGTTTTGGCGATATGTTGAAGGATGACCGTGCATTAGCGCGGTTTTTTTATTTGGGTTAGTGCCGATGCTCCACTAGCTTGGGCTATCGAACTTAAAAAGTATATTGTTAGGAAACCTTGGAATCAAAAGCAGGTTGGTCGAATTAATTGGAAAAGTGGTCGAAATAACTAAAAATTCGCCAATATATTTCGGAATGTGGTCGAATAAATTAAAAATTCGCCAATATATTTCAGAATATGGTCGAATAAATTAAAAAATCTTTGAAATATGGTAGATTTATCTATTTTCATCATTTCTTCTAGTGGTTTTCAACAGCACTGCACAGAAAAAGGCCTTGCAGCTCTCCAACTGCAAGGCCTTTTCTCTATTTTATACGAACAAAGGGGATGGGAGAAATTTTTCACGGTCAAACAAAGGGGTAAATGTTTGTTTGTGATCAACTTCACGCCATAAATATATCATATCCATGCTCCCTATCACAATAACCTTGTGTGTTATTTCACAATATTGTCAAATACATTCATGAATGCCTGGACTGAAGCATATAAATGAACTATAAAGCGATTCGGAGTGATTCAATTGGATAAACTAGGTCTTTCCCTTATTGCTCTGTTCATAGTTTTTTCATTTATCCTAAATATTTTAGGATTAATGCATCTCCTGCCCTTGTATCTAACATCTCCTATTCTATTTATAGCCTTATTTATTTTACTGATATATTTAAATAACCGGAAAAAGTTCAAAGGATTCTAAACTTTAACCTAAAAACCGGCCGCAGATTTTGCGGCCGGTCTGTTTTTTTTTATGAAAGCAATGCTTCCATTTCGTTGAGTTTTTCTTCGAAGACCTTCAATGCTTCTTCGATTGGTTTAGAGCTTGTCATATCGACGCCTGCTTTTTTCAGTACTTCGATTGGATAATCTGAGCTGCCTGATTTCAAGAAATCAATATAGCGTTCAACGGCCGGCTGCCCCTCTTCAAGGATTTGTTTGCTCAGCGCTGTTGCCGCACTGAAGCCAGTCGCATACTGGTATACATAATAATTGTAGTAGAAATGCGGGATCCTTGACCATTCAAGTCCGATTTCTTCATCGATCATGATATCCTCTTCACCGAAATACTTTTTATTCAGCTCGTAGTAATCTTTTGTCAATGAATCAGCTGTTAACGCCTCGTTATTCTGTGCCTTTTGGTGAATCATATGTTCAAATTCAGCAAACATAGTCTGTCTGAATACTGTTCCCCTGAAGCCTTCGAGGTAATGATTCAAAAGATACAGTCGCTTCTGCTCATCATCAATTGTCTTTAGCATATAGTCATTCAACAACGCTTCATTGCAGGTAGACGCCACTTCAGCAACGAAAATAGAGTAGTTACCGTAAGGATATGGCTGTGTCTTCCTAGTATAGTAGCTGTGCACGGAATGGCCAAACTCGTGAGCCAGCGTAAACAAGTTATTAACATTGTCCTGCCAGTTCATCAGGATATATGGATTAGTGCCATACGCCCCTGAAGAATAAGCTCCGCTTCGCTTTCCTTTATTCTCATAAACATCCACCCAGCGATTTTCAAATCCTTCTTTTAGGATATTGTTATATTCATCTCCAAGAGGCGCTAAACCTTTTAGGACATATTCCTTTGCTTCACCATAAGGAATCTCCATTTTCACATCCTTAACAAGCGGTGTGTAAAGATCATACATATGAAGCTTATCCAGACCCAATACCTTTCTGCGAAGCTTGACATATCTGTGCAGCAGGTGCAGGTTGTCATTTACCGTATTTACAAGGTTTTCATAGACACTCTCAGGAATATTGTTTGCTGCAAGCGCGGCATGCCTAGCAGAGTCATATTTGCGAATCCTTGCATTGAAATTATCCTTTTTGACATTTCCGCTCAATGTGCTGGAAAAGGTATTTTTAAAGCTGCCATATGTTTTGTACACAGCTTTGAAAGCATCTTCCCGAACCCTGCGATCTTCGCTTTCAAGGAAACGGATATAGCGGCCATGCGTGATTTCCACTTCTTCTCCGTTCTCGTCCTTGATTGAAGGGAATTCTAAATCAGCGTTGTTCAGCATTCCAAATGTATTCGAAGGTGAGCTCATAACCTCTGAAGCTTGAGCAAGAAGCGCTTCCTCTTCAGCGGATAGCACATGCGGACGCTGAAGATTGATTTCCTCCAATGCATGTTCATAAAGCTTCAATTCTTCTTTTTCATTCAAGAAGCCTTTGATTTTCTCTTCATCAACAGCCAGGATTTCCGGCACGATGAAGGCAAGTGCGCTTGCTGCTTGGGAATATAGATTCTTGATGCGGTCATCAAGCCCCTGATAAAAGGAATTCGTTGTATCCTGGTCATAGCGCATATGCGCGTATGTATAAAGTCGTCCTAGACGCTCAAGCAATTTATCCTGCAACTGGAGTGCACTATAAAGTTGTTCAGCACTTTCACCAAGCTTGCCTTGATACTCCTGAACAGAAGGAATCAATCCTTTAACTTCATTGAATTCTTTTTCCCATTGCTCATCGACCGCAAAAATATCTTCAAGTCTCCACGTATTTTCTGTGGAAACCTCGTCCCTTGCCGGTAATTTCTTTACTGTAGATTCGTTTGACATATGGATCCTCCTTACAACATTTCGGAATTCGAAAAACTTTTCTAGTAACATATATTCGATAATGGTTTCTTATTTCCTTCTATAAAATTAAATAAGGAAAAAGTTTTTCTTTTTCAAGAGTTTGCATTCTAACTACCCTATTTTACGCAGTTATATCACATTTCATGTTAGTGGGAATATTGATTGTGTAATTTCATTTCGGTACTTGGTGAAAAATTTGGCTTCTGCTTTGATTTGTTCGTCAATTGAATCTGGAATAATGATTTCCCGGAGTACTCTCACTGTACCTGAATTGATTCTTTCCAAGAATGATACCTTTGTCAAAAGAAATACATATTCAGCAAGAGCGTACCAATGGTCTTTTTGCCCAGCAACAGGCAGAGTTCGAAGTTTGATTTCTTTCCTTCTTATTCGCCTATCAAAGGCATCCCGGATTTTCGCATAAATTATTATGTCCCCCTTTTGATAATGCCGGAATACATCGAGGTATAAGAATGTCTGCCATATGAGTGAAGGTGTTTCAATATGGGGGCTCGAGCGGACAGGAAGGCCAATTTCGGATGGAAGTGTAAGAAGGCCTAGGTGATTGCGATAAAGTTCTTTCAGAAATGGATTTTGCCATGCTCCTGGGGAAGTTAAGTAGCGGGATTTCAGTTTTTGATTTTCAACTTGCCAAGTCTTCAATATGGGGAATGGCTTATCGATTGGGCTCAGTAAGTCCACTACTGAATACTGATTAAGTGAGTTCACTATAAGATTCGTGATTGTCTTTTTGGCAGTGATTGGAATGGCTCCATTCAGATTGATGAATTGACCTGAAATCGGACAAAAAGCCGGGATATTCCAAGAGTGCCTTGTCTGCCTAACGAAGAGATAGAGGAAGTTATTGATTGATACAACATTATTCTTCTTACGCTTAACCAATGTCTCTGCAGCAACCCAAATTGGAATTACACCATAATGCAAATAAGTTTTGGTCCTTTTTTCAAAAATCTCTTCAGGTATAACTGAACATTGAAATTCAATCGCATATTTTTGGTTTTCCAACTCGAAAGCAATGTCGGGTTTCTGCTTCATATGTTGGTCAAATTGCTCAAGTTCAGCATTGATTCCTTGCTTTTTTACCCAATTGAAGAGCTGAAGCTTTCCAGAAAGATGATATTCAGATTCACGGTCATACTCATACTGGCAGCTGCCTCCCGCCAAATGAGAAAAGTGCCAAATCTTCTTGCTCCCCAGTTTCATAACCACCTCTTCACCACATTCCGGACAGTGGAACTTTTCCGTCGACCTGATGTCTACTAATTCGCTTCTCTCCCACCTTTCACCCAGTGATAACCTTTCACCATCGCTTTTAATTGCAACTAGCAAAATCTATTCGCCTCCTTTCATCATGAAATATTCGAGGACAGTCTGATAATACCTTCTTAAGAGAAAAAGGTTTTAAAAACGTTCACAAATATAAGAAAAGCGCAAGCGCCTTGTTCAGCCACGACAAGCGCTGCCCTCCGATAACGCCACGTCCTGTGGCTGGCGGGTCTAGCACATCGTGTGCCTCGGAGGGCCGACCAGTGAAGTCGTTCTTTGACTTCATTGGGCGGACCGAAATCGGAAAGTATAGCCGACTGTCCAGAAA
>NZ_JAGGQL010000021.1 GCF_018613315.1 Bacillus sp. ISL-37 | reverse complement strand
GGGTCTAGCACATCGTGTGCCCCCGAGGGCCTGACAGTGAAGTTGTTCTTTGACTTCATTGGCAGGACCGAAGCGTCTCGAGGAGTTAGGAGCCGCAGCTAGACATTTCTCGAAGTGAATTTTATACTTAGATATATAATAGAGAAACAAGGCGCGAGTAAATCGTGCCTTGTTTTCTACAATTAACACCAATATACATACATAATTTTTTTAGCAATTTCATATAAGTCGATTTAACGGCTTGATTTATGGAAAAGATGAATTAGTACATATTTTTTCGATTCATAAGCGCGAAACTGAAATGGCCGAGGGTTATCATTTCCTGTCCCCTGGCGAAATGTGATACAATGCAATACATACCTGCTCGAAAGCAGCAGAAAAAACTGTTACTTAACTTATCGTTTGCTTATGAATCGCAGCTTTATATATGTTTAGAAGTTCTCAAGGGGTGAAGGCATTGTTCAAATTTAATGATGAAAAAGGACAGCTTAAATGTTCTTTCTGCGGCAAGACGCAGGATCAAGTCCGCAAATTGGTAGCAGGGCCAGGCGTCTATATCTGTGACGAGTGTATTGAATTATGCACAGAAATCGTTGAAGAAGAACTTGGCACTGAAGAAGAAGTTGAGTTTAAGGATGTTCCGAAACCACTGGAAATCCGCGATATTCTTAATGAGTATGTAATTGGTCAGGACCAGGCTAAGAAGAACTTATCTGTAGCCGTTTACAATCACTATAAGCGTATCAACTCAAACAGCAAGATTGATGATGTTGAACTATCAAAAAGTAATATTGCGATGATCGGGCCTACAGGAAGCGGTAAAACTTTGCTTGCTCAAACATTAGCCCGTATTCTCAATGTTCCTTTCGCAATCGCGGATGCAACATCACTGACAGAAGCAGGTTATGTTGGTGAAGATGTTGAAAACATCCTTTTGAAATTGATCCAATCAGCTGATTACGATGTAGAAAAGGCTGAAAAAGGAATCATTTATATCGATGAAATCGATAAGATCGCTAGAAAATCCGAAAACCCTTCTATTACTAGAGATGTTTCCGGTGAAGGTGTGCAGCAGGCGCTACTGAAAATTCTTGAAGGAACAGTTGCAAGTGTACCGCCACAAGGTGGGCGAAAGCATCCGCACCAAGAATTCATCCAGATCGATACGACGAATATCCTGTTCATTTGTGGCGGAGCATTCGACGGGATCGAGCAAATCATTAAGCGTCGCCTCGGCCAGAAAGTAATCGGCTTTGGCTCTGAAAAGAAAGAGGAAGACTTAGACAAGAAGGAATTGTTGTCAAAAGTCCTACCTGAAGATTTACTTAAATTCGGATTAATTCCTGAATTCATCGGCCGTCTTCCGGTAATTGCCAGCCTGACTCCGCTTGATGAAGAAGCGCTAGTCGAAATCCTGACAAAACCAAAGAACGCTCTTGTAAAACAGTATCAAAAAATGCTAAACCTAGATGATGTCGAGCTTGAATTTGAAGACGATGCACTCGTTGAAATTGCCAAAAAGGCAATTGAACGCAAGACAGGTGCCCGCGGACTTCGTTCAATCATCGAAGGCATCATGTTGGATGTCATGTTCGACCTTCCATCCCGTGAAGATATCGTAAAGTGTATCATCACAAAGGAAACAGTCGAAAACAACATGCCGCCAAAGCTAGTGCTAGAGGACGGAACAGTCCTTAAAGACGAAAGAAATTCAGCATAATACACAAAATCCCGGTGGTTATTCACCGGGATTTTTTTCGTTTATAAGATCTCTCTCCGAAATAAAGAATTCTAGTTGAGCCAGAGCAAACTTCAGACAAGTTTGGTGTGAAAAGAAGGAAAGCTGTCAGAACTAAGGCCGACTTCGGACAGGTTTGGTGGTGGAATAGGATAAGCTGTCAGAAGTAAGGGCAACTTCCGACAGGTTTGGTGGTGGAAGAGGAAAAGCTGTCAGAACTAGGGACAACTTCGGACAAGTTTGGTGGTGGAAGAAGAAAAGCTGTCAGAACTAAGGGCAACTTCAGACAGGTTTGGTGTTGAAAGAGAAAAAGCTGTCAGAACTAAGGCCGACTTCGGACAGGTTTGGTGGTGGAATAGGAAAAGCTGTCAGAACAAGAGCAAACTTCGGACAGGTTCAGCGGTAAAAGAAGAAAAGCTGTCAGAACCAGAAAATGCTTTATTCATTTTGACGAAACACTCTTTAATCCTTCCAGAATAAGGTCTCTCCGGGTGGAAAAATTCACTTGAAAATATTGTTTATTCCAACACTCTCAGGGAGATACTAGGTTAAAGCCAATAGTATCAACTTACGGGAGGGAATGTAAATTGAGTTGGACCGGAATCGCCTTGTTTATACAGCTGTTTTTCGGAATCATCATCGGGCTGTATTTCTGGAATTTACTCAGGAATCAGCGGACGCAAAAAGTATCAATTGATCGGGAATCCCGAAAGGAAATGGAACAGTTAAGAAAGATGAGATCGGTCTCCCTGAGTGAACCGCTTGCCGAAAAAGTCAGGCCATCCAGCTTCAAGGACATTGTCGGGCAGGAAGATGGAATCAAGGCACTTAAAGCAGCGTTATGTGGACCCAATCCGCAGCATGTCATCATTTATGGGCCACCGGGAGTAGGAAAAACTGCCGCCGCCAGGCTCGTATTAGAAGAAGCAAAGCAAAACCAAAAATCCCCCTTCAAAAAATCTTCAGTATTTGTTGAGCTGGATGCTACAACGGCCAGGTTTGATGAGAGAGGAATTGCTGACCCATTAATCGGTTCCGTTCATGATCCGATTTATCAAGGGGCTGGTGCGATGGGACAGGCTGGCATTCCTCAGCCGAAACAGGGTGCAGTGACCAATGCTCATGGAGGAGTTTTATTCATTGATGAAATTGGTGAGCTGCACCCAATCCAGATGAACAAGCTTTTAAAAGTACTGGAAGACAGGAAAGTATTTTTAGAGAGTGCGTATTATAATGAGGAAAATACGCAAATCCCAAGCCATATCCACGACATCTTCAAAAATGGGCTCCCGGCAGACTTCCGCCTTGTAGGCGCGACGACGAGAACTCCAAGCGAAATCCCTCCGGCAATCAGATCGAGATGCATGGAAGTGTTTTTCCGTGAGTTATCACAGGAGGAAATTTCAGAAGTAGCAAGGAATGCAGCTGAAAAAGTAGAACTGAATATGAGTGAAAAAGCGATTGAAATCTTGTCAAATTATGCACGAAATGGCCGTGAAGCCGTAAATATGGTGCAGATTGCTGCAGGATTAGCAATTACTGACGAACGAACTTACATTAAAGAAGAGGAAATTGAATGGGTCGTCCATTCGAGCCAGCTCACACCAAGGATGGAAAGAAGAATCAATGAAAAGTCAACGGTCGGTCTTGTCAATGGATTGGCTGTGTATGGGCCCAATACGGGTGCGCTTCTTGAAATCGAAGTGACAGTCATCAAAGCGAAGGATAAAGGCTCAATCAATATCACTGGCATCGTCGATGAAGAGAGCATCGGCGGACAGGGAAAATCAATCCGCAGAAAGAGTATGGCGAGAGGTTCAATTGAAAATGTCATCACTGTTCTTAGATCAATGGGTGTTCCAGCTGATGAATTCGACATCCATGTCAATTTCCCTGGAGGTACCCCAATCGATGGTCCATCTGCTGGAATTGCAATGGCTACGGGAATTTATTCAGCAATCTATAAAATCCCAATGGACCATACAGTCGCAATGACAGGAGAAATTAGCATCCATGGGAATGTAAAGCCGATTGGCGGTGTCTATCCAAAAGTGAAGGCAGCGAAAAAAGCAGGTGCCAAAAAGGTAATCATTCCGCAGGAAAATGTGCAGACCATCCTTAATGAAATCACAGATATAGAAATCATTCCAGTCACACACCTGAATGAAGTGTTTGAAATTGCTCTTGAAAAAGACCATCCGAGGGAGCAAATCATCAAGGCTGCCAGTGACTTAACGGCAAAAGAGACGAGCTAATATTAAAAAAGGCTGTTTTCGTAAAGATGTTGTTAAAATCCTAAAGCCGATTTTAACGTGATAAAAGCCAGTTTGTATGTCGGTATTAAGTTTGCAAGCTCTTTTCTCACATTAAGCGTTAATTTTGTAAAGGAACTTAGGTAATTCAATCCTATTTTGTAGTCAATAGCAACTAAGTTGGAGAAAAGAGCCATTAAAAAAGAACGCTTGCCGGCGTTCTTTTTTTACGCTGTTTTGCTGCTGTTTCGCCAAAAGTTAACCAAACAGTAGGAACGGGTTTATTTTTCCCTGAAAAAGGAAAGAGGGTGTAATGAAGGTACCCGGGCTGAATTTGCTATTTTCCAAAAGAAATAAGCTTATGTTTGGTTTTGAAAGTAACTTCAGATGTAGACATATTTTCACATGAATATCAGGATACTAATCAATGAGGCAATAAGGTGCTAACTGCTCTTGTTATTAGACACTTGAAAATAAATACGATAGAATTGAACAACAAAGTATTATTATACTTATGGTTTGATACAATGCATGTTGGAGGTGCAATGTCATGGCGAATAAGAATGAGCACACTGTCCCACTTCTGCCGCTGCGCGGTTTGCTTGTGTACCCGACGATGGTTCTGCATTTGGATGTAGGACGAGAAAAATCGGTACAGGCATTGGAGAAGGCAATGGTGGATGACCATTTAATCTATCTCACAACCCAAAAGGATATATCCATAGATGAACCAGGCGAGGAGGATTTGTACCAGATGGGTACATTGACTCGCGTCAAACAAATGCTGAAGCTCCCGAACGGGACGATCCGCGTGTTGGTTGAAGGATTGTCCAGAGCTGAAATCATTGAACTTTTTGATGAGAATGACCATTATTCCTGTAAAGTAAAAACCTTTGAAGATGATGAATCAAAGGATGTCGAAGATGAAGCATTAATGAGGACAATGCTTGAGTATTTCGAACAATACATAAAAATGTCCAAGAAAATTTCTGCGGAAACGTATGCATCTGTTTCTGATATTGAAGAGCCGGGTAGGATGGCTGATATCATCGCTTCCCATCTTCCGCTAAAGCTTAAAGAGAAACAGGAAATTCTCGAGACGATTGACATCAAGGACCGGATGAATCGTGTCATTGAAATCATTCATAATGAAAAAGAAGTGCTGGGCCTCGAGAAAAAGATTGGACAGCGTGTAAAGCGTTCCATGGAGCGAACTCAGAAAGAATATTATTTGCGTGAACAGATGAAGGCCATCCAGAAGGAGCTTGGTGAAAAGGAAGGAAAGACAGGAGAAATTGCTGAGCTTACCGAAAAAATTGAGCTTGCCGGAATGCCTGAAAATGTGAAGGAAACTGCTTTGAAGGAACTTGACCGTTACGAAAAGGTTCCGACGACTTCTGCAGAAAGCGCAGTAATTCGGAATTATATTGAATGGCTTGTTGCTTTGCCTTGGTCAAAGTCGACGGAGGATGATCTTGATATCAGCAAAGCTGAAAAGATCCTTGATAAGGACCATTACGGACTGGAAAAAGTAAAGGAAAGGGTTCTTGAGTATCTTGCGGTGCAGAAGCTGACGAACTCTTTAAAAGGACCAATCCTGTGTCTGGCTGGACCTCCGGGAGTCGGTAAAACAAGCTTGGCCAGGTCAATCGCTAAATCCCTGAACCGTAATTTTGTAAGGGTGTCTTTAGGTGGTGTCCGTGATGAGTCGGAAATTCGCGGCCACAGACGGACTTATGTCGGTGCTATGCCGGGAAGGGTCATCCAGGGGATGAAAAAGGCAGGAACGATTAACCCTGTTTTCCTTCTTGATGAAATCGATAAAATGTCCAATGATTTCCGCGGCGATCCTTCTTCTGCGATGCTAGAGGTGCTCGATCCCGAACAAAACCATAATTTCAGCGATCATTACATTGAAGAGCCATATGACCTTTCAAAAGTAATGTTCATCGCTACTGCCAATAATCTTTCAACTGTACCTGGCCCGTTGCTCGACAGAATGGAGATCATCAATATTGCAGGCTATACAGAGCAGGAAAAGCTGCACATTGCCAAAGATCATCTCCTTCCAAGACAAATCAAGGACCATGGTCTGTCAAAATCACAGCTTCAGATGAAGGATGAGGCGATTACGAAGGTAATTCGTTATTATACTCGGGAATCTGGTGTGCGATCCCTTGAGAGGCAGCTTGCATCCATCTGCAGGAAAACAGCGAAAATCGTTGTTTCTGGAGAGAAAAAACGTGTGATCGTTAGTGAGAAGAACGTCGAGGACTTCCTCGGAAAGACTAAGTTCAGGTATGGGCAGGCTGAGTTGGAAGACCAGATAGGCGTTGCCACTGGTCTCGCTTATACAACAGTCGGTGGCGATACCCTCCAAATTGAAGTTTCCCTGTCACCAGGAAAAGGCAAGCTCGTCCTTACTGGTAAGCTTGGGGATGTCATGAAGGAATCTGCCCAGGCTGCCTTCAGCTATGTGCGCTCAAAAGCGAAGGATTTGGACATTGATCCGGACTTCCATGAGAAGAATGATATCCATATCCATGTTCCTGAGGGTGCTGTTCCGAAAGATGGTCCTTCAGCGGGTATTACGATTGCTACTGCACTTGTATCTGCTTTGTCAGGAAAACCGATCCGCAGGGAAGTGGGAATGACCGGAGAAATAACGCTTAGAGGACGCGTATTGCCAATTGGCGGTCTCAAGGAAAAATCGTTGAGCGCTCACAGAGCAGGTCTAACAAAGGTTATTTGTCCAAAGGATAATGAAAAAGATATTGATGATATTCCAGAAAGTGTACGTAAGGAGCTTGAATTTGTGTTAGTTTCTCATTTAGATGAAGTATTGAAGCACGCTCTCGCCAGCGGTGATTCTCAATGAAAGTAAATAGTGCAGAAATCGTGATCAGTGCCGTAAGGCCGAATCAGTATCCGGAAAGTAATCTGCCGGAATTCGCGCTTGCAGGCCGATCGAATGTTGGTAAATCTTCTTTTATCAATAAAATGCTTAACCGGAAAAGCCTTGCCAGGACATCCTCGAAGCCAGGAAAGACTCAGACCTTGAATTTTTACCTGATCAATGAAATGCTTCACTTTGTAGATGTTCCAGGTTACGGCTACGCTAAAGTATCAAAATCCGAACGTGAAGCCTGGGGCAAGATGATTGAAACCTATATTACCTCACGCGAACAATTGAAGGCGATGCTGCTGATCGTTGACCTGAGGCATCCGCCTTCAAAAGACGATGTGATGATGTATGATTTCCTCAAGCATTACGAGATTCCGGTCATCATTATCGCGACTAAAGCGGATAAAATTCCAAAGTCAAAGTGGCAAAAGCATTTAAAGATTACAAAAGAAACCCTTGATTTAGACCCGAACGACACGATCATTCTTTTCTCATCAGAAACAGGAGAAGGGAAAGACAAGGCCTGGTCAGTTTTAGGAAGCTTCATGAAATAATCGTTTGCAATAAGAAACCCGCACCGTTGATGAACACGGTGCGGGTTTTTATTACTTTATTAAGTATTTACTTTTTGCACGAAGATTAGTGTCTCACTCCTGAATCTAGTCAGTTTTATTATTTCTTTTTTATAAATAAAAGGTAAACGCCAATAAGGATCAATGCTGCCGGCCAAAATCTCCATGCTGTCGCGACTCCATTTTCTAATAAACCAAGCCATCCAGTGATTCTGTCATAAAACAGAAGCAACCCTGCTAAAATGAGAAAGAGGACTCCGTGAAACAAGCCATTGCCTGTTTTTTGATAGCGGAGCAAGAAGCCGAGAGCAATGATTAAAATAAAAGCACCAAGGTGATCGGGCCAGAGGTCGAATTTATTGACCACATGAAAGTGAACACCGAAGCCAACGAGGATCACACCTGGAAAGATGGCTTCATAATCCTTGCCCCAGTATCCTTGAACTAAAAAGGCAGCCCCGACAATGATCAAGAGTGTAGGCCACGTATAAAATTCATTGAACAACGAAACATTTTCCTGTTGAAGATAAAAATAGATTCCAAATCCTATTAATATCATTCCTGGTATAATTCTCTGATTTTTCATTCCTTCACCACTTCCAGAAAGGCTCACTTGAATTAAGGGACAAACTTTGATAAGGTACATTAGGGAGTATGTTTATTTGCTTTTGATATAGTATAAAAGTATAACAAACAGACAGACGAAATAGTTCAATTTAATTAATGCTATTATATATATGTTTTTTCAACAGTTGTTCACATTTACAACATTAAAAGGTAAAAAACGTCGTGTATAATTGCCTTAGCCAATTATGCAATTTCTATGTGGGGGTGTCAATTAATAATGCATATTATCGTTGTTGGTCTAAACTATAAAACTGCCCCTGTCGAAATCCGCGAAAGATTGACATTCAACGAGGGAAACCTTGGTGAAGCGATGAGTGCCCTTCAAGAAAAGAAGAGCATCCTGGAGAACGTCATCGTATCAACTTGCAACCGTACAGAAATATATGCTGTCGTGGACCAGCTCCACACCGGCAGATATTATATCAAAGAGTTTTTATCTGAATGGTTCGGGATCCCTCAGGCAGAATTTACGCCGTTCCTGTTCATTTACGAACAAGATGGGGCAATTGAACATTTATTCAAGGTTTCTTGCGGCTTGAACTCCATGGTGCTGGGCGAAACTCAAATCCTAGGGCAAGTGCGTTCAAGCTTCATGCTTGGCCTTGAAAAGAACACTACTGGAACCGTCTTCAACCAGCTATTCAAGCAGGCAGTCACTATTGCCAAGCGTGGCCATTCCGAAACAGATATCGGTGCGAACGCTGTTTCTGTCAGCTACGCAGCTGTTGAACTTGCCAAGAAGATTTTTGGCTCTCTTGATCAAAAGCATGTGCTGATTCTTGGTGCAGGCAAGATGGGCGAGCTGGCAATCCAGAACCTTCATGCTAATGGAGCGAAGAAAGTAACGGTCATCAACCGTACTTACCAGAAAGCTGAAGATTTGGCTAATCGTTTTTCCGGCATGGCCAAAACTTTGGATGAGCTCCAGACTGCGCTGGTGGATGCAGATATCCTTATCAGTTCAACAGGTGCAAAGGACTTTGTCGTCACAAAGGATATGATGGCAAAGGTCGAACAAAAGCGAAAAGGAAAACCATTATTCATGGTGGATATCGCTGTTCCCCGTGATCTTGATCCGGAAATTGCGACTCTGGAAAATGTATTCCTTTATGATATCGATGATCTAGAGGGCATTGTTGAAGCCAATCTGCAGGAACGACAGAAGGCAGCAGAGAAGATTCTTATCATGATTGAAAGTGAGATTGTCCAATTCAAACAGTGGCTGAATACGCTTGGCGTTGTTCCGGTCATTTCTGCTTTGAGGGTCAAGGCTCTTTCTATCCAGCAAGAAACGATGAACAGTATCGAACGCAAACTGCCTCATCTATCAGATCGTGATATTAAAGTCCTTAACAAGCATACAAAGAGCATCATCAATCAACTTCTGAAGGATCCGATTTTGCAGGCGAAGGAGCTTGCGGATGGTCCAGATGCAGAGGAAGCACTTAATCTTTTCGTGAAGATTTTTAATATTGAACAGCTCGTCGCTGAACAAGAAGGAATGAAAACAGCTGAAACTAAGCAGGTAAAAGTTCCTTCGCCACAGGCTTCTTTTCAGCCGTAAGAGAGGTAGTGTCCATGGGTGATCTTTATATTACACGTCTCCATGAAATAACCATTGTGATTTATGCGGCCAGCGTGCTCTTATACTTTATCGATTTTCTTAACAGTAACCGGAGGGCAAACAAAGTTGCTTTCTGGTTACTTGCATTTGTTTGGGGATTCCAGACAATTTTCCTGTTATATTACATGATCGACAAAGGCCGTTTTCCAGTTCTGACCCTCTTTGAAGGGCTTTACTTTTATGCGTGGGTGCTGGTAACGCTGTCGCTGGCGATTAATAAGCTATTAAAAGTAGATTTTATTGTCTTTTTTACAAATATTCTTGGATTCATCATCATGGCGATCCATACTTTTGCACCGGTGCAGTATGACTCCAATGTCATGTCCGAGCAGCTGATCTCAGAGCTTTTGCTCATCCATATCACCATGGCGATCCTGTCATATGGGGCATTCTCGATTTCAGTAGTCTTTTCGCTTCTATATCTCATTCAATATGACCTTTTAAAGCGGAAAAAGTGGGGTAAGCTGTTATGGAGGATCACCGATTTAACGAAACTTGATTATTGGTCATACATATTGAATGTCATTGGTGTACCGATGCTAATTCTGAGCTTGATCCTTGGGCTTCAGTGGGCGTGGATCAAAGTGCCTGACCTTGCATGGTATGATGCCAAGCTGATCGGTTCATTCATTGTTCTTGCAGTATATAGCATTTATCTATATTTGAGAGTTGGCAAAGAGATGTACGGAAAATCGCTTGCCTTATGGAATGTTGCATCGTTCCTGATTGTCTTAATCAACTTTTTCCTTTTCGGAAAATTATCATCTTTCCATTTTTGGTATCAATAATTAGGAGGCTGTCATGAGAAAAATTATCGTTGGCTCCAGACGGAGTAAGCTAGCATTGACACAAACAAATTGGGTAATTGAGCAGCTGAAGAAATTAGGTGCTCCTTTTGAGTTTGAAGTAAAGGAAATTGTCACAAAAGGAGACAAAATTCTTGATGTGACTCTATCAAAGGTCGGAGGAAAAGGTCTTTTCGTGAAAGAAATCGAACAGGCGATGCTCGACAAAGAAATTGATATGGCTGTCCATAGCATGAAGGATATGCCTGCAGTACTTCCAGAGGGGCTTGTCATCGGGGCTATCCCAGAGAGGGAAGATCACCGTGATGTGCTTATTTCCAACGATCATGTTGCGTTTAAAGACCTGAAACCGGGCTCAGTCATCGGAACAAGCAGCCTTCGCAGGAGCGCGCAGCTATTGGCTCAACGCCCTGATCTTGAAATGAAGTGGATTCGCGGAAACATTGATACACGGATCGCTAAGCTTGAAACAGAAGACTATGATGGTATTATCCTTGCTGCTGCCGGTTTGAAGCGCATGGGATGGGCTAGTGATACAGTAACCGAGTTCATCGATGAGGATATTTGTGTACCTGCTGTCGGCCAGGGAGCACTTTCAATCGAGTGCCGCGGCGATGACGAAGAGCTTCTACAACTGCTTGAAAAATTCACTTGCACTGAAACAAGTGCTACTGTAAGAGCCGAAAGAGCTTTCCTTCACAAGATGGAAGGCGGCTGCCAGGTGCCGATTGCAGGGTATGCATATCTTAATGACAAAGAAGAAATTGTGCTCACAGCCCTAGTCGGCTCACCGGATGGAAAGATAATCTTCAAGGAACAGGTTACAGGCAAAAATCCTGAGGAGCTGGGAGAGCTAGCTGCAGACAAGCTGATCAATCAGGGAGCGAAAGACTTGATCGACAAGGTAAAACAGGAGCTTGATAGTGAATGATTCCAGCGCATTCGCTGCAAAATAAAACAGTCATGATTCCAAGGGGGAAGGCTCACGCGAAGTCTTTCTCCGATTTGGTTAAAAGAAATGGAGGGATTCCCGTGGAAATCCCTCTTATTGCCTTTCAGCCGGTTACAGCTTCAAAAAACCTACATAATACACTTGCAAATTTACATAACTACGATTGGATCATTTTTACGAGCAATGTGACTGTGGAAACATTCTATTCTTTTATCAAAAAGAGTCGGACTCTACCTAAAATAGCCGTGATTGGCGAAAAAACGAAAGAAATCCTTGAAGACATGGGACAAAAGGTAGACTTCGTACCAGCAGAATATGTTGCCGAAGGATTCATCGATGAGTTCTTACCTCATGTTAATGAGGGGGAAAGAATCCTGATTCCAAAAGGGAACCTGGCCAGGGATTATATTTCAAATGCACTGAAGGAAAAGGGCGCCATCGTTGAAGAAATCATTATCTATGAGACATTCCTGCCTGAAGAAAGCAGGGACAAGCTCGTTAAGATGCTAACCGAAGAAAGTCTTGATATACTTACATTTACAAGCCCTTCTACGATTGATCATTTTATGAAAATCGTAGAAGAACAAAATTTAAGAGGCAAGCTTGAGCATTGCATCGTTGCCTGTATCGGTCCTGTCTCAAAAAGGAAGGCAGAGCAATGGGGATTGAATGTCCATGCCATGCCGGTAAAGTACACCGTTGAAGAGATGCTGAACAGCATTGCCAAGTATATAAATATTGGAGGGTAATCCATGAAACACCTTGAATTCAGCCGCCACCGCCGTCTTCGTCAGACAGCGAATATGCGCGCGCTTGTACGAGAAAACTATCTTCGCACTGAAGACTTGATCTATCCGCTTTTTGTCGTTGAAGGAGAAAATGTAAAAAAAGAAGTTTCTTCAATGCCGGGAGTCTATCAATTATCCCTTGATAACCTAAAAGAAGAAATCACTGAAGTGGAATCTTTAGGTATTAAATCTGTGCTGCTTTTTGGCGTTCCGAACGAAAAAGATGAAGTAGGCTGTCAGGCGTATCATGACCATGGAATTTTGCAGGAAGCAATCCGAGTCATCAAAAAGGATTTTCCTGATATGGTTGTTATCGCCGATACTTGCCTTTGTGAATACACAAGCCATGGCCACTGCGGCGTAATTGAGGATGGCAAAGTACTTAACGACCCTTCTCTTGAACTATTAGGAAAGACGGCTGTTAGCCAGGCAGAAGCCGGCGCTGATATCATTGCTCCATCAAACATGATGGACGGATTTGTTACAGCGATTCGTTTTGCTTTGGATGAAGCAGGGTTCCATGATGTACCAATCATGTCCTATGCCGTTAAATATTCGTCAGCATTTTACGGTCCATTCCGCGAAGCAGCAGAAAGCACTCCGCAGTTCGGCGACCGCAAATCCTACCAGATGGATCCAGCAAACCGCATTGAAGCTATGCGCGAAGCAGACTCAGATGTCATGGAAGGCGCAGACTTCCTGATCGTAAAACCGGGCATGCCATACCTGGACATCGTCCGCGATGTGAAAAATAACTTTAACCTGCCAGTTGTCATTTATAATGTCAGCGGTGAGTATTCAATGGTCAAAGCAGCAGCCCAAAACGGCTGGGTTGACGAAAAGAGCATCGTCATGGAAATGCTGACAGGTATGAAGCGCGCCGGATCAGACCTGATCATCACTTATCATGCGAAGGATGCAGCACGCTGGCTTAAGGAACAGTAAGGATATGAAAAAGGCTCTGATTTTCTACAGAGCCAATTAAATAGAAATGAGGGATATTATGCGCTCATATGATAAATCGATTGCAGCTTTTAAAGAAGCGAAAGAACTATTGCCTGGAGGAGTAAACAGCCCCGTCCGCGCATTCAAGTCTGTCAATATGGATCCGATCTTCATGGAAAAAGGGAAGGGTTCAAAGATTTATGACATCGATGGCAATGAATATATTGACTATGTATTATCTTGGGGACCGCTGATCCTTGGCCACACGAACGAGAAGGTCGTTGAGGGAATCAAGAAAGTGGCTGAGCTTGGTACAAGCTTCGGTGCACCGACAACTGTTGAGAACGAGCTTGCACAGTTGGTCATTGACCGTGTTCCATCGATTGAGATGGTAAGAATGGTATCTTCGGGTACTGAGGCGACTATGAGTGCATTGCGCCTTGCTCGTGGGTATACAGGGAGAAACAAAATCGTTAAGTTTGAAGGCTGCTACCATGGACATGGTGACTCATTGCTTATAAAAGCTGGCTCAGGCGTCGCTACGCTTGGTTTGCCTGACAGCCCGGGTGTTCCTGAGGGAGTTGCAAAAAACACAATCACAGTACCTTATAACGATCTTGAGAGCGTCCGTTACGCATTCGAACAATATGGTGATGATATCGCCGGCGTGATCGTTGAACCAGTAGCCGGGAATATGGGTGTCGTTCCACCAGTAGAAGGATTCCTAGAAGGACTTCGCGAAATCACAAGCCAGTATGGCACTGTCCTTATTTTTGACGAGGTCATGACAGGCTTCCGGGTAGGCTATAACTGTGCTCAGGGTTATTACAATGTAACTCCTGACCTTACTTGCCTTGGCAAGGTAATAGGCGGAGGACTTCCAGTAGGAGCATACGGCGGTAAGAGAGAGATCATGGAACAAATCGCTCCAAGCGGACCGATTTACCAGGCGGGAACGCTATCAGGCAACCCGCTGGCGATGACAGCTGGCCTGGAAACATTGAAGCAGTTGACGCCAGAATCATACAAAGAGTTTGAGCGCAAAGCTGATATCCTTGAAAAAGGACTAAAAGCAGCGGCTGAGAAATACGGGATTCCGCATACAATCAACCGTGCAGGATCGATGATCGGCATCTTCTTCACAAACGAAAATGTCATCAACTATGAAGTAGCAAAACAATCAAATCTTGAATTTTTTGCAGCCTACTACCGTGAAATGGCGAACGAAGGAGTGTTCCTTCCGCCATCGCAGTTCGAAGGATTATTCCTGTCAACAGCACACACAGACGAAGACCTGCAAAAAACAATTGAAGCAGCTGAGAAAGCATTTACGAAGTTGCAGAATTAATAATTGGTGTCACACTCTCCGTTTTGGGGAGTGTTTTTTTGTTTTTGTAACTAAGATTGTTGGTTGCGGAAACAGGACAAGTTATTGCGTGTATTGGTACTTGTGTGAAGTGCCTTACGTTCGGACAAGACCCTGATGCCTTCAACAGATTTGTCTCAAGTAGCTTGGGTTCAGACAAAATATCGTCATAGACACGAAGAAATGTCTGAAGTAGCCCCAGGTTCAGACAAAATACCGTCATAGAAACGAGGAAATGTCCGAAGTAGCCCCAGGTTCAGACAAAATACCGTCATAGTCAGGAGGAAATGTCTGAAGTAGCCCCATGTTCGGCCAAAGTCCCGTCATTTACAAGAAGGTTTGTCTGAAGTAGCCCCAGGTTCAGACAAAATACCGTCATAGTCACGAGGAAATGTCCGAAGTAGCCCCAGGTTCGGCCAAAACACCGTCATAGTCACAAGGAAATGTCCGAAGTAGCCCCAGGTTCAGTCAAAACACCGTCACAGTCACGAGGAAATGTCCGAAGTAGCCCCAGGTTCAGTCAAAACACCGTCACAGTCACGAGGAAATGTCCGAAGTAGCCCCAGGTTCGGCCAAAACACCGTCATAGACACGAAGAATTGTCCGAAGTAGCCCCAAGTTCGGCCAAAGTCCCGTCATTTACAAGAAGATTTGTCTGAAGTAGCCCCAGGTTCAGACAAAATACCGTCATAGTCACGAGGAATTGTCCGAAGTAGCCCCAAGTTCGACCAAAGTCCCGTCATTTACAAGCGAATTTGTCTGAAGTCACTCTAGATTTGTTTTCTAAAAGTAATTCCTTCATAAAGATGTCTTTTATCAATCTGTGCATCTATATACCGCTCCTTTTTATGTTCTAAATTATCATAAAAGTAAATATAGACTCATAAAGTGTTAATGACATAGTGATTTTACGTTTAAGGAATGAAAGGAGGAGTCGCTTTGTCTCAGGGGAATCAATCGTGCCTGCGATTTTCATTAGAAGAGTCAGTGTGGTTTCAAAGAGGACAGGAAGTCGCGGAGCTTGTCTCGATTTCACTCGATCCGAATATAACCATCCAGGAAAATGAACAATACGTATCCATTCGCGGATCGCTGGAGTTGACTGGGGAATATACATGCCACGAACAACAGCAAGAGAATGATGAGGAACAACTCTCTGCTCTTAAGTACGTCCATTCTGTCATGGAGAGGGAGGAAGGGGTCAATGAATTCCTTCACCGTTTCCCAGTGGATATCACAATCCCTAAAAACCGGATTGAAAGTATTTATGACATTGATATTCAGGTAGAAGGATTCGATTATGTTTTTCCGGAAAAAGACCGCCTGAAGCTGAACGCTGATCTTGCCATCACGGGCTTATACGGCGAACAACAGCATGAAGCTGATCAGGATGCTGACAGTGAAGAAGCGGAGGAACTGGAGGTCAGTTACCGTGAGGAGGCTCCTGCGGAAGTTGATGCAGAGGTTGAAGCAGCAGATGCAAACGCAGAAACAGGAAGCCATAGCACGGAAGGCTTCCCGGAAGCTCCTGCCTATTCATTTGTCCAGCAAAATGAAACATTAAATCAAGAAGAGCAAGATTCCTATGAAGAAGAATTGTATGCGCCTTTCAGGGCAGAAGCGAAAAAAGAGGCAAATGCAGAAGAAGGATTTGAACCTGAACTGCAGGAGCAAAGAGAACACCAACCAGTTCCTGAATATGCTTTAAGTGACTTCAGAGGCGAGCCGGAGCCTGTTGCAGAGATCGAAGTAGAGCAGGAGGAAGTTGAAGTCGAGCTGGAAGTAGAAGACCAGCCTGAGGTAGAAAATATACCTGCAGAAGTGGAGGAATCCCCGGAAAGCTCATCTTCTCCAGTATTGAAAAAGAAAAAGCCGAACATGAAACAAGGCATTTCTATCGCCGAATTTTTGGCGAGGAAGGAAGAAGAAACAGAAGTTGCCAAAATCAGAGTGTGTATTGTCCAGCAAGGAGACTCACTTCAGTCAATCTCTGAACGCTATGATGTGCCAGTGCAGCAGCTTCTGCGCGTGAACCATCTGAGCATCGACCATGAGGTCCATGAAGGCCAGGTGCTGTATGTTCCTGGAGTAGCGGTTCACAATTCTTAACATTATTCATGTAGCGCCTTGTCCAAAAGGAGGCTGGTTGTCAGGGCTGGCTTGGCTGCTGGCTGGGATTGCTATAGCTTTTAGTATGGGCAGGTGTCTAACACCTGCCCTGCTCTATTTATCGATATAATGTCGAGAAAGTAGGCGAGATTCGATGGATGATCGCAATTTTTTAAAAGAAGAATCTGCAGTGTTAAAGCAATACCCTATTGATCCGTATTTTGCCGAGGACTTTGGCAAAGTAAAAAAAGTCTATACGAAGTCAGGGACATTCGCTCTGAAAAAAATACACCCGTATGAGGGAACGGATTTTATCAAGCATATCCAGCATCTTTATCAAAAAGGCTATAACAGGATTGTTCCAGTATATCCGGCAAATGACGAAAGATATGCAGTATTGCATAATAAGTCCCTGTATTATTTAATGCCTTGGATGCCGAATGAGGCAAGGGAGGACCAATCACAAAGACACCAACAGTTGTTCAGGGAACTGGCGAGGATGCATACCTTATCACTAAAGGAAATGGAAATCAGTACGGAAGTTAAGCAAGAGCATTACGAAAAAACGATAAAAGAATGGGAAAAGGAAGAAGAATTCATAAATGGATTCCTTGAAAGCTGTGAGAACAGAGTATATATGTCACCGTTTGAACTGACATTCTGCCTGTATTACATTCAAATCAGTCAGGCAATCCAGTTCGCGAAGCAGAAACTTGAAAGTTGGAATGAAAAAACGAAGGAACAAAAGAAGACGCGGACTGTTACTCTTCATGGTAAAGTTTCTCCTGAACACTTCTTGTTCGATGAAAGAGGATACGGGTATTTCATCAATTTCGAGAAGGCTCGGCAGGGATCGCCAATTCAGGATTTGCTTCCCTTTTTAGCAAGGTCGCTGAAGACACAGCCGAAATATGGAGACGAAATCATCGACTGGATTTATGTCTATCTGAAGTATTTTCCGTTCCGTGAGGATGAAATGCAGTTATTTATGAGCTATCTTGCTTTTCCATCGGGCATTATCCGTGTAGCGGAATTGTACCATCAGCGTAAGGCTGAAGTGGATGAGAGGAAGTTTGTCCAAAAGCTGCAGCGCCAGTACTGGCTCTTGAGCAACACGGGTTATGTAGTAACCAAGATAGACGAACTGGAGAAGCAAAAGGAACAGGCAAAACAAGAAGGAGCCCAGAGCTGAACAATGCTCTTTGGCTCCTTAAATAATTTCGAATTTGATTGCCAGTGCAATCATAATGAATATCGATAACAGGAAGACATCAAATGTCGTCGGAAAGAAAAGTGTGCGGATTCCCTGGAACACGCAAAAAGGAATAATGAGCTGAGCACATACTGCACGTGCCGTCCTCGCCCACCGCGGGAGTGTATAAGGATTATACCTTCGTCTCTTCATCGCCATCCCTCCAAACAATCAGGTATCCCTTTTTTCATTCTATGTAAGATTAGCCCAAAATGTGCTTATTGTTCGCACATCAAGGAGCAAAAAGTATAAAATAATAAAAAATAGGAAATGATGATTGACGTCAATCCCCTTTTTTGGGTAGTATAACTAATATACAAAAACACTATAAAGCAAAGCTTTGACAGGGAAGAGTACATGAGCAGCCAGCTTGAAGAGAGGGAGTCCAGTAGCTGAGAGGACTTCTAAGCAGGAACCATGGAAGGTCGCCCTTGAGCATCGCCTGGGAACGGGTAAACTCCCAGTAACAGGCGACGGTGAAGAACCGTTATCCATATTTGAGCCAGCAACAAAACTGTTTTAACCGTTGCTGGGAAAAAAGGTGGTACCGCGAACAAACTCCATTCGTCCTTTTAAGGCGAATGGAGTTTTTTATTTTTCAAAAGGAAATGCATTTGAATGGAGGAAAAACTGATGGAAGAGAATTTGTCTATGCCGACTAAATACGATCCGTCTTCAATCGAGCAAGGACGTTATGAATGGTGGATCAAAGGGAAGTTTTTCGAAGCGAAGGATGACGAAACGAAAAAGCCTTATACAATCGTGATTCCGCCACCAAACGTAACTGGGAAGCTGCACCTGGGCCATGCGTGGGATACAGCGCTTCAGGATATCCTTACCCGCATGAAGCGGATGCAGGGCTACGATGTTCTTTGGCTTCCGGGAATGGATCATGCTGGCATCGCGACGCAGGCAAAGGTTGACGAAAAACTTCGCAGCCAGGGCATCAACCGCTATGAACTGGGCCGTGAAAAGTTTTTAGAAGAATCTTGGAAATGGAAAGAGGAATATGCACAGCATATCCGCAAGCAATGGTCAAAGCTTGGACTGGGACTTGACTACAGCCGCGAGCGCTTCACATTGGACGAAGGCTTATCCAAGGCAGTAAAAGAAGTTTTCGTTTCTCTATACCGTAAAGGATTGATTTACCGCGGTGAATATATCATCAACTGGGACCCTGCAGCAAAAACAGCTTTATCTGACATTGAGGTTATCCATAAAGATGTCCAGGGGGCTTTCTACCACATGAGATATCCTCTGGCAGACGGCAGCGGCCACATCGAAATCGCAACAACAAGACCGGAAACGATGCTCGGGGATACTGCGGTTGCTGTTCATCCAGAAGATGACCGCTACAAGCATTTAATCGGCAAAACGGTAACCTTGCCAATTGTCGGCCGTGAGATTCCGATTGTCGGCGACGATTATGTCGATATGGAATTTGGTTCAGGCGCAGTTAAAATCACTCCTGCACATGACCCTAACGACTTTGAAATCGGAAACCGCCATAATCTTGAAAGAGTACTTGTGATGAACGAAGATGGCTCTATGAACGCCAAAGCTGGCAAGTACCAGGGTATGGACCGTTTCGAGTGCCGCAAGCAAATCGTCAAAGATCTTCAGGATGCTGGCGTACTGTTCAAGATTGAAGAGCACATGCACTCAGTAGGGCACTCTGAGCGAAGCGGAGCAGTAGTCGAGCCATATCTTTCAACTCAATGGTTCGTTAAAATGCAGCCGCTAGCTGATGAAGCAATCGCCCTTCAGAGCAAAGAGGAGAAAGTTAATTTCGTACCTGAGCGCTTCGAAAACACCTATATGCGCTGGATGGAAAACATCCGTGACTGGTGTATTTCCCGTCAGCTATGGTGGGGCCACCGAATTCCTGCCTGGTACCATAAAGAAACAGGCGAGGTATACGTTGACCACGAGCCGCCAGCAGACCCAGAGAACTGGCAGCAGGACAATGACGTTCTTGATACCTGGTTCAGCTCAGCGTTATGGCCGTTCTCAACAATGGGCTGGCCGAATGAGGAAGCAGCTGACTATAAGCGACACTACCCAACCGATGCACTCGTTACAGGTTATGACATCATCTTCTTCTGGGTATCAAGAATGATCTTCCAGGGACTTGAGTTCACTGGCCAGAGACCATTCAAAGATGTACTGATCCACGGACTCGTTCGGGCAGAAGATGGCCGTAAGATGAGTAAGTCACTAGGCAATGGTGTTGACCCGATGGATGTCATCGACCAGTACGGTGCTGACTCACTCCGCTACTTCCTGACAACTGGAAGCTCACCGGGCCAGGACCTTCGCTATAGCACGGAAAAGGTAGAAGCGACCTGGAATTTTGCCAATAAAATTTGGAATGCATCACGTTTTGCCTTGATGAACATGAACGGCATGAAGTACGAAGAAATCGATTTGAGCGGTGAAAAATCTGTAGCCGACAAGTGGATTTTAACAAGGCTAAATGAAACGATTGAAACAGTCACAAGGCTGTCAGATCGCTATGAGTTCGGCGAAGTCGGCAGAGCGCTATACAACTTCATCTGGGATGATTTCTGTGACTGGTATATTGAAATGGCGAAGCTTCCGCTCTACGGCGAAGATGAAGCAGCTAAGAAGACGACAAGATCCATCCTTGCATACGTTCTTGACAATACGATGCGCCTGCTTCACCCATTCATGCCATTCATTACGGAAGAAATCTGGCAAAACCTTCCTCATGAAGGGGAGTCCATTACAGTTGCAAGCTGGCCGAAGGTTGACCCGGCTCTGACTGATAAAGAGGCAGCAGACGATATGAAGCTTCTTGTTGAAGTCATCCGTTCTGTACGAAACATACGATCCGAAGTGAACACGCCTCTTAGCAAGAAGGTTGATATGTTCCTGAAGGCGAAGGATGAAAAGACATTAAGCATGCTTGAAAATAATCGTGGCTACATCGTTCGATTCTGTAATCCAGAGAACCTTGAAATCGGGCTTGAAGTCAACGCTCCTGAAAAAGCAATGACAGCAGTCGCTACAGGACTCGAAATCATCATGCCGCTTGAAGGCCTGATCAACATCGACGAGGAAATCGCCCGTCTTCAAAAGGAAAAAGAGAAGCTTGATAAAGAGGTAGAACGCGTCCAGAAGAAGCTGGCAAACGAAGGCTTTGTCAAGAAAGCTCCTGAAAAAGTCATTGACGAAGAACGCGCAAAGGAAAAAGACTACCTGGAAAAACGTGCAGCAGTCGAAGCACGCATCAATGAATTAAGAAACTAATTAAAGATCAAAAATTTGAAGGCGAACCAGTATTGGTTCGTCTTCATCTTGAATTGAGGTGTGTTACATGTTTGATACATATGAACAGGCAATTGATTGGATCCATGCAAGACTGAGACTTGGAATCAAACCAGGACTTACAAGAATGGAATGGATGCTAGAAAGACTGGACCATCCTGAAAGAAGGATTAAAACGATCCACATCGGCGGTACGAATGGAAAAGGCTCCACCGTCACCTTTCTTCGCTCGATTTTGCAAGGTGCAGGATATAGAGTTGGAACTTTTACATCACCATACTTTGAGCAATTCAATGAAAGAATCAGCATCAATGGCCAGCCTATCAATGATCAGGAACTGATTGAGCTGACAAATGTGATCAAGCCTCTGGCAGATGAATTGGACCAAACTGAACTGGGCGGACCGACTGAATTCGAAGTCATCACGGCAATGTCTCTATACTACTTTGCGAAAATGTCTCCTGTGGATGTTGCTATTTACGAGGTAGGTCTTGGCGGACGATTCGATTCGACTAACGTCATTCACCCGCTGCTATCAATCATCACCAGTATTGGTCTAGATCACACGGCGATCCTTGGTGATACATATGAACAAATAGCTTTTGAAAAAGCAGGTATCATCAAGAACGGTGTGAGCGTCATTACTGGAGTGGATCAGACTGAAGCACTGGATGTCATTAGAAAAAAAGCGATAGAATGCAAGTCACCGTTATATCTTCTGGGAGATGAATTTTCAACAAGTTCAAGAGAGTCTTTACATCGGGGAGAAAAATTTTCATTTTCCAGCATGTTCGGCCATATTCAGAACCTGAAAACCACAATGATCGGTTCCCATCAGGTAGACAATGCTGCATGTGCTGTAATGGCAAGTCATGTGCTCGCAAACTACTATTCGTTTATGATCGAGGAAAAGCATATCAGGGAAGGCTTGACTCAAGCCTATTGGCCTGGCCGGCTTGAAATTTTAAGTGAAAATCCTTTAGTCCTGATTGATGGCGCACATAATGAAGAAGGAATAAATGCTCTGGCACGTGAAATAAATTCCCGATATGCCGATAAAAAGATTAGCATCCTTTTTGCGGCTCTAAAAGATAAAAAGTTAGACAAGATGATTGCGACTCTTGAAGAAGCTACCGACCAACTGACTTTCACAACATTCGACTTTCCGCGTGCAGCTTCTGCGGAAGAACTAATGGAAGTTGGAAGCAACAGCGGGAATAAAAGCATCGCAGTTGATTATAGAAACTATCTAGATGAGAAAATAAATGAATTGAACAAAGATGAAATTTTCATTATCACAGGCTCTCTCTACTTTTTATCAGAAGCAAAGCCTTATATCGTGAACGTATTGAAAAATAAATAAGAAAATTATGACATTGTATAAAAAGTTTGCTAAACTATTAAAAAAAGTATGACTTTTTACCTAGGAAGGAGGTGGGTAGATTAGATGACTCCAATTGTAAAAAAATCAATCTGGTTTTGCTGGATCTTGATCGTTCCGGTTGGGCTCTGGCTTACCTATCAGGTCTATCCGCCTCCTAATGATATTTCTATATGGGAAGTATTCACCTTTCTGATCTTAATGGCTGTAGTGGCTGCCATGCCTATGGTCGTCAATAATACGCCGATTTTCCTGATCCAGTGGGTGTCGCTCGCTGTGTTCCTGTCATACGGAATTTTCGTAGAAATGGTTTTGATGCAAATTTCCGTACTAATTCTTTTAATGCGGCTTCGTGTACAAAAGTCTGATTTATACAGATTCCCTCTGAACTCATTAATGTTCTTCATCGTATCAATAGTGAGTGGATTGATATTTTACGGACTAGGAGGAACACATGGCGCTCATTTGACGGACGATCCATATACGTACATCCTTGGAACGATATATGGCATTAGTAATTACGGAGTTAATACATTATTCCTGATATTACTACAAGCAGTAGTCCTAAAACTGAAGGGACCTTATTTCGGAAAGGATTTCATCTGGGAAACCGTTACGACATTGATTACATTCCCTATCGGCTTCATACTTTATGAACTATACCAGAGTGAGATGGGACTTTATTCCTTACTGTTTGTCGGGATTCCCTTCGCGAGTCTGTCTATTATTCTAAGTCTCTACTATTCGAGCGGCAAGGTGAACCATTATTTACAGAGTGCCGCTGAGATTGGCCACCAGCTGGCTGAAAGGCTGAAGTCGGATGATGTTCTTGACCTCTTTGTTAAAAAAGTGATTGAGATGCTGCCGGTTGACTATGCCTACATTTTGGATGTAGAAGAAGAAAGAGAATTAAAACTCATCCACAAGGTGGAATTCGGGGAAGTCCTGGATCCCGTTGCCGAGCCTCTTGAAAAAGGGAAAGGAATAAGCGGGCTTGTATGGGCAGAGAAAAAGCCTGTTCTTTTCCATTCGAAAAAACAATGGAAGCATATTAATTCAGGCTATATTCCGGCAGGTGCAGAAAGTATCCTCGGTGTACCGATCGTCCGAAACAACCAGGTCATTGGTGTACTTGTCCTGGCCGCAAACAAAAAAAGAGCATTCGAAAAATCGCAGCTGATGATTATCGACATCCTATGTTCGCATTTTGCGGTTGCGGTGGAAAATGCAAGGCACCACGAGAAAACGAAGGAAAATAGTGAGCGCTGTGCATTAACAGGGCTATACAATTATCGCTATTTTGAAAACATGCTGACCCTGGAATATGAAAAACTGCAATTCGGTCATAGAAATCGCTTATCCCTCATCCTGCTAGACATCGATCACTTCAAATCCGTTAATGATACTTACGGACACCAAAGTGGTAATGAGATTTTAATCGAACTCGGTGAACGGCTAAGCAAGCGAATCGGAAATATTGGCACGGTTGCTCGTTATGGCGGGGAAGAGTTTGTAATCCTGCTGCCAGACATGATGAAAGGCGATGCCCTTAAACTAGCGGAACAAATCAGGCTGTTGATTGCCGATAATCCGTTCACACTAATGCAATCGATGGATGACGAAGGAAAGCAGCTTGAGGTAAATATCACCGCGTCAATCGGCGTAGCCACTGCCCCGCAGGATGCCGAAGATTCACTCGCATTGATCAGACATGCAGACAGAGCATTATATGTAGGAGCAAAACGATCCGGTCGGAACCGGGTTGCGGAATATGTTAAGTGAAAAGGCTGACCCCGGGGGTCAGCCTTTTAGTATTGTACTTCTACACCTTCATCGGGGTTAATATACCATTCATCGTCCTGTGGTCTAGGGCAGGATTTGTTTTTACCTTGAGGGAAATCGGTGTACTCGACCAGCTTGCCATGTCCGTCCATTTTATAGATGTTTCCGTACACACAAAATGAATACGCGTTTCCATTAAATTCAGGTGTGACAGTGAAAATGGCATCTCCGTAAACAAAAATATCGGCTGTGCCTGAGAAGATAACTTTGTCTTTGAAGAAGGCATCTCCATTCACTTTTAGGATGCGATTGCCCTGAATTTCAATTTTTTTCTCGAAATAAGTGGACGTTTCAAAAGTTAAATGTTTATCCTGGCCCTTTAAGTCGATCGGAGTTAAATTCACAACCTCATAATTTGATGGTAAAGGCTTAGCTTCTCCCACCATACTTTCAGCGTTTTTTTCGATGGTGATGGTACTTTCAAGGATTTTAATTTCATCTTTTGTCTTTCCATAGCTTTTAAATTTGACGATTATCGTGTCATTCACCTGGATTTCTGAAATGGTAATGTTTTTTACTTCATATAAGTTATTTCCTTCTACAGTTCTAATAAGACTATTATTTAGTGTACTTATTCTTGATTTAAGATTTTGCAGAAAATGTTCATCGTATTCTACAGTGCACCTAGTGGTATTTTTATTGCAACTTTTTACTTTCCCCAGAGGATGGGGTTTCTTATTTCCATTATTATTTTTAATTACTTCATCCGCTTTAGTCTCGGCGTATGTATTAGCCTCAGTGACTGCGCTGGCAAGCCATGCTTCATAATGGGCAACACCCATTTCAGCAAGGTCGGTTGCCTTGTTGATCTCATCCGTCTTATTGAATTGCTTGCGGGCTGACAGCGCCATGCCACTCATGGAAAGAGCCATGGTGAAGGTGATAGTAATAATGACTAATACAAGGACAAGTGCATAGCCTCTTTCATTTCTCAAATTCAAAACTATCCCTCCTTAATACCTCTTAACTGTCGTTTCAACTTCATATTTCTGCCCTTTTTGATCAGTTAAGGTTAATAGAACTGAAAGTGGTTGCTGTGAATCTATCTTTAGGTTACTAATGGCTGTTGTTGTTGGGTAGCCAACTTTTATCTCCATATCATATAGGGAATCACCCAGTAAATGATTAGCTGTATCTTTGCCAATGTAAGCTTTTTTGCCTGAATCGTCATATTTGATCCAATAAGCATCGTTTGTTTGGTGATACTGTTTAATGGTTGCCAGCACTAGATTGGCAGTCTGGTCCATGCTACTTTTATGTGAAATGCGATCATAATTGTTATTGAAGGTGAAAAATACTCCATATATAATTCCAGAAATTATAAAAAGTATGGCAATTACAGCAAGAAGCTCGACTAATGACATTCCTTTTTGGTTGTTCATGTGCTCACCTTCTTATATATGTGAATGTCTCCGAAGAACTTTCCGGATCGTCACTGTCAATAATTGCTACCTTGGCTTTAATTAAGTTCTCTTCACCAGGGGTGAAACTTGCCGATATAGTATATGTACTATTAATGGTCTGACCGGAAAGGGCTTCTAGGTCGTCTTCATTCAATGTACATATTAAATCGGCACAATCTGAAATCGTTTGTAATCTACTTTTTGAAATGTTTAATTCTATTAAATTTACAATTTTTTGGGTGGTCTGAGAAGTACTGAGTTTTTCTTCATTTTTCTTCACAAACATTGCAGATTGGCTGAAAAATCCCGCAAAGGACGTTAAGACTATGGCAAGAATGACAATTGACAATAAAACTTCCAGCAAAGTCAAACCATTTTGGTTCCCCAACTTATTACCCAATACTATTGACCTCCCGTCTTCTAAATCTACTAAATCTATTATACAATAGGTAATAGGGAAAATTGTCACATGATGTAGTGAAATTTTGTCTGAAGATGTAGGAAAATTGAAAGGTTTTTAATAAATACATCCATTGATAGACGATGCATGTTCTCAATTTCTAGCAAGAGATGTACTACTAATTTTTATACTTGGAGGACTACATAGTGAAAAAACAGCAAATAATAAAGTTTTCACTGATCCTTTCTGTTCTTTCGATTCTTATATTCAGCTTTACATATTTTGGCTCGGACATATTCAGCGCACGGACGTCAGCGAAACAAGGATTCTCTGAAAATACGACAATCGGAAGCTTTGACGTTTCAAACAAGTCACAAGACGAGGCAACGACTTATATTCAAACGAAAGTGGATAGTTGGTTAACCAAGGCAAAAATACGGCTTGCTTATAAAGGCCAAAACTATCAAGTGAATACGACCAGTTTTGTTTTTGGGGTTGAGGATTCTGTTTCATCAGCTACCAGTGGAGCACAAAATGAACTATTCGTTCATTGGGAAGAGGGGGCATTAAATCATCTGAACTTACCTTCCTCAATTATGGCCAAACTTGATACTGAAAAACTTACTATCAAAATGCAAGCGTCCGCACAAAAACTGATTCCAGAAATTGAAATCAAGCTTCAGGACTTTCTTCCTGCTGAAGAACCAGTCATTATTTCGCGTGCCTTAGTAAAACTTTCTTCTGATGTTGAGTCAGAACTCATTGAGGAACTAGTTCCAATTGAGATATTGCCAGATTCAATGTTTTCGCTTGCTGCGTATGCAAATGAAAACGGCCAAGCAAATCTTTCAGCTTCAACCTTCAGTCAGATTGGTTCAGCGTTATACCAGGCACTCCTGCAATCTGACATTTCAATCGTCGAAAGGCACGTAAGCAGCCAGCTGCCAAAAAATATCGAACTTGGATATGAAACGAAAGTGGATTTTTCTAAAAACCTTGATTTGAAGTTCTATAACCCAAACGATAAACCTTATAAGATAGAGTTGAACTTAAATGGGCAGGAACTGGATGTTGTGGTGACAGGGACACAACCAATATATGAATACAAGATAACTGCCACGGGTAAGCAGGAATTCAAACCAAGAATTATCAATCAATACTCTCCTCTACTGAAGCAAGGTCAAAAGTCTGTCCAGACAGAAGGAATAGCGGGCCTGCTGATTAAGATCAACAGGGAGATCTACGGAGAAAACGGAGAGCTTTTAAAAACAGAATTCATATCTGAGGATTTTTATCCGCCAATCCACCGGGTCGAAGTGCTACCGTTAGCACCAGCAGTTATTCAAGCTGATCCGGATTCTACAACTGGCTCAGATACTGTTACGGTTCCGGGGATTGAGCAAAACGACAGTACTCCGAGACAAACAAGCGGAACAAATCCAACTGTGCCAGCCAGCGACGTCGAACAACAACAGCCAAATGACAATCAAGCTAATGATGATGAACATGAGACAGATGATGGCGGCCTATGGGGTAAACCGAATGAACAGCCTAAATAATCATTCGAGACGGGAGTGATAAAAATGAGACAAACACGTAAGCGGCTGGGGGACCTGTTAGTTGATACAGAGCTCATCACAGCTGAACAGCTGCAGGAAGCTTTAAATAATAAAGCCGATAGCCAAAAACTCGGCGATGCCTTGCTTCAACAAGGACTGATTACAGAGCAGCAGCTAATCGAGGTACTGGAATTCCAGCTAGGCATTCCTCATATCAGCTTGTATCGTTATCCTTTCGATACTAAGTTACTCACCTTGGTCCCAAAGGACTTAGCGAAAAGGAATTTAGTCATTCCTTTGAAAAAAGAAGGAGATAAACTGTTTGTCGCCATGGCAGACCCCATGGATTTTATTACAGTTGACGATTTAAGGCTTTCAACAGGTTTTCATGTAGAAACGGCTATTGCTACCAAGGATGATATTCTCAGGGCAATCAATAAATATTACGATAGCAATGAAGGTTTTGAAGATCTGTTGGAGTTGAATGCTCCGATGGAAACAATCAAGGAAGAAACTCTGAATGAAGCCGATTCACCGATCATCAGGCTGGTGAACCAGCTGCTTTCGAATGCTTCCAGCAACAAGGCCAGCGATATCCACATTGATCCCCAGGAAACTAAGGTCATTATTCGATATCGCGTGGATGGCATCCTCAGGGTTGAACGAGTATTGCCCAAGCATATGCAAAATGTTCTGATCGCCAGGATCAAAATCATGGCTAACCTTGACATAACAGAGAATCGTATTCCTCAGGACGGACGAATGAAGGTCAATATTGACTTCCACCCAGTCGATTTACGTGTGTCTACTATGCCCACTGTTTTCGGGGAAAAGGTTGTTATGCGGATACTCGATTTGGGGAGTTCGTTGAACGATGTAGAAAAGCTTGGTTTCAACCAGCACAACCTGGAACGCTTCAAGGATATGATTAGCAGGCCGAATGGAATCGTTTTGATCACTGGTCCAACTGGTTCAGGCAAGTCTTCGACACTGTATGCTGCTCTCAATAAGCTGAACAGTGAAGAAGTGAATATCATTACAATTGAGGACCCGGTTGAATATCAATTGGAAGGAATCAACCAAATACAGGTCAACACGAATGTTGGCATGACTTTTGCTGCAGGGCTGAGGTCAATCCTGCGCCAAGATCCTGACATCATCATGGTCGGGGAAATTCGTGATAAAGAGACTGTGGAGGTTTCTGTAAGAGCCTCTTTGACCGGACACTTAGTGTTAAGTACCATCCATACGAATGATGCGTTAAGTTCCATAACAAGAATGATCGATATGGGAGTGGAACCTTTCCTGGTGGCGTCTTCGTTAAGTGGCATCGTGGCACAGAGACTTGTCAGGAGAGTCTGCAGGGATTGTGCCGAAATACATGAACCAACGAAACGGGAGATTGACATCTTTTTAAAGAGAGGCATTCAGATTGATAGGGTTTGGAGGGGAAGTGGTTGCTCCTCCTGCAATATGACAGGATACAGGGGCCGTATTGCTATTCATGAAGTATTGCAAATCAATGGGGAATTGCGTAGAGCAATCATGAACGAGGAGCCTATTAACGTATTGAGGGAGATTGCAGTAAGCAACAATACAATCTTTTTAATTGATGATGGTCTTTTGAAGGTCAAGCAAGGCCTTACAACTACCGAAGAAGTTTTAAGAGTGGCAATAACAGAGTAAACGGGGAGAAAGAATGAAAGATAAAATCGATCACTTGTTAAGTTCAGGCTTCGAACAAAAAGCTTCCGATATCCATATAACAGTCGGGATACCGCCAATCATGAGGGTAAACGGTGACTTGAAGAGATTTGGAACCGAAGTAACTGTCCCTGAAGATACGGAAGGAATGGCAAAGGCGATCATTCCGCAGAAATTATGGGATCAATTCAAGGCAAAAGGCGAACTCGATTTTTCTTATGGAATACCTGGGATTTCAAGATTCAGGATCAATGCTTATCACCAGCGAGGCTGTGTATCTCTCGCTGCACGTGTTGTGCCGACCAGGATTCCGACACTTGAAGAGCTGGAGATGCCATCTATTCTGAAAAAAATAGCCGAAAAGCCTCAAGGCCTGGTGCTTGTAACGGGACCGACGGGAAGCGGCAAATCAACTACACTTGCGGCTATGATCCAGTATATTAACAAAAATATGAGCAAGCATATCGTCACACTTGAGGATCCGATTGAATATCTGCACAAACATGGAAATAGTATTATTGACCAACGCGAGGTTGGTTTCGATACAAACAATTTCGCCAATGGCCTGCGGGCAGCACTTCGTCAGGATCCCGATGTCATCCTTGTTGGAGAGATGCGTGACCTTGATACGATTCAGACAGCGATTACGGCAGCGGAAACGGGTCATCTTGTGCTCGGTACACTACATACTTCAAGTGCTCCGGCAACGATCAACCGGATCATTGATGTTTTTCCCTCTGGACAGCAAGCGCAAATCCGCATTCAACTAGCATCTGTCCTGGTTTCAGTCATTTCGCAAAGGCTTTTTCCAACGGCCGATAAAATGAGCCGCAGGGGGGCAACAGAAATTCTAATCAACAATGCAGCGGTGGCGAATTTGATTCGCAACGAAAAAATTCACCAAATCATGAGCATTATGCAAACTTCAAGGGTTTACGGCATGCATACGCTTGAGATGAGTATCAAAGAATTGCTCCAGCAAGGGATTATCTCAAGAGAGGCCGCTGAACCATATTTACAGGAGAAGTTGGTGTAAAATGGCACGGTTCAAATACTCCGGACGGGACCGGACAAAGAAACGATCGGGTACAATAACAGCTGGATCCAAACGTGAAGCGCTGGCTAAACTGCGCGAGGAAGGGATTCGTACAACAAATATATTCGAAGTTCCGGAAACGCTGCTGACAAAGGAAATCAATATTGGCAATCCGGTTAAACTTCAACATCTTGTCATTTACCTTCGCCAGTTTGCAACCTTGTTAAAAGCTGGTGTGTCGGTTGTTGAGTCTACAAATATCCTTGCCAGGCAGACAGAAAGTAAAGCTTTAAGGAAAGCACTGCTTGATATTGAAGCTGAGCTTAGGGAGGGTAACCAATTATCCCAGGCTTCTGCCAAACATGACAAAGTTTTTTCGACCATGTATATCAATATGATCAAAGCAGGCGAAGCGGGAGGAAATATGGATGAGACCCTCGAACGCCTAGCCGACCATTATGAAAAGCAGCATAACACCCGCCAAAAGGTCGTAGCGGCATTGACATATCCTGCCGTCATAGGGCTGATAGCAATAGGAGTTGTCATTTTCCTTCTGGTATCTGTCGTTCCTACGTTTGTTGGGATGTTCGCTGATTTCGGGGGAGAATTGCCCGGTATAACAAAATTTGTGCTCGGTGCAAGCGAGTTCATGCAGGGGTACTGGTGGCTAATCCTTCTGTTTTTCTTTGCCCTCGCGATTTCGTTTAGTTTCGCAAAAAAAAATAAGAAATCAAAATACTATCTTGACTACGCTATTTTAAGAATGCCGGTCTTTGGAAAACTGATGCAAAAAGCAGTGCTCGCCCGAATGACTAGAACATTGAGTTCGTTATTCACAAGCTCAGTCCCCATTCTCCAGGCATTATCGATCGTTGAAAATGTTGTCGAGAACGAAGTAATTTCAAGGGTAGTACGAGAATCCAGGGACTCTCTTGAAATAGGACAGTCAATGACAGGACCGATGAAGAATCACTGGGCTTTTCCGCCTCTTGTGACCCAGATGATTTCAATCGGGGAAGAAACAGGTTCACTAGATGGCATGCTAGGGAAAGTCGCTGAATTCTATGAAAAAGAAGTAGAAACAAGCACAGACCAGCTCAAATCATTAATTGAACCGATCATGATCGTCATACTCGCTGGACTTGTTGGAACAATCGTCACATCCATCATGATCCCGATGTTCGACATCTTTAATCATGTGAATTAAAAACTAACAATTAAAGACAAAAACTACGATTATTTTATATGAAACTAACAATCTATCCATTATAATACTGTTAGATACATATATCATTTGTCATAGGAAAATATTACTAATAAGGAGATGGAAACATGTTAAAGGCTATTAAGAAAAAGTTGAAGGACCAGAGAGGTTTGACACTGGTAGAACTTCTTGCAGTTATTGTTATTTTGGGGATTATCGCAGCGATTGCAGTGCCGAGTATTGGTAATATTATTGATAAATCTAAAGAAGACGCAATTAAAGCTGACGCTAGGATGATTTTGAATGCGGCTAAACTATATAAAATTGAAAATGATATTCCTGATACAGGTATTGGTTCTACACAGCTAGAGCCTGCTTATTTAGATGGGTTACAAACATTTTCTGATTCAACGGCTGATGATGGCGTCGTTACTCCTGGGTATACTGTTACAGTAAATTCTGATGGAAAGCTTGAACTTGATGGAAAGGGTACCAAGGATAATATATCAATTACATTTACAGGTACTACATTAGAAGAAATTGATGGACTATCTAAAGATTAGTAATGAATAGTTTTTTTATCTTGTTGGCGTTATTAGGCCTTCTCCTAGGCTCCTTCTACAACGTAGTAGGCCTGCGAGTGCCGGAAGGAAAGTCAATCGTTGCTCCGCGCTCGTCTTGTCCGAAGTGCGGACACCAGCTTACAGCATTTGAGTTATTACCAGTTTTGTCATATGTATTTCAAAAAGGGAAATGCCGCCAGTGCAAGGTCGGCATTTCTCCTGTTTATCCCTTGTTTGAGCTTTTGACGGGTATCCTTTTTGCGGGTGCATTCTTATTAATAGGATGGGATTTTGAGCTCGTCATAGCCCTTTCACTAATCTCATTGTTCATGATCATTACCGTTTCTGATCTTGCGTACATGATTATCCCTGATAGGGTACTGATTGTGTTTGCTGTAATTTTTGCAGCGTTGAGAGTCTATCAACCTCTTAATCCGTGGTGGGATTCTTTTGCTGGTGCAGTGGCGGGGTTCGTTCTTCTCCTATTGATCGCCTTTGCCAGTAAAGGTGGCATGGGCGGCGGTGATATTAAGCTTTTCGCGCTAATTGGTTTTGCTGTCGGTTTTAAGATAATGCTTCTTGCCTTCTTTTTCTCCACCTTTTTTGGAGCTTTTTTTGGTCTCATTGGATTGATGACGGGAATGGTCAAGCGGAAACAGCCGATTCCTTTTGGCCCCTTTATTGCCTTAGGCACACTTGTTGCTTATTTCTTTGGAGAGGAAATTATTGATTTGTACTTAAATTTTTTACTAACTGTGTTTTGATAAGGAGTTTTCGAAATGGCGTTTTCCCTTTTTTCGGGCAGTAACAAGATTGTCAACCTTGTTCTCAATGATCATTCAGTCCGCTATGTTGAATTAAAACAAAAGAATCCGGCCATACCATTACACTATGGGCAGCGGATTTTGCCCAATGGAATTATTATGGATGGCAAAATCCAGGATATTGATACATTGATGAACATTCTGGATGAGTGCATTGATGACTGGAAGATTGCCAAAAGGGAAATCCGCTTTACCGTGCCCGATTCACTCGTCATTATCAGAAAGGTTTCTATTCCGGCTGATGTTAAGGAAGATGAAATCCACGGTTATTTGTATTTGGAGTTAGGGACTTCAATTCACTTGCCTTTTGAGGACCCAGTGTTTGATGTCATCCCTCTAGGTGTTGAAGGAAAAAAGCAGGAGATTCTTGTTTTTGCTGCACCAGAACAATATGTAAATGAGTATGCAGATTTGTTTAAGAGCCTCAGGCTTAAGCCGATTGCTGTAGATATCTCACCATTGGCGATCTATCGCCTTTATCACCAGCTTGATATGCATCGTGCAAACGAGGTATTGCTTTCCGTCCAATTTGACCTGGATGTTGTCAGTATGTGTGTATTTGAGGAGCATATTCCCGTCTTCATGCGCCATATCCCAGGTGATATGAAAGAAAATTGGAGCGTGAAGGTTGGTGAAGGCAGCAGCCAATCAGAGCAAGGAATGGTCTATGTTGGAGAGCTCTCAGAGTTGACTTATCAACTCGAGGAGATTTATCGGGATATAACAAAACTGATGGATTTTTACCGCTATTCCCTCACCCATGGCAAAAAAGAAGTGAGCAGAATTCTGGTAAATGGGGATCATCCAATGCTCGACCGTGTACATGCTGAGATGAAAGAGTTGTTTGAAATTCCTGTCGATACTTTGAAGGTCAGCATGCCAGGGGTTGAGCAGGAGTCATTACCGAATTGCTACAATCTGGCTCTTGGTCTTGGATTAAAAGAGGTGTAATGATGCTTGTAGAGATTAACCTACTACCCAAAAAAGAACATAAAAAATCCTCCAGGCTCATTATGGCGATTGCAGGAGTCCTTTTATTTACGATTACTGTCTCAATAGTCTTCTTCCAGGGAAACAGCTATGAGAAAAAAATGGCTTCCCTTGATAAACAAATAGAGAGTATCCAGAAGTTGAATGAGGTACAACAGGCAAAATTGGCAGAAGGGGAAAGTGGCAACTCTGCATTAAAGCTACAAGATGCGGTCAACTGGGCTGAGCAATATCCATTTGACACTGTGCCTCTTCTGCAAAATATAATTGCCCTTTTACCTGAGCGTGGATTTATCCAGAACTTTGAATATAGTAACACGGATTCTGTGGTAATCAAGATTCAACTTGATGCCTCAAGAGATGCTGCTTTTTATTTTAGTTCCTTAAAGGATTCCGATTGGGTTGAGGATGTTACTCTTATGAATATTGTGGCAGAGAAGAAGGATGAAGGAACTGGGGTGGAAACAACCAATACCTCATCTGAGCAGGAGGAAGAAAAAGTTCTCCCGCGTTACAGTGCAGTATTTGAAATTACATTCAAGCCTGAACTTTTCAAGGAAGATAAAGGGACAGCATCAAAAGGGGGTAATGGAACGTGAACCTCCAATTAGAAAAGAAACAGATAATGATCCTGATTTCTTTGGTTTTCCTCTCAATATTACTGTATATTGGCGCATATTTTCTCTATATATCACCAATGAAAGATAGTCTGGCACTGAAAGAAAGCCAACTTAAAGCGGAGCAACAGCTGAGCAAGACACTTGAAACTCGTTTGTCGTCTGCGAGCTCAAGTGATTTTAACAGTACAATGGAATTGCAAAAAACTCTTCCTGTTGATCCGATGACTGAACAGCTCGTGCTTGATCTTGAAAAAGCAGAAGTAGTATCAAACAGCTATATAACTGCAATGGAGTTCAGTACAGATGGACAGGTTGTCGATAGGGAACAATCTTTGAGTAACGAACAGGGGACAACAGAGTCCGATAACTCAGTGCAAGGAACCGAAACAGTCTCAGATGTTGATATTCAAACTATCCAGATGCCAGATGGAGTCTCAAAAACATCGGTGATGGTTACTGTCGAATCGGCGAGTTACTTTGAACTTGAAAAGTTCATTGCGACCTTGGAAGAATTGCAGCGTATCGTCATGGTCGAATCGATTTCATTCAGCGGTCCCGAAGAAATCCGATCGCTGTCGGATGATGATAAAAAGATTATTATGAACCTTACAATTAATGCATTTTACCTATCAGGTTTCGATGATTTAAAAGGTAACAATCCTAAAATCGAAACCCCAGCCCCTGCCAATAAGCGCAACCCATTCCCGACTTTCGGCGATTATTCAGAGGATAATCTATTACAACAAGAGCAGTCCGAAGTTGATGAAACACAGGGAACGGACGAAAATTAATCTATTAAAAAAATTGACGAAAGCATTCTATAACAAGACGACAAAAGTCTTGTTATTTTTTTTTGCCACTATGATAGGATGGAGCAAAATAGGAACGGGCAGGGGGAGGTACAAGAATTGGACAAGCAAGGAAAGACGATCACTATCAAGATTAATGGCAAGGACCGTCCGGTACACGCAGACAAAAAAATGCAGGATAATGGCAACAAAAAGAAACCTAAACAAGAAGAATCCTTTGAAAAACCTAAATATGATAAAGAAAAAAGCAGCAGTTACCAGATCAATGAGAGCCATGGAGACCGAAGCAAGGTGTATCCGCTGGACAATGATGCAGCGTTGAATGAAACAGCGGCCGCCCAGGAACAAGCCGAAGAGAGCTTTGACTGGATCTTGCCTGATCCTGTCGAAGAGGAAATCATCAAGGAATACAAAATTGCTCCGAAGCAAGAAAAAAAGCCGAAAAAGAAAGGTATTGGCATTTCGGTTTGGAATACTAAGTCTAAAAAGAACAATCGTCATTATACGACTATTATTATGAATGTCCTTTTTGCCGTTTTGCTCGGGACAGCATTTGGAGTGACATTCCTTAAATTCTTGCCATCAGAACCTGATACGGCTACACCAGCCGTCACCACGCCGAAAGCCGGCCAAGCAGCAGAAAGCCCTGCAGCCGGGAAGGAGTCGATTGAGTTAACATCGATTCCGACCTTTGTCGTCCAGAACGGTGTCTTCACAAAAGAGGCTGATGCTAAGGTGAGGATGAATCTCCTTGATGGCCAGGGAGTCACAGCTGAGTTATTTCCTGTGAATGGTAAGTTTGCTGTCTATTTAGCAACAGCGGGAAGCATTGAGGCTGCGAAACAACAGGCAGAGGCACTCAAAGCGAAAGGGGTTGAGGTGTTCGCAAAACCATTTGAAATTTCAGGTGGAACGGCAGCCGGCTTAACAGCAGCTGAATCGGAATTCCTCCAGCAGGCACCGGAAATCTATCCAATCCTGATGAGTGGATCAGCAGCTGCGCCAGAGGAAGTGAAAAAAGCAGAAAGTTACCAGAACATGATAAGCAAGATTGAAGATAAGAGTATAAAGAATCCAACCGTCCTGAAGGCTAAGGCGAGCATGGAGAGGGCGGGTGCTGCTTTTATAAGCTACCAAAAAAGCAAGGATGCCAATCAGCTGGCGGAAATGGAGAAAAGCCTCCTGACATTCCTGTCAGCCTATCAATCCATTGGCAAGTAATCTCTGCCGGCAATCATTTCTTGGCGGGATGGAGAAAGAATATTTCCCGGAAAATTGTACAAATTAACAGAGCCTTCGGCAAAATGCGCCAGGCTCTGATTTTTTTTGCGAGTATAAGGACTTTAGATTGTTTGAAATGGTGAACTTTGATAGTATTAGCTTGTATCTCCCTTTGATGCAAAAAGAAAAGAAAGGTGATTTTATGCAACGCCTCATTTTAGCCTCTTCTTCTCCACGGCGAAAAGAACTTCTTGAAAACCTCCGCTTGGAATTCGAAATCTCAAGCAGTGATGCAGACGAAAGTTTCAGTGAGACCATGAGCCCAGCCGACGTGGTAATGGAGCTTGCTTCCAGAAAGTCGGGAACGTTGGCTCAAGATTATCCGGGTTGTTTCGTGATTGGCTCAGATACTGTCGTGGTCCATGATGGAACGATCCTTGGGAAGCCTGAAAGCGGACAAGAAGCCTTACAGATGCTTAAAAAGCTGTCTGGGAGCACCCATTCAGTTTACACAGGAGTATCGATCATCTCCCCTGAGAAGGAAACGCGTTTCTATGAAAAAACAGATGTGACGTTCTGGGATTTGTCAGATGAAGAAATCGACACCTATATAAAGAGCGGTGAACCATTCGATAAGGCGGGCGGCTATGGAATCCAGGGATTCGGCAGCATGCTTGTCAAAGAGATCAGTGGGGATTATTACACAGTTGTTGGACTGCCTGTATCCAGGTTGATCAGGGAGTTAAGAAAAATCGGTTACAACCTTCCTTATTAAAAGAAAGCCACAGAAACTTCTTCTACACTTCCCTCGTCATAATCAATGACCGGGAGGAAAATCTATTGTCTACAAATTCATTAATGATCAGAGATTATCCGCAAAATGAGCGGCCGCGGGAGCGATTTGTCCAGATCGGTCCCCAAAGCCTCTCCAATCATGAATTGCTTGCCCTGTTGCTAGGTACGGGATCGCGGGAGGAATCAGTCCTCCAGCTTGCAAACCGAATGCTTGCCCAGTTTGAAGGCCTCCGCCTTTTAAAAGATGCTACACTGGAAGAGTTAACCCAAATAAAAGGAATCGGAAAAGCAAAAGCGATCCATGTCCTCGCGGCAGTTGAAATCGGCAGGCGCATCGCCAACCATACCCTTGATGAACGCTATGTGATCCGGTCACCGGAAGACGGTGCGAAATATTTAATGAATGATATGCGCTTTTTGACACAGGAGCATTTTGTCTGTTTGTACTTGAATACGAAAAATCAGGTAATCCACAGGCAGACGATTTTTATCGGCAGCCTGAACGCTTCCATTGTCCACCCGAGAGAGGTATATAAAGAAGCGGTACGCCGGTCGGCAGCGTCTGTCATTTGCGTGCACAATCATCCATCCGGTGATCCTACCCCTAGCAGGGAAGATATAGAAGTGACGAAAAGACTTGCTGAGTCTGGGAAAATTGTCGGAATCGAATTGTTAGATCATTTAATCATTGGAGAAAATAAATATGTTAGTTTGAAGGAAAAAGGGTATGTATGATACTAGGATTTTGATTGACGTTGCGATATAATATAATTTATGATTTTTGCGGACAAAGTTAAAATTTTGTCAGGAAATCTGCCTATGAACATTCAACTAATTTTGTTATAGATTGCCTGTTCTTTTATTGCATTTTTTGTTAAGAAAGGGAGATACAAATATGTTTGGGATTGGAACAAGAGACCTAGGAATCGACCTTGGTACTGCTAATACACTTGTTTATGTAAAAGGAAAAGGAATTGTTTTAAGAGAGCCGTCCGTTGTGGCGCTTCAGACGGATACAAAAAATATCGTTGCTGTCGGTAATGATGCGAAAAATATGATCGGGCGTACACCAGGTAATGTGGTAGCATTAAGGCCAATGAAGGATGGCGTCATTGCTGATTATGAGACAACAGCGTCAATGATGAAATACTATATCAAACAGGCAACGAAGAATAAGGGCTGGTTTGCCGGCAAGCCGTATGTAATGGTATGTGTTCCTTCTGGAATAACAGCTGTAGAGGAACGTGCGGTTATTGACGCAACTCGCCAGGCAGGCGCAAGAGATGCATTTACGATTGAGGAACCGTTTGCAGCAGCAATCGGAGCAAACCTTCCTGTATGGGAGCCAACTGGCAGCATGGTTGTCGACATTGGCGGCGGTACGACAGAAGTCGCGATCATTTCTCTTGGCGGAATCGTGACATCTCAATCTGTCCGCATTGCTGGTGATGAGATGGATGGCGCAATTATCAATTATATCCGTAAAACTTACAACCTAATGATCGGTGAGAGAACAGCTGAAGCGATTAAAATGGAAGTTGGTTCAGCAGGAGACGCCGATGGGATTGAAAATATGGAAATCCGCGGTCGTGACTTGTTGACAGGATTGCCTAAGACAATTGAAATTACGGCTCAAGAAATTGCTAAAGCGCTGCGTGACACAGTATACGCCATTGTTGATGCTGTTAAGCTGACGCTTGAAAAAACACCGCCAGAACTTGCTTCAGATATCATGGACCGTGGAATTGTCCTTACAGGCGGAGGTGCGTTGCTTCGTAATTTGGACAAGGTCATCAGTGAAGAAACAAAGATGCCGGTCTTGATTGCCGAAGACCCGCTTGACTGTGTTGCAATTGGTACAGGCAAGGCATTGGATCATATCGATTTATTCAAGAACAAAGCAAAAGAATCCAGGTAAGAACAAAAGCGCAAGCGCCTCGTTCAGCCCCGACAAGCGCTGCCCGCCTAAAACGCCACATCGTGTGGCTGGCGGGTCTAGCATGTCCTGTGTCTCGGAGGGCCGACCGGTGAAGTCGTTCTTTGACTTCATTGGGCGGCACGAAATTGAAATGTGTAGCCGACTGTCCAGAAACGCAGAAACTGGAGACCCCGACAAAGAAGCGCATTTTGCTTCTGCCGGCGGGGTTGAAGTTTCGGAGTTTCTAGGAGGCGAAACTAGACAAGCGACTCGAGGGGCTAGGCGCTGGAGCTGGATTAAGAAAACCACATGCAGTTATCCACACCTAAATAATTTTATAATTTTCTTAACAAATAGGAAGAAGGGAAGCGGGGGAAATCCACTTCCCTCCTCTTCTGTAATCCATTTTTTTAGATTAGAGGTGTAAATCATGCCACAGTTCTTCTTTAATAAACGCCTGATAATGCTGCTTGTGAGCATTATAGTCCTCGTGGCATTGATTGGATTTTCTTTAAGGGAAAGAGAAGAATTGACATGGCCCGAGCAGTTTGTCAAAGACTCTACAAGCTGGGTGCAATCCGTTGTCTCAAGGCCTGCGAATTATATTGCCGGTTTAATCGAAAACCTTCAAGACTTGCAAAATACATATCAGGAAAACAAAGAGTTGAAGAAACGCGTTGATGATATGGCCCGCCTTGAAGCAAAAGTATACTCCCTTGAAAAAGAAAACGAGGAGCTTCAGGAAATTTTAGATAAGAAAGAATCGCTAGCAGACTATGAACCAATACAGGCAGTCAGGATTGCCAGAAGCCCTGAACGCTGGAATGAACTGATCATCATAAATAAAGGTGCTTCTAACGGTGTTGAAAAAAACATGGCCGTTATCACTGCAAAAGGGTTAATCGGCAAGGTTAAGAGCACGACACCATTTTCTGCAACCGTGCAGCTAATCAGCTCCATTGATCCGACCAACAGAATTTCTGCAATTCTCCAGGCAGAAAAGCCGCTTTACGGCACAATCGAAGGGTATGACAAGAAGAAAGAGCTTCTTTTGTTAAAAGGGCTGCCGTATGATGCGGAAATCGAAAAAGGACAAAATGTCGTCACAACTGGTATGGGTGGAATCTTCCCGAAAGACCTTCCAATCGGCAAGGTTGTCAAAGTTGTCCCGGATCAATTTGGCCTGAATCAAACTGCATATATTAAGCCAGAAGCCAATCTTTATGATTTGGAACATGTCATGGTTGTCAAGAAATCAATGGTCTCAGTGGACCTTGAAGAAAGCTTGAAAGATAGTGAAGGTGAGGAGGAAGGCAATTGATCCGTTTCCTGCTCCCGGCACTTTTCGCTTTGTTATTCATCCTGGAAAGTTTGTTTGTCGAACTTCTGCCTGCAGAATTATTCAACAGTGACCGGATTCTTGTTCCGCATTTCCTCATGGCTGGAATTTTATTTTTGACGGCTTACCTGAGCCCAAAACATGGAATTCTATATGGCATTATCTTTGGACTGCTTTTTGATGTCATCTACACAGAAATCATTGGGATTTATCTATTCATGTTCCCGTTCATCGCCTATTTGTTCGCAAATATGATGAGGATCCTCCAGACCAATATTTTGATCGTTTCAATCCTATCGCTTCTTGGCATCGCGCTTTTGGAGGTAGGAGTCTACGAGTTGATGCTGTTGATAAAAATTACTGACCTGGACTTTTCGACCTATGTTAAAATAAGACTAGTCCCAACTCTGATTTTGAATCTTGCTTTTATCATCTTGGCTGCCTATCCATTAAAAAAACAGTTCGAGAATGCTGCAGACAGACTTAGAAACGATTAATAATCATTATCTGTTTTGTTTTGAAGGGCACCTCGAAAAACAGATATTATTTTTTGATTCCAATGAATTAGCGAAGTATGGGAATTATTATCACGCCTATTCAAATAAAGGAATCTGAGGGAAGCTTGTCGAATTCCTTTTAGGTGAAATAAAACAGACTTTATAGCCCCTCGTTCCTGCTCCTCTGGTCATGGGACTTCTAAAGAAGACCTTTCGAGGAGGTAGGCTGCACCCAGGGATTAGGCCTGGTCGCTTTGCAACAAGGGGAGTTTATTCGGGGTACTTGACAGGCTGTGGAATTGCTTCCTCACAGGACGTTTCATGCCTGTCGAGGCTGACCAAGGCGCTAGCGCTTTTCTTATGAGGTGAACATCCAGTATGAAGAAATCACAAAATGTGACAATAAAAGGAACAAAAGATGGACTTACGCTCCATTTGGACGATACTTGCTCCTATGATGAATTGAAGAAGGAACTCGATCGGAAGCTTTCGAATTCAACTCGTGTTCAGGAGGAGCAGCAGCTGCTTTCGGTTAAGGTGAAGGTAGGAAATAGGTACCTTACGAAGGCGCAAGAGGAAGAGCTGAAAGACCTGATCCGTCAGAAGAGAAACTTAATCGTTGAGGACCTTGAGACGAATGTGATCACCAGGCAGGAAGCTGAGAGGCTTCGTCAGGAAACAGAAATCGTACCTGTTGCCAAAGTGATCCGTTCAGGCCAAGTTCTTGAGATAACAGGGGATTTGCTGCTCATTGGGGATGTCAATCCTGGAGGAACGGTGAAGGCAACAGGGAATATTTTTATCATGGGTGCCTTGAAAGGGGTTGCACATGCTGGTACGGAAGGGAATAACGAAGCGGTCATTGCTGCTTCTGTCATGAAGCCCTCACAGCTCAGGATCAGTGATTGCATCAACCGGGCTCCAGACCATGTCCCTGAAGACGACAACCGCGTGATGGAATGTGCTTACATATCAGACAGTCAACAGATTGTTGTTGATAGATTGCAAGTTTTAATGAAGAAAAGACCTAGTTTAACTAGATTTGAAGGAGGCCTCTAAAGTGGGAGAAGCGATAGTAGTTACATCCGGAAAAGGCGGAGTTGGCAAAACGACAACTTCTGCTAATATTGGTACAGCTTTGGCCCTTCAAGGCAAAAGAGTCTGTCTGGTCGATACAGATATTGGCTTGCGTAACCTGGACGTTGTCATGGGGCTTGAAAATCGCATCATATATGATCTTGTCGATGTAATCGAAGGAAGATGCAAGATCCACCAGGCACTTGTAAAAGATAAGCGCTTCGATGACCACCTTTATTTGCTCCCAGCTGCCCAGACAAGCGATAAAACTGCGGTCCAGCCTGAACAAATGAGAAAATTGGTGAATGAACTAAAGCAGGATTATGATTATATCGTCATCGATTGCCCGGCTGGAATCGAGCAGGGCTATAAAAACGCCGTTGCCGGTGCTGACAAGGCGATTGTCGTGACAACACCAGAAGTATCCGCGGTCAGGGATGCTGACAGGATTATCGGCTTGCTTGAAAAAGAAGAAAATGTTGAGTCACCAAAACTTGTCATCAACCGGATCCGCAGCCATATGATGAAAAATGGCGACATGCTTGATGTGGACGAAATCACGACACATCTTTCCATCGACTTAATCGGGATTGTTGCCGATGATGATGAAGTCATCAAAGCATCAAACCACGGTGAGCCAATCGCACTGAATCCAAATAGCAAAGCATCAATTGCATACAGGAACATCGCCAGAAGGATTCTCGGTGAGTCCGTTCCATTGCAGCAATTAGACAACGATCATAAAGGCGTATTTTCAAAGATTAAGAAGTTCTTCGGAGTTCGCTGATTACAAGGCATCTGCTCCTCGTTTATACGAGGACAGATGCCTTTTCTATTTAATCCTCACTTTCTAATAAGTGAAATTGTCATACTCTTGTGGGACAGGTCATAGACTTGTACTAACTTAGAGTACAAGGGGAATGGTGGGGATTGGATGAACTCGAGAGCTGATGATATACGCAGAAGGATGATGAAAAGGAAAAGAGAGCGGGAAAGAATGGAGAAAATGAGCCATAACCGCTTTTTCTCGACGGAGGAAGAACGGCATGGTTTTGACAGGATTCCATCTTATGACACGGGTCCAGGTGAAGGCGGACATCCTCTATTCAAGAAGGAAGTGTTTCTCTTCAAGGTACTTGCTTCCGCTTGCCTTGTTTTGATTGTGGCAATTATTTTTCGGAGTCCATCTGAAAAAGCAGAAACAATCCAGCAATATGTGAAGCAAACGATGGACCAGGAATTCCAGTTTGCTGCCGTTTCAGACTGGTATGAAGACCAATTTGGCAAACCGCTGGCCTTGCTTCCTGCCAAAAAAAGTGGTGATGAAGAAAACAAACAGGATTTAACTCCAGAAAACCAGTATGCACTCCCTGCTTCCGGAAAGATCCTTGAAGATTTTGGAGACAATGGCCAGAGAATTCAGATTGAAACTGGCAAAGGTGCCGGCGTGGAAGCCATGGATGAAGGGCTTGTCCACTTTGTCGGCATGAAAGAGGGGTTCGGTAAAACGGTCATTGTCCAGCATGCGGACAAGAGTGAAACATGGTACGGAAATCTCGATAATATCGATGTGAGCCTCTATGAGTATATCTCTAAAGGAGCGAAGGTAGGTACGGCAATGGATAGTACGGATGGAATCAAAGGTTCATTTTATTTCGCCATTAAAAAAGGGGATGACTTCGTAGATCCCGTCCAGGTGATCAAGTTTGAATAAAGCCATTGCGTTATTGCGAAAAATACACATCCATCCTTTGTTGTGGGTGATCATCGCCCTTGCTGTTGCGACCGCGCATTTTATAGAGCTGATGATGGTGCTGCTGATTATTTTTGTTCATGAAATGGGACATGGTGCTGCAGCTTCTTTTTTTTCGTGGAGAATCAAGAAAATCGCTCTTCTCCCATTTGGCGGAGTAGCTGAAATGGATGAGCACGGGAACAGGCCATTAAAAGAAGAGCTGATTGTTGTTCTGGCTGGCCCCCTGCAGCATGTTTGGTTGATGGCACTGTCATATATTCTGTTTATTACAGGGGTTTTTCCGGAAAAGTGGCATCTGCTGTTCATGCAATATAATATGATGATCCTCCTGTTCAATCTTATCCCGATATGGCCTTTGGATGGAGGCAAGCTGGTGTTCATTTTGTTATCAATTAACAAATCATTTCAGGAAGCTCACTTGCGGACGATATATGTTTCAGCCGGAACATTGATAATATTTTCGGCGGTCATTATCATCATCGCCCCGTTGACATTGAATGTCTGGGTCATCATCGGTTTCCTGGCGTTTTCACTTTACTATGAATGGAAGCAGCGTCGGTTTATCTTTATGCGCTTTTTGATGGAAAGGCATTATGGGAAACAGGTTGATTTGCGAGAGCTCAAGCCGATCAATGCAGCTGAGAATGAAATGGTCGGCCAGGTCCTTGAAAAGTTCCAGCGTGGCTGCAAGCACCCAATCATCGTCAAGCAGCAGAATGGCAAGGAAATGGTTATAGATGAGAACGAATTGCTCCATGCTTTTTTCAGTGAGAAGTTATTATCTGCGAAAATAGGAGATTTGCTTTACACCTTCTAAAATAGGATAATAAAAGCAGCGCAGACACTCTTTGCGCTGCATTTTTTTTGTGGTTAAGGAGAAATAATGAACCAGTTAATTATCAATGCAAATTCGAGAGAGAAACGCTTCTCTTTGGTCAAAAATGGCGAAGTCGAAAAAATATATATTGAACAGCCAGGCCAGCAATCAATGGTGGGTAATATTTATCTTGGCATCGTTGAAAAAGTGATACCAGGGATGAACGCAGCATTCATCAATTTCGGCGAAGAATTAAGCGGTTTTCTCCAAAAAGATAAGCTGGCATCCTACGTACAGTCAGATGACGAAAATAAAGCAAATCGTTCGATCTCTTCGTATGTCCATCAAGGTGAAAAGCTGCTGGTCCAGGTTGAAAAAGATGCAGCCGGGACAAAAGGGGCTAGGCTGACGGGAATTATTGAATTACAGGGCGAGAACCTTGTCTATATGCCCCAGGGGAAGTACATAGCAGTATCTAAAAAGGCAGAATCAACTGACACCAGGAATAAATGGAGAGAATTCGCCAGCAAGGTCAAAACGCCCGAGGAAGGCCTCATTTTCAGAACCGAAAGCCTGAAACAGACCGAGGAAGCAATCATGCGTGAGCTTGAGCAGCAGCGCGTTCAATACGCTCAATTGAAAAAGACCATGTCGGCAATGAAGAAGCCTGGAATCGTTCACAGCCGCGATTATTTTTTTGAGCAGGCTGTGGCAGCACTTCTTTCTTTAACAAATGGAGAAGTGATTACGGATTGCCTCGATTTTAAGAAAAGAATGGAGCACCATATCACAGAAGGTATAGAGATAGAGTTTTATAATGGGAAAGATCATATCTTTTCATTTTATAAAATCGAACAGGAAATTGAGCGGCTGCTTAAAAGAATCGTTTGGCTGGAAAAAGGAGCCTATATGGTCATTGACCAGGGAGAGGCACTTACGATGATTGATGTGAATACAGGCAAGTTTTCCGGCAAAAACGATTTGCGTGACACTGTCATGAAAACGAACATGAATGCGGCAGTCGAAGCGGCAAGGCAAATCAGGCTAAGGGATGTTGCAGGCATCATTCTGATTGATTTTATTGATATGAAGACTGATACGGAACGGAACAAGGTGCTGAAACTCATTCAAAAAGAGCTGCAACTGGATGAGCGCAGGACGCGGATCATCGGCTTTACAGAACTTGGCATCCTCCAATTGACTAGAAAAAAGACGAAGCAATCGCTGGCCGAGACTCTGACTGAAAAATGCTGGACATGCGGAGGTACAGGACAGGTTCTGAGCACGGAATCCGTCGCATACACACTAGAGCGCGCGATGTGGGAGTACAAAAACTCCGATTATGAAGAAATTCATGTAGCCGCGACGAAGGAGGTCATACACACTTTTTTCGGTGAAAACGATATCCATAAATTGAGGCTTGAAAAAGCACTGGGCTTTAAGATAAAATTCTCGGTGTCAGACGCGGCGAAACCTTTTTATGAAATCCTTAAGGTTGGTGCTTCGACAGAATTGAGTTGAACCAAAGCTGGCCATTAAAAGAATGCCGATTATTATGTTGACACTTTCGCTAACCATATGGTAATATTTTAATGTTATTGTTTGTAGCACCCGTGCTACAACCGCACACTTCAGGTATCTAAGCTTTGCAAATACGCAAACGCCTGCGGTTGGCGAGTCTGAGTCTAATGAGGAGGTGCACTGGAATGTACGCAATTATCGAAACTGGCGGCAAGCAAGTAAAGGTAGAAGAAGGACAAGCAATCTACATTGAAAAGCTAAACGCAGCTGAAGGCGAAACTGTAACTTTTGACAAGGTTCTTTTTGTAGGTGGCGATAACGTTAAAGTTGGTAGCCCAGTAGTTGAAGGCGCAACTGTAACTGCTAAAGTTGAAAAGAACGGCCGTCAAAAGAAAATCATCGTTTTCAAGTACAAAGCGAAAAAGAACAATCGTAAGAAGCAAGGTCATCGTCAGCCTTACACTAAAGTTGTTATCGAAAAGATCAACGCTTAATTAGGGCGGATTACCATGATTCGTGCAACGATTAATCGTACAAAATCCGGAAGCATCCAATCGTTTACGATTAGCGGCCACGCTGGATTCGCTGCCCATGGCAGTGACATTGTCTGTGCAGGTGTTTCGACCATCTCAATCGGGACAGTCAATTCCATCATCGGATTGACAGGAGTCACCCCAGACATTGAACAAGGTGCCGATGGTTTTCTCCGCTGTGAAATCCCCGACAATTTGCCGGTGGAAACACAGGAGAAAATCCAACTACTCCTTGAAAGCATGGTCATTACATTGCAATCGATGGAAAAAGATTACGGAAAGCATATAAAATTAACCTTCAAACAGTAGGAGGTGGAACAAAATGTTAAGATTAGATCTTCAATTCTTCGCTTCTAAGAAGGGTGTAGGTTCAACTAAGAACGGACGTGACTCAATCTCTAAGCGCCTTGGCGCTAAGCGTGCAGATGGTCAATTCGTATCTGGTGGTTCTATCCTTTATCGTCAGCGCGGAACTAAAATCTACCCAGGTGTAAACGTGGGTAAAGGTGGAGATGACACTCTATTCGCTAAGGTTGACGGCGTCGTTAAATTCGAACGTCTTGGCCGTGACCGCAAGCAAGTAAGTGTTTATCCTGCAGCTCAAGAAGCGTAAGCCAAAGAGAAGCCCTAACCACTGCGGTTAGGGTTTTCTTGTATTTTATGGCTTATGGACACGAATAAAAGAAATCCAACTAACTTAAATACATAATTAGCTTACGCAGAATGGCTTTTTTGTTATACTTACACCAAGCAGTCTTATGAGTAGGAGTATGTGTATGAAAAAAGAGTGGGATACAATCGAGGTATTGCGCCATGCACGCCATGATTGGATGAATCAGCTTCAACTAATTAAAGGGAATTTATCGCTGAATAAAGTGGACCGGGCTAAAGAGATCATTGAAGAAATTATCATGGAAGCCAGGCAGGATGCAAAGCTATCTAATTTACATCTTCCTCAGTTTGCCTCTACATTGTTAACCTGCAATTGGGAGAATCATCATTTCCAATTGGAATATGAAGTAATGGACTCCCAGAACTTCCACAGATTAGATGACCAGGTGTTGACTCACTGGACAGAGCAGCTTTTTGATGCATTGAATTCTTCGATTGAACCATATCAGGAAAATCATCTCTCCGTCACAATTGAACCGCAAGAGAAAGGAATCGGGTTCTTTTTTGATTTTAGCGGAATAATAAATGATAAAAACCGCTTGAAAAGTTTCCTTGACCAGCAGCCGGGTTACAATATGAAAGTAATGTCGGATGGCGTAGTCGATGGGGAATTGACGATAGAAGTTTTCTTGGAATCACTCTAGGGAAACATAGAAGCGATAACAAATTTCAGACAGGTGGTAATGACATAATGTTTGTCGATCAGGTTAAGATTTATGTAAAAGGCGGGGACGGCGGCGATGGAATGGTCGCGTTCCGACGTGAAAAATATGTTCCGAAGGGCGGCCCTGCTGGCGGCGACGGCGGTAACGGTGCAAATGTAGTCTTCCAGGTAGAAGAGGGACTGCGCACGCTGATGGATTTCAGATACCAGCGCCACTTCAAGGCACCGCGCGGCGAGCACGGAATGTCTAAAAACCAGCATGGTAAGAATTCGAAGGATATGATAGTAAAGGTTCCACCAGGGACAATTGTATCTGATGCAGAGACTGGCGCGATCATTGCTGACCTGGTAGAGCATGGCCAGAAGGCTGTTATCGCTAAGGGCGGTCGCGGCGGACGTGGTAACTCGCGTTTCGCAACACCGGCTAACCCGGCACCAGAGCTTTCCGAAAAAGGTGAGCCAGGGCAAGAAAAAGAAATCATCATGGAATTGAAACTTCTTGCGGATGTAGGGCTAGTAGGCTTCCCAAGCGTAGGGAAATCTACGTTGTTGTCTGTTGTTTCAGCAGCTAGACCGAAAATTGCGGAATACCACTTCACGACGATTGCTCCGAATCTCGGTATGGTCGAAACGGAAGATGGCAGAAGCTTTGTTCTTGCGGACTTGCCAGGTCTTATCGAAGGTGCGCATTCAGGAGTGGGCCTTGGGCATCAGTTCCTGCGCCATATAGAACGTACACGAGTAATCATCCATGTAATCGACATGGCCGCAACAGAAGGCCGCGAACCTTATGAGGATTATTTAACGATCAATAATGAATTGAAAGAATATAACTTGAGGCTGACAGAGAGACCACAAGTAATTGTAGCCAATAAAATGGACATGCCTGATGCGGAAGAAAATCTGAAAGTGTTCAAGGAAAAGCTAGGGGACGAACACCCTGTTTTCCCTATCTCAGCTGTTACGAGAGAAGGTTTGCGTGAATTATTGTTCGCGGTAGCTGACCTGATTGAAAAGACTCCTGAGTTCCCTCTCATTGAAGAAGAGGAATTAGAAAAAGATGAAAACCGCGTGATGTACAAGCATGAAAAAGCTGAACAGGAATTCCAGATTACCCGTGAATCGGATGGAACATTTGTCATTTCGGGTGACAGTATTGAAAGGCTGTTCAAGATGACTGACTTCTCAAGGGATGAATCTGTTCAAAGATTCGCCCGCCAGATGCGCGGTATGGGCATTGATGATGGACTTCGTGAAAGAGGCGCGAAAGATGGAGATACAGTCAAACTGCTTGAATATGAATTTGAATTCGTGGAATAGGCTTAAATGATTTTAGAAGGTCGATTAGCCAGCACAGGTTAATCGGCTTTCCTCTTTAAAAAACGCTCTTTTCTCAAACTTTGTTGCTATTGAATACAAAATTGGGGTGAATCACCTAAATTCCCTCGTAGAATAGACGCTTCTTATGAGAAAAGAGCATGCAAACTTAATACCGACCTGCAAAATGGGTATATATTACGTTAAAATCGGCTTTAGGATTTTAACAACAATCTTTACGAAAACAGCTTTAAAAAATGGTTGTTTTCCAAAATGGTTATTTTTAAAGCAAAAATAAAAAAGGCTGGCATTCTGATGGGGTGGTGGAGATGAAGCAAAATCAAGATAGGAAGTTTTATCTTGTTCGTGAAGATGTCCTGCCTGAGGCGATGAAGAAAACGCTTGAGGCAAAGGAAATGATCGAACGTGGTAAAGCAGAGTCGGTCTGGGATGCCGTTCAAAGGGTCGACTTGAGCCGGAGTGCATTTTACAAATATCGTGATACGGTCTTTCCGTTCCATACAGTTGTGAAGGAACGGATCATTACGCTGTTTTTCCAGCTTGAAGACCGGTCGGGGACACTTTCCGAACTGCTGAGTACGGTTGCTGCTACTGGCTGCAATGTTCTGACTATCCATCAAACGATTCCTCTGCAAAGCAGGGCGAATGTAACGCTAAGCTTGAATGTCACCGAAATGAAAGTCGAAATGGATGAGATGCTCGCAAGGCTGAAAAGACTGGAATTTGTAGAAAAAGTTGAAGTACTGGGTTCAGGAGCTTAAAGAGAGTGCTTTGCTGCAGGGGGAGATGGGCTTGATTATTGGTTATCTAGGACCGGAAGCAACATTTACGGACTATGCTGCCCGGCAATTGTTTAAAGAGGCTAAGAGGATTCCATTTGTGAGTATACCAGAATGCATGGATGCTGCTTCAGCAGGAGAAATTGATGCAGCTATCGTTCCATTGGAAAATTCCATTGAGGGTTCAGTTAATGTCACGATTGATTATTTAGTCCATGAAACAGACCTTCAGATTGTTGGTGAAGCGGTGGTGCCCATCATGCAGCATCTGCTGGTTCATCGGGATAATATCGAAAAGTGGAGGGAAGCTGAATTGATTTGCAGCCATCCACACGCACTAGCTCAGTGCCATAAATTTTTACATAAAGAATTCAAAGGAATTCCTCTTGAACATATGTCATCTACAGCCGCAGCGGCTAAGTATGTACAAAACCATCCGGGACGAAACATCGCGGCAATCGCGAATAGCCTTGCTGCAGAGGAATATGGATTAGTCACTGTTGAGCAAAATGTCCATGATTACAGCTATAACCATACCGTATTTGCTGTGCTGGCTAAGGAAGATCATGACAATTTCATGGCTCCAACTGAAGAGTCCAAGACGAGTTTGATGATTACACTGCCTTCGGATCGCGCAGGAGCACTGCATCAGGTCTTATCTGCTTTCTCATGGCGGAAGCTCAATCTATCTAAAATTGAATCACGCCCAATGAAAACAGGTTTGGGAAAATACTTTTTCATTATCGATATTAATTTGAAAATGGATGACGTATTAATTCCAGGAGCCATTGCTGAACTAGAGGCATTGGGCTGCACCGTTAAAATGCTTGGAAGCTATTCGAGCCATAAGATATAAAAAATCCATCAATTGATGGATTTTTTTATATCACTATTCTAGATCAATCAGTAACTTTTCTTTTCTTAGCGTTTCTTCTGCTTCATCCAGCGCTTTTTCCGTCGGAGCGGAGATTGTGTGCAAGTGGATTCCGTCTGTTAGTTCTGATAAATAGGAAGCATTGGTTGCCCTGATTTTTTCCATGAACTGTTTTACTTCGTTTCGATTTGAGACCATGATGGAAGCTGTTAAATCCCCATAAACAGGGTGCTCGATTTTCACGTCCTTAACAGTTACACCGTGATCGACAAGAAGCAGGAGTTCTTCTTCTGTCCTTTCAGGGCCGTGGGAGACGGCAATGGTCCTTTCTGCTGCTGAAGGACGGGATGCATGCATATATAGATATCCCTGGCTGGTAGCAATGATTGGTTCGTTTTTGGCTTTAAGCAAGGTGATATCGCCAACAATGACCTGTCTGCTTACATTCGTTATCGTCGAAAGCTCGCCTCCGGTGATGGGCTCACTGCTTTCCTGCAGCCGTTTCAGGATATAGGCCCGGCGTTCATCTCCGAGAATCTTCGTAGGTTCCTTCATAATCCGATCTCTCCTTCGACTTCTTCATTCGAGAATTTTACCATAAAAACAGCTTGAAGTTAAACGACCGACACCTGTGAGGTGATTGCTGCAAGGATTTTCCCAAGATTAACTGCATCTTCCTGCTGTGTTTCCCTCCCGAAGGATATTCTGAAAAATTCCTTGGCCTGTTTCCCTTCGATCCCCATTGCGGTCATGGTCTTTGCAGGTGATAGCATGCCTGTATGACAAGCAGTTCCGGTGGAAATCGCAAAGCCCTGACGGTTACATTCAAGCAGGACATATTGTCCTTCCAATCCCTTTATCGCCATTCCCATGATGCCTGTAAGCTGTTCATCGCCCTCTGCACCAAAAATCTCAATTGATTCCCTGACATCTGAAAGGGATTCGATAAGAGCCTCTCTCAACTTATTAACTCTTTTCGTTTCTATATCCATTAGAGAATGTGCTTTTTGCGCTGCTGCCGTCATTGCAGCGATTCCCGGTACATTGACCGTGCCAGGCCTGAAGCCTTTTTCATGTACAGTACCATCAATGTAAGGCTTCCAGGCAAGCTTCGGATTTACATAAGCCATTCCAGTTCCTTTAGGTCCGTAAAACTTATGGCCTGAAATCGAAAGGGCATCTACCCAGCCGGCCAGTGGGGCAACTGGAATTTTTCCGAAGGTTTGTACACAGTCCGTGTGAATCAGTATTTCTTCAGATCGGCAATATTCAGCCACATTGATGATCGGCTGGATTGTTCCAACTTCAGGGTTGCCATGCTGAATCGAAACGAGCACAGTTTCGGGTCGGACAGCTTCGATGAAACTCGCAAGCTCAATTTTGCCACTGCTGTTCAACGGGAGAAATGTGATTTCCCATCCTTCGCCTCCAAGCTTTTTCATCAAATTATAGACGGAGGAATGTTCAGCCGCCCCGGTAATAATATGATTGCCGTTTTTTCTTTTGGCAGAGAGGAGCGCCATAATCCCAAGAAAATTCGCTTCAGAGCCTCCACTTGTAAAATAAATCCCCGCCTTTTCAACACCAAGCAAGCGCGCGAATTCCTGTCTGCAGCTCTCCAATAGATTAGCAGAAGCACTGCCTGCTTCATGAAGGCTCTGGCTATTGCCATAGTACTTTGTGGATGCCTGAATAAAAATATCTGCCGCTTCCCGGTCAAGCGGGCATGTCGCCGCATAATCGAAATATTTCATGGGTTCGCTCCTATTCAATATTTATAGCTTGCTTGTGCCCGAAAATTTGATTGCTCTTGGTTTACGGTCACATGAAGTTCCAACATGTGCCGGAAAACTGTCTTTCAAACGGATCACGGTCACAAGAAAAAGCAACTTGTGCCCCAAATCGGTCTTTCACTCGTATCACGGTCACAAGCTAAACTCACTGCAGTGCTTGCTTTCTCCTCTGTCAAAATAAAAGTTCTTGTCAACAGTGTAAATGTGTGTAAATATATATGTCAAGACACCTGTTAATCCAGGAGGTTATCAATATATGAAACAATCAGATGTAATCATTGTTGGCAGCGGGATTGCCGCACTACAATTGGCCAATAAATTAGCAAAGAGTTTAAATGTGATTATTCTCACAAAGAAAGAACTGACAGCAGGTAATTCTTATCTTGCACAAGGTGGGGTTGCAGCGGCGGTTGCACCTGGCGATGACACTTACTTCCATTATCTCGACACAATGGAAGCAGGAGCTCACCATAATAACTCTGAAGCTGTACTTGAAATCACCAAAAAAGCACCGGAGTTGATCAAAGGATTATGGCGATCAGGCTGCCGTTTTGATGAAGATGCAGATGGAAAATTGCTGCTGGGGATGGAAGGGGCTCATAGTGAAAAGAGGATTGTCCATAGCGGAGGCGATGCGACCGGTAAGCATATGGTCGACTTTTTGCTCTCGAACTTGGATGGCAATATTTCAATTGAACAATCCACATTTGTATATGAGCTATTTATAGACAGTGATGCTCGTTGTATCGGTGTGAAAGCGAAACTCCCTGATGGAACGAATGAAGTATATCTTGCTCCCCATGTGGTCCTTGCTACGGGCGGCTGCGGGCAGGTCTTTGCCTTCACCTCTAATGCAGAGACTGCAACCGGTGATGGAATGGCACTGGCCTACAGGGCAGGTGCTGAGCTGGCCGATATGGAATTTGTCCAGTTTCACCCCACACTTCTTTATGTAAATGGAAAGACGAGAGGCCTCATATCTGAAGCAGTTAGGGGTGAAGGTGCCGTACTGGTGACTGCTGAAGGCACGCGGATCATGGAAGGAATTCATCCGCTGAAGGACCTGGCACCGCGGCATATTGTCTCCCAAACTATTTATGATTACTCGCGTAGAGGAATTCAAATCTATCTAGATATCACAACCATCCCTGGTTTCAGCAGCCGCTTCCCAACGATCAGCAAGCTTTGTTCTGAGCATGGGATAGATATTGATAAAGGCTTAATTCCTGTTGTGCCTGGGAGCCATTTTATCATGGGCGGGATAAAGACTGATTTGCAGGGCCGAACAAGCATCCCGGGTCTATATGCGATCGGTGAAGCGGCCTGTACAGGAATCCACGGTGCAAACAGATTGGCAAGCAATTCCTTATTGGAAGGTATGTTTGTTGGCGGAAATCTTGCTGATTGGATCAACAGCCATCAAGTTGCCAAAAGAGATGATGCAATTATTAGAGGTTTGCATAATCAAACTGCCAAAAGAGCAGACAACATTATGGAAATCCAAAATCAAACTGTTAAAAGAGCAGGTAACATGTTGGAAAATCAAACTGTTTCCAGCATTGAGCTCCCTGTTATTTCCTCCCTAAAACAAACAATGATGGACCGGACAGGAATTGTCCGTACAAAGGAATTGCTGACTTTACAAAATGAGTGGCTCGCTCAGTTCAACTTGGACCAATGGCTGGATGCTCGGCTGGACAATTTGCAGCCGTCTGAGTTAAATAGGCTGTTCATGTACATCACCGCATCTTTAATAACAAAGGCGGCATTGGAAAGGACAGAAAGCAGGGGCGGGCATTATCGAAAAGATTTCCCGCATGAGGATAGCGCCAATTGGATGAAAAAACAAATCATCCATCAACGAAAAAACGTAAAGGATGGTAAGCATGAATACAATCAAACTGCGCTTGCTACTTGAACAATTTTTTATTGAAGATATTGGTGAACGTGATGTCACCAGTGAACTGATTTTCGGAAATGAAAATAGAGGAAGTCTCGTTTTAATCGCCAAGGATGAAGGAATTTTCTGCGGTGAGCAAATCATCCATACTGGATTCCGGCTGCTTGATGAGAACAGTCAGATTACCCTGAAAGTGAAAGATGGAGAGAAAGTTGTTAAGGGTCAAGAACTTGCCTTGATCAACGGCAGGGTTTCCGCTTTGCTTAAAGCAGAAAGAGTCGTCCTTAACCTTGTACAGCGGATGAGCGGGATTGCGACAAAAACGAATGAGGCTGTCAAAGTATTGGACAGCGCAAAAACGAGAATCTGTGATACGCGCAAAACTACGCCTGGTCTCAGGATGCTTGAGAAATATGCAGTCCGTTGTGGCGGGGGCTTCAATCATCGTTATGGGTTGTATGATGCTGTGATGATCAAGGATAACCACATCTCATTCGCGGGCTCAATCAGTAATGCCGTTGAAGCTGTAAGGTCAAATCTTGGGCATATGGTGAAGGTCGAGGTTGAGATTGAAACAAAAGACCAGCTTCTGGAAGCGATTGACTCAGAAGTTGACTGCATCATGTTCGATAATAGGCCGCCTGAACAAATCGAGGAATGGATCGGCAATGTCCCAGCAGGGATCTTAACAGAAGCATCTGGAGGCATTACGCTCGATAACCTCCATAGCTATAGGGATTGCGGTGTGGATTATATTTCTCTCGGTTTCCTCACGCACTCTGTAAAATCATTGGATATTAGCGCAAAAGTGATGGCTGAAACGAAAGGGGCTGTAGCATATGAATATATTGGAGGCGCTCGAAGCGAAATCTAAGATGCTGCCTGAGAAGTATAAAAATATGTCTGTCAAGGAACTGGAGGACATGATCAAGGGTATTAAAGAGAAAATGGGCAAGAAACTTTTTATCCCTGGCCATCATTATCAAAAGGATGAAGTGATTCAATTCGCTGATGCGACAGGTGATTCCTTGAAATTAGCCCAGCTGTCGGCAGAGAATAGGGAAGCGGAACATATTGTGTTCTGCGGCGTTCATTTCATGGCCGAGACGGCAGACATTTTAACAACCGAAAACCAGAAGGTCTACCTGCCTGATATGAGGGCCGGCTGCTCGATGGCGGATATGGCGGATATTTACCAAACGGAAAGAGCCTGGGAGTTCCTGCAGGTGCTGTTTGGCGACACTATTTTGCCGTTGACGTATGTGAACTCAACAGCAGCAATCAAGTCATTTGTCGGAGCTAATGGAGGTGCTACTGTGACGTCTTCCAACGCCGAGAAGATGGTGCGCTGGGCTTTTTCAAAAAAAGAACGCCTGCTTTTCCTTCCAGATCAGCATTTAGGCAGGAATACTGCTTTTAACATTGGAATCGGCCTTGACGAAATGGCCGTTTACAACCCGATTGATAACATTCTTGAGTACGATGGCCCACTTGAAAAAGTGAAGGTAATACTTTGGAAGGGACATTGCTCTGTTCATGAGAATTTTACAGTGCAAAATATCTCCCATGTCCGTGAAGCATACCCGGACATGAAAATTATTGTTCACCCTGAATGCTCACGTGAAGTTGTTGCGTTGTCAGATATGGCAGGCTCAACAAATTATATTATTGAAGCGATCGAAGCTTCTCCTGCCGGCTCATCATGGGCGGTCGGGACAGAAATGAATCTGGTTAACCGGCTGATTTCACAACACCCGGATAAGCAAATTATTTCTTTGAACCCACATATGTGTCCATGCCTGACAATGAATAGAATCGACCTGCAGCATCTTGCCTGGAGTCTCGATTCAGTTGTCCAGGGGCAGGAAACTAATCTTATAAAAGTGGATCAAGAAACAGCATTTAATGCGAAGCTTGCCCTAAACCGCATGCTTGAGCAATCGTAAATTGGAATCCTTCCCAGATTGGGAAGGATTTTTTTTTATGGGAAAAGCTTAATCTCATGCTGAAAAACATATTTATTTACATAGAAGCATAAGTTTTTCTGAAGATTGTTAGCAATTTGCCCACACCAACATAGAATATATGGACTTATGCCATAGGAGGGAATCAGAGTGAAAATCCATATCGTACAGAAAGGGGATACTCTTTGGAAGATCGCCAAAAAGTACGGCGTGAACTTTGAAGAGCTGAAAAAGATGAACGCCCAGCTCAGCAACCCTGATATGATTATGCCCGGTATGAAAATAAAAGTTCCAACCGCTGGAGGAACAGTAAAGAAAGAAGCTCCGATCGCAGGTGGAACGCCTCAAGCAAAAATCAATATGGGTGGCAAAAAGGAAATGCCGATTGCCAAAGAGAAACCGATGCCATTGCCAGAAGTGAAGAAGGAAGCACCAAAAGAGGCTCCCGTTAAGGAACAGCCGAAAAAGGAAATGCCTAAACCTGTTCCAAAGGAAGAGCCGGTTAAACCATATAAACCTAAGATGCCAGTGCAAATAAAGCCGGAGATTGATATTAACAATTACTATATGATGAATATGGCTAATATGCAGTTGCCGCCGCAGCCAAAACCGCAGCCAAAGCCACAGCCAAAACCGCAGCCAAAACAAGAGCTAAAGCCACAGCTCCCGCCCAAGCCAGATAACATTTTCCCGGAAATAAAACCAGAGGTAAAGCCTGAAGTCAAGGCTCCAGTCAAGCAGCAGGTTAAACCACAGGTTAAGCAAGAGGTAAAGCCTCAGCTGCCAAAAGCTGAGATGAAACCAAATGTAAAATCGGAAATAAAGCCCGATATAAAAATTGATAAGAATGATTTCATGGATGAATCACCATCAATGATGCCATTCGTTCAAGGAGGTTACCAGCAGCCGATGATCCCTTATCCTTATAACTGTTATCCAGGTGCGCCTTCCATGACAGGTCCCGCATATGGCCATCCAGGACAGCAAATGCCATACCCTCAGGTACAGGGAATGTCCCAGTACCCGGGAATGATGCCAAATATGGCAATGCCAGCCGAAGATATGGAGTCGTCATCCTTTGCGCAGATGCAAATGCCATTGAGCGCGGGTATGGGAGAAAATATGCCTCATTATGGAGCACCACAAATGACAGGTCCTACTTTCCATGGTGTACCGATTTCACCTGTAATGCCTGGACCGGGATATTGCCCGCCGTATGAGCAGGGATATCAGCAACCGATGCCATATATGCCGCAGGTAGCGGGAGCGATGGAGGATCAAATGCCATTGCAGCCACAGGTAGGCGGAATGATGGATAATCAGCAAATGCCACAGGTAGGCGGAATGATGGATGACGAATCATCAGAAATGCCAATGCCTCAGATGCCACATGTTGGAGGAATGATGCAGGGCCAGATGCCGATGATGCCACAGGTCGGTGGAATGATGGAAAATCAAATGCCACAGGTAGGCGGAATGATGCAGGGTCAGATGCCGATGATGCCACAGGTCGGTGGAATGATGGAAAACCAAATGCCACAAGTTGGTGGAATGATGCAGGGTCAGATGCCGCATCAAATGCCGCAGGTAGGCGGAATGATGCAGGGTCAGATGCCGCATCAAATGCCACAGGTAGGCGGAATGATGGATAATCAAATGCCGATGATGCCGCAGGTTGGTGGAATGATGGATAATCAA
>NZ_JAGGQL010000020.1 GCF_018613315.1 Bacillus sp. ISL-37 | reverse complement strand
TTGTACGCACTATTTACTGTTTATACTTTCACGGGCACCTGTTTCCGCTCCTTGTTACCGTGCTTTTTCTATTTCTTCTTACACGGGCACATGTTTCCTCTTCTTGTGACCGTGCTACTTCGATTTCCTCCTTCTCGGGCACATGTTTTCCCTTCTTGTGACCGTGCTCTTTCGATTTCTTCTTTCACGGGCACATGTTTCCCCTTCTTGTGACCGTGCTCTTGCGATTTCCTCTTTCACGGGCACATGTTTCCCCTTCTTGTGACCGTGCTCTTTCGATTTCTTCTTTCACGGGCACTAATCACACTGTTTCATGAGCACATTCAAACCGGTTATGTGCCGATAAACTCCGGGGATGCTGTTGTATGGGAACATTAAACTCGTGACGATAAACTTTAAATAATTCCTTTTATAGATACATTGAAAAGGAAAAAGACGAAGCCCGCGGGCTTCGCCTTAATGTACCTTTTTCTTGGACATATACAAGAATGCTTTGATCATAAAATAGCTAACCTCATCAGGCAGCAACTCTTTAATTGGTTTTAACCTGTCACGGCCAGCTTCGTCAACGGCTCGCTCGAGGTTTTCAATATGCTCAGCTGGAATCAGCAAGTCATAATCGACTTCCATTCCTTGCTGGATGCACTGAATCAGGTGATTTTCAACCGTGCTTTCCACCAGCTCGCGACTCGCGGCGATTTCAGCAACTGTCCTTCCCGCCTGATGCAGCTTGTACGTTTCGAGATGGGAATCCCCGACTGCTTTTTTCGCCGGCTTCCTGGCTGGTTCCGCAACGGCATTCATCACAGGCTCGCGCTCCGGATGCTCCTCGCAGAACTCGATGATCCGCTGAATGAATGGCGAACCATACTTCTGCAGCTTGTGTTCTCCCACTCCAGCCACATTGAGGAACTCAGCATCCGTCAGCGGCAGCTTAAGGCACATGTCCTTCAACGTGGAATCCGAGAAAATCATAAACGGCGCCACTTTCTCCCCAGAAGCGACCTCTCTCCGCAGTTCACGAAGTTCTTCAAACAATGGATCATCATTGGAAACCTGCTTGATTTGCACTGCTTCCTTTCTGAAAACCTGCGTTTTTCCAAGCAGGACATCCTTCCCTTTTTCAGGTACATAAATCGTCGGGTAGGTGCCATGCTCGACGCCAATCAGCTCCTGGGAAATCAGGAATTCGATCAGGTCATTGATCTGCTTGGCATTACGATCCTTCATCAGTCCGTACGTCGGCAATTTATCCAGGCGGAATTCCAACACCTTTTTATTCCTTGAGCCGGTCAAAACATTGGCTGTCATCGCCTTTCCGTATTTCTGCCCCATCCGGATGATGCACGACAGCACCATTTGCGCATCCTTCGTGACATCCTGTGTCTCACGAGCGTCCGTACAATTACCGCAGCGTCCGCATTTTACTGTCTCTGTTTCGCCAAAATAGTGAAGGATATAGGATTGCAGGCACTCCTCGGTATGGCAGTAGCCGACCATTTGCTGCAATTTTTCCAGCTCAGGCGCAATTCGCTCGCGGTCTGCTGACTGGTCGATCAAAAAGCGCTGCACCTGGACATCCTGCGACGAATAAAGCACGGTACATTCACTGTCCAAGCCATCACGCCCGGCACGGCCAGCCTCCTGATAGTAACTCTCCATATTCTTCGGCATCTGGAAGTGCAGGACATAGCGGATGTTACTTTTATCAATGCCCATTCCGAATGCTGAAGTTGCAACCATCACAGTAGCTTCATCCTGTAAAAATCGTTCCTGTTCGCGGTTTCGGTCTTCATCGTTCATGCCTGCGTGATAGCGGGCCGCATTGAAGCCTTCCTTCTGCAGCCATTCATACAGCTGGTCGACGATTTTCCTGGTCGCCGCATAAATGATGCCAGCTTCCTTTTCATTCTTTTTGATAAAATCCTTTAAGTATGCCTGGCGATCCTGGCCTTTGACAACGGAAAAACTTAAGTTGCTGCGCTCGAATCCAGTGATAACCGTGTTCTCAGGATTTATTTTTAGCGATGCGCAAATATCTTCCCTTACCTTCGGGGTCGCGGTTGCCGTCAGGGCGAGCACGATTGGCTTTCTCGGCAAACGATCAGCAAGTCCGGAAATCTGCAGATAGCTAGGTCGGAAATCATGTCCCCATTGGGAAATACAGTGCGCTTCATCGACGGCGATCAGAGGAATATCCATATCCTGCAGGTCATCGATGAACTCCCAGGATCCCAGTCGCTCGGGCGCGATGTACAACAGCTTGTACTTTCCGTTCCTGGCATCATCCATTCGCGCGGCAGCTTCACCGGCAGTCAGCGAGCTATTGATGTAAGTTGCCGGAATGCCAAGCTGGGTGAGCGTATCGACCTGGTCCTTCATCAGGGAGATCAGCGGAGAAATGACAATGGTTGTCCCAGGCAGCACGAGCGCCGGGATTTGATAGACAATCGATTTTCCGCCTCCAGTCGGCATGACACAGACAGTGTTTTCACCTTCCAGCACAGATGAGATCGCCTGTTCCTGCCCCATCCGGAATGAGGAATAGCCAAAATGGTTTTGCAATAATTCATGGGCTTTTTGCAGCATAGTGAGGTGGCTCCTTTCAGTGAGAAAATGTTGAGGGATATTGAGGATATATTCTTTTATTCTAACAGATAAACCATCTGGAACGACAGCAAAAATGCCATGCTCCTAAAAGAAGCATGACACATTCTATTCTGCAATCAGCAATGGTTCTACAATATTATGCCGTGGCAGCACGATACGTATGGTTGTGCCTTCCCCAGGCTGGCTTTCGATATCAATGCTGCCCTGGTGAAGGTCGATAATTCGTTTGCAGGTGAGCAACCCCAGGCCCGTCCCTTTTTCCTTCGTCGAGTAGAAAGGCTCAAACAGACGATTCAACCTTGATTCTGGTATTCCGCAGCCCTTATCAATAATCGTGACCATGACCGATTCCCCACTCACTTCTTCAAGCCTTACGAAGATAAAATGGCCGTTGTTCCCCGTCGCTTCGATTGCATTCTGGAGGAGATTAATGAACACTTGCTTCATCTGGTTCTGGTCACAGGTCAATATATATTCAATGTGAACATTAGATTCTATTTTTATACTTTTAAGGTTAGCCTGTGGTTCCATGAAGGTGATGCAATCCTTAATCAGTTTACTAAAGTTCGCATATTGAAAATTAACATTCTCGTGAGGTTTGGCAATGAACATGAATTCATTTACGATTTGATTAATCCTTTCCATTTCATCCAGCATGATATCAAGGTACGGAACCAACTTTTGCTCCGTAACGCTTTCTTTGACGATTTTAGCAAAGCCTTTCATGGATGTGAGCGGATTCCTGATTTCGTGAGCGATTCCTGCTGCCAGCTCGCCCACTACAGCAAGCTTCTCCATTTGCTGTGCCTGCTTTTCTCTGTTTTTTTCGTTGGTGATATCGATCGCTGTCCCGATTACCTCAATAGTATGGTTTTCTTGAATAACAGGATTCAAGATTGCCAAATAGTGAACACCGCCAAAGCTTCCTTCATAGTTGACCTGCTCCCCATTCCACGCCTTTTCGTAAAAAAACTCTTTGCGTAATACCTGGTCAGGCGGCAAAAATTCACACAGCGATTTTCCAGTTACTGTGTCAGGACAAAGACCGACCTTTTCTATGAGCTTGCCTTCGATAAAAGTATGGATGAATTGGTTGTCTTTTTTGATGAATTTGAATATGAAGCCTGTTTCCCTAGGTATGAACTGTTCATAATCTACTGCTGTCCTCTGGTCATTCATACGGCAACATCCTTAGAAAAGATTCGTTCTTTAATAATTCTGTATCCTTAGGGGAAATCCTTTGGATAAAACAGGGAATTCACATCAAATTTATAGATTCATTTACTTAAAAAAGCTGCCTTCCATCCTGGGAAAGCAGCCTGACATTACAAATTCTCTCCAGTCATCTCCATGACCTTCTCTTTCACTTCTTCTATATTGCGCATTTTGTTGTCCCAGCATTTCTGGCTGAGGTCGACTGGATATTCTTCGGGATTGAGCATACGTGTGTATTCTTCCCATAGAACACCTAGGCAGTATTTAGAATGCTTGCGGACTTCTTCCAGGCTTGGCTGCTCGTACACAAGCTTTCCCTCTTTAAAGATATCGTGATGCAGATCCCGAGCATCAAAATTGGTGACAAACTTGCTGATAAATGTGTGGACCGGGTGGAACATCTTCAGGCGCTTTTCCTGCTGTGGATTCTCGTCCTCCAGTGTGATGTAATCCCCCTCTGAACGATTATTGGCTTTGTTAATGATCCTGTATACATTTTTGATACCAGGGGTCGTCACCTTTTCCGGATTGGAGGAAATCTTGATGGTGTCCTCCATCGTTCCGTCGCCACGCTCGACCGAAACAATTTTATAAACTGCGCCAAGAGCAGCCTGTTCATAAGCGGTGATCAGCTTCGTGCCAACTCCCCATGTATCAATTTTCGCACCCTGGGCTTTCAGGTTCATGATCGTATACTCGTCCAGGTCGCTGGATGCTACGATTTTTGCATCTTTAAAACCGGCTTCATCAAGCATTTTACGAGCTTCCTTTGAAAGGTATGCGAGGTCCCCGCTGTCGAGACGGATGCCGATGAAATTAATTTTATCCCCGAATTCCTTTGCCACTTTGATTGCGTTCGGCACACCTGATCTCAGCGTATCATACGTATCGACAAGGAATACGCAGTCCCTGTGCGTTTCAGCATATTTTTTAAAAGCGGTGTAATCATCCCTGTAAGCCTGTACCATTGAATGGGCATGCGTTCCCGCAATCGGGATGCCGAACAGTTTGCCCGCACGCACATTGCTGGTAGAATCGAAGCCTCCAACATAAGCAGCGCGCGTACCCCAAAGTGCCGCATCCATTTCATGCGCACGGCGGGTACCGAACTCCATCGCGATTTCATCTTTTACAACCTGTTTGATTCGTGAAGCCTTCGTCGCAATCAATGTCTGATAATTGACGATATTCAGAAGCGCCGTTTCAATCAGCTGCGCTTCAGCAAGCGGTGCATCGACCCTGACTAGCGGCTCATTGGCAAAGACAATCTCACCCTCCTGCATCGCACGGATGGTGCCTGTAAAACGCATTTCTTTTAAAAAGGCAAGAAAATCCTCATCAAAACTTCCTTCTTCCCGCAGGTATTGAATATCACCTTCTGTAAAACCGAAGTTTTCAATATAGTTGATGATTTTTTCAAGACCGGCAAAAACGGCATAGCCATTGCCGAAAGGAAGCTTGCGGAAAAACAAATCAAACACCGCACGGCGATTATGGACGCCATCACGCCAGTACGTTTCCATCATATTTAATTGGTATAAGTCCGTGTGTAGCATTAAGCTATCGTCTGTGAATTTAGTACTCATCAAAAAACCTCCAAATATACTGCCATGAACTGCTAGACCAAACAGCGGATAAAATGAAACTACGCTCCGCACCATGTGGCCTTGCAAATGGCTGCTACTTTACCTCCGCGCCAATCGAGCTTTCAAAATGGCGAAGCGACCACTCGTGGCCAATCTGGTCAAAGGAAGCAACTGCATCCTTATACACAATAACCTTAAATCCCTTATTATAAGCATCGACTGCCGTGTGAAGGACGCAAATATCGGTGCATACACCGACGAGATGCACCTCTGTGATGCCTCGCTCGCGCAGTTTGATCTCAAGGTCCGTTCCCGCGAATGCCGAATACCTCGTTTTGTCGATATAATGCACATGGTCGAGATGCTTATTTTCTTCATAAACTCCCTGCAGGCTGCCGAACAAATCCCTGCCTTTCGTACCGCGGATATTATGAGGCGGATAGAGCTTCGTCTCCGGATGGAACTCATCGCCCTCATCATGGACATCAATCGCGAAAACAACATAGTCACCCTTTTCGATGAACTCCTTCGTCACTCCGACAAGCTTCTCTTCAATCGCTTGTCCCGGCTCGCCGCAAGTCAGCCTGCCGTCATCCGCCACGAAATCATACGTATAGTCGATATTGATCAACGCCTTATTCCCCATTATGTATCCACACCCTTTTATCTTATTATCTTTTATTTTCTTCCAAATATGATTTGCAGGCAAATTTTTCATATCGGGAAGGTATTTTGGTTGGTTAGTTTTTGGATATATTATTCAACAGGGACACCGGATAAGGTTTTGTCAGAAGTCACACTAGGTTCAGACAAAACTTCACCTTCTCCTCTTCGTTTTGTCCCAAGTCACACCAGGTTCATACAAAACCTCGGCTTCTCCTCTTCGTTTTGTCCGAAGTCAAAGTTAATATCAAACCTGGTTTCAAATAATCTATAGTAGATTCCTATACCCTATCCCAACACACAGAAAAACCACTCCAATCAAGGAGTGGTTCCCAATTATTCTGCTTTAAAATTCAATTCAAGGTTCTCCGGCCGGTCTTCAGGACGGATTTCGTCGAGTGGTACGTAGACTTCGATGTGCCTGAACAGGTTTTCGAATTCAGCTGGCAGATTGCCGCCGTATTCACCGTCTAGGTTCAATTGGACAGTTTCCTTGGATTGCACCTTGATCCGATTTGCCTGTGTGTATATTACGCCTGGGTCATTGATGTGTTCACCGCGGACCGCAAGAGAGGCAATTCTAATGAAATCAGCCAGGTTCGTCTTCTTCAAAATCAATAAAGAAAACAATCCATCATTAATCGACGAGTTCGGAGCCAGGCGTTCGAAGCCGCCGACTGAATTCGTTAGCCCGACAAGGAACATCATGACCTCGCCTTCGAACAACTTGCCATCATACTCAATCGTCACTTCAGAAGCACGAATGGATGGCACCATCTCAATTCCTTTTAGATAATAAGCGAGCTGACCCAGCATTGTCTTGAGTTTGCTTGGAACTTCATATGTCAGCTCTGTCAGCCTGCCGCCGCCTGCAATATTTATGAAATATTTATCGTTAATTCGGCCTACGTCAACCGGAATCGTTTCGCCTTTAACAATGATGTCGACCGCAGCCTCAATATCCCTTGGAATATGGAGCGCGCGCGCAAAGTCATTTGTTGTGCCGACTGGAATGACGCCGATTCTCGGGCGGTATTCCTGTTCAGCGATTCCATTGACCACTTCATTGATCGTGCCATCTCCGCCAGCCGCAATCACCAGGTCATAGCGCCGCTCAACCGCAATTCTAGCAGCCTGCGTCGCATCCCCCTCACCTGTCGTTGCATGGCATGATGTCTCATAACCGGCATTCTCCAGCTTTACCAAGACCTCCGCAAGATGCTTTTTAAAAATCTCACGACCCGAAGTCGGATTATAAATGATTCTTGCTCTTTTCATACCCATCATCCTACTTAATATGGTTTTTTATTCCATCCTTTTACATCATAGCTCATTACTTCTATCCAGGCAATTACCTCAATATCGATCGTACCGGATATATCATAAACTAAATTCTGTCCATTTGCCAAAAAGAAACCCACTATTAAATCAAAGTGTTAACTATCGTATTTTTCGAAAAACTCTTCCATTCCTACTCATTCTTTTTTACAATACAAAGAGAATGGTTACATAAATTGGAAGCCAACACCCGTAATATAGGTAGCTTACACAGATCTTATTACCCGATCTAAAGCTTAGCAAAAGTACTCGCTTTTCTGCCCGCACGCCATTCGGATTATCTTGCTCAACATTGTGTTCCAGTTTAATATCAACAAACCTAACGTGTTTCAGTAAAAGAAGACTACAAAGTGGCTTTGATAAAACAGACGTTAAAAACGGCATAATAGTTCCCGAAGGTTTCGGCCAGTCTATTCACTGCCTGCAGAACACACGTTTTCAGCACTGTCCCTACTTATCAAGAAATGATTGGCTCGGTAAAATAAACCTTCTGACCTGGACTATTTCAGAATAAAATTATTTAACTAGATTAAAAGGGTGACACTTTATGACTTGGATGTGTCTATTGGCAGCATATTTGGTTGGATCCATTCCAACTGCGTTATTGATTGGCAAATATTTTTTCCATGTTGATATCAGGGACCACGGCAGTAAAAACCCTGGTGCGACGAATACATTGCGGGTCATGGGCAAGCGGGCAGCGATTGTCGTCCTCCTTGTGGATGTCGCAAAAGGGATGCTTGCCGCTTCTCTTCCGCTGATCTTCGATTCTCCTGTCGAGCCACTGTACGCGGGCTTAATTGCCGTGATTGGGCACTGTTTCCCAATTTTCGCAGGATTCCGCGGTGGCAAGGCAATTGCAACGACGGCAGGGGCACTGCTGATTGTTGATATTGGAATGTTCCTGGCTGTGTATGTGACCTTTATTGCGGTCGTTTTCTTGACCAAATATGTGTTCATGGGTTCGATTTCAGTGGGAATCGCGATGCTCATTTATTCATTTGTCTCGCCGGAAATTCATGAGCCATTCATCTTTACTGCTTTTATAATATTTCTTATTTTCCTCCATCGTTCTAATCTGCAGAACTTTTTTAGCGGAAACGAACCGAAAATCAATGATAAAAAAGTGAAGGGCGACCGCCTTCCCCCAAAAGATCTTAAGATGTGAACATTAACCATGGCTTTCGAGCCATGGTTATTCTTTTGCACTATAGATATATTAAAAAAGTAAATTACTATTTATGGAATAGTAATTTTGGCGAAAAAATAGATTGTTAATCATTTATTTGAAATGATAGAATATTAATTGTATTAGCAATATTTTTTTTAATAATTTTTCGCAATAACAAAGGGGGAAAGATTATGTCCAATGAAATGTATCAAATCATTGCCATCGGGATATACATGGCCGCGATGCTTTATATCGGCTGGTATTCCTACAAAAAGACAAGCAATCTGACTGACTACATGCTTGGCGGCAGATCGCTTGGTCCAGCAGTCACAGCACTTAGCGCCGGAGCAGCTGATATGAGCGGCTGGCTGCTGATGGGTCTTCCAGGTGGAATTTATGTAAGCGGTTTAGCGAGTGCATGGATTGCCATCGGATTGACCGTCGGCGCATATCTCAACTGGCTTTATGTAGCACCTCGACTTCGTTCTTACACACATGTAGCAAATGACTCCATCACGATTCCAAGCTTCCTTGAAAACCGTTTTAAAGATGATACAAAGCTTTTAAGAATTGTATCCGGAATTGTTATCCTACTCTTTTTTACCTTCTACGTATCTTCCGGAATGGTCGCCGGAGCTGTTTTCTTCCAAAGTTCATTCGACCTAGATTACCATACCGGCTTGTTGCTTGTTTCCGCTGTAGTTGTGGCGTACACACTATTCGGCGGTTTCCTTGCGGTAAGTTACACAGATTTTATACAGGGCATGATGATGCTTCTCGCCTTGCTGCTCGTGCCGATTATCGGCTTCGCGAAAACAGGAGGACCTGCAGAAACGTTCGATACCATCCGTTCGATCGACCCTGCATTGCTTGATTTATTCAAAGGTACAACTGTGCTCGGCATCATATCAACCGCAGCATGGGGCCTTGGCTACTTCGGTCAGCCACATATTATCACCCGTTTCATGGCAATCACATCAATAAAAGAAACAAAGAGTGCAAGAAGAATCGGCATGGGCTGGATGATCTTCTCCTTAATTGGGGCAATACTGACTGCTTTGATCGGTCTAGCTTATTTTACACAGAATCCGGATGTTAAATTGGATAACCCAGAGGCAGTCTTCATCGTGCTCGGCCAAATCTTCTTCCATCCGTTATTTGCCGGTCTTATGCTAGCAGCCGTTCTTGCAGCGATCATGAGCACCATCTCGTCCCAGCTGATCGTTACATCCAGCGCACTGACTGAGGACTTGTACAAAATCATATTCAAAAAAGAAAAATCAGATAAGCAGTACGTATTTTTCGGGCGTTTGGCAGTTCTCGCAGTAGCGATTATTGCCGCAGCACTTGCATGGGTGCAAAACGATACGATCCTTGGCCTGGTTGCATACGCATGGGCAGGCTTCGGTGCAGCGTTCGGACCTATCATCATTCTAAGCCTGTATTGGAAGAAAATGACCAACTGGGGCGCGATTCTCGGTATGATTGCCGGTGCCGCTACCGTTGTCATCTGGAGCAATGTCGGCTTAAGCGATGTGATGTACGAAATCGTCCCAGGCTTCATCATCAACCTGATTATTTCAGTTGTTGTCAGCTTGGTAACATACAGACCAAATCCTGAGATTGAAAAAGAATTTGATATGAGTGTTGAAAACTTAAAATCCTAAACTCGATGCCACAGAGAGCCTTTCTCTGTGGCATTTTTATTTCATATTCCGCTAAAATCTTACAGGAAATTACATATCATTGATGGAATTTATATAATGATAAATTAATAACTGAGGGGAAAATAATGAAAAGAAAGCTATTAATCTACGGAACAGCTGCTTTATTACTTTTGAGTATGTTGATTGCCATGGATCGCTATAAATTGTATAAGGAAGAAAAGCCGCCCTTGCCAGTTGTGACAATTGAAGGTGAGGAAATAGCGGTTTTTACAGGAGGATACAATTGGCATGGCACCCGGCAGACTACTGAAGAACCCATTAAACTGATGGCAGGAACGATTCCATCTAAAGCCATGGAAAGACAGAAATTAACGGTAACCTTCCCCGCAGACAAAAAACCAAAACAAATCAGCATTACCCAGGTTAATTCTGTTCCCGGCGGGGAGAAACTATCTGCGCAAAGCGATACCATTCTGATACCAAAAAGCCAAACCGTCCAGAACATTCTCTTCCAGATAACAGCAGGCTGGGATGAGGAATTCAACTCTTTCAGCACCTATTTCGTCAACTTAGCGATAGAAGACTTGCCCAATTACTATGATTTCCTTTCGAAGGATACTGAGAAACTATCTGTACTGGCCATTGTTCCACGTGGAGATTCTGAAAAGTATGACATTCCCGACGAAGTAAAGGCGAAGCTTGATTCCTTCCAAATATCTGATGATATTAATGGGCTAAAAGAGCGTTATCCTGAACTTACGACAAACGTAACGCCAGTCTATATGATCTTTACTAATACGCATCTTGCCATTTCAGTATTGGATAAGGAAGCACTGTTCAGCATCATAATGGATGATGGTCTGGATTGACGAAAAAGGCCCTTCTGTCAGGGCCTTCATACTATCTTAATCAAAATCAAGATAGTCCTTATTCAAGACCAATCTCTCGCCTTCCTCGAACACTTCTTCCAGTAATTCCATCAAATTTGGATAAGTATCAATCGGTTTGAAACTCCTCATGTCCATTTGAAGGATTTGGCCTTCTCCGTTATAGACAAAGAATCTTCCGGTGGCCATCGAATCCGCAAACACAAATAAGCCATCCAGGCGTTTTCTATTCCATAAATAAGGTGGGATATTTCTAAATGAAATTGGCTGATGAATCTGCTCCTCGATGGTCATCCCTTTATAACCGTCCTGTTTACCGGCAATCCTCAGGATATCAAACAAGTAGCAGCCATTCGCCGTTAATAAGAATTCTTTAAAGTCTTCTGGCAGATTGCCTATCTCCAATTCGAGTGAATTTAAATCTTCGAGGTTCAGAGGCCTTTGAATATTAGTTTGCCAGCGGTCTTCATATAGATTCCCGTACAAAAGCGTGCCAGTCCTTAGTTTTTTCCGGTCATCTTTATAAAGCTTTTCTATTTTGTTCAGAAATTCATTATACATGAGCACCACTCCTGCTTTAATCAACTGTTATGCTACCAACCCATTGGCTCGATTTTGATTTGACCTCGAATGTTTGATTGCCTTTCCAGACTGCATTTCCCAAAAACCTAGCATAAACTATTTCATTCGGAGCCTCCTCCACCAAAACCTTCTCTTTTATCTTTAAGCCGTCTTTATCAAAAATCTGTGCGATCAACAAAAGTATTCACACTATGAACCCCATGCACTACCGCTGTATACCTTTTATCCGGGCTCTTTTTGGGAGTGTTTTTTAACAGGAACTCAGCCTGGTAACTATGCTCTTTAATTTTTCCGAGTGCATGAATGACAGGAGAGTAATCCCAGTTCAACCTCCCAAAAACGGGAGCAATAAAGTCATTAAGGATTCTTGTATACTCCTCATATTTTTCTTCAACACTATCAAGTTTCAAAAACTCAATCGGATTATAAGGGATCTTAACGGTCCGTCCATTTTCAATGGTATAATCATCAATCTCAATTTCTTTTACTTTATCAATGCAGTATATATTTAAATACCTGTCTTCACTGGTCTCAATTCCTTTTAAATATCTGCTCATTAACAATTGAAAGATTCGGGTTTGATGGTTAAAACCAATTTCGTTCTTTTTTGGCCTGTTTGTCATGTCAGACAGTATAATTTCTTTCAACTCCATTTTGAACCCCTCATCTCTTTTACCATTCTCTCCACTCTTCAGTTATATCATCTTCCGTCTTCAGACCGGCTTGCCGTGCTTTCTCAGCGATGAACTCATATAATTCTTCACGTTCCAGTGTTTCTATGTAATAATCGTATTCTTCGTTAAGCCTGTTAAATTCGATTACGACTTCTTTTACCTTTTTCAGTATGGTCTTTTCTGTAGGGGTCTTCAAAGACTTAAGAGAAGAGACATACCTCTGCAGTGCTTTTTCTGAAGCTGCTATAGCCTCCTCGGTGAACATATCGTCTCCTTCCTCCATTCGCTTTCGCCACAAAACGGTTGGCATTGTATCATTCGATTGTGGCACTGCCAAAATTTCAGTGTCCTCCTTCCTTACAGCTTTGTATTCCTTCAATCGATGAGTGTAATGTTTCTTCTGTGTAAAATTAACCTCTTCTATACATTCACACGGATATAAATCCCCATCGAGTACAGTGGTCCCTCCAAAAGCAAGCAACTTTAATTGAGGCAATTGATTGATAAACTGAATCGAAGCTAGATCCCCGCAATCCATTATTAATAACTTTTCTAAACCCTTTAACTCTGAAATAGATGTGTAATCATCGATTTTTTTGCAGTTCTCGATCTCCAAAACTCTTAGGCTTTTTGATAGATCTTTTATATCCTTCAAATCATTAAAAGACCTTAAATAGTAAAGTCCCAGCTTCTCCAGGCTTTCCAGTCCCTTTGCTCCCATTAATGAGATGATATTAGACTGGATAAGCTCCAGGGATTCCAGGTTCCTCAGCCCTGAAAATTGTTCAAGATTCTTAGTTTTTGGTTTATAACTCCAGAGCACCATTTCTTTTAAGCTCTCCAGTGTCTCAATCCCTTTTGCTTTAGGCGGAAGCTGTCCATAAATCACTTCAAGCGAAGGGATTCTTTCAAAATCGATTTCCAGAGATGGTCTGGTTTCATTGATTGACAACGACTTAAGATTTTTTAAATGGTAAAGTCCTGTAACATCCTTTAAGTCTTCGCCCCCAAGGGAAAGACTCTCAATTTCTGGACATTCACTAATGAAATTCACGTGATCCAGCTCATAAGAAAGATCCACCTTCTTAATCTGGTGTTCTTGAATATAGGCTATTGATTCCTTGATATTGTCTTCATTAATTTTCACTGATACTTTGCCGTCTTCATCTTCATCAACGTGGATTCTGACGTTGCCAACCTTCAGGAATCTTACCATTTTTACACCACCTTTATATTTTTTCAACCAGCCACTGAGTTGTCCTGCACCGGTAAGTTATAACTACTGTTCTATCAAAAACCCACTTTAAACTCCCAAGATATTGAGTAAAAACCAGTTCATGAGGCCTCTCTTGGAGGACTTTTTTTGATTTTACAAAACCACCTGATCTCTTGTCCCTGATGTTAAGCGTTGCAGTAAAACAGTCTATATCATGGGTACAAAATACCTCTGCTTTATACTTTCTATCTGGAGAGGATTTTTGTGCCCAAACATACTCGTTCACATAGTTGCGTTCTTTTATTTCGGCTGTGATTCGATTAAATTCAACTTGTTCCCATGAGTACTCATTCGCAACTTTGACGATTCCCTCATTAATTATTTCAAGTATAAGTCTTTTCTTCTCCAAATTGGACAAAGAAAAATAGGAATCTATGTCCAGCTGCACTGAAACCTCTGTGAAACCATCTGTGGTGGTAGTCACTTCATCTTCAGGAGATTCCATACAATTAATGAGGATTTTCTTTGAGTTCTCAGTTGGAAAGCGGCCAAGCAAAAAAATGTATAAATTGGCGATGCACCTTACCTGGTCACGAAACAACACTCTTTTCTGCTTCCAATTCTCTTCATAATCTAAGCGAATCGCCTCGGGTTCAATAAGTGAATGCTTGGCCATTAAATTTTTGATATCTACGTCTTTTTTTATATAAGGTAAATCCAGGTCAATATCTCTCAGTAAAATAGTGGCCAGCTCCCTTTTACGTTCTTAAGCTTATAATAGCACCGCCGGGTTTGTAAGAATATGTATTTAAAGGACTATTTTTCAGTGTATATCCCCCCCTTTCCCGGGAAATATCGACAAAAAAGCTGGCGATTGGTTCGCCAGCTTTCGCTATTATCTCTTATTCAGTTCTTCAACAAGCAGTTTATTGACTAATGGAGGGTTCGCCTGGCCTTTTGTTGCTTTCATGATCTGGCCGACAAGGAATCCTTTTGCTTTGTCCTTGCCGCCTTTGAAATCTTCTACTGATTGCGGATTCGCATCAATGATCTCGGTGATGATCTTCAGCAATTCGCCTTCGTCGGAGATTTGGACGAGGCCCTTCTCTTTGACAATTTTCTCTGGGTCGCCGCCGTTTTCGACCAATTCCTTGAAGACCTGTTTTGCAATTTTCGAGGAAATTGTGCCGTTCTCGATCAGCTGAATCATTCCGCCAAGTCCTTCCGGAGTCAACGCTGTTTCGTGAAGCTCTTTCGATTCAGCCTTCAGATAAGCAGAGAACTCGCCCATCAGCCAGTTGGATGCCTGCTTCGGATCCGCTCCGGCTTCAACAGCAGATTCAAAGAAATCAGCCATTTCTTTAGATACCGTCAGCACCTCTGCATCGTAAGCTGGCAGTCCCATTTCCTCGACATATCGCTTTTTACGCTCGTCGGGAAGCTCCGGAATTTCCGCACGAACTCTTGCCTTCCACTCCTCATCAATGTAAAGATCAGGTAGATCGGGTTCAGGGAAATAACGATAGTCATCGGAGCCTTCTTTTACGCGCATCAGGATCGTCGTGTTATTCGCATCATCGTAACGGCGTGTTTCTTGCTGGATTTCACGGCCAGCAAGGATTTCCTGTTCCTGGCGTTTCTCTTCATATTCAAGCCCTTTGCGCACAAAGTTGAATGAGTTCAAGTTCTTCAGCTCAGTCTTTGTGCCGAATTCCTTCTGGCCAACAGGCCGGATTGAGATGTTCGCGTCACAGCGGAGTGAACCCTCTTCCATTTTACAATCCGATACGCCTGTATACTGGATGATGGACTTCAGTTTCTCCAGATAAGCATACGCTTCATCCGGAGTGCTTATATCGGGCTCCGATACGATCTCAACAAGCGGCGTTCCCTGGCGATTGTAGTCAACGAGGGAATATCCATTGCCATGCGTTAGCTTTCCAGCATCCTCTTCCATATGGATGCGCGTAATGCCGATTTTCTTTTTATAACCATTAACCTCGATTTCGATCCAGCCATTCTCGCCGATCGGCTTGTCGAATTGGGAAATCTGGTAAGCCTTTGGGTTGTCCGGGTAAAAGTAGTTCTTCCGGTCAAATTTCGTATGCTCCGCAATTTCGCAGTTCAAAGCCATAGCGGCTTTCATAGCGTACTCAACCGCTTTTTTATTCACGACTGGCAGTACTCCCGGGTAGCCAAGGTCGATCACGCTAGTATTTGTATTCGGCTCGGCACCAAAATGGTTCGGGCTCGCCGAAAAGATTTTCGATTCTGTTTTTAATTCAACATGGACCTCAAGGCCAATTACCGTTTCAAACTTCATCGTTTTCACCCCTTTACATCTCAGGTTGTTGTTTATGGAAATCTGTCGCCTGCTCGAATGCGTGGGCAACTTTATAAACAGTGTTTTCATCAAAATGGCGTCCGATGATTTGCAGTCCGAGCGGCAGACCTTTATCAAAACCGCAAGGAACCGATATGGCCGGTACGCCCGCAAGGTTCACCGGAATCGTTAAAATATCATTCGCATACATCGTCAGTGGGTCTCTTGTGTTCTCGCCAAGTTTGAATGCTGGCGTAGGAGCAGTCGGCCCAACGATGACATCGTATTGTTCAAATACTTTTTCAAAGTCCTGCTTAATCAGCGTGCGGACCTTCTGTGCTTTCTTATAGTGGGCATCATAATAGCCAGCGCTAAGTGCAAACGTACCAAGCATGATCCGGCGCTTTACTTCCTCGCCGAAGCCTTCCTCACGGGTCATCTTGTACATTTCAAGCAGATTCTCCGCGTTCGGTGAACGGTAGCCATAGCGAACACCGTCAAAGCGGGCAAGGTTCGCTGACGCTTCTGATGAAGACAGCAAGTAATAGGTCGCTAGAGCGTACTTGGAGTGCGGCAGGGAAACTTCTTCCCATGTTGCTCCCAGGCGCTCAAGGATAACAAGCGCGTCCATTACCGATTTGCGGACTTCTTCGTTCACACCCTCACCGAGGTATTCCTTCGGCACAGCGATTCTAAGTCCTTTTATATCGCCAGTCATTGAAGCGATATAGTCAGGGATGTCCACGTTTGCGGAGGTTGAATCCATTTCATCGTATCCCGCGATCGCTTTTAACAGAAAAGCATTGTCTTCTACATTTCGTGTGATTGGTCCGATCTGGTCCAAAGAAGACGCAAATGCGATTAGTCCAAAACGTGAAACTAGCCCGTAGGTTGGCTTCATACCGACCACTCCGCAGAATGATGCCGGCTGGCGAATGGACCCGCCTGTATCAGAGCCTAAAGAGAACAGTACTTCCCCGGCTGCAACCGATGCAGCCGAACCGCCAGATGAACCACCAGGTACCCTGTCAAGATTCCACGGGTTATAGGTCTTTTTGAAGCCAGAGTTTTCGTTGGATGAACCCATCGCGAACTCGTCCATGTTCAGCTTGCCGATCGTCACTGTTTCAGCTTGGTTCAGCTTTTGGATGACAGTAGCATCATAAATAGGATTAAAGTTTTCGAGAATCTTGCTCGCCGCCGTCGTGCGCAAACCCTTTGTGACGATATTGTCCTTGATGCCAATAGGCAGTCCGTATAACTTGCTCGTTGGCTTGTTCTGGATAACCTTGTCGTCCAATGCCTTCGCCGCTGCCCTTGCGTTTTCTTCATCTAATGTTAAAAACGCCTGGACCTTGCCTTCGACCTCGCCAATCCGCTTGTACGATTCATCAACCAGGTCGGAAACGCTTAGATCTCTTTTATGTAGAAGCTCATGAAGCTCCGAAATCTTATGTTCAAATAAACTCATCGCCGGTCCTCCTACTCCATAATTCCTGGCACTTTGATCTGGCCATCCTGATGCTCAGGCGCATTCTTCAAAACCTCTTCACGCGGCAGGCCCTCTTTAGCGCGGTCCTCACGCATGACATTCTTTATTTCAAGCACATGTGCAGTCGGCTCAACATGATCCGTATTCAGCTCATTCAACTGCTCAGCATATGTAATGATTTTATCCAGCTGGTCCGTCAGCATTTGCGCTTCCTCTTCTGTAATCGCCAATCTCGCCAGGTGTGCGACATGCTTCACCTGCTCCTCAGAAATCCTTGACATAAAAGCACCTCCATCGTAAATCGTCAGACAATAATAATAATAATGATCATAGCAAAGTTTTCCACGTTAAAGCAATACATGCCTTACTGTTTGTACTATTTTAACATGAGAGGTTAGTGATCGCAGGAAAGAAGACTATTTTGTGGAATATTTTAAACCTCCAAGGAACTTGCGGATCTAATTGAGTCTCTTAATTAGAGAGGAGAATGGTGAATAACACCATTCTCCAGGAACGTTTTGCGATCAGTAAAGACAGTACTCTTGCCAAATCTTTAACCCTTGTCACTGATCCCTAAAGCCAGCTTCAAATATTCCACAAATACTATCGACTGCTCTTTGATTTTCAAGTCTTCCTTCGATAACATAGCATGCTCTACTGCCAAGCCATCGATAAATGAAATGATCGAACGGGCAATGATTTGATGATCAAACCTGAGGCTAAATTCCCCACTCTTTTGACCATGTTCAATAATCGTCGCATATATTTTCAAGCCATTGTTGTATCGTACTTTCCCATATTCTCTTCTATGGTCATCATTTCTACCTATGATAAAAAACTCAAGTTTTGCCGGCGACAAAGGATCCATATCATCATCAGGCTCCCCATCCTCGCCAAAGATTATTTTCATGAGCATATCCCAATAAGATGTTGCATTTTCCTTTATCATATCCAATGTTTCATCTAATTCCATGGCTAATGATTCTTCCAAAATCGTTTCAAACACTGCTTCTTTACTTGAAAAATATTGATACAGCCCGCCCCTGCTGATATTAGCAGCATCCATTATGTGCTTCATTGTGGCTCGCTCATAACCATGCTCAATAAAAACCTGCTGTGCCGCCTTCAAAATATCAGCTCGACGCTGTTCCATGTGCTCCTGACTGACCTTCGGAGACATTTTCTCTCCCCCGTTCTATTTTGCTCTTAAAAATTAAACCAACGATCGAGACTGCCACCAACAATAAGCCAGTAATCACAAATGTCGGGATGACTCCCAGTATGGTCGCAAGCAACCCGCCAGCCAATGGCCCAATAATCGTCGCAGTGGTGGTCACGCTATTCAATACGCCAAATACCCTGCCTGTCATGTGTACCGGAGTATCCATCTGAACAGCAGCCTGGAAAGGAATGAATACTAATCCAGCTGCGAAGCCAGCAACCAATCCCAAAGCAGGTCCCCATAAAACGGGCAGCGCTAAGTCCATTCGTGTCAATACTGCCAGCATACTAAAACTGATGCCTATCCCACAAACTCCAATAAACATCAGAATGAGAGCATTATAATCAGTTTTTTTAACCAACAGTAATCCTGTAAAAAACATTCCCAAACCTGATGCAGTTACAATATAACCAAACAGATCAGGCGAGGCATTTGATAGTTCCCTCAGTAATACGATGATTTGCGAGTCAGACAGCTGTAAAATTAACAGGCTGATCCCTAATACCGTTATCCCAACAATCAAGAAACGATTTCCCCTGATAAACCGAATTCCTTCCAAGAAATCCTCTTTAAAAGAAGCTCCTCCTGGTTCATCTGAATCTATTGATATTGAAGCCGTTGCCTTTGGTAAAGCTAACAACAGAATCGCTGAAATTACAAAGGTGCCTGAATCGATAAAGAATACCATTTTAGTCCCAAAAGCCGAGACCAACAGGCCGCTCAATAAAGGGCCTAACACCTTCGTTCCGGAATCAATCATGGAGGTAATGGACATGGCGCTTTTCATATTTTCTTGCTCAATCAGTTCTTTAAGCTTACCATTCTTCGCCGGGACAAATACAGCTGAGAGCATCCCGACCATGAACAAGCAAATATAGACAGTCCATAAAGAATCAGTAAATGCAAGAATCAGTATTAGCCCCGCTCTGACCACGTCTGACAAGACCATGATCGTCTTTCTGTTAAACCTGTCAGCAACCGTTCCAGTGAATGGTCCAAGCAGTGCCATTGGGACAGCTAAACATAGAATGATAAAGGAAACCTCCATTGGAGAAGCCTCCCATTTCAATCCAACCATCGTGATGATTGCCACAACACTTAACCAGTCACCAATACTTGATATTAACTGTGCAAGCATTAACGTAATAAACCCTTTATTTTTTAAAAGACCGTCCATCATCATCCCTCCATAATAAAACGACACTAATGTCGTTTTGGTTAACTTTATTATAACGACACCAGTGTCGTTTATCAACACTTTTATAAACTTTGGGCTTTTTAAATTCATTAAATCCTTCGTAATTATAGTAAAAAAAATCGAAGCTGGAAGCCGAAAATGACCGTAAAAAAAAGAGCTAACCTAAAAGGCTGCTCCCTCGTCTCTATTTCCCGAATAACTTCCCAAAGCCAGACAGGAAACCCTTTTTCTTCTTGGCAGGCGCCGTTTGGATCACGGGTTTCTTTTTACCAAGATAGATCTCCTCTTTATCAATCGCATGGTGGTGTGCTAAAACGAGCCCAAGTTCAGAATCATAATCTTTATTGGTCACGATCGTAAACTCAATGCCCCGTTTTTCCGCCGCTTTGATGTACTCAGATAAATAAGGATATGAAATATTGCCGTTTAAAAAGAGGTGGGCTTCGCGGTTTTTATCCATTAGCTGCTCGACTTCAGGTTCAACGCCCTTTCTCATTACCTCGCCCTGGGTAAGCGCAATGACGACCCTTTCCCTGATTGTTGTAAGGAATCTCCTTCTTTCATCAGGCTTTGTCTGCTTAGCCCCATGAATCCCTTGCTGCAAATACTCATCCACTTTGCTGTTTCCCATTTTCGTCCCCCCTTGTCTCACTTTCATGCTGTGCTCCAACTAGAACTCTTTATAAATATTATGTATGATTCCGCCCAAAGGTCTGTGCTAGTTTAAGGTTAACCTATTTTAAACAAAAAAAACCTCCTCTTCAAGTGAAGAGAAGGACACAAATAGGAGAATGCAAGGTGAAAAATCAAAACAATTATGGTGAATCCCCGCCTGAGTTGGAGAACCCAGGCGGAGAGAAAACCCGTAACTAATGATCAAGAAGTAGTAAACTGGGCTTCTTCGGTAGATCCTTTTAGCGCTGTCGTTGAGGAAGTTCCTCCGGAAATAACCATTGAAACATCATCGAAGTAGCCTGTTCCGACTTCGCGCTGGTGTCTTGTTGCTGTGTAGCCGTATTGTTCGCTATCGAACTCAGCTTGCTGGAGCTCGGAGTATGCAGCCATGCCGCGCTCTTTGTAGCCGCGAGCCAGTTCGAACATGCTGTGGTTCAAGGCGTGGAAACCTGCAAGTGTAACGAACTGGAACTTGTAACCCATCTTGCCAAGCTCGACCTGGAACTTCGCAATTGTTTCATCATCCAGCTTCTTTTTCCAGTTGAATGAAGGTGAGCAGTTGTAAGCAAGCAGCTTACCTGGATACTTCGCATGGATCGCTTCTGCAAAGCGGCGAGCTTCATCCAGATCCGGCTCAGATGTTTCACACCAAACGAGATCAGCATATGGAGCGTAAGCTAAACCGCGAGCGATTGCCTGGTCAAGGCCAGCTTTTACGCGGAAGAAACCTTCTGGAGTTCTCTCGCCTGTGATGAACGGAGCATCATATGGATCGACATCGCTCGTGATCAAATCTGCCGCGTTTGCATCAGTACGGGCAACAATCAAAGTTGGTGTTCCCATAACATCCGCTGCAAGTCGGGCAGCAATCAGGTTGCGGACTGCTGTCTGAGTAGGAAGCAGTACCTTTCCGCCAAGGTGTCCGCATTTCTTTTCCGAAGAAAGCTGATCCTCAAAGTGAACGCCAGCTGCACCAGCTTCAATCATGCCTTTCATCAATTCGAATACATTCAGCTGTCCGCCAAATCCTGCTTCAGCATCAGCTACGATTGGTGCGAACCAATCGATGGAATCGTCGCCTTCTCCGTGAGTAATCTGGTCAGCTCTTTGAAGCGCCTGGTTGATGCGTTTAACGACAGCTGGTACGCTGTTCGCTGGGTACAAGCTCTGGTCAGGATACATGTTTCCAGAAAGGTTGGCGTCGGCTGCAACCTGCCAGCCGCTCAGATAAATCGCCTTAAGGCCTGCTTTTACCTGCTGGACAGCCTGGTTGCCAGTCAGAGCACCAAGAGCGTTAACGAAATCCTCCTCTTTTACAAGCTTCCAAAGCTTTTCCGCACCACGGCGTGCCAGTGTATGTTCAATATCAATCGAACCGCGAAGCTTGATGACATCCTCCGCCGTATAAGTCCTTTCCACTCCAGTCCATCTGCTATCCATTTCCCAGCTTTCCTGCAATTGCTTTACACGATCTTGAGTCATTTTTCGTTCCTCCTAATGTTTGTTTTTATATGAATCTATCAATCTATTAAGCTAAAGCCTGATAGCCAGGCAATGTTAAAAATTCAACAAACTCATCATTTAAAATCAATTCATCAAATAGCTCTGCAGCCTGCTCAAATTTCCCGTTTTCAAAACCAGCTTCGCCAACTTCCAACTTGATTTTCTCAAGCTCCTCTTCCTTCAGCTCACGGTACATTTCAACCGTCACTTTGCGGCCATCGTCGAGGACTCCTTTAGGATGACGAATCCATTGCCATAGCTGAGCCCGGGAGATTTCCGCTGTTGCTGCGTCTTCCATCAGGTTATGGATTGGAGCTGCACCACGGCCATTCAGCCAACTGGCTACATACTGGATGCCGACATTGATATTCATGCGCACACCGGCTTCTGTTATAGTGCCCTCTGGTACATCAAGCAGGTCAGCTGCCTTCACCTCAACATCCTTTTGCTTCCCTGATTCAATCTGGTTCGGTTCAGGCATTTCCTTGTTGAACGCCTCAAGTGCTACCGGTACTAGTCCTGGATGTGCCACCCATGTACCATCATGGCCATCACGCGCTTCGCGTTCTTTATCGGTGCGTACCTTTGCGAATGCTTCTGCATTTGCTTCCTCGTCATTTTTAATCGGGATTTGCGCCGCCATTCCGCCCATTGCCGGTGCCTTGCGACGGTGGCAAGTCTGGATGGTTAGCAACGAGTAGGATCTCATGAATGGAACCGTCATTGTTACCTGTGAGCGATCCGGTAAAATCACATCATCCTGTGAACGAAGCTTTTTCAGATAGCTGAAAATATAATCCCATCGTCCGCAGTTCAAGCCAGCTGAGTGCTCTTTCAGTTCATATAGAATCTCATTCATTTCAAATGAAGCAAGAATCGTTTCAATCAAAACAGTTGCTTTAATCGTTCCCTGTGGAATGCCAAGATGGTTCTGTGCATAAACGAACACATCATTCCATAGGCGCGCTTCTAGGTGGCTTTCCATCTTAGGAAGGTAGAAGTATGGGCCTGTGCCCTGCTCTACCAGATTTTTCGCATTATGGAAAAAGTACATCGCGAAATCGAATAAGCCGCCGGAAATTGGGTTGCCATCGAGCAATACATGTTTTTCTTCTAGGTGCCAGCCTCTTGGGCGAACCATTAAAACAGCCGTTTTTTCATTCAGTTGATACTTTTTTCCATTCGCATTTTCAAAAGAGATCGTCCTGTTAACAGCGTCCCTTAAGTTAATCTGCCCTTCAACAATCGCTTCCCATGTCGGCGAAGTTGAATCCTCGCAGTCTGCCATAAAAATCTTCGCTCCGGAATTGAGTGCATTGATGACCATCTTCCGGTCAGTTGGCCCTGTGATCTCGACTCTGCGATCCTGCAGGTCTCTCGGCAGCGGCGCAATTGTCCACTCGCTTTCACGAATGTGCTTCGTCTCCGGCAAAAATTCCGGGAGTTTGCCAGCATTGATTTCTGCCTGGCGATTTTCACGTGCCGCCAGCAACTCTACCCTACGCTCGCCAAAGTGCCTTTCAAGCCGCTCTACAAAATCAAGAGCCTCTGGTGTCAAAATTCCTTCGTATCCATTTTTCATGCTGCCTACAATTTCAATTCCTGTAGTTTGTGTCGACATTTACTGCCTTCACCCCTTTGTTATAGTACAGTACCAATAACTCTAATATGTATTATATAACAGATGTTTTAGATTGCAACTATTTTGTTAAATTTTTCTGAAAAATTTTTAAAATGAGGAAAATGCCCTATAAACAAAGAGACCCTTTTTAGTAGAAAAAGAGTCTGGAGAATTGGTGGATCAAGGTTTAGAGTATAGTTATCTTCTTCATGGACAGCCGACTCTTTAAGGTAGAAAAGTCCTACCGAGAACACGGTATGGGGTCCAAATGTCATCTTGGTAAAAGGAAACCTTCTGCTTTTACCCAAAACGCGGTTCTTTTGTCAAAACGGTAAAAGGAAACCCTCTGCTTTTACCCAAATTGCAGTTCTGTTGCTAAAACGGTAAAAGGAACTTCTCTGCATTGGCAAAAGTAACTTCATCAAAATTGATCACACACAAAAAATCCCCCTCTCAAAACGAGAAGGGGATTCAAAGACTGTATTAGTACATTTCAGAAGTAGTCTTCGCTTGCATGTGAAGAAGCAGATAGTCTGGTCCACCAGCTTTTGAATCTGTTCCTGACATGTTGAAGCCGCCGAATGGCTGGTAACCTACGATTGCACCTGTGCAGCCGCGATTGAAGTAAAGGTTTCCGACATGGAAATCTTCACGTGCCTTCTGGATGTTTTCACGGTTGCGCGTGATAACCGCTCCAGTCAAACCGTATTCAGTGTTGTTCGCGATTTCAAGCGCATGGTCGAAGTCCTTTGCTTTTGCGAATGCGACAACTGGTCCAAAGATTTCTTCCTGCATGATGCGAGCTTTTGGATCCACATCAGCAAATACTGTTGGCTTGATGAAGTAGCCTTTTGAGCTGTCTCCTTCGCCGCCAGTCATCAAACGGCCTTCTTCCTTGCCGATTTCGATGTAGCTCATGATCTTGTCAAACGCACCCTGGTCGTTAACAGGACCCATGAATGTGCTTTGATCTGTAGGATCATCAAGCTTAAGCTCGTTAGTAAGCTCAACCACGCGGTTAAGAACCTGGTCATATACATCCTCAACGATAACAGCACGTGAGCATGCAGAGCACTTTTGTCCTGAGAAGCCGAAAGCAGAAGCCGTGATTGCTTGAGCAGCTAATTCAAGATCAGCATCTTTGTCGACAACCATCGTGTCTTTTCCACCCATTTCAGCGATTACGCGCTTAAGCCAGATTTGGCCTTCGCTCAATTTTGAAGCGCGCTCGTAAATGCGCAAACCCACGTCACGTGAACCTGTGAAGCTTACGAAGCGAGTGTCCTTGTGGTCAACAAGGTAGTCGCCCACTTCTGCGCCGCTTCCTGGTACGAAGTTAAGGACACCTGCAGGAAGACCTGCTTCTTCCATCACTTCAACAAACTTAGCCGCAACGACTGGAGTAGTTGAAGCTGGCTTCAATAGAACTGTGTTACCAGTTACGATTGCTGCTACTGTTGTACCAGCCATGATCGCCAACGGGAAGTTCCAAGGTGAAATGATGATTCCTACTCCAAGAGGAATGTAATCATAACGGTTATATTCATTTGGACGGCTCTCTACTGGTACACCGTCTTTGATTTTAAGCATTTGGCGGGCATAGAACTCAAGGAAGTCGATTGCTTCTGCTGTATCAGCATCTGCCTCGTTCCATGGCTTACCTGCTTCTTTTGTTAAAAGTGCTGAGAACTCATGCTTGCGGCGGCGAATGATTGCAGCAGCCTTGAATAATACATCTGCACGTGTCTCAGGCTTTACTTTTTTCCAAGTCTTGAACGCTTCAACTGCAGCCTGCATCGCTTTTTCAGCTAGGTCGCGGTTTGCCTTTGATACGCGTCCAACAACTTCTTCTGTATTGGATGGGTTGTAAGATACAATCTTGTCTTCAGTCGAGATTCTCTCTCCGCCAATCACCAAGTCATAATCCTGGCCAAGATAGCCTTCAACAGTTTTCAATCCTGTAAGATATCCTTCACGGTGTTCCTCATCTTTAAAATTCGTGAAAGGCTCGTGTTTGTATGGCTGAACCATTCTATCCCCTCCTATGTATTAAAACGTTTTCATTCCTTTCCCATTCTATCATGAGAGTCTCATAGTGTTCAATGCCAACGTACTAGCAAGTCTTGGATTGCGAATTTTCTTGATTTTTATTATGCCAATATTGTAATTAGGGCTACTTTTGGGCGTTACAGAGTTGGTCGATATATTTGTGAATGTGGTCGATATAATCGAAAAAGTGGTCGATATATTATAAAATCCGCTGATATATTCAGAAATGTGGTCGATATAATCTAATTTTCGCCAATAAAACTATCCTAGTAATAAAATCAAACTAATTTTCAGCAGGTTAATCCCCATAATCTAGCGAATATTTATCTAGCATTCAAAAAAGGAGACTATTTTAGATGAAAAAGCGGCATGAAGTATTGTTCAATCAACTGGAATCCTATCGCAGCTATATTTTAGGAGTAGCAGATACGGTTTCCGAAGAAGATGCCGAGAAAATTCCTGCTGGATTCAATAATAATATCCGCTGGAACCTTGGCCATATTTATCTTGATCAACATCTGTGGATCCAGGCGGTGACAAAGGAGCCGGCAGATGTCCCTGAAGAGTTTAAATCATGGTTCGGCTACGGCACCTCTCCGGCCAATTTTACCGAGGAAACGCCTACCGTCAGCGAGTTAAAAGAACTGCTGAAAACACAGCCTGCCAGAATAAAAGACTCATATGGCGAGCGCTTGGAAGAGGAATTCGCACCAACCGAAATGGGCATGCATACAGTCGAGCAAGTATTAACCCGGACGATTTTCCATGAAGGCATGCATTTACAGACAATTCTTGATATAAAAAAATGCATTTAAAAAGCAAAGAACCCCGGCTCTTTGCTTTTTTCATTCCTCTATTTCAACTTTTCGGCGACCTCGGTTTCTACTTCTTTAATCAACTTTTTGATATGAATGGATGGGTAATCCAGGGCTTTCATCTCTGCAAAATAAGGAAACATTTCTTTAACGTCATCTGCGTAAAAACTTCCATCCCTAGGCAAAGTGTGACTGATCACCTTTAAGGCTCCCTCGCTTCGATCGACCTTTAACACCATTGGCACTGACATCCCCGAACCTTGCTCAACTTCAGCACCTTCTTTGTAATACTCCTCAATCAAAGCCCATAAGTAAATCTCACCCTTCTCTTCATTGGTGGCAAGTATTTCATATGCATTGAAAATTTCGCCGCCAAAATTCGGGTCCATCACTTCTTGACTGATGTATCTTTCAATTTCCTGTCCATCTGCTTCTGTCACTGTTGAGTTTGAACATCCTGTTAGTAAAAGAAGCCCAATCATACCAAGGATAAAACTACGCTTCATTTCACTCATCGCCTCCTCCAAAATAACAACCCTGCCATAATTCAGATAGGCAACAGCACGATTGCACCGGCCACTATCCCTATTAGGGTGGACATTAAAGCGAGGGAGATAGATGAGAATTCTTCAGTTACTTGTCCAGTCACCCATTGAAAAAGATAAATAAAGGTTGATATTCCAAAGGCCCACAACATAGCTGTTTTGAATACATATTTCCATTTTGCTTTTTGACTTACTCTGCTTTGAACAGCCACTTATCCACCTCTTCTGATTAGAATTTTCAGAATATATACGATAATAATTGAGTTTTAGATTCACCTTTTTTCAAAAATAAAAAGCAAAGAGCACTCGGCTCTTTGCTTCTCTTTACTGATAAATATGCACAAATGGTTCATCCTGATCCGGTTTCTTGACGATCAAGGCTTCTTGTCCCAGTACAGAGGATACGCTGACCTGTACGGACATATAGTTAGGGAAGTGCTCCATAACCAGTCCTGTTACATACTGGGTGAATCCAATCGCTTCAGCTTCTCCGTAGAACTGGATAGGTATTTCGATATTTAATTCCTGTAGCTGACCATCCAGATAAAAGCCTTTGCCGATGACGCCGTTAAAGTTAGGGAAATATTCCTCAACATCCTGCTTGAAGTTCTGGAAGAATGTCAGGTCATCCCTGTGTTCCTTCTCAGCATCGGCGGATGGGAACAGAATGTACTTTTCTTTCACATCTTTCCAGCTGCCGACCTTGTTGCTTCCCTGGGAAACTTCGGCATAGGCGAAGAAGTTTCCTGGGACGACAGAAGATCTGCTCTCCTGTTCGAACAATCCAATCGTAATCGGAACATTGTTCAACTCTTCGATGCCTCTTATCCTGCTAATGACTTCCTGGGCGATTTTTTTGCCTTCTGCTTCAAGAACTTTACGAGAAATGTTTTTTTCGAACACTGCCCCATAAGCTTCCTCACGATAATAGTGCACTGAGTTCAACGCCAGCCCGATTGCGATGCCGCCAAGCTGGTACGTATCCTTTTCGCCTGATTGGACGAGATAGTTATGCTCGAGGATATGGGCAAGATAAATTGGATTCTTTTTATTCTGTTCGTGCACATCTCCATTGCCAGGGATGGCAGGGTTCAGGCCCAGGTTTTTCACTATTACCTTTTTAGTACTTTTTTCTTTTTTAGCCTTAGCCTGCAATTCTTTTTCCTTTGCCTCGACCTGCGCCGGGGTCATTTCACGTTCCAGCCACGATGCTACGGTGCTGCCGTCAAGATACTGGCCTTCCTTGAAAACGTACTTGTCTGTGGAAAATGTATTTTGCGCAATCCGCATCAGACCTGTCTCAAATTCAGTAATGTCATAGCGGGTATTCAGATTGTTGACGACCATGCCCCGGGCTTCCCCTGGCTCGAACGGCATGATGGTACGGTAATATTTGTCTGAAATTTTATATTTCGGGATAATCGCTTTTTCCTTGGTATCATCATCCTTTTCCTGGACGACCTCTTCCTGCTTTTGAAAATTAGGGGCACAGGCCGTCAGCAAAAGGACAAGAGATAGAGCGACCATTGAGAGCTTCCTCATGGCGTGTACACCTCTTTTTTAGTAGCGGTTTTCGTAATAAGTTATGTGTTTCGGACTAATTATTCTTTCGCCTTATTATTGAAATCGGGCTCTTTTCGAAAATGCGTCTCACCAGAGTAATCAATAATAAACGTAAAAATCCAGTAACCGATTTTTACTCTTGTCAGGCAAAAGTACCCAAATTACGAAAAGAGCTTATTTATTTAATTCTTCAAGCATTCTCTCCTCATTCCACACTTCAATCCCAAGGCTTTCTGCTTTTGTCAGCTTCGAACCTGCGTCTTCACCGGCAATGACTAAATCGGTTTTCTTGCTGACGCTGCCGGCTATATTGCCGCCGAGCGCCTCGATTTTTTCTTTTGCCTCGTTTCTGCCCATTTGCTCGAGCTTCCCGGTTAACACGATTGTTTTACCGGCAAAAAATGAATCTGATTCCTCTGCGGTAACCTTCTTTGGTCCTTTATATTCCATATTGACGCCGACAGCCTTCAGCTCGGAAACCAGCTCGCTCACTTCATCACTATCAAAATAAGTGACAATGGAGTCTGCCATTTTGTCGCCGATTTCGTTGATCGCTGTCAGTTCTTCCTTCGTTGCATGCATCAATCTATCCATCGTGTCGAATTCCTGTGCCAATGTCTTCGCGGCTTTTGCGCCAACAAGGCGGATCCCAAGACCGAACAATAGCTTTTCCAATGAATTTTCCTTCGTCGCTTCAATTGCTGACAGCAAATTGTTGACGGATTTCTCGCCCATTCGCTCAAGAGCCAGCAGCTGATCGCGTGTCAGCTTATAAATATCAGCTACATCCTTGATCAACTCTTCGGCAAACAGCTGGCTGACCACTCTTTCACCAAGACCGTCGATGTTCATCGCATCGCGGGAAACGAAGTGAATCAGACCTTCCCTGATTTGTGCCGGGCATTTCGGGTTGATACAGCGGAGTGCTACTTCCCCTTCAATCCTGACAAGCTCGCTGTCGCATTCAGGGCATTCAGTAGGCATATGGAACTCGACTTCGTTGCCGGTCCGCTGCTCGGCAAGGACATTGACGACTTCCGGAATGATATCTCCGGCTTTTTTGATGACGACTTTGTCGCCGATTTTGATATCTTTTTCACGGATCAAGTCTTCATTGTGCAAGGATGCCCGTCCAACCGTTGTACCCGCAACCTGTACAGGTTCAAGGATAGCAGTTGGCGTGACTACGCCTGTGCGGCCAACGCTCAACTCGATATCCTTCAAAGTCGTTACGACTTCCTCTGCAGGAAACTTATAAGCGATAGCCCAGCGAGGACTTTTTGCCGTCGTACCAAGCTCGGCCTGCTGATCAAGTGAATCGACCTTGATGACGATCCCATCAATATCATACGGAAGATCCGGACGCTTTTCGACCCAGCTGTTCACATACTCAATGACACCTTCAATGCTGTCAACTTTTCGGCGCTCTTTATTCGCTTTGAATCCGAGCTTCTCCAGATAATCTAGTCCATCACTATGGGCACGGATGCCGGTGTCCCCGACATTGGCGATTCCATACAGGAACACATCAAGATTCCTTGATGCAGCGATCTTCGGATCAAGCTGGCGAAGGGAGCCAGCGGCCGCATTACGCGGATTCGCAAATGGCTCTTCCTCTTTTTCTTTTCTCGCTTTATTCAATGCTTCAAAGGATTTCTTCGGCATGAACGCCTCACCGCGTACTTCAAGCGAAACCTGCTCTTTCAGCCGGATTGGCAAAGAACGGATCGTCTTAAGGTTAGACGTAATATCCTCGCCAGTCGTTCCATCACCGCGCGTCGCTCCGCGTACAAGCAGCCCGTCCTCATAAATGAGCGAGACTGCCAGACCGTCAATCTTCAGTTCGCAAACATACGCAACATCGTCGCCGACACCCTGGCGGACACGGCGGTCAAAATCGCGGAGGTCCTGCTCATCGAAGGCATTGCCAAGACTCAGCATCGGAGTCGCATGCTGCACCTTGTTGAACATCGTTAAAATCTCGCCGCCAACACGCTGGGTAGGTGAGTCAGGAGTCTGCAATTCAGGGAATTGCTCCTCGATTTCAATCAGTTCCCTCAGGAGCCTGTCGTACTCCGCATCCGGGACCGACGGCTGGTCTAGAACATGATACTCATAACTATATTGATTAAGCAGATTTTGCAAATCCTTGGCTTTATTCTCAGCACTCTGAAAATCCATAAATCCAGCCCTTTCATAACCGAAAAGCTCAGGGCGCCGTGATCAGCCCCGAAAAGCGACTCGAGCTGCTCAAAGCTAACGCTTCTCGCAAGATAGTCGAGGATACACTCGCAGGGATGATAACTGGCTAGGCACTTGAGCTAGACAGTATTCAATGTGTTATAAAAAATTTTTTACGCCTTTGTAATCGGTGCGAACTTGGCCAGCAGGCGCTTAATGCCTGTTGGACTTGGGAATGCGATATCGAGCTCCATTCCTTCTCCCGATCCCTTGACACTGACAACGGTTCCTGTTCCCCATTTGCCATGCTGGGCTTTGTCGCCAACTTTCCATTCGATCCCTTCGCCGCCGCTGGCTGCAGCAACCGGCCGAGATACAGCACCGCGTGTAGGGATTGACGGTCTTGCTGAAGTGCCTGGTCTGCCACCGCTTGTTGGTGCAGGCCTTCTTACTTTTGGCACGGCGTCTTCAACCAAATCAGCCGGGATTTCCTTAATGAACCGTGATTCCGGGTTCATATTCGTACGGCCGAAAAGGGTGCGCATCTGCGCATTCGTGATGAACAATTCTTCTTCAGCCCGAGTGATTCCCACGTAGGCAAGACGGCGTTCTTCCTCCATCTCATCCTCCTCCATCAAGGAGCGGCTGTGCGGGAATACGCCCTCTTCCATTCCAATCAGGAAGACAACTGGGAACTCAAGACCCTTAGCTGAGTGCAATGTCATCAATGTGACGAAATCTGTTTTTTTCTCGCCGTCATCATCCAGGCGGTCAATATCAGCAACTAGTGCCAAATCCGTCAGGAACGCCACCAGGCTCTTATCTTCACTGCTTTCTTCAAAGCTTTTTGTTACCGTTAAAAATTCATCTATGTTTTCAAGTCGGCTCTGTGACTCTATCGATTTTTCTGCCTTTAGCATGTCACGGTAGCCTGTCTTATCTAAGACTTCCTCCACCAGCTCAGTCACCGAAAGGTATTCCTGCTGGTGAGTGTAATTACTGACCAGGTTGCGGAATTCTGCCGCTGCTTTTTCCGCCTTTGGGCTTAGTCCGATCATTTCAATCGTCTCCAAGGCCTGGAACATCGACAGGTCATGCATTGTCGCGAAGTTGGCGATTTTATCAATAGAAGTCGACCCAATCGCGCGCTTCGGAACATTGATGATCCTCTGCAAGCTGATATCATCATCAGGATTCGAAATCAAGCGGAGATACGCAAGGATATCCTTGATTTCCTTCCTGTCATAGAACTTGATGCCGCCGACGATTGAGTAATCGATGTTCGACTTCAAGAAAGATTCCTCAATCACACGGGACTGGGCGTTCGTACGATAAAGAATCGCGATATCAGACAGCTTGCGGCCATTGCGAATCTGCTCCTGGATTTTGCCGATGACGAACTGTGCTTCACCCTGTTCGCTGTCAGCACGGTAATACATGATTTTGTTGCCCTCCGCGTTTTCAGTCCAGAGGTTTTTTGGCTTTCGGTTCATATTGTTCTGGATGACCATATTCGCCGCCAGCAAAATCTTCTTCGTCGAGCGGTAGTTCTGCTCAAGCAAGATCACGCTTGCCCTTGGGTAATCCTTTTCAAATGAAAGGATGTTAGCAATGTCGGCACCGCGCCAGCGATAGATTGACTGATCCGAGTCACCAACAACACAAAGGTTCTGGAATCTTTGCGCAAGCAATTTTACAAGCATGTATTGTGCCCTGTTCGTATCCTGATACTCATCCACATGGATGTACTGGAACTTGCGCTGGTAATACTCCAGCACTTCAGGCACGCGGATGAACAGCGTAATCGTCGTCATGATCAGATCATCAAAATCAAGCGCATTATTTTTGCGCAGCCTGCGCTGATACTCCGTATACACATCGCTGACCTTCTGGGAAAAGTAATCCCCCGCCGTCTTCGCATATTCTTCCGGCGTAATCAACTCGTTCTTTGCCGAGCTGATTGTTCCAAGGATCGCACGAGGATCATACTTTTTCGGATCCATATTCTTGTCCTTCAAAATCGACTTGATGACAGATTGCTGGTCAGTCGAATCAAGGATCGTGAAGTTTCGGTTGTATCCGAGACGGTCGATGTCCCTGCGCAAAATCCTTACACACATCGAGTGGAACGTTGAAATCCAGATGTTGTCCGCCGCGCCGCCCATCATTTTTTGAATCCTCTCGCGCATTTCGCGAGCCGCTTTATTTGTAAAAGTAATCGCAAGGATATTGTAAGGATTCACTCCTTTTTCCACCATCAAATACGCAATCCTGTGTGTTAAAACCCTAGTTTTACCAGAGCCGGCGCCTGCCATTAAGAGCAGCGGTCCATCCACTGTCTTGACAGCCTTCTGCTGCTCCGGGTTCAAGCCATTCAGTAATTTATCCGTTAAATATTGCACACTCGTCACCACCATACAAACATTTGTTCTTATTTTATCTCATAAAATCCTTATATACAACTTCGTTATTTCTTTATTGCAGCAACTGTCTTCAATGCCTCGTCAAGGTTGCTGTAAACAACATTCCCGACCACGATAACATCGGCATGCTTGGCCATTTCCTCAGCCTGCTTTGCTGTTTCGATTCCGCCGCCGTAAAAAAGAACAGTGTTGTCGAGAACTCCCTTGGCTGCTTCTACATACTCCGGGTTGCCGTATGTCCCGCTGTATTCCAAATAGAAAATCGGCAGGTTGAACATTTTTTCCGCCATCATCGCGTATGCCCGTACATCATCGATTGAAAGATCCGTCTTCGCATGAGTCAGCTTTGCCGCCTTGCAATCCGGATTCAGGATGCAATAGCCTTCCATTTTTAGCTCGTCCCAATCCATCAGATCGCCATACTCCTTGACCGCTTCATGGTGCATACCAGTGATCCACTGTGGATTGCCACTGTTCAATACCGTCGGGATAAAATAAAAATCAAATCCCGGTGTGATCGAATCAATCGTCGAAACCTCGAGAATGCATGGAACCGTATAACGGCGGACCCGGGACATTAAATCAAGGACTCCTTCAAGAGTGACACCATCTGTCCCACCCACCATGATCGCGTCGGTTCCAGACTCGCAAATTCTATCTAATTCTTCATCAGTTATCTCTTTATTTGGATCGAGTTTGAACACATGTCTCCACTCGCGAACATCGTACATCCCAGAATTGCCCCCATTCTATATATCCATTCCACCATTATAGCATTTGTTGGTTATATATAAAAAAGGAAACATAAGGTTCTTGCCGAGAAAAAAGCGCCCCTCATCCAGGAACGCTTTTTGAAGAAAAGTTATAAATCACGATGCTCGTATTGCTCTGTGAACAACCTTGAAAAAATATAGAAACTGATGCCGCTGACAATCAGCGCAAGATAGATTGGATCAAGCCCAAAGAAGCTGATAATCTCTTTTTCGCCAAGGTAGACTGCCAGACTTCCAAGGAACAAGGATGCCAGGCTGCCTGCCGGGCTCGCTTTTTCCCAGATATGCCCGAGCACATATGGAATGAATGCGCCGCCCGCTCTCAATGTAAAGGAGAACATGAGCAATGTAATGATATCCGAGACATTCCAGATCGCTGTCAGCAAACTGAACGCTGCAACGACATACATTGTATAACGCACCATTTTTAAAAGCTTCCCGTCAGCTGCATTCTTGTTGATATATTGGTGGTAAATATCATTTGTGAAAATAGATCCAGCCGCCAATAGATTGCTAGACGCACTGGACATTGTCGCCGAAATCAACGCAGCGAACAGGATGCCCGTGACCACATCCGGCAGCACCTCCATTGCCAGCACTGGCAAAGCATACTGTGCGCCTCTTTCCATCAGCATTCCCCCGTCGATTTGGCCGTTTTCGACCATCCCATACATGAACAGACCGATCACCGCTGGAATGAACGCGAACAACACATACACAACAGAAGTGATATACGAAGCATGCTTCGCCGCCTTCCCGTCTTTAGCTGAATAATAACGCTGGACCGCCTCCTGGCCGACTGTAAAAGAAGCAATATACATCACTACGAGCGCAATGATCGTTCCCCAGCCTGCGCCATCGACAAGGCTCCATTTCGCCTCCGGGATATTGGCTGTTACCTGTTCGAATCCGCCGCCAGCCTGAAGCGTGAAAGGAATGATCAGCGCCATCCCGACAATAATGAAAATCCACTGGACCACATCTGTGTAAACAACACTGTACATCCCGCCCATCACGCTGTATAACGTAACGACAACCGTAACGATGATGACCGACACTGTGTAGCTCCAGCCCGTCATCACTGATAGAATTGTCGCCGAGGCGATGAACTGCACTGCCGTCAGTCCGACCATCGGCAATAGCATAATGATTGATGTAACCAGAGAGTTTGCTTCACCATATCGCCTGCGGAAATACTCGGGTACCGTTTTGACCGCCGCTTCACGCAGCATCGGCGCGAGGAACGCTAGCACTATAAATGCGATCGCCATTGTAATGACATACCATACGGCTGACAGCCCCCACTCGCCATACGCCTTTTCAACTACACCAAGAGAAGAACCGCCTCCAACCTCGGTCGCGGCAAGGCTTCCTGCCAGCAGCCAAGGTCCCATCTTACGCCCTGCAACAAGAAAATCCTCATTATCATTGATTTTTTTCGAAGATATATACCCAATCATGATCATGATGCCTAAATAAATAATCACAATCGCAATAACCGTCAAGCTTGCCCCCATCAACTCACTCCAAAATGTATATTTTACCTACTCCCTACCCGTAAAAGTTAGCTAGTAACCAAGTTTATTGGCGATTTTCAGTTTTTATTGGCGATTTTCAAAATTTATTGGCGAAAATATGATTTTATTGGCGATAATAAAATTTCATTGGCGAACTGGAAAATAACCTGGTTTTTTTCCAATTTTTCTACTCAATCCAGCAAACGATGCGGAACAGAGTTAAGTCCATAAAACGCAAAAAAGCCTGCCGCAGCAAGCTCGTGTTGTTACTCTGTCGCCAGTTTATTCCGGTCAGCAGCATGTGGCGGCTGCTCCATCCAGCCGTGCTCAATCAGGATTTCTGCAGCATCCTCTGCGTATAGGGCTACATTCATAAGGCCCTTCCCGTATAAAAGCCCGATATCCTTGCGTCCGTTGACGGCCATCGAATTCCCCATCGACCTTATTTTCATCGAGAACATATCCGCTTTATGGCTAAGCATCAGTTTATCTGAATAGGGAGAAATCGTTGAATTGGTCACCAAGTGATCCAATAATGCCGGTGAGGGCAGATTTTCCTTATGAAGCTTTGCTTTCATCTGCTCCACCATTTTATCGGTTACTTCGATCCCTCTGATGAAAAAATCTCGCAGTTGCTTGCTCCTCGCCACCTGGCTGAATCCGATCAGCAACGCTTTGCTTGTGACATTGTTCTCGATGTTGTCATATAAATGGGTCACCTCAAGCGCATGGAGCGACCGTAGATTACGGCCAAAGCCGTCGAGGTAACTTTTTCGATTAATGAAATCAATTCAATCCGGAGTCGGCAGGACAGGCGGTTTGATAATAAAGCCTTTATCCATCAAAATGCCGTTAATCTGCGCCAAAAGCTCTGTCGTGGCCATCCCGCATTGAATAAAAAACTCCCTGATATCAAGCCGCATTACCAGCGGAAGGGCAATCGCATAGATGCTCAAACCAGCTTTTGCCGCATATTTTAAATAATGGACATAAAACTCATCCTCAAATAAACGCGGAGCAGCCGAGTTGAAATCGTCTTCAGTATAGCCCTGGGGTACAGGGAAGTTTTCCTTCTCCATGAATCCTTTTATTTTGCTCATGAATTTTTCGGTAAGGCCAAAAGCATTCTCAAGCAGTGTTTTGATGTCTTCATTCTCAACATGTTGAAGAAAATGCCTAAGTATATGATTGGAAAGACTATTCCCCATATAAGTCGCCCACAGCTTCGCCATTTCGACGCTAGTGAACTTTTCAGTGGGACTGACTTTGCTTGTATCAAACTGAATCGGCTTTAACTGTTTCATGATTAACCCCTTACCCGTATTTTTAGTTAGTTTTTTGTTTGGATGGCCATTTTATACGGGAAGGTTCGTAATTACCATAGAGAAGATGAATTTTCCTTTTATATAGCGCAAAATCATTATTTATAGCGGAAAAATGGATTTAATAGCGAAAATCTTGTTTTATAGCGAATTTTTCATTTTTATAGCGACATTTTCATTTTTATAGCGAAGTGGTAATTTCCTGCGATTTTTTCAGCATTAAAAAAGAACGGAACCACACCCGGTTCCGCCCTCGTCAATAACTATTTCGCTTCCGCGTTTTCCTGCTCTTTCAGTCTTTCCAGCGCCATTTCATAAGCATCGTTTCCGTAATTCAGGCAGCGCTTGACACGGGAAATTGTTGCCGTGCTCGCGCCTGTTTCGGTCTCGATTTTATGATAGGTCTTGCCCTCACGTAGCATGCGGGCAACTTCAAGGCGTTGTGCCAGCGACTGGATTTCGTTCACTGTCGCCAGGTCGTCGAAGAAGCGATATGCTTCGTCGAGATCCTTCAGCGATAAAATCGCCTTGAATAATTGATCGAGTTCTTTTCCTCTTAATTTATCAATTTGCATATAGTCTACCCCTTAATTCACTCAGAATTTTATTGTTGAGAGTCGAATGAGACATCGCTGATTGATGGGACAATGTTGATCCATGTTTTCCCGGGAACGAAACCAGCTTTACCCCCATCCTTATAAGGGACGATCCTGCCAGCTTCATTTTTCCATTGTATCTCATTCACTTTTCCTTTTTGGAACAGATATCCCTTGCCACCGGAGGCCATATCGATGACCCTGCGGCCTGCACTATCAATTACCTGATGGTCCATTTGCACGACAAGGATATTGTCGAGCAGAACAGGATCCTTTGTTTCAAGATCAACGGTTTCTTCACTGCCATTAAAACGGTGGTATTTTTCTTTTTCCGTGTCGTACTCATAGATCGCATCGAACGACGGAGAACCGTACTTTACCATGAATTCCACAGCAGGAGTACCTTCCAGCTGTCCAGCTTCCTCACTGCTCAAGAATACTGCAGAAGCCGGTAATTCATCAAGTGCGTAGCCTCTTGTTTCCGCTCCCTTCACAATATTCTTATAGGTGATATAAGAATTATGAGGCGCCTTCCGGAAATCGGCCCGCTTGAACAGTGTTCCATCATATTGCATTCCGTTGATGTTATCGATCGCTCCGCCTTCGAGCATTTCCTTCGCTTCAGGGCTATAGCCATGGGCGATGAAGAAACTGTCAAACCCGGATGCCAGGTCAATGAAGTATTCCCTCGCACTGCGGACCGGCCCTATTTTTTCAGGCTGTTCGCTTTGAAAAATCGCCACGAACCTTGTAACGTCTCCTTCTGCAAGGACCTCGTGGACGACGTCAGCTTTGTGAAGACCGGATTGCGGACGCGCCTTTGGATGGTTATTGACCACCACGGCCACCGCCCGGTCAGAACTCTCCTCAGCAGTCCCGACCCCGGTCAGCGGGAATTGATACGGCAGTTCCTCCGGAGCGACAACCTCGTCTACTTCAATCTCTTTTTCTTTATGTTCTGTTGCTTCTTTTTTCTCTGTCTCTTTACTGCTGCATCCGGCGGTAAGCACCATCGCGGCCGCCAGCACAGCGATCCATTTTTTTCTCATTTTCGCCACCCCTTGATCTCCAAGTTCGATCATGGCTGTCTATCTCTAGATGCACTGTTATATTTTAACGCATTATCGTTGGAAAGAGTACCGTTTTTTTCATCACATCATAGATGCCCTCTTGTGTGATACGGATATATGGCAAATGCGTTGAACTGAAGAATAATAATGAATAAATCGGATCGGCGAATTTATAGCCTTTTTCTTTTAGATATTCAAGCAGCTTCTTCTCCTCCGCCATCAGCTCCGTCACAGGATGGCTGGACATGATACCCTGCAGCCTCAATGGAATCTCCTTGACAGGCACACCATTTTCACACGCCACTATGCCACCGCCGAGCTCCTTCATCCTGTTAAAAGCAGCCATCATATCCTGCTTGTTTTTGCCAATCAGAATGATGTCGCCAGTATTGGAAAACGAACTCGCAAGACCCTGCAGTTCGGTCGCAAAACCTTTCAGCATCGTATTGATTCGCCATTGCCCATTTCGGTCGATCAGCATGAAAAAGCACTCATCATGCTTTGTAGACAGTTCCTCAGCGGACACATCGATTGAAATCGAATACGGCTTCGTTATGACCGAATTCTCCATCTTGATTCCAAACGGCATCGAGAATTGCATATCATCCACCGTCAGGTCCCAGTCCATTTTAAGCGGCTCAAAGCCCATTTGGGTCCAGTCCAGCTCTTTCGCTGCATCCATTGCTTCACCATCACGCTTCACCCACTGGCCTTTTGCCAGCACCGAAACAGGTGTCGGGTTCATTTCATCACTCAAAATATTGATATTCGCAATCCTGCCTGTCGCGATATTGCCGTGCAGATGTTCAAAATTATAATAACGTGCCACATTGACCGTCGCCATATTATAAGCATCGATGACCGGAACGCCTTTTTCAATTGCAATACGAATCAGCTCATCCATCACGCCATTTTCATAAAAAGCGGTCGATGACCCATCTGTCGTCATCATGAAACGGTCGTACACCGCAATATCCAGTTCATGAATCTCATCCAGCAGCTTCGGCAAATCCGGACGGATCGATGAATGTCTCAATGAAACCATATATCCTTGCATCAGCCTTCTGCGAACTTCCTCGCCAGTCATCGCCTCATGGTCGCAATCCGCGCCGAACAGCATCATTTTCGCGAGCGTCTTTTCTGATGCACCAGGAAAGTGCCCCTCAATTTTCTTGTGATGGCGCTTCGTTTCCTGCATCCAGTGAAGAATCATGTCGTCGCCGTTCAACAGCTTCGGCCAGCATGTCAGCTCACCGCCCTGGACGACATTCTCATGCTCGAGCCAGGCTCTGACATTGCTGTTGGAGAAGACCTCTTCCTCATGCTGGATTTCAGTCTGCGCATCAAAACGGCACCACCAGTACATCGTGACCGGATTGTCATTCAGCTCATTGATAAAGGAAAACGCTTTCTTTTTTCCTAATTGTAAAGCCAGCACCATATTGTCATTAATCAGCGTCGTCGTCCCCGTCTGCGATGCATAGGCAGCGAAAGAATGGGGATTATAAAGTTGAAATGGGTGGGCATGTGGTTCAATATAGCCCGGCACCAGCTTCATCCCGGTGCAATCCACTATTTCACATTGCTTTGTATTTTCAGGCAGGTTTTCACCAACATACACAATCCTGTCATTGTAAATCCAAATGTTCGCAGTCATCCACTTGCGGAATGTCTGGTTCAAATATGTCGCATTCTTCAATAAGACCGTCGGTGAAAGGGTGCCGTCCAAAACAGCAGCATGGTCGCGCAATTGTTTGTTTTTCCATCGATAACGTTGTTCCATACCATGTTCCCCTTTTCTCTATGTTAGGGCTCTGTTAAAAAATGGCTGTTGATTTTCGTTCCAGGCGCTTCGCTTTCCGCGGGGCCGGCGCTGAGCTTCCTCGTCGCAAGCTCCTGCGGGGTCTCACCTAGCCGGCTGATCCCGCAGGACATTGAGAAGCTTCAATGAACCTGCCCACGCACGATGAAAATGCGTTAGCATTTTCGGAGGAGTCTACGCGCCTTCCACTTCATCAACAGAGTGTTATATATAACATCGATTTAACAGAGCCACATGTTTAAAATCGAAATTTGCACAAAAAGTAAGCCCTTACATTATTGTACTATCGTAACATATTTCACTGTTTAACGCATTAAAGAATTTCAAATTAACTGTAAAAATGGAGTAAAGGAGCGATGAGATATGAATGTACGACCGAATATCGGGATCATCAACGCACTTGTCAGGATTACAGCAGGACTGACAATCCTCGCTTGGTCGACATCGAAAATGGTGAAACGGCCGTGGAAGGATTCCTATATCTTCATAGCGATGTTGGGCGCAATGAAAGTCGGAGAAGGGATTGTCCGCTATTGCCCGTTGACCGCTGCCTATGAAAAAGGCCAGGATATGATGGAACAGCAGAATGCCGAAAATGGGGATTCAGAAGGATGGATTCCTTATAACCCAAGTTAACTTTAGATACTGAACTAAAAAGCCCCCATTAATCCGGGGGCTTCAACTAAACTAAAGGAGATGATTTTATGTTCTGGGAATATATAATGGACGTTAGCTTTGTCTGGATCGCGTTGATTGGCAGCATCATCGCGCTGCTGCTCGTTTATATGAAAGGCTCTAACAAGAGACGTGCCCGATAGCCTTGCTGCCAATATCCTTGCGGTAGAAGGTTTCAGGGCAGTCCAGCTTCTCAAGCTCAGCGTACACTTTTTGCTGTGCTTCTTTTAACGATGCCGCTTTCGCACCGACGAGCATCACCCTGCCGCCGTTTGTCACGAACTCACCATCGCTGTTTTTCGCCGTGCCGGCATGAAACACCTGCGATATGTTTTCGATGCCTCTCAACACAGCACCTTTTTCATATTCCTCAGGATAGCCGTTGGCCGCGACGACTACACCGACCATTGCTTCCTCATGCCATTCAATCTCAGGCTTTTTGCCTTCAAGCAGTTCGAGAATGACCTCAACCAAATCTGATTTCATCCTCGGTAAAATCACCTGGGTTTCCGGGTCTCCGAATCGAGCGTTGAATTCAATCACTTTTGGTCCTTCTGATGTCTCAATAAGGCCAGCATAAAGGATGCCTGTAAAACTCCGCCCCTCCATCTCCATCGCAATCGCCGCCGGTTGAAGGATTTGCTCTACTGCAACCGCGACTGATTCCTCCCGGATTTGGGGTACCGGTGAATAAGCACCCATCCCACCGGTGTTCGGACCTTTATCACCGTCGAAAGCCCGTTTATGATCCTGGGCAATTTCCAATGGAATGACGGTTTCACCGTTCACGAATGCCATCAGCGAAAACTCTGCCCCTGTTAAAAATTGCTCTATGACCACGCTGGCCGATGCCTCACCAAACTTTCCGTCAAGCATCATTTCCTGCAATGCATTTTCCGCTTCCTGCATGGTCATTGCGACGACGACACCTTTGCCTGCCGCAAGCCCATCTGCCTTGATGACAATCGGGGCGCCGACCTTCGCAAGGTAATCCCTTGCCTCAGCATAATCAGTGAATGTTTCATACGCAGCAGTCGGGATGCCGTATTTTTTCATCAGGTCCTTCGCGAACGACTTGCTTCCCTCAATGATCGCTGCCGCTTTACGCGGACCGAACACTTTAAGCCCTTCCTCACTAAAACGGTCAGCCAATCCTTCAAGCAAAGGAACCTCTGGCCCGATGATTGTCAGGCCGATCTGTTCTTCCTTCGCGAATGAAACTAGCTGTTCAGTATCACTTTCATCTATGGCAATCACATTAGCACAATCCTCGATACCAGGATTGCCAGGAGCCACAAAAACCTCTGATACAAGCGGACTTTCGCTGACCTTCCGGCAAATCGCATGCTCCCGGCCCCCTCTGCCAACCACAAGAACCTTCATAAAACCGCACCTCCGTTGTATTCAGGACTACTTTTAACTTAATGCGTGATTCCAAACCACTTGCCAGCCATTAATGTCTGAAATGCCTTACGCCGGTAAACACCATCGCAATGCCATATTCATCCGCTTTTTTGATTGAATCTGCATCACGGACGGATCCGCCGGGCTGGATGATGGCCGTGATACCAGCTTTTGCTGCCGCTTCGACGGTGTCGTCCATCGGGAAGAATGCGTCAGATGCGAGCGCAGCTCCATCCGCTTTTGCCCCAGCCTGCTCCAGCGCAATCATAGCCGCTCCAACTCGGTTCATTTGACCGGCGCCGATTCCTAAGGTCATATCCTTATCCGCCACGACAATCGCGTTGGATTTAACATGCTTAACAACCTTCCATCCAAGCTTCAAGGCTTCCCATTCTGCCTCGGTTGGTTCACGCTTTGTCGGTACAGAGATTTCCGCATCGTCAAATCCATACGCATCCTGCTGCTGAACAAGCAATCCGCCTTCAATAGAGGACAGAGTATTCTCCTTCGCAGCCTCACCATCAAATGAGACCTTCAACAACCGGAGATTCTTTTTCGCCGTTAAAATTTCCAGAGCTTCGTCGCTAAAAGAAGGAGCGATGATGATTTCAAGGAAGATTTCATAAAGCTTGCGGGCAGACTCCCCATCAACCTCGCGATTCAAGGCGATGATCCCGCCAAAGATAGAGACCGGATCCGCTTCAAACGCCTTTCCGAAAGCATCAAAAATGTCCTTACCGACACCCACTCCACAAGGGTTCATATGCTTAACCGCAACCGCTGCCGGCTCAGAGAATTCTTTTACAATCTGCAAAGCCGCGTTTGCATCATTGATATTGTTATAAGATAGCTCTTTTCCGTGAAGCTGTTCCGCTGCCGCCACTGAAAAGGCTGAACCAAGCGGCTTCTGGTAAAAAGCAGCCTTCTGATGCGGATTTTCACCGTAGCGCAAGCTTTGCTTCAGCTCGTAAGTCACCGTCATTTTTTCCGGCCGTTCCTCGCCAGCAAGTTCTGTCATGTATTCAGCAATCAGTGCATCATACGCAGCCGTATGGCGGAACACCTTCGCAGCAAGAAGGCGACGGGTTTTCATTGTTGTTTCGTTCTGATTCTTGTACTCTTCAATCACCTGGTGATAATCTGCAGGGTCTACAAGCACTGTTATGTATTGATGATTTTTAGCTGATGCACGCAGCATCGCTGGACCGCCGATGTCGATATTTTCAATCGCATCTTCCGCTGTCACGCCAGGCTTTGAAATTGTTTCTTTAAAAGGATACAAGTTGACGCAGACAAGCTCGATTTGCTCGATTTCATTTTCAGCCAGCTGAGCCTGATGGGAAGGATCGTCGTACTTCGCAAGCAAGCCTCCGTGAATTTTAGGGTGCAGCGTCTTAACACGGCCTTCAAGGATTTCCTGAAAACCAGTCACATCGCTGATCCCAATGACGGGAACGCCACCTTCCTTGAGCGCTTTTTTGGTACCGCCAGTCGAGACGATTTCAAATCCAAGCTCGACAAGTTCCTTCGCAAATTCTACAATTCCTTCTTTATTCGAAACACTGATCAGTGCACGCTTTTTTCCCATTGTACTGCCTCCTCTTCTCCGTTCAACAGCTCCTCCAAAACGTCTGGATACATGTTGTGTTCAATCCGCTGTATTTTCTTCTGGAGCGACTCCCTTGTTTCGCTAGCATCGATTTTTACCGCAGCGCTCGCAATGATCGGTCCTGTATCCATTCCCTCGTCCACGAAATGGATCGTCACTCCTGTAGTCTCAACTCCCGCTGCCAGCGCCTGCCCGATCGCATCCTTCCCAGGAAAGGCCGGCAAAAGTGACGGGTGGATGTTCACGATTTTCCCTTCATATGCTTCAAGCAATGTCGGCCCGATGAGGCGCATGTAGCCCGCAAGCACAATCATTTCGACATCAAGGCTAATCAGCTTTTGTAAAATCTCTGCCTCATATGCTGCTTTGGCAGGATAGCTTTTTGGACTGATCACCAGAGCAGGAATTCCTAACATTTCAGCCCGGTCGACAGCAAATGCGCCTGGCTTATCACATACAAGCAGCGAGATTTCAGCATTCAGGATACCTGCTTGTGCCGCGACGGCAATCGCCTGAAAATTGCTTCCGCTTCCCGACGCGAATACCGCTATTTTTTTCATAGCTCTTCACCAGCCACTTTCATCTCGATTCCTTCAATGCCAGTTATTGTGCCGATTACGGCAGCCTGCTCTCCGTTTTTGTTAAAAAACGCCACAACTTCATGAGCAATTCCTGCATCCACCGCCGTTACCATGCCAATCCCCATATTGAAGATATTATACATATCCTTGCGTTCAATTTCACCAAGGGATTCAATCGTCTTGAACACCTGCGGAATTTCCCAGCTGCCCTCTTCGATTTTTGCGCCCAGTCCTTCCGGCATCATCCGCGGTATGTTTTCGATGAAGCCGCCGCCCGTAATATGGGCCAGCCCTTTGAGTTCAAACTGCTTCTTTGCGGCAAGCACCGATTTTACATAAATACGTGTTGGCTTGAGTAGTTCTTCTCCCAGCGTACAGCCAAACTCTTCTACGTAACGGTCAAGCTCCCAGTCCGCCTGCTCGAAAAACACCTTGCGCACAAGCGAGTAGCCATTGCTGTGGATGCCGCTTGATGCAAGTCCGATCAGCACATCGCCCTCTTTGATTTTCTGCCCTGTGATGATATCAGCTTTTTCACAGGCTCCGACCGAAAAACCAGCCAAATCGTATTCTTCCGGAGAGTACATCCCTGGCATTTCCGCGGTTTCCCCGCCGACCAGCGCACAACCAGCCAGCTCGCAGCCGTCGGCAATCCCTCTGACAATTGCCTCGATTTTTTCCGGCTCTGCTTTTCCGCAGGCGATATAGTCAAGGAAATATAATGGTTCAGCTCCCTGCACAACGATGTCGTTCACGCACATCGCGACCGCATCTATGCCGATTGTATCATGCCGGTCCATCATGAATGCCAGCATCAGCTTCGTGCCGACACCATCCGTGCCTGAAACGAGCACCGGCTCCTTCAGTCCAAGGCTGGAAAGGTCGAACATTCCGCCGAAACCGCCTAATGCACCCATCACACCAGGCCTGACCGTCCGATTCACATGCTTTTTAATCCTTTCCACCGACTCGTACCCGGCCTCAATATCCACACCAGCCTGCTTATACGCATTTGCCATGTTCATTACCTCCGATTTGGCTGTATTCTCTAAGTCTCTTGTCGTAGACGCTTCCTTTAAGGATTATGTGACCTTTAATTGCCATCCCGCTTCCTTACGGGCACATTAATCACTTTTATGTGACCTTTAACTGATTCTGCTCTTTACGGGCACATTAATTCCTTTAACACTTCTGCCCAGCAGGCACAGCTTGCGGATAGATCTCCGTTGGGTACTTCCCGGTAAAGCAAGCAAGGCACTGACCTCTTGTTTCGCCAGGTTCATTGTGCCCGATTGCCTCAAGCATGCCCTCGACACTCAAAAACGTCAGCGAGTCGGCACCAATCAATTCACGAATCTCTTCGACCGAATGATCGGAGGCAATCAATTCCTCGCGGGTAGATGTATCGATTCCATAAAAGCATGGATTCTGAATTGGCGGCGAACTGATGACGACGTGCACCTCGGTCGCGCCCGCTTCCTTCAGCATCTTCACAATCCGGCGGCTGGTCGTGCCGCGAACAATCGAATCGTCAACCATTATGACACGCTTGCCTTCCACAATCCCGCGCACCGGAGAAAGCTTCATTTTCACGCCCTGCTCTCTCAGTGACTGGGAAGGCTGGATGAAAGTTCGGCCAACGTAACGGTTCTTGATCAAACCCATTTCGTATGGAATGCCTGATTCCTCCGCATACCCGATTGCCGCGGATATACTTGAATCAGGTACACCTGTAACAACATCAGCCTGAATCGGCACCTCTTTTGCAAGTTGCTTGCCGAGATTTTTGCGGGCAGCATGAACGTTGATGCCGTGGATGTTGCTGTCTGGTCTAGAAAAATAAATATATTCCATCGTACAGATTGCCGTGCCCGAGCTCATTGAGTACATCTCGGAATGAAGGCCGTCTGCATCAATCACCAACAATTCTCCAGGAAGGATGTCTCTTACAAACTCCGCACCGACGATATCGAAGGCGCAAGTCTCTGAAGCTACGACATAAGCATCGCCAAGGCGGCCAAGCGAAAGCGGGCGCAATCCATGCGGATCGAGCGCGACCATCATTTCTGTTTCGGTCATGATTAAAAAGGCGTAAGCCCCCTTCAGCATCGGAAGTGCATTTTTCACACGGTCCTTCAGCTGGCTGAAGCCGCCGCGCTTTATTAAATGGGCAAGCACCTCTGTATCTGAACTCGTTTGAAAAATGCTTCCCTGGGCTTCAAGCTGATTCCTTAGCGCATCAGCATTTACGAGATTGCCGTTATGCGCAAGGGCCAGGCCGCCGCTCTGCGATTGGAACAGCAGCGGCTGGACATTTTCATAGCCCCCGCCGCCCGCTGTTGCATAACGGACATGGCCGATAGCACCTACACCCTGTAGGTCTTCCATTGCATCAGCCGTAAAAATTTCAGTCACAAGGCCTTCGCCTTTTCTTCCCTTAAGTTCCATTCCATCGCTCACAACAATGCCAGTGCCCTCCTGGCCGCGGTGCTGCAGGCTATGAAGCCCGTAATACGTAATTTGTGCTGCCTCGGGATGTCCCCAGATTCCAAAAACGCCGCATTCCTCATTCAAGCCTTTTAGTTCAGCAAGCATGGGATGGCTCCTTTCCAGGCCTTTTTCAGCCCCTCTGCATCTTGATTGATCACGCTCTCACCGTTGACATCAACCTTTAAGACTGGAGTTTCAACGACTTTTCCGACCAACACCGCGTCTGTTAAACTCTCAAACTCGATTTGATTTTCTGGTTTTACGGATAAAATAAAGCGGGATTGCGATTCGCTGAACAAGGCAGATACAGCATTTCCTTCTAGTACTACCTCAGCTCCCAAACCTTTGCTGCCGATCACGGATTCAGCAAGCGCAACGGCCAAACCGCCCTCGGCGACATCATGCGCAGAAGCAACCAGCCCATTTTTGATCGCTGTTAAAATCTGCGCTTGATAGCTTGCTTCCACTTCTAAATCAAGCTCAGGCGCCTTGCCAAAAATCTTGCCATAAACCATTTTCTGCAGCTCACTGCCACCGAACTCATCCTTTGTTTCACCCAGCAAATAAATCAAATCGCCAGCATTTTTAAAATGCTGCGTCGTTACATGCTGCAAGTTTTCAACAAGTCCGACCATGCCGACAACTGGTGTCGGGTAGACAGCCGTTCCGTTCGTTTCGTTATACAAACTCACATTTCCGCCGATGACAGGGGTACTCAATGTTCGGCATGCTTCACTCATGCCGTCGACCGCTTTTTCAAACTGCCAGAAAATCTCCGGCTTCTCAGGATTCCCGAAGTTCAGGCAGTCCGTGATCGCCAGCGGTTCACCGCCAGAGCAGACAATATTGCGCGCCGCTTCAGCAACGGCAATCTTCCCGCCTGTTTCCGGGTCAAGGTAGATATAACGGGAGTTGCAGTCGGTTGTCATCGCCAATCCTTTTTCTGTGCCGCGAACTCTTACTACCGCTGCATCGGACCCAGGAGACACAACCGTGCCCGTACGCACCATATGATCATATTGGTCATAGACCCACTCTTTGCTTGCAATCGTTGGCTGCTGCAGCAGCTGCAAAAGAGTATTTTCATAGTTTTCAACTTTAGGGATATCATTTTCCATCGCCTGGAACTCACGGAAATACGCTGGTTCGCTTGATGGCTTGTAATAGACAGGTGCTTCTTCAGCCAGTGCATCCGCAGGTACATCAGCAACCACTTCCCCCTTATGTAAAAGACGAAGCATCTTGTCATCCGTAACTTTTCCGATTGCCACCGCTTCAAGCTCATATTTTGAAAAAAGATCTACGATTTCCTGCTCACGGCCTTTTTCGACTACGATCAGCATGCGCTCCTGGGACTCAGAAAGCATCATCTCATAAGCAGTCATACCTGTTTCACGCTGCGGCACAAGATCAAGATTCATTTCGATTCCGGATCCGGCCTTGCTCGCCATCTCAGCTGATGAACTCGTCAATCCTGCAGCGCCCATGTCCTGGATCCCGACAAGCGCATCATTTTTCACAAGCTCCAGACATGCTTCCAAAAGCAACTTTTCCATAAACGGATCGCCAACCTGGACCGCAGGACGCTTCTCTTCAGATGCCTCATTCAATTCCTCAGAAGCAAATGTCGCGCCATGGATTCCATCACGGCCAGTCTTCGCACCAACGTACATGACGGTATTGCCAACGCCATGCGCCTGGCCCTTCTTGATATCCTCATGGTTGATCAATCCAACGCACATTGCGTTTACAAGCGGGTTGCCTTCATAAGCAGCGTCAAACTGAACCTCTCCGCCTACTGTCGGAATACCGATGCAGTTTCCGTAACCTGCAATCCCTGCTACAACCTGTTCAAACAAATATTTCACTCGTGGCGATTCTAACTCGCCAAAACGGAGGGAATTCAGTAATGCAATTGGCCTTGCTCCCATCGAAAAAACGTCGCGGATAATTCCGCCGACACCCGTAGCAGCGCCCTGGTATGGCTCGATTGCTGATGGATGGTTATGGCTCTCGATTTTGAAAACGACCGCCTGGCCATCACCAATATCAACAATTCCTGCACCTTCGCCTGGGCCCTGTAAAACCCGCTCCCCCGTGACAGGGAACTTTTTCAGCACCGGCTTGGAGTTCTTGTAGCTGCAGTGCTCCGACCACATAACAGAGAACAATCCTGTTTCCGTATAGTTCGGCACCCGTCCAAGAATCTTTTCGGCAGAAGCAAACTCGCTGTCTGACAGTCCCATTTCACGATAAATCTTATCCTGTTTAATTTCCTCTGAACTTGGTTCAAGCATTAACCGCATTTGCTTCCCTCCATTGTTTAACGATCGATTTGAAAAGCTTCAGTCCGTCCGCTCCGCCAAGCAGCTCGTCGACCGCGCGTTCAGGATGAGGCATCATGCCAAGGACATTGCCTCGTTTATTGATGATTCCTGCGATATTTTCAAGGCTTCCATTCGGATTTTCGCCATTGTATGTAAACACGATTTGATTATTAGCCTTCAAACGAGACAGCGTTTCCTCATCGCAATAATAGTTGCCTTCCCCGTGCGCAACCGGAATCGTGATGACTTCTCCCTGTTCGTAGCCAGCCGAGAACATTGTTTCATTTTTTTCCACCTTTAGCTCTACCTGCTTGCAGATGAACTTCAGGCTGTCATTCCGGCGCATGGCCCCGGGAAGGAGACCCGCTTCCAGCAAAATTTGAAATCCGTTGCAGACACCAAGAACAGGTTTGCCAACTTCAGCAGCTTTGACAACTTCCTTCATGACATTGCTGAACTGGGCAATCGCGCCAGAACGCAAGTAATCTCCATAAGAAAATCCGCCTGGCAACAACACAGCGTCATAGTCTTCTAGACTTTCAGCATCATGCCACACATACTCCGCTTCTTCGCCAAGCTCATCTTTTACGGCATGGTACATGTCAATGTCACAGTTCGAACCCGGAAATACGATCACCGCAAACTTCACTGTGCAACAACCTCCTCGACTTCATACCTGTAGTCCTCAATCACCGGATTCGCCAGCAAGCGCTCGCACATCTCCTTCACAGCAGCGTCGACATCCTTCACCGACTCATCCAAAGTCAGCTCCATGTATTTACCGATGCGAACCTCCTGGATGCCTTCATAACCATGTGTCGCAAGCGCACTTTTCACAGCCGTCCCCTGCGGATCCAAAACACTTTCCCTTAACGTGACATACACCTTTACTTTATACATGCAATTGTCCTCCCAATCTCGTTAAAATGGTTTCGTAAGCATCTGTCAGATTCCCTAAATCACGGCGAAATACATCTTTATCAAGCTTCTGCTGTGTTTCCATGTCCCAAAGGCGGCACGTGTCCGGCGAAATCTCATCCGCAAGCAGGATGCTGCCGTCTGCGTCCTTGCCAAACTCCAGCTTGAAATCGATTAAAGTAACACCGATCTCTGCGAAAAATCCGCCAAGAACCTCATTGATTTTCATAGCCGCTTCCTTCAGTTCTGCGACCTCATCAGCTGATGCAAGATCCAGCACATCTACATGATCATCGGTGATCAGCGGATCGCCAAGTGAATCATCCTTCAGGTAAAACTCAACGATTGGTCTCGACAGTTTTTTGCCTTCCTCGACACCAAGCCGCTTCGAAAAGCTTCCAGCAGCAAAGTTCCTCACGACCACCTCAAGCGGAATGATAGCAACTCGTTTTACAAGCTGCTCATTCTCTGAAGTTTTTTCGATAAAATGCGATTGGATTCCCGCTTCCCTAAGCTTCAAGAATAGCAAACTCGTAATCTCGTTATTCAGCCTGCCCTTGCCGACAATCTCCGCCTTTTTCTCGCCATTATAGGCCGTCGCTGAATCCTTGTATTGCACCCTTACTACCCGCTCGTCATCCGTTGCGAAAATCCGCTTCGCTTTCCCTTCGTATAACAGCTCTTCCATATTAACGCCCTCCGATTGAGATAATTGGCAATCTTCAGTCACCTGCAGTTAAAGGAAGGGCAAGGATAACCTCGCCCTCTATTTATGTTCCTTTTTGAAAAATTAAAGACCTAGTCGTTCAAAAATCATATCAACATGCTTGATATGGTAGTTATAATCAAAGCAGTCATCGATTTCCGCTTCGCTTAAAAGCCCCGCGATTTTTTCATCACTTTCGATCAGGATGCGGAATTGCACCTGCTTTTCCCATGCTTCCATCGCTCTTGGCTGAACTGTATCGTAAGCTTCCTCACGGGACATCCCCTTGTCGATCAAAGCAAGCAGCACACGCTGTGAGTAGATCAAGCCAAGCGTCCGGTCCATATTCCGCTTCATGTTCTCCGGATACACCGTCAAATTCTTCACGATATTGCCGAAGCGGTTAAGCATATAGTTCAATGCGATTGTCGCGTCTGGTAAAATAATTCTTTCTGCAGATGAGTGTGAAATATCGCGCTCATGCCATAGCGGCACATTCTCATAAGCGGTTGTCATATAGCCACGGATGACCCTTGCCATCCCTGTCATGTTTTCAGAGCCAATTGGGTTGCGCTTATGCGGCATGGCCGACGAGCCTTTTTGTCCCTTTGCAAAAAACTCCTCTACTTCACGGGTTTCACTTTTTTGCAAACCGCGGATTTCAACCGCAAACTTCTCAATCGAAGTCGCAATCAAAGCAAGCGTGGACATATAGAAAGCATGACGGTCACGCTGCAAGGTCTGTGTCGAAATCGGTGCCGGCTGCAAACCAAGCTTTTCACAAACATATGATTCCACGAATGGATCGATATTCGCGTACGTTCCCACTGCACCAGAAATCTTGCCGAACTCGACACCGCGAGACGCCATTTTAAACCGCTCAAGATTACGCTTCATTTCCTCCAGCCATAGTGCCAGCTTCAAGCCAAAAGTGGTAGGCTCAGCATGAACACCGTGCGTGCGCCCCATCATGACTGTGTTCTTATGTTCTCTTGCTTTATTAGTCAGAATCTCAACAAAGTTCTCAAGATCCTTCAGCAAAATCGCATTAGCCTGCTTAAGCACATAGGATAGAGCCGTATCCACAACATCAGTTGAAGTCAGACCATAATGCACCCATTTGCGCTCTTCTCCAAGTGTCTCTGATACCGCTCTTGTAAAAGCAACGACATCATGCCGCGTCTCTTCCTCGATTTCCTTAATCCGGTTAATATCAAAAGAGGCATTCTCGCGGAGTTTCTTTACGTCTTCCTTAGGAATATCTCCTAGCTCTGCCCATGCCTCACATGCAAGAATCTCAACCTCGAGCCATGCCTTAAAGCGGTTTTCCTCCGTCCAAATTGCTCCCATTTCCGGTCTTGTATAACGATCTATCATCTCTTTTGTCCTCCGATCATTTCTGCTGCGCTTTCCCAGATTCCGCTTCTCTCAGCTTCATTAAGCGCGATTTCTACTGTTTCTCGTAAAAGGGTCACGTGGCCCATTTTACGCTTATGTTTGGCTTCCTTTTTGCCGTATAAATGGATTTTCCAATCCTGCAAGTCTGCGATTTTATCCAGCAATGGCTGCTGGTGTTGGCCCAGAATATTCACCATCACAGCCGGCTTCAGCAAGTTCGTACTTCCCAATGGCCAGCCGCAAACTGCCCTGATATGCTGTTCGAACTGCGACGTCTCACAGGCTTCGATACTGTAATGCCCCGAGTTATGGGGCCTTGGCGCCAGTTCATTTATGTAAAGCTCATCATTTTCAGCTAAAAACATCTCGACTGCCAGCGTTCCAGCCAATCCTAATGCTGACGCAATTTGTTTCGCTGCTTCTATAGCCTTTGCTTCAGCCTTCATGGTGATTCTTGCAGGAACAATTGTCTGATGCAGAATGTTTTCCTTATGAACATTCTCAGCCACTGGGAATACGCTCGTTTCACCATTTGTCCCGCGTGTGATGATCACCGAAATTTCCTTTTCAAACGGAATCCACTTTTCCAGCACACATGCACCCTGGCTGACTAATGTTTCTGCTAAATCGATATCATCAATAGACCTAAGAACCAGCTGACCCTTGCCATCATAACCGCCCCTGGCTGTTTTCAGGACAGCAGGTAATCCCAGTTCTTCCATTCCCGCCCTGACATCCTGCACTCTTGCCACAACAGCATATGGAGCCACCTGAACACCCGCTGCCTCGATGTTGCGCTTCTCTTCTATCCTGTCCTGAGTAATTCGCAGCAATTCCGTGCCCTGCGGCACATACGCATTTTTATTCAACCATTCAAGGGCAGTTGCATCTATATTCTCAAACTCATAAGTGATCACATCACTCTGTTCTGATAACCGCTTTATTTTTTCAAGGTCATCGTAACCGCCGATAATCTGCTGATCAGCTACCTGGCCGCATGGGCAATCTTCGGTCGGATCCAGCACGACTACTCTGAATCCCATCGCTTTTGCCGAGAGCGCCATCATCTTGCCAAGCTGGCCGCCGCCAATAATTCCAATCGTCTCTCCCGGTAAAACCACTTTAGACAAGCTCATCACTGCTTTCCATCACTGACGTTTTTGTTTCTTCCCTCAGCCGCTCCAATCTCTCGGCGACTTCACTGTCAAATGCCCCAAGAATCTGCGCCGCAAGGAGACCCGCATTTGTTGCTCCAGCTTTTCCGATGGCTACTGTTGCAACCGGCACACCACCCGGCATCTGGACAATCGACAACAGTGAATCCAATCCATTAAGTGCTTTTGACTGAACTGGCACCCCGATCACAGGCAATGTCGTTTTCGCCGCTACCATTCCAGGCAAATGTGCCGCACCGCCAGCCCCAGCGATAATGACTTTGATCCCTTCGTCCCTGGCCTTCTCGGCAAATTCAAACATAAGATCAGGCGTACGGTGGGCTGAAACCACCTTTTTTATATAAGAAACTTCCAGCTGATCCAGTATGTCACACGCATGCTTCATCGTTTCCCAATCCGATTTGCTCCCCATAATGACTGCAACCGTCATATACTTACCCCCTTTGGAGTTAAAAAACAAAAAACCCGGATAGACTGCTTCCTCTAAATAGAAGAGAAAGTAGTCTGTCCGGGTGCATACGCAAAGAAATCCATAAGTGAACGCGATTTCTTTTCCCTTCACTTAAAAACTACTTTCCCTCATAGTCCGGCGATTTACGGTTACCGGGTAGAGACTCATGGGCCATATCCCCATTATTATACGAGGGAAAACTAAATTTCACTTTCGACATTTACATATTAACAACTAATTCGACTTATTGTCAATCTATAATCGAACATTAAATAATTTTTATTTTATATTGTTCGTGTTTAGGGCTTTAAACAGCTAACGCAAGTCAGCTCTCAATTAACTTCGCTTCAAAAATGATCTGCCTGCCCGCAGGCTCATATTCAACTGTCCCATTCTTTTCAACTTCCTTGAAAATCGGCTTCTCCATCCTGCGGACAGGAGCGAATCCATCCTTCTTCATTCTATTAAGACATTCATCGATTGATTCATGTTCTCCGACTTCGTACATTTGCTTCTTTTTACCCTTACTCATGAAAACAGCTTTCCTTTCCGTACCGATTTTACCCAGAACCCGCCATGGATCGATTTCGGTTCATACGCGATGATGAATGCCTTCGGATCCAGCTCCTTGATTTTCTCGTACAGCTTCAATTCATATTTTCGCGGCGTTAGAATCTGCATTGCCATCCGGTCGCCCTCAAGTCCATGTGCAGCCCAATCCGTCACACCGTAACCAAGTGCGCGCAAAGCCTTTGGCAGATCCACATCATACTCTTTCGTAATCACATTGATCGTAATATAGCCAAGTGCCAGCTTCTCTTCAATTTTCATTCCGACAATGACACCGATGCCATAGCCGACAGCATACGCAACCAGATTCTGTATCTGATTTAAATTATCAAGTACCAGGCCAAGCCCAACAACATAAATAACGACCTCAATCGTGCTGAGCCCAGCTGCTAAGTAACGCTGCCCCTTCAACGTCAAGATCATCCTGATTGTAAAAAAAGACACATACACAATATTGATGATTAAGATGATGGCCACCATGACAAAACTATTCTCCAGCATTCAAAACCCTCCAGACATCTCTTCTAATAATCCCTAATGTTCGCATTAAACAAATCACTTGTAAAGCAACTTGCAAAATCCCTAACGAAAAGATTCTTATTTTAAGGTTTCCTTAACCTTATGATTTGAAACTTCTTTACATAAAAATGATGGTGATTGACGAAGGAGCATGGAAAAGGATACCATTTTAAAATAAGAGATTACAGGGAGTTGTTAATATTGTTTTATCGGCGTAAATTCTACATAGTAAAAAATGATTTTGTAGAACCATTCAATAAGCTTTTTACTGAGATAAACATGCCAAATCAACTGAAGCACGGAGCCAGACTGACAGGAAGATGGATGCTGCCACATGACGAGACAACGACAGAGATATTTGCGATTTGGGAATATGACAGCTATGAGGATTATATAGAAATAGAAAATCATGTTAGAAGCGATAAAGAACATCTGCAACGCATTAAAAATTGGTACGAAGAGAATGGCGGGAAGGAGTATGTTCAAAAACAATACTTTGTGGAAGCCAGGAACGAGAAGTTATATTCGACAATAGACACTGCAATCAAATATTAAACAGTCTAAAAAACCATCAAGCCTAAATCCGTGACCGGGAAGGCTTGATGGTTTTCATTCATATTTTAAATCGGCTGACCGTATCTTTTAAAGTTTCAGCCATTGTTGATAGATTATTGGCCGAAGCTATTATTTCCTCCATTGAAGCTAATTGTTCCTCCGCAGAAGCCGCTACATTTTGGCTATGCAAGGAAGATTCCTTTGATATAGTTGAGACTTCATTGACTGTTGCGGATACTTCCTCAGTGCTCGCAGACATCTGTTCCGCCGTGGCTGCCATCTCTTCGATTCGTTCACTCATATTTTCCATAGATAAAAGAATCTCCTGGAAGCTTCTTTGAGTATCCTCTACGATTCCCAAGCCGCTAATAACTTCTTTTTTCACCCGATCCATCGAATCATTTGAGTGTTCCATATCCGTTTGAATATGCCTAATTAACTCTGATATCTGAGAAGAGGAATTTTGTGATTGTTCAGCCAGCTTTCTGACCTCTGCAGCAACAACTGCAAATCCCTTCCCATGTTCTCCAGCTCTCGCTGCTTCTATCGCAGCATTCAAAGCTAGCAAATTGGTTTGATCCGCAATCTCGATAATCACTTTTGAAATGTTTCCTATCTGTCTGGACCTTTCATTTAACGAACTAATCAATGCACCTGTCTCGTTAACGGAAGAATGAATCATATTCATCTGACTCGCCGTTTCTTGAACATATCCTCCGCCTTTTTTCGCATGGTCACCAGCTTCCATACTCGATTCAGCTATTAATGAGGAAGTTTCAGCTATATTGGCCACTCCCTTAGCCAGCTCCTCTAATGCCCTTGCACTTTCCTCAATACCTTGTGTTTGGACATCAGAACCTCCTGCTACTTGCTGGATTGCCTCTGTAATCTGCTCGGTAGCCCTACTTGTCTGCTCAGCACCCGCATTCAGCTCTTCTGAAGAAGCAGCTACTTGTTCCGAGGTTTCCAGAACCTCTTTTACCATTGTGCTTAAGCTTTCTTTCATCTTGTTATAACTCTTTGAAAGATCGCCAAGTTCATCGCCGCTGTCATCTTTAACATCTGTCGTAAAATCACCAGATCCCGCATTCAGCAGGGCTGTAGAAATAGCCTCAAGTCTCCTTTTCAAATTACGCGTAAACCAATAGATTCCTATAGATGCTAGTATGACGACTATTAGGACTTGAATCAAAAATTTTGTCATAAAAGAAGTTAAGATAGTGTCAATTGTCTTTTCTGATGCCCCAACATAAAAAATCCCTATCGCCTTGCCATTCTGATCCACTATAGGTGTATATGCAGTTTGATAGGAATTCCCTGCAACCACAGCTTCCCCATAATAGGGGTTTCCTTGCTTCAGAACCACATTTGCGACCTCTTCAGACACCTTCGTACCCACCGCACGCTTCCCTTCAAGCATAACGTTTGTGGCTATACGAGTATCTCCTTGGAAAATGGTTACTGTATCACCTGTATCGGCACCAATAGTATCCACTACCTCATAATTATCATTAAAAAGCTGCTCACCCTTAAATAATTGACCATTCCTTATTTCCCACTCTCCCGGGAATTTGTTGTTAATATATCGTTCACCTAGTGCCAAATCTCCTTTAGCCTTTTCCACCGCAAAAGCCTTTATTCCCTCTCTAACTTCCTTGGTCACGACAACTCCAATTATTACAGAAAGAATAAGAACAGTGCTCAACACAATCAAATTGATCTTAGTCCCTAATTTCAACTGCAAACCAGCCCTCTTTTTTCTCAAAACATTGCTCCCCCTTGATGTAAACTGTTATTCATTGCATCAAAAAATGAATAAATTAAATGCTACTGTTATATCGGAAGAGTTTAGTATTTATGAATTACATACCAGGGTAATTCATAATTTGGACAAAATTATGTTATAAAGGAAAATTTTTCTCGGAATTTCCACAAAAAAAAGAACAGCCATTACAGCTGTTCTTTCATGTGCCCGGCGGCGTCCTACTCTCACAGGGGGAAACCCCCAACTACCATCGGCGCTGAGAAGCTTAACTTCCGTGTTCGGTATGGGAACGGGTGTGACCTTCTCGCCATCGCCACCAGACTATTTAATTAAGGAAAGGACAGTTATTTTGCTTCGCAAATTAATGAAAGCTATTTTGCTTCGCAAAAAGCTTTATTCCCTCAAAACTAGATAATGTGTAAGAAGAATTCAAGAAGAAACGAGTAATCTATTTTGGTTAAGTCCTCGAACGATTAGTATCAGTCAGCTCCACAC
>NZ_JAGGQL010000019.1 GCF_018613315.1 Bacillus sp. ISL-37 | reverse complement strand
CCCCCATATTCATTAAATCTATTGAAACACAAAAAACCCCAGATAGGGGCACTTTTTTATCAGTGTCCGCTATCCGGGGTATAGTTCATTTTTTCGAGTTTTTATACAATCTTTGTTCAGAAGTCCCACGAAAAGAGCCCCGATACCTTTATTAATGCGGATACAAGTACATGCACGATTAGCAACAACAATGCGGAAACCTTTATTTAGCAGGCCTCCATTGCATCGCTTTTTGCTCAATCTCTTTCACAGTCGGAGATTTTTCAGCTATGTAGGAATCGATGTCGAATTCATATTTTCGGGCAGCTTTTTCTTTAACATTAGCGTATTTGCTGGCATCCTGAGGGTGAGACCTTAAGTAATCACGGAATACAAGATGCCTGTATAATTGGTGGCTGTCCTTTTCAAAAGAGTGTAAATGAACTTTTCGTATCCCGTTTTCGTCATGTTTTTGAAAATAGCACCGCCCAGGGATGCCATTCTCCCCCTTTGCCTCATATCCAGCAGCCTCTATGGCAGGTGTTGCCTTTTCAACTTGCTCAAGTCCGTCAGCTGCTAACATGATGTCTATGATCGGTTTGGCGCTAAGGCCGGGGACAGATGTACTGCCGATATGGTAGACTTCAACTTCTGCCGGTAAAAAGATGGATTCAAGAAGCTGCTTCTCATATTCAAAAAGCGTTTTCCACTCAGGATTGTATGGAACTACTTCCACTCTTCTACGGGTCATTTGAATTTCTTCCAATCCATGTCGCTTTCGGTGAGCAATTCTTCAAACGATTTGTTCTTCTCCCTCAAACGCTTCTCTTCCTTCTTGCGCTCCAATTCAGCCTGCTTTTTCTTCTCTTCTTCTTCCTTTAATCGTTGTTGCTGATCTTTTAGCTTTTGCATGATATCCTGGTTCAGAAGATCGCCCAGTGTTGCTGGCTTTTCCTCCTTCTTTACTTGCTGCTGCTGGCGTTTTTGTTTCTTTTTCATTGTTGATCCCTCATTTTTACTCAGGTTGCTTAGCCTTTTTTTATAAGATTATATCACGAAATCTCAGAAGTTAAATAAGTAGAGATTTAAAGAAGAAGGAACGCCATATACCAGGCGTTCCTGTTTTATCAATATGCGTCCAAGGCAACTGAGTCGTCTACTTGAAGTTCAGGTTCAGTTGATTTGATGACATCGTCGACTGTGTAGCCGGAAGCTACTTCTACAAGCTTCAGCCCGAAAGGTGTTACGTCAATGACTGCCATATCTGTGATGATGCGGTTGACAACACCTTTCCCTGTCAGTGGCAGGCTGCATTCCTTAAGGATTTTCGCATCACCGCTCTTGTTAACATGCTCCATGATGACGATGATTTTTTGTGCTCCGTGGACAAGGTCCATTGCACCGCCCATGCCTTTGATCATCTTTCCTGGAATCATCCAGTTAGCAAGATCGCCAGCTTCCGAGACTTCCATTCCGCCAAGGATGGCGATATTGATGTGTCCTCCGCGGATCATTGCAAAAGACTCAGCAGAATCAAAATACGCAGCACCTGGAATCGCCGTAACTGTTTCTTTGCCTGCGTTGATCAAATCTGGATCGACACTGTCCTCGGCTGGATAAGGTCCAATCCCAAGCAAGCCGTTTTCAGACTGAAGGACAACCTGCTTATCGTCGGAAATGAAATTTGCAACCAATGTCGGCATCCCGATGCCAAGGTTTACGTAAAAACCGTTTTTGATTTCTTTTTCAGCCCGGCGCGCGATTTTCTCCCGGACATTCCCTTTGTTTTTAATCATATGCCTTCTCCTTTCATGATCAGCCAGAGTTAACTTCTCACTGTCAGCCTTTCAATCCGTTTTTCCTGATTGCCCTCAATCAGTGTCTGGACATAAATGCTTGGAGTATGGACACTGTTCGGATCTAATTCTCCTACTTCATATAAATTCTCGACTTCAGCAATGGTGACCCTGCCGGCCGCTGCAATCATCGGATTGAAGTTCCTAGCCGTTTTATGATAGACAAGGTTCCCCATTTTATCGCCCTTCCAGGCACGTACAATGCTAAAATCCGCAGTCAGCGACTCTTCAAGGAGATACTCTTTGCCATTGAACATGCGGGTTTCTTTTCCTTCCGCGATCGGTGTCCCCACTCCTGCTGGTGTGTAGAAAGCCGGAATTCCTGCGCCGCCTGCCCTGATTTTTTCAGCCAGGGTTCCTTGTGGAATCAATTCGACTTCGATTTCACCGGATAATACTTGTCTCTCGAATTCTTTGTTTTCCCCAACATAGGAACCTACCATTTTCTTAATCTGCTTGTTCTTTAGCAGCAGTCCAAGTCCCCAATCGTCGACACCACAGTTATTTGAAATGACTGTCAGGTCTTTTACCCCTTTTTCAACAAGTGCCAGGATGACATTTTCCGGGATTCCGCAGAGGCCAAAGCCTCCAACCATCAAGGTTGCGCCATCATGGATTTCCGCTACGGCATCTTGAAACGATGTGCAAATTGTTTTCATCATTTATCCCCCTTTGACTATAGATAGCACGAGCAAATGCCAGTGCCAGATTTCAAATAAGTTAAAAGATTACTAGGCTTAAGCAAGCTCCACAACTGTCGCGACACCCTGCCCTCCGCCTATGCATAGGGTAGCAAGGCCGGTCTTCGCGTTTCGGCGCTTCATTTCGTGGATCAGTGTAACAAGGATCCTGGCTCCACTTGCCCCGATTGGATGACCCAGCGCAATCGCACCGCCATTCACATTGAGGATGTCCTTGTTAAAATTAAGCTCACGATCGACGGCCAGTGACTGAGCGGCAAACGCTTCATTCGCCTCGATCAGCTCCATATTTTCCATCGTCATGCCCGCTTTGTTCAATGCTTTCTTAACTGCGTCAACCGGTCCGATGCCCATGATGCTCGGATCAACACCCGCGCTCGCATTCCCTTTGATGACAACGAGCGGTTTTAGGCCAAGCTCTTCAGCCTTCGCTCGGCTCATGACAACCAATGCAGCAGCTCCATCATTGATTCCAGACGCGTTTCCCGCTGTTACGCTGCCATCCTTTTTGAATGCCGGACGAAGGCCGCCAAGCTTCTCCGCTGTTGTCCCTTTTTTCGGATACTCATCCGTATTAAAAACGACCGGATCACCTTTTCGCTGCGGAATTTCGATTGGCACGATTTCATCCTTGAACTTGCCTTCCTCAATCGCCTTTACCGCCTTTTCCTGGCTAGCTGCTGAGAACTCGTCCTGCTCGCTACGGCCGATTTCATATTTTGAGCACAGGTTTTCAGCCGTGACACCCATATGGTAGTCATTGAATGCACACCAAAGGCCGTCTGAGATCATGCTGTCCACGAGCTTCTGGTCACCCATCTTGAATCCGTCCCGTGCATTTTTCAATAAATATGGTGCCTGGCTCATATTCTCCATTCCGCCGGCAACGACGACTTCCGCATCACCTGCTATGATGGCCTGCGCTGCCAGATGTACAGCCTTCAAACCTGAGCCGCATACCTTATTGATCGTCATAGAGGAAGCGCTTTCAGGAATACCCGCCTTAATCGCCGCCTGTCTTGCAGGGTTTTGCCCCAATCCAGCCTGAAGGACATTGCCCATGATGATTTCATCCACTTGACCAGGCTCGACACCCGCCTGCTTCAATGCATCTTTAATTACCGCGGCACCTAGATCTGGTGCGGAAATATTCTTCAAACTACCGTTAAAGCTGCCAATTGCTGTCCTTACAGCAGCTACGATTACTGCTTCAGTCTTGCTCAAACTGCTCACCCTTTCTCTAGTTCTCACATCTTAATTACTTCTATTGCTTTTAATAAAATCCCTTTTATTTTATCAAAATTTTATTTATTCTTGCATTTTTAAAAATATTCTATTTACAATTAAGATATCTTAAGAGGAGGGTTATATCAAATGCTGCAACTTCCCGAGAAGGTTGAAATAATTGAAGTTGGCCCAAGAGATGGGCTTCAAAATGAAAAGAATTTTGTTCCTACGGATCTAAAAAAGGCTTTTATCAGTTCCTTGAAGGATGCCGGAGTCAAAGAGATGGAGCTTACTTCCTTTGTATCTCCTAAATGGGTGCCACAGATGGGCGATGCCGCAGAGATCGTTGCTGACTGCCTTGACACCAGCACTAGGAATATCGTCCTCGCTCCTAATAAAAAGGGGATTGAACGCGTCTATATGACTGACTGCAAAGCGGTCGCTGTGTTCGTCGGTGTCAGCAATACCTTTAACCAAAAAAATATCAACAAAACGACTGCCGAGAGCCTGGCGGAGGTTCTGCCATTGATCACAGAGCTTAAGTCAAAAGAATATTTTGTGCGCGCATGCATCTCAACAGCTTTTTATTGTCCATATGAAGGCAAGGTTGAAGAAGATGAGGTCCTTGCATTATGCGGTGAATTCGTTGAGGCTGGGGTCGATGAATTGAGCGTCGCCGATACAATTGGCATGGCTGCACCTCATGAGTCCTACTCTTTATTTTCCAAATTGAAGGATGCCTACCCGGATGTGCTGCTGACTGCGCATTTCCATGATACAAGAAAGCTGGCATTGTCGAATATTTTTGCCGCTCTACAGGCAGGAGTCACCCGGTTCGACACTTCTGCCGGCGGTCTGGGCGGATGCCCGTTCGCCCCAGGTGCTGCAGGCAACGCTGCTACTGAGGATGTCGTCTATATGCTTCACCGGATGGGAATCGAAACCGGCGTCGACCTTGAAAAGATGCTCAAGGCCATCGAGCTGATCCAGCCTCATATCTCAAGGCCGATTGAGAGCACCTATTTCAAGCTAAATTCTGTTACAGTTTAAGTTTTTGCATAAGCTCCCGCTCTTGAATCCATCTTATTAGATGAGGTTATTTTGAAGAAGGGAGCATATTACATGAGCCAAAAACGTGACAAAGGCTACAGCCAGCAAGGCAAGCCAAACGCAGATACAGTAAAACAGCAGATTGCCGCCGAGGATCTTGAAAAAGCGATTCACCCAACAAAGCGCCAAAATTCACAGCAATAAGGAAATGCGTAAGCGCCTTGGTCAGCCCCGACAAGCGCTGCCCGCCTAATAACGCCACGTCCTCCCAAAAGCTACCGCTTTCGGTCGTGCGATGAATCGCTTCGAAGCTTTCCTTATCCTGTGGCTGGCGGGTCTAGCANNGTTTCTAGGAGGCGACACTGGACAAGCGACTCGAGGGGCTAGGCGCTGGAGCTGGACACTTCTCGAAGTGATATTATTCATTCATTTGTAGGTGGACCGCCTGATTCGGCGGTCTTTTTAATGTTTGTTTTATCGTGGTGAATGGTAAAATAGAGAAAATGAATGAGACGGAGGGTTCAGCTTGAGAAAGGCATTCCGCGTGTTGTTTTCTTTCTTGCTTGTCCTGGCCTCGCTGGGAGTTTATATATCCAATAAAGTCATGTTCCTGAAAAAGAAAGAGGATGATGAAATCTTCAACCGGGAAAAAGATGCTGGCCACCTGGTTCCAGATGAATATGATGCACTGCCAAAAAGGGAAGTGAGCATTCCCTCGTCCTTCGGGTATCCACTGAAAGCAGTCCTTGTCGAACCGCACAAGACAAATCGGTATATCATCATTGCTCATGGGGTTACCCAGAGCAAGACCAATTCGGTAAAATATATGAACCTATTCTTGAACCGGGGTTTTAATGCTGTAATCTACGATCATCGGCGCCACGGTGAATCTGGTGGAAAAACTACAAGCTATGGGTACTATGAGAAGTTCGACCTTAAATCGGTGGTGAATTGGCTAAGAGAAGAAATAGGTCCAGATTTACTTCTTGGAATCCACGGGGAGTCAATGGGAGCGGCTACCTTGCTTCTTTATGCTGGCATGATTGAAGACGGAGCTGACTTCTATGTCGCTGATTGCCCGTTCTCCGACTTCAGCGAACAGCTTGCTTACCGCATCAAGGAAGAGGTTAAGTTTTTGCCGCCAAAACTATTGCTGCCAGTCGCCAGTATGTTCGTCCGAATTCGTGATAAATATTCTTTGAGTCAGGTATCTCCGATTGCAGTTATCGAAAATATTAAAAACCCGATCCTTTTCATCCATAGCCGCAAGGACGACTTCATTTTACCATCGATGACTGAAGCTTTGTTCGAACAAAAAAAAGGAGCGAAAAAATTATTCATGGCCGAAAATGGCCTCCACGCTCAATCCTACAGCGAAAACCGGGAACAATATGAAAAGGTGCTCGATGAATTTCTTGAGGAATACGGTTTCGCCAAGGAGGGGAATGCAGTTGACGATACTGTTGTTGTTGATCAGTAACGTTATGTCACCAATAGACTATTGGTGACTGTTTTTATTTCTATCGGACACTTTTTTTGTTTCCGGGCTTCGGTTTGTCCGTTAGAGCTCTTCTATCGGTCAGTTTTCTCTGTTCCATGCTCCGGTTTGTCCGATAAAGCCCTTCTATCGGACTATTTTCTCTGTTCCATACTCCGGTTTGTCCGTTAGAGCTCTTCTATCGGACTATTTTCTCTTTTACGGGTTCCGGTTTGTCCTATAGAGATGCTGTCACTATTCCATTCAGGCTCAATAAATAAAAAAGAAGATTGGCTCATCCTCTGAGCCAATCCTCTTTACTGTTTTTCTCCCTGGCGATCCATTTCTTTGCCTGCGGCATCCAGTGCCCTGACTTCTTTGTAATCGCCTATTGCGTAATAATAGCGTTCGTTTTCTTTTTCAAAGATTTCTATTTTGTTAAACTTGCCATCTGGTCCTGCAGCTTCAATGGTTTTGATATCAGGATTCACGACTTTCCCAAAAATCACGGGAATCTTCGTATCCAATGTTCCGTCTTCTTTAAAGGTTGTGAAAGTGTCGGCATACAGGATCATGAAATCATTTTTATAATAAGTCCAGTGGTTATGCCCCGCATTTTCCCAGCCTTCTTTTTCGCTGCCTTTGATATAGGCTGCTGCCAGAGCTTCGAATGTGTTTGAGCCTTCTTTTTGCTCTGTTGTGTAAAAGATGAGCCATCCATCCTCCGCCTTTTCCTTGTGGACGATTTGTTTGATGTTGAACGGAATATCGTTTTGGATTGCTTCTCCCGCAGTCTTATAGGCGCACGCTGACAGCACAAGCATGCACAAAATCAATATGGCTGACCTCCACAATTTTCCCATCTTTCTCCCCTGCCTTCGCGTCAAACTTCTATGTATTTCTACATCCCTCTCTCTTATTTAACCTTTTTTTCAATTTTTTGTAAACTTATAACTTCCTTTTATCATGGAAGCTCATTCTTGGATTCAGATATTCGTTCGGGCTCTTTAATTGGAAGCACCCTGCTGTATCCTTATAGTCAATCGTCATTTCTTCAGCAAAAAAGACTTCCTTGGCTTTTTCCATATAGATTGGAATCCCGCCTGTCTCTATCTTGTTTTCTTCCTCATAATGTTCGCTTTCAAACCAGAGGGCAGCTACCCCACTTACTGCACAGCCGCATCCATCTATATCATATTTCAATTTTACATACCCTTGCTTTCCCGAAACTTTTTCTTGCAGTTTGTTTAAAGCTGCTTCAGTGATTTTTATTTTCATGACTTCACTCCCTTTCCGATTTTTTATTTTATCATACGAAGATCATTATTTCGTTTTATAGCCATTGGACAATTTCAAAATAGTCTTGCAATTTTCTCGTTTAGCTTTTACTATCAAAGATAATTGTGACATTTGAAAGGAGTGCTTATTTTGTCAAAAGTAACGATAAAGGTGAATGATAATGGTTCATTAAGGATTTCCGGCGATGTTGAGCTGCTGGATGGTGCCGGCAATAAATATGAAACGAAGCCTGCTTTTTCGCTTTGCCGTTGCGGCATGAGCAAAAACATGCCGTTCTGTGATGCTTCCCATAAAGGGAAATTCGAATCAGTGGTGCGCGCACCGCAAGCTGATGAAACGGAATAATTTTTTTTTGAGGGCAATGGGCAATCCATTGCTCTTTTTTTGGGGACTTTCCAGTGATCTTTTTTAAGCAGGGTGGCTGGGATTTTTCCAGTGAATCAACTACCATTCATCTGCAAGCCTGACATCAGCAATATGTGAAATCCCGATACGATGGATTTCTTCGAATCTGTCGACAATATGGAGCTTCTGCCCAAGTTCATTCCAATAATGGATTTTCCCGATCACCAATTCATATTTTCTTTGCCTGAAATAGGTGATGCTGAGCGGGCGGTTATACTCCATCGCTTCGAGGATTGTTTCATTCAATTGTTCAAGCTGCTGTTCATCCAGCTGCTTTTCCTTTTCATATTCGTCCTCCTGTGCCCAGTCTCGCAGCATCTTGACATGCTCCGGAAGCATCATTGACGTCCATTTAATTCTTCCTCGGTCGCGAATCATCTTGCTCTCCTCCTCCTTTTATCAACCCTTATGCCCGCCAACAAGTGCGGCGCGATGCCTTGCTGTTCCGGCTGCCGTATACGATACCGCCCTTAAGAGCGCTGACGAGCCGTAGCGGCTGCGGATCCGGTCCATTGCGTAGCCAAGCTCTTTCTTTTTCCAGCCGTTTTTTTCAAATAGATTCAATTGGAATTCGCTGTCGGTGACGAGATTCCCGAGTGAAATCGAGATGCTGCGCACCGTCTTTCCCGTGTAGTTTTCGGCAAAAAGCTCGAGGCAGACACGATACAGGTCCATCGTGATATTTGTTGGCTCCTCAATTGTCCTTGAGCGGTGGAAGCCTCCGCCGAATTCATCCTGGCTGTAGCCGATCCCGAAGCTGATGGTCCGGCCTGCTTTCCCATGGCTTCTTGCCCTGCGTGCGACTTCCTCGCTCATTTCAAGGATGACATGCTTGATTTCCTCTTCTTCTTTGTAATCGCGAAGCAGAATCTGGCTTTTCCCAAAGCTGACCTGCCCTTCCATGATCGGAGCACCGATATCCGAAAAATCGATTCCCCATGCATGCCAGTATAGCTGATTGCCCATAATGCCGAATTTTTTCTCCAGTTTTTCAAGGTCATAGCGGGCCAGTTGGCCGACGGTAAAAATCCCCATGCTGTTCAGTGTTTTCTCGACGCGTCGGCCGATTCCCCACATTTCCCTCAGCGGTGAAACGTTCCATAGCTTCGTCTGGACATCGTCATAAGTCCATTCAGCAATGCCCTTCTTTTTTGCATCAAGGTCTAGACAGAGCTTCGACATCAGCATATTCGGCCCAATCCCAATCGCGCAGGGAAGCTGGAACTCGCGCTCGATATCATCCTTGATTTTTTTAGCGATTGAAGCAGCGTCACCCCAAAGCTTCGAAGCTCCGTCCACCTTTATAAAGCTTTCGTCGACACTGTAGGTATGGATTGCTTCCTTTGGTACATAGCGATTGAATACGCGGGAAATTTCTGTGGAAATTCGCAGGTATGTGGACATTTGCGGATCAACTACAACAATTCGCGGATCATCGGGAATTTCAAATTTTCGTGATCCAGTCTTGATGCCAAACTCCTTTTTCAAACGCGGTGAGGCTGCGAGGACGACGCTTCCCGGGCGGTCAAGGTTCCCGACGACAGCCAGATAGCAGTCAAGCGGATCAAGGCCAAGCATCACGGCGGCACAGCTTGCATAAAAGCTCTTCATATCCACACATAAAATTTTATTTTGCGGCATTTCGCTGTAATCGACCATGTTTCCTTTCTCCTTTCCGCATGAGTATCAACTGATAATAAGAACATCTGTTCTGTTTCATTATACCCACTATATTAAGCGAATATGCGTTCGGTTACAATGGTAATTTTCCGGTTGACTGACTTAATTAAGGTGTAAATGGTGAGTCATGCCAGGACTGGAGATTTTTATGGATGGGTGTTTTCAAGAAGAATTCCAAGTATAATCAAGAGTGGAGAGGTGCTTTTTTATGGATAAAAAACTCATTCGCAAAATGGTCCAGAAATGCTTCGTGCAGTACCGGCATGATGATTCACTGCCATTCGGCGAGGCGGAGTTCGAAGAGATATATGAAAAGATTGTGGAACTGAAAAGTGATGAGCCTGAGGCGGATTTGTACGACATCATCAATGATGCGGTTTATGAATTTTTAGCTACATAAAAAACCGCAAAATCGAAAAGGCTGCCCTGCTAAAAACAGGACAGCCTTTGATTATTTTAATCTGATATTTGCTTCGCCTTTGATTGTTGTGGGATAATCATTCAACTTCAGGGTAATCGGGCCGGGTGCTGCACCTTCCCCGAAATAGGGGATCAAGATTTCAACCAATCCTGATTCGCCGCTCCATCTAATTGCTGATGAACCATCACCGATTTCTTTTCCATTCTGATCAACAGCCTGGTCAAATGAAACATGGTTAGGCCCTTCTTTTGAATTTCTTTCGAAAGCGAACAGCAACTGATTCTCCTCCCTGCCCATCTTCAGCAAGCCGCCATTACTAGGAGCCTTCAGCACTTCCATCTTCTTGGGATCGACAATGATTTCCAGCTCATTTTTATCAAGTGCACGCAGAGTATTGAAGCGGAGATAAAGCTCCTCTGGTTTTTTGAAAAAGATACTTTGCAGGAAAAATTCCTTTGTAAACTCATCCATATGGCGGGCAGTAGTTCCATTATTGATAGCGGCCCATTCTTCGCCAGTTTTATCGACGAGCCTCAAATCGTTGAAAGCGAAGATTTGCTTAGAATTTTCCTTATCAAGATGGACTGTCACTCCAATTCTCGTTGGATAAATCGACACTTTCTCTACAGTAACCTTCTGCCCTTCAATTTCGACTGTTTCATTGACATCAATGATTTCTTTTTTATCCTTGAAAGCATCCTTGTCAACCGAGAATGGAAGCACCCATGTGTCAGCGAACTTATGCATAGGCTCGCCATCTTCCGTTCTGCCCTTACTAAGCTCCATGCTCAGCTTAAGATTTTCAGGGCGGTTATTGCCATAGAATTCAAAGGTAGCTTGAAGCAGCCTATCTTTATCCTGAGGATTGATTGACAACCCGTCATAAGAAAATGCTATTTCTTCGATACCTTTTCCCTCGTGATCTGTCAGCCAAAATTTATCAATCGAAACTTCTTTATGCTCCCCGGAAGTTTCCACCTTGTAAAACAGCACCATCATTTGTTCATCGACAATCGCCGAGTCCAGAGTAATCTTGATTCCGTCATGTTCATCAGATACTCCGATTTTCTGCGCGAAATCATTTTCAACGGCTGCAGTCAGCCCTTTATCATACCGGACCAGCTCCACAATCTTCTCCATCCCCGGAATCGAGGTGACAAACGAAGCAAATGTCTCCGAGGTCCTCAGCAACGCGGTAAAAGCAAAAATCAGGATTGCCGCTGATGCGAATGTCTTTATGAAGAAAAGGTTTTTCTTCCGCTTTCTTTTCCCTTTGCTGATCCCGGCAGCAATTGCCTGGTCCAGCTGGAGTTCAGGAACTTCGATATTCTCAAGTGCAGCCTGAGCCTTTGTCAGTTTTTTTTCGTCGGCATTAAGCATAGCCCAATCCCCCCTTATCTTCGAGCTGTTCGCGAAGCTCTTTCAGCCCTTTGTTTAGCCAAGTCTTCACGGTACCTTCAGGGCATTCAAGTATCTCGGCAATTTCTTTGATTTTAAAATCATGCACGTATTTCAGTTCGATGACCTGCCTCGTTTTGGAATCAAGCTTGCCAATGACTTCCTCGACCTCAAGCCAGCTGGACTGGTGCTCAGCTCCCATCAGGCTGATGAGATCATCGCTGACGAGAATTTTCTTCCTCTTCTTTAATTCATCATTGCAGTAGTTTATCAGGATCCTTGTCAGCCAAGTCGTAAAATACTGCGGCTCCTTCACCTTCCGGATCGAACGGAACGCCCTGTAGGTGACCTCCTGCAGCGCTTCGACTGCATCCTCGCTATTTTTCAGATAGCTGAGGGCAATCCGGTATAGGCGTACTTTATGAAGTTGCATCAATTCGTAAAAAGCCGCTTCATCGCCTTTCTTAGCTCTCTGTACGAGTTCTTGAAGCTCCAAAATGTCTCCCCCTGACTTTGTATCTATCTATTAGACCTTGAAGCTGGAAAAAAGTTTTACTAAATTGAAAAAAACCGCCAAAAATTTACAAGGCGGTCTACGAAGGTATTCTCAGGATGTTTCTAGAGTAGATAACTAAAAAAATTGAATTTAATTCTAAAGTTATTTCTGATTAAAAACTCTTTTGCCAAAAAGTTCGAATGTGCGAGGAAACAGTGTATAGATAATGCTTCCTGGACTCATCCAGCGAGGCAGATTGATTTCACGTGTTCTCGTCATCATGCGATTGACTACTTGTTCTGCCACGTATTCAGGCTGCAGCATAAAACGTTTTACATTTTTCACGTAGGTTCCCTGTTTATCTGCGACCTCAAAAAAGTTGGTAGCGATTGGACCGGGATTGACTGAGGTGACTAGGATATTGTCATCAGCAACCTCCATCCGCAGGCTGTTCGTGTACCCAAGCACCGCATGCTTTGTCGCTGAATATACACTTGATTTCGGCGTGGCAATCTTGCCAGCCTGGGAAGCAATGTTGATGATGTGGCCGCTTCTCCTCTGCTTCATAGCAGGCAGTACCATCGAGGTGCATGCCATCAAGCCGACGACATTGACATCGAACATCGTTTTGATATCTTCAATTTTCGCTTCATGTGCATAATCAAAAATACCAAAGCCAGCATTGTTGACCAATATATCAACGTAGCGGATGTCAGTAAGCACTTCTGAGAAAACCCGCTTGATTGCTTCAGGGTCAGACACATCCAGCTGCTGAGCATGGACATTGATGGCATACTTTGATTGTAATTCTTTTTTTAAACTCTCAAGTTTATCGATACTCCTGGCCAGAATGACAAGGTTCGCGCCGCGTGCCGCACAAAGCTTGGCAATCTCGACTCCGATTCCCCCAGAGGCACCGGTAATAATAATATTTTTCCCTTTTAAGGATGGCATCGCCTTTCACCTCATTTTGCTGTATAAACGAAGGATGTTCCTTCTTCCCTGACCGACACTGCGTCAAGGGAATACAAATAATCCAGTTGTCCGACTGTTTCCGAGATGGTTAAGTTCAATTCACGCTCATAGACTGTCGGGAAGAGCATTTTACAAACCTCAAATACGGTCAGTTCCCTGCCCTCAAGCATTCCCCTTACCTGCATGGCCCGATCATGCTGACGTGCAAGCCTTTTTTCAATCAGGCTTTGCAATTCTGTTATCTCCGTTCCATGTCCGGTGTATACTAGTCCAACCGGGTACTGCTGCAGTTTTTTAAGTGACGAGTTATATTGAACCAATGGCTTCGGCCTGTCAGTTTCGCCTGGAAGCGGCGGCTCAAGTAATGGATTGGGCGAGATCCCAGCAAGAATAGTATCTCCGGCAATCATTGTACCGTCTTTTTCACGCAATAGCACGATATGGCTCTGGGCATGTCCCGGTGTCTCGATCACTCTCCACCCTGGCAGTGCCGGCGGAATAACATTTTCCAGAATAGTACCAGTCAATGAGCGATTACAAGAAAATACTAATGTCTTCTTCATTACTTTCATCGATGGCACAAAATATTGCTCTGGTATTGCTAGTTGTAAAAAGAATTTCTCATAAAATTCTTTATGCTCCTTCTCGAATTCCGGAGTTCTGTTGATCCACCTTTCATTCAGGTGATGGCCATATACGTCAAGACCTGGTGAAAAGTAGTCCAGCATTCCCACGTGATCAGGATGATCATGAGTCAGGATCACCTGCTCAATGTCTTCCGGCTTCAGGTTTAAATCAGCCAGCTGCGCTTTGAACGACTCCCAGGACTCCTCTGTTTTCGTTCCGGCATCAACAAGCGTCAAGCTGTCTCCTTTAATCAAATAGGCATTCACATCACCGACCGGGAAAGGCGTCGGCAAAGTCAGTTTGGCAATTCCATCTTTCCATTCAGCCATATAATCTATACACCCCAAAACATTATTTTTCTATAAGATAAACGGATTGTTAGTACTAGAAATCATTCAACTTTATAGCCCCTGGTATTTTTTCAATATAAAATTAAGTTTACCTTTAAAGCGGGCAAATGTCATTATTTTCACTTTATATTTTCAGAAAAAACTAAAAATTTATTAATTTCCTCTTGACATAAGGGTTGTCTTTCTTGCATAATCACTATTAAAATTTCGTAAACTTTTTAAAAGCATTTGAGCAAGGCGAGTAGACAGGAATGGTGTTAGAGAGTGGAGTCCACCGGCTGAAAGGCTCCGCCACCCTCTTCATGTTGAACCCTACCTTGCGAGCTGCCAGGCAAACCTGGACGTATACCGGCGTTAACGGATGTTGAGCTGCACTTTTTTGGCACTGGCTGAAGAAGTGAATGAAGGTGGTACCACGGAAGCATGGCCTTTCGTCCTTTTATGGATGAAGGGCCTTTTTGTTTTTCTGTTGTCAATCTCGTAACAAATTACGCAAAACAAATATTATGGAGGCGATCTTGATGAAGAAGCTTGTTTTTGTTGGCGCAGGGTCAATGGCAGAAGCGATGATTTCCGGTATAGAGGCAAGCGGGCTTCTTCCGGGAGAGCAAATTTGGGTGACAAATAAACAGGATACTGCCAGATTGAAATCTCTGGAACAGAGATATGGAATCAATACGACATATGATTCAGGAATGCTTTTTAAAGACGCGGATGCAGTTGTCCTGGCGATGAAACCAAAAGATGCAGCATCTGCGATCGAGGAGATCAAATCTTATTTACCTGAAGGAACGCTTGTCATTTCCGTCCTCGCTGGGGTTTCGATTGAGACAATTGAGTCAGCAGCAGGAAAATCGCTGGCAGTGGCAAGGGCAATGCCAAATACCTCGGCTGCGATTGGCAAATCAGCAACTGCCCTGGCAGTCAACTACCTGGTGAATGAAGCGCAAAAAACGCTAGTGCAGGAGCTTTTTAACACGATCGGCCTGACAACAAACGTTGAAGAATATCAGCTTGACGCAGTCACAGGCCTATCAGGAAGCGGACCAGCCTATATTTATTACCTTGTCGAAGCGATGGAGAAAAGCGCCGCTGAAATCGGTCTTGAAAAGCAAACCGCGAAACAGCTGATTATCCAGACGCTCCTGGGTGCAGCGGAAATGCTGTCGAAGTCGGATAAGGAGCCTGCCCAGCTCCGCTTTGAGGTGACCAGCCCGGGCGGGACGACTGAAGCAGGCATCAGCATTCTTGAGCAGCATGGCGTCCAAACTGCTTTCGTGTCCTGCATAAAAGAAGCCACAGCCCAATCAAAAAGGCTTGGCCAACTGCTTGGAAATGAACTTGCAGCCGCAAACCGCCCACTCTAAAATTGCATTTTGGCCCTAGGTTTCTCTACAATGGAGAAAAACAGCAGGGACGTGTGCAAGGTGCTAATCATTTTACTTTCTTTAACTTTGGTCATCTGGATTGCAGCGACGATTGACGCTTTGATTGGTTTCAGGAAATTGGACTCCCTCGAAACGGCAGAGGCTGCTGGCCAGGAACCACTCATCAGCGTGATTGTAGCCGCCAGAAATGAGGAAGAACATATCTTACAAAGCATTCGTACCCAGCTGAACCAAACCTACAAAAATACCGAGTGGATCCTTGTTAATGACCGATCCGAGGATGGGACCGGTAAAGTGATGGAGAGCTTAAAAAGGTTGGATTCAAGAATCAAAGTGATTCATATCGATAGCTTGCCAGAAGGCTGGCTCGGCAAGAACCATGCTCTCCATAAAGGCTACCAGCTCGCGTCAGGCAACCTGATCTTATTTACAGACGCTGATGTTTTGTATCATCCCGAGACTTTTTCAAAAGCGGTGGGCTATTTTCAGAAACATGGCCTTGATCATTTGACCGCGGCTCCTAACCTTAGTGCAAAGCCATTCTGGCTGAAGGCCTTCGTTGCGTTCTTCTTGTTTGGCTTTTCCTATTATAAAAGACCGTGGCTCAGCAATAATCCGCGTTCGAAGACTGGGGTCGGCATTGGTGCATTTAATATGGTCACCAGGTCGGCCTATGAAAAAGTTGGCACTCATGAATATATAAAGATGCGCCCTGATGATGATTTGCAGTTGGGAATGCTGGTAAAGCGCATGGGTCTCAAACAGCGGATGGTTACGGCGATGACGCTCATTGAAGTGGAATGGTACCAAAGCTTGAGTGATGCTTTAGCTGGCCTTGAGAAAAACACCTTCGCCGGCCTTCACTACCGGATCAGCATGGTGCTCTTTTCGGTGTTCGGTGTCTTTGTGTCCCAGGTCGTGCCATTCTTCACTTTATTCTCAAATAATCAGGCAGTAGCAATCCTGAGTGCTGTTAATCTCGTATTCCTGGCTTTTCTTTATGTGATGGTCACAAAGAGAATGACCCGCTTTTCACCATGGCTGTTCCTGGTTCTGCCCTTCACGGCCCTTCTGTTCATCTTCTCCATACTGAGAGCCAGCTACCTGACTTTCAAAAGAGGCGGCATCATCTGGCGCGGAACGAAGTATACACTTGCGGAATTAAGAAAAAACACGTTGCGGTGAGTACAATTTTTCCTTTCCACAGAAAGCCCTGTTATACTTGAATTATATTTTGGTTAACGAAATAAAAGGAGGCTTCTGGATTGGAAAAGAAATTATTTTCCCCTTATAAAATTAAAGATCTTACACTAAAAAACAGGATCGTCATGGCTCCGATGTGTATGTACTCATGCGAAAAAGAAGATGGGTTTGTCACGGACTTTCATATGACACACTATGTAAGCCGGGCTGTCGGGCAAGTGGGATTGGTCATTCTCGAGGCAACAGCGGTTACTCCGCAAGGACGGATCTCCCATCAGGACCTGGGAATCTGGAGCGATGAGCATGTACCCGGCCTGACAAAATTGACTCAACAAATCAAGCAAAGCGGTGCCGCAGCTGCTATCCAGCTGGCACATGCCGGCCGGAAAGCAGCATTGCGTGATGAAATCATTGCTCCTTCTGCTATTGCTTTTGATGATAAGTACAAGGAACCGAAGGCTATGACGGTAGAAGAGATCAAGGAAACTGTCGAGGCATTCAGGCTGGCTGCAGAAAGATCAAAGCGTGCAGGCTTCGATGTGATCGAAATTCACGCTGCACATGGATATTTGATCAATCAGTTCCTCTCCCCTCTTACGAATAAACGTGAGGACGAATATGGCGGCACTGCCGAGAAGCGCTTCCGCTTCCTCCGTGAAGTGCTAAAAGAGGTAAAAACAGTGTGGGATGGACCTCTGTTTGTCCGGGTTTCTGCATATGACTACCATGAAGAGGGTTTGACAGTCGATGATTATGTAACGATTGGCGCATCGCTAAAAGAACTGGGAGTTGACTTGATTGATGTCAGCTCTGGTGCAGTTGTACCAGCAAGAATTCATGCATATCCAGGCTACCAGGTGAAATTTGCTGAAAAAATCAAGCATGAAGCCGATGTGGCTACCGGCGCGGTTGGATTGATCACGACAGGAATCCAGGCAGAAGAAATCCTGCAGAATGATCGCGCCGATCTAATTTTCATCGCCCGCGAACTGCTGCGAGATCCCTACTGGCCAAGGACAGCAGCTAAGGAGCTTGGAACAAGCATCGAATCACCAAAGCAATATGAACGAGGATGGATATTTTAAGCAAAAACAATCATTATTCCTAAAGAGGCATTCCTGAGTGTTACTATGGGAGGCCCTTTTTTCTCTGTACCCTTCACCCTAAATAAATTTAGAAATGACGGACACTTTCTTGTGCTTTTCATGAATTTCTGTCCGTCATGGCCTTGATGACGGACACTTTCTTGCGTTTTTCATGAATTTCTGTCCGTCATAGCCTTGATGACGGACACTTCCTTGCGTTTTTCATGAATTTTTGTCCGTCATAGCCTTGATGACGGACATTTTCTTGCGTTTTTCATGAATTTCTGTCCGTCATGACCTTGATGACGGACACTTCCTTGCGTTTTTCATGAATTTCTGTCCGTCATGGCCTTGATGACGGACACTTCCTTGCGTTCTTCATGTGTTTCTGTCCGTAATAACCCTTAAGTTCATTTTACTAATGTATTAACACCATAGAAAAAGAGGCTGTCATTCAAACAGCCTCTTCACTATATGGGTTAATCAATTTATTAGAGTTTTTTCAGTAAAATTCTCCGGTACATATTTCCGAACATAACTCCTTCATCTGAAATCAGCCTAACATTTGTCTTTTGCGTTTCGGAGATTTTCTCAAAAGATACACCGATATCCGTTCCAAGGACCTTGATCACATTCCTAATGGTCTTTTTAAAAATGGATAAACTTTTCCCCGCCTCAGCAAATTTATCGAAGACCAACACCAAGCCATCCTTGCGGCACACTCTTACCATCTCGCCAAATGCCTTCCTGCCGTCAGGAACTACTGACAATATTAAACTTCCAACAACATAATCAAAGGCACCATCAGTGAAATCGAGCTGTTGGGCATCCATTTGCAAAAAAGTAATCTTCGAGTTTCGATATTTATCCTTCGCTTTCTGAAGCATATCTTCTGAGTAATCGATCGCGGTGATTTCCAAGTTTTCATGGGGCAATCTTTCGATGTCAGCACCTGTTCCGACACCAACGAACAGCACCTTATCTCCGGGCTGGAAGTGGATACCTTTAAATAGTTCATCTCTCGCCTTTGAAAAAGGGCCAGCATTGAAAATAGCATCATAAATTGGCGCCCAGCCTTTGTAGATGACCTTATTCCAAGAGTTTTTCATATTATCCACTCCAGCCCGAATAATTTTAAGCGTTTAATAAAGTTAAACCTTCTTTGCTTTTGTCCTTGCTTTTTGAGGGAATAAATATCCAATCATGGGGTAATCCTATTTATCCTTTACTCTCAAAAGCCTCAAACCGTTCAGAGTAACAATCAGGGTTGCCCCCATGTCGGCGAAAATCGCAATCCACAGAGTGAGCCAGCCCGGAATGACCAATAGCAGTGCCAGTAATTTCACGCCAATTGAGAAGGCGATGTTTTGTTTGATGATTGCGAGTGTTTTTCGGCTCAACTTAATCGTGAACGGCAGCTTTTTCAAGTCATCTGCCATCAGGGCAATATCCGCCGTTTCAAGTGCCGTATCGGTACCTGCTCCGCCCATCGCGACTCCAACTGTCGCCGCGGCCAGTGCAGGTGCATCATTAATGCCATCTCCGACCATCGCGACTTTCCCATGGTTTTTCTGCAAGTCTTTTATAAAATTAAGCTTATCTTCAGGAAGCAAATCGGATTCTATATCCGACACACCAGCCTGGCTGCCAATTGCTTCTGCGGTTCCTTTATTATCCCCTGTCAGCATGATGGTTTTTTCAATACCAAGCTCATGCAGACGGGAAACGACTTCCCTGCTCGACTCTCTTACTTCGTCGGCAACCGCGATCAATGCAAGTACTCTAGAATCAACTCCTGCAACCATCACTGTTTTGCCATCAGACTGCAGGCGTGAAATTTCTTCAGCTACCGCATTTGGAATTCCGCCTTCAACAATTTCCCCAATGTATTTTGGACTGCCGATATAATAAACAATTCCGTCGACAGTTCCTTTTAATCCTTTACCGGTTACCGATGTGAAATCTTCTATTACAGTATCTCTGTACGGCACTGAGTCTGCTTCTGCCTTACGGACAATCGCAGAAGCAAGTGGATGCTGTGATTTATTTTCAAGGGCGGCAATTACTGCAAAAAGGACGCTTGAATTTTCGCCAGATACCATTTTGAAATCCGTAACAGCCGGCACTCCTTTTGTGAGCGTCCCAGTCTTATCAAAGGCGATTGCTTTCAGTGCACCCATTTCCTCAAGGTGGATGCCACCCTTTACAAGCACACCATGTTTAGCTGCATTGCCAATCGCTGTCACGATTGAAACTGGCGTTGAAATGACAAGTGCACACGGACAGCCGACAACGAGGACGGCCAAGCCTTGATAAATCCACTCACTCCAACCTGCACCGAAGAAAATTGGAGGTACAATAGCGACCAAGATTGCGACAAGGATAATGATTGGTGTGTAATACTTGGCGAAGCGGTCAACGAATGCCTGCGAAGGAGCCTTTTCCGCCTGTGCCTCTTCGACAAGATGAATGATTTTCGCGATTGTGGTATCATCGACCAATTTAGTGATTTTAACCTCAATAAGACCCTCTCCATTGAGAGTACCGGCAAACACCTCATCGCCCACGTTCTTATCTGCTGGGACAGATTCGCCTGTAATCGCCGCCTGGTTGACAGCCGAGAATCCAGAGATCACTTCACCATCCATGGCAATTTTCTCGCCTGGTTTTACAATCATGATGTCGCCGACTTCTATTTCATTTACATTTATGCTGTATTCCCTGCCTTTACGGCGGACGAGCGCTTCTTTTGGTGCAATATCCATTAACGAACGAATCGACGCTCTTGCCTTATCCATTGAATATCTCTCAAGCACTTCACTAATCGCAAACAAAATGACAACGACGGCACCTTCGCTCCACTCGCCAATGATTGCAGCACCGATGATGGCAACAGTCATCAGTGCCCTCATGTCAAAATCGAGCTTGAGAAGATTCTTTATCCCACTTTTAAATAGGGAGAAGCCACCTACAATAATTGCTCCTAAAAATAATAGAATGGCAAGCAAACTTTCTTCGCCAAAATTAAACTGGAAAAAATACGCGGCAATGATCATCACAAGGCTGATCAATACCGAAAAGTTTTCCTGCCAGAACGGTTTCTTTTTCTCAGGGATAATATCTGCTTTATCCGGGTAAAGCCGCAGGTTCTCAAATGCACCAGCTTGCTCCAGTTCTTCAATGGAGGCTTTACCGAATACAGTCAGCTTGGAAGCGCCAAAATTAACTTTTGCATCAAAAACACCATCCAGGTGCTTTACGTTCTCTTCGAACTTTCCGGCACAGCTTGCTCAGGTGAAACCCTGTACCCGATATATTGTTTTCTCGCCAGATTGCGCTGCCTCAGTCATTCAACTCCATCTCCTTTTGGTGTTCAAACGCCAGGTGAATCAATTGCTTTACATGGTCATCGACCAGTGAATAATAAACAAGCTTACCTTCCTTGCGGTATTTAGCGAGCCCAAGATTTTTCAACAGCCTCAAATGGTGTGAAGCAGTTGCAGTGGACGAGTTGACGACTGCAGCTACATCACAAACACAAAGCTCATTCCCTACATATAGTGAGTATGCGATTTTAATTCTTGTTTCATCTGAAAATGCCTTGAAGATTTTTGCTGCAGCAGAGGTATTTTGTTCTTTCAGTTCTGCAGACACCCGCTCCACTTTATCGTCATGGACGCAATTGACCTGGCAGACATCCTGCTCCTTCAATTTGCTCACCCCATTCATTCAAATGATCTTTTGATTATATCTTATTCAAATGACCGTTTGATTGTCAAACAAAATAAAAAAAACCAGGAGATTTCCTGGTTTTAACGGTTAGGCTATTTTCTCACCCTGGCGGTCGGCAACTTTCTTGAAGTAAAACCCTAATTTGACGAGGCCAACTGCGGTCAAGGATAGAATCATATTGAAGAAAACTGCGAATATCGCAAGATTCATTACTTCAAAGATGATGGCATATAAAAAACCAGCTGCTCCAAATAATGAAATCGTGATAAGGAAGTGCATCCTTGGAAAAAGAAATGTGATGATGCCACTAAACAATAGAACAAGTGAACCCATGATAAATAGATGAAGACCGAATAATAGCAAAAACTCCAAAATAATTCCCCCAGTATTCGTGTTGTTGGTTTGATGGAAATGGTTTCACCACTTTCCAATTCCCTCTGGGTTCTTTTTTAAACTAAAGTCTGTTTTCGTAAAGATTGTGGTTAAAATCCTAAAGCCGATTTTAACGTGATAAAAGCCATTTTGTATGTCGGTACGAAGTTTGCAAGCTCTTTTCTCATAATCGTTAATTTTGTGAAGAAAATTAGGTAATTCAGACTTATTGTTTAGTCAATAGCAACAAAGTTTGAGAAAAGAGCCAAACTAAAAGAATCTAAATTCGGTCATCCCATATTCGATTTAGCATCGTTTTTTCACTGGAAACGACAAGTTCGAATACATCCGGATTCGTCATTTCCATCAGGCAGTCGTATCCGAAACTTTCATTGAAATACCGCATGAGCAATGTAGTCTTGTTACCATGGCTGACTAGTAAAATGTGGTCATGTTCCGAACATAATAAATCCTCAATCAGTGATTTCGCACGATTCATCGCAGCTGAATGGGATTCTCCTCCTTCAAAAACAAGCTCAAAATCCTCAAAGGTTTGCTTTAGCTTATCACGCCAGTCCTCAAAATTGACCGTACTCAGCACTCTTTCTCCGAGTCTGTCATCTTCGAGAACTCTTATCCTCCTTGAATCAGATAGAGGTTTAATTGTATCGACTGCTCTTTTAAAAGGGCTACAATAGATGATATCTATTTCTTTTCGTTTGAAAAAGTCAACTAGTGCCAGCGCCTGTTTCCTGCCCTGTTCAGTCAGTGGAGAGTCTATAGGCTGGCCAGCCGCACTTGCATGACGTACAAGATAGATTGTTTTCAATCAAAACACCCCTTTATTCAGTCATGTTCATAAGGTACGGAAATTTCCATAAAATCTTCTGAAACAACAGTGTTGGCAAACACTGTTCGTGCTTCCGCTTCAAGTCCCTTCCAGTCATTGCGGTCATACCTGGAGCTAATATGGGTCAGGCACAGTTTTTTTACACCAGCATTCAAGGCTGTTTCTGCGGCCTGCAGAGTGGTCGAATGGAAATACTCATAGGCAAGGGTACCTTCATCTGCTGAAAAAGTCGCTTCATGGACGAGAAGATCTGCATTTTGGGCAAGAAGTTGAGCACTTTTACAAACCCTTGTGTCACCCAAAACCGTGACAACCCTTCCTTTCTGCGGGGGACCGACAAATTCAGCAGGATTGATGACCGTTCCATCGTCCAATATCACTTCTTCTCCATTCTTGATTTTCCTGTAGTCAGGACCAGGGTTAACCCCTGCGGCTTGAAGCTTATTGGCGAGAAGCGTTCCTGGACGGTCCTTTTCCTTTACTCTGTACCCATATGAGGGAATTCCATGCTCCAAAAGCTTTGCTTCAACGATAAACTGCTCATCTTCAAAAATTACGCCTTCCTCTAGCTCGATGATTTCAATCGGATATTTCAAGTAGGATTTACTAATTTTCAAAGATACCTCAATATACTCTTTAATCCCAGGAGGCCCATAAACCGTAACCATCGACTCTCCTCCCTGGAAGGAACGGCTCGACAGCAACCCAGGCAGGCCATATATATGGTCTCCGTGCAGGTGTGTAATGAAGATTTTTTCAATCCTCCTCGGCTTGATACTTGTATGTAAAATTTGATGCTGGGTTGCTTCTCCACAGTCAAACAGCCAGACACTTCCCCGCTCCTCAAGCAATTTCAGTGCGATTGAGGTCACATTCCTCAGCTTGGCTGGGACGCCCGCCCCTGTTCCAAGAAAAAAAACATCCATATTCCTGACATCCTCCCGTACAAAATGCCTGCAATCCTTACAGGCAGGTATTATTCCTTTCAATATATCACAACAGTCATTATTCATCTAAATCAAACGCTAGATTTAACTCATGCGGGGATAGTTCCATGCAATTGGAAGAAAACTAAGTACAGTTTAAACAGTTGCTAATTGTTCTCGAAAGGGATAAAATCTTGTATTTGTAGAGTGTTTTTTATACATACTTTTAAATTCACATAAAAGAGAGGTTCTATATTGTGGCACAAACCGAAAAACCAACAGCTTTAATCATGATCTTCGGGGCTACGGGAGACCTGGCAAACCGTAAATTATTTCCTTCCCTCTATAATTTGTTTGAAAAAGGAAAACTGGACAAATTCGCGGTCGTCGGCGTTGCCCGCCGTTCACTTTCAAATGAAGAATTCCAGCTGAGGGTAAAAGAATCTGTGAAGGAAAATGGGGAGACAGAAGCTGACATCGACGAATTCGTGTCCAAGTTCTATTATCATTCCCATGACGTTACTGATTCAAGTTCTTATCTCGCTCTTGGAAAGCTTGCGGAAGAGTTGGACAGCCACTATGGACTTAATGGCAATAGAATTTTCTACCTGGCGATGGCACCAGAATTCTTTGGAACGATTGCTGAACATTTAAAGAAGGATAAGCTTACTGATGTATCCGGGTTCAAACGTCTTGTCATCGAAAAGCCATTCGGGCATGACCTTGAGTCTGCAAAAGTGTTGAACAAGCAAATTCGTAAAGCTTTTTCTGAAGATGAAATCTATCGGATTGACCATTATCTCGGCAAGGAAATGGTTCAAAACATTGAGGTAATCCGTTTCGCGAATGCGATGTTCGAACCACTCTGGAATAACCGGTACATTTCCAACATCCAGGTAACATCTAGCGAAACGCTTGGAGTCGAAGAACGCGGACGATATTACGAGAAAAGCGGCGCTCTAAGGGATATGGTCCAGAACCATATGCTGCAGATGGTTTCCTTGCTTGCGATGGAACCGCCGATCAAGCTGACAACAGATGAAATCCGTTCAGAAAAAGTAAGAGTGTTCCGTGCACTCCGTCCTGTAAAAGGCGAGGAAGTCAATGAATATTTTGTTCGCGGCCAATATGATAAAGGCAGCATGAATGAAACAGACGTCCCTGCATACCGCCAGGAGGAAATGGTCAATCCTGAATCCAATACGGAGACGTTTGTCGCTGGTAAGCTGATGATCGATAATTTCCGCTGGGCTGGAGTTCCTTTCTATATCCGTACAGGAAAAAGAATGAAGGCTAAGTCAACTAAAATTGTAATCCAATTCAAAGATATCCCGATGGATCTGTATTATCAGCCAGAAAAAACGGTGAATCCAAATCTCCTTGTCATTCATATCCAGCCTGAAGAAGGAATCACGCTTCACTTGAACGCCAAGAAATCTGGCCAGGGTACAGACGCTACACCTGTAAAATTGAATTATGCCAATAAAGGCATTGACGGGCTCAACACACCGGAAGCATATGAAAAACTCCTATTTGATTCATTGCGCGGCGACGCCACAAACTTCACGCATTGGGATGAAGTCGCATTATCGTGGAGCTTTGTTGATAAAATTTCAGCAGTCTGGGAAAACACAAAGGAACCGTCATTCCCGAACTATGCATCTGGCTCCATGGGCCCTGACGCTGCAGACAAGCTGCTAGAACAAGATGGATTCTTCTGGTGGCCAATCACTGAAATCGATGTAGAAAAATGCTAATAGAACATGAAATCCCGCCCTGGCAACAGGCGGGATTTTTTTAGTTCATCCGAAAAACAAATCAAGGATATTAGAACCTGCAGATGCATCTTTATTGTAAAACTCCGAGTATCCGCAATTCTTGCAGTAAACGACGGTAAACTGGTTATTCTGGATATCAAACATCTTGGACAAGCCCGTTCCCGTCATTGCAACATCCTTCTGTCCTGCATCTGTGCTTCCGCATTTAATACAACCATTTCCGTTCATGTATTCCATCTCCCTTTTTCAAGCTATGTTACATTTACGATTCAGGTAAAAATTGGTTTCACTTTTCTGCTGGTTTGAGGGGTTTTAGATTTGAATGTATAAAAACTTGTCTTCCTTCAATTTGTGCAAGCAGCAAAGTTTACGAAAAGAGCCTACATAAAAGAAACCTAAAAGGGATAACTTATGTTTGTTCTATTTTCAGACTAGAGGTGAAAACATGGAGTGGTTTGGTCACAGTAATCAAGACTTCGATTTCGATATGTTTTCTGCGAGTCATTATACGATATTGGTTATCTGTGTTTTGGTTAATACTTTCATTTTCGCTAACCGAAAAAAATTAAGTGATGAAAGATGGAGGAAAGCGGAGCTGGTAACAGCATTGTCCTTAATCTTGATTGAGATCACCAATCATCTTTGGATGTACAAGCATGCTGTCTGGAAATTAGGCCGGTCAATGCCCCTGGAATTATGCAATATAGGTCTTCTGCTCGCGATTGGATTATTATTGACCAGGAAGAAGATATATTTCGAGCTTTTATTTTTCATTGCTTTATTAGGGGCAACACAAGCCATCATCACACCTGCATTAACTTATGATTTTCCCCATTTCCGCTTTTTTCACTTTTTTTATGCACATCTGATGATTGTGTGGGTAACTCTTTATTTCCTATGGGCAAAAGGTTATTACCCCACATTCAGTTCTGTAATAAAAGTTGTTCTATTTATCAATCTGCTATTGCCAGCGATCCTGTTTCTTAATAAGGTTGCTGACGGAAACTATTGGTTTTTACGCCATAAACCAAAAAGTCCTAGCTTCATGGATTTACTCGGGCCATATCCATGGTACATTTTATCTTTGGAAAGCTTATTGGTCTTTTTAAGTTTAATTGTATGGCTCTGTTTGCGAAGCTGGCTAAAAGGAGATAAAAGAACTTCTATTTCAGAGTCCTGAAACTTCTTTTTGTGACCCGTTTTTTCCTGTGACCGCTTGACCGAGCACATATCACTCAATTAAATTAATTAAACATATATCCTTGGGAACACCCAAATGGACTTTTCAAAAGACCTGAAGTATTTACGACCTTTTTAAAAAAAAGCTCGTGGAAGAAAACTTCTCCACAAGCTGTTAGACATTCACATATATTAAAGTTGTTTTTTTATGAATTCAAGCGTTTTATCAATGATCATTTGCTGGTCGTTGTCCAGGGTAGCCACGTGGTAGCTTTCTTTCATATGATAAATCTCTTTTGTTTCTGAGTTGATTAGATTGTAAATGGTTTGTGAATTATCAGGCGGGACAACATGGTCTTCGTCTGAGACAAAAATTAAGGCTGGACAAGTAACCTTCGGAAGATCTTCTTTTACTGATTTCATAAATGGCAATATTTCTTTAATGGATTGAACCGGGGTTTTTTCGTATGCAAGCTCTGTTACTCCCGGCTTCTTGATGTCAGAACCGATAGCATCAAGGAATCTTGTTCCTTCTAGCTGGAGAACTGGCTCCATTGCTGGTATTTCAATAGCCGCATTAATCAGAACTATTCCTCTGATCTCCTGATGTTTTTCAGCCATATACAAGGTCAGCGTTCCGCCCATTGACAGACCAGTCACAAAAATCGTATCACAACGCTCTTTTAACCACTGAAACCCTTCTTCTATCGATGCGATCCAATCTTGATATGTTGTTTGTTCCATGTCTTCATGATGTGTACCATGACCTTTCAATCGCGGTCCGCAAACGGTATAACCCGCAGCAGCATATGCCTCACCCAGGGGCCGCATACTCTGTGTAGAACCGGTAAAACCATGGGATACTAATACACCTACAGAATTTCCCTCAAAATAAAACGGTTCTGCTCCTTCAAGAACTGGATAACTTTCTGCCATACTCTTTCCCTCCAATCTTAAATACCACATTAAAAGGTTTCGACTGGGCCTTTTGAAAACCCTCCCTGCATGAATAAACTTTTATAATAAGAAAAGCGCAAGCGCCTTGTTCAGCCCCGACAAGCGCTGCCCGCCTAAAACGCCACATCGTGTGGCTGGCGGGTCTGCACGTCCTGTGCCTCAGAGGGCCGACCAGTGAAGTCGTTCTTTGACTTCATTGGGCGGACCGAAGCGACTCGAGGGGCTAGGCGCTGAAGCTAGACAATTCTCGAAGTGGAAATTTATTTTTTCTTATCTGGTAAAAAAACACAGCGAAGGTTGAATTCGCTGTGCTGCTTTCTTATTCCATCCATTCAGTGTGGAATATTCCTTCTTTATCGATGCGCTGATAAGTATGGGCACCGAAATAATCGCGCTGGGCCTGAATCAGGTTTGCCGGCAATGTTTCTGTTCTATAGCTGTCAAAGTATGAAAGTGCAGCAGAGAAACTCGGTACTGGAATTCCATTCATGACAGCAGCTGAGATAATTTCACGTAACGACTGCTGGTAGCTATCTGCAATTTCCTTGAAATATGGATCGAGTAGCAGGTTTTTCAGGTTCGGATCGCGGTCATATGCTTCCTTGATTTTTTGCAGGAACTGCGCTCTGATAATGCAGCCTCCACGGAAGATCATCGCGATATCGCCATAACTCAAATCCCATCCATACTCTTCGGACGCCGCTCTCATTTGCGCGAAACCCTGTGCGTAAGAACAAATTTTGCTCAAGTACAGAGCCTTGCGGATTGATTCAATGAAGGCCTCACGGTCACCATTGAATGGCTTTGATTCTGGTCCAGAGAGTACTTTACTCGCTTCCACTCGCTCTTGCTTCATTGCAGAGATAAAGCGGGCGAAAACAGATTCTGTGATGATTGGCAGCGGCACTCCAAGATCAAGCGCACTCTGGCTTGTCCATTTTCCAGTACCCTTTTGCCCAGCAGTATCAAGAATCATGTCAACAAGTGGCTTGCCTGTCTCATCATCTTTCTTTGTAAAAATATCAGCCGTTATTTCGATCAAATAGCTGTCAAGCTCACCTTTATTCCATTCGGCAAACACTTCGTGCAGCTCGTCAGCTCTTAATCCAAGAACATGCTTCAACATGAAATAGGATTCAGAAATCAGCTGCATGTCGCCGTATTCGATTCCGTTGTGAACCATTTTCACATAATGTCCTGCTCCATCCGGACCAATGTACGTCGTGCATGCTTCACCATTAACTTTTGCAGATATATCCTGGAAAATCGGCGCAACCAGGTCATATGCTTCTTTTTGTCCGCCAGGCATGATGGATGGTCCGTGAAGTGCGCCTTCCTCCCCGCCTGATACACCGGTACCGATGAAGTGAAACCCAAGCTCGCTCAATTCCTTGTTTCGGCGCTGAGTATCAGCAAAATATGTATTACCACCGTCAATGATGATATCGCCCTTTTCCAGATGAGGCTTCAATTGCTCGATTGTCGCGTCCGTCGCTGCGCCAGCTTTGACCATCAAAAGGATCTTCCGTGGTTTTTCTAGCGATTGAACAAACTCCTCAGTCGTATAAGTTCCGACGATATTCTTGCCTTTCGTTTCCTCAAGCATTTCATCCGTCTTTTCCCTCGATCGATTATATACAGATACAGAATAACCTCTGCTTTCGATATTCATCGCCAGGTTTTTCCCCATGACAGCTAGACCAATGACACCGATTTGCTGTTTTGACATAGTTCTGCTTCCTCCTTTATGAAACTGTTTTTTTTAATCATACACATTAATTTAACAAGGTACATATGAGGTTGCAAACAATCTGGTTTGTTCCTCATTATTTTGACTTAAGCTCTTTTCTCAAGCTTTGTTGCTATTGACTACAAAATTGGAGTGAATTGCCTATATTCCCTCGTAGAGTTGACGCTTCTTATGAGAAAAGAGCATGCAAACTTAATACCGACCTGCAAAATGGGTATATATTACGTTAAAATCGGCTTTAGGATTTTAACAACAATCTTTACGAAAACAGCCTTGACTTAAGCTGAAGCTGATAAACCTCCATTAAAAATCTTTTTTCTCACTTTCATTACTTCTTCTGCGGTCCTGGAGGAAATCCTTATTAAAACTCGTCCCTGCCCGGGTATTCTCCTTAGTCGGAGGCTTTTTCACCTGTGAGCCAGCACTCTCAATGATATTTTTGCCGTATTTCTCACGTAACTGGCTCATCGTATTGATTAGAGGTTCCTTTTTCGCATCCTGCTCATAAGAAAATAGGTCGAGCTGCTTGACTGCTTTGTCCGCTTCAAGCAAGTCGGTGCCCGTAATCCCTAGCAGCCGGATAGGGTCTCCATTCCAGTGCTTCAGAAAAAGCGTTTTGGCTGCCGCGGCTATTTCGTCCTGCTTCGATACAGGATTCTGCAGTTTCTGGCTTCGGGTGATTGTCTTCCTGTCCTTGAATCGGATCATTACACTGATGCTGGTGGCGACCGCCTCTTTCCTCTTCATCCTTGCAGCTACTTGCTCCGACAGTCTATCCAAAACTTTCAGGAGCTCATGCTGATTCGAAATATCACGTGGCAGCGTAGTCGAATTGCCGATGCTTTTAAAATCGTACACAGAATCCGGATCCACCTGGCGGTTGTCCTGACCATTAGCTCTTTCTTTCAATCTTAATCCGTTGATGCCTAGCAGTCCTTTAAGCTGAATTTCATTCGCTGCCGCCAATCCCCCAATTGTATCAATTCCAATACTTTTTAGTTTGTCCGCTGTTTTTGTTCCTACTCCATGCATTTCCCCAACCTCGAGCGGCCAGAGGATCTTTGGAATATCACGCTTTCTTAAAACCGTAATCCCCATTGGCTTCTTCATATCCGAAGCCGTTTTAGCGAGAAATTTATTTGGGGCAACACCTATGCTGCACGGCAAGTCCAACTGTTCAAGGATTCTTTTTTGGATGCTTTCAGCTATCTCCAGAGGCGCTCCGAGGTCGGAGCATTCCGTTATATCCATATATCCTTCATCAATGGAAACAGGTTCGACGACATCTGTGTACTGGCGCAAGAGGTCGAACATGGCAGCGGATGCTGTACGGTATCTGTCAAAATTCGGTTTTTTTATGATTAAGTCAGGGCATAGTTTTTTGGCTTCCCATAAAGGCATTGTTGTCTTAACGCCGAACTTCCTTGCTTCATAGCTGCAAGTGACAATGATTCCACGTCTTTCTTCTGGATTGCCGGCAATCGCCAGTGGCTTGCCCTTCAAATCAGAATCGTAAGCCATTTCTACTGAAGCATAGAAGCTGTTCATATCAACATGCAAAATGACTCTGCCCTTTTTTGGATACATTTCTTTCATGATCCCACTTCCCAAATATACGTTCCCTTCTAGTTTATCAAAAAAACGATCTCATTACTTATATTGAGATTCTTTTAGGGTAGAGTCGAGTTTTGAACATTATGTGAAGAAAAGCGGTAAACGTTAAATATTTTGATTGAACACCCGATAAATAATCATAAGGATATAGAAAAGATGGGGGAATTTTTATGCAGCATTGGTCCATTGGCAGAAAGTATGCAACCGTTTTCGCATTTATAATGGTAATTTTTCTAGGGAGCTTCATTTATTTGACGACTGTTTTATCTAACCTGCAAAATGCAATCAACCTTGCCGAGGAAAAAAGTGATTATGCCATAATGATAAGTGAAATGGGATCTTCTTTCCGCCAGAAATACATTATTATTACAGACTACATAACAGAACCAAAACCGGAGCTACTTACGGCGTATGAAAAAGAGGCTGAGCAATTTAGTGCTTCATCAAAAAAACTGCAAAAATATGTAAAATCAGAAGAAGCAAAAACTTTACTTAATGCGATTATGAAAATAGACCAGCATATGGATAAAGTGTGGGAAGAAGATATCTTGATGACTGTCTCAGAATTCCAACAGAACTTTGAACAGGTTGATATTTATACCCAGATCAGCTTGACGAACAAAGCAGAAACAATTCGTGATATGAACATCGAAAAGTTAAGTGCCATCAGGCTAACGACCCTTGATGACAGAACAAAAATCATGAAGGAAACCCATACTTCAATAGCTTCGATGATCAGAAATACTTTTATCCTTATCATATTTGCATTCATTATTTCATCTATATCTATGTACTTTGTGTCACGCAACATCAGCAAGAACCTCAAAAATGTGGTCGCTTATTGCAAAAGACTCGCTAATGGTGAATTAAATGTTAAAGCGTTGGAAGCAAAGAGTAAGGATGAAGTTGGACAAATTATCATCGCCATGAACCAGCTATCAGGAAACCTGAAAACTTCAATTTCAAATATCCTGTCCTCATCCGACCAGGTAAATGAGATGTCACGGAACCTAAAACTCAATGCAGAAGCTACGACTGAGGCCAACAATGAAATTACAACATCGATCATGCAGGTGGCATCTTCATCTGACGAACAAGTTAAGATATCAGAACGAACAAATGATGCGGTAGAAAATGTTTCTTCACAATTAATCGAAGTTACCGGATCCTTAAAAGAGACGCTTTATACAACCTCTAGCACAAAGGATAAAATCGAGGAAGGCAAACAGTATGCGTTTAACGTGACTGAACAAATGGATCAGATCAATGGAAAAGTATCCGAGTTAGCGAATGTGATCCACTCTCTGAAAAACAATTCTCAGGAAATCCATAGAATTATTGAAATCATTACCGATATTTCAAATCAAACTAACTTACTCGCTTTGAATGCAGCAATTGAAGCAGCCAGGGCCGGTGAGCACGGAAAAGGGTTTGGTGTCGTCGCCCAGGAGGTTCGCAAACTAGCTGAACAGTCAGCTGGTGCAGCAGACAGTATCCGCACCATCCTTGAGCAAACTGGCAAAGAAACAAACCAGGCTGTAAGCGTCATGGATGAAAGCCAGGCAACCGTACTAAAAGGCAATGAGCTTGTGGAGAAAGTAGCCACAATTTTCGCGGAGATTGCCGAATCAATTGAGGAAGTAAGCCTAAAGGGCAACACGGTAAGCGATGCAGTCATCAATGCCAATGAAAAGATGGAATCCATGGCACAGTCTGCTAATGAAGTGATTACCGCATCCTCAACATCCGCGCTATTCCTCGAGCAGGTAGCAGCAACAACAGAAGAACAGAATGCAACGATGCAGGAGCTTTTGGAATCATCCAGCAAACTATCAAGCATGGCCGAAGACCTGAGAAAATCATTCTCCAGTTTTAAGTTATAGACAAAAACAAGCTGACCTAATGAGGTCAGCTTGTTTTGTTCATTTATCCAGAAGAACAGCTCTAGTTATGTAACTTTTGCTTTTCATTTTGCATATAATTCTTTATTTCTTTGATGCCTTCAAGTGATTGGATCAATGTTTCAGGGTCGATCAACATGATCATCCGTTTATCAAAATTAGCTACACCCGTAATGAAACTTGTCTTCTGATATGCGAGAAGCCCGGGCTGCTTTAAATTCTCCGCCGGAATTTCGAGAATTTCCTTCGCATCCCTCACAAGGGCTCCGATTGAAATTTCCGCTGTCTCGATTACAATCAGCCTGGTTTTGTCTTCAACTTGAATATCCCGGTTGTAAAGCACCTTTTCCAGGTCAATGACCGGAATCAAATCTCCCCTTACCTTTGTGATGCCTGTTACATAATCAGGCATATGTGGGATCGCTGTCATCCCTTCCATTTTTTCAATGGAAACAACGTAAAGAATCGGAAATGCATATTCTTCATTCCCTGCTTGAAAAACTACCGTCTTATTGCTCTCAGCCATGTGAGTCCACATCCTTTATAAATTTCTGTCTATCACTCTATGTATGTAGATTAAATGGTTCACTGATGAATGATGTAATTGAAATGCAGGTCATTCTAAGTATTATATCGGTTTCAACAAGTCCAGCTTTAGGATTTTTGATTCATGAGCATGTTTTAATGGACATTTTGATTTCATGTTTCTTCCAAAATGTCTATTAAACCTTGTTTATTGGACATTTCGAGGGCTTCCTCTTCTTAAAATGTCTATTAAACCCTGTTTATTGGACATTCCGAGAACTCACGCTTCTTAAAATGTCTATTAAACCTCGTTTATTGGACATTTCAAGGGCTCACTCTTCTTAAAATGTCTATTAAATCTCGTTTATTGGACATTCCGAGGACTCACTCTTCTTAAAATGTCTATTAAACCCTGTTTATTGGACATTTCGAGGGCTTCCTGTTTTGAAATGTCTATAATATCTCGTCTCTAGGACATATACATAGTACCTGTTCCAATAAACAAAGGGCTCCCCCGTGGGAAGCCCTTCAATTCTTATTGTGCTGCTACTTCTTCAATCAACGCGATGACCATCTCGGCAAGCTTGTTGAGCTCTTCGATTGGCATTCTTTCATTCGTTGTGTGGATTTCTTCATATCCTACAGCAAGGTTGACTGTTGGTACGCCAAAGCCTGCAATGACATTTGCGTCGCTTCCGCCGCCACTGTGCAGCAATTCTGAGCTTCTGCCGATTTTTGCGGCTGCTTTTTTAGCAAGCTCAACGACGAGGTCGCCTTCTCCGAATTTGAAGCCAGGGTACATTACCTGGACATCAACATCTGCCTTGCCGCCCATTTCCTGTGCGGCTGATTCGAATGCTTCTTTCATTTTTGCCACTTGCGCTTCCATCTTTTCAGGAATAAGAGAACGTGCTTCTGCAAGGATTTCTACATGGTCGCAAACGATATTTGTCTGTGTACCGCCTTGAAAACGACCGATATTCGCAGTAGTTTCCTCATCAATACGGCCAAGCGGCATTCTTGCGACAGCCTTAGCAGCAATTGTGATAGCAGAAACACCTTTTTCTGGAGCAACACCTGCGTGAGCAGTTTTACCATGGATGACAGCTGCAACTTTTGCTTGCGTTGGGGCTGCAACAATAATGTTTCCAACCTTACCGTCACTATCAAGTGCATATCCATATTTCGCTTTTACCAAAGAAGAATCTAATGCTTTTGCGCCAACGAGACCTGATTCTTCCCCAACCGTAATGATGAACTGGATCGTTCCATGCGGGATTGATTGTTCTTTAAGGACACGGATCGTCTCAAGCATGACAGAAAGTCCAGTCTTATCATCAGCTCCAAGGATTGTCGTTCCATCAGTCACGACATAACCATCTTTAATGGATGGCTTAACTCCTTTGGCAGGAATGACAGTATCCATATGAGAAGTAAAGTAGATTGTATCTACACCTTCTTTTGTACCTTGTAAAGTACAGATCAGGTTTCCTGCTCCGTGACCAGTTTGTGCAGTTGTATCGTCCTCGAAAACCTCTACTCCTAGGTCCTCGAATTTTTTCTTAAGGACGCGTGCGATCTCAGTTTCATACTTTGTTTCAGAGTCAATTTGGACAAGCTCTAAAAACTCATTCAATAAACGTTCGTTATTAATCATCCTAGCCGACCTCCAATTATGTATATACTACTAGAGTATAACGCTAATCGAATAACAACACCAAACACAAAATCCTACAGCGGGATGTTGCCGTGTTTTTTGCCCGGTCTGTCTTCCTTCTTTGTCCTGAGCATTTCAAGCGACTGAATCAATTTGATTCGTGTTTCGCGCGGATCGATGACATCATCGACCATTCCCTGGCTTGCAGCGACATATGGATTCGCAAATTTCTCACGATACTCATCGATCTTCTGCTGCCTTGTCTGTTCAGGATTGTCGCTGTTCTGGATTTCCTTCGCAAAAATAATATTGGCAGCTCCCTGAGGCCCCATTACAGCAATTTCAGCATTTGGCCATGCATAAACAAGATCGGCACCAATGGACTTGCTGTTCAAGGCAACATAGGCTCCCCCGTATGCTTTACGTAAAATAACGGTAAGTTTAGGTACTGTCGCTTCTGAGTAAGCATAAAGAATTTTCGCTCCGTGACGGATGATGCCGCCATGCTCTTGTTTAATGCCAGGGAAAAATCCTGTCACGTCTTCAAATGTAATAATCGGTATATTGAAGGAATCACAGAACCTGATGAAGCGTGACGCTTTATCGGATGAATCGATATCAAGTCCCCCCGCCATTACCTTTGGCTGGTTGCAGACAAGGCCAACGACCTCTCCTTTGATCCTTGCAAGACCGATGACGATATTTTTCGCGAAATCCTTTTGTATTTCAAGGAATGAATCGGCGTCGACCACTTGCTCAATTACCTTGCGTACATCGTACGGACGGACCGCGTCAAATGGAATGGTATCCGTCAGGTCTGGACGATAGTCATCCTTATCATCCGCTTCAAGGCGAGGAGACTTTTCTTCATAGTTTTGCGGCAGATAGCTTAATAGCAGCCTTACCTGCTCCAGTGTTTCTTCTTCTGACTGGCCATGGAAATGAGCATTGCCGCTGATTGTATTATGTACAATTGCACCGCCTAGATCTTCTGCAGAAATTTTCTCCCCGGTAACGGTTTCAATTACCTTTGGGCCGGTGATGAACATCTGGCTTGTCTTCTCAACCATGAACACAAAATCGGTAATCGCCGGTGAATAAACGGCACCGCCTGCGCATGGGCCCATAATTACGGAGATTTGCGGTATGACCCCGGAATAAATTGAGTTGCGGTAAAAAATATGGCCGTAACCATCGAGCGAAACAACACCTTCCTGAATCCTCGCTCCACCGGAATCATTCAACCCTACAAATGGGGCGCCATTTTTGGCTGCCAGATCCATGACATTGGCGATTTTCTTTGCATGCATTTCACCTAAAGCCCCTCCGAACACGGTGAAATCCTGCGAAAACAAATAAATTGGCCTGCCATTGACCTTTCCGTAACCTGTTACAACTCCATCCCCAGGTCCCTTCTGGTTTTCCAGCCCAAAATCCGTGCTGCGATGCTGGATGAAAGGATTCAATTCCACAAAGCTTCCAGGATCAACAAGCAACTCAATTCTTTCACGAGCAGTCAGCTTTCCTTTTTCATGTTGCTTTTCAATCCGCTCATCACCACCGCCTAGTTCGATTTCCCTGCGGCGGTCATATAGTTCATTAATTTTTTCATAGATGTCTGGCATTCTATTCAGCCTCCCCGTTTTTCTCGCAAAGTTCGTATAAAACGCTTCCTGTCGACTTTGGATGCATGAATGCGACAAGCGCTCCCCCTGCACCTTTCTTAGGAACATCCTGTATCATTTTGATGCCATTTTCCTTCATATCATTGATTCTTTCCTGGATTGACTCTACGCCGAGCGCAACATGGTGGATTCCTTCGCCCTTCTTTTGGATGAATCGAGCGATAGCGCTTTCATCAGATAAAGGTTCCAGCAGCTCTAGCTTAGTTTCTCCGGCTTTAAGGAAAGCTACTTTTACCTTCTCGCTTTCCACTTCCTCTATACCAAGCAGTGGCAGTTTCAGCACATCTGTATAAAATGGGAGGGCATGCTCAATAGATTTGACAGCAATGCCGATATGGTCGACCTTTTTAATCATGTAATTCCCTCCAAATATTATTTAAATATATTTAACTGTTTTAATATTCGACAAAAATGTCACAATTCCTTCTTATTTAATGTAGATTTAGGATTGATTTCGAATTATGGATTGACATAATAACCAGTGTCAGTTTTATACTACACTAACATATTAAGCGTGGATTATTGGCAAAAATGTATCTCTTAAAAGGGTTGTTGAATTCATTAAGTGGTTGTAAAATAATAGTGATAGATAGCGTTAGCTTTGGAAGGGGGATTTCTATTATGCGTAAGCCAAATATCAGGAAGGTCGTAGTATACATCATGCTTTTTACTATGCTTGCTTCAACCCTTCTTATGGGATTATCAACTTTCCTATAATAACTATAAAATAATCAAAGGGCTGTCAATTAATTTGACAGCCCTTTTTTATTCCGTGATTGCTCCGTATTCTTTCCCTAGCTCTGTAAAGTCTTTAGAAGTAGAAGTAACCAGGATCTTTGTTCCTAATGGTATGTAATCGTACAATGACTCGACTGCCTCATTTTGAAGGCGGACGCAGCCCTGGGATATTTTTTTGCCGATGCTCGAGGGGTCATTTGTGCCATGGATTCCATATGTTCGTCCATCCGTGTCCTCTGCATCGAAGCCAATCCACCTGCTGCCAAGAGGATTGTTCGGGTCACCGCCCGGTATATCCTTTTTACGGTAATATGGATCAGGAGCTTTAACAGTGACAGTAAACAAACCTTCGGGTGTCAGCTCCTCTGATTTACCAGTTGCTGCGCTGACCACCGTCTGGACTCTGTTCTCATTGATCAGTGCTACCTCATTCGTCTGTTTATTCACGATCACAAATGGATCTCCAGGCAGCGGGTTGGTTCCCAGCGGCCAAATAGGCGAAAAAATGAACGCTGCTAGAAGCATAGAAATAAACACTGGCATGTTAATCCCTCCGTGGTCTATTTCCGTTAGTTTGTCACGGCAGCTTCACTTTTATCCTCCCTTGTCTTCAACCCTTTAAATGACCGTTTCAACAAAAGGAATTGTTCCATTTCATTAACAAAATGAAGCAGTGCGGCCCTCGCTTCGAACTCTTCCCTTGTTTTAGGAAGCTCCATATTCTCAAACTCCGTTTTCATCCTCATTAATTTTTCCAGGTAAATAAGTACTGTATTACCAGGATGAATCCCTTTCGACAGCGACTCGATAAACTCAGCGACAATATTAGCCTGTTCCACATGCTTTGGAATAGAAGTGATGGAAGGAAGAACTCTTTCAATGACTTCAAATTGCTTTTCCCTGATTTTAAAATATTGATAATATAAATTTTCATCTCTTAAAAAATGATTTTCTACGTCCTGAATGGCAAGTGCCTTTGCCTTTTCAATCAGCCTCGCAGTTTCAGTCAGCTCCCGGCCATCCCAGCTTGAATCCTGATTTTTAAGGTATAGGGCGATTTCACTGAAAATCTTTTTAAAATGAGCTTCAATGCCTCTTTGGTACTCTTCCAGCTTGTTATCGACACTTGGCATATACAGATTCATGATCAATGCGACACCAATCCCAATCGTAATGATTCCCAGCTCGTTCAATAATAGTTCTCCAGTTACTTTTTCAGCCGAGTAGATATGCATGATGATGACACTGCTAGAAACGACGCCTTCCTTTGCCTTAAACATGACAACGGTCGGAATGAAAAATAACAATAACATTCCGATCACAATCGGATGGTATGCAATCCCTTCAAAAAACACCGCTGAAAAAGCCATTGCAATAATACAGGCCAGGAACCGATGCCATGAAGCCTGCAGGGAACGTTTCTTTGTCACCTGGATACAAAGAATCGTCAAGATACCCGCAGACACATAATTTTCAAAGCCAAGGTACTGGGCAATGATGATTGAAATCGCTGTACCCAGAGCCGTTTTCAACGTCCGATAACCAATTCTAAATTTCACAAATATTCTCCTATCAGAAAAACTTATGCTTTTATAAACTGCAAGACCACCCATAACTGATTTCCTTCATCCAATTTGATAATGAAATGTTCCCTTTACGGAAATCAATTTAAAATTGGAAAAAACGGCAATGCAACATGCTTCCATTTACCGAAAATCAATTCAAAAATGAAAAACGGGCAATGCAGCCCCTTCCCTTTTACCCGAATTCGGTCCGTGAACGGAAAACGGGCAATGCAGACCCTTTCCTTTTACCCGAATTCGGTCCGTGAACGGAAAACGGACAATGCAGCTCGGGTTTCACTGTAAATAAAAAGATGATCATACCTTCAAGATATGATCATCCATTAGTTTATCAGATACGTCATCCTTTATAAAAGCAACGCATGTATTTTATAACATTTTTTCGAGGAATTCTTTTGCCCTGCTGCTCTTTGGGCTGCTGAAGAATTCTCCTGGAGGCGCATCTTCAACAAGTACTCCACCGTCAAGGAACAAGACGCGATCCGCTACTTCACGGGCAAAACCCATTTCGTGGGTGACGATTGCCATTGTCATGCCGGTGTGTGCCAGCGATTTCATGACTTCGAGAACTTCTTTGACCATTTCGGGATCAAGGGCGGAGGTTGGCTCATCAAATAGCATCACTTCCGGGTCCATCGCAAGCGCTCTTGCAATTGCTACGCGCTGTTTTTGACCACCTGACAGCCTGTTTGGATATTCATTTGCCTTTTCGGAAAGACCAACCTTTTTAAGAAGCTCCAATCCATGCTTTTCAGCTTCTGTCTTCGTCAAACCTTTAACCTTGATCGGTGCATACGTGATGTTTTGCAATACGGTCATGTGCGGAAAGAGATGAAAGTGCTGGAACACCATACCGACATTTTCGCGAACTTTCATGATGTTGGTTTTCTTATCAGTAACCTCACTGCCGTCAATCAAAATTTGCCCGCTTGTCGGCTGCTCCAACAAATTCAGGCAGCGGAGGAAGGTTGATTTCCCCGAACCGGATGGACCTATGATGGCTACTACCTCACCGGATTCTATAGTAGTAGAAATGCCTTTTAGCACTTCAAGCTTGCCAAAAGATTTGTGTAGGCCGTGTACATTAATCACTTTGTCTCATCCTCCTTTCCACTACCTTGCCAATCATTGTCAACGAGATGACCAATACGTAATAAATAAGCCCGGCAAAAATCAGCGGTTCAAAAAACCTGTATTGATCTCCGCCGACAATATAGGATCTGCGCATAATATCATCCACCGCAATGACAGTAACGATTGCTGATTCCTTGGTTAGAGTGATAAATTCATTCATCAAAGCCGGCAGTATGTTTTTCATCGCCTGAGGCAAGATGATGTCCCGCATCATACGATTGCCGGGAACACCAAGAGCCATTGCCGCTTCTTTTTGCCCTTTGTCGACAGCTAAAATTCCTGCCCTGATGATTTCTGAAATATAGGCTGCCGAGTTTAAAGAGAAAGCTGCTACAGCAGCAGTATATGAGTCTATATCGAATCCAATGAGCTGCGGCAATCCATAATAGATGATCATTAATTGAAGAATTAACGGGGTTCCGCGAAAAATCGATGTATAGCCATCAGCAAACCAATTAAGTGCCTTGGATTTACTGATTTTAAAAATCGCCAGGACGATACCAAATGCAAAGCCTAGCAGTCCTGCTACAATAACTATTTTTAAAGTGACGCCGATTCCCTTCAGAATATATGGCAATGAAGGAAGTATGGCGGTGAAATCAAGATTCATAGTCTTAACAACCCTCTCTATCTATTTCATGAAGGAGAAAGGCGCCCAGAAGAATTAGCATTCTGAACGCCTTATTTACATCTTACTTTTCTCCGCCAAACCATTTTACGATCAACTTATCTACTTCGCCATTTTCCATTTTCTCTTTGAGAACCTTGTTAAATTCTTCAGTCAGCTTGCTGCCTTTAGGGAAAGCGATCGCTGAGCCAGCTTCTTCTTCGTTTCCTTCTTCAATCGTAAAGCCAGCAAGCTCAGCATTATTCTTGAAATAGCCCTCTGCTACTGTATCTTCGATAATGGCTGCGTCAATACGTCCGGCTTTGATTTCCTGGACCAATTCAGGGATTCTTGTACGTTTCTCAATCTTGATTTCAACTGTTTCAGCGATCTTCTCAGCTTCTTCTTCCTGGATAGAAGAAAGCTGTACACCAACAGTCTTTCCATTTAGATCTTCGATCGATTGGATGTTGCTGTCTTTTGCAGAAACAATCATATGTTTCGCAGTATAGTAAACATCAGTGAAGTCTACGTTTTCTTTACGCTCAGGAGTTGGAGTCATGCCTGCCATGACAAAATCAACTCGGTCAGCCTGAAGTGCACCAATAAGGCCGTTGAAATCCATATCCGTAATTTCAACTTCATAGCCTAATTCATTTGCGATCAGATTTGCTAAATCTACGTCAAAACCAATAATTTCATCACTTGTAGCTGTTTCTACGTATTCAAATGGCGGATAGTCAGCTGAAGTACCCATTTTAAGGACTTTCTTTTCCTCTCCTCCGTCTCCAGAAGTTTTTTCACTGCTTGTCCCGCATGCAGCGAGAACTCCCATTAGTAAAATGCTCATCATAAGAACTGAAATTGCTTTTTTCATTTGTTTATTTTCCCCCTATAATGTCTATTCTGTAATTTTATACAAGCTTATTAATATATTAGCTATAAACCTACTGATTTTCTGTATATTAACTAATATTTATTAACTAAGTTGTATTTTAACACACATTTATAAATATGCAATAATATTTTTAAATATAAATTATTATCCATAAAAAAGAACCCCGGCAAAACCGGAGTTCTTTAAAAACTTACATTTCTTCGCAATATTCTTCGAATGCATTTTGCAGTTTATTCACTACTTGCATTGGGTCGTGGCCTTCAATTTCATGGCGTTCTACCATTGTGCAAAGTTTTCCGTCCTTCAACAATGCGAATGATGGAGATGATGGCGGGTAGCCCGTAAAATAGCTTCGTGCTTTTTCTGTTGCTTCTTTATCCTGGCCGGCGAAAACAGTCACTAGATGATCTGGACGCTTATCATAGTGAACTGCATGTGCTGCTGCAGGACGGGCAATACCTCCAGCGCAACCGCAGACTGAGTTAACCATCACAAGTGTTGTGCCCTCTTTAGCCAATGCCTGTTCTACTTCCTCGCTCGTTGTTAATTCTGTATATCCAGCTGCCCCAATTTCCTGGCGTGCCTGGCGGACTACATCATTCATGAAAAAATTGAAATCCATACTCATTGATACATCTCTCCTCTGCTGTATAGTAACTAGTACATAAATATATGATACCAATTAAAATAATTTTTTCAAAGTATGTTTAACTCTTATGAATTCCGGGAAAGGTAACAATACAGCTAGATCCATACCCCTAAACTCCCTAGATGAAGGACAACGGAACATTCCGTTGTCCGCTTTTTTTTGTAGAGTTTTCCAGTTCGGGAACACATCTGGAAGATTCCAAAAGGACCATTAGAATAGAGATGAAGAAAAGCTGTCCATTGCCGGACAGCTTAATTTTTATCTCCAAAAAAAGCTCTAAATAACTCCTCGACACCTGAAGCTACTGGTCTGTTTCCCGAAATGACTTCATTTTCCACCTTAGGAAGCAGGTTCTTTATTGCTGGGTGATGAAAGAAATTTGCCTGAAGCTGATCGATGATCATATCATTCAGCCACTCTTTTGTCTGAAATCTCCTTCTCTCAGAAAAGATTCCACTTTGTTTCGTAAAACTTTCAAAGTCAGAAATAGTATTCCAGATTTCATCAATTCCTTTGTTCTGTAATGCTGAACTTGTCATGGCAGCTGTCTGCCAGCCTTTTGTCGCAGGCTGCAGAAAATGGAGGATCCGATTGTACTCTTCTTTAGTCTTTTTGGCAGTTTGCTCATTTGGACCATCTGCCTTATTCACAATGACTGCATCTGCAAGCTCCATGATTCCTTTCTTCATCCCCTGAAGTTCATCGCCAGCACCTGTCAGGACGAGGAGCATGAAGAAATCGACCATATCCCTGACGATGACCTCACTCTGCCCAACTCCAACCGTTTCAACCAGGATGATATCGAACCCAGCTGCTTCACATAATAGCATCGTTTCGCGTGTTTTACGGTGGACACCGCCTAGTTTTCCTCCAGAAGGTGATGGACGGATGAATGCCCTCGGATTTCGCGCTAATCTTTCCATCCTCGTCTTATCGCCAAGAATACTGCCTCCAGTCAAGCTTGAGGTAGGGTCCACCGCAAGGACAGCAACCTTATGACCCAGGTCACATAAATAGCTGCCAAAGCTCTCGATAAAAGTACTCTTGCCAGCTCCCGGCACACCAGTGATGCCAATTCTGATGGAGTGCCCAGAGTCAGTCAAAAGCCGCTGTAAAAGGGATTGGGCCGATTGAAAGTCATGCTCCGCATTGCTTTCAATCAATGTGATTCCTTTTGCCAGCGCTGTCCTGTCCCCTGCTTTGATGTCTTTAGCAAGCGAAGCTGGATCCAGTTTGCGTAAATTCTTTTTTTTAACGAAACGCCCGGCTTTTGCAGCCGGATTTTCGGCATTTCCGCTCGACACTCCAGGCTTCACTACACTTGAAAACGAATCAGCCTTTTCGGGATCGAACCATTCCGGCTTTTTCTCATCAGCCATTAGCTAGACACTTCCTCATAGCCCAGACGCTCATAAATAGTCCGTAAAACCTTCTGTGCCGCAACAGGAATGACCGTTCCAGGACCAAAAATCGCACTTGCTCCATTATCATACAAGAATTGATAATCCTGAGCCGGGATGACACCACCGACAATCACGACAATATCTTCACGACCTAATTTTTTCAGCTCTTTCACTAGCTGTGGCAGCAATGTTTTATGGCCTGCTGCCAAAGAGCTGATCCCGATGGCATGGACATCATTTTCAACTGCCTGAATCGCTGTTTCTTCAGGCGTTTGGAAAAGTGGACCAATATCCACATCAAATCCTAAATCAGCGAAAGCGGTTGAAATGACCTTTGCTCCGCGGTCATGTCCATCCTGTCCCATTTTCGCAATCATGATGCGCGGCCTGCGTCCTTCATTTTCAAGAAACTCCTGTGTCATATGTTGGACTTCGGCAATTTCCTCACCATTTGTGAATGCTGTGCTGTATACTCCGCTGACTGACCGAATGACCGCTTTGTGCCTTCCAGCAGCTTTCTCGATTGCATCTGAAATTTCCCCAAGTGTCGCCCTTGCGCGAGCTGCCCTAACTGCATATTCAAGAAGGTTGCCTTCGCCTGTTTCTGCCACCCTGGCTAAATCATTTAAAGCTGCTTCAACTTTTTCATCATCACGCTTTTCTTTCAGCTGCTTTAACCTTTCAAGCTGTTTCGCACGAACGGCTGTATTATCAATATCGAGGATTTCCAGAGGATCCTCCTGATCCAGCTTATATTTATTCACGCCGATGATCGTTTCTTTTCCAGAGTCAATCTGAGCCTGTCTCCTTGCCGCAGCTTCTTCGATGCGCATTTTTGGAAGACCGGTTTCAATTGCTTTCGCCATCCCGCCAAGACCTTCAATTTCTTCGATATGCTCCCAGGCACGCTCGATGAGTGAATTGGTCAGGCTTTCAACATAGTAACTCCCTGCCCATGGATCGATTACCTTTGTAATCCCGGTTTCTTCCTGAAGAAATAGTTGTGTATTACGGGCGATGCGCGCTGAAAAATCAGTTGGCAGCGCAATCGCTTCATCAAGTGCATTCGTGTGCAATGATTGGGTATGTCCCATGGCTGCTGCATGTGCTTCAATTAATGTGCGGATGACATTATTGTATGGATCCTGCTCAGTAAGACTCCAACCTGAGGTTTGCGAATGAGTCCTCAAGGCCATCGACTTTTCATTTTTCGGATTGAATGTTTTAATCATTTTTGCCCAGATAAAGCGGGCAGCCCTCATTTTGGCTACTTCCATGAAATAGTTCATGCCGATCGCCCAGAAGAAGCTTAAGCGTGGTGCGAATGAATCAATATCGATGCCAGCCTTTAGGCCGGTTCTCACATATTCAAGACCATCCGCGAGCGTATACGCCAATTCGATATCCGCGGGAGCACCAGCTTCCTGCATATGATAGCCTGAAATACTGATTGAATTGAATTTTGGCATATATTTGGAAGTGTACTCAAAAATATCGGCAATGATTTTCATCGACATTTCCGGCGGGTAAATGTACGTGTTTCTGACCATATACTCCTTCAGGATGTCATTTTGAATCGTCCCGGATAATTGATCCTGTGTCACGCCCTGTTCCTCAGCCGTCACGATGAAAAAAGCCATGATCGGCAGGACAGCACCATTCATTGTCATGGATACAGACATTTGGTCGAGCGGGATCCCGTCGAATAAAATTTTCATATCTAAAATAGAATCAATTGCAACTCCTGCTTTCCCGACGTCTCCCTCGACGCGAGGATGGTCAGAATCATAGCCCCGGTGTGTTGCCAGGTCAAAGGCAACAGACAAACCTTTTTGCCCCATTGCAAGGTTTCGCCTGTAGAATGCGTTGCTTTCTTCCGCAGTAGAAAACCCTGCATATTGTCTTACCGTCCATGGCCTGTTCACATACATCGCTGGATACGGTCCCCTTGTAAAAGGCGGGAGGCCGGGCATGCCTTCCATATGTTCTGTTGAAGTAACATCTTCTTTTGTGTAGAATGGTTTAACTTTGATTTGCTCATTCGTTTCAAATAACAGATCATCGATGTTTTGCTGAATATGGTGATCCACTTTATCCTTGCTGACTTCCTTTTCCTCAGCAAACAGACGTACTTTTGTAAAGTCAGGCTTTTGCATTTGTGCCAACCTCCATTTCCTGAAGCATAGCTGATAGAGTCTGTATTGCATTGCTTCTTACATGCAGGAACTCAATAATTCCGGAAGTTTTCCATTCGCTTTGTTTCTCGTCAGGGATACCTGCCAGGTAAAGCTTGAAATTGTGCTCCCTTGTAATCTCCTGCGCCAGCTCTGGCCCAAAAGAATTGTAGGCAGACTGATCGCCGCAAATAACAAACTGACGTGCTTTCGACGAGTTAATAAACTGAATCGTTGCTGAAATGGTGTCCAACTCGCCGCTTCTTTCAGCATGAATCCCACCCGCTGACAACAAGCCGGATATGAAATCTGCTCTTGCCTTATGCTTCTTCAGCTCTCCCAGGCAAATTAGGCCGACAATAGGGTCCACACCCTTTTTCGCAAGTTTCATAGCTTTGAACCTCATTTCTTCATAAGGCTCAGCTAATCTTTTTAATTTTAACGGTGTAAAGCTCGGTTTCACCTCTTTAAAATTATCTTTGAGAGAGCTCTCAGACGCAATTATACCTATGACGGCATCAAGGGAGTCGATCATATAATCTCTTTGTATCTCTTGGATAACAGGTTCACTGCTATCATCTGATAGGTTTGCATAAACGTTTGTTCCTATCATGCTCTTTTTACGTGTAGCAATCTCTTGTTCGCGATTTTCAGCAGTCTGCGCAATCTGCTCCTGAAGCCAGCCTGATTTAAGCACTTCATAAATCCCGCCCTTGCGATCCACCTCGAGGAATAGCTCCCAGGCTTTCTCTGCCAGTTCCTTTGTCAATGACTCGACATACCAGGAACCTCCTGCAGGGTCGGCTACTTTTTCAAGATGCGCTTCAGATTTAAGCACCAGTTGCGTATTTCGGGCAACCCTTTCGGAAAAAAGATTCGCAGATCCTGCTGGCTCGTCAAAGCTTCCCGTATGAAGGTACTGAATTCCACCTAAAACGGCAGCAAATGCCTCGTTTCCGGCTCTGAGCATATTCACATATGGATCAAAAATCGTTTTTGTGAACTTTGAGGTTTCAGCGGATAGGACCATTTTCCGGTCTTCCTTTTCTGCGCCGAAAGCTTCTGCAGTTCTACTCCACAAAAGCCTGGCAGCTCTAAGCTTGGCCGTTTCCATGAAGAAGTTTGATCCAATCGCAAAATGGAATACGATCTTTGATAACGCTTTCTTTAATTCCCATCCGTTGTCAAGCAACTTTTGTAGAAGATAAACTCCGGTAGAAACAGCAATAGCCAATTCCTGCACTGCATTAGCGCCGCTGTTATGGTATGGGACGGTATTTACCAGTACTGTCTTTACTTCTGGTAATTGCTGTGCTGCCTCTTCAAGTACCTTTGACCATTCTGTAAAAAATTCATTTTCCTCCGTTGGGAGTCCACCAATCAAACTTGCTTCCGCAACAGGATCTGCTGCAGCAAAACCTGATAGTTCTTCAGCGCCGCCCGCTTCCTTTCTGGCGATTGCCAAAGCTGCGAGCAATGGTGTCTGGAGCAATCCAGCGTCCAAGCTTAATGGATACTTATTTTTATAGGAAGAGATGAAAGACACCAATGCACGATTATCCGAAAATAACTCCGGCTTTACATCAAAGGAAATGGCTATTTGTCCCTTTGACAGTGCGTTATCGAGTTTCCCTTTCAGCTCTTCTACATTGGAGTAAAAGACGCGGTTTGCTATATGCCAGGACTCCGACTGGTATCCAAGAGAATGGATGCCTCTTCTATAATCTGGCTGACCAGGCAGTTCTCCGGCCAGTCCATCTGGAAGATCCCCTTTTGTATAAAGCGGTTTAAGCGTTATATCCTCATATGTATTCGTATAAAGAGAATCAATTGGCTTGCCTTTTAATGAAGCAGCAGCTTTTTCCTGCCAATCTTCAAAAGTTGCATCTTTGAACGAGGTAGCTTTCATATTTTCAATCGTCATAAACCTTACTGTCCATAGTTCAGACAGCTTTCCCCCCTCACCAAAAATTGTAGTAAAATTCTAATTTTTATACTCTTCTATATTTTAGTATACGATTCCTTTTCTAGCAACGAAGGACGTTTTCATAAGATGGCAGAATAAAAACGAAAACGCCCAGAGATTTTCTGGACGTTTTACAGTTATTAATAAATAGATGTTGTCTCTTTTGACGTATTCTCAAGGATTTCTTTAACCCTTGCAAGGAAACGGCCACAAACTAGGCCATCCAGTACACGGTGATCAAGAGAAAGACAGAGGTTCACCATATCACGAACAGCGATCATGCCGTTGTTCATCACTACAGGGCGCTTAACGATCGATTCTACCTGGAGAATCGCTGCCTGTGGGTAATTGATGATTCCCATTGATTGAACGGAACCGAAAGAACCTGTGTTGTTGACAGTGAAGGTTCCGCCCTGCATCTCCTCGGAGCGAAGCTTGCCTGTGCGCACCTTTTGAGCAAGTTCATTGATTTCACGGCCAATGCCTTTGATTGTTTTTTCATCTGCATTCTTGATGACAGGTACGAAAAGTGCATCATCAGTCGCGACTGCTATGGAAATATTGATATCTTTTTTCTGGATGATCTTATCGCCAGCCCACATGGAATTGATTTGCGGGAATTCCTTCAATGCCTGGGCAACTGCCTTCACGAAGAAAGCAAAGAAAGTAAGATTGAAACCTTCTTTTTTCTTGAAATCATCCTTTAATCCATTCCTGTACTCTACAAGACTCGTAACATCCACCTCTACCATCGTCCATGCGTGCGGAGCCTCATGCTTGCTGCGCAGCATGTTCGCGGCAATCGCTTTGCGAACGCCAGTCACTGGGATTTCAATGTCACCAGCAGCAACTGGGACAGACGGAGCAGGCGCAGCTGGCTGTGCCTGTGCAGCTGGCTTTGTTTGTGCTGCAGGCTGTGCAGGTGCAGATTGAACCTGCGCTGATTCTTTAGGTGCTTCGGTCTGTGAAGAAGCTTGAGGAATATTACCGGATTCAATCATTTGCTTAAGATCCTTACGTGTAATCCTTCCGCCAGCTCCACTTCCCTTGACCAGGGTTAAGTCGATATTATTTTCCTGAGCCAGCTTCAATACTGCAGGTGAATATCTAGCCTTGCTGCCTTCATCCGCTGAAGTTGCTTGTGCTGGAGTTGCACTTGCATTTGATGTAGATGCAGAATCTGAAGAAGCTGCATCAGCTGCTGGTGCTTCTTCAGAAGCTCCGCCTTCGATTTCAATTGTGCAGATAATTTCCCCAACTGCCAATGTATCCCCTTCACCTGCAATCAATTCTTTGATTGTACCCGAAAATGAAGATGGTACTTCAGCATTTACTTTGTCGGTCATGACTTCTGCGAGTGGATCATACTTATTTACTTTGTCCCCAACGGAAACCAGCCACTTGCTGATTGTCCCCTCAGTTACACTCTCACCTAATTGAGGCATTTTGATTTGTTCAATTGCCACAGATTGACCCTCCTTCTCCAATCATTCTATTTCCAACATGAATATGTTAAAATTCAGCAAGCTCCCGCATCGCTTTTTCAACTTTATCAGGATTGATCATGAAATATTTCTCCATTGTTGGAGCATAAGGCATTGCTGGTACATCCGGTCCTGCCAGTCTCTTGATTGGTGCGTCCAATTCAAACAGGCAATGTTCTGCGATGATTGCAGAAACCTCACTCATGATGCTGCCTTCTTTATTGTCTTCTGTTACTAGAAGGACTTTTCCGGTCTTCGATGCAGCCTCGATAATTGCTTCTTTATCCAATGGATATACAGTACGAAGATCAAGGATGTGAGCAGAAATACCATCCTTCGCAAGTCTTTCAGCAGCCTGTAGCGCAAAGTGGACCGCAAGGCCATAAGTAATAACCGTGATATCCTCTCCCTCTCGCTTTACATCTGCTTTGCCAATCGGAAGAACATAATCATCCTCAGGAACTTCTCCCTTGATCAGTCGGTAAGCACGCTTGTGCTCAAAGAATAATACTGGATCTTCATCTCTGATTGCTGCTTTCAATAATCCTTTTACATCATAAGGTGTGGAAGGCATGACAATTTTCAAGCCAGGCTGATTCGCAAACACAGCCTCAACAGACTGAGAATGATAAAGGGCACCGTGTACACCACCGCCATAAGGAGCGCGGATGACCATCGGACAGCTCCAGTCATTGTTTGAACGGTAACGGATTCTTGCTGCCTCAGAAATGATCTGGTTTACAGCCGGCATTATGAAATCTGCGAATTGCATTTCGGCGATTGGACGCATGCCGTACATTGCAGCACCAATTCCAACCCCTGCGATCGCTGATTCTGCAAGCGGAGCATCAATAACGCGATCTTCTCCAAACTTCTCAAACAAACCTTGTGTCGCTTTAAATACTCCGCCTTTTTTTCCAACATCTTCACCGAGGACAAAAACTCTCGGATCTCTTTCCATCTCTTCTTTGATTGCCAATGTCACTGCATCTATATAAGAAATTACCGCCATTTTCGTTCCCCCTTACTCTTCAGCATATACGTATTTCAGAGCATGTTCAGGCTCCGCATACGGTGCATTTTCAGCATAATCAGTTGCTTCATTAACCAGCTTCATGATTCGATCGTTGATTTCCTTTTCACTTTCATCATTCATGATGCCATTTTCCTTCAAATAAGCGCCGAAGGTAATGATAGGGTCCTTCGTTTTTGCCTGTGCAACTTCATCTGGCGCACGGTAGCTTCTGTCGTCATCATCTGATGAGTGTGGGGTCAGGCGATAGGATACAGCCTCGACAAGAGTCGGCCCTTCACCACGTCGTCCTCGCTCAGCCGCTTCCTTGACAACTTTATAAACTTCTAATGGATCATTTCCATCAACAGTGACACCTGGCATGCCATACCCGATTGCACGGTCGGAAACCTTCTCGGCTGCAACTTGCCTCTCGTAAGGAATGGAAATCGCATATTTATTGTTCTCAACCATGAAAATGACAGGAAGCTTATGGACTCCCGCAAAGTTTGCACCCTCATGAAAATCACCCTGGTTGGATGAACCTTCCCCAAACGTAACGAATGTTACCAAGTCCTTCTTCTCCATTTTACCTGCAAGAGCGATTCCAACAGCATGAGGTACCTGTGTTGTTACTGGTGAAGAACCTGTAACAATCCTATTCTTCTTTTGACCGAAGTGTCCAGGCATCTGGCGGCCACCAGAGTTCGGGTCTTCCGCTTTGGCAAAACCGGAAAGCATCAGGTCTTTTGCAGTCATGCCAAAAGTTAAGACCACTCCCATGTCACGGTAGTATGGAAGCACATAATCCTTTTCACGATCTAGAGCAAAAGCAGCTCCTACCTGTGCCGCTTCCTGTCCTTGACAGGAAATGACAAACGGAATTTTCCCGGCACGGTTCAATAGCCACATCCGCTCATCCAGCCGGCGGGCCAACAGCATTGTTTCATACATTTCCAAAACCTTTTCATCACTTAAGCCAAGTGCAGCGTGACGATTTTCTGCCATCTTTATACCTCCCAATTGTTCGTACAAGGCTCTTTTCTAGGGAAAAGAGCTCTTGTTTATAAAATAGAAATTAAGAATGGATTGCTTTGCCATCCACTGCCAGGGCAGCTTCACCAATTGCCTCGGACAATGTCGGGTGAGGATGGATGGTATGGGCAATTTCCCATGGTGTAGCGTCTAAAACCTTTGCAAGTCCCGCTTCTGAAATCATATCCGTGACATGCGGGCCAATCATATGGACACCAAGAATATCATTGGTTTCCTTGTCAGCTACGATTTTCACAAAACCATCGGATTCACCATATACAAGCGCTTTTCCGATTGCCTTGAAGGAGAATTTGCCTATCTTCACATCGTGACCTTTTTCTTTTGCTTCATCTTCAGTCAGTCCAACGCTGGCCGCCTCTGGAGAGCTGTAAATACATTTTGAGACGAGCGTATAGTCGATTGGATGTGGATTTTGATTGTCAATGTGCTCAACAGCTACTATCCCCTCATGTGATGCCACGTGCGCAAGCTGCAAGCCGCCAATCACATCGCCAATTGCATAGATATGAGATTCTTTTGTCTGGAAAAATTCGTTTGTCTGGATGAAACCTCTTTCCAGCTGAATTTCTGTATTCTCAAGGCCAATTCCTTCTACATTTGCCTGGCGCCCAACAGAGACAAGCAATTTTTCAGCAGTGAATTCTTTCGTTTCGCCTTTAACCTCTGCGCTGATCGTGACACCATCACCTTTTTGCAGGGTCTCTGATAAGACTTTTGCGTTCGTTACAATCTTCACGCCTTTTTTCTTCATTGCGCGCTGCATTTCTCTTGAAACTTCCTTGTCCTCGGTTGGAACAATACGGTCTGCATACTCAATTACAGTGACAGCAGTTCCAAAGTCAGCAAGCATGGAAGCCCATTCGATGCCAATTACACCACCGCCGACGATAATGATTGACTTAGGAAGATCCGCCATCACAAGCGCTTCATCTGACGTCATCACATATTGGCCATCTGCTTCAAGACCAGGCAATGTTCTTGGTCTTGAACCTGTTGCAACGATGACATTCTTAGGGATCAGCATTTCATTTTCTTCGCCATTGTTCATTTCAACAGAAATGGTTCCTGGCATAGGTGAGAAGATGGATGGACCCAGGATTCTTCCCAAACCTTCATAAACATCGATTTTCCCTTGTTTCATCAGGTGCTGTACACCACGGTGCAGCTGCTCGACGATTTTCTCTTTTCTTTCCTGTACCTTTACGAAATTGACGCCGACTTCACCTGTCGTCACACCAAAGTCTTCGCTTTTCTTTGCGGTAGCATAAACCTCAGCACTCCGAAGCAAAGCCTTGCTTGGGATACAGCCTTTATGCAGGCATGTTCCGCCAAGCTTTCCTTTTTCAACGATGGCAGTTTTCAAGCCAAGCTGAGAAGCTCTGATTGCTGCTACGTATCCGCCTGTACCGCCTCCAAGAATGACCAAATCATATTCTTGAGCCATCTGGATCCCTCCTCTATATATGGTTTAATATTTTTATTTGATTGATGATTTCCACTCCAAGCTTTGGCTGGTGTTATAACCCAGCCATTCTTATCTGCCCGGATATTCTTTTACTTTTTCTTCATCGCGCAGGATGCGGAGGGCGCCTTCAGCAAGGGCCTGCAGTTCGTTTTCCCCCGGATGGACAATAACGTCCGCGATCCAATTAATTCGTTCAGAGATTTCCTGGACGAACTCTTTGCCGTAAGCAAGCCCGCCAGTCAGTACAATCGCGTCCACATTCCCAGCAAGGACCGCACTAGCTGAACCGATTTCCTTTGCTACCTGGTAAGCCATCGCTTCGTATATAAGCTTTGCCTTAGCATTTCCTTGCTTGATCATTTTTTCGACCTTAACTGCATCATTCGTGCCAAGGTATCCTACAAGGCCGCCCTGGCCGACTAGTTTTTTCATTATTTCTTCGCGGAAATAATCACCGGAAAAACATAGCTGAACTAGGTCACCCGCTGGTACTGTACCTGCACGTTCTGGACTGAATGGGCCATCGCCATGCAGACCGTTATTCACATCAACAACTCTTCCCATTTTATGGGCACCAACAGTGATACCCCCTCCAAGATGGGTAATAATCAAGTTCAGCTCTTCATATTTTTTACCCAACTCTTTCGAAACCCTGCGGGCGACTGCCTTTTGGTTCAATGCATGAAAAATGCTTTTTCGTTCAATGAGCGAGAATCCCGATACACGCGCAACCGGATCAAGTTCATCGACCACGACCGGGTCGACGATAAAGGAAGGGATATTCAAACCTGATGCAATTTCATATGCTAGAATACCTCCCAGATTTGAAGCATGCTGGCCTGAATAACCTGCTCGCAGGTCATCAAGCATCTTATTATTCACTGCATATGTTCCGCCTTCGATTGGCCGTAACAGCCCGCCGCGCCCACAAACAGCACTCAATTTTGAAATGTTGATCCCTTCAGTATCAAGCGTTTCAAGTATCGTATTCTTCCTGAATTCGTATTGGTCGATGATGGTTTCATAGGAGTTGATGACAGCTGAATCATGACGGATCGTTTTTTCAAAAACGGAAACCTCATTGTCAAATACTCCAATTTTCGTTGATGTAGATCCTGGATTGATAACTAGAATCCGATGTTCTGTTTGTTGCACAGTTAAACCTCCAATTTGCTCGCGGAATGCAAAAATCCGCAATACGTCAGTAGCATTTAGGAAACAGCAGAGGCGCCGAAACAAATATTCAGCGCTCTCTGCGGAACCTTTTTAAAGGCTGTTTTCGAATTCATTGTTGCAATTTGTATAACTCAACCCCATTATTATTGACTTCGAGGCTTTGCCCTACCCTTGATAAACATTTGTTACCATGTTTAACACCAACAATTATCTCGATATGAGCCTAAATTAACGGCGGCTAAGGATATGATGGCCGTTTTGCAGGAACTGGCTGCGGGAATTGCGCATTCTTTCAATCCGCTCTTCTGCCATACGGTCAGCCGCTTTATAAGTAGGAATTCCATCCCTTTTAGCAATTTCAATTACTTTTTCGATATTGTTGTAAATAGTTTCAACCTTTTTCATTGCTCTTTCAGCGTTATAGCCGTAAAGCTCATCAGCAACATTGATTACACCGCCAGCATTGATGACATAGTCAGGTGCGTACACAATACCCATTTCATGTATGTTATCTCCATGTTTTGTATCCTTAAGCTGGTTGTTCGCTGCTCCGGCAATAACCTTCGCTTTGATCTGAGGAATTGTTTCGTCGTTGATTACAGCACCTAATGCACATGGTGCGTAAATGTCACAGTCTACGCTGTAGATTTCATCCGGCTCAACCGCTTTAGCACCGAATTCCTCAACAGCTCTTTGTACTGCTTCCTTGTTAATATCAGTAACGATCAGCTGTGCGCCTTCTTCATGGAGGTGACGGCAAAGATTATATGCCACATTGCCCACACCTTGAACTGCGATTGTTTTTCCTTCTAGAGAATCAGTGCCAAAAGCTTCCTTAGCAGCTGCCTTCATTCCTCTGAGTACGCCGTAAGCCGTTACCGGGGAAGGATTTCCAGATGAACCGAATGCTGGTGAGATACCAGTTACATAATCAGTTTCCTCATGAATTAAGTCCATATCTGCCACAGTAGTACCCACATCTTCTGCAGTGATATATCTTCCATTCAAGCCCTGGATATAGCGGCCGAAAGCACGGAACATTTCTTCATTCTTATCCTTGCGCGGATCACCGATAATAACTGTCTTTCCGCCGCCAAGATTCAGGCCAGCAGCAGCATTCTTGTATGTCATACCTTTAGCAAGGCGAAGTGCATCCTCGATTGCCGCTTCTTCAGATGCATAAGTCCACATACGAGTTCCGCCCAAAGCTGGTCCAAGAGTTGTATCATGAATTGCAATGATTGCTTTCAATCCTGACTGTTTATCCTGGCAAAATACAACCTGCTCATAATCGTACTGTTCTAGATACTTGAAAATTTCCATTTCTAATTCCTCCCCTGGATTATGTAAATTATTTAGAAGCAGAGCATAACGCCAATGCAAGTGAGTATAACTTGCTCTCAGCAGTGTCCGCCCTGGATGTTAACACGATTGGTGCTTTTGCCCCGGCAATGACTGCCCCAACCTTTGCGTTGGCAAAGTAAATTAATGATTTATAAAGGACATTTCCTACCTCGATCGCTGGGACTAACAGGATATCAGCCCTGCCGGCGACCTCACTTTTTATCCCCTTATGCTCTGCGGCAAGCTGTGAAACCGCATTATCGAGGGCTAGCGGGCCATCCACGATACATCCGGGAATTTGTCCTCTTTTGTTCATCATCGTTAATGAAGCTGCATCTACCGTGGCCTGCATGGTCGGATTGATCACTTCAACCGCTGCGAGTGGCGCCACTTTTGGCAGTTCAATCCCTATAGAATGAGCTACCTTGACAGCATTCTTGATGATTTGGGCTTTTTGCTCAAGATCTGGTGCAATATTCATAGCTGCATCGGTAACGATGGTAAATCGATCGTAGCCAGGCACTTCAAATACAGCCACGTGGGAAAGCACTGCGCCGGTCCTCAGACCATATTCTTTATTTAGGACAGCCTTCAAAATCGCAGCAGTCGGGATATTCCCTTTCATCACGACATTGGCTTCTTTCGATTTGACTGCTTTCACGGCCATTTCTGCGGCAGTATTATTATTAGGCGCGGAAATGATCTTAACCCCTTTGCTGTCTGTAAGTTCTGGATGCTTAGCTGTAATCATTCTTTCGATTTCTTCCTTGTTTCCGTATAAAAGAAAATCGGCAAGCTCCAGGTTTACAGCCTGAGCAACTGCCTCTAATACCTCAACATCTTCAGCCGCAGCGACAGCAACTGTTTTCCTGTCATTTTGGGATGCCATGCTGATAAGTGAGTCTAATTTCATGAATGATTCAACCCTTTCTGTTCTTCTCGCATCACCGCTAATAATTAATGCAAGAACTGTGCCAACTTAAAATGTTGAAAACGCTTTACTTTTGCCCAAAAATATTATGCAAAAAATTGCAGAGTGTGAAAATTATTGCATGCTATCTGCTTCAATATTATATTTTTCGAGCTTATAATATAAATTTCTGACTGATACACCTAAAACTTTGGCTGCAGCTGTTTTATTCCCTTTTACAGCCTTAAGAGTTGATTTGATTACCTTCGCTTCGTACTTGTCCAACTGGAGCGCAAGGGGTTCAGTCGGAATTGACTGACCTATCGTATCATCACTATCCTTTAGTTGGCTGTTCTGCAATTCAGGCAAATGCTCAATACGGATGATCGTTTCACTATAACTCAAGAAGATAATTGCGCGACCAAGGACATTTTCAAGCTCCCTTACATTTCCGGGCCAATCATAATCTATCAACTTTTTAATGGCATCCTCAGAAACACCTTCAACGTTACGTCCATAGTCTTGATTAATTTTTCGGATCAACCTTTCACATAGGAGAGGAATATCTTCTTTCCTTCTTCTGAGAGGCGGTATATGAATCGGCATTCTGTTCAAACGATAATATAAGTCTTCTCTAAAACTGCCGTTCGCAATCGCTTTTTCAAGGTTCATATTTGTGGCGGCTATAACCCTGACATTGATTGGGAGGGGTTTCGTTCCACCCACCCGGACAATTTCTCTCTCCTGTAAAACCCGGAGTAATTTGGCTTGTGTATTGGCAGGCAATTCACCGATTTCATCAAGAAAAATACTGCCGTTATTGGCTTCTTCAAAAAACCCGCGTTTACCGCCCCGTTTGGCACCTGAAAACGCTCCTTCTTCGTAGCCAAAAAGTTCGCTTTCCAGCAGCGATTCAGAAATTGCCGCGCAATTGACACGTATAAACTTGTTGAACTTGCGGTCGCTGGCATTGTGAATCGCATGTGCAAATAATTCTTTCCCTGTTCCTGATTCCCCGCGAAGGAGGACAGTTGCAGGCGTTTTCGCCCCGAGCTTCGCTTGTTCAATCGGAATCGTCATTTCTTCTGCTTGGCCGATAATATCCTCAAACGAGTATTTCGCTTCAAGGGTCCTGATAATCTGCCTTGCGCGTGTCAGCTCCCGATTTAAGCTCTGGATTTCCGACATATCATGGATAACCCCGACACTTCCCTTTAGCTTCCCATCTACTATGATCGGGGCTACGTTGACAACAACTTCTTTTTTATTGGGGCCAACCCTCATCGCTGTTCCACGAACTGGTCTTCTCGTCTTTAGGACTTTCATGTGCATGCTCTCGCCTTCGGATATATCAGCGGTGGCTGGCTGCCCGATTACTTCCTCTTCCTTCAGTCCGGTTATCCTGGTATAAGCAGGATTAATCAAAATCCCCCGGCCATCCTCATCTACTACAGAAATCGCTTCATCGCTGGAGTTTATGATTGCCTGAAGCATTGTTTGAATCTCTTTTAAATTTGTTATCTCTTCCGCAAGATTCACAACTTCTGTAATATCCTTAAAAACAGAGAACGCTCCAATCAGTTGGTCATTTTCATCAATAATTGGGATTCTGGTAGTGATGATTTTCGACCCATTTGGAAGCAATAATTCCTGGTTGGACTCTGTCTTTCTGGTGTTAAGAATTCTAGGAAGCTTGCTTGTTGGTATAATTTCTAAAACATGTTGCCCTTCTGCCTGTTCCCTTGTTGTTCCGATAATTTTTTCAGCACTTTTGTTAAACAAAGTTATGATTCCTTCTGTATTGATGACTACCATGCCATCTCCAGAAGAGTTAAAAATCAAGTCATGCTCATATGTAATTTTTCTGAGAGTTTTTATTAACTCTTCCTTTTCCTCTAAAAGGGTCGCCAATAGAAATGCGACACTGCCGGGAATCAGTACAGTGTTTTTACCGCGGGCTTCCCTTAATTCCTTGAAGACTTCTTCCTCACCGGTCACTTCAATGATGATATCCAGATGATCTGACATATATTGATGCCAATCTGTTCCGGTTTGGATGCCAGCATTTTGCGCCGCGAGTATTCCGGGGGCGTCAGGATTAAGGTCAACCACAGCTATCACATCTGCAGTCTGTTTGAAAATGTTCAGGATGGCCGTTCCACCCTTACCCGCTCCTACAACCATTACTTTCTGCATAATATCCACCACATATCTGGAAAAATATTTCATGGGTCCAATTTTCTAGTCTGCAAAATCTTTCACTATTATTGTAATTCTTTTTGTATGCGCTGACAAATTTCTTTGTTTTCTAACTCTTCTGTAAGTAATGCCCTTTGAATAACTTATATTGCGGAAAAACACGGGGTTAAGTATACTTTTTAACAGAGGACAAATAACGAGGGGAAACCAAATGATCAGGATCATAGCATTAATCATTATGTTGATACCAGGCGTCATTGCTGCTTTAGGGGTAAAACTTATGAGAGACATGGTGTTTGGAATCTTGCAGGCGCCATTTCCGTATTTGTGGCTTCAATTCCTTGCGGGACTTCTCTTTTTCCTGGCTGGACTGGGGTTCATCGCTGGTTTTATCCTGCATCGTGATCGTAAAAGAAATAAAGTCCAGGCATTTTTTCGAATACCTGATAGCAATAAAAAGCAAAACAGGCCTTGATTTATTCAGGCCTGTTTATTTTATCCCTTATTCTCCTTGCTTTTGCAGGATCATCTGTTATGATCGCACTGCAATCAACCTTGAACAACCTTTCCAGCTCTGTATCTTTATTTACAGTATATGGTCTCACTTCAATCCCGCTCTCCAGGGAGGCTCTGACGATTTGATCCGGTGCAGCCCGCCAGTGAGGATGAAAGCCTTTAGCTCTTATCGACTGTGCGTAAATCCAGGGCATGTATAAGCCTTCGGAAAGCAAAGGTGCGATTTCAATCTCTGGCGCAAGCAAATAGCTGTGGACAATGCTGTAATGATTGAAGGATGAAATGATGATCCTGTCTGATAAGTCATAAGCCCTAACCATATTTATGACCTTTTCTTCCATGCCTTCATAAGGGATGATACTATTTTTTAATTCAATATTGCAGACCATTTTGGTTGCTGATAGCCATTCCAGTACTTCATCTAAAGTAGGGATCGGTTCTTTTTTTGGTAAAGCCTCGAATTTGAAACGGGCATCCAATTTTCTTAAATCCTTTAAATTGTAGTCCTTTACCAGTCCAGAGCCATCGGTTGTTCGATCAACCTTTTCATCATGAATCACAACCAGCTCACCGTCTCTTGTCATCTGGACATCAAGCTCCAGCCCCTCAGCACCCGCTTTTTCGGCTTCTTTAAATGCCAGCAATGTGTTTTCAGGATATTCGGCTGCATAGCCGCGATGTGCTAAAATAAGAGTCATAAACCATCACACCCATCTTTTCAATTTGGAGGTAAATAACAATGAGACCATTACATATTTCCGCTGAGACCGCTGTTAAGCTTTCTGAGAAACTCGGAGTGCCTATTGAACAAATCATGCACATGCCCCAACATATCCTTATTCAAAAATTATCGGAACTTGAAAATGAAAAATAAATCCTAACGCCTAAAGGGCGATTCAGACTGTAGACAAACTCGATGGAAATCGAGCTTGTCTACAGTCTTTTTTGTTTGGTGGAAAAATGGGGCTGTTGATTTCTAAACTTAGCATGGAACTAAACATAAGTCTTTAACGCCTAAAGGGCTTTTTTTAATTAAATGATTCGCTATATATACATGATAATATGCATACTGATGGTTTACCAATTTTCAGGCATATAAAAACATCTTACTTTAGTACGGTAAGACCGTGATAAAGTAAGATGTTCCATATAATATTAAAAGAATAAATAGCTAAATTTGTCCTAACTCTTTCAAGAAGCTTTATGCTCAAGGCGCAGCTTGTCAGCGACCATCGCGATGAATTCGGAATTTGTCGGCTTTGCCTTTGACATCGAAACAGTATAACCAAACAGCGAGGAAATGGAATCGATATTCCCTCTGCTCCACGCCACTTCAATCGCATGGCGGATAGCACGTTCTACACGGCTTGCCGTTGTATTGAATTTCTTGGCGATATCTGGATAGAGGACTTTTGTGATCGAGCCAAGTAGTTCAATATCGTTATAAACCATTGAAATGGCCTCACGCAAGTACATATACCCTTTAATATGTGCAGGGACGCCAATTTCATGAATGATGCTCGTAATGCTTGCATCAAGGTTTTTAGGCTTTTGCTCCGCATTCAATCTGCCATAATTGATTGATGACGATGGTTTTCGCGCTACTGATTTTGCCTTGCCGCTTACCTGACGAATATGGCCTGCCAGTTGCTCCATATCGAAAGGCTTGAGAATGAAATATGATGCCCCAAGGTCTACTGCTTTCTTTGTTACATCTTCCTGGCCAAATGCAGTCAGCATGATTACATTTGGAATGATTCCCTTCTTCATTTCACGAAGTCTCTCCAGGACCGCCAAACCATCAAGGTGAGGCATAATAATATCTAAAAGCAAGACATCAGGATCTGTATCTTCGAGCATTTCTAAACATTCCTGGCCATTATGGGCAACTCCAACAATCTCCATATCATCCTGAGAGGAAATGTATTCCTCAAGAAGACCTACTAATTCTCTGTTGTCATCAACTACGCATACTTTTATTTTGTTCACTACTTGGTTCCTCCTCAATCCAATTATGATCACAAACATTATCTTCTCTAAATTCTATTCTAAATGACTAATTCGACAATGCAACAGAAATTCCTCTTATTTTTAATTTTTTCTTAAAAAAGTAATATTTTCTTATTAATGCTTCATTTTCCTTTGTTTTTCGACTAATTTCGATAGTTGACAAAAAAGCTTCTGGTAATTTGTCGAATAATCTTGTTTTAAGGCTGTTTCCTTTTGATAAATGCTGTGTTAATTAGACTGTTGCTTTTCGTTCCAGGCGCTTCGCTTTCCGCGGGTGGCCCGGGGAGGCTCCTCGGCGCTTATAGCGCCTGTGGGGTCTCCCCGGGCCCACGCTCCCGCAGGAGTCTGCCGCCTTCCACTCCAATCAACAAGACGTATAAAACAACTATTAGGTAAACAACAGAATAATCAAGTTCATGATTACACAAAAATTTCTATATAGGATACACATAAAGAAAAGGCGGCTATTTGCCGCCGCCGAATTCCTGTATTAGCTTGCCTGCTCTCTTGGTTTTTCGTAAATATCTATACCTGCTTCGTTCAGCATCCATTCTATATGAACACCATATCCACTTGTTGGGTCATTTACAAAGACATGGGTGACTGCTCCCACTAGCTTATCTCCCTGGATGATCGGACTGCCGCTCATTCCCTGGACGATTCCACCTGTTTTTTCCAACAGTTCCGGGTCGGTTACCTTAATGACCATCCCTTTCGTTGCTGGAAATTTCTGTGGGATGGTGCTGACAATCTCTATATCAAAAAGGTTTACTTCGTCATTATTCACAACCGTCAGGATTTTCGCCGGACCTTCTTTCACTTGATGCGAAAGCGCAATTGGCAGGGGTTTATCAAATACGCCATTTGAAATATCTTTGTTCAGTTCGCCAAAGATTCCAAAAGGACTGTTCCTTCGGATATTCCCGATTACTTCCCGGTCAGATGAAAAGCGAGCCAGCTTTTCCCCCGGATTGCCTTTACCGCCTTTTTCAATCGAAGTAACTGTAGATCTTACGATTTGCCCATCACCAACGACGATCGGCTTCTTCGTATCCATGTCGGAAATGACATGCCCCAGTGCTCCATATTTTTTTGTCTGAGGATGATAAAAAGTCATCGTCCCAATTCCTGCAGCTGAATCGCGTATATACAACCCAAGCTTATAGGTGTTTTCATTAATATCCTTTTCTGGCTGTAGTTGAGTTTTGATTTTTTCATTTTCCCTTTTTATTACAACATTCAATGGCTTGCCATCTTCACCAGCTTGCTTAACAAACGGGCCGACGTCCGCCATTTTTTCAATTTGCTGTCCATTGATTTCTGTGATGATATCGCCTTTTTTTATGCCTGCTTTTTCACCTGGTGACACTCTTCCTTCATCAGCCTGAACCTGGTGATGCCCGACCACAAGGACACCAACCGTGTTCAGCTTTACTCCTATTGATTGACCGCCTGGTCTGACCTTGAAATCCTTTAGGACATTGACATCGACTTTTTTAACCGGAAATCCGGCTAGTTCAAGGACCATTTCATCCTTCCCATGTCCTTTCGCCTCTAGAGATAAGGTTTCACCTTTTTGGTCCACTGCGATATTTGAGTCTTTTACGGGAGCTGAAACTTGGACTGCATTCGCCTGGAAATCAAGCTTTTGCCCCTCGAATAATGTTATATCTCCTGGAATAGATAAATAATCATGTACTGGTTTTGCAAATCCTAAAGCAATTAATGAAACAAGGAGAATTCCACCAATAAATTTTCTGAGAAAATCCTTTTTCAAATCCATTCACTCTCCTCGCTTCTTGTCCACACACATCGAAAATGGCTACATCTTTAATTTTGCCTCGACTCCCCGCATTTATAACCTGTATAAAAATAAAAAAGCTACCCATTATGGATAGCTTTTCATGTAACTGCCTTCATATTCTGGGCAAGCTTCAGCAATTCTTCAGCATGCTGTTTCGTGAGGTCCGTAACTTCAACCCCTGATATCATTCTGACGATTTCCTTTACCTTCTCAGAGGAAGAAAGTGGAGTGACGGATGTTTTTGTCCTGCCATTCTTTATGACTTTTGCGATATACAGGTGGGTATCAGCCATCGCTGCGACTTGAGGTAAATGCGAAATGCACAGAACCTGTGATCCAGTCGACACACTATAGATTTTTTCGGCAATCGATTGTGCAACCCGGCCGCTGACTCCTGTGTCCACTTCATCGAAAATGATCGAAGTGACACCCTGATGTTTTGAGAAGATACTTTTCAGCGCGAGCATGATCCGCGAAAGTTCTCCTCCTGATGCAATTTTTGACAAAGGCTTCAGTGGTTCGCCTGGATTCGTCGAGATATAAAATTCAACCTTATCTCCACCGTTTTTATGAAAATGGTCAGAATCCGCGTCGATTCTTAGGTCGAATACCGTCTTTTCCATATACAGTTCTTTAAGTTCTTTATGGATTAATTTTGTAAGCTTTTTCGCCCATTTCCTGCGAGTTTGAGTCAGGTTATTGGCCTCGATACGTAAATCCTTCTTAAGGGATGCAAGCTCCTTTTCCATTTGGCCAATATGGACTTCTTTATTTTGCAGTGTCTCAATTTCTTCTTCGATTTTTGAGGAATACTCAAGGATTTCTTCAATCGTTTTCCCATATTTACGCTTCAATTGATTGATTTCATTTAGTCTGTCTTCGATTTCAATCAAGCGCTGCGGGTCATATTCAAGGGAATCAAGTTCATTCCTGATCGTCCTCGCTGCGTCTTCCAGCACATAGAAACTGTTCGCTACAGTGTCAGCAACATTTTTGTAGTCTGGATCCAGATTAGCCGCATTCTGAAGATTATCCATTACTAACCCAATCCAGTCAAGGCCCTTTTGCTCTCCCTGCAAAGCGGAATAACTGGTCTGAATGCTCTCGTAAATCTTTTCGAAGTTGCCAAGCTTACGCTTCTCTTCAAGAAGCTCCTCATCCTCGTTCATCTTTAGGTCCGCTGAGAGGATTTCATCATGTTGGAACTGGATCAAATCAAGTCTATGGGCCATTTGCTGTTCATTTTCACTTAAGCTTTTCAGCTTTTTCTGTGTTTGTTCATATGAACGGAAAACCTGCTGGTATTCATGAAGGGCAGGCAGGATTTCATCTGCACCAAATTGGTCAAGCAGATTGATATGCTTTGTCTCATCCATCAATTCCTGGTGCTCATGCTGACCATGAATATCAATCAAGGTAGAACCTACTTCACGCAGGGTTGCGATTGTGACAAGTTTGCCATTAATTCGGCAGACGCTTTTTCCACTCGCCGAAATATCTCTTCTTAATACAATCATGGCATCTTCAATCTCGATGCCAAACTCAGCTGCTTTTCCATAGCTCGGATGATTTTCGCCTTCCAAATGGAATAAACCTTCAATTTCAGCTTTATCTTCGCCGTGTCGGACGAATTCTGCTGAGCCCCGTCCGCCCACGAGCAGGTGGATGGCATCAATGATGATGGATTTCCCAGCCCCTGTTTCACCTGTGAGGACGGTAAGGCCTTTATTAAAAGAAACGGATAATGATTCAATTATTGCGAAGTTTCGTATCGATAATTCATTTAACAAGCAAACGTCACCTCATTTACAGCATATCAAGAAAACGATTTGTGACTTGCTCAGTATCCTCTGGAGTACGGCAAATAATCAAGATGGTATCGTCTCCACAAATCGTGCCAAGAATATCTTCCCAATCAAGATTATCAATCAGTGCGCCGATCGCATTTGCATTTCCCGGCAGTGTTTTCATTACTAAAAGATGGCCTGCCTGGTCAATCCGGATAAAAGCATCCATTAAGGACCTTTTTAATTTTTGCAATGGATTGAAACGCTGATCTGCAGGAAGACTGTATTTGTATCTGCCATCAATCAAAGGAACCTTTACAAGATGTAGCTCCTTGATATCACGTGAAACTGTCGCCTGTGTAACGTTAAAACCGGCAGCTTTCAATCGATCGACGAGTTCATCTTGCGTCTCGATATCTTTACTCGCGATTAATTCACGGATTTTTATATGTCGCTGTCCTTTATTCATAAATATCACCCCTGGATATATCCGAAACATTCATATACTCATATGTTAGCCGATTTCAACAGAATGTACAATCATTCGTGGACTTTCGGCAAAAGTTATCGTTGGAATTGACGAAGTGGTGAACTTCCTGCAAAGAGAAGTTGGTTACGGAAATATCAAGTTGAAAATTTGGCCTCTTTTAAAATCACACAAAAAAGAACAGGCTAATTCAGCCTATTCTTCTTCGCTAGTTTGCTTTGATTTTAGTTCATTATGCGCTTCAGTTACGACTGATTCAGGCTCGGTCTTCAGCAACAGCCTGCCTTTTTCTTCTGCAGTGTTGTTCCACTGAAGATGTAGCAGAAATTCGATATTGCCATCACCGCCTGTGATCGGTGAGAAGCTTAGATCCATAACATCATAGCCCTCTTCTATCGAAAAAGAAATGATTCTGTCCAAAACTTGTTCGTGGACCTTCCTGTCACGTACGATACCTTTTTTGCCGACTTGTTCTCTTCCAGCCTCAAATTGCGGCTTGACGAGAGCGACGACATCGCCGCCTGTTACCAGCAAGGTTTTTAACACAGGCAATATCAGCCGAAGTGATATGAAAGATACATCTATGCTTGCGAAATTCGGCATCCCTTTAATAAGGTCCTCCGGTTTCACATATCGGAAGTTTGTCCGCTCCATCACGACGACACGATCATCCTGACGCAACTTCCAGGCAAGCTGGTTGTAGCCGACATCCAAGGCATAAGACATCTCAGCACCATTTTGAAGGGCGCAGTCGGTAAAACCACCAGTAGAAGCTCCAATATCCAACAGTGTTTTTCCTTGAACATCTAGGTCAAAAACCTTTAATGCCTTTTCAAGCTTCAGTCCTCCACGGCTCACATATGGCAGGACATTTCCCTTTACAGTCAGGGGAATGTCACTGCTAACCTTTTCACCAGGCTTGTCCAGTCGGTTTTCATTGGAGTAGACGAGCCCCGCCATGATTGTCCGTTTGGCCTTTTCCCTCGTTTCAGCAAGACCGCGTTCAACAAGCAGTACATCTAATCGTTCTTTTTTGATTTTCATTTGCTACGCCCTTTTTTGTTTCTGTCTCGCAAGCTTCTGCATTCGCAAGACGACATCTTCTGTTGTCATTCCAATTTCCTCAAGAAGCTTATCAACACTGCCATGCTCAATGAATTGATCTGGGATTCCCATCCTGTCGATTTCTACATGCTGATAACCCAGGTCATGCGATGTTTCGAGCACGAAGCTGCCGAATCCACCCTGAAGGACAGCCTCCTCAATCGTAAGGATCGGCATGTTATCATTCAGGATGCCAGCCAGCATCTCTTCATCCAGAGGCTTGATAAAACGGGTATTGACTACTTTTACTGATATACCCTGCTTAGCAAGAATCTCCGCTGCCTCCATAGCCATTGGAATCGTCGTTCCGAATGTCAGGATGGCTGCGTCTTCACCTTCACGAAGCACTTCCCAGGTTCCGATTGGGATTTCTTTCAACTCTTCATCCATTGGTACACCCAATCCATTGCCTCGTGGATAACGCATCGCAATCGGGCCTTCATCATATTTTAAGGCCGTGTATACCATATGTTGTCCTTCATTTTCATCTTTCGGCATCATCAATACCATATTAGGCAAATGCCTTAAAAAGGCGATATCAAATACGCCCTGGTGCGTTTCTCCATCAGCGCCAACAAGTCCAGCACGGTCAATGCCAATAAAGACATTCAAGTTCTGGCGGCAAATATCATGGACCACCTGATCATAAGCCCGCTGCAAGAAGGTTGAATAGATCGCCAGGAATGGTTTCATATTTTGCGTTGCCAGTCCGGCTGCAAAAGTAGCCGCATGCTGCTCAGCAATCCCGACGTCAATCATCCTGTCAGGGAATTCGCTGGCAAAGCCCTCAAGCTTTGAACCAACAGGCATAGCAGGCGTTACAGCAACGATACGTTCGTCCGTCCTCGCGATTTTCCTTACTGTCTCACTAACCAGCTTACTCCAGGCTGGAGGTGAGAATTCTGGCTTCACAAAATCACCGGTTTCCATTTTATAAGGTCCGGTTCCATGCCAAGTGCCAATTTTATCGTTTTCAGCAGGATTATATCCCTTGCCTTTTTTCGTGATCACATGCAACAGTACAGGCCCTTCCTGCTTTTTTGCATATGCAAGGTTTTCAAACAGGTCGTCGTAATCATGACCATCTACTGGTCCAAGATAGGTGAATCCTAATTCCTCGAAAAAGATTCCTGAGACAAACAGATATTTTAAGCTGTCCTTTATCCTTTCGGCAGTCGCTGCGAGCTGACCGCCAATAGCAGGCACCTTTTTTAACAAGTATTCAAGTTCATCTTTTACCCAATGGTACTTACCAGCGGTCCGAAGGCGGCCAAGCACACTATGCAATGCTCCCACATTAGGTGCAATCGACATTTCGTTATCATTCAAAATGACAATCAGCTTCTTCTTTTCATGCCCGATGTGATTCAAGGCCTCTAAAGCCATTCCACCTGTAAGGGCACCATCACCGATAATCGGAACGATGTGGGTATCTTCCCCCTTCAGGTCCCGGGCAATCGCCATCCCCATAGCAGCTGATAGTGAAGTTGAACTATGACCTGTTTCCCAGACATCATGCTCACTTTCAATCATCTTTGGAAAACCGCACAATCCTTTATGCTGCCTTAACGTATCAAATTGACATGCTCTTCCGGTCAGGATTTTATGTACGTATGATTGATGGCCAACATCCCAAAGAAATTTATCCTTCGGGCTGTCAAAACACTTATGAAGGGCAATCGTTAATTCGACAACACCAAGGTTAGGTCCTATGTGTCCGCCTGTAACTGATAGTTTTTCAATTAAAAACTGCCGAATCTCCCTGCTTACCTCTTCCAATTCCTTATTCGAAAGATTTTTTAAGAAGGAAGGGTCTTTTATTGATAAAAGATCCATTTCGGACCACTCACTTTCATTTCTGACTTATTATTCCGCGTTGTTTATTCATATTCTGAAAAAGTTGTTAGTAATAACATATATTAAGTAAAGAAAGGTTTTCAAGCACTACCTGAAAATATGCCGTCTATTTTTCTAATTTATGTATAAAAAAAGCTGCCAACACTACCGTGCTAACAGCCAATTATAGCACACTATTGCACTGTTCTCAACGACTGCTTTAATGGTTACGCAGTCCAATCAAATCGGTGATCTGGTCAAGAATCCCAACCTCAAGTCCGCTTTTGGAAAGTGAATCTTTCGCGCTTCGCAAATGATAATCAAGCGCTTCTTTGGCTCCTGCTAATCCAAGCAAAGCAGGATAAGTGCTTTTTTCGTTAGCTGTATCGCTGCCAACCGGCTTGCCGATCATTTCTTCAGTACCCTCAAGGTCGAGGATATCATCACGTATCTGGAATGCAAGGCCAATATGATAAGCAAACTTGGACATTACTTCCTTTTGCTCCGCAGTTGCCCTGGCAATTTCTGCGCCAGCAATGATACTGTACTCGAGCAATTTTCCTGTTTTATTAATATGGATATATTCAAGCTGCTCAAGAGTCAGCTCTTTATTTTCCCCTTCCATATCTGCTACCTGGCCACCCACCATACCAGGAGCACCAGCGGCAGCTGATAATCCCTTGATCAAGGCAAGTTTAACAGTTGCAGGTGCGGCATTCTCAGGAATATCTGCCAGCATGTTGAAACTCAATGTCAATAAAGCGTCACCTGCAAGGATGGCAGTCGCTTCACCGAATACTTTATGATTCGTCGGCTTTCCTCTTCTCAAATCATCATCATCCATACTCGGCAGATCATCGTGAATAAGTGAATAGGTATGGACCATTTCGATTGCCGCGGCAGCATCAAGACCATCTTGCGGGTCTTTCCCGAATGCATCCATTACAGCGAAAACGAGTAGCGGACGGATCCTTTTCCCGCCTGCTTGCAATGAATAAAGCATTGCCTTAGCGAGATTCTCCGGTGTCTCTAGGGCACCAACAACCTCTTTTAGCCGTTCCTCTACAAGTGTCTTATATTTTTGTGTAAAAGAATCAAGTGAAACAGGATGCAATACTATTCCTCCTCATTTATGGAGAAACCTTCAGTCCGTCCATCTTCAGTAATGATCTGGGCCAGTTGTTCTTCCACATTCTTTAGCTTATCATGGCAAAGCTTGGATAATTCCATTCCTTCTTTATAAAAAGAGATCGCTTCTTCCAAAGGCACGTCGCCTTCTTCAAGTTTTTCAACTATAGTTTCCAGTTGCTCCATCGCCTGTTCAAAACTTAGCTTTTTTTCATCTGCCATCATTTTCACTCTCCTTGATATCTGTCACGACACATTGAATGCTTCCATCAGAAAGCTTCACCTTTATTTTCCGTTCAGGTTTTACCTGGGTGACTGTTTTGATCAGTTCTCCATCATCTGTGTATGCAAGGCTATAGCCTCGGTCCATGATCTTTAACGGGCTTAAGGCTTCAAGCGTAGACACGATTCCATCGAACTCTTTTCGCTTTTCAGATAAGACGGCCGTCATTGCCCTGTTTAAAGCCCTCGTAGTCCTTACATGCCTTTCAGCAGACACTTTCCTCAGTTCTTCTGGGTGACTTCGTTCTAATCTTCTTTTCAGTTGCAGAAGTGCATCATTTTTTGCAAAATAAAGCTTTTCAGCTCCACGAGTCAGCGATTCCGTCAGCTTGTCCACTTGTTCAAGTTTTTGTTCATAAAGCTTCCTTGGATAACGGAAGGCATATGACCTGATCAACCGCTGATAGCGCTCCTGCTGGAAGAACACTTTCTCCCTCATCGCCCTCATCAGTCTTGTTTCCCTGTTCATTACCCTCTCAATAAGCTCCTGGATATGAGGGACAGCCAGCTCCGCAGCTCCAGTTGGAGTCGGCGCTCTCATGTCTGCGACAAAGTCAGCAATCGTGAAATCTGTTTCATGGCCGACTGCTGAAATAATAGGAATTTTCGAGGCAAAAATTGCCCTGGCAACTGATTCCTCATTAAAATTCCATAATTCCTCTATCGATCCGCCCCCGCGGCCGATGATCAGAACATCAATATCTGTCCTTGCATTCGCCTTCTCGATTGCCCTCACTATGGATGGGCCTCCCTGGTCTCCCTGAACAAGGGCAGGGAAAATCATCACCTTGGTAATAGGATATCTTCTTTTAATCGTTGTTAATATATCGCGGATTGCTGCCCCAGTTGGGGAAGTGACAATGCCCACTGCTTTCGGATATTTCGGAATAGGCTGCTTGTATTTTGGAGAAAAAAGGCCTTCTTGTTCAAGCTTCTTCTTCAGCTGCTCATAAGCAACAAATAAATCGCCCACTCCATCGGTTTTCATTTCTTTTATGTATACCTGGTATTGGCCACTGCCTTCGTATACAGAGATATCTCCTCTGACCAGAACCTTCATGCCATTCTCAGGCTTGAACTTCATGGACCTGGCAGCACCCGCGAACATGACAGCAAGTATTCGGGCTTTCTCATCCTTGAGCGTAAAATACATATGCCCGCTCGAATGCCTTTTAAAGTTGGAAATTTCCCCTTTGATATAAACGCCCTGAAGATGCGGATCGGCATCGAATTTTCGTTTTATGTATTTGGTTAACGCGTTGACGGTTAGATAACGCTGATTATCCATTGGTAAACTCCTTTTGTGGAACATATATGTATCATAAAAAACTGCCCATACCCATTATAAATTTAGAATCCCGATTCGTCACTTAACATAAGTGGATTTTCAGTTTCTAACTTATAACAGATATGGACAGAATCACGCCTTATAGATTTGAATTTTGAAGTCTATTCAAATGGTTCTTTGCAGACTTCATGGTATTGAACATCAACATGGCGATGGTCATTGGACCAACACCCCCAGGCACAGGAGTGATATACCCGGCTTTTTCTTTGACTTCATCATAAGCTACATCACCGCATAGCTTGCCTTGATTATCGCGGTTCATGCCAACATCGATGACCACAGCACCTGGCTTGATATGGTCAGCGGTAATCAAGCCTGCTTTTCCGACTGCTGCTATGACTACATCTGCCTGTTTCGTATGTTCCTTTAAGTCTTTTGTCCTCGAATGGCAATATGTAACTGTTGCATTTCCATTCAAGAAAAGTTGGCCAGCCGGCTTTCCGACAATATTGCTCCTGCCGACCACAACTACATGCTTCCCGGCAAGATCCATCTCTATTTCCTTCATCATTACCATTACACCATATGGCGTGCACGGTAAAAAAGCATCCTGGCCCGTCATCATCCGACCAATATTGATTGGATGAAAGCCATCAACATCTTTTTCAGGGGAAATAGCTTCTATCAGATTTTTTTCATTGATGTGATCTGGAAGCGGCAGCTGAACCAAAATGCCATGAATGTCTTCATCACGATTGAGTTCGTCTATTTTAGCCAATAGTTCCTGTTCCGTAATGGAGACAGGAGATTCAATCAGGACATTATGCATACCAAGTTCTCTTGCAGTTTTTTGCTTGCTGTTGACATAGGTTCTTGATGCCTGGTTATCACCGACAAGTATCACAGCCAGGCCCGGAGTTACTCCCTGGTTCTTCAACTCCTGAACCTGATCGGCGATTTCAAGTTTCTTCTTTTTAGCAATTTCTTTTCCATCAATAATACTAGCAGCCATACTTTCTCCCCCTATGTGATCAGGGAAGGTCCAACCTGCCTGCTTCCAATGGTTTTTAGGAAATGCTCTGCTTTACTTTTGACAGAACACCATTAATAAATCGGCTTGATTGGTCATCCCCATATAATTTAGCAATTTCGATCGCTTCATCAAGAACGACATTCATCGGTACATCTTCGTTGCAATACTTCAATTCGTATACGGCAAGACGCAGAAGATTCCGGTCTACAGCTGCAAGCCTGTCGAGAGACCACTTTTCTAAGTACACCTTGATCTCCTCATCGATTTCCTGCTGATGCTGAACCGTACCGTTCACAAGCTTGTTCAGATAATCATCCCCAGCTTCTTCTTCAAGCACATGTTCAATCGCGTCTGAAACCTCTACCTTGCTTATATCAATCTGGAATAAGGCTTGTAATGCCTTTTCTCGTGCTGTTCTTCTTTTCATTGAATTCCTTAGCTCCTTTATGGCTTGTCTGATTCTAACAAAATAATAGCATATCATATCTCTTTACGCATGGTTTCCTATTATTTTTCACTTTTTAGAAAAAAGTTAATCAAAACAAGCGGAAATATCTCTTAGTGGCTAAGAATTTTATGAATTTTGCATAGGGACTAACGCCTTGAGCCAGCCCCCGTGGCAGCGTAGTGTTGTCCTGCAACAGGCTTTAGCTATTAGTGTGGTGATTTGTCCGAACATGGGTGCACTTCGGACAAATTTTCCTCTTCTTCACGTGGTTTTGTCCGAACATGGGTACACTTCGGACAAATTTTCCTCTTCTTCACGTGATTTTGTCCGAACATGGGTCTACTTCGGACAAATTTTCCTCTTCTTCACGTGATTTTGTCCGAACATGGGTACACTTCGGACAAATTTTCCTCTTCTTCACGTGATTTTGTCCGAACATGGGTACACTTCGGACAAATTTTCGTCTTCATCACGTGGTTTTGTCCGAACATGGGTGCACTTCGGACAAATTTTCCTCTT
>NZ_JAGGQL010000001.1 GCF_018613315.1 Bacillus sp. ISL-37 | reverse complement strand
GTTCAATACCGGGGCCACTTATTAGCTGCATAGGCGCTTTTTTTAAACTGTCCGCAAACGGGGGCACAGTTCAAAACCCAGGAGCCGGTTTTTTCTTTTCATTGAGAAATTAACAAAGTTTACGAAAAGAGCCTAAATAACTAATGTTTTGCTTCCTGTGCGAAAGGGCAATTAGGTAAGAAAAGCAAAGGAGCAAAGCATTGTTACTTATTACCTTCATATTGGCTGCCGGATTCGTTTCAATTCATTTATTTTCAAGATATTTACCCTTCCTCGATAACGTACCTCGAAGCAGACTGCTTTCAGCTGCAGGAGGTATTTCTGTAGCATATGTATTCATCCACTTGCTCCCTGAGCTGAATAAACATAACGAGGTCCTCGACAGGAATATCCAATCTGGTGCCCTAGAGTTTTTCGAAAACCATACATATATTGTAGCTATGATTGGTTTGGCTATTTTTTATGGGCTAGAACGGATGGTAAAAACCTCAAAGAAAAAACAGCAAGAGGAAAATAACCTGGATCGGGCTTCCAAGGGTGTGTTTTGGATCCATATCTTCTCATTTTTCCTTTATAACAGTTTGATAGGATATTTGCTGCTTCATGGAGAACAGGAAACGGTAACGGGGCTGGTCTTTTATTTTATAGCACTGGCCGTCCACTTCATCACCAGTGACCATGCGCTAAGGGAGGCGCATAATGAAATGTATGATCGTGTAGGGAGATGGCTTCTCGCCGCGGCAATATTGGCAGGCTGGGCAATCGGCATCACCTGGAAAGTGAATGAAAACATTATTGCCGTGCTCTTTGCCTTGCTAGCAGGAGGCGTCATTTTAAATGTAATGAAAGAAGAGCTCCCGGAGGAAAGGGAGAGTAACTTTTGGGCTTTTGCCGCTGGACTTGCAGGCTATACACTCTTGTTGATGCTGGCATAAATTTAAAGTGGAATAGTCTGGGTTAAATAGTCATACGAAGAAAAGGAACACGTTCGCATGAATAGTGAACGTGTTCCTTTTTTGGCTCTTATCTGTGCTGGTCGTATTTATTTGCTTTCGTAATTGCTTTAATTAAATCGATTTCCTCAGGAGACAGGGAAGCGGAACTCGCAGCTCTGGCATTTTCCCTGATTTGTTCAGGTGTGCTTGCCCCTGCTACAACAGAAGCTACTGCAGGGTGTGCTAAATTAAACTGGATAGCAACTTCTGCAAGGGATCTAGTTAAAGCAAGCTTCTCTTTCAATAAAGGAAGGACCTCTTCCAAATCTTCATAGCTATAATCTAGATACCCTTTAGAAGTTGCTTTCTCGAGCATTCTGTCACTAAGCATGCCTTTAGCGACCGTGCCTCTCGTCACTACACTGATATTTTTATCATGCAGGAGAGGCAGCACTTCTTCCTCAGGACGGCGCTCAAGTATGCTGTATTGCATCATGACAGAGATGATGCTTGATTTTTGCGCATATTCACGAATGACATTCGGTCTGATGGACGAGATTCCATAATATTTGATATAGCCTTCATCTTTTAATTCTTCAAAGGCCTCGATTGTTTCATCAATATTATCTTCGATTGTGCCGCCGTGCAGCTGATAAAGGTCAATGTAATCGGTGTTCAGCCTTTTCAAGCTTTGCTTGACAGCTTCTTTGATATAAGCCTTTGAGGGATCCCAGGTCCAGCTGTCTTTGGCAGTTGTCCAGCGGTTGCCAGCCTTTGTAGCGATGACGACATCCTCCCTGACATTCTTGAGGACTTGTCCGACTATCTTTTCATTCTCCCCGAAGTCATACAAATCAGCGGTATCAAAGTAGTTGATCCCTTCTTCGAGGGCAGATTCGACCACAGCCTGTGCCTTTGAATAATCTGTTCCAAGCGACATGCAGCCAAGGCCGATTTCACTGACAAACAAATCAGATGTACCCAGTTTCCGTCTTTTCATTAAAATCACTCCGTTCCAATGTTGATTCCATCTTAACGGAAAAAAAGAAGTGTATTCAACTATTCTGGATGGCGTTTCGGCTGATTGACTGTCTCAACCCAATCTTTTACAAGTTCATGCTTTTTGCCATACTCCTTTAAAATACGCTTGACTTCCCACGCCTTGCCGGCAAGAGTGAATCCACGGCCATGAACGTATATTTTCATGCGTCTACTCCTTTCAGGTAAGTATGATAAAATGTATGAGAATTTGATATGTAATTAGAACAGGAGTGGACATGTATGAAATCTCTTGAAGAAAAAACATTGAAGTCGGAGAAAATTTTTACAGGTAAGGTCATTAGCCTGCAGGTAGACGATGTAGAATTGCCGAATGGAAAAACGTCAAAAAGGGAGATCGTCAAGCACCCAGGGGCGGTCGCGGTCATTCCGGTCACAGCTGATCATAAAATCATCATGGTTGAACAATATCGGAAGGCTCTAGAAAGGACGATTGTCGAAATCCCGGCAGGAAAGCTTGAGGCGGGCGAGAAGCCGGAAATTTGTGCTGCCCGTGAACTTGAGGAAGAGACAGGCTATGAATGCGCTAATTTGGAATGGCTGATTTCCTTTTACACGTCTCCAGGTTTCGCAGATGAAATCATTCATGTATATAAAGCAACAGGATTAACTAAAAAAGCTAACCCGGCAGCAGCGGATGAGGACGAATTTGTTAACCTGATGGAGATTACTCTAGAAGAGGCGATCCAGCTTGTGAAAGAACAAAAGATCTTTGACGCAAAAACAGCATATGCAGTACAGCATCTGCAATTGCAGGAGGTATTGGAAAAGTAAATGCAAGAATACTTCGTTGATCTTCACATTCATATTGGCAGGACGAAATCGGGCCGAGCTGTAAAAATCACCGGAGCAAAATCTCTGACATTCAGCAATATCATTCGCCACGCAAGGGACTATAAAGGGTTGAATATGATAGGGGTCATTGACAGCCATTCACCTGAAGTTCTTGATGAAATGGAAGATTTGCTTAATGAGGGTGAGTTGGTGGAACATCCTGAAGGTGGTTTGAATTATGGCGGGATGAGTGTCATTCTTGGTTCAGAGCTTGAGATCAATGATGAAAGCACCCAGGGTCCCATCCATGTGCTATGCTATCTTCCCAGTTTGCAAACGATGAGGACTTTTTCAAACTGGCTGGAGAACCACTTGAAAAATATTCATCTAAGCAGCCAGAGAGTCTATATTTCTGGCCGTGTTTTGCAAAAGAAGGTTAAAGAACTGGGAGGTATCTTCATTCCAGCTCATGTATTTACACCCTTCAAAAGCTTATACGGAAAAGGAGTCAAGAGTTCTCTTTCAGAGGTTTTTGATGCAGACCTGGTTGATGGGATTGAATTAGGCTTAAGCTCGGATACGGACATGGCAGACCAGCTAGCAGAGCTTCACTGTTTTCCGTTTGTAACGAATTCCGATGCCCATTCTCTTGCAAAAATTGCGAGAGAATACCAGAAAATTGAAATGCTTGAGCCGTCTTTCCATGAACTGGGACTTGCTTTAAATCAATCAGAAGGCAGGGGTATCAAAGCAAATTACGGTCTGGACCCGCAGCTTGGAAAGTATCATCGTACAGTCTGTGCAGAATGCCTGGCTTACAATCCAACATATGATGAAGCGTGTTCTGAATGCGGATCCGTTAAAAAGGTAAAAGGTGTAGCCGACAGAATACAGGAATTGAAAACCTCAGATGGAAATCAAAATGGGAGGCCACCCTATATCCACCAGGTGCCGCTCGAATTCATTCCTGGCCTTGGACCGAAAATGCTAGAAAAGCTGATGGATCATTTCGGTACAGAAATGGCCGTCCTTCATTCCGTGCCTCTCGATTCTTTGAAACAGGTCATTCCTGAAAAAACAGCTATAACCATAGATAGAGCAAGAAAAGGCCAACTCTCCTTTTACGCAGGCGGGGGCGGCAAATACGGTAAAATATCAGATTAAGTTAATCCGGTCCATGCGGCCTGATTTTTGTGTCTATTAAGTTAGAAATAGAAGGTTTGCAGTCATAGACTCCTTGTCCCTGCATATGATGATAGTAACCAATATGCAGGAGGAAGAGAGATGAAGAAACGAAGGTACCAGGACGTCGCAGTAACCCATTTAAGAGAATATTCCTCTATCTATCTTTTTGTCATTGTCCTGTTTTTGATGGGGGTCATCTTTGGGGCAGTAATCGTGAACAGCCTCAGCTTCACTCAAAAAGAGGATTTATTCTATTATTTATCGCAGTTTTTTGGCCAGGCTGCTTCCGGAAAAGTAGCAGATGGAAAGGATTTGTTTTTGCAGAGCTTTTTACACAATGGAAAATTCATCGGGCTAATCTGGATTCTCGGAGTTTCCATTATAGGACTTCCCGTAATACTGATCCTGCTTTTCATGAAAGGGATGGTTGTTGGCTTTACAGTAGGCTTTCTTGTCAACCAAATGCAATGGGACGGATTTCTGCTATCCTTTGTTTCCATCCTGCCGCAAAACTTCATCATTATTCCAGTATTCATTATTACAGCAGCAATGGCGGTGACTTTTTCAATGAAAATGATCAGGAACCAATTCATGAAGAAAATCAACCAGCCAATTATGCCGCAGTTTTTTAGATATATCTTTTCATTTATCGCTGCGCTTGTTTTCCTGGCTGTGGCTGCAGGGGTAGAGGCATATTTATCACCTGCACTATTGAAAGCAGTCATTAATTCGATTAATTAAAATTAGTTTTAAATAATAATAACTATTGTTTCTTATTTGTAATAATTTTATTTTGAATCTCATTCCCCTTCTGATATAATATAAGAATAGTGGCGGGGGAGTGAGAGTTATCGAAATGGAAAACAGAATTGAGAGAATCAAGAAACAGCTGCATTCGTCCAGCTATAAATTAACGCCGCAGCGTGAAGCTACTGTTCGCGTGTTGCTTGAACATGAAGAAGACCACTTGAGTGCAGAAGATGTCTATTTGCTTGTCAAAGAGAAATCTCCTGAGATCGGTTTGGCAACAGTATACCGGACACTTGAACTGCTGACTGAACTGAAAATTGTTGATAAAATCAACTTCGGGGACGGTGTATCCCGTTACGATCTCCGCCAGGAAGGCGCTGCCCATTTCCACCATCACCTAGTCTGCATTGAATGCGGAGCAGTGGATGAAATCCAGGACGACCTTCTTGAAGATGTTGAAGAAATCGTTGAAAGAGACTGGAAATTTAAAATCAAGGACCACCGGCTGACTTTCCACGGTATTTGCCACAGATGCCAGGAAAAAGAACCGGCTGAAACTGAATGATCCCAAGACCCTTTCTCCAATGGAGAAAGGGTTTTTTATTTTTCTAATTGCTCCAGTAGGAGGTATAATTCTTGTCCAAATTGGCATACAGATTAGTAATTAAGTAAAGGCGAATAGAACATGAGACGACTTTAATTATGGATCTGTTATAGATAAATGTCTAATTTAAAAATCAACAGCCTTGTTTATTAATAGAGCCTTTAAAAAAGACGGAATCGATTGTTCTAGGTGTCGAGTTGGAGGCAAGAAAAATGAAATCTTGGTTCGGTTTGGTCATGCACACCTTTAAGGTGTTTATATTATTCACTGGATGCACAATCTTATTTTATTATGGTATCATGTGGATTAACGAAGAGTATGAAAGCTATCATCGATATGACGCACCAGAGGGAGCAGCCATAAAGGTGTCAGGTGCTTTTGACGAAGAAAAAGGAAGTATGCTTGAAAGGCTGATACTGTTTTATCTGAATGGGGAGTAATAAACATGGAAGATAGGCTCGACGACTTTATCCACTTTTTAGTTGTTGAAAAGGGACTTTCAAAGAACACAATTGTGTCCTATAAACGAGATTTGAAAAGTTATATCACATATCTGAAGAATGTTGAACAGCTTGGAGACTTAAATGGTGTGCAGCGTCCGCAGATTGTTCATTTTCTGGGTCATTTAAAAGACACAGGTAAATCATCAAAAACATTGGCAAGACATATTGCCTCGATCAGGGCTTTTCATCATTTCCTGCTTCGAGAAAAGGCAGTTGACCATGATCCAACTGTACACATCGAGAGTCCACAGCATGAACGATCCTTGCCAAAGGTATTGAGTATGGAAGAGGTCGAGACACTTCTCGACAGCCCGAAGCTGACAGACCATTTTGGCTATCGTGATAAGGCGATGCTGGAAATGATGTATGCTACTGGTATCCGTGTGAGCGAGCTGATTGGGCTAACGCTATCTGATGTCCATCTGACAATGGGGTTTGTCCGCTGCATGGGAAAAGGCAGCAAGGAAAGGATCATCCCGATTGGTAAAACGGCTTCTGATGCAATCGAGCAATACCTGGAAAAGGGCAGGCCAAAGCTGGTGTCAAAAAAACACAAGGATGACTCTTTGTTTTTGAATCACCATGGAAAAGGTCTATCACGACAGGGTTTCTGGAAAATTCTCAAACGGCTTGCGACGGAAGTGGGCATTGAGAAAGAATTGACCCCGCACACCATGCGTCATTCATTTGCCACCCACCTGCTTGAAAATGGTGCCGATCTTCGCGCTGTACAAGAGATGCTGGGCCATGCGGACATTTCGACGACACAAATCTATACGCATGTGACAAAGACGAGGCTAAAGGATGTTTATACAAAGTTCCATCCACGTGCCTGACAGCGGGACAGTTTGAGTTTACGCGCATATGCCGAAAAGCGCCAATTTACCCAATGGCTTGATAGTTTCATAGAATTGTCATAAAAGGCCGGCTAAAAGTCGGCTTTTTTTCTTGTGTTTTTAATTTTATTTAGTACAATGGAGATGTCAGACTTCTGACAAATGAAAACGCAAGCATTGAGTTAACTGAAATAAAAAAGGGTATCATAAAATTGTAAAAAGGTTATTAACGCATTCATACTTTTAAGGAGGAGAAGGAATGTCGAATACATATAAAAGAGTATTTTTAGTCGTCATGGATTCAGTCGGGATCGGAGAAGCACCAGACGCCGAAAAGTTTGGTGATAAAGGCTCCCATACATTGGGCCATATCGGCGAAAAAATGAACGGATTAAACATGCCAAACATGGGCAAGCTCGGCCTTAGCAATATTGAGGAAATCAAAGGAATCGAACCTGCACAAAAGCCACTGGCATTCTATACAAAGATGGAAGAAGCTTCAAATGGCAAAGATACAATGACAGGCCACTGGGAGATCATGGGGCTGAACATCCAGACTCCATTCCAGGTGTTCCCTGATGGATTCCCGGATGAGTTGATATCTGAGCTTGAATCACGTACTGGCAGGAAGGTCATCGGCAACAAACCGGCAAGCGGAACAGAAATCCTTGTTGAGCTTGGCGAAGAGCATATGGAGACCGGAGCCTTAATCGTTTATACATCTGCTGATTCTGTTCTGCAGATTGCTGCTCATGAAGAAATCATTCCAATTGAAGAGCTTTATGATATTTGCAAAATTGCAAGGGAATTGACACTTGATGAAAAGTATATGGTTGGTAGAGTCATCGCAAGGCCATTTACCGGTGAACCAGGGGACTTCAAACGTACATCAAACCGACATGACTATGCATTAAAGCCATTTGGAAGAACAGTTATGAATGAATTAAAGGACTCAGGCCTCGACGTGCTGGCTATCGGTAAGATTTCAGATATTTATGACGGTGAAGGTGTTACCGAATCTCTGCGCACAGTTTCAAATATGGACGGAATGGATAAATTGCTCCAAACTTTGGATCAAGACTTTACAGGATTAAGCTTCCTGAACCTTGTTGATTTTGATGCTTTATTCGGACATCGCCGCGATCCGGAAGGGTATGGAAAGGCACTGGAAGAATACGATGCCCGCCTTCCGGAAGTATTCGAGAAGTTGAAAGAAGATGACCTTCTCATCATTACTGCTGACCACGGAAATGATCCGGTTCATTACGGAACAGACCACACACGTGAATACGTGCCGCTCCTCGTCTATTCAAAGGGAATGACTGAAGGAAAAGAACTGCCGATCCGTAAAACATTTGCTGACATCGGGGCAACTGTTGCAGAAAACTTTAATGTGAAAATGCCAGAACACGGAACTAGCTTTCTGAAGGAATTGAAATAAGGAGTGGATTTTTATGGATTACAATCAAATTCAAAATGCAGCATCATTTATTAATGACAAGCTTAAGCAGCAGCCGAAAATAGGGCTGATTCTTGGTTCCGGACTTGGTGTTCTTGCTGAGGATATCGAAAACCCGGTCAAGATTCCTTACAACGAGATCCCGGGCTTCCCGGTTTCCACTGTAGAAGGCCATGCAGGACAGCTGGTTTGCGGACAGCTTAGCGGTGTGGAAGTTATCGCGATGCAAGGGCGTTTCCATTTTTACGAAGGCTATAGCATGGATAAGGTTACTTTCCCGGTGCGCGTCATGAAAGAACTTGGAATTGAAAAACTGATTGTCACCAACGCAGCCGGCGGTGTGAACGAGAGCTTTGAGGCTGGCGATTTGATGATCATTACCGACCATATCAACAATATGGGAACAAACCCGTTGATTGGACCAAACGATTCACATTTCGGCGTGCGTTTCCCGGATATGAGTGAAGCATACTCTAAGAACTTAAGAGCAGTCGCTAAAGAGGTTGCCGACAAGAACAAACTTACGATCAAAGAGGGAGTATATGTCGGAAATCCGGGACCAGTTTACGAAACGCCTGCTGAAGTTAGGATGATTCGCACAATGGGCGGAGACGCAGTCGGAATGTCGACAGTACCAGAAGTAATCGTTGCAAAGCATTCAGGACTTGAAGTGCTTGGTATTTCTTGTATCTCAAATATGGCAGCAGGGATCCTGGATCAGCCATTAAGCCATGATGAGGTAATCGAAACGACTGAAAAAGTAAAATCGAGCTTCCTTTTACTCGTAAATGAAATTGTTAAAACGGTGGGAAATAAGTAATCAATAGCTTCTTGGCTAAATAATGATAAGTGGTGATAATGATGAGAATGGTTGACGTTATTGAGAAAAAACGTGACGGACATGAATTATCAACTGATGAAATCCAGTTCTTTGTTGATGGGTATACAAATGGCTCTATTCCTGACTACCAGGTAAGCGCGCTGACTATGGCGATTTTTTTTCAGGGGATGACAGAAAAAGAACGCGCTGATCTTACAATGGCAATGGTCAAGTCTGGGGACCAGATTGATCTTTCCGCTATTGAAGGTGTCAAAGTCGATAAGCACTCTACAGGCGGAGTAGGAGATACAACGACTCTAGTTCTAGGACCATTAGTGGCAGCTTTGGGTGTTCCGGTCGCAAAAATGTCGGGACGCGGGCTTGGCCATACAGGCGGAACGATCGATAAGCTGGAGGCTGTTGAAGGCTTCCATGTTGAAATCGATAATGATGAATTCATCAATCTTGTAAATAAAAATAAAATTGCCGTCATCGGCCAAAGCGGAAATCTGACTCCGGCTGATAAAAAGCTTTATTCATTGCGTGATGTAACAGCTACTGTGGATAGTATCCCGTTGATTGCGAGCTCTATCATGAGCAAGAAGATTGCTGCAGGAGCTGATGCGATTGTCCTGGACGTTAAGACAGGCGCTGGCGCATTCATGAAAACGCTCGATGATTCCCGTGAACTCGCTAAAGCAATGGTGCGAATCGGTAACAATGTTGGCCGGCGGACAATGGCCGTCATTTCTGATATGAGTCAGCCGCTTGGTTTTGCAATCGGCAATGCCCTTGAAGTCAAGGAAGCTATCGATACGTTGAAGGGTGAAGGTCCTGAAGATCTAACAGAGCTGTGCCTGACTCTCGGAAGCCATATGGTCTTCCTGGCTGGGAAAGCTGAGTCACTTGGAGAAGCACGCAGCAAATTAGAAGAAGTGATCAAGAACGGATCCGCTCTTGAAACGTTCAAGGTATTCCTGGAATCTCAGGGTGGCGATGCTTCTGTTGTTGATGATCCAAGCAGGCTTCCTCAGGCAAAATACACCTTCGAACTTGAAGCAAAAGAAGCAGGCTATGTTGCTGAAATCGTTGCTGACGAAGTGGGAACTGCCGCAATGCTTCTTGGTGCAGGAAGAGCGACAAAGGAATCAGAAATCGATTTGGCAGTAGGTTTGGTATTGCGCAAGAAAATCGGTGACAAAGTCGAAAAAGGCGACTCTCTTTTAACCATTTACAGCAACTTCGAGGATGTAAACGAAGTGAAAGAAATGCTGTATGAAAATATTAAGGTTTCAAGCGAACATGTTGATGCACCAATTTTGGTTCATGAAGAAATTACAGAATAAATAGAGTAGACAAAAGCGAAGAGGGGACTCTTCGCTTTTTTGTTGTATAAGAAAATATAAAATCATTTTTGTTTGGATAACTACAAGTGGTGTCTTAATCCAGCTCCAGCGCCTAGCCCCTCGAGACGCTTCGGTCCGCCCAATGAAGTCAAAGAACGACTTCACTGGTCGGCCCTCTGAGGCACACGATGTGCTATACCCGCCAGCCACACGATGTGGCGTTTTAGGCGGGCACCGCTTGTCGGAGCTGAACGAGGCGCTTACGCTTTTTGTTCTGTGCAAAAATATCGGTTTTATATACCTTGTTTGTATAAAAATGGATTCATTGGAAAAAATAGACCCTATAAAGATAGGAGGGTTATGGCCATGAATCTGAAAAAGTTAACGAGTTTACTGCTTGTTTTTATGATGGGCGCTGCAATTATCTCCCCAAAAGGGTATGCGAATGAAGGAGACCCAGGATTGGCCAATGATGCCAGTTCAGCTATTTTGATTGAACGTGACACAGGTCAGGTACTATTTGATAAAAACAGTCATGAAAAGCTGCCGCCAGCCAGCATGACTAAAATCATGACGATGCTTTTGATCATGGAAGCGCTCGATGAAGGAAGGCTAAAAATGGACGAAAAGGTCCGTGCCAGTGAATATGCCGCATCAATGGGTGGTTCTCAAATCTTCCTTGAGCCAGGAGAAGAAATGACAGTTGAACAGTTGCTGAAAGGAATAGCAATTGGATCTGGAAACGATGCGTCAGTTGCAATGGCTGAGCGGATTGGCGGCTCAGAAGAAGCATTCGTAAAAATGATGAATGATAAATTAAAGGAACTTGGCCTGAAAAATACAGTGTTCAAAAATACCACGGGATTGCCTGTCGATGGCCATTACAGCTCGGCATATGATATGGCTATGATGGCAAAAGAATTGTTGAAATACGAAAAAATAACCAAGTTTACTGGATCATATGAAGATTATCTCCGTGAGGATTCTGATAAGAAATTCTGGCTAGTCAATACGAATAAGCTCGTTCGTTTTTACCCTGGAGTAGATGGCCTGAAAACAGGCTTTACGAATGAAGCGAAATATTGTCTCACTGCTACTGCAGAAAAGGATGGCATGCGTGCGATTGCTGTTGTGTTTGGAGCACCTACCTCCAAGGCCAGGAATGCACAGGTAACGAAGATGCTGGACTATGCGTTCAGTCAATACCAGACCCATCCTATGTTCAAGAAAGGTCATCCACTAGGAAAGGCAGCGATCAGCAAAGGTGACAAGAAGACAATAAATGCCGTTACATCTGAAAGTGTCTCCCTCCTAACTAAAAAAGGAGCAGATGTCAAGGACGTAAAGCAGAAAATCACTTTGAATAAAAGTCTTAAAGCACCAGTCGAAAAAGGAGACAGAGTAGGCACTTTGAAGCTGGTAAAAGACGGCAAGACCCTTGCGGAAACGCCTCTTGTTGCAGATGCAAAGGTGGAAAAAGCGAGCTGGTGGGGCCTATATAAACGCTCATTCGGGATGTTTACGAGGGCTGGAAACCAGCAATAATGAAAAATTCCGCATTTTATTGTCGAAAACACTGCCATTCCATCTAGTTTTAGCGAATAGACACTAGTTTTGTTCTTTAGAAGGATTTGGCTGAATCAATGGAGAATTTGACTCTCTATACCAGATTAAGGAGGCTTTGGATAGTGAGTCTTAACATTGATATTGAAGTGAAGCATGACGTCTTATTGATTCGAGTTAGTGGTGAATTAGATCACCATACTGCAGACCAGCTTCGCGAGCAGGCAACAAAAGCCCTTGAAAACGAAGAAGTCCGCCACATTGTCTTGAACCTCGAACACCTCACCTTTATGGATAGTTCGGGTCTAGGGGTAGTTTTAGGAAGGTATAAACAAATCAAGCAGCTTCATGGAGAGATGGTAGTTTGCGCAATTTCTCCGCCAATCAAGAGGTTATTTGACATGTCGGGTTTATTCAAGATTATCCGTCTTGAACCGTCAGAAGAATATGCATTAGAGAGATTGGGGGTTGCTTGATACATGAAGAATGAAATGAATCTTCATTTTAGCGCATTAAGCCAAAATGAATCTTTTGCCCGCGTGACGGTCGCTGCATTCATTGCACAGCTGGACCCAACGATGGATGAACTGACCGAAATAAAGACGGTAGTATCGGAAGCGGTAACGAATGCTATCATTCATGGATACGAAAGTAATCCAGATGGAAAAGTCTTTATTTCTGTGATGATTCAGGATGGAACGGTGGAAATGCTGATTAAAGACGAAGGAATTGGGATTCCAGATATCGATGAAGCCATGCAGCCACTTTATACATCCAAGCCTGAACTTGAAAGGTCCGGTATGGGCTTTACGATTATGGAAAATTTCATGGACGAAGTACAAGTGAGATCAGAGCCCGGCTTTGGGACAGAGATTCGTTTGAAAAAGCACCTGTCAAAGAGCAAAGCGCTGTGCAATTAAGGGAGTTCTGCCTATGGATGTGGAGGTAAAAAAGGATAATAGCCAAACGTATCTTAAGGACCATGAAGTCAAAGAACTGATTTTGAGAAGCCAGCAAGGGGACCAGGCCGCAAGGGACCTAATCGTCCAGAAAAACATGCGACTCGTATGGTCTGTCGTCCAGCGCTTCCTCAACAGGGGATATGAGCCTGACGACCTGTTCCAGATTGGCAGCATCGGCCTCTTGAAGTCAGTTGATAAATTTGACCTCTCGTATGACGTGAAGTTTTCGACGTATGCCGTTCCAATGATCATTGGTGAAATTCAGCGTTTCATCAGGGATGACGGTACCGTGAAAGTAAGCAGGTCACTAAAAGAAACTGGCAATAAAATCAGGAAAGCGAAGGATGAGCTTTCCAAAACATTGGGCAGGGTCCCAACTGTCAATGAAATAGCCGAGTTTCTGGAAATTTCGCCTGAAGATGTGGTCATGGCGCAGGAAGCAAGCCGCAGTCCTGCATCCATCCATGAAACGGTATACGAAAACGACGGCGACCCAATTACTCTTCTTGATCAAATTGACAACGGGGAAGAAGGCCGCTGGTTCGATAAAATCGCGTTAAAAGAAGCAATAAACGAACTGGACGAACGGGAAAGACTGATCGTATATTTGAGATATTATAAGGATCAAACCCAATCCGAGGTGGCGGTCCGACTGGGAATCTCCCAGGTTCAGGTCTCACGCCTCGAAAAGAAAATACTGCAGCAAATGAAAGGCCGTATGGATCTATGAATCCATATGGCTTTTTTATGTTTTTCTACTCGTTTTAGGATATTAGCGCCCGGACTGCTTGGATTTTGGAAAAAGAGGTCACCAATGGAGTGTATTGGCGCCCAAAAAATCAGGATTTTGGAAAAAGAGGTCACCAATGGAGTGTATTGGTGACCAAAAAAGTCGGGATTTTGGAAAAAGAGGTCACCAATGGAGTGTATTGGCGCCCAAAAAATCAGGATTTTGGAAAAAGAGGTCACCAATGGAGCGTATTGGCGCCCGAAAAGTCAGGATTTTGAAAAATGAGGTCCCAAATGGAGCGTATTGACGCCCAAAAAATCAGGATTTTGGAAAAAGAGGTCACCAATAAACTCAAACTATTCATTCATCAATAACCTATCAGCAGCTTTCCCTTAATGCACATCCCATCTTAACCAATTATTGGACTTCATGAAAAAACTGAAGGAATCCATACTAATTATACGAGGAAAACAATGTGTTGGAAGTGAATCTGATGGAAAAAACGATTTATATCCGCATGCGAAATCGCGTCCAGGTCAAGCCTGAGGAATCACTTTTGTTAAAGGATATAGCACAAATCATTGCCAATGAGGATATTTATGAAGAATTGGCAGCACTTCAGGTCCTTAAAGTTACGCCTAAGGATCATATCCACATTGTTGATGTCATGAAGGTCATTGAATTTATAACCGGGATTTACCGGGATCATGAGGTTCAGGCTGTTGGGCCGCCGCAAACGATTATCGAGGTGATTTACAAGAAAAAAGGTATGTCGATTCCATTTTTTATCCTCGTCTGGTTCCTGTTATTTTTCGGTGCAGCTTTGACCATTATGAATTTCCATGAGGATGTCAGTATGCAAACGGTCCATGAGCGTCTTTACTACATCATGACAGGAGAAGAAGTTGAGAAGCCACTGTTATTCCAAATTCCTTATTCAATCGGAATAGGGGTTGGCATGATCTTATTTTTTAACCATGTATTTAAAAAGAGATTAAATGAAGAGCCCAGTCCTCTCGAAGTTGAAATGTTCAACTACCAGCAATCGCTTGACCAATATGTAATCTTGCATGAAAACAAGGAAAGCGTGAAGCATATAGATGACGATTAGTATCTTATTCATAATTCTTGTGGGACTGGCGAGTGGGCTTGCGGTAGGGTCTGGATTTGTTGCGTTTTTATCCGTTCTAGGAGTGATACCCAGACTAACACAGCTCACGAAGACAATGAAATTGATTTCCTGGTATGAATGGTCAGTTGTCCTGGGCGCTCTATTGGGAACTGTCGGCAGCTTAAGGGATCCACTTCTCAGTTTTTCTCCGCTGGTTACCATTCCGCTTGGATTGGCGGGTGGCATATTTGTGGGTATGCTTGCTGCAGCGTTGACAGAGGTACTGAATGTACTTCCGATCCTCGCTAAAAGAGTCAGGGTGGATGACAAACTTGAGACTTTGCTAATGGCGATAGTGCTGGGAAAAGTATTCGGATCATTATTTCATTGGATTTACTTTGTAGGACGTTAAAAGCTTTTGAGAGTGCTTCAAAAATTCCAGCAACCAACTTAGTTTAATAAAGAAATGAGCTGCAGAAAGGACGGCAAAGAATGGCCGATAAAAGGAAGGTTATCTTAATTACAGATGGTGATGATTATGCCCGGCGTGCGGTTGAGAGTGTGGCTGCAGATGTTGGCGGGCGCTGCATCTCTCTTTCACATGGAAATCCTTCTGTCCTTTCTGGGCCACAGCTTGTTAAATTGATTAAGAAAGCAGCCAAGGACCCAGTTTTGGTCATGTTTGATGATAGTGGTTTTCTTGGAGAAGGAGCAGGAGAGAAAGCCCTGAAATACGTAGCTGAACATGAGGACATTGAGGTTCTAGGTGCGATTGCCGTAGCGTCGAAAACGCATATGGCGGAATGGAGCCGAGTGGATTTTTGTATAGACCGGGATGGTGAACTCACACCATATGGTGTTGATAAACATGGGATGCCAGAACTTGAGATGGGGAGGATTAATGGCGATACGGTGTACTGTTTGGATACGCTTGATGTCCCCTTAATAATCGGGATAGGTGATATCGGTAAAATGGCAAGGCGTGACCACTATAAAATAGGTTCACCAATAACGAAGAAAGCAGTGGAGATCATCCTTGAAAGGAGCGGATTCAATGCCAAAGAAGAATGACAAGCTGCCAATCCCGCGATCATTGGACGAAGCTGAAAAGTATATGAAAGAACACGTTGGCCTTGAAGACAGTTTTGACCTTGGGGTCAGGAAGCTGAAAATCCTGAAGAAAAATGTCCATTTTTATTATGTGAATGGGTTGTGCGATACAAGCTTCATCGTACATATCGTTGAAGAACTAGTGGATATAAATGATAACGAAAAACTTTCAACCCATCTGCAGGAAATTGTTGAGAATAGGATTACCCACCAATCCGTCCAGAAGATCAAAACGATGGATGAACTTGTCGACCAGGTTCTTTCTGGACTTATTGTCATATTGGTTGAAGGTGAATCAATCGGGCTGGTAGTCGATGTAAGAAGTTATCCCGGAAGACAACCGCAGGAGCCTGATACCGAAAAGGTTGTGCGCGGATCTCGTGATGGCTTTGTAGAAAATATCATTGTCAATACTGCGTTAACTAGAAGGCGGATCAGGGATGAAAACCTGCGGTTCGAAATGATGAAGGTAGGTGAAAGGTCGAAATCAGATGTTGCAATTGCATATATAAAAGATATAGCAAATCCTGACTTAATCGAGGTCATCAAAAAGGAACTCAATACAATTAAAATAGACGGCATTACGATGGCAGATAAAACAATAGAAGAATTCCTTGTAAAACAGGGTTATAATCCTTACCCGCTCGTAAGGTATACGGAACGGGCAGATGTAGCCGCGACCCATTTGCTTGAAGGACACGTCCTAATTTATGTGGATACATCTCCGAGCGTCATCATTACGCCAACGACCTATTTCCACCACCTTCAGCATGCAGAGGAGTACAGGCAATCACCTGCTGTCGGTACAATGGTTCGGTGGGTGCGATTCCTTGGGGTCCTTGCATCACTATTACTTTTGCCGTTATGGTACTTATTTGTGCAGAATCCAGACCTGCTGCCTGATAAAATTTCATTCATCGGGCCAAATGAAGATTCCAATATTCCGATTTTCTTGCAAATCATGCTTGCAGATGGAGGTATTGAGTTCTTGAGAATGGCCGCCATCCATACGCCAACGCCGCTTTCAACTGCAATGGGTTTAATCGCTGCAGTCCTGATTGGACAGATCGCAATCGACGTAGGGATGTTCGTGCCAGAAGTCATTCTCTATGTGGCTGTGGCGGCAATCGGGACATATGCGACACCGAGTTATGAACTTAGTATCGCAAACAAACTAGGAAGGGTATTCCTGTTGATTTCGACTGCTATATTCCATGTTCCGGGATTTGTAGCAGGAACCACAGTTTGGCTGCTGTTGCTTGCCAGTATAAAATCCCTGAACACTCCTTACCTGTGGCCATTCATTCCTTTTCATCCTGTCGCATTTATGCAGATTTTGATCAGGAGAGCTGTACCAGGTTCGAAAATCCGGCCAAGCATCGTCCATGCAAGGAACCGCTACAAGCAGCCATAAAAGTCCTGACCATGTTACAATTGCGCGTTCCCTCAAATTATGATAAAGTGTTTTTAATTTACTAAAGACTTAAAGCGAAAAATAAATAGACAGTTCATCAAGTGAACTGTCTATTTATTTATTATTAATGGCTAAGTGTCCTGGTACTTAGCAGGTAAAAGTTTATGCTGAAATAACAGAACAATAAGAAAACATGCTTAAATCAAATGATAGGCAAGGGATGAGGGGACAACATGGAATTTCATGGAACTGCAAAGGTTAACCGACTAGGGCATTTGGAAATTGGCGGTGTCGATACTATCGAATTAGCTGAAAAATATGGAACCCCGCTGTATGTTTATGACGTTGCCTTGATCAGGGAACGAGCAAGAGCGTTTAAAAGAACTTTCGAGAATGCCGGGATTACCGCTCAAGTAGCATATGCGAGTAAGGCTTTTTCAACCGTGGCGATGGTGCAATTGGCTGCGGAGGAAAATCTTTCGCTTGATGTCGTTTCTGGCGGAGAGCTCTATACGGCGCTAGCTGCTGGCTTCCCTACAGAAAGAATCCATTTTCATGGCAACAATAAAAGCCGGGAAGAACTAGTAATGGCTATTGAGAACAATGTCGGCTGTGTCGTAGTCGATAACTTTTATGAACTCGACATGCTGAAGGATATCTGCAAAGAGAAGAATACGGTAATCAAGGTTTTATTACGAGTTACACCAGGTATTGAAGCACATACACATGATTATATTTTAACAGGCCAGGAAGATTCGAAGTTTGGGTTTGATTTACAGAATGGACAGGCTGATGAGGCTATGAAAATTTGCCTTGATGACAAGAATATCGATGTTCTCGGACTGCATTGCCATATAGGTTCACAGATTTTCGAAACAACAGGATTCATCCTCGCTGCACAGAAAATTTTTGAAAAACTGCATCAGTGGAAAAAGGATCTGTCTTTCGACTCCACAGTCCTCAATCTTGGCGGCGGTTTTGGGATTCGCTATACAGACGAAGATGACCCTATTCCGGCAGCACAATATGTAGAAGAGATTATTGCTGAGGTCAAAAAGCAAGCTTCACACTATTCGATGAATATGCCTGAAATTTGGATCGAGCCAGGACGTTCCCTTGTTGGAGATGCCGGAACCACCCTTTACCGCATCGGTTCGAGAAAGGATGTTCCGAATGTCCGACAGTACGTAGCTGTCGATGGCGGAATGAGCGATAATATTCGCCCGGCATTGTACCAGGCTAAATACGAAGCAGTCCTTGCAAACAGGGTAATGGACAAACCTGAAGAGACCGTATCGATTGCCGGGAAGTGTTGTGAATCGGGAGATATGCTAATTTGGGACCTTCCGCTTCCAAAGTCTGGTGATCAGGATCTTTTGGCTGTTTTTTGTACAGGTGCCTACGGGTATTCGATGGCCAATAACTATAATCGCCTTCCAAGGCCTGCGGTCGTTTTTCTGGAGGATTCCAAGGACACACTGGTGGTCCGACGTGAAACATTTGAAGACATGGTGAAATTGGATCTTCCTTTTAAAGAAAAGGTGAAAAATTAAAGCTGCTCTCCCGCAGCTTTTTTTATAGTGTCCGAGGGTGAATTTTTCACTTCGAGAAATGTCCAGCTCCAGCACCTAGCCAGTTTTCATCCTAGAGATTGCTTTCTCGAGTATCTTGCAAAAAGCGTTAGCTTTGAGCAGCTCGAGTCGCTTGTCCAGCTGCGGCTCCTAACTCCTCGAGACGCTTCGGTCCTGCCAATGAAGTCAAAGAACGACTTCACTGGTCGGCCCTCCAGCGCTTGTCGGGGCTGACCAAGGCGCTTGCGCTTTTCTTTGTAAAATTGGCTAAATACCCGGTCTTATTGTAGAATTACAGATTGGGAGGGATTCCGGTTTGAAAAAGAACAACTGGCTGTTATTTGTGTTATTATTGTTGATGTCTGTTGGATGGGGAGCCTACTACTGGTTTTTTATCGTACCAGGACAATAGCCCGCAGAAAAAGATTTGAAGTATCCGTACAGATTATGTATGATATTATCAATTCAATTAAAATGAAGAACCATAAATGACGGAAAAACATATATTATCAAAATGATGTTTTAACATTTGATTTTTTGTCGCTTTCTATTTCCGGGAAGCTAAGGTTTAAGTTGGATGAAAAATGGAAAAAATGGTTGTGTTATCATTCCATTATTACTGTCAAACCACAATGAGGGATATCTATGTTAATTCGATATAAAAAGGCATTTGAAAAGATTGCGATGGGATTGCTATCTTTTATGCCAAATGAGAAGGATCTGAAAAAACTTCAGCAGACGATGAGGAATTATGAAACAGATGATTCCTGGCAGCTGTTTTTATGGAAGGAAGGTGAAGATATCATCGGGCTACTGGGTGTTAACTTCACTGAGGATAAAATGATGCAGCTTCTTCACATCTCAGTGAATCCATCACACCGCCATCAGGGTATTGGAAGGCGGATGGTCAATTCCCTGCAGGAGATGTTTCCTGAATGGACAGCAGTTGCAAATGCTGAGACGGCTTCCTTTTTTGAAAAGTGCAGCGAGGAAGACAATAGCGTAGAAGGCAGTGGATGTTAAATCCAACTGCCTTTTTATTTTTTCCTGCTTTTCCTTTCCTCAAGGGCCATCCGCCGGTCTGAAATGACATCGCTTCGATCCCTTGTTGAGTGCCGATGGACCAAGTCAGGGTTTTGCAGATTACTGCTTGTTCCCCATGTGAAACCATTATGTTTGCACTCATCATAGCAAAGTCTTTTGAGCTCGGTATCGCTTAGAGGCAAATTATAGCTAGTGTATGGATCCTTGTTAAGTAAGTTGTTTTTTCTTTTAGCCAGTGTTTCTGTTAAAAGATCAGGATCTATTCCTAACCGGGCGGTTGCTTCTTTTGTATCTGTAAAGATTTCCGCTGCTTTAGTTAAGGTCCTTATTGCTCCAGGAAAATTATTGCGGCGATGGTGGTAATTTGACACCGCCAAAAGGATTAATGCTACCCAGATAGATTTTTTATTGCCAGTATCTGTTGCTTTCCAATACTCTTCCAAAATTTCATGGCATTCAAAGTAATCCCTGTCTCCGTGAAAATGAACGAGATATTGTATATAGGATGTCGGATATTTTGTCATGGAATAACCCCCAATCAAGTACCACTAGCTTAGCATAAATTCAATAAAATGATGAAACGAGAAGAGGATGCGAAAAAGCAAACCTAAAAACGCCCGGCTGTCGCCGGGCATTTCGTCATTGCTTTTTTAATTGACTTACCTTATAACCAGGCAGCCCCAACGATGATGAGCAAAATGAAAAGCACGACGATTAAAGCGAATCCCGCTCCGTGTCCATAACCTTTTCCATCTGACATTTAACATTACCTCCTATTAGTGAAATAGCCTAATATACAATTTCAGCATATGCAGGAACGAAGAGAAGGGTTTGGGCGCAAGCTTGTATTTTTAAGGAAGAACTAGATATTTGTACTTATAAATTAGTAATGGATAACATGAAGTTTATCTACTATACTTATATAATGATGCAGTTCATTATAGGAATTTTGGTGGGAAATAATGCAATATAACGTGAAGATCGAGGCCTTTGAGGGCCCGTTGGATTTACTTCTGCACTTGATCAATACTTTGGAGATTGATATTTATGATATACCGGTTGCAGAAATAACTGAACAATATTTAATGTATATCCATGCGATGAAGGAATTACAGCTCGATGTCGCAAGTGAATATCTCGTAATGGCAGCGACGCTGTTAGCAATCAAAAGCAAGATGCTCCTTCCTAAGCATGAAGAAGAACTGGAAGATGACTTTGAGTTTGATCATGAAGAAGATCCGCGAAATGAACTCGTGGAAAGGTTGATTGAATATAAGAAATTCAAAGAGGCAGCCAGTGACCTGAAATCCCTTGAGGAGGAACGGGGATTGATGTATACCAAACCTCCAAGTGACCTCACGGAGTATGCCGATGAAATTAAAGGTGACAATACTAATCTTGATATATCTTTGTATGACATGCTTGGTGCATTTCAAAAGCTTTTAAGAAGAAAGAAGTTGCAAAGGCCAATATCGACCAAAATCGCCCGTCAAGAAATTTCCATAGAAAAAAGGATGGACGAAGTCCTAAGCTTCCTGAAAAAAAGCGGCACCAGGAAAAAATTCTATGATTTGTTTCCAGAATCTGACCGTGAGCATATTGTCGTTACTTTTTTGGCAATTCTTGAGCTTATCAAACGGAAAGAAATCGACGTCGAACAGGAACAAAACTTTGCTGAAATATATATGACAGCCAGAAAGGAGTAAGAGAGTGGGAATAGTGAAGTGGAAAGGGATATTGGAGAGCCTTCTTTTCGCAGCTGGTGATGAAGGGTTGAGCCTGAAGCAGATTACCTCTGTGCTTGAAGTTGATGAAATTCAGGCAAATGAAATTGTTACTGAACTTCAGCAGGATTATGAAAGTGACGAAAACCGCGGTATAAAAATCGTCCAACTGGCAGGAGTATACCAGCTGGCTACAAAAAAAGAGCATGCTGATTACTTAAAGAAGCTTGTCGAATCACCAGGAACGGCGCATCTTTCGCAAGCAGCGCTTGAGACTTTGGCGATTGTAGCTTATAAGCAGCCAATTACAAGAGCAGAGGTCGAAGAAATCCGTGGAGTGAAAACGGAAAGGCCTCTCCATACGCTGTCTTCCAGGGCTTTGATTAAAGAGGTTGGAAGAGCAGAAGGAACGGGCCGGGCCATTTTATATGGAACGACAAAAGAATTTCTTGATTATTTTGGCTTGAAAAATATTAAAGAACTGCCTCCTTTACCGGATCATATTGAGGATGACGAATTGCATGATGATGCAGATCTTTTCTTTGAGAAATTCCAGGAAACAATGGAAACAGATCAATAGCTTTTGTGCACAAAGTTTGGAATTTATGATAAAATCAAAATAATTATTTGGAAATGCTTTAATTTGGATGCCGAACTGCTGGCTTCTTCTGGAAAAGCATTTCTTTCTACATAATGATTTAAGAAGGCTCTTTTCTCAAACTTTGTTGCTATTGACTATAAAATAGGATGGAACGACATCTGTTTCTTCACAAAATTAAAGCTCATTATGAGAAAAGAGCTTGCACACTTAATACCGACCTAAAAAATAGCGTTTTATCGCGTTAAAATCGGCTTTAGGATTTTAACAACAATCTTTACGAAAACAAGTCTTTAAGAATGAATGTCCAACGGGAGGAATACCATGCTTATAAAGCAATGTATTGGTTATGAACTTGAAAAAGAAAAATCAAACACCTCGGAGGATTTTTTCAACCGAAGCGAAGTGACTTTTGTGGAAGATGGCAAGGAGAAGACCCTGCATGTCCTTTATGTAAGGTATTTTGATGAGTTGGCTGGAAGTATCACTCCATTTGAACAGGATCCAATCTTCAAGGCTGGAACGAAGGATGTTTATATGAGGGATTTGGTAGCACTTGTTGCATTATTGAAAAATCCGGGATATCGCCATCGTAAAAGGGTATATATAAATGAACAGAGAGAGTTCGCGGATATTTTCAAGGGACTGGATTATGGCAAGATTCCTGGAGTATTTGAAGGTATCGAGCAAAAAGGCAGCTTTGAAGTGCGCTCTCCCTTGGATTATATTGTCCAGCCGGTATAGAGCAAGGCTTTCGTGAACTTTGTTGCCTTTTCCTCAGCTTCATTGGATTCTTGGTGGCGGGAAATTACCCAAGACCCAATTCCAGGATAGAATCGTAAGCCATGGGAAAGCAGCAACGATCGGAAAAGTTATGGTAAAAATCATTGGGGGTGTCAATTTGGGGAATACAATAGTTAAAACACAAATCGAAGAAGTAAGGGAATTTCTTGCAGACACAGTAGTGAAGCTGGAGAACTACCTGAATGAAACAACTCTTGAAGTGCTAAAACAAGGGCAGCAGGCAGACGAAGAATACTATAAAACGATTCTTTCAAGCCTCCGCAAGCTGGCTGTTTACTGTGAGGAAGGATTTGATGCCTGCAAGGTAATCCTCCAGGCAGAGGTATTTTCAAAACCAGCAGCTGAAAAAACATTATACCGAATCTACTATCAATGCATTGAAGAATTCTTCTCTCCTAAAAGTGATGCATGGTATGAAGACAGCAGGGCTGCTTATACAGGAAAGAATGCCATCAAATTCAGACAACCAGTGTCAATTGGAGTAAACGAACTGATGGTCAGCCTCGAAAGCGGGTTTCAAAGAATCCGGGAAGAGCTGGAATATTACGAGACAGATTACCGTACAAAAATGCTCCAATCAAGATAACGTAAACCAGGGAACAGCTATTTACAGCTGTTCCTTTTTTCATGGTTGTAACTTAGGAACTCTGGAAGTCCATCCTTGGCAGCATTCACGTTTTGTGTCATAACACTCCTTGTCCTGCATAAACTTGTACAAACTGCCAAAGGAGACGAGGGTCTGTCAATGAAAAGGAATTGGATGAAATTATTGTTAATCGCCACTCTGTTGATATACTGCATTCCTCAAACAGCGCAGGCTTCTGTTTCGGTAAGTGCCAGAAGCGCTGTTTTGATAGAACAGGAATCTGGCAGGGTGTTATTTGAAAAAGATGCTCACAGAGTAAGCAGGATTGCCAGTATTACTAAAATCATGACGGCCGTCCTTGCGATAGAATCTGGCAAATTGGATGAAAATGTGAAAGTGAGCGACAATGCTGTCCGAGCTGAAGGATCTTCAATTTACTTGAAGCCCGGAGAAAAGATCAGGCTCGAAGATCTGGTGTATGGATTAATGCTGAGGTCGGGTAATGATGCTGCTGTCGCGATCGCGGAACATGTAGGCGGCAGTCTGGATGGATTTGCTTACTTAATGAACGAAAAAGCGCAGCAAATCGGCATGGAAAATACTCATTTTGCAAATCCGCACGGGTTAGATGACCACGAAGACCACGTGTCTACAGCGTATGACATGGCAATTCTGACACGCTATGCAATGGAAAATGAGATTTACAAGGAAATTTCCGGTACAAAAATACACAGGGCTCCTAATCCAACAGAAACATGGGACAGGGTATGGAAAAATAAAAACAGGCTCCTGACAGAGAAATATAAGTATAGCACTGGTGGAAAAACCGGTTATACAAAGCGGGCGAAGAGAACTTTAGTCTCCACAGCTAAAAAGGACGATTTTGAGTTGGTCGCAGTTACACTTAATGCACCTGATGATTGGAATGACCATATCCAGCTGTTTGAAAAAGCATTTTCAAATTATGATGTCACAGAGATTCTTTCCGAAGGTAAAGTGAAAGGGATAAAGGATTCGCATTATAAGAATAAAGTTTACCTGGACCATTCATTTGTTTACCCGCTAACTTCAGAAGAAGAAGACATGGTCAAAGTAGAATATAGATTGAAAAAGGCTGCACCAAACGAGGAGGATATGCGAAATTCGATTGCAGGTCGGGCAAATGTCTACTTGGATGATAAGCAGATTGCAAGTTTGCCTGTTTATTACAAAGTGGAGGCAAAAGAGAAAAAGTCCTTCTTCAAACTTTTTAAGAATATCTTCACCTCAATAGCAGGGATCAAGGATCATGGTTAATTATATCTGGGTGGTTATGATCTTAATTGGCCTTGGCTTTGCAATGGTGAATGGCACAATGGCTGAGGTGAACGAAGCAGTTTTTAGCGGTGCAAAGGAAGCTATCACCCTGAGTATCGGTCTAATTAGCATCCTTGTATTTTGGCTTGGCATGATGAGGATCGCGGAGGATTCTGGCCTGTTATCAAAGCTTTCAACATTGTTTAAACCGTTAATTTCAAATTTGTTCCCTGAAGTACCTTCCAATCATCCGGCGATGGGCTATATACTGTCAAACATGATTGCCAACATGTTCGGCCTTGGGAACGCCGCTACACCTCTTGGGATCAAAGCAATGGAAGAACTGAAAGAGCTGAATGGTGGGAAGAACGAAGCGAGCCGATCGATGATCACTTTCCTTGCGATCAATACAGCGAGTATCACCCTCATTCCAACGACGGTTATCGCGATAAGGATGAATTATGACTCAGCCAATCCAACAGATATCGTTGGACCAACTCTTGTTGCGACTGCTGTCTCTGCAGTTGCAGCAATATTAATTGATCGTTTCTTTTATTACAGAAGAAGCAAAAAGGGGTAAATCCAATGGAAATTGTATCTGCCATATCACTATGGTTCATCCCTGTCATGATTGCCTTTATCCTGATTTATGGAACCTATAAAAAAGTCCCCACTTATGAAAGTTTTGTAGAAGGCGGTAAGGAAGGAATCAAAATGGCCGTTTCCATCATGCCATTCCTGGTAGGGATGATGGTGGCCATTGCGGTATTCAGGGCCTCGGGCGCACTTGATGTCATGGTGAACTGGATCCGTCCTGGACTTGAGATGGTGGGGATACCGGCAGAAATAGTTCCACTTGCCCTAATAAGGCCAATCTCCGGTACTGCTGCACTTGGAATTACCAGCGACCTGATTGGTGTCCATGGGCCAGACTCTTTTATCGGTACTCTTGCAGCCACCCTTCAGGGAAGTACGGACACTACGTTCTATGTCCTCACCGTTTATTTCGGAGCTGTCGGCATTAAAAAAATGGGAGACGCACTCAAAGTCGGACTTCTCGCCGATGCAGTAGCAATTATAACGGCAATAATTGTAGTTACTTTTATGTTCTGACAAACCAGGAATGGACTCAGTCATACTGATCAATAGTTTGATCCTCCATCCAAATAAAATAAAGAATGTGGGCAAGCTGGTCTTCATCGAATTTGCCTGTAGTCTGAGAAGATACCTCCTCCAGGTATCTTCTTTGCCTTTTTGTGGATCGAAGTGTTCAGTTAAAACGAAGTGAAATCCGAAGCGGCAGGCATGAAAACATATTAAAAAAAAACACAAGCGTTTTAAGAATGCTGATTTTAAACTTTTGTCTCTGTTAAAGCTCAATGTTGTTATTAAACCCTGTTGATTGTAGTGGAAGGCGCGAAGACTCCTCCGAAAATGCTAACGCATTTCCATCGTGCGTGGGCAGGTTCGAGGAAGCTCAATCCATGTCCTGCGGGATTAGCTGGCCAGGTGAGACCCCGCAGGAGCTCGCGACGAGGAGGCTCAGCGCCAGCCCCGAGGAAGAATATGAAAAAGAAGGCAAGTGGTCTTTTTCATATTCTTCCCGCGGAAAGCGAAGCGCCTGAAACGAAAATCAACAGCTTAATTTAACAGGCCTAACTTTTGAAAATACATCTTAAAAACAAATTAGCTCAGTATTCGCAAACGAATCAATTATTAGTATAAAATAATAATGCAACAGGATTACAGAACCACCCTTTGTTAAAAAACAATTAACTTTCCTTATTTATTTTTCACTTTTTACACCATTGCTTACTTTGAAAACAGCGAGACTTATGTCATAATTCATAAGGATGGATTAGATATTAATATTAACCATAGTTAATTGATATTAATTAGGAGTGACCTTATGGAAAGACTGCAAAAAGTTATTGCTCATGCAGGAATAGCATCGAGAAGAAAAGCCGAGGAAATGATCCTCGAAGGAAGAGTCAAGGTAAACGGAAGTGTTGTCAAAGAACTTGGCCGAAAGGTAACCCCATCTGACAGAGTTGAAGTGGATGGAGTCCAGATTGAAGGGGAAGAACCTGTCTATTTCTTGTTCTATAAACCCCGCGGTGTTATTTCAAGTGTACATGATGATAAAGGCCGGAAGGTTGTTACCGACTTTTTCCAAACAATCGAACAAAGAATTTATCCAGTTGGGCGCCTCGATTATGATACATCGGGTCTGCTTTTGCTGACGAACGATGGAGAATTTGCAAACTTGCTCATGCATCCAAGCAATGAAATTGATAAGATGTATGTGGCAAAGGTAAAAGGAAATCCTTCTAAGGAAAAGCTGACTAGCCTGGCTCGAGGCGTCATCCTCGAAGATGGAAAAACTGCACCGGCAAGGACCAAATTGCTGAGTGTTGATAAAAAGAAGGATACCGCAATTGTCGAAATCACGATCCATGAGGGACGGAATAGACAGGTCAGAAGAATGTTCGAAGCGATCGGGCACCCTGTTTTGAAACTGAAAAGAGAAAAATACGGATTCCTGACGCTGAATGGCTTAAGGACTGGGGAAATCAGGGAGCTTACACATCATGAAGTAAAGCAGCTTCGTGTTCTAGCGATGAAAAAGTCTTAGGCTTACTAACATGTGTGTAGTTGAAATGTTATAATGAGAGAGAAATACGGTGGGAGGTTTAGGGGATGAAAAAGAAACGTCTAATCACTAGAACTATTATTCTCGCGGTTATGGCCCTGGCTGTTGGCTATACTTTGTACGCTAACATGAATAAGGATAAAAACCAGAAGATTGTGATTGGAAAACCTGCTCCTGATTTTGTCCTTGTTGATATGGAAGGCAACAAACACAGGCTTTCTGAGTATAAAGGGCAGGGAGTTTTCCTTAATTTTTGGGCAACATGGTGCAAGCCATGCGAGCGAGAGATGCCTTATATCGAAAATCAGTACCAGCAGTTCAAGGATCAGGGTGTCCAGGTCCTGGCAATTGACTCCGGTGAATCAGAACTTGCTGTTAATAGGTTTATTGAGCGAAAAGGGATGACTTTTCCGGTCATGATTGACGATGGACCAGTCCAGGCCGCTTACGGTATTAACCCACTGCCAATCACTTTTTTGATTGACAAAGAAGGTAATGTCGTAAAGAGCCATACCGGGGAATTAGATGAAAAAACAGTCCGTGATTTCATGGAACAGATAAAACCTTAAAAAAAGTAAGGGGAACAGGGAGTTTTTACTATGAACGAAGTAAAATGTGAGTGCGGCCATATAAATCCGCAGGGAACGATCCTATGTGAATCTTGCGGAAGAGTGCTGGAAGATAAAGAGAAAGAGAAGCAGCTAGTTGATATGCGCTATGAAGGAAGCGCGCGCCGTTCACAAACTTATAACAAGACAATTATCGATAAAATCTGGAATTTCTTTTCGTCGGTAAAAGTTGGGGTGTGGCTGATCGTCATCCTCTTGATTGCATCCTCTTTAGGAACGATTTTCCCACAGCAAATGTACATTCCGCCAGTCATGCCCGCATGGGAATATTATGAAGAGCAATACGGCTGGTTAGGAAAACTTTATTATGATCTCGGGTTCCATAACCTATACAGTTCCTGGTGGTACCTGCTTTTAATCGCTGCGCTTGGGATATCACTCGTTATCGCAAGTCTCGACAGGGTCGTTCCATTATACAGATCCCTGAAAAATCAGCGAGTATCGAGACATGAAAGCTTTTTGAAGCGCCAGAGAATGTTCAGCACCTCAGATGCTGTACTAACAGATGAAGCAGTAGGAAAAATCAAAGGAAATCTAACGAAAAAACGGTATAAGCTACGTGAGGAAAATGGTGATATTCTTGCGGAGAAAAATCGTTTTTCACGATGGGGCCCATATGTGAACCATCTGGGACTAATCATTTTTTTGATTGGCGGCATGCTCAGGTTCGTACCTGGAATGTATGTCGATGAAATTCTGTGGCTAAGGGAAGGCGAGACAAAAGCAATTCCTGGCACAGAAGGCCGCTATTATCTTGAAAACAATCAATTTATCTTTGAAGTATATGATAAAGATAAAGATGAGGAAGTCTTCCAGGATGCGATTAACAAAGCAGGAACGGTAGTTAAAAACTATCAGACTGATGCTACTTTATATCAGAGACAGGGAGAAATTGTCCCGGGTGAAAAACCTGAGCTTGAAAAGATTCGTGACCAGGCTATCCAGGTAAATAAGCCTCTGAAAATCGATGGTTTTGCCTTGTATCAGGTCGATTATAAGCTTGATGAAATGAGCAAAATGGCTTTTAAACTAGAAAATAAAGAAACAGGGGATCAGTTTGGTGATGTGACTGTAGACTTATATGACCCAAAAATGAAGTACGACCTAGGAAATGGGTACAAAGTCGAAGTGATGAGCTATTTCCCGGATTTTGAGTTCAATGAAGATGGGGAACCAGCAACGAAGTCACGAATACCCAATAATCCTGCATTTATTTTCAAAATGTTCTCTCCTGATAATACAGAAGGTGAAGTCAGTTTCGTAGCCATCAGGCAGAATCTCGAACCATTAGGTGAAAATGATTACAAGATGACGTTCGCAGGAATTGAGACGAAGAATGTAACCGCGCTGACTGTCAGAAAAGATCATACCCTATGGATCATCGGGCTTGGTGGATTAATATTCATGATCGGTGTAATCCAGGGGGCATATTGGAACCATCGACGTGTATGGTTGAGAAGAGTAAATAACCAGGTATGGACTGCCGCACATACAAACAAAAACTGGCATGGCTTAAAAAGGGAGCTTGAAGATGTCTTTTCAGATTCAGGAATAGCTGCTCCAGAAGACCAAGTGGCAGAAGAAAAGAAGGAGTAAGGAGGGAATATAATGGTTGAGTTGAGTTCTAACTTTCTGTTTGCAGCATTTATCCTCTATCTAGTCGGTATTTTGTTTTTCGGGGGAGCTATTAAGGATAAAAGGCATGCTGACAAAAAAAATACCCCTAACAAATGGGCGAAAATTGGGCTTGTTGTAACAATTGCGGGTTTCCTTTCGCAGTTGATATTTTTCATTTTAAGATGGATTGCTTCCGGACACGCTCCGGTCAGCAACCTGTTCGAATTCACGACATTCTTCGGCATGTCGTTGGTAGGAGCATTTATCGTCATTTATTTTATGTATAAAACTCCATTGCTGGGACTGTTCACGTTGCCTGTGGCTGCTTTAATCATCGCCTATGGAAGCATGTTCCCAAGAGAAGTAACACCATTGATTCCGGCACTTCAAAGTTACTGGCTTCATATTCACGTCACGACCACAGCAATCGGACAAGCAATCCTGGCAATCAGTTTTGCTGCTGGTCTGATTTATCTCGTTAGAAGTGTTGATCAGACGAAGAAAACCAAAAGTACATTATGGCTTGAAGTTGTCTTGTTTGGCTTGATTAGCACGCTTGGCTTCGTATTTGTTTCAAGTTTCTTCGCAGCAACGGATTATTCAGCGAATTTTAACTATATCAACAAGGATGGCCAGCCTGCTACTGAAGAATATACAATTCCAGCTCTTGTTGGGCCCCATCAGTTTGAGTTGACAGACAAGGATCGTTTTGAACCATTGTTCGAGACTCCTGCAATCATCAGTGCGAAGAAATTGAATACTGTTATTTGGTCGCTCGCAGCGGGTATAGTATTATATGTATTATTAAGAGCTATCCTGCGCAAGCGCGTTGCTGCTGCATTACAACCGTGGACGAAGAATATCAATATGGATCTCGTTGATGAGATTGGCTATCGTTCCGTTTTAATCGGCTTCCCGGTCTTCACGCTTGGCGGTCTGATTTTTGCAATGATTTGGGCCCAGATTGCCTGGACGCGCTTCTGGGGCTGGGATCCAAAGGAAGTATGGGCATTGATAACCTGGCTTTTCTATGCAGCTTTCCTGCATCTGCGCCTTTCAAAAGGGTGGCATGGCGAAAAATCCGCATGGCTCGCGGTCATTGGTTTTATCATTATTATGTTCAACCTGGTAGCAGTTAACCTTGTAATTGCAGGTTTGCATTCTTATGCAGGTTCCTAATTTGTGTCAATTTTATGACTGCCTTCACTGTCTTAAGTGAAGGCCTTTTTTAAAAAATCGTGGCAAGTAGACGCATGTTTATGTAAAATAATCGCAGGGAGGGATATACCTTATGGAAAAAGACGTGAAGATTTTAGTAGTGGACGATGAAGAAAGAATTAGACGATTATTGAAGATGTATCTTGAAAGAGAGAACTATATAATTGATGAAGCAGAAGATGGAAATGAAGCGCTGGCAAAATCGCTTGCAAACGATTATGACGTAATCCTTCTTGATTTGATGATGCCTGGGAAGGACGGAATCGAGGTTTGCCGTGACCTTCGTGAAAAGAAGTCAACACCTGTGATCATGCTAACCGCAAAAGGCGAGGAAGTGAACAGGGTACAAGGCTTCGAGGTAGGTACTGATGATTATATCGTCAAACCGTTCAGCCCTCGTGAAGTTGTCCTGAGAGTCAAAGCAATGCTGCGCCGTTCATCGAGCACAAGCTACTTACAGACAGAGACGACTGCTAAAGATGTGATTGTTTTCCCTCATTTAACCATTGATAATGATGCCCATAGGGTTTTGGCAGATGGCAAAGAAGTCAGCCTGACGCCTAAGGAATATGAACTGCTTTACTTCCTTGCGAAAGCTCCAGATAAAGTTTTTGACCGTGAGCAATTATTGAAAGAAGTTTGGCACTATGAATTCTTCGGTGATTTACGAACCGTCGATACACATGTTAAAAGATTGCGCGAGAAGCTGAACAAAGTATCTGAACAGGCTGCGAAAATGATCGTGACAGTCTGGGGGGTTGGCTACAAGTTCGAGGTAGTCAATGAATGATGTTTTGGCGCAGTGTAGTAGGTAAACTTTGGATTACCATCCTTTTACTGGTTTCATTTGTGTTGTTCATCCTGACAGTCATGCTGATGGAGTTCTTTGAAAACTATCACATTAATGAAACCAGAAAAGGAATGACCAATACTGCAGAAAAAATAGCCAGGGTACTGGAAGACCATCCTGGCCAGGAGGAACAATTAGGTCTTGAGATTGCATGGGAAATGGTTGATGATGACTCCAAAGTGACTGTCATTAAAGATAAGGATACTTATTTTTATTCACCAGGTGGAGAAGCCGCGACACATGTACCGATTTCTTTTTTCATGAACGATCGGGATCTTTCTTCGGTTTTTAGCAAGGACAAAACAGTTGATATCATCACTCCCCTGCCTGGCATTTCAAACGAGGTTGATGATACTCAATATTTAATGATCGGTGTTCCGCTTAACCAGTTTGAGCAAGGGAACGGGGCCGTCTTCATTTATCAGTCGCTTGAAGTGATGGAAGAGACAACCAGGCTGACGACAAAGTTCATCTTGCTTGCAGCTGGCGTAGCAATAGTCCTTACGACAATCTTTGCTTTCTTCCTGTCCACCAGGATCACTGCTCCATTGCGGAAAATGAGGGAGGCAGCCTTTGAAGTCGCCAGAGGCAAGTTTGACACAAAGGTACCAATCCTCACTCATGATGAAATAGGGGAATTAGCAACTGCCTTCAATCAGATGGGCAGACAGCTGAAATTCAATATGAATGCATTGAGTCAGGAAAAAGAACAACTAACAAGCATCCTTAGCAGCATGGCAGATGGAGTTATCACATTCAATCGTGATGGTACAATCCTGATTACGAATCCGCCTGCTGAAGTATTCCTGAGATACTGGTATTATGAGCAGGGCCTGGCTTCCGGGAATACAGATGCTGTCCCTTCTGAAGTCATGGAGTTATTCCAACTGGCAGTCAATACGGAGAAAGAGCAGGTTGGTGAGATCACTGCCCAGGGAAGAACCTGGGTAATCATTGTCAGCCCACTGTATAATAAAAGATTCATCCGGGGGGCTGTTGCTGTAGTCCGGGATATGACTGAGGAACGAAAGCTCGACAAAATGAGGGAAGATTTCATCGCCAATGTTTCACACGAATTAAGGACGCCGATTTCCATGATGCAAGGTTATAGTGAAGCAATCGTCGATGATATCGCTCAAACAGATGAAGAAAAGAAGGAAATGGCTAAAGTCATTTACGATGAATCACTGCGAATGGGCCGCCTTGTTAATGAACTTCTTGACTTGGCCCGTATGGAAGCAGGTCATATTCTTCTGAACGTTGAATCCGTCGAAATTAATCCATATGTAAATCGGATTATCCGTAAATTCCATGGTTTGGCGAAGGAAAAGGGGATTGAGTTATCTGTCCAGTTTGATTCAGAAGAACGAGATTTCCGTTTTGATCCAGACCGCATCGAACAGGTCCTAACCAACCTGATCGATAATGCAATAAGGCACGTCCCAGATTCGGCATCCGTCGTCATTAGCGGAAGAACCGATGAAAAAGGATTATATTTTGAGGTGAGCGACCAAGGGCCTGGTATCCCTGAGGAAGACTTGCCATTCTTGTTCGAGAGATTTTATAAAGGCGATAAATCCAGGACTCGCGGTGTATCTGGCACCGGCCTTGGACTAGCAATTGCCAAGAATATTATCGACGCACATCGAGGGAATATTTCGGTAAAAAGCAAACTCGGACAAGGTACGACATTTTCCTTTTTCATCCCTCGAAATATTGAATAACTTGCCGACTATTCTTGATTCACGAGGAACATTTAATAAGTCCATCTCATTTTTGGGGATGGACTTGTTTGTGTTTTGGTAAGCAAAGGATCATAAAGTGACTTTGAGTAGACTTCGCTGCCATTCATGACTACTAAGAATGTGCTCAATACGCCTCTATCGGACAAACGCAAAGAGAATCAGAGGGAAAGTGTCCGTTAGAACGCCTCTATCGGACAAACGCAAAGGGAACCAGGGAAAAACTGTCCGTTAGTACCCCTCTATCGGATTTTTTTACTCCATGTACTACCTCTTTTTGGAAATTCATTTTAATTTTACGTAACTTCATCGAATATTTTGTCCTCGAAAATTCCTTCCATTTCCATTCTAAAAATAATATAGTTAATATGAAACTTTTGTTAATACTTTACGACTAATCTAATGAATACGGAGGCGAATAGAGCTATGAACTCCGTTTTTGATGAATTGTATCAAAAATATCATCATGACGTTTTTCAATTTTTATTTTATATGGTTAAAAGCAGGGAGCTGGCTGAAGACCTTGTACAGGAAGTCTACATTCGTGTTTTGAAGGCATACGACCGGTTTGAAGGAAAGAGCAGTGAAAAGACATGGCTGTTTTCGATTGCCAAAAATGTCGCGATTGATCATTTCCGCAAACAGAAGGGCTGGAAGCAGCGATTGCTTGAATCCTTTGATATGTCTGCACGCCAGGTAAGGGACGATCAGCCCCTTCCTGAAGAAATGGCACTCCAAAGTGAAGAGATTCAAATGATGTACAAGTGCCTTGACCAATGCACGGTTGACCAGCGAATGGTCATCATCATGCGCTATATACATGAGTTAACGATCAGCGAAACAGCAGAAGCTTTATCATGGACGGAAAGTAAGGTAAAGACGACTCAGCACCGTGCTCTAAAGACATTGAAAAAGCTGATGGAAGAAATGATTGAAAAGGAAGGGATGACTAGTGAAAAAGTCACAGCTAAGCGATAACCAGCTAGAAGAAATCCTCGGCCAAATGCCTAAGGTTAAAGATCATCGCGACTCTCGTGACATTTATCAGAATATCGCCCATCGTGTTGAAAAGAGAAAGAAAATGCCGACATGGGTCATTCCGGGTGCTGCGCTGGCAGCCGTACTTTTCCTTGCCTTCATCCTTTCACCAGGATTGATGGGTGTGAACCACTCCGCCGATAAGAGCATTGAAAGCAACTCTGCTTCTGATGCCAAGTCATCCATGGAGATGGATACAGCTGTCAGGGATGATACAGCAAATGAAAGTGCGAGCCAGGAGGAGAGCACTCTCATGATGGATACAGCAGATGGTGAGGTTGAAGAAAAGAGCAAAGAGTTCGCAGCAATGGATAAAGCAAATCCATATGACGGCCTGATTTCTTTATATGCAGAAGAGGTAGACACCGAGACATCCGAAATTCTTACCTATGCAGTTCCTGACGAGCAGGTGATGGCGATCGTTCCAGTTACGGTAACAGCACTAAAGGAAGAAGGAAAGTCCTGGATTGACAGCTATACGGAAACGATGCCGAAGCTAATGGAAAAGGAATGGGGATTGACCGATTACTATCCAATGGATGCTTCATGGAGTTATGACGAAGCGACGAAAACATTGACCATGGATGTAAAACCAAATCACCCATATCGAAATGGAAGTGCTGCCAACGTTATATTTGTCGACTCCATGACGAATAACTTCTCTGGAGTAGGGATTGACAAAATGGTACTGACTACAGAGGGCGAACCTGGGATTGAATTAAGCCACTATGGTCCAATGGAGGAGCTCCCAATCAACGCAGAGACAAAAAATAGAAGGGCTTACTTGTTCTTGACAGTTGAAGGTATGCCAAATCCGTACCTTGTGCCGACAAAAGAACAGCATAAAACAATAGAAGATGCCTTCGCGCAGATGTGGAAAGGTGATGAAATAGGATACCTTTCAGCATCACTTCCCGAAGATTTCAAGCTGGCCCAAACAGAACGAAACGAAGATAAAGTATTAGAGATTACCCTTGATAAAAATACAAAACTGGACGAAAGCTTCCTCCCGAATCTTGAAGCGATTTTAATGACAGCGAGTGAATTTGATTACTCTGGTGTCAAGTTCACAAATGCAAACATCGATCAGCTTGGACCTTTCAATCTGAACGAAGTTCTCCCGTTGCCACTCGGTCCAAACAAGAAAAATATTAACTAGAAGAAAGGCCATCAGGTCTTTCTTTTTTTGTTGATTGGAGTCCGACAGCAACGCTAGGCAAAAACAAATTTTCCTTCTTTTGCATAAAAAAGCAGTTTCCCACCAATTATAACGAATGTGCTTTTTTAGCTGCTGCTTTTCCAGCCATACAGTTCTAATTTCGTACAGGCTGTCATAGGGATGGAAAGGGAGTAAAAAGTTAAGGAGGAAGAAAATGCAGGATTACATAAAGCGTTTACTCATTGCTGGGTTAATGGCACTCTGTATCAGCTTGCTATTTCTTGGCGGAAAGCACTCTCAGGCAGAAATGCTCGATATAAAGGAATTGACTTCAAATTGGGTTTGGCCAGCTGAGGGGGTCGTTACGGATTTATATGGAACGCGCCATGGCCACCACAAGGGGATTGATATTGCAGGTGAATTCAAAACACCTATACATAGTGTTGATAAAGGAGTTGTAACAAAGTCATATTATTCGGGCTCATATGGACATGTTGTTTTCATTAAGCATGATAACAATCTGGAAACTGTATACGCCCATTTGAACAAAAGGAATGTAAAGGAAGGACAGGTAGTTAAGCAAGGTGATATTATCGGCCTGATGGGAAACACAGGGGATTCTTCTGGAGTTCATCTCCATTTTGAAATCCATGAAGAAAAATGGACATATGAAAAAGAAAATGCCGTAGATCCTGTATTGGCTTTGGGAGAAGCAGCTGTGGGACAGCCTGTAGTAGCTATGGAGCAAAAAAGTAATGAAGTGTCGCTGGAAACAATCGCGAAGCTACGTCTGACCGAGGATACCTTTATTAATAATCAAGGTGAGAATGTAAGTGCTGAAAGCGTGAAAATAGATTCAGTAGCTGCCGTCCCTCCGTCAAAAGAAAAACAGGTAAGGCATACCGTCAATAGGGGAGAGACTCTTTGGTCAATAGCACGACAATATAACATATCGGTAGAAGCGATTAAGCAAAAAAATAACATCAATAATAGCCATATCTCTCATGGTGATATATTAATAATCGAGAAATCAGATGATAACAGTTATGTCGTTGCATCAGGGGATACACTGCATTCAATCGCAAGAAAGACAAACACCACTATTGAAAAATTAAAAGCATTGAACAATCTGACATCTGACACGATAAGACCTCAGCAAATATTAATTACCCGATAATCTATCCTTGTACCGGTTATTATCTGAAAGTATAATAGGTAAAACGGTCACAAAGGGGATGGGTACAATGCTGACGGATTACCACAACCATCTGGAAAGAGGCACATTGACGCTGGATTATTTGAAACAGTTTACTGATACAGCCGATGAAAAGGGAATCCAGCATTTCGGGATTTCTGAGCATGCATATCACTTCTATCAGACTGCAGATATTTTACGCAACAGCTGGGTGGATGAACGCAGATACTATGATATGGCTGATTATGTCCATCTTTTTGAGGAAGCCTGGAGAAACGAAATTGACGTAAAAATGTCGATCGAGATGGACTACACTCCTGGCAAGCATAAGGAGATGGAACAGTTCATCAAAAGCTATGACTTTGATTATGTAATTGGATCGATCCATTGGATTGGTGATTTTGGGATTGATCTTGCCGAGTATCGCAAAGAATGGGACAGAAGAGATGTTTATGAAGTTTATCGAAGTTATTTTGACCAGGTAGTAACACTGGCACAATCAAATCTGTTTGATATAATCGGACATATCGATCTTGTAAAGATTTTTAAATATGTCCCTGAGGATGAAAGTTTCCTATTGGAACAGTATGATAGGGCAACAACAGCCTTGGCACAATCCAAGACCTGTGTGGAAATAAGCACTGCAGGCTTGAGGAAGCCTACTCAGACATTATATCCCGATAAAAGGCTATTGCAGATGTGCTTTGATAAGCATATACCAATTGTCTTGTCATCGGATGCCCATGTACCTGAGCATGTCGGTGCCGATTTTGATCAAGCTCTGACCCTTGCCCGGCAAGTGGGGTATGAAGAAATTATCACTTTCTCCAAAGGGGAACGAAAATCCTATCCTTTGGGTTAAAAAAATAACAGGCCTCACTGTAAGGAGGCCTGTTTGTTTAAAGTATAATACTGTTGATCGTAACGATGTCCTGCAGCGATTTCAGCTTATCGACCATTTCATCTGGCAGTGGTCTGTCAAAAGAGAGGACCATGATGGCCTCGCCGCCAGCCTCTTTTCTGCCGACTTGCATTGTTGCGATGTTCACTCCATGGTCACCCAGGACCTTTCCTACATGCCCGATTACACCGGGACGGTCCATATGCTGTATGTACAGAAGGTTCCCTGATGGATGGAAATCAATGTTAAAGCCGTCCAGGCTGACAATTCTTGGCCCGTAATGCTCAATGTAAGTTCCTCTTGCTGTAAAAGTTTCTCCGTCCCCGCTGGCCTTTACAGTAATGGTATTTGCGTAACCAAATGAATTCCCGGTCACTTTTTCCCCAACCATAATACCGCGTTCTTTTGCAATGTGGATGGCATTCACTTCGTTTACTTTCACATCAATGCGGTTTTCGAAAAATCCTGCCAGAAGTGCCTTTGTTAAAAAGGAGGTTTCAAGTTCTGCCGCAGTACCTGAATAGGTGGCGGTCAGCTCACTGATTCCTTTATTGTGACATTCTGAGACAATCTTGCCCATTTCTTTCGCAAGTTGGTGATAAGGCTGGATTTTTTCATAGATTTCTTTAGACATTGCTGGGAGATTGATTGAGTTAGCAACGGGTTTATTTTCAAAAAAAGTACTGATTTCTCTGGCGACCTGGGTGGCGACATTCAATTGCGCTTCTTTTGTTGAGGCTCCTAGGTGTGGGGTGGTGATGACAGAATCAAGTTTCAGCAAAGGGTGGTCCCCTGGGGGTTCTACTTCAAATACATCCAGTGCAGCCCCGGCGACATGGCCCTTTTCAATGTAATGGGCAAGAGCGATCTCATCGATTATTCCACCTCTCGCACAATTGAGGAGATAAACTCCTTTTTTAGTTTGACTCAATGTCTTTTCATTAAGAAGTCCTTTCGTTTCTTTCGTCAAAGGTGTGTGGACCGAGATGATATCCGTTTCGGCGAGGACCTCTTCGAAGGAGGATAATTGGACGCCTAAAACCTCTGCTCGCTCCATCGTCAGAAACGGGTCGTACACCTTAACTGACATCCCAAAAGCCCTGGCCCTTTTTGCGAGCTCAGAACCAATCCTTCCCAAACCAACGATTCCTAATGTTTTTCCATATAGCTCATTACCAATATATTGATTTCTTTTCCATTCTCCATTTTTTACAGAGGCGTGTGCCTGGGGGATGTTTCTCATTAATGCGGACATCATCGCAAAGGTATGTTCTGCGGTTGAAATGGTATTTCCATCTGGGGCATTGACGATGATAATTCCTCTTTTTGTCGCTTCCGCAATATCGATATTATCGACTCCGACTCCTGCCCGGCCGACGATCTTTAACGATGGCATGCTATCGAGCAGTTCTGAGGTGACTTTCGTTGCGCTCCTGACGATAAGGGCATCGATTTTTTGTAGATCTATACATGCAGAGTCAACACTCCCGATATGTACCTGGATACCATCCTGTTCTAATAATGGCTGTAAGCCTTCTTCCTTTATTGAATCTGCCGCTAGAACCTGGAACATCCATTCTCACTCCCTTAATTAAAGTAGTAATTTTCTGATTATTTTACAAGACGAATATTCTTTTGTCAAACTGTATAATTGTTCATAAATAGAATGAAAGCGCAATCAGAATCTATTGATTAATACTAAATATATTCTGTTATTCCGAATTTAGCAGAAGTTTAGTATTAAAATCATAAATGTGTCAGGAACAGAATGGATTTAACTCATCTCTGTCAAAAAATCGTCACAAGCAGACACCTTCACAAATTATCTTTTTTTCAGTATAATGAACTTGTTCAATTAAATATGGTCTATCTTCGGGGCAGGGTGAAATTCCCGATCGGCGGTAATGAGATTGATTCTTTAAGCCCGCGAGCCTGTATGGGCAGGATTTGGTGCGATTCCAAAGCCGACAGTATAGTCTGGATGGGAGAAGATGGAGGTTCTGCAGACGTTCAAAAAATGCAGGTTTTGAACGTTTATTAAGCATGCCCTTCACAAAACTCCCTCAAGCATAGAACTTGAGGGTTTTATTTGTTACGGTATGTGATTGCTGAACCTTTCTTCTTTATGTGAGATGGATCTCTATAAGGAGAGAGGAAAAATGAAAAAATTTAGTGTCAAAGCAATGGTTTCAATTGGTATGCTGAGCAGTATCTCTTATGTATTGATGCTGCTGAATTTTCCGCTGCCGCCGTTTCCCAAATTTTTAATGGTCGATTTCAGCGATATTCCTGCATTGATTGCTGCGTTGATTTTTGGTCCGGTAGCTGGTATTTTAGTAGAATTCTTAAAGAATACGCTTGATTATTTCATGACAGGCAGTGATACGGGTGTGCCAGTAGGCCATGCTGCCAACTTTGTTGCAGGAGTATTATTCATTCTGCCAACTTACTATATTTATCAACGGATGAAATCCAATAGGGGAATGACATTTGCATTAGTGGCTGGGACAGCAAGTATGGCTATCCTGATGAGTGTCCTTAACTACTACGTTTTCCTTCCTGCCTACACATTGTTCTTGAACATGCCAGCAATGTCTGGACCGGAAGCGCGGGCCATGATCGTTGCAGGGATTCTACCATTCAATTTCGTTAAAGGAATACTGATGTCTGTCATATTCATGCTGATGTTCACAAGGATGAAAACATGGATTGAGAGACAGCAAACATTCAAAAGTGCATAAACTCATATGAGATCTTATACAAAAGCAACGGCCTGCACCGTTGCTTTTTAATTTATAGGTGGATAAAGATTATCGATTTCTCCTGAGTAAAACCTGAGCTATCTACGCAAATGTTGTTAAAATTCTAAAGCCGATTTTAACGTAAGATAAAGCCATTTTGCAGGTCGTTATTAAGTTTGCATGCTCTTTTCTCAAAAAAAAGTCAATTTTGCGAAGAAACAAAGGCCATTTAATCCTATTTGTTAGTCAATAGCAACAAAGTTTGAGAAAAGAGCCTAACCAAACAAAAAAATTCCCGCTTATAAGCGGGAATTATGTATTTCTTTATTCGAACTTAGTAGCATCTCCGTTAAATGGCTCATCTGCAACTTTGATTGAGTCAGTTGGGCAGCCTTCGAATGCGTCCATCATGTCGTCAATTAATACATCAGGAATCTCAACGATACCTTCATTTTCATCAAGTGTTACGAATGCGATGCCTTCATCGTCGTAATCGTAGATATCTGGAGCAGCAGCACCGCAAGCTCCGCATGCAATACAAGTTTCTTTGTCAACAATTGTGTACTTAGCCATGATATAATTCCTCCCAAGTGTTTAACAATAATATGCTGTTTTCACCAAAATAGTGAAAACGTATTCCTCATATCTATTGTAAAACTGTATCGCCAACATTTCAATAAAAAAAGTATTGAGAATGCTTATCACACAAGGCATTGAATGGTTTTTTCGTTGAAAATAAACATTTTACTAGATATTTTCATGTTAAAATAATGTTATATTATTTTTCTGCTATAGTGGGCGCCGAATATTATCGTGCCCTTTGATTAACTTTTCATTCATAGGTGATGTTATGGGGATAACGTATTTGGAGACAGTTGTTTTGTCAATATTGAAAAAAATCAATGGTGAAAGAACCATCTATTCGTTATTTCATCTTTTACAGGGAAAGCGTTCCTCTCAGACGATCCAGGATGCTCATTTATATAAGATCACCCCATATTTTCATACATATCCCTCAGTTACTCGAGAGGGACTAGAAAAAATGATTAACCGGTTGCAGCATAGAGGTCTGGTAGAGGAAATAGCAGATACGAAGGTGATATTAACAGGAAAGGGCGAAGCCACCCTGGAACAGAAGTCATCTGAATACAGGCTTCCTGACTATCTAAATGGCTGGAAATATCACCAGGTGACTGATTCTTTTTGGGAGAGGCTAACGCTGCTTATTCAGGTGAGTTCAAATCTGATTAACCATGAGCGCTCGTTTATACCTGTCAGGAATAAGCGAGAAACCCTTACCTGGGTAAAACAATACATTAAGCAACAAAATGAAGATCGATGTAAGTTGGCAGAAAGGCTGTATGGTGAGCTTACATCTGCACTGGATAATGAAAAGACGAAGCCCGAGCTTGTTGTTATAAGGTTGACAGGGTACAGGAAAATTGGATTGACGACTATGCAGGCTGCCGAATGGATTGGACTGGAACCTGCTCACTATCATTTCGAATTCCTGAATTGCTTGCATGCAATGTTTGATAAGGTCCTGGAGAATTCACATGCCTATCCATTACTTAATGGATTGATCAAGAAGGCAGAGCGTAACGTTCCTTTGACGATTTCGACAGATAAGACATATAAATTAATGCAGAAGGGTTATACCTTGGAAGAGATAGCGGCTGTCCGCAATCTAAAACAAAGCACTATTGAAGATCATTTTGTGGAAATTGCTCTTTCTATCAAGGAATTCAATATAGACCACTATGTTCCTCTGAATAAAAGGGAAAGCATTCTTCAGGCGGCACAGCGGAATTCTGCTAAAAAGTTAAAGCAAATCAAGGAACAAGTGGCTGATGCTTCTTATTTTGAAATCAGGCTTGTTCTGGCTAAATATGGTGATGTGGAATGGAGTTAAAAGGATATTTAAAAAAGTATTTTAAGTTCGAGGAGTTCCGTCCAGGGCAGGAAGAAACGATTGAATCCGTTTTAAAAGGAAAACATACGATCTCTATGTTGCCAACTGGAACGGGAAAGTCCCTGTGCTACCAACTTCCGGGCTATCTAGTGGACGGGCCGGTCTTGATTGTTTCACCGCTGCTGTCACTAATGCAGGATCAGGTAGAGCAAATGATGGCAATGGGTGAAAAGAGAGTAATTGCCTTGAATTCCTTTTTGTCACCACAGCAAAAGGCTAAAGCCCTGGAAGAACTCGAAAGATTTCGGTTTATTTTTATATCCCCAGAAATGCTCGGGATTGAATCTGTATTGAATCGGATCAGGAAATTGTCTGTATCACTGTTCGTTGTAGATGAGGCACACTGTATCTCTCAGTGGGGATATGATTTTAGGCCGGACTACCTCAAGCTTGGAGAATTCAGGGAGAAGCTTGGACAACCATTGACGCTTGCGCTGACAGCCACAGCGTCAAAGGAAGTTCGAAAGGATATTGCCGAAAAGCTCCATTTAGGAGAATGGAATGAGGTTGTCTATTCTGTAGACCGCCCTGCTATTTCACTAGCTTTGGAATTTGCATCTACCTTTCAGGATAAGCTGGACCGGACAGTTGAGCTGGTGAAGTATTTGAAAGGGCCGGGGATCATCTATTTTTCCAGCAAAAAAGTCGCTGAGCAAACTGCAGTGCATATGAGAGATAAAGGAATCAAGAATGCCATGGCATATCATGGGGGACTGGATTCGGAAAGCCGGGTCCTCATCCAGCAGCAATTCATCAATGGTCAACTTGACGTCGTATGTGCTACCAGCGCTTTTGGAATGGGAATTAATAAAGAAAATGTCCGATATGTGATTCATTTCCACATGCCTATGCAAATTGAGTCCTACCTTCAGGAAATAGGAAGAGCAGCAAGAGATGGCCGCGATTCAATTGCCATCCTGATATATTCGCCAGGGGACGAACAACTGGCCTATCAGCTCGCTGAAGGTGAGCTCCCTGATCAATACCAGATTGAAAGACTGTTTGCATTTTTAATCGATAACCATCTTGTTTATAAAGATCTTGCCGACCGCGCCGAAGATCTATCAATGATATGCGGCTTCACCGAGATTCAATGGAGGATTGTCGAAGATTACCTGTCTAATATAGAAGCGTGGGATTATAAGATAGATAAACAAAGCCTCATCCAATTGATGGAAAACCGATTGAAGGTAAAAAATACAAAAATTAAAAAGATGCTTGGTTGGGTTCATACAAAGGAATGTAAGAGGAAAGTTATTTTGGAAATGTTCGGCGAAGAATTGCAGGAACGGCCACGGAATTGCTGCAGCAGCTGTGGAATTGATATGGACCAATATAAAGAAACCGAACCATTCAGTGAACAATCACTAACTGTGGTGGACTGGAAGCAGGAATTGGCTTCAATCTTATTGATGAGAGAGCGGATATAATGAAAGATGAATATAGGGAAACAGTGGCAGGACTTACTGAAAAAGAACTGCTTTTCCACTTAGTTGCTACGCAAATTTTACTATTAACGATTTCAACTATATTAGGTATGATATTGTTTGATAGCTTGACTGAATTCAAAGGATTATTTATTTGGGCCGATTGGAACATTTTATCGATCGGGTTAGTTGCTGGTCTGGCAGTCGTGGCTTTGGACTTCACCCTTATGAAATATCTGCCAAAGTCGTACTACGACGATGGCGGCTTGAACGAAAGAATATTTAGAAATAGAAGTCTATTCCAAATCATGCTGATTGCCGCGATGGTAGCAATCAGTGAGGAAATCCTTTTTAGGGGAGTCATTCAGACAAACACTGGGTTAATCATATCTAGCCTGATTTTCGCAGTCGTTCATTACCGCTATCTGTTTAATTGGTTTTTGTTTACTAATATTATTTTATTGAGTTTCTTGATTGGCTATATTTATATGATGACAAATAATCTTGTTGTAACCATCGTGATGCATTTTATCATTGATTTTATTTTAGGTTTGATCATTAAATTCAGGACTCAAGCAACAATTGGGGGTACAGACAGTGAATAAGGAAAAACCTATCAGGGACCAGGCGGAGCGGCTAAGAAAAAGGGTAGAACGCAAATCTGAGCATAATGTTGAAAAAAAGGAATCCCTTCCTCCAAGAAGTGAGATGCACAGGCAAAAACAGAAAAAAACTAATGTCAAAGTAAAATACCCTGTCATCAGGTTGATGGCTCTGTTTTTCATCTTGCTGCCTATCTCTTTTTTCAGTATCATCTCTTACCTGGATGGCGCAAAGATGCCTTTGAATAAGTCGCTGGAACGTGCCGGAGTGGAAATGATCAATGTTGAAAGTCGGGATGATGGAAAAGGGGTGGACCAGGTAGAAGACCAAGAGGCCCCATCCTACGAAGAAATTGCTGATCCAGAGGAAATCGATGTTATGGCAGCCGGGCCTGCTCCATCAAGCAGCGGGGACAAAAACACTGCCGAAGCTCCTGGTGACAGTGATGATAAAGAAGGTGGGAAATTAACAGCTTCTGCCGAGTCTGAGAATGAGCCAGCAGACACAGAAGGCACCCAACCAACAGGTGAAGCCGAATCCGCAAGCGGTGAAAAGATCGTTTATCATACAGTCAAACCGAATGAAACATTATTCAGAGTAGCGATGACATATTATAAATCCCAGGAAGGCATCCCAATCATCAAAAAAGCAAACAACATCCAGGGAAATGAAATTCAGGCAGGACAAGTATTAAAAATACCCATCAAAAATTAGCCAGAGTGAAAAAGAGGCTTATTAATATTTGCTGTCTTTTAGATTTTCTTGAGGACCTAAGCGAAAAAAACTGGATTCAGTCCATATTTATGGAATTGGTCCGGTTTTTTCTTGTTTTCAGTCTTATTTTTGGATCAATATCATAACTCCATGGACAAGTTCATAAAAATTATAAAAGGCTGTTTTCGAAAAGATTGTTGTTAAAATCCTAAAGCCGATTTTAACGTGATAAAAAGCCATTTTGTAGTTCGGTATTAAGTGTGCAAGCTCTTTTCTCATAATAAGCTTCAATTTTTTGTGAAGAAACATAGGGCATTCAAGCCTATTTTGTTGTCAATAGCAACAAAGTTTGAGAAAAGAGCTTTATAAAAAGGGGAGGGCTTGCCATGGAACTGGAAATCGAGAACCTGGATGATCGAACGGATCCAGCAACTAAAAGGATGCTTCAGAATGTAATTGACCGAAAGAAAAAGTTTGACCGGTATAAATCCCGGCATCTTATGTCGGTATGGGTGACGATTGGGTTGATATCTGTCTATTTCTACTATCTTTATATTACGGTGTTAAAGCCGTATTCTTATTCTTTCGCTGAGATTTTTTCTGTGTATGTCCAGAATTCCGCGAATTTATATTTCCTCATCATGACGGTCGGGACATATGGGTTGATGATCCTGTTTAAGGAGAAGCGTGAAAAGGCTGAGAAAGAATACCAGGCCCTTCGTTGTGAAATAGTAGACCGAAGTAAGGATTTATGGAAAAAAGAAGAAGAGTGGAAGAACCGCCATATAGTGTTTGATATGATGAAGAAAAAGTTTGATATCAACTTGTTTCACGAAAATAAATAGAAGCATCCAAAACGGATGCTTCAGTTTACTCTAGAATATTCTCTTCTTTCCTTGTTCATCTTTGAGAATCTCCACTGCTTCCCGAAAGCGCTGGGAGTGGATGATTTCACGTTCTCTAAGATATCGCAATCCATCATTCAGGTCAGTGTCATCGCTCATATTGATGATCCATTGATAAGTGGCTCTTGCTTTTTCCTCCGCGGCGATATCTTCATATAGATCTGCTATCGGGTCACCTTTAGCAGCGATATAGGAAGCGGTCCACGGAACCCCTGCGGCATTATGATAGAATAGGGCGCTATCATGGTTCGCATAGTGCGCGTCTAGTCCTGCCTGCTTCATTTGCTCAGGTGTCGCGTCCTTAGTTAATTTGTAAATCATCGTGGCAATCATTTCCAAATGGGCGAATTCCTCTGTTCCGATATCAGTAAGCAGTCCAATTACCTTATCAGGAATCGTATAGCGCTGGTTTAAATAACGCAGTGCGGCTGCTAGTTCTCCGTCTGCCCCCCCATACTGCTCCACCAGGAATTTAGCGAGCATGGGGTTACAGGTGCTAACCTTTACGGGATATTGCAATTTTTTTTCATAAAGCCACATGTTCCTTACCCCTCCTTATTTCAGATTAGAGCTGCCATGGCCAAGGACCATCGTTCCAATTCCACGGATATCCCGAATAGCTGTTACCATACTGCTGAAGAGGTCCATACATGCTTTCAACGACCTTTTTTAGCCGGCGCCTTTCTTTAGCGAACTGATTGAATTGGTTAATAGCTTCATAATCATCAGGATGGGTGTCTAAGTATAGCGTAAGTTCCACGAGCACAAAATCTACAGCCTGGAGTTCTTCCATGGCAGCATAAAATTCCTTTGGCAATTGCTTCATGAGTGATCATCCTCCCTTGGAGCTTCATAAGGCGAATACCAAGGATCATAAAAAACCTTCCACAGTGTCCCTGTTCTTAATGCTTGCATTGGAGTGAACTGTTCTAGATTGGGCGGCTGGAAGCCCAGGAATAAATTTGGCGGTGTAGAGTACGTTTTTGCCTTAATAGGCGGACAAGGGTCGAAGGGACTGGCGTACGGATACCATACTCTTCTATGTGTAGACAAACTAAGCCCTCCTCTAAATGAACTTCATTTCAGTTTATGAGCAAAATTTCATTTCATGTTAAATTTATCTGGCAGGCAGGGATTTTTATAAATCTGTAGAATTATATATATATGGCAGTACTTTAAATTTGAGGTGAGTTGAATGTTTGTTAAAAGTATTATGATACCGAAGTACAAATGCATTACTGTACAACAGGATGAGACATTGCAAAGTGTGTTAGAAAAGTTGGATGGTAATGAGATTGATGGAGTTCCAGTATTGGATGGTGACAAATATGTAGGCGTCGTCACGAGACATGGAATTTATCAGGAATTCTTCAATACCGGTGGACAGAAGGATGAATTTCTGCAAAGCAAATATGCGAAGGACATTTTGACTCTACAGGATCAAATCCTGCATGGCATTGAGGTTTTCGAAACAACATTAGTAAAATTGAAAGATATTCCGTTAATGGCGGTAATAGATGAGAATGGAAAATTCCAGGGAGCTGTAACCCGTTCAGACGCTCTGGACCAGTTCCAGAGTGCTTTTGGTGTCCATAGAGAGGGTGTCAGGATTGCGTTTACTTCTGTAGAAACGGAAGGCCGTATCGCAAGGCTGGCTGATATTGCTCACCAGTTCCATGAACATATTATCTCGTTGGTCACTTTTGATGAGACAGATAAGCTCGTCCGCAGGATTGTCATGAAAATCGAAAAGAAAGACAACATTGACAGGTTTGTTAAGAAGCTGGAAGAGTCAGGATTCCGCATTCTTGATATTCATGAAGTTTGATTTTTCTATACGGAAATAAAGACAAGGGCCTTTCATACATTGTGTATGGGAGGTTTTTGTATGCTTTGGAAAGTTTTTAGGCTGGTCATTGGACTGCTTTGCGGTTACCTGTTTGTCTTTTCGCTGTCAGCTATATTTCCGTTTCAATCTGAGGAGTTCCTGGGCGAGTTTATTTTAAATCCATTTGAGTTCCTTGCCGGGGCAGTGGCTCTTGTATTTGGAATGTATGCAATCGGAGGCTTAATCAGGGATGGGGGTGTTGCTGTCATAAGTGCATATAAGGGAAACAAAAACTTAGTACCTGATGTTATCATAGCAATTACCTGCCTAGGCTCATTTTTTCTGCTATCACCCTTAGGAGCTTGGCAGACAGCAGTTTTTTTCGTTTTCTGCTTGCTTTATGGTATGATGTCATTTAGCTCACCAGAGGGCAGAAAAGAAAGCTAGATAAAGTATTGCGGGAGGCAGAAATGGATTTGATTTATTTTATACTTGGAATGCTGCTAATCGGCAGCTTCCTTCTACTATATATGTATCGCCAGGCCTTTACAGACAGAGTGCTGAATCAGGAAATCCGATTGAAGGAATTTCCGGAGAGCTTTGGGTCTGTCAAAATCTTTTTTATATCAGATATCCATAAGCGGATTATTCAAGATTCAATAATCAACGAGGTGAAAGGAAAGGCCGACCTTGTGGTTATTGGAGGCGATCTCGCGGAAAAAGGCGTTCCTTTGGAGAGGGTGTCTGCCAACATAGAAAAATTAAAAACGATTGCCCCGGTATTCTTCGTCTGGGGAAACAATGATTATGAATTCAACTCACATGAACTAGACTCACTGCTTTACCACTTGGGTGTTAAAGTACTAGATAACACAGCAGTGAAATTTGAATCGAGTACTGGGGATGTATTGTATATTTTAGGCATTGATGATTTAAGTCTTGGTAAAAGCAGGATGGACCTGGCAATGCGTGATGCGGATGAAGAAGGATTCCGGATTCTTGTAAGCCATAACCCCGCCATCGTCAACAGTCTCAAGCCAGAACACAATATTAGCCTCGTTTTAAGCGGGCATACACATGGAGGGCAGATCAGGATATTCGGGTTCGGTCCTTATGAATTAGGCGGTATTAAAGTGAAGAACGGTGCAACGTTGCTTACCAGCAATGGATATGGCACAACGGCTGTGCCTCTTAGACTTGGAGCCAGAGCTGAGACCCATCTACTTACATTGGTTGCGGATTCAAAAACAGCAGATTGAAGTTTTACACAGGTGCAGCAGCACGGCTATAATCGGTAGTACAGGTAATAACGGAGGTTTTAGGATGGGGAACGGCGCAGGAAAATATAATATTAAAGCAGTATCCAAAATGCTTGGTATTCAGCCCGGGACACTTAGGGCTTGGGAGAGAAGATATCAAATGATTGCCCCTGTCAGAAATGAATCCGGTCATCGATTGTATACCGAGGAGCATGTAGAAATTTTGCGGTGGCTGATCTCGAAAATAAATCAAGGCTTTACCATCAGCCAGGCTGTGTCTTTGCTTGAAAACTCAGCTTTATCAATAGAAAAGGCTGAAGTGCCTAGAAGGGACATGGTAGATGAGATTGGAGACAAGCTGTTGAGTGCACTTCTTGAGTTCGATAGTTCCAAGGCTCATGAATTGATTAACCAGGCCTTCAGTATATTTACAATTGACAAAACTGTTATTGATTTATTGGGCCCGATTTTGATTAAGGTGGGCGATTTGTGGGAAGAGGGAAGTATAACGACTGCACATGAGCATTTTGCTTCGTCATTTATACGTTCGAGAATTGAAGGATTATCAAATTCATTTCCGCACAATTCCTTCCTGCCAAAGTCAATTGCTGTATGCGGGCCTGGAGAAAGACATGAACTGGGTTTATTAATCTATACATTGTACCTAAGGCGAAAAGGATTTGAGGTAGTCTTCCTGGGCACAAGCCTTGCTGAGAATGATCTTGAGGTAGTGGTGGAAAAGGTGAAACCCAAGTTCCTCTTCTTGTCCTGCACTCTTGATGAAAATAGAGAGGCAACTTTGAAGCTTGCCGAGGAGATTAATAAAAGCTATCCAGATCTTATCATTGGGCTCGGTGGTATAGCGATTGACTCCATGCCGTTAGAGCAGCAGGAAGAATATCAAGAGAACATTGTAGGCATGACAAGAGCGGAATGGGAAAAATGGTTAAAAAAGCGCATTGATCAATTTAAATAACTCACCAACCTGCGATATTTTCATAAACTAAAATAAGAGCTTTGTTGATGGCAGGGGGCATGAATATGCGCTTGGAACGATTAACCAACAATAAAATTAAGATATTCATTACGATAGATGATTTATCCGACCGGGGATTGACCAAAGAGGATATATGGAAGGATTCGTTGAAGTGGCATCAGCTTTTTCACGATATGCTCGAGGAAGCCAGCGAAGAATTCGATTTGGATATCATCGGTTCAGTTGCAGTGGAAATTTTTTCATTGCATGCCCAGGGGATGGTCATGATCGTCACAATGATCGAACAGGATGAAGATGAGGAGCAGTTTGATGATGGGATTATAGAAATGCAGGTCACGGTCGATGGAAGCGAAGACATTTTGTTTGAATTCGAAAATGTCGAGGACGTGATCCAGCTGGCAAAAAGACTCTTGGACTCCGGAATTGTTGGAGGCAGCCTGCATTTTATGAATGACCATTATTATTTGCTCATGAATGGAATATTGCCTGATGAGACCAATAAGACAGTATCATTAATGGCAGAATACGGAGTTCCATCAATATTGAGCATCCACAGACTGCTCGAATATGGGAACGAGATTATGGAAGAACGTGCAGTCGAAAGCCTTGTCCATTATTTTATGAAATAATGGATGGGCTTCGGCTTTTTTTATGAAGATATTGTGATGTACAGGGGCTATTGGAATTAGGTCTTTTAGGCAAAAATATGCCTGATTGCTAAGGTAGGATTTTTAGAGAGTTTTTATTGAGTTATCTTCGAATCTGATCCTTAAAATACAGTCTTGTCACCTAAGAATGTCTTATTATTCAGTCAATTTATTATCAAGTCAATAATAATAAGGGCTTGAATGGTAGCGTTTTCATTTAATAATCAAAAAATGCGGAAAACTGTTTTTTTCTTCTTGCATAAAATAACCAAAGGTGTATACTAATCCATGAAAGCAGACAACATCCGCAAAAGTGATTTAGGAGGTTTATCAATGGTAGCCGCAAACGGTAATGAAAATCCAAATAAAGAAGACAAACATGACGTCTTACGATCTACACAAACTGTTATTCACAAGGCTTTGGAAAAACTCGGATACCCTGATGAGGTTTTTGAGCTTTTAAAGGAGCCGCTCAGGATGATGACAGTGAAAATTCCTGTCAGAATGGATGACGGATCTGTTAAAGTCTTTACTGGCTACCGGGCGCAGCACAATGATGCAGTGGGTCCAACAAAGGGAGGAATACGTTTCCATCCAAACGTAACGGAGAAAGAGGTAAAAGCCTTATCAATCTGGATGAGCTTGAAATGTGGCATTGTCGATTTGCCGTACGGCGGCGGAAAAGGCGGGATAGTTTGTGATCCTCGCGACATGTCGTTCAGGGAACTGGAAAGATTGAGCCGAGGATATGTCCGTGCGATCAGCCAGATCGTAGGACCAACAAAAGACATCCCGGCACCTGATGTTTTCACGAACTCGCAGATTATGGCTTGGATGATGGATGAATATAGCCGTATAGATGAATTTAACTCTCCAGGATTCATTACAGGCAAGCCGCTGGTACTCGGTGGTTCACATGGTCGTGAATCAGCAACAGCAAAAGGGGTTACGATTTGTATCCGCGAAGCTGCAAAGAAAAAGGGAATCGAGCTTGAAGGCGCAAGAGTGGTTGTCCAAGGATTTGGAAATGCCGGAAGCTACTTGGCCAAGTTCATGCATGATGCTGGTGCGAAAATCATCGGTATTTCAGATGCATACGGTGCGCTACATGACCCAGACGGACTCGACGTCGATTACCTGCTAGATCGTCGTGACAGCTTTGGGACAGTAACCAAACTATTCAATAATACAATTACAAATAAAGAATTGTTGGAACTTGATTGTGATATTCTTGTTCCAGCTGCGATAGAAAATCAGATTACCGAAGAAAATGCCCACAATATCAGGGCTAGTATCGTCGTTGAGGCTGCAAACGGGCCAACAACGCTGGAAGCAACAGAAATCCTTACCGAGCGCGGCATCCTGCTTGTGCCGGACGTCCTTGCCTCCGCTGGTGGAGTAACCGTTTCTTACTTTGAATGGGTACAGAACAACCAGGGGTATTATTGGACGGAAGAAGAAGTCGAAGACAAGCTTGAAAAGGTCATGGTGAAATCCTTTGACAGCATCTATGATACAGCCCAGACACGCAGAGTAGACATGCGACTTGCTGCTTATATGGTCGGTGTCCGCAAAATGGCTGAAGCTAGCCGCTTCAGAGGCTGGATTTAACATTAGAAAAGGGTTCTTCATTGAATCTTATGATGAAATCTCCTATCATTTAATGATGGGAGATTTTTTATATCCTTAATCAGGTTTATATAGATCCATAAGGAGTGATTTTGCTACATGAATAAGGAAGATGTCATTATTGTCGGGGGAGGCCCATGTGGCCTTGCTGCCGCGATTGCTTTGAAGAATAAGGGCTTGAATCCGCTTATCATCGAAAAAGGAAATATCGTGAATGCGATTTATAATTATCCAACCCACCAGACTTTTTTTAGCAGTAGTGAAAAGCTTGCCATTGGCGATGTACCCTTCATAACCGAGAACCTTAAACCAAAGCGTAATCAGGCGCTGGTTTATTACCGAGAAGTCGTCAAGCGGGAAAAGCTTAGAATCAACAAATATGAAAAGGTAAAAGAAATAATAAAAAGACAAGAGTCTGTCTTCGAGGTGAAAACCGATAAACAGGTATACACCTCGGAAAATATCGTCATCGCCACCGGTTATTATGATAATCCTAATTTCATGGGTATCCCGGGCGAAGAGCTTGAAAAGGTCTCACACTACTTCAAGGAGGCACATCCTTTCTTTGACATGGATGTTGCAGTCATTGGCGGAAAAAACTCAAGCGTGGATGCTGCGATAGAGCTAGAGAAGGCGGGGGCGCGAGTGACAGTTCTATATCGTGGAGCAGAATATTCGCCAAGCATCAAACCGTGGGTGCTGCCAGAATTCGAGGCACTAGTTAAATCTGGCGTTGTTGATATGGTATTTAGTGCAGATGTCAAAGAAATCACTGAAGACTCCATTGTTTATGAACATGAAGGGAAAACAGTGAAATTGAAAAATGACCATGTATTCGCGATGACTGGATACCGGCCGGACCACGCCTTTCTTGAGAAAATGGGTGTGAAAATTGAGGCAGATACAGGTCGGCCGTATTTTAACCCTGAGACAATGGAAACGAATGTATCAGGAATATTTATTGCAGGAGTCATTGCTGCCGGGAATAATGCAAACGAAATATTCATTGAAAATGGACGCTTCCATGGCGGACAAATTGCAGAAGCAATATCAAGTGGACTTTAGAATGAATAAAAAAGGTGGAATGAACAAAAGAAAACGGTGCCTGAATTCAATATGGCACCGTTTTGTTTATATAGATGGCACTACTAGAAGCTAATCGTACCCTTATGCAGCGTTTAGACTTCACATAAGGGTACATTTAGTGTCAAATCGTACCCTTATGCAGCGTTTAGGCTTCACATAAGGATACATTTAGTGTCAAATCGTACCCTTATGCAGCGTTTAGACTTCACATAAGGGTGCATTTAGTGTCAAATCGTACCCTTATGCAGCGTTTTGGTTTCACATAAGGATACATTTAGTGTCAAACCGTATCCTTATGCAGCGTTTAGACTTCACATAAGGGTATATTTAGGATCTAATCACACCCTTATGCAGCAATACTCCTTTTCATAAGGGAACATTACCTGATCAAAAGACTAAGCGATGCTGCATACATGCATCTCGTTTTTCATATCTTATCTTGGTTGCTTCATTTTAAAACATGAACATCTCAGCAATTTCATCAATTTTGTCCGTTTTAGCAATGGCAACTAGGAGTTTGATCCTTGCTTTCTGTCCATTCAGGCCGTTTGAGAAGATGACGCCCAATTCCTTCAGGTGCTTGCCTCCGCCTTCATAGCCATAAACATCCTGGACAATGCCTGCAAAGCTCCTGGAAACAATGACGACAGGAATATTGTTTTTAATGAAGTCTTTTACACCCTCAAGCGCTGCGGGTGGGAGATTGCCTTGTCCAAGAGCTTCGATCACCACTCCATCAACTTTTAATTCGAGTAACGCTTTGAGCAGGGATGAGTCCATTCCCGCGTGCGCTTTTATCAGTGACACTTTCTTTTTGATGTCCTGAACAGGATAGTTTTCATGTTTAGTTGGAGTGTGGTGGAAAAGAACACCCCTTTTTGTCACAATGCCAATCGGGCCGTATTGCGGGCTTTGAAAGGTTGAGATATTGCTAGTATGCGTTTTGGTGACGTTCACTGCCGTATGGATCTCGTCATTAAGGACAACAAGGACACCCTTACCCTTTGCCTCTGGGCTGGAAGCAACGCTTATGGACGAAATTAAATTATAGAGTCCATCAGATCCGATTTCATTGCTTGACCGCATGGCGCCAGTAACGACGACCGGGAAGCTGGCCTGGCAGGTGAGGTCCAGGAAATATGCTGTCTCTTCAAGTGTATCTGTTCCATGGGTGATTACGGCTCCGTCAATGTTGCCCTTTTTATCATAATCCTCCAGGATGTATTTTAACTCCATCATCTCTTTTGGTGTAATATGTGGAGAGGGCAAATTGAAGGGCTCTTCAACAACAAGGTCAGCCAAACTGGATAAATGATCGGTTCCCTGTGTCAAAGGGTTATTCGTCCCTGGTTTTACTGCTCCACTTGTATCCTCGCTCATGGAAATGGTACCGCCAGTATGAATCAATAAAATATTCTTCTTCAAAACTATTACCTCCGAAAGACCAGTGAGAAAGAATAATAATCCATTTTCTTTCTTCTAATTACATGATACGATTAAAAAAACAAATTGAAAAGAGGACAGCATATGCTGGGAATAGTTACTGCCGGGGTAGCTCCGGGTCTGGCGCTGTTAAGTTATTTTTATTTAAGGGACCAATATGGGTCAGAGCCGCTATCCCTGGTGTTTAAAATGTTTATATTCGGTGCATTGCTTGTATTTCCGCTTATGTTCATTCAGTATGTACTCTCTGTTGAGGGATTGTTCCAGGATGACTTTATAAAAGCATTCGGGACGGTTGGCCTTTTAGAGGAATTCTTTAAATGGTTTATCCTTTATTACACGATTTTCCAGCATATTTCCTTTGATGAACCTTATGATGGAGTCATCTACAGTGTGGCTGTGTCCCTGGGCTTCGCATCGGCTGAAAATATTTTTTATCTGCTCGCCAATGGTCTTCAGGACGCACTTGGCAGGGCGCTGTTGCCTGTTTCGAGCCATGCTCTCTTTGGAGTCATAATGGGTTACTATATAGGTAAGGCGAAGTTTTCACCGGTGGTGCAAAAGAAGTGGATCATGCTTTCGTTAACAGTGCCTATCCTTCTTCACGGGATGTATGATTTCATCCTGATGACCAGGGAAGACTGGCTCGTGTTGATAGTTCCATTTATGATATTCCTTTGGTGGCTTGGTCTGCGAAAAGTTAAAAAAGCGAGAACATTGACTCTGCAGCATATTGAGAAGCAATTTCCAATCTGAAAAACTCTTCATTCTTAAAAAATGGAGGGTTTTTTTGTTTTGTGGAATAAAAGTCAACTCTTAACAAAAAATAAAAGCAATCTTTTAAGTTCACATCTTTGGGGGTTGCATTCAATGAAGAATTATCGGTCTATCTTGAAGGTGATGGCCGCGTTGGCTTTGATCATCTCTTTTGTACAATTTAGCGAGGTGGATCAAAGGGCTGAGGCCTTTACGAGCCAGGTGCTGCAGCAGGGTTCGACAGGAGAGGATGTAATTGAACTCCAGTCACGTCTTAAGCACATTGGTTTTTATAATGGCAAAATCGACGGAGTATTCGGATGGGGAACCTATTGGGCTCTAAGAAATTTCCAATACGAGTTCGGTCTGGAAATCGATGGAGTTGCAGGATGGAAAACAAAACTTAAGCTTGCGAAGGCGACGCCAAATGCGAAAATTGCCTGGGGCGGCGAAAAAACAGGCGGGGGCACAGCAGGTGGTGGCACTCAAACCCAGTCCGCACCAAAACCAGCAGCTGCAACAAATACACCAAATGGGTTCTCGCAGAATGATATTCAGCTTATGGCTAATGCGGTCTATGGAGAAGCCAGGGGTGAACCGTATACCGGACAGGTAGCAGTTGCGGCGGTAATCTTGAACCGTCTGGACAGTGCCACATTCCCGAATACAATATCAGGGGTAATATTCGAACCGAGGGCATTTACAGCAGTGGCTGATGGCCAAATCTGGCTAACGCCAAATGAGACTGCAAAAAAAGCTGTCCTTGATGCCATCAATGGCTGGGATCCTACTGGCAATGCTATGTACTATTTTAATCCCGATACAGCAACCAGCGCCTGGATTTGGTCACGACCGCAAATCAAAAAGATTGGAAAACATATTTTTTGTAAATAGGGGTGAGTTGAATTGCTAAGAGGAATAGCCATAGCAGTCCTAGTTGTTGGAATTGCCGGAACAGCATTCTGGGGTTATCAAGAGCACAGGGAAAAAACAGCAGTACTGATCAATGCGGAAAACAATTATCAAAGGGCTTTTCATGACTTGACATATCAAATTGATTTACTGAACGATAAAATTGGTACAACACTTGCGATGAACTCAAGAAGTTCATTATCGCCTCAACTTGCGGAAGTATGGAAGATCACATCACAGGCCCATAATGATGTCGGTCAGCTTCCATTGACACTTTTGCCTTTCAATAAAACGGAAGAGTTTTTAGCGAATATAGGGAATTTTAGTTATAAAGCAGCGATTCGTGATCTGGATAAAGAACCATTAACAGAAAAAGAATATTCGACGCTAAAGACCCTTTATGAGCAATCAGGTGAAATTCAGCAGGATTTAAGGCAAGTCCAGCATATGGTACTGGAAAATAATCTTCGCTGGATGGATGTAGAGCTAGCCCTTGCGACTGAAAAGGGACAAACTGACAATACCATCATTGATGGGTTCAAGACTGTTGAAAAAACAGTAGAAGGCTATACGGAAACAGATTTCGGGCCAGCACAAATCAACCTTCAGAAAAAGGATGAAAACTTTAAAAAGCTGCCTGGCGAAAAGATATCAAAAGAAAAAGCGGTCCAGATTACCAAAGAATATACCCCGGTCAAAAACGGGGGTAAAGTAAAAGTAACCGAAAGCGGCAAAGGGTCGGATTATGGTTTTTTCAGTGTATCGATCCAAAATCCTGAAACAAATCTGGAAGCGAGTATGGATATAACCAAAAAGGGCGGCTATCCAATCTGGTTCCTGCTGGATCGGGATGTGAAGAATCAAAAGCTTAGTCTCAATGACGCTTCTAATAAGGCAATTGCCTTTTTAAAGGATCACAATTTTGAAAACCTTGATCTCTTCGAAAGCGCTCAATATGATAACATTGGAGTTTTTACATTCGTAGGTACCCAGGATGGCGTAAGAGTTTATCCAGATGCAATCAATATGAAGGTTGCATTGGATAACGGCGATGTGATCGGCTTCTCAGCTGAGGATTATTTGAAATCCCATAAAGCAAGGGAAATCCCGCAAGCAGGTATTGAAATAGAAGAAGCAAAAAAGAAAGTCAATCCAAACCTCAAAGTAATGGATGAGAAAAAAGCAATAATCCTGAACGACCTGAATGAAGAGGTGTTATGCTATGAATTCACCGGAGTTCTCGGCAATGATACCTTCAGGATTTATATCAATGCAGAAGACGGTACAGAAGAAAAAGTAGAAAAACTTCATAACGCTGAACAAGTATATGAAGACGTCGTTTAAGGGGAAGCAAAGCGCTTTCCCTATTTTTTATATAAAGGCAAAAACACATTTGTTAATATATTTTTTGTAAAAATAATCCATTAAAGGACTATTGCACCAGCTTAGTCCGACATGTCATAATAAATATGATATATAGAGAACAGTTTACCAAGAAAAAAAAAATTAAAAAACAGCATAGACAGAAGTGGGGAAGTGGATTAGCTATGATAAAAATCGGTGATAACATAATCCTTGAACATAAGTATTCCGACAGTTTTGAACAATATAAGTGTAAACTGGTTGAGCGTAAAGGAAATGATCTGTATATTGATTATCCTGTAAATTTGAATACGAACAGAACAGTGTTCTTGCTTGAGGGTACACCTTTGAAAGCTAATTTTGTAACCGAATCAGGTTCTCATTATTATTTTGACACTGAGGTTAAAGGAAGAATCAAACTTAACATTCCGATGGTGATTCTTTCATATCCGGGAAGGGAGCGCCTTATCAAGATTCAGAGAAGGCAATTTGTCCGGGTGGAAACCTCTGTAGATGTTGCTGTTTACTCTGGCAAGGGAGAATTCGCTCCATTTACCACAGTTACTGATGATGTCAGTGCAGGAGGGGCTGCATTGTTGATTGATAAAAACAGCAGTTTAAAGCAGGGGATGGAGATTGAGTGCTGGTTTGTCCTTCCAATGCAAAATGGAGAATTTGAATACAGGAAGTTCCGTGGTAAGGTTGTCCGGATCATCGATGGTCAAGGACATATGAACAAAGCTTCTGTTCAATTTTTTGACTCATCGGGCACCGACAGGCAGGTGCTTCTAAGGTTCTGCTTCGAAAGACAACTTGAAATGAAGAAAAAAGGGCTTCCTGTCTAAAAGGAATAAAAACCTGGAAATGCTCCAATACTAGAATAAAAGTTTTTACAGGAGCATTAAAGATGAAAACATTTGAAAGAATCTTAATCAAGATCGCTATCATTCAATTTATTTTCTTGGTTATTGCCCAAGTATTTTTCCATGAATTCAATGCTTTTCCTGAATTTAAACAAATTACTCAATACGAGGGTGTTACGGACAATAATCATTCAGAAGTCCTGAATTCATTCAGGAGCAAAGAGTAAGCAGGTGCTAAGCCTGCTTACTTTTTATGTTAAGCCTTTTTTTAGGCTCTTTTCTCAAACTTTGTTGCTATTGACTACAAAATAGGATTGAATGACCTATGTTTTCTTCACAAAATTAAAACTTATAATGAGAAAAGAGCTTGCACACTTAATATTGACCTACAAAATAGCCTTTTATCACGTTAAAATCGGCTTTAGGATTTTAACAACAATGTTTACGAAAAACAGCCTTTTTTAAAAAAAGAGTTTTTAAAATATCAAAAGCCTGGAATATTCCTCTTGATAGGGGTACAGGACAAGTTTTGAAAAGTGCCTTAAAAAAAGTGTTGAATGACGAGGATTAAAAGATTTTTGTGTTAAAATATAAGAGTATATCTAGTAACAACAAGGAGTGTACCCAGGAGGAAATATGAGTAGACGAATTTCAATTGCCATAGACGGTCCTGCAGCAGCAGGAAAAAGTACGGTTGCCAAAATTGTAGCCGAAAAACTGACTTATATTTACATCGATACAGGTGCGATGTACAGAGCACTTACATACAAGGCTTTGAACAAAGGAGCCAGCCTGGACAACGAAGCAGAGTTGATTGAGATCTTAAACAATACATCAATCGAGCTAATGCCTGGAGAGTCAGGCCAAAAGGTTTTGCTTGATGGGATCGAGGTCACCAATGAGATTAGGAGTGCGGAAGTTACCAATCAAGTTTCATATGTAGCTGTGCATGAACTTGTCAGGAAAGAGATGGTCAAACGCCAACAGCAGTTTGCAGTTGATGGCGGCGTGGTGATGGATGGAAGGGATATCGGCACCCATGTATTGCCGAATGCCGAGGTGAAGGTATTTTTACTTGCAAGTGTTGAGGAAAGGGCACAGCGCCGACATGCAGAAAATATCCAGAAAGGATTCCTATCTGATCTGGAAAAGCTGAAAGAAGAAATTGCCGCGCGTGACAAGATTGATTCGGAGCGGGAAGTAGCCCCTTTGAAAAAGGCAGATGATGCAATTGAAATTGATACAACATCTTTGTCGATTACAGATGTGGTAGACAAAATCATGGGTTTGGCGCTTGAAAGGATCGGGTGAAATTGACGGTTTATTCGTTTGCAAGGTCTTTAGTAAATACAGTATTAAAACCAATTTATCGGATTGAGGTGATTGGCAGAGAAAATATGCCTGCTGATGGCGGCGTGTTGTTATGTGCCAATCATATTGATAATCTAGATCCCCCGGTAGTCGGGATTACTGCACCCCGTCCCGTCTATTTCATGGCGAAGGAAGAGCTTTTCGCTGTCCCTGTACTTGGGAAAATTGTTCCTCACCTAAATGCTTTCCCTGTCAAAAGAGGTATGAGTGACAGGGAAGCTTTAAGGAAAGGCCTCGGAATTTTAAAGGATGGAAAGGTTTTAGGATTGTTTCCAGAGGGAACAAGAAGCAAGACAGGTGAAATGGGTAAGGGACTTGCGGGAGCAGGCTTCTTTGCGCTCCGCTCTGATGCTCATGTTGTTCCATGCGCAATCATCGGTCCATACAAAGCATTCAAGAAATTGAAGGTAGTATATGGAAAGCCTATCGATATGGTATCAATCAAGGAAAAGAAGTTAAATGCAGAACAGACAACTGACTTGATCATGAGTGAAATCCAAGAACTTATTAACAAATATAAGTAATGTTTCTTGCTTGACAAAAATGTCTGTTTGTAAGAAGTTATTAAGAAGAGATATTTTTAGAATTTTCACTTAGTGACTAATTAATGTGTTTTTTAAGTGGCTTTTCGCCACAAAGCATATATTTGCAGCAGTCATGGATTAAGGAGGAGTACATATGTCAGAAGATATGAATCAAATCGAGGTAAAAAACTTTGAGGCTGGCGACCGTGTCAAAGGCCAGGTAACGAAAGTGGAAGAAAAGCAAGTTTTAGTAGATATCGAAGGAAGCAAGCTCGATGGCATCATCCCGATTAGTGAACTATCAAGCCTTCATGTTGAAAAAGCTGAAGATGCAGTATCTGTCGGTGATGAGTTGGAGCTCGAAGTTCAAAAAGTTGAGGAAGAAGCTTTAATTCTCTCAAAGAGAAAAGTAGATGCTGAGAAAGCCTGGGAAGAACTTAAAGGCAAGTTTGAAAGTGGAGAAGTTTTCGAGGCAGAAGTAAAAGATGTCGTTAAGGGCGGTCTGGTAGTTGACCTTGGCGTACGCGGCTTTGTTCCGGCATCTCTTGTGGAATCCCACTTTGTGGAAGATTTCTCTGATTACAAAGGGAAAACGCTCAGCTTCAAAATCGTAGAGCTTGACCAGGAGAAGAACCGCCTGATCCTTTCACACCGAGCTGTCGTGGAAGAAGAGCAAGGCAAGAAGAAACAGGACTTGCTTGCGGCCATCCAGTCCGGACAGGTTATTGAGGGTACAGTACAAAGAATCACTGACTTTGGTGCGTTTGTGGATATCGGTGGAGTTGATGGTCTTGTCCATATTTCACAGCTGTCTCATGAGCATGTTGAAAAGCCATCTGATGTTGTTCAGGAAGGCCAGCAGGTTCAAGTTAAAGTATTGAGCGTTGATCGTGACAATGAGCGTATATCGCTTTCAATCAAAGAAACACTGCCTGGACCATGGGCAGACATTGCTGAGAAAGCTCCTAAGGGCAGCACTCTAGAAGGCACTGTGAAACGTCTAGTTTCTTATGGTGCATTTGTCGAAGTATTCCCTGGGGTTGAAGGACTTGTCCATATTTCGCAAATTTCTCATAAGCATATCGGCACACCGCATGAAGTCCTTCAAGAAGGGCAGACTGTAAAAGTAAAGGTGCTTGACGTAAACAAGCAAGACCAAAGACTATCACTTAGCATGAAGGAGTTCGAGGAAAGAGAAGGTAATGAAGCTTTTGACTATGAACTTCCTGAAGAAACAAAAGGTTTCAGCTTAGGTGATATGATCGGAGACAAGCTAAAGAATCTTAAACAGTAATGGTGATAAATAGTGTCAAGATCAAAACGTAAATGGGACCATATACAATATGCCCTCGAAACAGGACAGAAGCGGATAACCGGTTTTGACGATATTAAGTTTGTAAACCAAAGCTTGCCTGGATCAAATCTTGATTCAGTAAAATTTGAAACTAAAATTGGCGAACTTTCTTTAAGTTCGCCAATTTTTATAAATGCAATGACAGGCGGCGGCGGGGAGAGAACTTACCGTATCAACCGTGAATTGGCTGTAGCGGCAAGAGAGACAGGATCTGCGATTGCAGTTGGATCGCAAATGGCTGCACTGAAGGATCCGGACGAACGAAGAAGTTATGAAGTAGTCAGGGAAATGCACCCTGACGGTATTATCCTTGCCAATCTGGGCAGTGAGGCAACTGTCGGGCAGGCAAAAGCCGCAATCGATATGCTCCAGGCAGATGCACTGCAAATTCATTTGAATGTAGTACAGGAATTGACCATGCCTGAGGGAGACAGAAACTTTGTCGGTGCGTTAACGAGGATTATTGAAATCCAACAGAGTGTGGGAATTCCAGTAATCGTGAAAGAAGTTGGTTTTGGCATAAGTGCCGAGACAGCAGCTAGACTTTTTTCTTCAGGAATACGCTATGTTGATGTTGGCGGATTTGGAGGTACCAATTTTGCGGAAATTGAAAATAAGCGGAGGAACCGTTTGTTGACGTTTTTCGAGGATTGGGGAATTCCGACTGCTGCCTCCATAATTGAAACAAAGTCCACATCACCAGAACTTTCCGTTATCGCTTCAGGAGGAATACAGACTAGCCTCGATATTGTTAAAGCGCTTGCATTAGGTGCTGATGGTGCCGCAATGGCTGGCTACTTGCTAAAGACTTTGATGGAAAATGGAACAGAAGATCTAATCGAGGAAATCCATCTGTTAAAAGATGAAATTATTGTCATTATGACAGCACTAGGTGTACATACGATTGAGGAGCTAAAAAACGTGCCAATGGTCATATCAGGAGATACGCATCATTGGCTTGAACAAAGAGGTATTAATACGAAGGCTTTTGCTAGAAGGAAAAAAATAATCTAGGCTCTTTTCTCAAACTTTGTTGCTATTGAATACGAAATTTGATTGAATTACCTATACTCCTTCGTAAAGTTTACGTTTGTTATGAGAAAAGAGCATGCAAACTTAATACCGACCTGCAAATGAGTATGTATTACGTTAAAATCGGCTTTAGGATTTTAACAACAACCTTCACGAAAACAAACTTAATCTAAGAATAAAAACAGAAGGGCCCTCTGCTTTTGCAGGGGGCCCTTCTGCGTGTTGGTTGATTATAACCTAACATAATGGTCAGCAAGTCATAACCTGTCCATCGGTCGCGTTTTTAGCTATACTTGCCGTCATTTAAGGAACGAGCTTCTTCAGGGCTCTGCATTTTGGCTGCTCCTGGGTAGTGCAGTGCCTGGTCACGGTCAGACTCCACTCGTCCGCTCTTCTTAAGTTTCTTTTCCCGTCTGTCTTTGCCCATATCATTACCTCCTGGTCATTAAAATAAAAGCCTTACAGAGATTTGTCCGGATAAACAGACCTATTCCTGTGATTTGTCCATTAATCTAGAACAGTTTCCCAGCTGTAATAAATATACTGCTTTTCTTAACATGGAACAGGTGAAAAACTTTATGCAAAAAAGATTAAATTACATAAGTGATTACCATAATGGAAATGATAGGAGGGGTTGAATGGAAGGGTTGTACTTTTATTGGCTGGCATGGATTGGTTGGATTTGGACTACTTTCTTCATGAATAAAGATAATCCGCTTCGGTTGAAATGGACTGCTATGTTGCTTGCCGTCATTTTAGCGGCACCATTTACAGTTGATGTCTTTATATTTGAGCTTCATCTATCTGCTTTTGCGATTGCCTTTTTTATTTTTTGGGAAACCAGGCGAAAAAAGACAGGCTCATTTTTATATTTATTTTTAACTTCATTTATTATCATGCTTGCCTATACGAGTTTTTTAATGTTCGAATTATTCGACCCGGTCTGGGTGTTATTCGATCGAAAAATTATGCTTGGAGCGGCAGGTTTTTATCTGGCAGTCCTGTTACATAAAGATGGACATGATCGTATATTGGCTCTGATTTCAGGCTTTTCGCAGGGTGATATATTATTTTCTGCGATTCTGTGGAAATTTAATTTTCCATATGCTGCTGCATCCATGGTTTTTATGGACATATTGTTCATATCTCTAGGATTGCTTATTGCCTGGTCAGCTATTGAATCAATAATTGCGGTCATGTCGGGAAGTACAATAAACCAAGTTGAAGGGGAGGAACAAAAGACTTCATGAATGAATACACGTTACCAATCGTATTCGGAATTGCTATAGGGACGTTATCGAGACTTTTTATGCTAAGGACCGATTATCGTCAGTATCCAACGTATTTGCATGGGAAAATCATTCATGTAGCTCTCGGATTCATTGCAGCGGGACTTGGCACGGTTGCGGGTCCTGCAATCATGGAGGAGGAATTCACGGCCATTACATTCTTGACCCTGGCAGCGTCACAATTCAGGGAAGTCAGGAATATGGAGCGAAATACGCTTACCGAACTCGATAGCTATGAACTCGTTTCCCGGGGAAAAACCTATATCGAGGGGATTGCGATTGCTTTTGAGAGCCGCAATTACCTGGTGATTTTCACCTCGCTTGTCAGCACACTCGCATACCTGATTTTTAACATTTGGGCTGGAATCATTGCCGCGATTATTGCGGTGCTTATCTCCCATAAGCTGATGTCAGGCGGAAAGCTTAAGGATATCGTTGAAATCGAATACATGGAACCACGGTTTGATGGCGCCGGCCTTTATGTTGATAATATTTATATTATGAATATCGGTCTTCCTGAAAGGCAGAAAGAAGTACTTCGTTATGGTATGGGTTTTATTTTAAAGCCCAAAAACATGAATGCTCGTTCCACAATTGCGAACCTTGGACAGAGACAGGCGGTGCTGCACGATTTGTCAACTGCGCTTGGAGTTTATCGTGATTCAGGAACACCTGCACTCGTACCGCTGGCTAAAAGGGATCTGGACGATGGCAGAGTAGGAGTGTTCGTGCTGCCACAGGAACGGGATATCGAGCGTGCGATAACGGTGATTGGTGATGTGCCAACACTGGAGAACGCAATCAGGATGCCTTCTGAAAAAAAGAGCAATGAAGGGAGTGGGGCTCAATGATGCTTGAGAAATTCGTCCTTGCCGCCATCACAACGAACCCTAAAAAAATACCATCCGGAACCGCTGTTTTTCATTGTGATTCAAAGGAAGAAATGGAGAAGGTCGCTGCAAACCTCGAAGCAATCCTGGATGGAATCGCCCATTCCTTGACGGAAGACCTATATATTATTGTAAAACACTGACAAGAAATGTTTTCATTGCCTGTTTAAGGCATCTTTTGATAAACTGATTAAGCCAGACCCTTCTGTATATCAAGAAGGGTTTATTTTATAAGTGTCGTCAAGGCATTAAATTAATAATGAGAACTATAGAATTTTGAGTTTGAAATTGTTATGGCCCGGGTCCATGACCTGCACAAATAGAATTTTGAAAGGGTGATGTTCATGACGAAACCAGTGATAGCTATCGTTGGGCGTCCGAATGTCGGCAAGTCTACGATTTTTAACCGAATCGTTGGTGAACGTATTTCGATCGTTGAAGATATTCCTGGAGTAACGAGGGATCGTATATACAGTTCAGCTGAATGGCTGACACATGATTTTAATATTATTGATACTGGCGGGATAGATTTAGGGGACGAGCCGTTTTTGGATCAAATCCGCCAGCAGGCTGAAATTGCCATTGATGAGGCAGATGTTATCATTTTTCTTGTAAACGGCAGAGAGGGAGTAACATCAGCTGATGAGGAAGTAGCAAAAATCCTTTATCGCTCCAACAAGCCAGTTGTCCTCGCGGTCAATAAAATTGATAACCCAGAAATGAGAGACATGATTTACGACTTTTATGCTCTGGGATTTGGAGAACCTTTCCCGATTTCTGGCTCCCATGGGCTGGGTTTGGGTGATTTGCTTGATGAAGCGGCAAAGCATTTTCCAAAGGATAAGGAAGACGAATATGATAAAGATGCGATCAAATTTTCATTGATCGGCCGGCCAAATGTCGGGAAGTCTTCTTTGGTCAATGCGATTCTTGGAGAAGACCGTGTAATTGTCAGTGATATCGCGGGTACAACTAGAGACGCGATTGACTCGCAAGTAACCTACGATGGGCAAAAGTATGTCATTATTGATACCGCGGGTATGCGCAAAAAAGGAAAAGTGTATGAAACGACTGAAAAATACAGTGTTTTAAGGGCATTAAGGGCTATCGAGCGCTCCGATGTTGTCCTTGTTGTGATCAATGCCGAGGAAGGTATTATCGAACAGGATAAGCATATTGCCGGCTATGCCGAAGAAGCAGGCCGCGCAGTTATCATTGTTGTGAACAAATGGGATGCAATTGAAAAAGACGAAAAGACAATGAAGGAGTATGAGGATAAAATCCGTGCTCACTTCCAGTTCCTGAGCTATGCACCAATTGTCTTCTTGTCGGCAAAAACAAAGAAAAGGATCCACACTTTGATGCCGATGATTGATATGGCAAGTGAAAATCATGCGATGAGGGTGCAGACCAACATCTTGAATGAAGTCATCATGGACGCTATTGCGATGAATCCTACTCCAACAGACAAAGGGAAGAGACTAAAGGTTTATTACGCGACACAGGTATCGGTAAAGCCGCCTACTTTTGTTGTCTTTGTCAATGAACCCGAATTATTGCATTTTTCTTATGAACGATTCCTTGAGAACAGGATCAGGGATGCCTTTGATTTCACAGGCACACCAATCAAGATTTTTGCAAGACAAAGAAAATAATATAAAGGTTGTGGTTTAAATGGAAAGGAAGAGTGAGAAAATAGCTGTTCTTGGAGCTGGAAGCTGGGGAACGGCTTTGGCTATGGTCCTCGCCGACAATGGCCATGAGGTTCGTCTTTGGGGGCACAATCCAGTGCAAATTGATGAAATCAATCATCACCATACCAACAAGAAATATCTTCCTGAAATTACTCTGCCAGCAACCATCATTGGGTATTCATCTCTTCAGGAGGCACTAGCGGGGATCAAAACAGTGGTTATGGCTGTCCCTACAAAAGCAATCCGTGAAGTAATCCGGAAGATGACTAAGGTTACTTCTGAACCCTTGGTAATTGTCCACGTCAGCAAGGGAATCGAACCGGACTCCTTGCTTCGTATATCTGAAATGATTGAAGAAGAAATGCCTGAGGGCTTATTAGAAAGCGTTGTAGTCTTATCCGGTCCAAGCCATGCCGAAGAGGTGAGCCTGCGCCATCCGACGACGGTTACTGTATCCTCGAAAAATATGGGAGCGGCTGAAAAAATCCAGGATTTGTTTATCAATAATAACTTTAGAGTATACACAAATCCGGATTTAATCGGTGTGGAAATTGGCGGGGCACTTAAGAATATTATTGCTCTTGCTGCCGGGATTTCAGATGGATTAGGCTACGGAGATAATGCCAAGGCTGCTTTGATCACCAGGGGGCTTGCTGAAATAGCCCGTCTTGGTGTCAAAATAGGCGCAAGTCCTTTGACTTTTTCAGGATTGACAGGGATAGGGGATTTGATTGTCACTTGTACGAGCGTCCATTCCAGGAACTGGCGGGCTGGAAATCTGCTTGGCAAGGGTCAGAACCTTGACGAGGTCCTTGAGAATATGGGGATGGTCGTAGAAGGTGTAAGGACGACGAAGGCGGCATATCAGCTTGCTGAAAAATATGGTGTCAATATGCCGATAACAAATGCGCTATATAATATCCTTTTCAATGACGTCAATCCTAAGGACGCTGTTGATGGGTTGATGTCCCGAGAGAAAACCCACGAGATGGAAGACCTGGCTGACGTCCTCGGAGGTAAAATCTGAGTTAGAAAAATTTTCTAATGAATAATATTGCCAATATAGGCATTCGAGGATGCGATTTCTGCACCGCTTGCATAAGATGCAACGAAGCAAACTGGTGGTTTGAACTGGGTGTTAGGGTATTTAGTCATGTAGGCTGAGGTAAAGTTGTCCGCCCCTTCTTTACTTCAGCTTTTTTTTGCTTACATAAGGGACTTTTTTGCTTGCATAATTGCTGTATATGATATAATACTTCTCGGAAAAGGGAGGGGTTTATTTTGTCACCCGCATTATTGAAAATGTACATTTCTTTTGTTGGCATGGGCAGTATGATTCTGTCTTTGTTTGCCATCTATTTAAGCCGTTATAAGTTAAAAGGCTTCTTCAAAATTGCAACGGCGATCATAGCCTATGTGCTGATGATCTTAGCAGGGCTGATAATCTTTTTTGTTGTTTTCAGCGGTCCGACGAGCGAATAAAATACATAGGATTAAAGGGTTGGGATCAATGAACAAAATCCGTATTTTTATGCCAGTCATCCTGGTATTACTCACATTGACAGGCTGTATGTATCCGGAAGAAAAACTTGTACAGAATCAGGTTCCCTATAAGGACCAGCTTGATAGTGTCCAGTCTGCTGTTGACCAGTACAAGGAGGCAAATAGCGGCTTGCTGCCAATCAAGACAAAGGATTTAGAGACACCGATTTATCAAAAGTATCCAATAGATTTTAAAAAAATCGTTCCAAGATTTATTGCTGAGGCACCAGGAAATGCATATGAAAATGGAGGCCTGTTTCAATATGTCCTTGTAGATGCTGAAACAGATCCAACTGTGAAGCTGCTCGATTTAAGAATGGCAGAGACAATCCGTGAGATAAAAATGAGAATCAATGCATCTGGATATCCACCTTTTAAGGAACGGATCGCAGAAAATGTGTATACTCTTGATTTTAAAAAGATTGGCTATAAAGAAGAGCCTGTCGTCATAAGCCCATTCACAAACCAGAACCTGCATTTTATCATTTCGACTGATGGCGAAATTTATGTTGATTACCGGAGTGACCTCTACCAGGCTATTAAATCGTCAAAGAAAGAGTTTGCAGAGGGTGAGGATATTCGAGACATTCTCGTAGATAATTCCATGTTCGTACCAGCATATTCTTTGCCATATACCATCGATAATGAGACCAATGAACCGGTCTTTTTAGTAAAGGAATAAAATAGGAAGTTCACAAGTCGCTGCTTGTATGGGCGAACAATGAGCTTCTGCATTTCTAATAAATTAGTCATAACCCTGTTTCTGCAAAATATATTGTAGAAGTAGGGTTTTTTTGTCTTTAAAAAGATAACGATTGTTCTCATAAATGGGAATTGAAGGAGTCTTTTTTGAAATTAAAATTAAGGGGGTAAAAAAATAAAAAATTGTCATATTGGTATAGGACAACATCATAAATATATACTGTCCCAGATTACTAATTTGGATGAATTTATTCCCACTAACTCTATGATCGGGAGGGGATCACTTGGAAAAGGTAGATATTTTTAAGGATATTGCCGAGAGGACTGGCGGCGATATTTACCTGGGGGTTGTAGGTGCGGTCCGCACTGGAAAATCCACTTTTATCAAAAAATTCATGGAACTGGTGGTTTTACCTAATATCAATAACGAGGCTGAAAGGGCCAGAGCGCTTGATGAGCTGCCACAGAGCGCAGCAGGTAAAACAATCATGACCACTGAACCGAAATTCGTGCCTAACCAGGCAGCATCCGTGCACGTTGATGATGGTCTGGATGTAAATATCAGGCTCGTAGATTGCGTAGGGTATACAGTTCCGGGAGCAAAGGGTTATGAGGACGAGAATGGGCCGAGGATGATCAATACGCCTTGGTATGAAGAGCCAATCCCTTTCCATGAAGCAGCAGAAATTGGAACAAGGAAGGTTATTCAGGAACACTCTACACTCGGTGTCGTCATTACGACAGATGGGACAATTGGGGAAATCCCAAGACAAGATTATATTGAGGCAGAGGAAAGAGTAATTGAGGAACTAAAGGAAGTCGGCAAGCCGTTCATTATGGTGATCAACAGCGCCCAGCCTTATCACCCCAATACGGAAACACTTCGTTCCCAATTGGCTGATAAATATGATATTCCTGTGCTTGCAATGAGTGTTGAAAGCATGCGGGAATCAGATGTTCTCAGTGTGATGAGGGAAGCTCTGTACGAATTCCCTGTCCTGGAAGTGAACGTCAATCTGCCAAGCTGGGTAATGGTGCTCCGCGAAAACCACTGGTTGCGTGAGAGCTATCAGGAAGCTGTCAAGGAGACTGTGAAGGACATTAAGAGGCTGCGTGATGTAGACAGGGTCGTACATCAATTCAGCGATTTTGAGTACATCGACAGGGCTGGACTGGCGGGTATCGAAATGGGGCAGGGTATAGCAGAAATCGACCTGTTTGCTCCGGATGACCTTTATGACGAGATTCTTAAAGAAATCGTAGGAGTAGAGATCCGCGGCAAGGATCACTTGCTTGAGTTGATGCAGGAGTTTGCCTATGCAAAAACAGAGTTTGACCAGATTTCTGATGCGCTGAAAATGGTTAAGCAGACAGGTTATGGCATCGCTTCACCTTCACTGACGGACATGAGCCTGGAAGAGCCAGAAATCATCCGCCAGGGGGCGCGTTTCGGTGTTCGCTTAAGAGCAGTAGCCCCTTCAATCCATATGATCAAGGTGGACGTAGAATCTGAATTCTCGCCAATTATTGGGACCGAGAAACAAAGTGAAGAGCTCGTTCGATACTTGATGCAGGATTTTGAAGATGATCCGCTGTCAATTTGGAATTCTGATATCTTTGGAAGAAGCTTAAGCTCAATCGTCAGAGAAGGAATTTCAGCAAAATTGAGCCTGATGCCAGAAAATGCCCGTTATAAATTAAAAGAGACGCTGGAAAGAATCATCAACGAAGGTTCCGGTGGATTAATAGCAATCATATTATAATTTTGACTCCTTTTGGGAGTCTTTTTGTTTGGCTCTTTTCTCAAACTTTGTTGCTATTGAATACAAAATGGATTGAATCACCAATATTTCTTCGTGAAGTTGACGCTTCTTATGAGAAAAGAGCATGCAAACTTAATACCCACCTGCAAAATGGGTATATATTACGTTAAAATCGGCTTTAGGATTTTAACAAAAATCTTTACGTGAATAGCATTTTGTTTTGTCTGCCAGAAGAGATTGATTTTCACTCTATCTAGTTGATTTACAAGTAACTTTGGACCAAAATTAATCTTCTAATATAACTTACTTTCAGTAAAATATGATTAAAGACCTTGTTGACTGCTTGCGTAATCAGGAGAAAAGGCATAAAATTCATTATTGTATGTTTGATACTGCTTGTTACGGGTAATAAATTAGGGTCAACATATTACAATTATGTTTCAAAGAAGAAAAGATTCCCATTATTTCTTGAAATTATCTTGATAAGAGTAAAACATTATGATAATCTTTTAACAGAATTAGCGTTGTAGCTTACAAAGCCTTATATAACAGGGTTTCAAGCGATTTAAGGTTTCTTTATCATAGTTTTTTTAAAACTATGATAATAAAATCTTCCAGCAACGTATAGAATTCATATGTTTTGTTTAGAAATGTAGTAAGATGCTTAATTTCTGAGCAATGGGATCTCTTTGGGAGGAGGTGAATGGCATGAACAAAACAGAACTTATCAATGCAGTTGCAGAAGCTAGTGAGCTTTCTAAGAAAGATGCAACAAAAGCAGTTGACGCTGTTTTTGATTCAATCTTAAATGCATTAAAAGATGGGGACAAAGTACAATTAATCGGTTTTGGTAACTTCGAAGTTCGTGAGCGCGCTGCCCGTAAAGGACGCAACCCACAAACTGGTGATGAAATCGAAATCTCTGCAAGCAAGGTGCCTGCTTTCAAACCTGGCAAAGCGCTTAAGGATGCAGTGAAATAATTACATACGACGCACTGAGCGTATGCTAAACCCTAAAGGCCGCGACCCGTTCGCGGCCTTTTTCTTATTGAGTTGTAGATAACTCCATGAAGTTTTCTTAATCCAGCTCCAGCGCCTAGCCCCTCGAGACGCTTCGGTCCTGTCAATGAAGTCAAAGAGCGTCTTCACTGTCAGGCCCTCCAGCGCTTGTCGGAGCTGAACAAGGCGCTTGCGCTTTTTGTTCTTATGGAATATTAAGTTTTGCCTGCTGAGAATTGGTTATGCTAAGATGAAAATATTATAATCAATTAGTTGCTTAACTATGCAAGATTATAATGAGATTGTCGGATCATAGGAGGAAACGCAGATGTCAAACGTCAATCGTGCCCAAATCGAAGATGCGGTGCGTTTAATATTAGAGGCAGTTGGTGAAGACCCAAACAGGGAAGGTTTGCTTGATACTCCCAAGCGGGTCGCGAAGATGTATGAGGAAGTTTTCTCGGGGTTGAACCAGGATCCTAAAGAATATTTTGAAACCATTTTTGGTGAGGACCATGAGGAACTTGTTTTGGTCAAGGATATCCCTTTCTATTCAATGTGTGAACATCATCTTGTTCCTTTCTTCGGCAAGGCACATGTCGCGTACATTCCACGTGGAGGCAAGGTTACAGGACTTAGCAAGCTTGCAAGAGCTGTGGAAGCAGTAGCGAAAAGACCTCAGTTACAGGAAAGGATCACTTCTACTATTGCGAATTCCATAATGGAAAAGCTGGATCCCCATGGTGTCATGGTAGTGGTAGAAGCGGAACATATGTGCATGACAATGAGAGGAGTCAAGAAACCCGGCTCAAAAACAGTTACATCTGCTGTAAGAGGAACTCTAGCAGAGGATGTAAACGCAAGAGCTGAAATTCTCTCATTGATAAAAGGTTAAAGAACTGTAGCAATGAAGTTTTTCGTAAAGTAACATTCAAAAGTTTTCAAAGGCTGAAAGGAATTCTTTTAGCCTTTTGCTATACATAAACAAACATAACTGCGACTTAACGGGTCCGTCCCGGACTCGACATATTCTTTCCTGTAAGGGGGATAATAATGGATAAGAAACAAGGTGTTAACACGGACTATGTAGTGATTAAGGCCATCGAGGATGGTGTGAACGTGATTGGTCTTACTAGAGGAACAGACACTCGATTCCATCACTCAGAGAAGCTTGATCAGGGAGAAGTTATGATTGCCCAGTTCACAGAACATACATCAGCCATTAAAATCAGGGGACATGCAAAAATTGTCACACCATTTGGTGAAATAGTGAGTGAGAAGAAGTAATAAATTCAAAAACCAACTATTTTGTTACAAAATCAAGCTCAATTCATCTCAAATAGGGTTTAATTTATAATATCTCGTTCATGTTTTCACTATTTGTGATATAATTGTCACTGCCTTGGAATGTTCGGTACAACTGCAAACTAGTTATTTAGGCGCTTTTTTTATGTCTGTTTTAGAGACAACCAGCTATCTGCATATTGCTGGCTTTCCTGATTGAACAATGTCGCCGGCAATCCAACATAAATAAGGGGAACAAGGGTGATTTATTTGCTAGATTTACAAAACAAATTAGACGGCACCAGAGAGCTTCTTCTCGAAAAACTTTCACATCCTTATTTGCGGGAGCATGTAAAATCTCCATTTATAGATGATGACCGGCTCTTGTTGCTTACTTCCTTGCTGGAACAGCAGGAGGTAGATCAGGATAGAGCAAAGAATTACACTGTGACTGCAATGCTCCTGCAAATTGCCCTTGATACCCATGAGCATGTCCATAATTCACAACCAGGTGAAGAGGATGAAACCCATAAGCGCCGCCAGTTGACAGTTCTAGCTGGAATTTATTTCAGCGGACTATACTACAAGCTGCTGGCTGATATGGATGATATAGAAATGATCAAGCGATTGGCTTCAGGTGTAAAAGAAGTCAATGAGCACAAAATTTCGCTGTATCAAAAAGAAACTGAAGCGATCGATAAATTAATGGAAAGTGTAAAATTAATCGAGTCGTCTCTTTTAGGCAAGGTCGCTGATCATTTTGATGCGGCTGAATGGTTTGAATTCGCTTCTAACTGGCTTTTTGTCAAGAGGATGCTATCTGAAGAAACGAAGTTCATTAAAAACGGTAGTTCGCTGGTTTTCAATGCACTGAAAAAAATTGCTTTGCCAAAAGTGGACCAGAGTACAACTGAAATTTCTTCTGAACAGCAAAAATACCTTTTAACAATTTGCACACGATATATTGAATTTTCAATGACGAAGATTAATTCAGCGTTAAAGAAGCTGCCAGGGATGAACAGCTTGCTGATAGAACGGTTAGACCTGATCTCCGGGCAGCACCAGACCATGTCTAAAAATTTCGCGGAAGAAGGGTAATGCAATGCAGCAATCGAAAGAACAACGTGTTCATGGAGTCTTTGAAAAAATCTATGAAAATTATGACCAGATGAATTCTGTCATCAGTTTTCAGCAGCATATAAAATGGCGCAATGACACAATGAAAAAGATGAATGTCCCAAAAGGAGCCAAAGCACTTGATGTGTGCTGTGGTACCGCTGATTGGACAATTGCGCTTGCAGAAGCAGCAGGCAGAGATGGCGATGTGGTCGGACTTGATTTCAGCAAAAATATGCTGAAGATTGGCGAGGAGAAATTGCAGGCCCGCAATTTGGATCAGGCAGCACTAATCCATGGGAACGCAATGGAGCTCCCATTTGAGGATAATAGCTTTGACTATGTCACTATTGGTTTTGGTTTGAGGAATGTCCCTGATTACAATCAGGTGCTTCGTGAAATGTACAGAGTCCTAAAGCCGGGCGGTATGGCAGTATGCCTGGAAACTTCCCAGCCTACAATGCCAGGTTTTAAGCATGCTTACAGATTGTACTTCAGGTTTATCATGCCGATGTTCGGCAAACTGTTCGCGAAGAGCTATGATGAGTATTCCTGGCTCCAGGAATCCGCAAAGGATTTCCCAGGTATGAAAGAGCTAGCGAAAATGTTCTCTGAAGCAGGATTCGTGAGCGTTGAATATAAACCATATAGCGGTGGAGTAGCTGCCGTACATATCGGCCGCAAATAAGAGAAGCGCAAGCGTACTGGTAAAAGACTACACCTTGAGTGGCTTCTTTCGATAATCGGAGCCGTTTCTAGGTCGAAGGCTGGCAATGCGCTGGAGCTGGACCATTCTTTCAGATGAATATACATTCTGATACTATATTCAATAAACAATGGCTGTCCTTTTCTTTTTCGCTCGGCAAGGAAGGTCAGCCTGTTTTGTTTAGTGTTGTTGCTTTGTTACGGATTAACGGAGTGACCTGTATATAGATTGGTTCCAAAAGAAAGTAACCTATTAGCTGGGCTGGATGGAAAGCTCCGAGCATATAAGAAATCTCCTGATTGCATTGAGGCTGCGGAAAGGAAAATGCTGCAGTTTCATCAATGGATATCTAGGATGTAAAAGCTGGGTGGATAAATATGAAGATGAAGCTATTATATACATATTTGAATTCTGATTTGACATTGATTGAAAGAGAGCTGGAAGAAGCAATCCAGGCGGATTCCCAGCTGCTCAGACAGGCAAGCCTTCATTTGCTTAAGGCTGGCGGGAAACGGATCAGACCCGTTTTTGTTCTCCTTGGTGGTAAATTCGGTGATTACGATATTGAAATCATCAAGGATGTCGCTGTCTCCCTGGAGCTCATCCATATGGCCTCCCTTGTGCACGATGACGTCATCGACGATGCTGAATTGCGTAGAGGGCAGGCGACAATCAAAGCGAAATGGGATAACAGGATTGCGATGTATACAGGGGATTATATTTTTGCCAGGGCACTGGAGCTTATGACTGACATTGAAAATCCAACAGCCCACCAGATTCTCTCAGATACTATCGTCGAACTAAGCGTTGGCGAGATTGAACAAATAAAAGATAAATATAATTTTGATCAAAACCTGCGTAATTACTTGTTGCGAATCAAGCGGAAGACAGCACTTCTTATTGCCGCAAGCTGCCAGCTGGGTGCAGTGGTGGCAGGTGTTCCGGAGCAGGATCATCGTAAATTGTATAAGTTTGGCTACTATGTCGGTATGTCCTTCCAGATTACTGATGATGTGCTAGATTTTACGGGTACAGAAAAGGAACTTGGTAAGCCGGCTGGCGGTGACCTTCTCCAGGGTAATATCACTCTTCCTGTACTGTACGCAATGCAGGATGACTACATCAAGAGCCAGATTAGGACTGTCCATGAAGGCATGCCAGGAGAAGAACTGAATGAAATCCTGAAGCTTGTACAGGAATCAGGTGCGATTGAAAAATCACTGGAGATCAGTGATCGTTATCTGGATAAAGCCCTGGCAATCCTTGATGAACTTCCGTCCAATAAGGCAAATAAGTCATTGCGTGATATCGCGAAATTCATTGGAAAACGCAAGTATTAGCAAGTTGCGAATTTTTCAAAAAAATGATACTATTTCTAAGGATTGCTTTTGTAAGCGGTTCACATACATATAAGAAATAGGAGTGGAACTCATGGAAAAGACTTATTTGATGGTCAAGCCTGACGGAGTACAACGCAACCTGATCGGTGAAGTTGTAGCTCGTTTCGAAAAGAAAGGCTTCCAGCTAGTTGGCGCAAAACTTATGAACATCCCAAGAGAACTTGCTGAAGAGCATTATGGCGAACATAAAGAGCGTCCATTCTTCGGCGAATTAGTAGACTTCATCACTTCAGGACCAGTATTCGCTATGGTATGGCAGGGCGAGAATGTAATTGCAACTGCACGCCAGATGATGGGTGCTACAAACCCTAAGGATGCAGCTCCTGGAACTATCCGTGGAGAATTCGGTGTGACTGTAGGCAAGAACGTAATTCACGGATCTGACTCACCAGAAAGCGCTGAACGTGAAATCGGACTATTCTTCAAACAAGAAGAACTAGCTGAATACAGCAAATTAATCAACGAGTGGGTTTACTAAGAAAAGCGTAAGCGGCTAATCTATTAAATAAACTCCGGACACTTGTGAAAAGCAAGTGTCCTTTTTCTTTTTCGGGACGTTTTTATAGCTCTCCGGATATATGAAAAAAATATATCACCCAAAATCCTATTTTTCGATATAATGAAAATGTCCAACTTTTTCTAGTAAAAATAAGGAGCAAAATGATGCCGCAAGACTATGAACACTTTATCTCGAGAATCCACCAAAAGACAGGTATAAACCTTGCTCTATACAAAGAAGCACAGATGAAAAGAAGGTTGACTTCACTCTATCAAAAGAAAGGCTACTCATCTTTCAAGGAATTCTTTCAAGTCCTTGATAAAGACCAGCAGCTCATGAACGAATTTCTGGATCGGATGACAATCAATGTATCCGAGTTTTATAGAAACGCCAAAAGGTGGGAAGTCCTCGATAAATCAATAATTCCTGAGTTATTAAGCAGAAACCCGAACCCGAAAATCTGGAGTGCAGCTTGCTCCACTGGAGAAGAGCCTTATACATTGGCGATGGTGCTGTCAAAACATATGCCATTATCGAGAATCCAGGTCCTGGCAACTGATATTGATGACAACGTCCTGGCCAAAGCGAGGCGTGGAGTTTATGCAGAAAGATCATTGAATGAAGCCCCTAGGGAGATGGTTAAAAAGTTTTTCCGGCAGGATGGTTCCTATTATACGGTGGAAGATGACATTAAGAACACTGTTACGTTGAAAAAGCAAAATTTGCTTGCCGATCGGTTCGGAGGTCCATTTGACCTGATTGTCTGCCGTAATGTCCTCATTTATTTTACCGAGGAGGCCAAGGAAAGCATTTACCATAAATTCAGCGCGGCATTAAGGCCGGGGGGAATTCTCTTTGTTGGAAGCACTGAACAGATCTTCAACCCTGGTACATATGATTTTGAAACTGCAGATACTTTTTTTTACAGAAAAAAATAAATGGAGGAGCCGGGATTCCGTGCTCCTCCTTGCTTTTTTTCGAATGAATGGGATTCAATTTCTTCATGTGAAGTGTTAAGAGGAAGATTGTTTTTTGCGACTCAACATGCTTCATGATAAAATGACTTCATTCTTGAAAAGGAATAATACATATTTCGAAATTTTTAATTTATTTCTGTTGAACTGTATGATATAGTAAAACAAATCCTTTAGCGAGTTGAAGGGAGAAAGTGTATGAGATATTTAACAGCGGGAGAATCACATGGACCGCAGCTAACAACCATTATAGAGGGGATGCCAGCAGGCATGCCGCTAGTAGCAGAAGATATAAACAAAGAGCTTGCTCGCCGGCAGAAAGGCTACGGCCGCGGAAGAAGAATGCAAATCGAAAAGGATCAGGTGCAGATCACTTCAGGAATTCGGCATGGACTGACATTAGGTTCGCCGATAGCCTTGGTTGTTGAAAATAATGATTGGAAGCATTGGACCGGGATTATGGGCCAGGAACCGCTCGATGAACAATCCGCTGATGAAGTGAAAAGGATAATTTCTCGTCCCCGTCCTGGTCACGCAGACTTAAACGGCGCGATTAAATATGGGCATCGAGATATGAGAAATGTTCTTGAACGTTCATCTGCCCGAGAAACGACTGTCAGGGTCGCAGCGGGTGCTGCCGCAAAGAAACTACTGTCACTGCTGGGTATCGAGTTAGTTGCCCATGTTGTTGAAATCGGTGGAGTTAAAGCTGAAAAGCAAGACTTCACATCACTGGAACAGCTTAAAGAAATAACAGAAGCTTCTCCAGTCAGATGCTTCGATTCAGATGCAGGAACGAAGATGATGGCAGCAATTGATGACGCTAAGCAAAATGGAGACTCTATTGGCGGTGTTGTTGAGGTGATTGCAGAGGGAATGCCCGCTGGAGTGGGCAGTTATGTTCATTATGACCGCAAGCTTGATGGAAAGCTTGCTGCGGCCATTATGAGCATCAATGCTTTCAAAGGAGTTGAGATTGGGATCGGTTTTGAAGCTGCCAGCAGGCCTGGCAGCCAGGTCCATGATGAGATAGCCTGGGAAGAGGGACGGGGTTACTACCGGAAAACGAACCGGCTTGGAGGGCTTGAAGGCGGGATGACAACGGGCATGCCAATTGTTGTCCGTGGGGTAATGAAACCAATCCCGACTCTTTACAAGCCATTGATGAGTGTCGATATCGAGTCAAAGGAACCTTTTGCCGCGAGCATTGAACGCTCTGATGCATGTGCTGTCCCTGCAGCAGCAGTGGTTGCGGAAAGCGTTGTTGCCTGGGAGCTTGCCTCTGCTATCGTAGACCAATTTTATGCGGATCGATTTGACACACTGAAGGCATCAATCGAAGAGCAAAGAAGGACTGCGAGGGATTTTTAAAGATGCTGCAAGTGAATATCCATACAAGCACAAAATCTTATCCAGTACACATCGGAAAAGGTGCAATTCAGCAATTACGCGATATTATTCATGGTGCTGAAGACAGTTACACATCTATCATGGTCATTACTGATGAAACAGTGGCACAGCATCATCTTGATTCATTCCACGAACATACTGCTCTGGAAGGGATTATTGAGAAAATCGTCCCATCAGGAGAACAGGCGAAAACATTCGATGTATATAAAGATTGCCTTTCAACAGCGCTTGAAAATAAACTTGACAGGAAATCGCTGATCATCTCTTTTGGCGGAGGGGCCGTAGGAGATTTAGCAGGATTTGTCGCCGCTACTTATATGAGGGGGATTCGCTTCATACAAGTCCCGACCACTATTCTTGCACATGACAGTGCGGTGGGAGGAAAAGTAGCGGTCAACCATCCATTAGGCAAGAACATGATTGGAGCATTCCATCAACCCGATGCTGTTGTTTACGATCTCGATTACCTGAAGACCCTACCTGAACATGAAGTACGGTCTGGCTTTGCTGAAGTAATCAAGCACTCGTTAATAAGCGATGAAAACTTCTATTACTGGCTTAGGGAAGAAATTCAGTCTTTGGATAATACGAATGACTCACAGTTGCTTGAGTTTTTGACAAAAGGCATCCAAGTTAAAGGTTCTGTTATCGCAGAGGATGAAAGAGAAACCGGAATTCGTGCATTTTTGAATTTTGGGCACACACTAGGCCACGCAATTGAAGCAGAAGCAGGTTATGGAAAAGTGACACACGGGGAAGCAGTAGCCATTGGTATGCTATTTTCTCTTCAGTTGAGCACACAATTGCTAGGGCTTGATTTTAATAGAGAAGCATTCAAAATCTGGCTTAAGAATCTAGGGTACGAAACTTCAATCCCAGCCGGACTTGCTAATGAGCAGCTGATCGAAAGAATGAAACAGGATAAAAAAGCTGTAAACAATACGATTCGTTTCGTTTTACTAGAGAAGATTGGAGTTCCTGCACTCATTGAAATAGAGGAAAAAGTATTGATGATGAACCTGAAGAAGTTTGTAGAAGAGGGGGAGTAAGATGATTAGGGGAGTAAGAGGAGCTATTACAGTAAACGAGAATGATGAGCAGGAAATCATTTCTGCGACTGAAAGGCTTTTAAAAGAAGCTATCGTTTCTAATAATATCGCTCCGGATCAAGTTGCTTCAATTTTCATTTCAGCAACTGATGATGTTGATGCAGCCTTTCCGGCAAGGGCATTAAGGAATTTAGCTGGCTGGACGTATGTTCCAGTTATGTGCATGCAAGAATTATCCGTCCCCGGCTCGCTACAGAAGTGTATCAGAGTCATGATCCATTTCAACACTGAAAAAACACAGGAAGAGGTCAAGCACATTTATCTTGATGGAGCTTCTGGACTTAGACCTGATCTATAAATTTATACTTTTTCCTGAGCGCCAAACAGTGTATGATAAATACATGTTCTTTATCGCTTTAATTAGATAGCGGATTAAAGAGTAGAATAGTCGAGGTGGATAAGATGAGATGGAAAGAGCAGCTTTTAAAGCTAAAACCATATCAGCCTGGTAAATCGATTTCCGAAGTAAAAAGGCAGTATGGATTATCAGAGATTGTGAAATTGGCTTCAAATGAGAATCCGTTTGGATCTTCAGAAAAAGTAAAAAACGAGATCGTGGACTATGCTGGTAAATTTTCAGTTTATCCCGATGGGTATGCTACCGAACTTCGTACACATCTAGCAGACCATCTGGGTGTAAAAGAAGGAGAGATCATTCTTGGCAACGGATCAGATGAAATTATCCAGATGATTGCCCGGGGTCTGCTCACACCTGAGACGAAAACTGTGATGGCTGCACCAACATTTCCTCAGTATAAACACAATGGTGTTATCGAGGGCTGTGAAATAACAGAAATCCCATTGGTAAATGGTGCACATGATTTGGATGGGATGGCTGCTTCTATTGATGATCGGACCACAGTTGTCTGGTTATGCTCTCCGAATAATCCAACGGGGGTTTATATAACCGAAGAAGAATTGACAGCTTTTATGGCACGTGTGCCAAGTCATGTGCTTGTCGTGCTGGATGAAGCCTACTTCGAATATGTGACCGCGGAAGATTTTCATGATTCTTTGAGATTGCTTAAGCAATACCAAAACCTAATTATCCTAAGAACTTTTTCAAAAATATATGGGCTTGCCAGCTTTAGGGTTGGTTATGGAATTGCCCATGAGGACACAATTTCAGCACTTGAGCCTGTCAGGGAGCCGTTCAATGTAAACTCATTGGCACAAGCTGCGGCCATTGCAGCACTTGATGACCAGGATTTTGTTGAAGAATGCAAAAGAGAAAACAAAGCTGGTTTAGAGCAATTTTACCAATTTTGTGATAGCGCTGGATTGAGTTATTATCCGTCACAGGGGAATTTCATCTTGATTGACTTTAAAAGGGACGGTCAGGAGGTATTTCAATTCCTGCTTGAAAGAGGATATATCGTTCGTTCCGGTACAGCGCTCGGATTCCCTACATGTGTAAGGATTACAATTGGCTCAAAGGAGCAAAACCTAGGTGTAATTGAGATTATAAAAGAATATTTGAATGTTGATACTGTAATATCTAAATAAGGGTGTGGAACGTATGGAAGGCCGCGTATTGATCATTGGTCTTGGTTTGATTGGCGGCTCTCTGGCGATGTGTATTAAATCTCAGCATCCGGGGGCAGAGCTCATCGGATTTGATGCGGACGGAGATCAAATGGACCTGGCCATGATGCTGGGTATCATTGACCGGGCAGCTGGAAGTATTGAAATGGAAGCTCCGAAGGCGGATTTAATCATTATAGCGACTCCGGTATTGACCACCGGAAGCATTATTGAATCTTTAGCTTCATTGCAACTGAAAGAGGAAGTCATTGTTACCGACACAGGCAGTACGAAGGGGTACATTTCAAAGAAGGCATTTAGTTTGAGGGAAAAAGGGATTGCATTCATTGGCGGCCATCCAATGGCTGGTTCCCATAAAAGCGGTGTTGCCGCAGCAAAGAAGATCCTTTTTGAAAATGCATTTTATCTTCTCACACCTGATACAATGGTCAGAAATGAGACGGTGGAGCGACTAAAAGCATGGCTTTCTGGCACGAGGGCCAAGTTCCTCGATGTTTCACCCGAAGAGCATGATTATCTTACAGGGGTGGTCAGCCATTTTCCGCATATCATAGCTGCTTCCCTTGTCCACCAGGCGTCAAGGGCGGATGAAGGTAACCCTCTCGTCAACCGCTTGGCGGCTGGCGGGTTCAGGGATATCACACGAATCGCATCAAGTAATCCGCGAATGTGGAGGGATATTTCTCTTCAAAACCGGGAGGTCCTCATTTCTCTGTTAACTGACTGGCAGGATGAAATGGGACGGGTAAAAGAATTATTGATTACTAATGATAGAGATAGCATCTATGATTTCTTTGATTCGGCAAAAAAATACCGGGATGGTCTTCCTGTAAGCGACAAAGGAGCTATTCCTAGTTTTTATGACCTGTTCGTAGATGTTCCCGACTATCCAGGGGTGATTTCTGAAATCACGGGATACTTGGCAGTTGAAAATATCAGTATAACCAATATAAGAATCATAGAAACTCGTGAAGATATATACGGCGTCCTGGTGATCAGCTTCCAGACACCTGAAGACCGTGCCAGGGCCAAGGAATGCATTGGAAAAAATACTGACTATGATATGTCTCTTGGAAAGTAGACTGAAGGAGCAGAAATATGTCCGTAAAAACACTTTTGACAAATAGTAACACTTTGGAAGGTCAGGTTAAAGTACCTGGCGATAAATCAATTTCGCATAGAGCAGTCATGTTCGGCTCCATTGCCAATGGAATTACCCGTATCGAAAACTTCCTGCCCGGAGAAGACTGTTTAAGCACGATTTCCTGCTTCCGTCAGCTTGGTGTCGATATTGTCCAGAATGGGAGCGATGTTACAGTTACCGGAAATGGTACGGACGGGTTGAGTCAGCCTGAGGATACGCTGTATGTCGGGAATTCTGGAACAACCATCAGGCTGATGATGGGAATCCTTTCGGGATTGCCTTTCACATCAACCCTTGAAGGTGATGATTCGATTGCCAGAAGGCCGATGACTAGAGTGACTCTTCCTCTTGGCAAAATGGGTGCAAGTATTACGGGAAGGAATAATGGCGAATTCACTCCGCTGACCGTGGAAGGCCAAAAATTACAAGGAATTACATATGAACTGCCAGTAGCAAGCGCGCAGGTGAAGTCTGCGATCCTCCTTGCCGGGTTGCAGGCTGAAGGTGAGACAATCGTTATTGAGCCAGTGAAAACAAGGGATCATACTGAGCGCATGATCAATCAGTTTGGCGGCAAAGTAGAGCGTGATGGTGATGCTGTAAAGGTAACTGGCGGACAAATGCTAAAGGGTACACATATAAATGTACCTGGTGACATTTCATCTGCTGCCTTTTTTCTGGTGGCGGCCGCAATTGTGCCTGGGAGTGATATCATACTCCGGAATGTTGGTTTGAACCCGACAAGAACGGGAATAATCGATGTGCTTAGAGCAATGGGAGCAGATTTCATTATCGAACCATACGAAAGTGAAGCAGCTGAACTTGCTGGGGATATAAGAATTAAGCATTCTAAACTCAAGGGAACAATAGTCGAAGGTGATCTGATTCCCCGATTAATCGATGAAATCCCGGTTATTGCTTTACTGGCAACGCAGGCAGAGGGAAAGACGATCATTAAGGATGCAGGGGAATTAAAGGTTAAGGAAACAAATCGAATTGATACTGTTGTGAATGAACTCAAGAAGCTTGGAGCAAACATTGAGGCTAAAGATGATGGCATGATTATACAGGGGAAACAAAGCCTTGATGGCGGGATTGTATCAGCACATGGAGACCACCGGATTGGAATGATGCTGTCCATCGCTGCCCTGCTCTGCAAAAGTGATGTCACACTTGAACAAAGTGAAGCGGTCGCCGTTTCTTATCCTGGTTTTTTTGATGACTTGTATTCACTGGTGCGAAAATAAACAATATATGTCTGAAGGCCAATCATGATAAATGGATGGCCTTCTGTCTTTTAAAAGGGTTGTTTGTATTCAATAGCAACAAAGTTTGAGAAAAGAGCCTTTAAAAAAGGTTGCCTTCGCTATAAAAAGGACTGCTGTCGTTATATTCTCGGAATTTCTGCATAGTTTGTCATAAGACCGATAAAGGAGTGGTTTTATGGCTTACATTATAGATAATGTCCATCTCTTGAAGGGACAAGCTTTCACAGATACAAGTATGCTGGTGGAGGACCAGCGAATCATATCGACAACGTCCAAATTTGAACGTTATAACTACATGAGGATGGATGCTGACAACTATATAATGACCCCAACCCATGTCCTCTTTGATACGAACCTCCCTATAAAAGAATCTTTTAAAGAGAGAAAAGAATATTACCTGAATAATTTTATACTAAAGGGCAGCACTGTTGTATTCACAACAGTAAAGATCCAATTTGAACGGCAGCTCGAAGAAAAGCTTAAGCAGGCGAAATGTGATTTGTTAGACAGCCCTATCGATTTTGTTCTGGGGGTCAGCATTCCGCCGCGGTTACTGAATCCCGGATTTATCCGGAAGTGTAAGAAGATGAAAGTCCCAGCGGTTTTTCTGGAGATCGACGAGATGAACACTCTGAATACGATGCCATGGGGATGGATCAAGGAAGCGCTGTTTCCTTATAACTGCCCAATCATTCCAATCTTTCCTGAAAGTAAGCATAAAAAAGGGAGACAGCTGCAGCTCAATGTCTGGAGCGACTTGATGAAAAAAGAGAAGGTTCCCGCTGTGTATGAAGACTTAGTGAATCTAGGCCCCGTGTCAAGGTCGATTTTAAAGAAGACAGGAATCTTCCCTGAAAAATCAAATCTGCATAGTGGAGGAGAACTCAGCTATAATCTCTATACTCGATGCCCCGAAACAAAATACCGTGATGAGCATGGGTTGTTTTTTCAATCGAAGCATCTTGCGGTGACTGTGGACAAGGGAAAAGTCATTCGCGCGGGTTCCGAGGTTTATTATCGGCCAGGAAAGGGAGAGAATGTTATAATTAAGACACCAGGATTTTTTACAGACAATTACTAAAAAACTCTTCAGGCATTGCTGGTTAGACAGCTGTATGCAAACTGGCAAATATAGATTAGCCTAAAGTAAGGATAGGATGATAGAGATGGTCGCAGTAGAAGAAATTACAAATTATATCGAAAATGGACAGCTTGAAAAAGCAATGGCTGCTTATCAAAGAATTCTCGAGAATGGCAGCGACGAAGAAAAATTCCTCCTATCAGAGGAGTTATTCCGCTTTGGTTTCATGGAAGAAACGGAGGCCTTAATCGAGAGTCTATTAAAGAATTATCCGGATGAGGGCGAACTCCATGTTTTGCTCGCTGAAACCCGGATCGAAATGGGCAAAGAGGAAGAGGCAATGCTTTCGCTTGAAAAAGTTGACGAAGAGGACCCTTCTTTTCCTCAAGCGCTGCTTCTATTGGCTGACCTGTACCAGATGGAAGGTCTGTTTGAAGTGAGTGAAAAGAAGCTGCTTCAAGCTAAAAGGCTTTTACCGGATGAGCCGGTCATTGATTTTGCTCTTGGTGAGCTGTACGCTTCCCAGGGTAAACTGGTTGAAGCCATCCAGTATTACGAAACGGTGCTTAAGTCACATGAAGAGATTGGCGGAGTGAACATCAACCAGCGAATGGCCGAAGCGTTAAGTGCAGGCGGATCGTTTGAGGAGGCACTCCATTTTTATGAAAAAGCGCTTGAGCAAAAACTGGAAATTAATACAATGTTCGGCTTTGCTTTTACAGCCTTGCAGGCAGGCTATAATAAAACAGCAATCGATAAGTTTGAGGAACTAAAAGCTCTTGATCCTGAATACCATTCTCTTTACCTCTATCTTGCCAAAGCTTATGAGCGAGAAGAAATGGTCGAAGAGGCATTCGATGCAGTGAAGCAGGGAATCGAGCAGGATGAGTTCAATAAGGATTTATACTTTTATGGTGGCAAATTAGCACTCAAAATTCCTGATGAAGAAGCTGCAGAAAAATTGCTTCGTGAGGCAATCGCTCTTGATCCAGGATTCATGGAAGGAGTCCTTGTCCTGAACAAACTGCTGCTCAAGCAGGAACGCTATGAAGATGTACTTGAGCTTGTGCGGGCAGCTGACATCCACGAAGAAGAAGAGGAACCACAAATTCTTTGGGATGAAGCAGTAGCTTACCAGCAAATTGAAGATTTTTCACAGTCATTAAACAAATACCAACTCGCATATACTTTCTTTAAAGACAACAAAGAATTTTTGACAGACTACGGATATTTTTTAATTGAAGAAGGAAAAATGGACGCCGCCGCCGAAATTTTTAGTAAGTTAGTTGAAAAAGAACCTGGCAATGAAGAATTCCGTGAATTGTTGGAACGCATGACGGAGAATCAGTAACCTTAACAAAAAATTTGAGTTATGCAGAGGAGGGATTCAAAAATGACAACCCCTGTATCTGTCAACGAGAAAAAGGATTTTATCCGCTGGTTTTTAAACCATTACCAGCTTAAAAGGCGGGAATGCGTTTGGATCCTTAACTACTTGATGAGCCATGACCAGCTGATGGAAAAGGTGCACTTTGTGGAAAATGCACAATATTGTCCAAGGGGATTAGTGATGTCGACCCATTGCGTGGAAGAAGTACCATTCCGCTTCTTCAAAGAAAACGTGATGACGACAGATGCTGAAAAGTCTTTTCACGACATTCGTTTGAACAGGGAAGAAGAAATTTACATCCAATTGAATTTCCACGCTTCAAACAAAGCCCACCAGTTTGCGGCCGTGCTGGAAGAAAACCCTTATGTTCCAGGCCAGCTCCAAATCAGTGAAAGTGACAAGATGGTAGCAGAGAGATTTCTTGAGGAGAGTATTCAAAAATTCCAAAAAGATAAACTGCTTACCTTGATCGATGAAGCGCTGGACAGCCAGGACCAGGAAGCCTTCGAACATCTCACAGAACAATTAAAAAGATTGGGCGCAGTCAATTCGTTATAGCTTGCTTTTGATAGCAGGCTTTTTATTTTGCCTGGTATTAGCACTTGAGTCGCTGATTTGGTGCAAAATCACTTTCTTTTGGACAAGAACTGAACGGGCTGGTGTGAAAATGTCCGAACCTGATCCTACTTCGGACAAAACCAGAGGGAAGGTCCGTTGAAATGTCCGAACCGACCCTCACTTCGGACAAAACACAAGAGAAGGCCCCTTGAAATGTCCGAACCTGATCCTACTTCGGACAAAACACAAGGGAAGAGACAGTTGAAATGTCCGAACCTGATCCTACTTCGGACAAAACTCAAGGTGGGAGCGGTTGAAATGTCTGAACCTGATCCAACTTCAGACAAAACTCAAGGGAGAGGCTGTTAAAATGTCCGAACCTGATCCAACTTCGGACAAAACTCAAGGTGGGAGCGGTTGAAATGTCTGAACCTGACCCTACTTCAGACAAAACTCAAGGAAGAGACAGTTGAAATGTCCGAACCTGACCCTACTTCAGACAAAACTCAAGGGAGAGGCTGTTGAAATGTCCGAACCTTACCCTACTTCGGACAAAACTCAAGGGAGAGGCTGTTGAAATGTCCGAACCTAACCCTACTTCGGACAAAACTCAAGGGAGAGGCTGTTGAAATGTCCGAACTTAATCCTACTTCGGACAAAACACAAGGAAGAGACAGTTGAAATGTCCGAACCTGATACAACTTCGGAGAAAACACAAGGGAAGGTCCGTTGAAATGTCCGAACCGACCCTCACTTCGGACAAAACCACAAGGCAGTGACCATCGAAATGTCCGAACCAAACCTCACTTCAAACAAAACGCAATGGAGGAGCCGCGGAAAAGTCCTAACCTGACAAACCATTCGAAAACGAGTTTTAATCGTGATATTATAGGTATGGAGTGAATAGCAGGCTTTTCGTCGTAGAGTATCTTATGTAACTCATTTAAGTAGAAACGACAGCGGCCTAATAGAATGATGGAGTTGGTTTTATGAGATGGGTGGCAGCAGATGTTGAGATGTACCAGACAGCGGCGGAATATGTTGACACGGCGATCGTGCCGCTATTGCCAGTTTCTTTCGGGGATGACATGAAACAAAATGCCTCGATGGCAGAATTCATAGGAATCCTTACTACACAGCTTGAAAAGCAGTTTAAGGGGCGTATCTTCCTATTTCCTGATTTTGTATACATAAAAGGACATGAAGCTAGCATAAAAGCCCTGAAGGAATGGGAGAACACTTTGTTGGACAAGCAGTTCAAGCATGTGTTTTATGTTACCTCTGACAGCAGCTGGAGGCAGCAAGAGAAGGAGTTAACTGGTAACCTGTTATGGCTGCCGTCATTGTCTTTAGAGCATATGCAGGAGCAGCAAAAGGTGGCCATCGTGGAGGACCAGGTGAAACAGCTATTATCTTTGTTTACGGAGAAATGGCAAGAGGATTAATCTTGATGTTATTTTTATCACTGCGAAATATGTTTTCAACATAGTATTATATTGATTTTGTAATGAGATTGATATATCATGGTTATGTCCTAGTTTTAAAATGTGTTTAAATTATGTCCGTTGGGGACTTAACTTGGGAATAGAGGGGGGAATAGCGTGAGTAAGCATCGTGTTTCAAGACGTCAATTCTTAAACTATACTCTAACAGGTGTAGGCGGTTTCATGGCTGCAGGGATGCTGATGCCAATGGTTCGTTTTGCCGTTGATCCTGTACTTAAGGGTGAAGATGCGGGAGATTTTATCGCGACTCCATTGAAGATCGCAGATATTACAAATGAACCGCAAAAAGTAAACTTTAGCTTCACACAAAAAGATGCGTGGTATGAATCAGAAGAAACTGGAACTGCTTGGGTATTCAAGAACGAAGGCGGGGAGATTGTTGCCCTGTCACCAGTATGTAAACACCTTGGTTGTGTTGTAGACTGGAATACGGATAAGAAAAATCCGAACATGTTCTTCTGTCCTTGCCATTACGGCCTTTACGAAAAGGATGGAATGAACGTGAAAGGCACACCGCCGTTGGCACCATTGGATGTATATCCAACCAAAGAAAAAGACGGGTTCCTTTATGTAGGAAAAGCCGAACCACGAAAGGGGGCGTAATCTTTGTTAAACAAAATTTACGATTGGGTAGATGAGCGTTTAGATATTACGCCTTTGTGGCGCGATATCGCAGACCATGAGGTTCCTGAGCACGTTAACCCGGCGCACCACTTTTCTGCGTTCGTGTATTGCTTTGGCGGTCTGACGTTTTTCATCACTGTGATTCAGATTCTTTCCGGAATGTTCCTGACAATGTATTATGTGCCGGACATCAAGAATGCATGGGAATCTGTCTATTATCTTCAAAACCAGGTAGCGTTTGGACAAATTGTCCGCGGAATGCATCACTGGGGTGCGAGCCTTGTCATCGTTATGATGTTCTTACATACGCTTCGCGTGTTCTTCCAGGGCGCTTATAAGAAACCTCGTGAATTGAACTGGGTTGTCGGAGTTTTAATTTTCTTCGTAATGTTGGCTCTTGGCTTGACAGGATACTTGCTTCCATGGGATATGAAAGCATTATTCGCAACAAAAGTTACATTGCAGATTGCAGAAGCTGTCCCATTGATTGGGCCATATATTAAAACATTACTTTCCGGACATTCAACGATCGTTGGTGCACAAACCTTGACTCGTTTCTTCGCGATCCACGTATTCTTCCTGCCTGCTGCACTATTAGGCTTAATGGGAGCTCACTTCTTGATGATTCGTAAGCAAGGTATTTCTGGTCCATTGTAAAATTCGAATGAAATAGTTGTGCGAATAGAGATTCGCCAATGATACGGAAAAAGGAGGGGATTGCTCGATGCATCGTGGTAAAGGTATGAAGTTCGTAGGAGACTCACGTGTCCCTGCAGAACGAAAGCCTAATATTCCGAAAGATTACTCGGAATACCCTGGCAAAACGGAAGCGTTTTGGCCTAACTTCCTGTTGAAGGAATGGATGGTTGGTGCTGTTTTCCTAATTGGATTCTTGAGCCTGACAATTGCTCATCAGCCTCCGCTTGAGAGGATTGCCGATCCTACGGATACAGCATATATCCCGCTGCCAGACTGGTATTTCTTATTCTTATATCAATTGCTTAAGTATTCTTACGCTTCTGGTCCATATACTGTAATTGGGGCTTTAGTTATCCCGGGTCTTGCATTTGGAGCGCTAATGCTGGCTCCATTTATTGACCGCGGACCTGAGCGCCGCCCGTCAAAGCGTCCGCTTGCGACAGGCTTTATGCTGTTGTCAATCGCTGCTATTTTCTATCTCACTTGGGAATCAGTTGATCACCATGACTGGGAAGCAGCCAAGAAACAGGGACAGATTGTGGATGTCGAAATTGACAAGAACTCAGATGGATACAAAATTGCACAGGCTCAGACATGTACTTCCTGCCATGGCGGAGAACTTGCCGGTGGTGCTGCAGCGCCTAGTCTGTTAGATTCAAAAATGAATGCTGAAGAAATTGCCGATGTTGCCCAAAATGGTAAAGGAAGCATGCCTGCAGTCTTTAAAGGAACGGACGAAGAACTTCAGACTCTTGCTGAATTCATCGACGGTCTTAGCGAATAGTATGTCAAAGAACCTGTAAGGAAACTTGCAGGTTCTTTTTTATGCTTATCCGCAGTTTACACGCTGGACCTGTAATGTACATATTCAAATGAGTTTTTGGCAGATAACCACTCTACAGGGAGGGGAATTGAAAATCATTTAAGTGAAAAACTTTTGATTAACTCCTTTGTAAAATCAGACAAGGAAAACTTGGATTATTTTCTATAAACTGTAATAATAGTGATAGAAAACTTGGATTGGAGATCGTCAAAATGATAAAAAAAATATACCCTTTGCTAGGGAATAGATCTGTATTATGGCTGTTATTTTGGGTGAATGTTTTCGGGACAGCTTACGGGTACTATTGGTACAAGTGGCAGCTTGTCGATACGCCACCGAAATTTCTTCTTTTCGTACCGGATAGCCCGACTGCAAGCTTGTTCTTTGTCTTCGTTTTAGGGGCATTTCTGATGGGGAAAAACTGGCCGCTTATGGAAGCATTGGCTATGGTTAGCCTAGTCAAGTATGGCCTTTGGGCGGTAGTGATGAATTTAATGGTATTCTTCGTTTCTGGTCAGCTTGATTGGATTGGGCTTATGCTGATGGCATCCCATTTTGCGATGGCAGTGGAAGGTGTCTTATATGCTCCTTTTTATCGAATAAAACCATGGCATTTGATTGTAGCTGCAGTTGTACTTCTTCATAATGAAATCATTGATTATGTTTTTGAAATGATGCCAAGGTACCATACACTAGATTTGTATATGGACCAGATCGGGTACTTTACATTTTGGTTAAGTATTTTCTCAATAGCCGTTGGATATTACTTCGCGCTGCGGCCAGATCGATTCACACTTTCACTAAAAAGATCAAGATAACCCTTGAATTTTGGTCTAACCTTGTCCACCCTCTCATACATTTTAATAGTATTTAGAGGGGGGACAGGAATGAGAGCAAAATATTTTATAATCATTTCGGTGCTTTTGTTATTGATTGCGCCGTTTGCAGCATACGCAGAACCACAGTCGCCTGTTGAAGAACTGGATAATATATCAGACCAAGCACTGCAAATGGTGAAACTGCACCGTTATGACGATGCTAACAGATTGTTGAATCATTTTTCAGAAGAATTCTTGCTAGTAACAGGAGATGGACGGCCATTTACTATGGATGAACTGCGAATTATTACTGTGGCACATGATGAAGCGGTTGAGGCGGTAGCAAACGCTGATTTGGGACATGCTGAAAGGATGAACAGAGTTACAAAATTCAGGCTTGTAATTGACGCAATTGCTTCTACTCACCAGCCATTATGGACAGAGATGGAAGGGCCCATCATGACGGTTTTCAATGATATGAAGACTGCTGCATATGAGGGTGACAATGACCAATTTCATGCGAACCTTAATTCATTCCTGTCATTATACAATGTGATTTATCCAAGCCTGAAGATTGACATCAATCCAGAAAGAATCCAGAAAGTTGATGCTAAAGTCAGCTTTATCGATCAGTACCGGCCTCAGGTATTGCAAGAAGCTTCAAGCCAGGAAGAACTTGAATTGCTTGAATCGGATTTGCAGAATATCTTTGATGATATGACGGAGGATGAAGCAGACCCATCACTGTGGTGGGTAATGATTTCAACTGGAAGCATCATTATCCTTACATTGTCCTATGTAGGCTGGAGAAAATATAAAGGCGACCATGATAAAAAGAAAAATGTCCAAAAAGAACATAGGAATTGACATCGTATTCTACTATTTATAAAATAGTGATAACATCATGAGATGTAAGGGGAGGTACTAGATGTCTATAATAATCTATTTTGCGCTTATTATTTTGATCCCGTTATGGGCTCAATTCAAGGTAAAAGGAGCATACAAGAAATATTCACAGGTGGCTTCTTCGTCCCAAATGACGGGTGCAGAGGTGGCTCGTAAAATTCTCGATGATAACGGTTTATATAATGTTGGTGTCGAAGAAACCAGAGGTTATTTAAGTGATCACTACGACCCGCGTTCAAAGGTTGTACGTTTATCTTCAGATAACTTTTTTGGCCATTCTGTCGCAGCAGCTGCAATTGCTGCTCACGAAGTTGGCCATGCGATCCAGGATGCTGAGGATTATTCGTTCCTAAGGTTCCGCCATGCGCTTGTTCCAGTGGCAAGCCTAGGTTCAAACTTTTCCTGGATTCTGATTCTAATTGGGATTTTTGCTCAATTAAGCGGTTTGCTTTTACTAGGTATCCTTTTCATGGCCGCGGCTGTTGTGTTCCAACTGGTAACTTTGCCGGTTGAATTCAATGCATCGAACCGTGCAATGGAGCAGGTCGTTTCTGCTGGAATCATCAGGAATGATGAAGAAAGAGAAACAAAGAAAGTATTGAATGCAGCAGCTTTGACATATGTAGCTGCAGCAGCTGTTGCAGTACTTGAACTTGTTCGTTTAGTAATGATTTACACAGGAATGACTAGTAGTGAAGAATAAAAAAAATCCGGATAATCATCCGGATTTTTTTATCTTTCAAGAGGCAGTTTATTTTCATCTAGCGTAAATCCTTCTCCAAGGACATCATGTACAACGGTAACCGATACAAATGCGTGGGGGTCTACTGAATTAATGACACTTTTCAATCGGACGATTTCATTCTTGGCAACTACACAGTATAAAACATCTCTTTCTGATTTAGTATAAGAGCCTACCGCTTTCAGGCTGGTGACCCCGCGGTCCATTTCTTTCATGATTTTGGCTGCGATATCCTCGTTTTTCTCCGAGATGATCATAGCTCCTCTGGCAGCGTATGAACCTTCCTGCATAAAGTCGATCACCCTGGCCCCTACAAAGACGACCACAAGTGTATACATGGCTTCACGATAATTCAAATATGTAATAAGCGAAAGTGTAATGACACCAAAGTCAAACATGAACATTGTCCTGCCCATTGTCCAACCAACATACTTTTGCGCCAGTCTTGCGATAATGTCGACTCCGCCCGTAGTTCCTCCGTAACGGAAGATAATCCCAAGGCCGATCCCGATGAACACTCCCGCAAACAGGGCCGCTAAAAACAAGTCCTCATATAAGGGCATCTCGATTTGATATTTTTGAAATATAGCCAGAAAGATGGAGACTCCTACTGTTCCTATGATTGTATAAATAAATACATTCCGGCCAAGCAGCTTCCAGCCTATGAAAAAAAGCGGCAAGTTCAATAATAGGTTAGTGATGGAAGGAGACCAGCCAAATACGAAATAAAGCAAAAGTGTAATTCCGGTGAAACCACCTTCTGCCAGGTTATTCTGCATATTGAAATGAACGAGGCCGAATGAGAAAATAGCCGCACCAAGCAAAATGAAAAAGATGTTTTTGATTTTTAGGCCGTTAAACACGATGAATTCCTCCTAATTTTAGTACGACTAAAAATTACCTGGTAAAGCGCTTATATTATATAAAATATAACCAACAAGGGCAATCTTTTACAGGAGGGGCATAAAGAGTCGCAATATTCTATGTTCAAAGTCCTGTATTGTGATGAGAGTATTAGGTTGAGAAATGCTCTATTAGTGATTGCCTATGATTAGTTTGAAATAAAAATATTTGTCAAAGTACCTTCATTAAGCTAACATCGATATAGATAAACATACATAAAAAGGTTGGGTGAGTTTCTTGAGTGGAAAGAAAACGATGAAAGAACTCCAGCAAGAAGTGGATACATATATAAGCCAATTTAAAGAAGGTTACTTCAGTCCGCTTGCTTTGACTGCACGCATGACCGAGGAGCTCGGGGAGCTGGCTCGTGAGGTAAACCATTATTATGGTGAAAAGCCAAAGAAAAATGATGAAAAAGAAAAGACAATTGAAGAAGAGCTGGGAGATATGCTATTTGTGATGATTTGTTTTGCCAACTCTTTAAATATAGACCTAGAAGAAGCACATAACATGGTCATGGAAAAGTTCAATACAAGGGACAAAGACCGCTGGACGAGAAAAGACAGTTAAAGGAGACTAAATATATGGAAAAAGTAAAGATTGTTATTGCAGGACCAAGAGGAAGAATGGGTAAAGAGGCTGTCGATCTTGTGCTCGGGACGGATACATATGAACTCGTGGGAGTTGTTGACAGGAAATATGAAGGAATGAAAGTTGGTGAGCTCGAGGGCTTTCCAGCGAGTGATGCCTTAATTTATACAGATTTCGAGAAATGTCTCCAGGAAGTTGAGCCAGATGTACTTATTGACCTGACGACACCTGAAGTAGGCATGTTCCATACAAAGACCGCATTGAAATATAAAGTTCGCCCAGTGGTAGGGACTACAGGGTTCAGTAAGGAAGACCTTGATGAACTTGAACAGCTTTGCGCCGAACAGGAAACAGGCTGTATCATCGCTCCAAACTTTGCAGTCGGAGCCGTTTTGATGATGAAATTCTCGCAAATGGCTGCCAAGTATTTCAATGACGTTGAGATCATTGAACTGCACCACGACCAGAAGCTTGATGCGCCATCGGGTACAGCAGTGAAAACGGCACAAATGATAGCTGATGTACGCGAACCGAAAACACAGGGACATACTGACGAAAAGGAAACAATTCAAGGTGCCCGCGGTGCGGACTATGAAGGTATGCACATACATTCAGTAAGGCTTCCTGGACTGATTGCCCACCAGCAGGTATTATTCGGTGCTGACGGACAAACATTGACGATCCGCCATGATTCCTACAATCGAAGCTCCTTTATGTCTGGAGTAAAGCTTGCGGTTGATACAGTCATGAAAATGGATGCTTTTGTTTACGGATTAGAGAATATCTTAGAATAGGGGAGAAACCATGAACATTGCCTTAATTGCACATGATAAAAAGAAAGATGATCTGGTGGGTTTCGCTGTCGCTTATAAGGAGATTTTTGAAGAGCATACATTATTCGCAACCGGCACAACAGGGTTGAGGATTATTGAAGCAACGGGTTTGGAAGTGACAAGGTTTCAATCCGGTCCTCTTGGCGGTGACCAGGAAATTGGCGCACGGATTGCCAATAACCTTATGGATGCAGTGTTCTTTTTCAGGGATCCATTAACTGCTCAACCGCATGAACCTGACGTGACTGCCCTCGTTCGGTTATGTGATGTATATTCTGTTCCGCTGGCGACCAATATGGGAACAGCTGAGATTCTCGTAAAAGGGATTGAAAGAGGAGACCTGGATTGGCGAAATATAGTGAAAGAAGAAACTGGTGATGAACATGGAAGCAATGAAGCTTGATATACTGGCGTTTGGTGCCCATGCTGATGACGTTGAAATCGGGATGGGCGGTACAATCGCAAAATATGCTGCTGAAGGAAAATCTATCGGGATTTGTGATTTGACCAAAGCAGAGATGTCTTCAAACGGAACGGTAGAGATCAGGAGCCGAGAAGCAAAAGAAGCAGCCGGCATTCTTGGAGTGAAGATGAGGGAAGCACTTGACTTGCCTGACAGAGGCTTATTCTTAAAGGAAGAATACATAAGGAAAATTGTTAGAGTGATCAGGCGAAATACTCCGGACATAGTTTTTGCACCTTATTTTGATGACCGTCATCCTGACCATGGCAGCTGTGCCCGCCTTGTTGAGGAGGCGGTCTTTTCGGCAGCAGTAAGAAAATATGATGAAGAGGACGGGCTGAAGCAACACAGGGCAAAAGCTTTATATTTTTATATGATCAATGGATTCCACAAACCTGATTTTCTAGTTGATGTATCGGATTATATCCATTTAAAAATCAATGCACTAAATGCTTACGATAGCCAATTCATGAAAGGGGCAGGAACTTTTGACACCCCGCTTGTGAACGGCTACATCGAAACAGTCGAAGCACGCGAGAAATTATTTGGCAAGGAAGCTGGCGTCGCTTATGCCGAAGGCTTTATGTCCAAAAAACCATTGTTAATCCATAAGGATTTGTTAGGGGAAGGAAAATGAAGAAACTTAAAATAGGTATCACTTGCTACCCGACGGTAGGTGGTTCTGGTGTTGTCGCAACAGAACTCGGGAAGCTGCTGGCGGAGAAAGGTCATGAGATTCATTTCATTTCCTCGAGCCTTCCCTTCCGCCTGAAAAAAATGTACCGAAATATTTATTCGCATGAAGTTGAGGTCAATCAATATTCTGTCTTTCAATACCCTCCATATGATATTGCTTTGGCCAGCAAGATTGCAGAGGTCGCAGTTTTGGAGAATTTAGATGTTCTTCACGTCCATTATGCGATTCCTCATGCTGTCTGTGCCATTTTGGCCCGCCAGATGAGCGGACGTGATCTGAAGATTGTCACCACCCTGCATGGTACGGATATTACTGTACTTGGATACGATCCGTCACTCACTGATGCCATACGGTTCGGGATTGAAAAATCGGATTACGTTACAGCTGTGTCCAATTCGCTTATCCAGCAGACTTATGACTTGATCAAACCGGACAAAGAAATTGGCTGTGTGTACAACTTCATAGATACTCGTATCAACAAACGGACAGATTCCTCAGAACTAAGAAAGGAATATGGAATCCTTCCTGAAGAAAAAGTGGTCATCCATGTATCCAATTTCCGCCCTGTTAAAAGAGTTCCGGATGTAATCAAAGCATTCGCAGGCATCGCAGAAAAAATGCCGGCCAAGCTTTTGCTTGTTGGAGATGGACCAGAAATGAAAACTGTTTGCAATCTTGCAAGTGAGCTGGGGATTCGCGACAAAGTCCTGCTGCTTGGAAAACAGGAGAGGGTAGAGGAGCTATATTCATTAAGTGATTTGATGCTTCTTCTGTCAGAAAAGGAAAGCTTCGGATTGGTAGCTTTAGAAGCGATGGCTTGCGGTGTACCATGTATCGGTACGGATGTAGGAGGGATTCCGGAAGTGATTGTGGACGGAGAGACGGGTTACATATGCGAATTAGGAAATATCGAAGAAATAACGGAAAACGCTGTTAATATACTCTCAAACCCTGAAACCCACAAGCGTTTTGCTGAGAAATCGGTAGAAAGGGCAGAAAAAAGCTTCAGTGCTGAACAAATCGTATCTAAATACGAAAACATCTACTATAATATCGTTGGCCAGGATCAACGATGATAGGTCAGCCATTCATACAGGCAGTGCCTGTCCTTAAGTTAATAGAGAATGCTGGGTATGAAGCGTATTTTGTCGGCGGCTCTGTCAGGGATCATATCCTCGGTCGCGAAATATCCGATGTTGATATCGCAACCTCTGCGTTACCTGAGGAGTTAAAACGGATTTTTCCTAAAACCAATGATGTGGGAATTGAACATGGAACGATTCTCGTCCATTATAAAGGCGAACATTATGAAATAACGACATTCCGTTCCGAAGAAAACTACACAGATTTCCGCAGGCCAGATAAGGTTTCTTTCATCCGGTCATTAAATGAGGATCTACAGCGGCGTGACTTCACGATGAATGCAATGGCTATGGACAAAGAAGGGAACATGATCGATCCTTTTGCTGGCAAAGAAGCGATAAACAAAAAAGAAATTGTGACAGTAGGCAATCCAGATGAACGTTTCGGTGAAGATGCATTGAGGATGCTTAGGGCTGTTAGATTCCAGTCACAATTATCTTTTACAATTGGAAAGCAGACTTTAGAATCTCTTACAGATCACTGTCATCTACTGGAGAACATAGCGGTAGAACGCAAAACTGTTGAATTCGAAAAATTGCTTAATGGGCCAGGCAGAAGCGAAGCAGTCCAATTATTGGCCAATAGTGGCATGATTCAATATTTGCCAGGGTTAAAAGGGTATCGTGATGAAGTAATACGCTTTTCAAGGCATCTAAGAGAGAATTTCCAACTGGTTGAATCTTGGGTCCTGCTGGTGTTTGAATTAGGTTTGAAAGATAAAGAAATTGAAGAATTCCTAAGAGAATGGAAACTTCCAGTTCAAAAAATTAAACGAATCAAGCATATTCATGCGTTGTTATTGCATCGCCTTAAAAATGAATGGAATCCGGAATTGGTTTATAACACAGGATTGGAAGATGCAATTAGCGCTGAAAAAGTGTTTGCGTCCCTGCAAAATATTGTTGGCAGCACCGAAAAAATCAGGGAATTGCATGAGCGGCTTCCGATCAAGCATCGAAAAGAATTGAACGTAACTGGGAATGATGTTATGGGCTGGCTGGATAAACAGCCTGGTCCCTGGCTGCGCGAGTTTCTTGAGGAAATCGAACGTTCTGTAATCTATGGCATCGTGCCAAATGAGAAGGAGAAAATAAGGGAATGGCTGAACGCGTCCAATCTGAGATCAGAAAAAAATTGATCGATGCTTTTACGAGGAATGAAACTGAATATCTATCAGGCCAACATCTGGCTGACATTGCGGGCTGCACACGTACGGCGGTGTGGAAGCATATCGAGGAGCTTCGCAAGGAAGGCTTTGAATTTGAGGCGGTCAGAAGAAAAGGATACAAAATTATTTCAATCCCTGACAATATGTCTGCAGATAAAATAACCCTTGGTTTAAACACTGAATTCCTAGGAAGGAATCTGCACTATCATGACAGCGTAGAATCCACTCAAAAAATTGCGTATAAACTGGCTTATGATAATGCTGAAGAGGGAACTGTGGTGATTGCCGAAGAGCAAACTGCTGGCAGAGGGAGGATGGACCGTAAGTGGCATTCCCCAAAATATACAGGTATTTGGATGAGCATCATCCTCAGGCCGAAAATCCCTATACCGAAGGCTCCGCAGCTGACATTGATCACTGCAGTCGGTGTGGTGCAGGCTATAGAGGAAGTAACAGGCTTACTGCCTGAAATAAAATGGCCGAATGATATTCTCATTAACGGCAAGAAAATTACCGGAATCCTTACCGAGCTTCAGGCTGAATCAGATCGGATTAATTCAATCATTATTGGAATCGGCATCAATGTCAATACAGGCATAGAAGATTTCCCTGAAGATATCCGAACAATCGCTTCGTCGCTCTCCATTGAATCTGAAAAAATCATAGACAGGGAAAAGTTAATCAGGACGATACTTGAAAGATTAGAAAAACTGTATTTACTTTATCTCGAAAAAGGCTTTTTTCCGATAAAGCTGATGTGGGAAAGCTACGCTATAAGCATCGGTAAACAGATCACTGCAAGGACCCTAACTGGAGAAATCAAAGGGAAAGCCACCGGGATTACTGAAGACGGAGTACTTTTGATTGAGGATTCAGCAGGGGAAATTCATAACATTTACTCCGCGGATATCCAGATAGAAGGTTAATTTAGTTGTTGTATAGGGAATTATAAAACAATTTCGTTGTGGATAACTATGTGATTTTTCTTAATCCAGCTCCAGCGCCTAGCCCCTCGAGTCGCTTCGGTCCGCCCAATGAAGTCAAAGAACGACTTCACCGGTCGGCCCTCCACCGCTTGTCGGGGCTGAACGAGGCGCTTGCGCTTTTTGTTCTGTAGCCAAAAAAGCAGTCTTTTGCTATAATCAATCTGGGCGGTATCGAGAGAACTGCACCTTGTTGATGTATTTTATAAAAAAATAATTCTGCCTGGATCCGGTAGCGGACTGGGACAGAGGGATGAAACAAGTACAGGCTTCAAAGGGTCCTTCTGGCATAGATGGGCCCTTTTTTAGTGTCTGGCATTGATGGATTGTTTTATCTCCTCTTCAGAAAAAGGGAGGAACGAAAATGAAACAAACAACTGATTTCTTGAAAATGAAGCAAACAGGCAACAAGATCGTTATGGTGACAGCCTATGATTATCCTTCAGCCAAGCATGCCGAACAGGCTGAAGCTGATTTAATCCTTGTAGGCGATTCCCTTGGAATGGTCGTGCTCGGCTATGACTCGACTATACCAGTGACAATGGAGGACATGATCCACCATTCAAAAGCTGTCAGGCGAGGAGCAGGCAATACATTCATTGTTGTCGATTTGCCATTTATGAGTTATCATCTGTCGATTAAGGACACGCTTATAAACAGTGCGAGAATCATGCAGGAAACAGGGGCAAACGCTGTGAAATTAGAAGGTGCTGATGAGGTCATTGACCATATAAACGCACTGACGAAGGCAGGAGTTCCCGTAGTAGCACATCTTGGCCTCACTCCGCAGTCTGTCGGGGTACTCGGTGGATATAAAGTCCAGGGGAAAAGCGCTGATGCGGCAAAGAAATTAATTGATGACGCAAAAAAATGCGAAGAGGCAGGTGCCTTTGCTGTTGTGTTGGAATGTGTCCCTAAACAGCTTGCTGAACAGGTCAGCCAGGCCCTCACGATTCCGACGATTGGTATCGGAGCTGGAGCAGAGGTTGACGGACAGGTGCTTGTATACCATGATATCATCACCTATGGTGTGGACAGGGTACCGAAGTTCGTGAAACAATACACGAATGTAAATGAACTAATCTCTTCCGGGCTCAGTGCCTATGTTTCAGAAGTAAGGCATAAGGCTTTCCCAGAAGATAAACATAGCTTTACCATGAAGGAAGAAGAATTGCAGGCATTGTATGGGGGGAAAGAATGAAAATCATAAGAACAATCAACGAGATGCAGGAACAGATGCAAAAAGTAAAATCTGAAGGTAAATCCATTGGTTATGTACCAACCATGGGTTTTCTGCATGAAGGCCATATATCATTGATGAAGAGGGCGCGTCCAGAGAATGACGTTGTTGTCCTGAGCATCTTCGTGAATCCCCTTCAATTCGGTCCTACGGAGGATCTGGATGCCTATCCACGTGATTTTGAACGCGACCATAACATTGCGGAGGATCAGGGGATAGATTTTATCTTCTATCCTTCTGCTGAAGAAATGTATCCAGAAAATGCTTCGGTAAAAGTATCGGTTGTTGACCGGACAAATGTCCTTTGCGGCAAATCAAGGCCTGGGCATTTTGACGGAGTAGCGACTGTCTTAATCAAGCTGTTTAATATCATCCAGCCAACGAGGGCATATTTTGGCCTCAAGGATGCCCAGCAGGTCGCAGTGGTCGATGGCCTGATCGAGGATTTCAATTTTCCGATAGAATTGATTCCAGTTGAAACAGTACGTGAAGAAGATGGACTTGCAAAAAGTTCGAGAAATGTCTATTTAAGTGAAGATGAAAGACAGCAGGCAGTTGAACTTAGCAGAAGTCTGGAGATGGCGAGACTCGCCATTGAGAGAGGCTTAAGAAATCCTGAAGAACTTGTTGGAATGATGAAACATCATATCCATGAGAATACGACAGGTACAGTTGATTATGTGGAGATCTATTCCTATCCTGAACTGGGGGAATTGGATACTTTGAAGGGTAAAGTGATCATTGCTCTTGCGGTGAAGTTCTCGAAAGCAAGACTGATTGACAATACCATTATAGATTTAGAGGTAGAATAACTTATATAGGGGGATTATATTCCATGTTCCGCACCATGATGAATGCTAAAATACATCGAGCAAGAGTAACTGAAGCCAATTTGAACTATGTCGGCAGCATCACGATCGACAGCGATATTCTGGACGCAGTCGGAATGGTAGCTAATGAAAAGGTTCAAATTGTCAATAATAATAATGGCGCGCGTTTCGAAACTTATATTATTCCGGGGGAAAGAGGAAGCGGAGTAGTGTGCCTGAACGGTGCAGCAGCCCGTCTAGTGCATGAAGGTGACGTTGTGATCATCATTTCCTATGCGCTTGTCTCTGAAGAGAAGATTCCGTCTCACCAGCCAAAAGTAGCGTTGATGGATGAGAACAACCGTATTGTAGAAATGCTTCATGCTGAACCTGAAAGAACGGTATTCCTATAAAACAAGAAAACTCCCGTACTATCGGGAGTTTTTTCATACAGTTCTTAAGCAAATCTCAAGAACGCTCTTTGGTGTAAGAATGTGTATACAAAAGGATAAACAACGACAAAAAGATATCCAAAAGTTTTTAGAATGGCAATAATATAAGCAGGACTATAAGTATTGAATCTAATAGATGGGACGATACAGACACTATCCCGCTTTCACTTTCGCATTTTTTATGATACGTTTTTGTTTGACTGAATGTTAGAGGTGTATTGAAGAATGAGCCAAAAATTTGTGGTTGTAGATCTAGAAACAACGGGCAATTCCCCTAAAAAGGGTGACCGTATTATACAATTTGGAGCAGTGATCATTGAGGATGGAAAAATTACTGGCCGATTTTCCTCGCTTGTCAATCCATTGCAGGAGATTCCTGCATTCATTGAAGAGTTGACCGGTATTTCTGATTCAATGGTGAAGGATGCTCCATTATTTGAGGAAATCGCTCCGCAGGTTTCTGATATGCTTGAAGATGCTTATTTTGTGGCTCATAATGTCTTATTTGATCTTTCCTTTTTACAAGAAGAATTATTAAATTCAGGACAGGAAGGTTTTTATGGTCCTGTTATAGATACCGTGGAAATGGCAAGAATCCTGTATCCGACTGCTGACAGTTATAAACTGACTGATTTGGCCGCAAGGGAAGGTTTGCACCATGACCGCCCTCACCAGGCCGATAGTGATGCTCAAGTGACGGCAGAGTTGCTTCTGATCATGCTTGAGGATATAAAAGCGTTGCCTTTGGTCACAGTCAAGGAACTGGCAAAGCTTTCAGAGGGGCTTAAGAGCGACCTCCACTTAATTTTTGATGATGTATTGAGTGTGAAGGAGAGCAGACTTGAGGTTTTACCTGAAGATATCGAGGTTTACCGTGGGATTGCCTTGAAAAAGAGAGCGGCGATCCGCAAAGTTAACCAAAGTGCTATTGCGTATCCAGAATCAGTGGAGGAAAAGATGTCTTTACTTCAAAAGGCATTTACTGGCTATGAGATCAGGCATGGACAGTTCGAGATGATGGACTGCGTTCGTGAAGCATTCTCAAAGAATGGCCATGCTTTGGTTGAAGCGGGAACGGGTGTAGGAAAGTCCCTTGGTTATTTGATCCCAGCAGCAATTTTTTCATTGGAGAGTAATAATCCGGTTGTAATCAGTACCTACACAACACAGCTTCAGGAACAGCTGTTATTCAATGACATTCAAAAACTGGGCCAGGTATTGGGAACAACCATAAATGCATCGTTGATTAAAGGCAGGAACAATTATATCAGCATGGCCCGGTTTGAGCACTCCCTGAGGGAGGTAGAAGAGAATTACGATACAGCCCTTACTAAAATGCAGATCCTTGTTTGGCTTACGCAAACAGAAACTGGTGACTATGATGAACTCAATTTATCTAGCGGGGGCATGCTCTTCTGGAGTAAAGTGAAAAATGAACGCGCGCTTTTCCTCAAGACGAAGCACTGGGAGGATTATGATTTTTATCAAAGGGCAATCGAAAAAGCGCATAATGCGGATATTTTGATCACTAACCATTCAATGCTGCTAGCCGACCTTGTTTCAGAGAAGGGCCCGCTGCCGAATTATGACTATGCAGTACTTGATGAAGGTCATCAATTCGAAAAGGCGGCAGGAAAGTATTTTGGCAAGTCACTGGATTATCTGGCTGTCAGGCTAGTACTTAATCAGCTTGGTTTATATGACCAAAACCAGTTATTCTATAAGTTGGAGACATTGCTGAACAATAATAACGGCGATCTGGGAAGCAGCAGGCTTCATACATTTGAAATCAATCAGTTGATATCTGATTTGGTATATGAAACAGAAGAACTCTTCAAGCTTGCAGGAACTTATGCAAGAAAAGCGTTGAAGAATAAATCTTATGGAAGCAAATTGAATGCAAGCATGGTTCCGGACAAAGATAACCGGATATGGACTGCATTGAAAACAACCGCAGAAAGGTTTTATTTCCACTTAAAGGATTTAATCACCGCTCTGGAAGGAAGGCTGGATGAGGCGGGAAAAAGCCCTCATCGTTATACAGGCGTGCAGCAATCAATCCTTGAAGAGGTTGTTTCGGTTACAGAAGATTTGGAAAAAATCCGTATTACGGCTAGAACCCTTTTTATGGACGAAAGCGGATATGTGAGATGGATTGAGGCAGATATGAGGGCTTTGCAAAATTCAACGACAATTTTTTCCCGCCCTGTTTATGTATCTGATTATTTGGCAGAACAATTTTTTGCGAAAAAAAGAAGTGTAGTTGTTACATCTGCAACCCTCTCTGTTAATAATTCCTTCACGTTTGTCAAAAAGGAATTGGGACTGCGAACTACACTGATGGAAAAGCAAATTCCATCGCCATTTTCCTATGAGTCTCAGGTCAAGCTCATTGTGCCTGATGACTTGCCGGATATTAAGTCTGTTTCTAATGATGACTATGTCGCGGCCATTACGGAACATATCATCTCGATTGCAGAAGCAACTAAAGGCCGGATGCTGATTTTGTTCACTTCTCATGAGATGCTGAAAAAGTCTTATGAGCTAATCAAGGAGAGCGGCCTGCTTGAAGAGTTTATTTTAATTGCCCAGGGGATTACTGCAGGCAGCAGGACAAGACTTACCAGGAACTTCAAACGGTTCGATAAAGCCATTTTATTCGGGACCAGCAGTTTCTGGGAGGGTGTTGATATTCCGGGTGAGGATCTATCATGCTTAATAATCGTGAGGCTTCCATTTACACCACCAGATGAACCAATAACAGCTGCAAAGTGTGCTTTGATCAAGGAAAACGGTGGCAGCCCTTTCTCTGAATTGTCCCTCCCTGAAGCCGTCCTGAGATTTAAACAAGGCTTTGGAAGACTAATCCGTACCTCAAACGATAGAGGCCTGATTCTAATCTTTGATCGAAGGCTTGTTACCACATCATACGGAAGTGCTTTTTTACAATCGGTACCTGGCGTTCCAGTTGAAAAAAGATCTATAACAGAAATAGTCGACATGATTCATGATTGGCTGTAGAACTGTTGCGCGAAAGACCAACATTGAACTTCTTTTTTTAGGCTCTTTTCTCAAAATTTGTTGCTATTGAATACAAAATTGGAGTGAATTACCTAAATTCCCTCGTAGAGTTGACGCTTCTTATGAGAAAAGAGCATGCAAGCTTAATACCGACATGCAAAATGAGTATATATCACGTTAAAATCGGCTTTAGGATTTTAACAACAATCTTTACAAACAGCCTTTTTTTAAAAGCTTTTTATAATTTCAGCTAAATGACGCACTCTAAAGCTAGAAGTAATTGGAGGAGTGTACATGAAGCTGTTATTAGCAATCCTGGCATTTATGAATTGGTATTATTTCCCTTATGAATCTCCTTCTGCTCCCGTTGAGGTTGAAGGGGTAGATGTCAATCTGAAAAGAAACGAATTGGCTTTTACATTCTTAGCAATAAGCGATGGAGAGGCCGCACTGATTCAGCATGCTAATGGCGAGAATATACTAGTGAATACTGGTGGCACTGGCACAATCAAAGAGCTTGAGCGGCTGCTTGCTCTTTTTCATGTAAATGATTTATCGACGATTATTTTGACGGCGAATGCTGGGCAGGAAAACCTCGATCAAATAATCCAAAAATATAATGTCCGCAGGATATTTACAGGGAAAGCTGGTAATCAGGTTTTGGCAGGAGTCACAATCCCGACTGAAGTGAAAGTTCAAAGCTGGAAGCAGGGAGATTTGTTAAAGCTAATGCCAGGTTTGACTGCAGAAGTCATTTTCGATGGCAGTGAAGAGAATGAAGGCACAGATATTTCTTTTCAATTTTTTCATCATCAAATTTTTTATGTTAGTTCAGCTAGTCATGCTTCTGAACAAGCATTTCTTGCAGAACCATTGAAGAATGTCAATATTGTCAAATTGCCGTTTTTTGCTGCAAAAGGTTCTTTTTCAGATTTGCTGATCGAGCATCTAGACCCTCAGCTAGCAGTCATCTTCAAATCAAATTCAGTTAAACCTGATCCGGATTTAGTTGAGATGCTGCATGAAGCCTGGATTGATGTTTATTTCACAAAGCAGCATGGTACTGTTACAATTAAGCTTACAGATTCAACCTATGATGTCATTACAATCTTGAGTGAAGAGTAATAATTAATTGGATGTAGGTCCCGAAAATCATAAAACGGGCTAAAGAAAAACTGCGCATATTTTGCGCAGCCATTTTTGATGTTTGGACTAGAAAAGTTTTTTTGTGTGTCAGCAATACTCTTACCAGTGAGGACCATCTCCTGATATAATGAGTGGTGTTAATTGTATTGTTGCCAGCTGAACGCTCATATATAGATGACAAAAATTGTGTGAGAGGAGAGGAAGCGGGCATGGAAAGCAAAATTGAAGTAGTATCGACAGTAAAGATCCAGAATAGTCCTGATTTGTATAAAATTGTAGATGCACTAAACAGGACTTTAAAGCGTGATGACCTCATGTTCGGTCTTGCATTGGATCAGGATGATAAAGAAAAAGCAATTTTCACCATTTATCGCACTTGATTAATTAAGCTGCTGTCTTGATTAATATATGTAAAAGCATTGAATTGAGCATACATAAAGAAGGGGATACATGTGAAGAAATGGATATTTTTCAGTATTCTCATTATTGTTACAATTGTGGGGATTCTGGTAAATGTATACTTAAACGCGGTTGAGCCAGTGAAGGCAGCAGAAAAAGAGGCTGTCCAAATTGCGTCAGAAGAAACTAACCTTTCAGATTTTACAAACTTCAGTTTGTATAGTGGTGAAGAGACTTATTATGTGATGACGGGAAAAAATGCAAAACGGGAAGATGTTTATGTTTGGATCAATGAAAAAAACAGCGAAGTCATCACGAGAAATGCGAAAAATGGTATCACGAAAAAAGAAGCTTTAAATAAACTATATCAGGAAAAAAATCCGAATGAAATTATTGAAGTAAGGCTCGGCATGGCTAGAATCCAAAAGACGGACAGGCCGGCATGGGAAATTTTTTACCGAAACAACAACGACACAATAAATTATTATTATGTCGATTTCGATACAGGTGAAAAACTGAGGGCCATTGATAATTTGTGATTCTCATTCGGCAAATTTTTGAATCAAGATCAAATGTTGGACAATACGATATTATTAAATATTCAATCATAGCCACGTGCAAAAAATAGGAGGTAAAGGGATGGAGATCCAATTAGCCAGCAGAGTGGGAGCACTCACTCCTTCATCAACTTTGGCAATTACCGCAAAAGCAAAAGAATTGAAGGCGCAAGGGAAAGACGTGATAGGTCTAGGAGCGGGAGAACCTGACTTCAATACGCCGCAGCATATTATTGATGCTGCTGTTAAGTCAATGAATGAGGGTTTCACTAAGTACACACCATCTGGCGGTCTGCCGGAGTTGAAAAAAGAAATCGCAGTGAAGTTAAAAGGTGATCAAGGGCTTGAATATCAGTTGAATGAAATCATCGTAACAAGTGGCGCTAAGCATGGCTTGTACACCCTGTTCCAAGTACTTCTTGATGAAGGTGACGAAGTGATCATTCCGATTCCTTATTGGGTCAGCTATCCTGAGCAGGTGAAGCTTGCAGGAGGAAATCCTGTCTACGTGGAAGGGCTTGAACAGAACAACTTCAAAATAACTCCTGAACAACTAAAGGAAAAGGTCACCGACAAGACAAAGGCGGTCATCATCAATTCCCCGAGCAATCCTACCGGAATGGTATATTCCAGAGAGGAATTGAAGGCTCTTGGTGATGTATGTCTTGATAAGGGTATCTTGATTATTTCTGATGAGATTTATGAAAAATTAATTTATGAAAATGCTGAGCATATCTCAATTGCTGAACTCTCAGAAGAGCTTAAAAAGCAGACGATCATCATCAACGGTGTTTCCAAGTCCCATTCAATGACAGGCTGGAGAATCGGTTATGCAGCTGGTAACAGTAAAATTATCAAGGCAATGACTGACCTGGCAAGCCATAGCACGTCAAATCCAACGACACCTGCCCAGTATGCAACGATTGCAGCTTACGCAGGGTCCCAGGATGCTGTAGAAACAATGCGTACGGCGTTTGAGGAAAGACTTGAAATCATCCATGGCAAGCTGAATGAAATACCGGGAATCAGCTGTATAAAGCCTCAGGGAGCATTTTACCTCTTCCCAAATGCAAAAGAAGCGGCTCTTATGACGGGCTGCAAGGATGTGGATGAGTTTGCAGAAGTATTGCTGACAGAAGCGAATGTTGCGGTAGTTCCTGGCTCGGGGTTTGGGGCTCCAGACTATATGCGCCTGTCATACGCTACATCCCTTGAACAGTTGGAGGAAGCAATCAGCAGAATTCATCAATTTGTTGAAAGCAAGGCTTAAATCATCAGACGGAGAATCAAGGCTGATTCTCCGTTATCGAAGTTCGAGTGATTTCTGAAATTATTTAGAAATTACACACCAAAGGATAAGGCCCGTACATTGCGGGCCTTGTTGTATTTTAGGGAAGTTTGTTTTATTTTGTTGGTAAAGCTTTCTTTATTGCTATTTTTCGACTTATTCCCCTTTTTAATCTTTTTCTATTTTATTACCAGCCGGGCTTGTTCATGCTATACTATGAAAAGAGGTGTCCGGAATGAAAAAAGCAGATATGTTAGATTGGCTGAAAGAGGGGAATGTTACGATTCCTGCTGTATTGCTTACGCAGTACAAAGAAATGAGATTGAACGAACAAGAATTAGCATTATTACTTCATGTATTCTATTTTTCTGAAAAAGGAAATGAATTTCCTACGCCTACGGAACTTGCAGCCCGCATGACGATATCGGCTTTCGAATGTACAGATTTGCTCCGAGCACTGATTCAAAGAGGGTTTATATCGATAAGTGACGGGAATTCTACGGACGGAATCAGATATGAAAAATATTCCCTGGAACCGTTATGGGAAAAGCTGTTTGATCAGTTTATGCTCAAACGGAAACAGGAAAAAGAGATGACCAACCAGAAGGAAGAAACGGATTTATATACAGCATTTGAGAGGGAATTCGGCCGGCCGTTATCACCATTTGAATGTGAGTCTCTGGCAATGTGGATGGATGATGATCACCATGACCCTATCATCATTAAAGCTGCATTAAGAGAAGCTGTCATTTCTGGCAAATTGAATTTTCGGTACATAGACCGGATTCTTTTTGAATGGAAGAAGAATGGGATCAAGACGATCGAACAAGCCAAAAGTTATGGAAGGAAATTCAGGCAGCACCAGAGTGCTCAAAAGACAGGGAAGGAAGAACCCAAAGTTTCTGCGAATCCTGTTCCCTTTTATAACTGGCTTGAACAGTAATTGTAACGAGAGAATTCATCTATTCTCTCTTTTTTTAGGTTCTTTTCGAGGTGTGATGTCTTAATTGTATTGAAAGTCGTAAATTTAGAAATGTGGTGAGATATATGTTAAATAAACAGCAAATCCGGTTTTGCCTTGATGAAATGGGTAGGATGTTTCCTAATGCCCATTGCGAGCTGGTTCACTCAAATCCTTTTGAACTTGTCATTGCAGTCGCCCTATCTGCTCAGTGCACTGATGCCCTGGTGAATAAGGTGACCAAAAACTTATTCCAAAAATACAAAAGTCCTGAGGATTTTTTGAGTGTTTCATTGGAAGAACTGCAAGAGGACATCCGGTCAATTGGATTATATCGCAATAAAGCGAAAAACATCCAAAAGCTTTCCAGAATGATTATTGATGAGTATGGCGGTGAGGTTCCGCGGGACAGGGATGAATTGACGAAGCTTCCTGGCGTTGGGCGTAAAACAGCCAATGTCGTGGTTTCAGTCGCTTTCGGGATACCTGCCATTGCAGTTGATACACATGTGGAGCGGGTCAGCAAACGCCTGGCTTTTTGCCGCTGGAAGGATTCAGTTCTTGAGGTTGAGAAGACATTGATGAGAAAGGTTCCTGAGGAAGAATGGTCCATTACGCATCACAGGATGATTTTCTTTGGACGATACCATTGTAAAGCCCAGAATCCCAAGTGTGAAACATGTCCTTTACTGGATGTATGCAGAGAGGGTAAAAAAAGAATGAGAGCCAAAGCGTAATGGAAAGAACAGATATTTCCTTTCAGGATTATGTACAAGCAGTGGAGAGGGTCCTCAGTGAATGGGACCAGTGCAAGTTTGAACTAGACATCCACTTCAAGAACAGAGATAGCGATAGGGCACTGCCATTGATGATGAGGGCGATAGAATTATTTGAACAGTTTCTTATTATTTCAAATAGCCTGAGTCCGGATAAGTATTGTATTAAAGATTGTAAGATTAAGCCGGTGAATGTTGAGGAAAGGCTTAATTTTATCGTATCAAGACCCAAACTTTTTCATTCTTATAAACAACTTGCAGAATTGTTCGCTGAACAGGAAAAGCAGTCCGCTAAACAAGTGGCCTTAAATAGAGCAAAAAACAAACGTCCTGATTGAGTCAGGACGTTTGTTTTTTATCGTTGTTATTGAGTTCTGGAAGGGAGATTAATCGTCATCCCCATCACCATTGTTGTTCCCATTATTATTTCCGTCGCCGTTACCGTCACCATTTCCATTTCCGTTACCGTTACCATTACCATTACCATTACCATTACCTTGGCCATCTTCATTTCCTACTTCATTCTCATCTTCTTCATTTTCATTCTCGCCATCTTCTGGTTCTGGCAGGAGTGGTTCTGGAACTTCGACTTTAAGGGTGGCTGGATCAGAACGCTGTTCATCACGTATCGCTGTGACTTTGAATGAATAAATTCCGCCTGGAACTGCATTGGCGATTTTTAATCCTGTCTCTGCTGTAGTGGTCAGTGGTTGCTCAGGACCCTCATCAAGGGATGCGGTAACCTCGAATTGGATATCCTCTTTGTTCTCCTGATTGAATTCCCAGCTCAGGATGATTTCATTTTTCGATTCATCGTATTTTGCTTCAAGCTTTGAAGGAGTTTCAAGCTTTTCAAACTTCTTGGAAGTTTCCTTAGGAACATTGCCCTTTACAGCCCACTCGTAAAGGATTTCATCCTTTGGAGTATACTCACTTGCAAGCTTTGCAGGCATCGTACCTTTTTCGATTTTAACTCTTTCAACACTCTTTGGAACAGTAAAGTCAGGTGTATCTACGTCTTTAGATACATAGGTCATCAGATTCTTGAACAAAGTCTGTGATATTTTTTGTTCATTACCGTACAGTGCCGTCTTTCTGTCGCTATAACCAGTCCAAACGGATGCAGTATATCTTGTTGTATAGCCTACAAACCAAGAATCAGGGACACCGCCATTTTTAATTCCCCATTTTTTGATATCTTCCGGTGTGTAGTTCGTTGTTCCTGTCTTTCCGGCAACATGAAGGTTTGGAATGTTTGCGTAAGTTGCTCCTGTACCTTGTTTGATCGCCGTCTTCAGCATATCGGAAATCATGAAGGCAGTGTAATCTTTCATGACCACTTCAGTCTCAGGTGTTAGATCAATTTCTGTCTTGTCACGGAGTACAACCTTTTTGACTGAGTATGGCTCCGTAAAGAAACCATTGTTACCAAAGGCTGCATATGCACCAGCCATTTCAATTGGAGCTATTTCTTTAGCACCAATCGAAGCTGATTCATAAAAAGGATCATTCAGTGTTAAACCAAGTTTAACCCCGAATTCTCTTGCCTTATCAAGACCTACTGCCTGAAAGGCCTGTAGGGCAGGGATGTTGATCGATTTTGCCAGGGCCATCCTCATTGTCATGATGCCGTTATATTTGTCGTTCCAGTTTCCAATTGGATCTCCGTTTGAATAGGTCATAGGTTTATCTTCAAGCATATGGTAGGTACCCCAACGCAAATGCTCGATCGCAGGTCCATAGTCAAGGATTGGCTTAATGGTTGATCCTGGCTGTCTTGTTACATCGATGGCGTAATTGAGGCCTCGCTTTACCTGCTGCTTCCTGCCGCCGCCAATTGCGCGTATTTCCCCGGTTTTCGTATCAAGCAGCGTAATGCCGGCCTGCATTTCATCATTAGGGAATTGCACAGCAGCATCTGTATTAAGGATGTTCTCTACATGTTTTTGTGCATTTTGATCTAGTGTTGTATAAATTTCAAGTCCATCGGAAAAAATATCAAAATCGGTTTTTTCTGTTACTTCCTCGATTACCATGTCAACAAAAGCATCGAAGGGTTCTTCATTCTTATTCTTTCTGTTTTCTTCCTTAACAAGGCTGGATTCAACAGGGATCTTTTGTGCATTTTCTTTCTCTTCCTGTGAAATGATCCCGTGCTGATGCATCAGATATAATACAGTGTTCCTTCGCTTCTCCGCTTTTTCAGGGTTCGTAAAAGGATTGTAATTATTAGGGCTCTGAGGCATACCTGCAAGCAGAGCGGCTTCATGAAGCTCAAGCTCACTTAAATCATCTTTACCAAAGTATGTCTTTGATGCAGTCAGGACACCGTGCATATTCTCTGACATATAAATTTTATTTACATACATTTCAAAGATTTGCTGCTTTGTATACTTTTGTTCAAGCTGGTAAGCTAGCCATGCTTCTTGTGCTTTCCTTGAGATCGTTTTTTCAAAGCCAAGGAAGTAGTTTTTGACAACTTGCTGTGTAATGGTGGAAGCACCTTCGGATCCAAAGCCGTCAGTTATGTTTGCTATAACGGCCCCTCCAAGACGGATTACGTCGATACCATTATGTTTATAGAATCTTACATCCTCTGTCGCTAAAAAGGCGTTTTCCACTAGTTTTGGTATATCCTCATAAGCTACATAATCCCGGTTCTGCGAGCCTACTTCTGTTACAAGCTCTTTATCTTTATCATAGATCTTAGAAGATATAGGGTCTTTGAGCAAGGACTCATCAAGTTTTGGAGTATCCTGTATCATGAATGCGAAGGTAGCGATTCCGGTCAACATGCCGATGATGCCAAGGGCAATCAGCGTAAGGAAAATTTTCTTGAACATTCCTTTATTCGCTTTCTTGCCTTTTGTTTTCTTAGTCTTGGCTGCCTGTTGTCTTCGGCGCTCCTCTCTAGTTTGAGGTTTTTGTGCCATTTATAGTTCATTCCTTTCTCGCAATAAAAACACTAACTAAGTTTATAAAGATAATCGATAACTTTTATATAGTCAATCCTTGGGTGAAGGCCAAGGGGTATCTGATGGCCGAATTCGATGACTTCTTCCTTTGTGATTGACTTCCTGCCGCCATTTTGCATTCTTTCCCAGAAAGACAGCAAATGGCTCACTTCCAGCATGTAGATCTCTTCTTCCGAGGAGAAGCGGAGGATGACAAAACATATACCTCCTTGCTCAAGCACAGCTTTCATATGGACAATCTGATGTTCATGGAAGTTTTTCAATGGGAACGATGTTGAAAACTTAGTCTCTTTAGCTTCAAAATCAATATACCTTCCCTTGTAAACTCCATTATAGTCTGTAGTAGAAGCTTGTTTAAAGTATGCCTCTTTTATAACAGCTGCACTCCTGCGCGGATAATCCACATTAACGATTTGAACGGGTGTCGGTTTTTTATGGATGACCGCTATGCCCCGGTCAACATAGTAGGAGTTTGTTTCATTCAAGTCCTCCTCCAATGTCATTCCTCTATTACTATAGGCTGCATTTTTTTGCACACTGGCTTTTTTTGCGGGCTCTTTATTTGCATTTGGCGTATATTTTTTACCATTTGGATAATTGAATATCAAGCTGACCACCTCGCAGACTACTCTATATCATACCAAATATCAACGGTTTTTGGTTGAATAAAAAGCCTCATTTCAATTCACCCTATAAAGAACCTATAGAAAAGGAAGAGAAAAGGTGTGTCAATAACCCAAAATCCTCAATTTCATCTGCTGTCTGACCATGAAGCCGAGATCATACAAAAAATAAGGCTGGAAACTGACCATCTAAATTTGGACAACATCTCAAGAACTAGAGCGTATCTTAATTTTTATCTGGAATATCCCGAAATGATTTGGGCGTTCCTGGCCAGCATGGTTTCAAGGAATGGCGGCTATAATATGTGCGACCTTGAGGGAGATTGGTTCCCCAAGATGCTGGATCTTCCTATACGCCAACGGTTGTTCCTCACATATGAAAGAGCCAATTGGCTGATATTCCGCGATGCCTTTTCGCAGCTCCTTTTATACTCTTATTCGACGAAAAAAAGCACACCAATGTTTCACTTGCTGAAATTCCTTGATGTATCAACGTTTATGGGAAAAGAATGGCAGGTATTTTGGGAGCGGGGAGATAAAAAAAGGCTGATGACAGCTTTGATAATCAATGAACAGAATGTGATCAATAATCCTGTTATAAGGCATCCGGTATATAAAAAGAGAGTATTTAACACAATGATGTTTTCCTTCGAAGATTATTTGCATTTCAGTACGGTCCTGTTTCCAACGTGTGAGGGAGAACTCTACGGGGCGAGTGTAAATGGATTTAAATCCGTCAGTAAAAGAATAAACCTTGGAAAGCGGCTTGCGTCAATATTATTTGACCACAGGTATTATCCGTTATTTCTGGAATTCGCAGTCCAAACAGAACATACTGCTTCAAGACATGATTATGAACAGTACTTTCCTTTCGAAAAAAAAAGAGATACGCCATTCCTTCGCTGTACCTATCCAATCATTCAGCATCATTTCCATCAACAAGGTGACTGGTATAAGGAGAGAAAATTTCACAAAAAGTGGTTTAGCCAGGAACTCAACCACAGGCATCCTGTTCATTTGACGGAATGGTACAAAAAAAAGCAAAAACAATTACATGCCATGATATCGGTGAAGGATTTATTCAATTCAAATTGATCCAAACAAAAAAGCAAGGGATCTCCTTGCTTTTTGTTTAATCCAGCTATTGCGCAAAGCCCCTCGAGTCGCTTGTCAAGCTGCGGCTGATTGAGGCTCTTCCGCTTTATGGTTCACTCTGCCGGACGGTTTGGTCCTTCCAGCTTTTTGTCGCCATACCCTGTTTTCTTCTCAGCGGTTTTATTAGGCTGCTGCGCGGTTTTTTGTTGTTTTTTATTCATGTGAACACCTCCCGAGATTAGTTTGTTCATTTGCTGTTTTTTCATTCGGCAATTGAATGTCGAAGGCTGTAAAGATTGATGCTGAAAAGCACTTTGTTTGGCGAATTCCTTCTAGTTTTGTCAACGGTGAAGGAGGTTTCAGCAAGAAGTAGAATTTACAAGTTATGTTCCTATATTTCCTTATAGAGGATTCGTTGTCGTTCAGCAGGGTGCATACTGCCAGACCTTAAAATAACTATAGTTGGGAGAGATTGACCGATGAGACCAGGAATTGAAAAAGAAGAGATTTTAGGGATGTTGACTGATATGGCCCATAGCCTTGAAGAGACGGATATCAACCTGCATGAATCTTTAATGGAAGTCCGGGAAACAATGTGCCTGACACATTCATCACAATTAAGAGAAACAGGCATTTTTTTAGATAGAATGGAAGGCAAGCTGCCTAAGTTGATAAAATCTGAATTACAAGCAAAATCTGAGCAATCCTCTCTAAAACTTGAATTGAGTTTTTAATTTATATTAGAATGGATTCATCTTTAAAGTAGCTTTCTTAACAGAAGGCTACTTTTTTGTATAAGGTCATTAAGAAAGATCATAAACATGAACAAAAAATAAATAGATATAAAGAAAGTGTGATTAAAGTGGAAATAGAAAATAACATTCTTACATTATCCAAAAAACTGCTGGTTGATGTGGAAACGGCTCATAAACGATTTCAACTCTCAAAGGAAGAGGGAGTAAGGGGTGATTTTCATTCAGAAGTTAAGCCATTCGCTGATGAGGTGAAATTGGCAGCAGATGCGTGGAGAGAATCAGCAGGCCAATGGATTAGGGAAAATAGACCAAAGAATCTTCATGCTAATCAAATTGAAACAGCGGCGGACTATTTGGAAGTCATTTCTGTCCAGGCTTTTTTTCCTGAAACAAGCAAAAAAAGATTCCTTGATCAAATCCAGTCAGTTGAATTCATATTGAACAGCATGATCATTGCCGTCGAGAAAACAAGAAAGTGAAAGTAAAGAAGCACCAGAGAACTGGTGCTTCAATCTTTTTATATGGATAATTCTTTCTGATCCTCGGGAATGAAAGCTCCTTGCAATTCCAGCTCACGAACCAGATTCCGGTATTCTATAATGGTAATTTCATTCTGAATGTACGATTTTTTAGTAAAATCGAGCAATTCATTTACATGTTCCGGAGTGTATTCTTTTGTCTCAGCAAATAGATTTTTTAGTTCGTGAACGTTCATTTTTCATCCTCCTCCATCATTTGAAATAATCGTATCATGAAATTGGAATGGTCTTCTATTTTTCAAAAATTGAAACTTCCGACAACATATTTCATTGTTAGACAAAAACGGAAGTACCTTCCAGCCTTATCACCAACTGGGCGGCAATAACATATAATATCGTAATGAAAACTTGGAGGAGGATGTTCGCCATGTTTGGCCGCAGGAATAAGACCAATACCAATCATCCACAATGGTGGGAATATCAATATAATCACGATCCGAATTTTTTATATGGGAATAACCAAGGTTTGAACCGGCAGCAACCGCTCCCTCAACAGTATAACAATCCATATTGGAATGCGATGCCAGGAAATTGGCAAAACCAATATACGCAGCAGGAGAAACCGGTGAATCCATATATGCAGCAGGGCAACCCTATGAATCCAAATATGCAACAAGGGAATCCTTATTGGAATCAGCCTAACCCGATGGCTGGAAGCAAGAATGACTATTCTAAGATGCTTTTCCAAAACCCGCTTGAGCCTGAGGGTGACCCTATCTACGGGTACTATAACCCGCAAGCAGATTATCAGAACTTCAACCCATATCCACAATATGCTTTCATGCCTAAGCAGCCTTCTGGCCTGCAATCCATCATGAACTCTTTCAAAAGCCAGGATGGCAATTTGGATGTCAATAAAATGGTAGATACTGCAGGACAGATGATGAATGCCGTGACCCAGGTATCTTCGCTCGTCAAAGGTTTCGGTGGAATGTTTAAGGTCTAATTAAGTAGAATCCAAAAGGAAAAACAAGCAGGCAATTTAAGCCTGCTTCAGGCTGTCGAGAAACT
>NZ_JAGGQL010000018.1 GCF_018613315.1 Bacillus sp. ISL-37 | reverse complement strand
CTATAGCGCAAGCTAGTAAGAACCCTGAAAGATGATCAGGTTGATAGGTCAGAGGTGGAAGCGCGGTGACGTGTGGAGCTGACTGATACTAATCGTTCGAGGACTTAACCAAATTGATTACTCGTTCTTCTTTTTCTTCTTACAAACATTATCTAGTTTTGAGGGAATAAAGTTTTTTTACTAAAACGAAAAACTTTCTAAAATTTTCTCTTGCAAAATGCATAAAAGACAGTATAATAGATATTGTCTTTGAAAAATGTCTGGTGGCGATGGCGAGAAGGTCACACCCGTTCCCATACCGAACACGGAAGTTAAGCTTCTCAGCGCCGATGGTAGTTGGGGGTTTCCCCCTGTGAGAGTAGGACGCCGCCGGGCAGGATGCATTTTCATCCTCTTCAAAGATACGGATCGTGTATCCAAGTCGGAGAAATCATTATTATTCCGCAGTAGCTCAGTGGTAGAGCACTCGGCTGTTAACCGAGCGGTCGTAGGTTCGAATCCTACCTGCGGAGCCAATTTGGAGAGCTGTCCGAGAGGTCGAAGGAGCACGATTGGAAATCGTGTAGACGGTCAACGCTGTCTCAAGGGTTCGAATCCCTTGCTCTCCGCCATAGAAATTTATATCTGGCCCCTTGGTCAAGCGGTTAAGACACCGCCCTTTCACGGCGGTAACACGGGTTCGAATCCCGTAGGGGTCACCAAGATTTTTTCGCGCTAGCGAAAAAAATCATCCTTAATATCATCGCGCTAGCGATTACAAATGGAGGATTAGCTCAGCTGGGAGAGCATCTGCCTTACAAGCAGAGGGTCGGCGGTTCGATCCCGTCATCCTCCACCAAGATTTTTTCGCGCTAGCGAAAAAAATCTTCATATTACCGTCGCGGGGTGGAGCAGTCCGGTAGCTCGTCGGGCTCATAACCCGAAGGTCGCAGGTTCAAATCCTGCCCCCGCAATTAATGAAAGTTCTTTTCAAGTACTCACTTGAAAAAACTTTGGTCCCGTGGTGTAGCGGTTAACATGCCTGCCTGTCACGCAGGAGATCGCCGGTTCGATCCCGGTCGGGACCGCCATTTTTAAAAATAGTGACTCAGTAGCTCAGTCGGTAGAGCAGATTGCTCACTTCCTGAATAAGCTTCTGCGGCAATCTGCGAGAAAGACCGAAGGTCATTCGAGCAAAGGACTTAAACAAGTCAAGGTTTAGGCAACAATATTATAGTGGCTCAGTAGCTCAGTCGGTAGAGCAAAGGACTGAAAATCCTTGTGTCGGCGGTTCGATTCCGTCCTGAGCCACCATTTATACAATACCTGGTTATTCAGGGAATTTGCTAAAATGGGTTTTTCATCACCAGAAAAAATGTTATAGTGGAGGGGTAGCGAAGTGGCTAAACGCGGCGGACTGTAAATCCGCTCCCTCAGGGTTCGGCGGTTCGAATCCGTCCCCCTCCACCACTTAATATAGGGGTATAGTTTAAAGGTAGAACGAAGGTCTCCAAAACCTTTGGTGTGGGTTCGATTCCTACTACCCCTGCCAATTTTATAATGGCGATTGTGGCGAAGTGGTTAACGCACCTGATTGTGGTTCAGGCATTCGTGGGTTCGATTCCCATCAGTCGCCCCATTATAATCACATTTTCAATACTAATGGAATACAATATATTGGGCTATAGCCAAGCGGTAAGGCATCGCACTTTGACTGCGACATGCGTTGGTTCGAATCCAGCTAGCCCAGCCATTTTTTGCGGAAGTAGTTCAGTGGTAGAATACAACCTTGCCAAGGTTGGGGTCGCGGGTTCGAATCCCGTCTTCCGCTCCAAAAATATATGGCGGCATAGCCAAGTGGTAAGGCAAAGGTCTGCAAAACCTTTATTCACCGGTTCAAATCCGGTTGCCGCCTCCACTAAAACATTAGTGGTAGCAAAAAGCAAGACATCTTAATATGCCGGTGTGGCGGAATTGGCAGACGCGCACGACTCAAAATCGTGTTCCTTCTGGAGTGTCGGTTCGACCCCGACCACCGGTACCTTTCTTATTATAAACAGGATTTCCTGTTTTCTTTATTTCATAGAGATATGTATGCGGGTGTAGTTTAGTGGTAAAACCTCAGCCTTCCAAGCTGATGATGAGGGTTCGATTCCCTTCACCCGCTCCATACATACGTAAACTAATGCAGCATGTCGTTTCCAGAAAACGATATGCTGCGTTTTTTTTGTTTTTATAGTAGATAAGCAAAAGGATATGAAGGCAAAAGAAAAAGGATGCATCAGCATCCGATCATTCTATATGTGCCAGTCCCTCCATGGATTTGGGTAAACATATTCATTAGTGATTGTGTCATTTTTTGCATGCTCTCTGGTGGAGTTGAGGGTCTTAAATATACAATCTGCAGGGCATTTGTCGTCGATGCTGTTACGGCCGATCTTTCTGAATCGACAAATGGGCTGCCGAATGGTCCTTGTTCATCTGCAGAGGTTATTAGGTTGGCAAGGTTATTGGTTCTTCCATTTAGACCTTTGTATTCTTCGCTTTCTCCTCCGATTTTAATCGATACATTCCCTACAAGCTTATCACTGTCATAAATTCCTATTGGAATTTGATATTCAAGTGAGAAGAAGTTATTTAAATCTATCGCACTATGTATGGATTGAAGATAATTCTGCTTTGCGATCCTGCGGTAGAGGGCTTCGGCCGAATGTCTATATCGGTTTGGATCCTTCCCTGTTGTTTTAAATATTCCTCGCCACTCTTTGATGCCTTCAAGCTCGGTTACGTTTTTTTCCAGAAGGTCGAAGTAAATTGATTCCTGGAAAAGCTGAAGTCTGCCCTTTAACATTTGCGGAGACTCGCCAACCTGTATGTCTTTATATTCGATAATCCCGACTGTGAATCCGGGAATGAGATCACCTATCAACCTTGAAACTTGAATTTCCATTGATTCCACCTCCAAATCTGCTTTAAAATAGTTTATCATAAAAGTAATTTGCATTTAAATTTATGGGATTTCAATATAAATATCAAAATGGAGAGGAGGAATCTGCAAATGGATACAGTAAGTTTGAAGCAGGATATTATTGAATACAGCAAAACAATCGGGATTGATAAAATTGGTTTTGCAGCTCCTTCAACTTTTGAAGAAATGAAGGTCAGGTTATACAGGCAGCAGGAACTACAATATCAATCCGGGTTCGAGGAAAAGGATATTGAGAAGAGAACGGAGCCTAGCCTTATTTTTGACCGTCCTAAATCGATCATTTCGATTGCACTTGCTTATCCTTCAAAGATGAAGACGAAAGTTGTCAGCAAGAAGGGAGAACGTCGGGGAATCTTCTGCCGTGCATCATGGGGGACTGATTACCACATGGTGCTCAGGGACAGGCTGAAAAAATTGGAGGATTATATTGCTTCGAAGGTACCTGGCTCAATGTTCAAATCGATGGTCGATACGGGCGAACTTGTTGACAGGGCTGTTGCCGAGCGGGCAGGGATAGGCTGGAGCGGAAAAAACTGCTCCATTATAACTCCAGAGTATGGATCCTACGTTTATTTAGGTGAAATGATTACGAATATACCGTTTGCCCCCGATACGCCTATGGAGGATCGCTGTGGCACCTGCAATAAGTGTGTGGAAGTTTGTCCTACTGGGGCACTTGTACAGGGCGGGCAGCTTGACGCACAAAAGTGCATTGCCTTCGTGACACAGACGAAGGGTTTTTTGGGTGATGAATTCCGCGAAAAACTGGGTAATCGCTTATATGGCTGTGATACTTGCCAGACAGTTTGTCCCGAGAACAAAGGGAAGGATTTTCATTTCCATGAAGAAATGGAGCCAGACCCTGAAATTGCGAAGCCGCTCCTAAAACCTTTACTAACCATAAGCAACCGTGATTTCAAAGAAAAGTACGGACATGTCTCCGGTTCGTGGAGAGGAAAGAAGCCTATTCAGCGCAATGCGATCATTGCCCTTGCGCATTATAAGGATGATACAGCAATACCTGAGTTGATCAAGGTAATGCAGGATGACCCAAGACCTGTACTCAGGGGAACGGCAGCATGGGCGCTTGGCAAAATTGGCGGTAGTGAAGCGTTGGACGCACTGAAACATGCCTCTGCTGTTGAGAAGGATGAGGAAGTACTAAAGGAAATCAGTAAGGGACTGGAGTTTTTTAAGGACAGCTCAGAGTCGAATATAACAGTGTAAGAAGGATGGATTTAGTCAAATCCATTCTTTTTTTTAGGCTCATTTCTCAATCTTTGTGGCTATTGAATGCAAAATAGGAATGAATGTATTATGTTTCTTTGTAAATTTGACTCTTAATATGAGAAATGAGCATGCAAACTTAATAGCGAACAAAAAATGGCTTAGTTTTACGTTAAAATCGGCTTTAGGATTTTAACAACAATCTTGACGAAAACAGCCTTTTTTATGCGTGAAATCCTGGAACGCTTCATAAATATGAAAGGTGAAGGGAGAGATGAACATGCGTGAACAACTGCAGGAACTGCTGGAACAGCGTGTCCTTCAATGTGTATCAATGCCGCGAAATCAACTGCACGAGTGTCCCAGTATTGAGATGAAAAAGCAGAGTTTTGCCAATAGGTCTGCTGAAATTGTAAAAGCAAAGGCAAATGGCAGAGTAATAGAGAAGTTTGAAGATAAGGAAAATGCCAAGGTTTTATATGAGGTTCATTTTCAGTATTTGATTAAGCAACGGGGATTATTTTACATGGAGGAGGAAGTGGAGAAGAGGCAGGCTGAATTTTACAAGGGCGTCCTGGTAAAGGATGAAAAGATGAATGAAATCAAAGGATCCCAGGGCAGCCATGAAGCGATGCCTGCTATTGCACAGGAGGAGGGAGACCAGGAGAGGAAGGGGTTTAAATATGACAGGCTGAAGGCCGTCCAGTATGCGGAACGATGGTGGAATGACTACAATCCTGCATATAAAAAGTTCGAGGTCGACTGTACCAACTATATCTCGCAATGCCTTCATCAGGGCGGAGGGCCGATGCGTGGGTATCCAAATCGAAGCAATGGCTGGTGGATGCAGAATGATAATTGGAGTTTCAGCTGGTCGGTCGCCAATGCGATGCGCTGGCACATCCCAGGTTCTAAGCTGGGCTTGAGGGGAAGAGAAGTAAACAGTGCCGATAAACTGAAACTAGGAGATGTCATCTGCTATGATTTCGAGGGGGATGGACGTTTCGACCATACCACGATTGTTACCGGACACGACGCGGATGGAATGCCGCTGGTCAATGCCCATACGTATAACAGCAGGATGAGATATTGGGCATATGAAGATTCAACCGCCTATACCCCGAATATTAAATACAAGTTCTTAACGATTACGGATGATCATGATGATATTTAATGACATACCAAACCGAATACAGCGCCATTTCTTTTGCTGAGAAGCAGTGTAGTGGTATAATGGCTTTAGTTTTTATTAGAGGTGAAAGTCATGGCATTGCATGTTGTATTATATCAGCCGCTCATTCCAGCAAACACTGGCAATATAGCGCGCACATGCGCCGGTACAGATACCGAGCTTCACTTAATCAGGCCGTTGGGATTTTCAACGGATGACAAGATGTTGAAGAGGGCGGGTTTGGATTACTGGGAGCATGTGAAAATTCATTATTATGATTCGCTTGAGGACTTTTATCAACAGAACGAGGGCGGAGAATTCTTTTACGTGACCAAATTTGGCAAAAAGGCGCATTCTGATTTTGATTATAGTGCAACCGAAAAGGATTTCTTCTTTATTTTTGGCAGAGAGACAACAGGACTTCCTAAAGAAGTGATCGAAAACAATATCGAGACATGTCTGAGGCTGCCTATGAATGAGAATATCCGTTCATTAAACCTGTCTAACACGGCTGCTATTTTAATTTATGAAGCACTTAGACAGCAAGACTATCGGGATTTGCGTAAATACTAGGAGGCCTATTCAGGTCTCCTTTTTGGCATGGAAGGTGTCTGGTGGTTTTTATTCTTAATGAATCGTGTCATTTCCAGGCAATACATAATCCAGAAGGAGCTGTTAATAGAATGAACCAGGTAATTGAAACTCTACTGCAACATCGTTCGATCAGGCGTTTTACGGATCAATCGCTGGATGGGGAACAAGTTGAAACCATCGTGAAAAGTGCCCAGGCGGCTTCTACTTCTAGCTTTATCCAGGCATATTCAATAATCGGGGTAACAGATCAGGAAAAAAAGGACAAGCTTGCTGAATTGGCCGGTAATCAGGCTTATGTAGCCGTAAATGGTCACTTTTTTGTATTTTGTGCAGACCTCCATCGCCATAAGCTAGTCGGTGACTTGGAAAGTGCAGACGTAGAAGATTCGATTGAAAGCACTGAAAAATTCATGGTTGCCTTGATTGATGCTGCTCTGGCAGCCCAGAATGCGGCCATTGCGGCTGAATCGATGGGACTTGGGATTTGCTATATTGGCGGAATCCGCAACGACCTCGAGGCGGTGAAGGAAGTTTTGAAGACACCAGAGCATGTTATTCCTCTGTTTGGTATGGCTGTGGGGTATCCTGACCAGGAAACGGATCTGAAGCCGCGTCTGCCGCTCGAACATATCTATATGGAAAACGAGTATCAACAAGACCAGAGCTTGTTTAAAAAGCAGCTTCAAGATTACAACAAAACGACTTCTGAATATTACGAGGAGAGAACGGGCGGAAAGAGAGCCGATACATGGACGGGCCAGATGGCAAAAATGCTTGGGCGCAAATCAAGGTTGTACATGAAGGAGTTTGTGGAAAATCAAAAATTGAATAAAAAATAATCATGAAAAAGTAAAAAAGCTGCCAAAAGGCAGCTTCAGCTTGTGGAGAAAGGGTACTATTTTTTCTTCCACAAGCTTTTTTATTTGGTTTAATCCCTCTTTTTAAACTGACTTTTTTCATAAAAAACAC
>NZ_JAGGQL010000017.1:37249-58586 GCF_018613315.1 Bacillus sp. ISL-37 | reverse complement strand
TTAGTTTTCAAAGAACAATTTGTTTTGCTGCTCTGTTAGAAGCAACTCTTATATATTATCAGGTTCAAAACCCGATGTCAATAAGTTTTTTTCATTTTCTTTGTTGCTAACTAAGTAGCTCGTAGCAACAGATATAAATATAGCACCTTTATTCTACAATAGCAATAACTTTTTGCTATTTTTATTCTTGGAATTAAAAGAAAGATAATTCATATTACTTTAGTCAATCTGCCTGTATAAGTTACTGTTCTTTTTTACAAGAGTAGGTGAGTAAACTCTCTGACCTAGACCAGATTAATAATAGAAAAAGGCAAAACGACCTGTGCCGTTTTGCCTTTCCTTCTATCTATTAACGGTGACGCATCAATGGGAATAATAGTACATCCCTGATGGATGGGGAATTCGTCAGCAGCATAACCAATCGGTCGATACCGATTCCAAGTCCGCCTGTTGGAGGCATTCCATATTCCAACGCTTCGATGAAATCATCGTCCATTTCGTGCGCTTCGTCATTTCCTTGTTCTTTTTCTTTTAGCTGAGCTTCAAAACGCTCTCTTTGGTCGATCGGATCATTCAGCTCAGTAAATGCGTTCGCATGCTCCCTTGCTACGATGAACAATTCAAAACGGTCTGTGAAGCGTTGGTCTTCGTCATTCTTTTTCGCGAGTGGAGAAATGTCAACCGGATGGCCGTAAATGAATGTCGGCTGAATCAGGTGCTCTTCTACCTTTTGCTCAAAGAATTCATTGACGATGTGGCCATACTGCATATGTTCAGTGATTTCCACTCCATGCTCCTTAGCAAGCGCACGAGCTTCTTCCGTGCTCATTTGCGGCCAGAAGTCTACTCCTGTATATTCCTTGATCGCATCTACCATATGGACTCTCTTCCACTCTGGCTTAAGATCGATTTCATACTCGCCATACTGGATAGTTGTTGTACCAAGAACATCCTGAGCAATGTGCGCAACCATGTTCTCAGTAAGTGACATGATGTCTCTCCAGTCAGCATACGCTTCATAAAGTTCAAGCATTGTGAATTCTGGGTTATGTCTTGTCGAAACACCTTCATTACGGAATACACGACCGATTTCGTATACTTTTTCAAGACCGCCGACAATCAGGCGCTTCAAGTGAAGCTCGATCGCGATTCGCATGTATAACTGCATATCAAGTGCATTATGATGCGTGATGAACGGACGCGCAGAAGCTCCGCCGGCAATTGAGTGCATTAATGGCGTTTCTACTTCGAGATATCCTTGTCCATCTAAATAGCGGCGCATTGATTGGATGATGCGGCTGCGGTTGATAAAAGTCGTCTTGCTGTCATTGCTGGTAATCAGGTCAAGATAACGCTGACGGTATCGCTGCTCGACATCCTTCAGTCCATGAAATTTTTCCGGAAGCGGACGAAGTGCTTTCGTCAGGAACACAAATTCTTGAGCTTTGATCGAAAGCTCGCCTACCTTTGTTTTGAAGAGTGTTCCTTCTATCCCGATGATATCACCTAGGTCAGCTGAATCAAAAACTTCATATTGCTCTTCGCCGACTGCATCCTGGCGAACATAGATCTGGATCTGGCCAGCGAGGTCCTGGATATGAGCAAAGCCGGCTTTTCCTTTTCCACGCTTTGTCATGATACGTCCAGCTATTTTCACCGATACATTTTTTGCCTCAATATCTTCTTTTTCCAATTCACCGTATTTGCTAATCAGCTCTTTAGTAAGATGAGTGCGTTCGAATCTTTTGCCGAAAGGATCCATGCCTTTTTCACGCAATGAACTCATTTTGTCTCTTCTGACTCTGAGCTGGTCATTCAATTCTTCATGACTCATATCGCTTTCACTCCAATATATATAATAGATTTATTATGTAATCCTGATTATGTTTGATGGATACTTTTATTATTTTACACAAACAAACGTATTCAGACATTAAAAATCTCTTTTTTTTCATGCCTAAATAGAATAAAAACTGCCAGTTTGACCACTGGCAGTTACTTTTAAGGATAAAGGTATTATAGGAAAAGTGACGGTTAATGTCAATTTTTATCCAACCTGGTGCACTTCTTGCTCTTTTGCTTCTACTTCATCTGCGAAGTTTTTTAGCAAACTGACAAGCTCGTCTCTTGTATTGCATTCATTGATTCCGTTACGGACTGTTGCGTTTCCGCGGATGCCCTTAAGGTACCATGCTGCATGCTTGCGCATTTCGCGTACGGCAATATGTTCGTTTTTCAAAGCAATCAGGCGGTCAAGGTGCAGGATGCTGACATCTATTTTTTCGCGTGCATTTGGTTCACCCAATAATTCGCCGGTTTCCAGATATTTTACCGTACGGTAGATCATCCATGGATTTCCTAGAGCAGCGCGACCAATCATGACTCCGTCTACGCCTGTCTCGTCTAGCATTCTCTTGGCATCCTGAGGAGTCTGGACATCCCCGTTGCCGATTACAGGAATATTTACAGCCTGCTTAACGTCACGGATAATATCCCAATTCGCTATTCCTTCATACATCTGTACACGTGTACGGCCGTGAAGAGCAACTGCCTTACCACCAGCACGTTCCACTGCTTGCGCATTCTCGATGGCAAAAATATGATCCTCATCCCAGCCCATGCGCATTTTAACCGTAACTGGCTTTTCAACAGCATCCACTACTGCTGATACCATTTCGTAAATCTTGTTTGGGTCTAGCAGCCACTTCGCACCTGCATCACATTTCGTAATCTTCGGCACCGGGCATCCCATGTTGATATCAATGATATCAGCATTCGTATTTTTATCTACGTATTGCGCTGCCTGCACAAGCGTTTCTCTTTCACCGCCAAAAATCTGAAGGCTCAACGGCTTTTCTCGTTCATCTATATATAACATATCGAGTGTCCTGTCGTTTTGAGAAACAATTCCTTTGTCGCTGACCATTTCGGCACATACAAGTCCAGCGCCGAATTCTTTGACCGTCAGGCGGAATGCCGAGTTACAAATGCCAGCCATGGGTGCGAGGACGACCTGGTTTTTCATTTCAATATCGCCAATCTTGAGCATGTCATTCCTCCTTATGGTCCTATTAATATATCAAACCTACTGTGGGGTTAATTCATCTAATCCGACACCGAGGACTTCTGCGATCCTGATAATCAGTCTTTCACCAGGCATTCTGTTGCCGCGTTCGATTTCTCCCAGGATGGAGACCGAAACGCCTAGCTCTTTTGCGAAGCTTTCCTGCGTATAACCCTTTAGCTTTCGATAAGCGCGAATACGCCTTCCCCATTTTTCTGCTTCCATATTCGTACTCCTTCTCTATCCGGTATACTTAGTAAACAGTTTTTCAGTGGCTCCTTCATCGATGGGAGCGTGAGATTTGGGTCCATTTCAAGCAATGGAAGAATTACAAACGCGCGTTCGCTCATCCGAGGGTGCGGAATTGTAAGCTTCTCTGTTTCAACATTTTCTTGATTATATAGCAAAATGTCAAGGTCTAAAGTTCTGGGACCCCATTTCATTTCCCTTTTTCTCCCAAGCTTCAATTCGATTTCAAGGCAGGTATCCAGAAGTTCAACCGGTTCAAGGCTCGTCTTTACCTGGATTACCATGTTTAAAAATTGATCCTGGTCAGTGTAGCCTACCGGGTCGGTTTCATAGACGGAAGAAGTATTTACCACTGTGATGTTTTCATGGCTTTCAAGGAAGATGATTGCCTGGGTCAAATACCCAAACCGGTCACCCATATTGGACCCTAGCGCAATATATGCTTTGTTTTCCACTGTCATCTGCTCCTTGTGATTTCAACTGCGACTGATTTGTAATGGCCAGGTATCGGCGGGTCCGGTTTGATGACTTTTACGTGGCATGCTTCCACCAGCGAAAATCGTTCAAGGATCGTCCCGGCAATTTTTTCAGCAATAGCTTCTACAAGCTTAAATGGCTGGCCTTCAACGATATCCTTGCAGACCATATATAAATCTGCATAGTTAATTGACTCATTAAGATCATCGCTTTTTCCTGCTTTTGAAAGATCCAGTTCCACCGTTAAATCTACCGCAAAACGCTGGCCTAACCTTGTTTCTTCAGGAAAAACACCGTGGTAGCCGTAAAACTCCATTTGGTTCACATGTATTTTATCCACTGTATTCACCCTTTCCCATCATCGCGTCCATCATTTTTGCCATCCGTGCCATCTCTTTCACATCATGGATCCGGACAATCTGGCAGCCTTTCTGGATTCCGTAACACACGGTAGCTCCAGTACCTTCTGTTCTTTCCGTAACAGGCAGATCGAGCACGCCGCCAATCATCGACTTTTTCGATGAGCCAAGGAGGACGGGATATCCTAAAGACACAAGCGTATCAAGGTGACGCATCATCTCAAGGTTTTCCCTAAGGTCTTTTGCAAAGCCGATTCCAGGGTCAAGGATGATTTGCTCGTCGCTCACTCCTGCTTTTTTAGCGATTGTGATGCTTTCATACAAGTCATTGAGCACGTCACGAATGAAGTTTGTATAATTGCGGTCGTTCCGATTGTGCATCAGGATAATCGGTACTCCGGTTTCTGCAGCGACATCGGCAATTTCCGGGTCCTCCTTCGCTCCCCAGATATCATTGATAATGGCCGCTCCAGCATCGACGGCACTTTTGGCAACCTTCGATTTATATGTATCGATGGAAATTGGTACCTGAACTTCTTTCGAAATAGATTCAATCGCCGGTACCACCCTGCCAACCTCCTCTTCATCGGAGATCCGTTCATGTCCCGGTCTTGTTGATTCGCCTCCGATGTCAAGAATATCCGCTCCGTCAGCGATCATTTGTTTAGCATGTAAGACAGCATGATCAAGGTGATTGTATTTCCCGCCATCTGAAAAAGAATCAGGCGTAACGTTCAATATTCCCATAATCAGTGTTTTGTTGGTGAAGTCCAGTGTATAAGGACCGGCTTTTATCACGGTATTCATGTATGAGCTCCTCCATCCAATTTCGTTCTGCTCCATAGCGTTTCCCGGTTAGCTGCATAGTTGCCGAACAGTCTGTTCGCCAACACGCCTGATTTCCCGGGAAAGCTTTTTCCTGAGAACTCTGTGACCGGGACGATTTCCTGAATCGAATTAGTCAGGAACATTCCATCAGCTGCTTCGGCTTCTTCCTTTTTGTAAAAGCCTTCACGAACCTCGATGCCTGCGTTGCGGGCAAGAGCGATGACGAACCTGCGGGTGATTCCATTCAAAATTCCCGTCTCGACAGCAGGCGTATACAGGACATCATCCCTGTACCAGAAAATATTCGAAACAATCCCTTCAGCCAAATAGCCTTCATTTGTCAGGAAAATCCCTTCCGTATCCATCGCAGGGCCTGCCTCACGCTTAGCGAGCACATTATTAAGATAATGGTGGGATTTCAGCCGCTCTGCTCCCTCAGGTGTGTTGCGCCTCAAGTCCAGGAGAACCGCCTTTTTCTCACTCATCTCTCCAGCTGGCGGCAGCGGCTTCGCAAATACGATCACATTTGGCTCCTGGTAACTCTCTGTCCGTAAACCTATATCGCCATTCCCAGCCGAAACATTGAAGCGGATATAGGCATCCTTGAGATTATTTGTAGCTAATAAGCCTTCGAGGATCTTAACACTTTCCTCCCGTGTAAATTCAGCTTCAATATTCAAAACACGAAGACTGGCATTCAGCCGCTCCATATGATCATCCAGCAGAAAAGGATGGCCATTGTAGACCCTGAACGTTTCGAATACGCCCAACCCGTATAGGAAGCCGTGGTCAAAAGGGGAAATGGTGATATCATCCTTCGAGACGAACTGGCCATTCATGTATAAAAACATTATAAACTTACTTCCTTAGCAGCTTTGTAATGGGCAATGAAATTGCGCAGCAGCTGCTTTCCTGGCGTCGTTAAAATGGACTCCGGGTGGAATTGGACGCCTTCGACAGGCAGCGTTTTATGGCGGATCGCCATGATCTCGCCCTCCTCCGTCCATGCTGAAACCTCCAGGCAGTCAGGAAGGGTTTCTTTTTTTACGATGAGCGAATGGTAGCGAGCCGCAGGGAATGGATTTTCCAATCCTTCAAAAATCGTCTTGCCATCATGATAGACCAAAGAAGTTTTGCCATGCATGAGCCGCTCCGCACGGACCACGTCACCGCCAAATACCTGGGCGATAGACTGATGGCCGAGACAAACACCGAAAATCGGCGTTTTGCCTGAAAAATTCTTGATCGCTTCCAGGCTGATGCCTGCTTCATTCGGGCTGCATGGCCCAGGTGAGATCATCAAGAACTGCGGGTCAAGCTCCACAATGCCCTGAATGGACGTCTGATCATTGCGGATGACATTGAGCTCTTCGCCCATTTCGCCCAAATACTGAACGAGATTATATGTGAATGAATCATAATTATCGATCATCAAAATCATGCTTTACCCTCCGCAAGCTCTTTCGCCTTCCAAAGAGCGATTGCTTTCTTTAACGATTCTTTGTATTCATTGGCAGGGATGGAGTCGATGACGACACCTGCTCCTGCCTGAACATGTGCCATTCCATCTTTGACCAGCATCGTCCGGATAATGATGTTCAGTTCCATATTGCCGTTAAAACCGAACCACCCAAGCGATCCAGTATAAGGCCCGCGTCTCACCGGCTCAAGTTCTTCAATGATTTCCATTGTCCTTACCTTTGGAGCACCGGTAATTGTGCCGCCGGGGAAGGTTGCATTGACAACATCGAACCAGGTCTCGCCCTCTGCCAGCTCCCCCCGAACATTCGAAACGATATGCATGACATGCGAGTACTTTTCAATGACCATGAACTCATTGACTTCGACAGTACCATACTTGCACACCCTGCCGAGATCATTCCTTTCAAGGTCGACAAGCATGACGTGTTCGGCTCGCTCTTTTTCATTGTTGATTAGCTGATTGGCAAGCTGCAAGTCTTCTTCATCTGTCCTGCCCCTCGATCTCGTGCCGGCAATCGGCCTTGTGCTGACCTCTGAACCTTTTACTTTTGCTAAAAGTTCAGGCGAACCGCTGACGAGCTGGAAGTCTTGTGTATGCAGGTAACCCATATATGGAGATGGGTTCAGCTTGCGCAGCTGCCGGTACACTTCAATTCCTTCCGCCTCAATCGGCTTGGATTGCCTGACAGATAGATTTACCTGGAAGACGTCCCCCTGCGCAATGTATTGCTGCACCTTCTCAACTGCCTCGATGAATTCAGCTTCATCCATCGATACTTGCAGATCATCACGGGCAGGCTTTGCTTCGGCAAAAACTTCCGGGACTTCAGCGTCCCACCTGTCTTTCCAATCTGAAAGCTTGTCCTCCGCCTGCTTTTCCTGTCCTTTTTCCGATAGAACCATTAGCCATAGCTTCTCTGTCTGATGGTCAAAAACAAACCATTCCTTGAATAGCTGGAAGTAGACCTCCGGGATTCCGGAATCGTCCATAGCCAGTGCTGGAAGCTTTTCGATATAACGGGCATAGTCATAGCTCAGATAGCCGATCGCTCCACCCTGGAAATCTGGCAAGCCTTCTACTTCAGGCACCTGATACTTTTCCATTTGATTTTTCATTAACTCAAGAGGATTGCCCTCGAGCGTGCTTGACGAACCACCCTGTGTGATTATCAGTTTATTATTTTTACCCGAAAAAACAATCTCGGGATTGAATGCGGCGATACTGTAGCGCCCTCCTCTCCCGCTTTCGAGGATGACATGCTCTTTATATTGTTGTGCAATATGATCATATTGATGAAAAAAACGTGAAGCTGTATAAGGAATCGTTTTTGATTGAATGCTATAGTGCGGCAAGCTTTTCACCCCTATTTTTTTCTCTTAATCCATCATACATGATGAAGGGCGCGCTTTCATTTTTAAAATAATGGTTTTTTCGATAAATTGTTGATTTTGCAGGATTTTTTCTGAATAAGAAAAGAGACAAGCTTCGTCAGCCTGCCTCTCCATATAACTAATCTTCGAATTGATATAGTGGTGTGCTCAGGTAGCGTTCTCCGTTACTTGGGATCACTGCAAGCACCTTTTTGCCTTTGCCGAGCTTTTTCGCTGTTTCCAATGCTGCATAAATGGCTGCGCCTGAAGAGATTCCGCCGAGGATTCCTACTTCTTTCGCCGCGCGGCGAGCATAGTCGAATGCCTGCTCATTTTCAACCTTGAAGATTTCATCGTACACATTTGTATCAAGTACACCAGGAACGAATCCTGCACCGATTCCCTGGATCTTGTGAGGTCCTGGTTTTCCACCGGATAATACCGGGGAGTCTGTTGGCTCAACAGCGATAATCTTGATATTCTTGTATTTTTCACGAAGTACTTTTCCTGCTCCTGTAATCGTTCCGCCCGTGCCAATACCTGCGATGAAGGCATCCAGCTGATCACCCATCTGCTCGACAATTTCCGGTCCGGTCGTTCTTTCATGTACAGAAGGGTTAGATTCATTCTCGAACTGCTGTGGCATGAAGTAACCATTTTCCTTTGCTAGTTCCTCCGCTTTGCGGATCGCGCCGCCCATTCCTTCGGGGCCAGGAGTCAATACAAGGTCCGCTCCATAGGCACGAAGCAGATTTCTGCGCTCCATACTCATTGTCTCCGGCATGACGAGAATTGCTTTGTAGCCTTTGGCTGCTGCTACCATCGCCAGTCCGATTCCCGTATTTCCGCTTGTTGGTTCGATGATTGTATCCCCTTGTTTCAGGGCCCCATTTGCCTCAGCATCCTCAATCATCGCCAAAGCGATACGATCCTTGACGCTGCTGCCCGGGTTCATGTATTCAAGTTTCAAATAAATATCCGCACTTTGGTCATCACCAAGTCCGTTCAGCTTCACAATTGGTGTCTGGCCGATCAACTCTGTAATTGAATTTGCAATACGTACCAAATTACCCACCCCTTAATCCGACTATTTTAATTGGTTTTATTAAAATTTACCAATACTTTAAGTCTATGTCAATCAGTATGCTTCGACATCAACAAAAATCAGTCTTTTGCCTAAGCTCTTTTCGTACAATGTTACTTTCACAATCTTCCTGCCCGATTCAAAAGCATCATCGAAAAGAGTCCCATCCTTTTTAAACTATCCTATTTTGAATTTCTCTAAACAAGAAAAGCACCGGTTTAGTTCACCGGTGCTTCGTTCGTTATTTCTTCTCTTTGTCTCCATAAAACCAGCTTACTTCCGCATCATTCCAGAACGCCCGTGCAGAAACAGGAATGTCCATTTGTTCAAGAGCAATCTGCCGGCGAATCTGGTTCTTTACATCGCTGTAGGCATATTTCTTCCCTTCAAGTTTTTCATGAAGATAAACAATAGCATAACCATTTTCCACTTTTACAGGTCCTGTCCACTCTCCGGACTTCAGCGATTTCGCTGCATGAACTACCTCCGGGGAAACGAGCTCATCTTCTTCCGTAACAAAGCCGATGTCTCCTCCTTCATTCGCCGAAAACTCATCGATCGAACGCTCCATCGCCAGAGCAGTGAAGCTAGAACCATCTTTCAGCTCTTTCACCGCTGACTCAGCTTCCTTGTTCGTTTCGACGACTATTTGCGACAGATGGTAGGATGCAGGAATGTCAAAAAGGCTATTATTCTGTTCATAAAAGGACTTCATATCCTCTTCCGATACTTTAACATCCTTCGTTAAAAGTTCTTCAAGCAGCAGACTGTATTTAATTTGCTGCTTCCAACTTTCTTCGGTTTTTGGCTCGTTGCCAGCTGAAGAATACATGGCTTTATAAATTGTCAATTCACGATCTACGGCCTCGTCAGACACTTTGATGTTATATTCATCGGCCATTTGTTTGACAACCGCCTGGTCAATTAGGTCCCTTAGCGTTTCTTGCCCGTATCTTTCTTCAAGCTCAGTCAGCCACTCCTGGCGGGTGATTGACTCCTTGCCAATCTCCGCCACAGTTTCCTTGTTCCCCTCGAGGATAGCAGGCTTGGCTATCAGCATCACAAGAGTTATCGCGTTCAAAATGGCTAACCCGGCAATAATATACCAAAGCTGCTTTTTTTCCACTTCTCTTCCCCCAGATATCGCTTATTTCGCTTCCTTCTCTATCTCTTCCAGTTCTTCTTTTGTGAACATGTACTTTTCGTTGCAGAAATGGCAGTGTGCTTCTGCCTGCCCCTCTTTCTCGATCATATCCCGGATTTCTTCTGTACCAAGGCTGATCAGCGCAGTGCTAAATCGGTCCTTTGAGCAATTGCACTCAAAATTAACTGGCATCGTATCAAGAACTTTAACATTCTCTTTTCCAAGCAATTCTTCCAGCAATTCTTCAGGAGATAATCCTTTTTCAATCAGCTTCGATACTGGCGGGATGGATTGCAATCGCTGTTCGATTGCTGTAATGGTTTCTTCTGTTGTCCCAGGCATCAGCTGGATGATGAATCCACCAGCCGCTTTGATTGAGTTGTCAGGATTAACCAGCACTCCCACACCGACCGAAGAATTGACCTGTTCAGAAGTTGCGAAGTAATAAGTGAAGTCCTCTCCAAGCTCTCCTGATACAATCGGCACCTGGCCTGTAAAATAGTCGCGTAGACCTAAATCCTTCACGACCGTAAGCGTTCCGTCTGTACCGACACCTTGTCTTACATCAAGCTTGCCGTGCTCGTTCAAATCGAAGTGGACATGAGGATTCGATACATAGCCTCTTACCTGGCCTTTAGCATTGCTGTCCACAAGAATGGGTCCAAGCGGGCCTCCGCCTTCAATCTTGATTGTCAATTTATTATCGCCCTTGAGCATCGCACCCATCATCACACCTGCTGTCATTGTCCGGCCAAGTGCGGCAGATGCTACAGGCCAAGTATAATGGCGGCGCTGTGCTTCCCCAACTGTTTCTGTCGTTTTTGTTGCATATGCTCTGACCTGTCCATCAAAAGCAAGTGCTCTTACTAAATAATCACTCATTTTTCTACTCCCTTCGTGCTGTGAAATTGTATGCATCCTCTCTTTAAGGAAGCTTAATTGTGTTTTTCGATATTGCGCTTATAGATAAGCTGCAATCCCTTTAACGTTAAAAATGGATCCACGGCATCAATGATATTTGATTCCTGGGCAATCAGGTTTGCCAGGCCGCCTGTCGCGATCACTTTAGGAAGGACTTTACTCTTATCTTTCATCCGTTTAACTATTCCCTCTACTTGTCCAACATATCCATACAGAATGCCAGCTTGCATGGCTGAAACTGTATTCTTTCCAACCACATCATCCGGTCTGCTGATTTCAATACGCGGGAGCTTGGCAGCCCTTGAATAGAGGGCCTCAGTGGAGATGCCGATCCCTGGTGCAATCGCTCCGCCCATATATTGATTATGCTCATTGATATAACAGTAAGTTGTAGCTGTACCAAAGTCGACAATGACCAGCGGGCTTCCATATTCATGAATCGCCGCCACCGCATTCACAATACGGTCCGCTCCGACTTCCCTTGGATTTTCATACTTTATGTCCAGTCCTGTCTTAATGCCAGGGCCGACAACCAACGGCTTGTGGTGGAAGTACTTCTGGCACATCCGCTCAAGTGAGAACATAATTGGCGGAACAACAGACGATATAATGATTCCATCAATATCTGAAAAAGAAAGATCAACATGGTCAAAAAGATTTTTGACGATCATGCCAAATTCATCTTCCGTTCTATGACGGTTCGTTTCTATTCTCCAATGGTGCTTCAACTCTTCTTTATCATAAACACCTAACACGATATTTGTATTCCCGACGTCAAAAACAAAAATCAAGCTATTCACCAACTTATTTATAGTTTTCTGGATCAATACTGAAAATATCATATCATAATCGCCAGGAATTCACTAAATAAAGTCATTAGAAAAGCGTAAGCGCCTTGGTCAGCCCCGACAAGCGCTGCCCGCCTTAAAACGCCTTGTCAGCGGAAAAACAAACAGGTGCCCCGCTAAGAGCACCTGTTACTGAAATCTATTCTTTTGGATTTTCATCAATAGCCTTTGGATCTTCGATGACTGAGTCAACTTTCTTATCAGTCTCTTCGATTGCAGGCATGTCATCTTTTTTCTTATTGATGTTTACTTTCATGTCGTCACTCTCAACGCTGACTTTGCGGTCTGGAAGACGGCCATGGTCGATCAGATGCTTGATTTGTTCTGCATCAAGGGTTTCAACCTCTAACAATGTGTTCGCAATTATATCAAGCTTATCACGATTCTCTGTTAGCAGTTTTTTCGCTCTCGCATAACTTTCCTTAATGATTGCCTGGATTTCAAGGTCGATTTCATAGGCGATCTTGTCAGAGTAGTTCTGCTCATTGTTCAGGTCACGGCCTAAGAATACTTGACCCTGCGCCTGACCGAACTGCATTGGTCCGAGCTTATCACTCATACCGAATTCAGTAACCATTCTTCTTGCAATGCCGGTCGCACGCTGGAAGTCATTGTGCGCACCTGTGCTTACTTCACCAAAGACGATTTCTTCAGCTACACGGCCGCCAAGGAGTCCAGTGATTTTATCAAGAAGCTCAGGTTTGGTCATGAAGTAACGGTCTTCCTTAGGAAGCATGACGGCGTAGCCGCCGGCCTGTCCGCGAGGGACAATCGTTACCTTGTGGACCATTTCCGCTTCATCAAGGACAACCCCGATGACGGTATGGCCAGCTTCATGGAACGCAACGATATTTCTTTCCTTTTTGGAGATGACACGATTTTTCTTGGCAGGACCGGCTATGATGCGGTCTGTTGCTTCATCAAGATCTTCCATATCTATCTTCTTCTTATCTCTCCTAGCTGCAACAAGCGCAGCTTCGTTCAATAAGTTTTCAAGATCCGCTCCAGAGAAACCTGGAGTACGAGACGCAATACTTTTCAAGTTAACGGACTCATCAAGTGGCTTATTTCTAGCATGTACCTTCAATACAGCTTCACGGCCTGCAACATCAGGACGGTCTACTGTGATCTGGCGGTCAAAACGTCCTGGACGCAGCAATGCTGGGTCAAGGATATCAGGGCGGTTGGTAGCGGCTACGATAATAATCCCTTCGTTGGCACCGAATCCGTCCATTTCTACAAGCAACTGGTTAAGTGTCTGTTCACGCTCATCATGTCCTCCGCCAAGACCAGCGCCACGCTGGCGGCCGACTGCATCAATTTCATCTATGAATATGATACATGGAGCATTCTTTTTAGCTGTTTCGAATAAATCACGTACACGTGATGCACCGACACCGACAAACATCTCTACGAAGTCGGAACCACTGATTGAGAAGAATGGCACTCCAGCTTCCCCTGCAACAGCACGGGCAAGCAAAGTCTTACCTGTACCCGGAGGTCCTACCAAAAGGATTCCTTTTGGAATACGTGCCCCAAGGTCAGCAAACTTGCGAGGGTCTTTCAGGAATTCAACAACCTCGACAAGCTCTTGCTTTTCTTCATCTGCGCCCGCGACATCCTTGAAGCGGACCTTCTTCTTTTCTTCGTTATAAAGCTTCGCTTTGCTCTTGCCGAAGTTCATGACACGGCTTCCGCCGCCCTGAGCCTGGTTCAGCAAGAAGAAAAACAGAATGAAAATGATAATAAACGGAATGATGGACGTAAAGAACGTCACCCACCCACTTGTTTCCTTAGCAGGCAAAATCTCTACATTTGCAGCTTCAGCTGCTTGTTCGATTCTGTTAAGAGTCTCTGGATTGTTCCAGACATATGTGATGAAGCCTTTTCCTTCTTCCTGGCCTTCCAACTGGCCTCTTACCTCATACACACCACGTTCAGGCTGCAGCGTCAAATCACCTTCAACATTGCCTGCCTCTAGTTTCTGCATGAATTCATCGTAAGAGATTGGTTCTGTTGGCTGGTTATTGCCATTAAAGAAACTCACAACTCCGATAATGACTAAAAATATCAATAAATAAAAGATGGTATTACGGAAGATCCGATTCATCCCTTACCTCCTCCCACGGTAGACAAACTATACTAAATAGTATCATAGCAAATTATGCTAATACAAGAAATTAACATTCAGAATATTTGCTTCTCACACAAAATGTGAAATTTCATTCACTAAATTGTAACCGTATTAATTTGAATATACTTCTGGCTTCAGAACACCGATATATGGCAGGTTACGGTATTTTTCCGCGTAATCAAGGCCATATCCGACAACAAACTCATCAGGAACGATGAATCCAACATAGTCGGCTATAATATCGGCTTTTCTTCCTGTTGGTTTATCAAGAAGAGTGACGATTTTGATTGATTTTGCCTTACGGTATTTGAATAGCTCAACTAGATAGCTGAGAGTCAAACCGCTGTCGATGATATCCTCGATGATCAGGATGTCTCTTCCTTCTACTGAAGTATCGAGGTCCTTTAGGATTTTCACCTCTCCGGAAGATACCATTGCATTTCCATAGCTGGAAACATCCATGAAGTCCATCTCAAGATACGTATCCATGCGCTTTAGCAGGTCGCCCATGAATGGCATTGCACCTTTTAAAACACCAATTGCCAGCGGAAAGCGGTCCTTGTACTCATCAGTTAATTGAGCCGCCAACTGCCTGGTCTTTTCCTGGATTTCCTCTTCTGTAAACAATACCTGTTCAATATCATTTTTCATCATGATCCTTGTGCCCCCTGGAAGATATCAATACTTTATATAAGTTAATAGTAATAACCTGTTTCCTTCTGTTGATTCATGGTTCGATTTTTTCAGGCCTGGAAGCCAAAGAATCCTGCCTTCCCTGTCTGTGACAATAGGCCATTCATCTCTTTGGGTTAATGGAATTTTCATATCGATGAAAATATCCTTTACCTTTTTTGAACCCGTCATCCCCTTCAATGATATCCGGTCGCCATTTCGCCTTGTCCGGATGATCAATGGAGTTCCTGTTTGCTCCAGGTCAACGATAAAACAATCATTGGAAATTTCCCAGTCATGAGCACCATTGAGCAATTGAGCATCAATGACCCCGCCATTTGGCAATCTCAGCTGATCTGGCCCGGATAATTCGAAGCGATAGCTTTGCCTTTCTGGCGGATTCAATTCGAAGTGGCAATTTCCATACGATCGTATAATTCTTAAACCGCTGGGGAAATCAAGAGTTCCAGATGGATGGGGATTGCGAATTATTGAAAAAATCTTTTCAATATGTATAGCGGAAAGAGAAGCAGGTCGATCATTGTAAAGATAATTTAATATTAGTTTAATCCCTCTTCTTTGTAAAGGCATTGGCATTTCCTGAAAGGAACTAATACTAATACTTATCCTTTTGTCCTCTTTCTTCATTACTTTATTCAATTCTTCGCTTGTTAATTCAATAAGATAATCCTCATCCATCTGCAGTTCCTCGCTAAAACGCTGGAAGTGCTCATGGACCGCTGCATTCTCTTCCTTTAAAAAAGGGAGAACAAATTTTCTGAAACGATTTCTGCTATAGTATGCCTTCTCATTGCTGGGGTCAATTCTTGGTTCTAAAAGATTCACTGAGCAATATTCTTCCAATTCCTCTTTTGTCAGGCATAAAAATGGCCTAAAAATCGTGAACGGACCCAATTCCCGCGAAAAAGGCATTCCTGCCCTGGCTTTTCCGGAACTTCCCCTGGTGAGCCTCATCAATACCGTTTCTACCTGGTCATCACCATGATGACCCAATGAAAGGTAGTGAAGCTGATGCTTTTCCATAACTCGCTCGAAAAAGCTGTATCGGCACGCACGGGCAGCCTGCTGGGAGCTTAGCCCTGTCTCGCGCATATAGGCCGGTACATCGATTCTTTTCATCTCAAAAGGAATATCCCGTTTTTCACAAAAATCTTTTACAAACAGTGCATCCTGATAAGACTCATCCCCACGGAACATATGGTCCACGTGGACAGCCACAATCTTCAGGGAATTCCGTTCCCGCTGCTCTGATAAAAAGTGGAGCAGTGCGAGCGAGTCCGGACCTCCAGAAACCCCAACTGCAATGGACATGTTATTCAGCTGAAAACCATGCCTTTCGAGGAAGGCTTTTACCTTTTTTTCAATCATCTTGTTCTTCCTTACTGGTATTGCCGGTTTAAGACTATACCCATGCCGGCAAACCATTAATCTTCTAAATAACCAGGTTTATTATTTTTCAGCTTAACACTTTTAACCTTCTTTTTTCAAAAAACAGAGCTGTATCCCTTATGTACGGATGTAGCGGCAAAAGGTTTCAAAAAATCAGGTAATCTGGCTATAAATATAGAAAAAATATAATAAAGAGATAATCAGAATGATGGTGACTGTTTCAAGGGCCGAGGATTTTTTCTTTTTCTTATTGTATCCCTTCCTCGTTTGTCGGCCAGCTGAACTTGATTTTGCCCTGGATGGACTTGGATTTATATGTTGTTGTGCTTGCTTTTGCGTCACTGTCTTATGCTGTACGGTACTTTTCTTCGATGCTGAACCTGGCTGATGGACCTGCAACAGATCAGACCTCATCTCCATGGCTGATTGATAGTTACCGGTAAGCGCGTTATAGATTACCTTTTCATAATTCTTCAATTCTCGGGCTTGTTTCACTTTATCCATGATTTCGCCTATTCCGCCCGACTTTTTCGTAAACCTTTTTGGATATGCCGTGTTGACCATGATCATACCGACAGCGAATAAATCATATCCTGGTTCTGCTTTCCTGCTGCCCAGCCCCCAATAGCCCCGGTCGAAGAACTCAGTGAACTCTTTAATCGACCTGCCTTGCATCGTCGTACCGCCGACATCTATGCATCGTATCCTTGCCGGGGGACCAGTCACAATCAAGTTATCCGGCTTCAAATCTCCAAATACCCAGCCATTTTCATGGAGCAGCTCCAAATCAGCAAGCAACTGGAGTATCATCACCCCTGTCCAGTCCGGTCCTTTTTGCTGCAGGAAGGCGAGGAAATCTGGCCCTTTAATGAATTCCATCGCATAAAAGCTGACTTTTTTGCCCGGACGTTCCCAATCATCCACATCCAGCAAAGAAGGCCCGAGGGCAGATCCCTGGACCTTGGCAAAAGATTTCAACACATTGACCTCAGAAGTGATCGACATTCCATTGTCACTCATTTTCAATGCTACTTGTTTATTGTTGTATCTAGCCAGATAAACAATCCCATTCGCTCCAAAACCAAGCTCTTTAATGATTGTATATCGATTATGATGCCATTTCCCTTCGATGATCGTACCAGGAATAACCTTACACAGATTCTTCAAAGAAGGATTCATCATCACCGGACAATAGGCTCCTTAAAGATCGTTTTTTATTGAAATGGGAAAGTGCTTCGCGAATGGCAGGGCCTGTTGGCGTAATGCCTCCAGTCGTCAGCTTGGCAAAAATACTCGTGAGCGACTCAAGCTTTGGGGTCCAGTCCAGCAATTTTTCGACATCATTTCTTTTCCCGGGAAATACAAATACGGCAAAACGATTATCCCCTGACCTCGCATTCAGGCTTAAACTCAAGTCCAGTAAGGCTTCTTTTACTGTGGGCAGCTTGTGCTTCATACTTGCACTTGTATCGACAAGAATCAACACATCGAGCTCGACTGTTTCCCCAAGCTCATCCACAACCTCCATCACTTCGCCTCGCTGCTCCGGCGGAAGGTCTTCCACTGTTCGGCCACCGCCAAGGATTTGCTGAAGTTCCTTGTTCACTACTCCCTGAAGAGTCTGGGTCATCGCTTTCCTTGTCACCATCTGGACTGTTTGTGATAATTGCTGCGCATACACGATCTGGCTGACACCACCGCCTGATAAAGCGATTCCCTCAATTTCTGTCATGCCCTGTTCATCTATAACATCCTGTTCCATCACACCAATGACATTGACTGTAATCCCCTGCTCCTTGGCCAGCGCAGCCATCGCAATTGGATCTTCACCCTGGTTTGAGCAGCCATCTGTTATGAGTAATATTTGCCTGATTGTACCTGTTTTCATGCAATCCCCTCACTTCCAGGCTCAATTTTTACAATCTAGTAAAAGAAAGAAGCCTATGATAAATTTGTTACCATTTTCGACTAAGTTAAGGGGAAATATACATAAAGGAATAGCATATTGCTCAAATTAAACAGTTAAGCTCTTTTTTGATAATTGGTCACTGGTATAGAGGCCCATTTTGGGATATTGTGATCGATTTTTGCGACAACCACAGTCATGTCATCCTCAATCGAACCTTCTCGGGAACGGATAACATCCTCCATGATCAAGTCTGCGATTGCCTGCGGATCTTCTGTCTGAAGCTCATTGATTTTCCGTTTCATCCATAAATCATAGTTTTCGACATGCTTAGGCCCTTCGAATACGCCATCGCTCATCATGACCAGCAGATCGCCTGCCTTCAGCTGTTCACCGACAACATCTACCTCGAATTCCTGCAATATTCCCATCGGCAAATTGCTCGCCTGCACCTTCATTACTTTCCCGCCGCGCTTAATAAAGCTTGGCGTCGAACCGATTTTCAAGAATCGGGCAGACGCATTTTGCAGGTCGATCATGACCAAATCGAGGGTCGAGAAAATTTCATCAGTTGTCCTTAACGATAAAATCGAATTCACTGACTTAATTGCTACTTTTTCTTCAATACCAGATTGCAGGATTTGCTGCAGCAGTAATAAAGTATCTCTGCTTTCGGAATGAGCTCTTTCGCCATTGCCCATTCCATCACTGATGGCAATCGCGTATTTTCCGCCGCTCAGCTCAATGATTGAATAACTGTCTCCTGAAATGAGATCCCCATCCTTGGCAGCATGCGCCACCCCTGTAGACACTGCATAGGCTTTAGCAGATCCGAATGTCACATGGCAAAAACCATTCGGGAATGTCGAACATTCTTCTGAATTGACAACGATATTTTCTTTCAGGATATCGGAAAGCATGGGTGCAATTAACTTTTCACATTCACCATGTCCCTGGCAATATGGAATCGTCATGTCAATATCCACATTCCCTTGTTCCAGACTATAGATTTCCACATTCTCGATATGGATGCCGAACTCCTGAAGGGCCTCCAGTATTTGTTCTTCTTGTTTTGAATGATTTTCGCGTTCACGCTGGATTTCCTTAGCGAAATCCCCCATTACCTCGGAAACACCAAGCAATTGATCAGCCACAAGTCGCCTGCTTTCCTGGACCTGTTTCTTGAGTTTCTTGTTCGCCTGATAATAGGTCAGCTGCTGCTGCATGATTTCCATTACCTTTTTCGATCTAGTGCAATGCTTGTCCCATTCGCGGGAAAGTTTTTGCGGCACTGCACCAGAATTTTGATCCATCTCTTGCATAATCTCACTCATATAGTCATAGGTTGTATTAAAGTTCCTTGTCCAGCAATGGTCTTTCTTAAAGCATGTCTGGCACGTTTTCTCTGTGACATTGCTCAAGAAATAATCCATATCGCGGTCAGTTTCATTCGTTTCATCCTGCACCTGAAGTGTAGAAAAGCTTTTCGACAGCGCTTCAAAAACATTTGAGAACTGGACGACACGCTGTGCTGTCACATCTCTCATTTTTCTCATATATTGCTGCTGCTCAGCTGAATACTCCGGTGTGCCTGGAATATGTTTGGCGATTTTTGACGTAAGTGATTGAGGAGTAAGAAAGAACAGCAAGACTGCCGCCGCTGATTCGGTCAGCGTCTGGCCGAGCGCGCCTCCGCCCTCGCCATACATACCAATTAACAGTGTGGCGATGAACAATCCAAGTGCCACCCCTGGTTTCCTACCTTCTTTTAACAAGCCGCCAAGCAAACCAGAGAAGGCGAGCAGGCTCATATGGTAAAAACTCGACACGTTCGCGAGACTGAAAATCAACCCTGTTACGACTCCGACTGTGGAACCCACTGTGGCACCGGCGACAAATGAAAATATGAGGACCAGATACCGGGACATTACATGCTCTACCGACAAATCATAGATTGTCCAACCAATTGTTCCTGTCATTACTGAAGCAAGCATGATGATCAAACAGACTATTTCCTCCGTTTTCAATGATTGCTTGCGCTTGCTGGCTGTCATCAATGGAATGCTTTGCATGAAGATGAAAGTCAACACGAGGCCTAGACCAGCTTCGACCCCAGTCATCATTCCTTCATACAAAGTGATATTTCCAGACAAAATGAGAACTTTCAACATTTTGCCTATTAAAATAGTAAAAAATATATAAAACGGCAGCACCTTCAAAGAATTCTGGATCCATTTTTTCGTCAGCTTGTATAACAGTAAAAATAAGAATACAGAACCAAACGTGAAGACGGCGTCAGTAAATGACAATGTTGCAGCTCCAGCAACCAACCCAAACAGCGCAATTGGTGCGCGGTCTTTCCGGATCAGATACACCGCTGCAAAAAATGGAAGGCTAAAAGGGGTCAACTGAGCCAGTATCAAGGCACGGCCAAGCAAGAATCCAATGATCAGAAAGATATAGCCTTTTTTCAGGAAAAGGTTTTCAATTTTGGATTGCAGCTTCGACATGCCTTTTGCAAACCTGAATCGTGATTCCTCGAGATGAACTTCACCGATCGGTTCCATCATGTTCCTTTCTACCTTTTGCATTTAATACACTCCCCGTTTTTTTTATCGTTGCTGATTATTATAAAAGGGAGCAATCCAGAAGTTTGTCAAAAATAAGGACAAGCATGAAAGTTTCGTTCGACGCATTTCCCCGAAAATAAAGCAATTACTCGAAATACCACGGAATATTTTTATTATCACTCCAAACTCCGCTAAAATTTACCTATTAATATTTTCTTCTTTTCTTTTAAAAATCCATTGACACTATTTTAATATCTATGTATTATATTTCTTGTGCCTCAAAACACATTATCAATATGGCGGTGTAGCTCAGCTGGCTAGAGCGTACGGTTCATACCCGTAAGGTCGGGGGTTCGATCCCCTCCGCCGCTACTTAGAAAAGCGTAGGCGACTGCTTAGCTCCGACAAGTTTTGACGGACTAGTCGCCGAAGCTTGTATTATAACGGCCCCTTGGTCAAGCGGTTAAGACACCGCCCTTTCACGGCGGTAACACGGGTTCGAATCCCGTAGGGGTCATCACACAAAAAACCTCGTTCCTTTTCAAGGAGCGAGGTTTTTTTATGTATTTCCAAGCATTGCAAGGACTTTACTTTCACCCTTTCTCTCTTTCTTGTGCATTCTGGGGCAATGCAACCGCTCTGCTTTTACCCTTTTTCTCTTTCTTGCGCTTTTTCGGGCAATGCAGACACTCTGCTTTTTCCCTTTTTCTCTTTCTTGCGCTTTTTCGGGCATTGCAACCGCTCTGCTTTTTCCCTTTTTCTCTTTTTTGTGCATTTTCGGGCAATGCAGACACTCTTCTTTTTCCCTTTTTCTCTTT
>NZ_JAGGQL010000017.1:0-37152 GCF_018613315.1 Bacillus sp. ISL-37 | reverse complement strand
TTGTGCATTTTCGGGCATTGCAGACACTCTGTTTTACCCAAATTTACTCTCTCGCTGTTTTTCGAGTAACGCAACGACTCTCCTTTTACCAAAATTCACTTCCTCACCATTTTTCGGGCAATGGACCCCTAAACAAAACAAAAGGCTGTTTTCGTAAAGATTGTTGTTAAAATCCTATAGCCGATTTTAACGTGAAAAAACCTATTTTGTAGTTCGGTATTAAGTGTGCAAGCTCTTTTCTCCTAATAATCTTTAATTTTATGAAGAAACATAGGTCATTTAATCCTATTTTGTAGTCAATAGCAACAAAGTCTGAGAAAAGAGCCAAACAAAAAGACAAGCCCTTTAAAAGACTTGTCTTGGTATAGCATGATTCCTGCTATTATATATATTCACTTAGCAGCAAGTTACCCTCTTCTAGCTCCTCTTCCGCCGCGCTTAGATTCGGTAGCGCGTTTAAGAGTGGACAGGCGGTCTTCGCTGTCCTTCAAAAATTTCGCCATTTTTGATTCGAAATTTTCCGGACGGGCATTGCGGTTGTCGTTTCCTCTGCCGCCGCCGCCGCGTGGACGCTGTGAGTAAGGTCTTGATTCAGATCTTTCTGGTCTTGCAGGTCGTTCTGGTCTATCAACAGCCTTCTTGATAGATAAACCGATTTTACCGTCTTTTTCAACATTGATAACCTTTACTTCAACCTGGTCGCCCACTTTGAGGTGGTCATTAATGTCTTTTACATAGTTGTCTGCAACCTCACTGATATGAACCAGTCCAGTTGAGCCTCCCGGCAGTTCCACAAACGCCCCGAAATTTGTAATACCTGTTACCTTTCCCTGTAGCTTGCTGCCTACTTCGATTGACATAAAAAAGTTTTGCCTCCTTAAAGATATAAAAAATCAAACTTACATTATATTATACAGAATATCAAAAAAGAGTGTCAATAAGGCGAATCTTGGGAGTCCTTTTTCTCTTTGGGAAGGTTGAAGATGATTTCATTCTTTTCGGACAGAAAATATTCCTTGCGGGCAAGCTTTGCTATGTATTCATCATCGTTTAATTTGACGATTTCCTCATCCAGAATCTCCTGCTTTTTTTGAAGGCTTGCTAATTTTTGTTCAAGCTGTTCCTTTTCCACCTGCTTCTTTTCGAGGGCTGAAGACTGTGAAATGTACGTTGAGATCATCAAATAAGAGATGACCGATGCGAAGAGAGCAAAGACTGCGAGGCGCCTGAAAAGCAGTTTTCGCTTTCTGGATTCTGCAATACCTGCTTTTTCACGCTGCTGTACATATTGATTTTCAATCCTGGCTATGTTCTTTTTCCTGATGACACCCATTCCCCGCAGTCCTCCTTTTAATTTATTTTTTAAAGTTCTTTATCCATTTTATCGGCTTAGTAGAATAATTCTTTACTATATTTAGAAATCCTGCCAATTTATTATATAACTTCTCGACGCTTTTTTTAACTGTTTTCGGCAAAAGTTTCCAAAAAAGTAAGAATATAATCTTAACTGGTTTCCAAATGAAAGTGTTTAACAGCCATAGTAAAACGGCAAGAAGCCATTTTCCTAGAGCGTAAAGGCCTCTTCCCGTCAAAAGCAATAGTGATAAGGCGGTGGCAGCCAGAAACTGGAGCGGCCTAATCACAAGCATCCTGATCGCCTTCACGATAAACACATACACGTTGATGGTGATGGCAATGGCCCGCTCAAGCAACTTAAGGTACATATTTTTAAAAAGACTCTGGTACGCTGCAAAGCCGCATAACAATGCCAGGAAGATATAAAAACGCAATTCTCCCATATTCACTGAAAATAAGACATAAAATATCGACAGACCCTGGAACACCCAAAACAAAATGTCATTGATAAAGACAATCCACGACTTTCGTTTTGACCTTTTCAGAAAACGATTATGGGTATCAAGTGAAGCTCCGAATAAGCTGCCCATCCCAATCATGGCGAGCATCGTCAAAAATTGGGTCGACAATGTCATCGGAATAACTTGCTAAAGAAGCCTTTAGCTTTCTCCCCATGCTGGTCATCAAGATAGACCAGGTCGAAGATTTTCCCCTTGATCGATACAATGCCTTTGTCGACATCCAGGTTTTTCATCTGGAGGTTCTGGCCCTTGATCGCAAGGAATCCCATGACAGTCTCTAGTAAAAACTCTTCATTGTCGAAGCTTTCAACTTGCTTTACTCCCGTAATCTCAAGTGTCCGTCTGCCTCTCATCACTAAATCGTGGTCTGGCAAATTACTTTTTGTCTGGTTCGTTTCATAATATTGGCTCATCATTACCCCTCACAATCATAATGCACTTTTGTACATGTTTATGATTGGATAAGGGAGAATAGAACAAGCCTTCACAGGAAGCTTAGCTTACTCATCATCATCTCCAGGAATTCGCTCTTCCCCAAGGATTGTGTACATTTCTGCAGCCTCATCCTTGCGTGAAGTTTCCTGGATCCTTTCGATTTTCACGGAAACAACCTTTTGTCCGAACCGGATCGCCAGTTCATCACCTGCTTTTACATTCGTACTTGCTTTCGCAGGCACACCATTGACTGAAATTCTCCCCTGGTCGGATACTTCCTTCGCCAATGTTCTTCTTTTGATCAATCTTGATACCTTTAAGAATTTATCCAGCCTCATTGTATTTAAACCCCTTTTTCCTTATTGGTTTGATTTACCTGCGCTCTTTTCGTAAAATTTGTTGCTTCCAGACTCAAAGTAAAAACCGGCTTCTGGGTTTTTGCGAATACTGACGCATCTTCATTTAGGTAGCATCTTCGAAAAGAACCGCAACCTCTAAGAATACGTTACTGTATGTGTTCGAAAAACAACAATCAATGCGAAAACAGCCTTTTACCTATAAACCTTGTGTTTTCGCTTCCTCCCAGAAAGCATCCAATTCATCCAATGTGTAATCATCGACACTTCGGCCATTCTCTGCTGCTTTTTGTTCGATATAGGCAAAGCGGCGCATGAACTTCCGGTTGGCCTTGTTTAGTGCCTCTTCAGGATTGATGTCATAATGCCTTGCGAAGTTGACGAGCGCGAACAATAGGTCCCCGTACTCCAACTGGATATCTTCCTGAATGCCATTTGTAGTGATTTCTTCGGAAAGCTCTTCAATTTCTTCCTTTACCTTATCAAGGATCGGGGCCACAGTCTTCCAGTCGAACCCTACTTTAGCGGCTTCCTTTTGCAACTCATATGCCTTAAGCAGATTCGGAAGCCCTTTGCCGGCTCCCTCCAGCATCGATTTTACGGCACCGCCCTTTTCCTGCTCCTTGATCTCCTGCCAGTTTTTCAAGACCTCAGCTTCATTTTCAGCTGTTTTGTCCCCGAACACATGAGGATGCCTGCGGACCATTTTTGCAGACAGGCCTTCAATGACATCATCGATGGTAAAATAGCCCTCATCCTCACCAATCTGCGCATGCAGCATGACTTGAAGCAGCACATCCCCCAACTCTTCAATCATATGATCGATATCATCGTTATCAATCGCCTCTAGTAATTCATACGATTCTTCAATCAAATACTTTTTTAATGTTTGATGAGTCTGCTTCTTATCCCAAGGACAGCCATTCGGACCGCGCAGTTCTGATATAATTCCACGCAGCTTCAGAAAATCCTTGTATAAAATTTGCTCATTTTCAACAGGTGGAACATAAACAGATGTCAAATTACTTAGCTCCATCTCCCTGTCGAGTTCATATAATGGAACTTTTTTAATGACTTCCTCACTGCTTCCGGCAGCAGTCACGATGTATACCTCATAATCATCTGGCAATTTTTCCATAAGCGTCAGCTTGACGTCAGATGCAACGAACGCGTCATAGACCTGTCCGATAATTGTGTGGCTCTTTAGAAGTAAATCTTCTTTTGACAGTGCGGTGCCGTCAAGCAGTTGAAAACCTTCGATCGGATCAATCGCCAGTGACTGGAACATGGCATCCAGGAAGCTCTGACCGCCGCCAATTTCAATTTCTGTATCCCGCTTTGGCCCTCGTTCGAGCAGGAGCTGCACGGTTCGCTCGGCAATCAAAGGATGTCCAGGAACCGCATAGGTTACATGCGCTTTTTCTGCTTCTGCAAGCAAAATCTCTGTTATCTCTTCGTAAACATCCGAAAACTGGTCATGTTTTTCATATACGTCATCGAAGGATTGAAACTGCAATCCTTCCTTCTCGAGCTCGGCGACTACCGAATGCTCCTTTGTCCGCAAATACAGGTTTTTCTCCTGCTTCAGCTTTTTATATACACCAAGCGGCAGCTGGTCAAGGTCACCCGCTCCCAGTCCGATGATCAATATTTTATTTGTCATATCCACACTTCCTCCTTCAAGGCTCTATTTAGAGAACAACTGGACAATTCTGCTGCCAAATGGCAAAGTTACTAGTTCTTCTTCAGTCAAAGCCCTGGTTTTTATCAAAATAAAAAAGTAAACTAGTGCTCCCACGGCCACTGAGCTTAATGCCTGAAATACAGCTCCGAGCCTGTCTGGTTCAATATAGCCATATCCGAAATCCGTTATAAATAAAAATAATCGCAAAACGACAGCCATCACTGCCGAGGAAAACAATATTTTCGTTATAAAAACAAGCGATAGGACAGGCTGCCCCAGCTCACTTCTTAGTTTATAAATCAGGATCAACATGACAGCCAGCATCGCAGCCAATGTGGCAATAGCTGCACCCATTGTTCCGGCAATAGGGATGAGCAATAGATTTAATATGTATTTCAATACAAATCCCGCGAGAATGACCGCAGCCGGAAAAATGGACTTATCAAGCCCCTGTAAAATGCTCATAATCGTCAGGATGACAGAGCCAAATAAAATCATCAGGCTGAGTAGTCCAAGAACATCGGATCCATTTGCATTCTCAAACAGCATGATATTTGCTGGAACGATGATGCTGTATAAGCCAACCGCCGCCGCAGCGCCAAATATCAGGCTTGTCTGAAGAGCAAGCCTAACTTTGGGAAGGACTTTTTCCCGCCGATTACTTGATTTGTCACCAGAAATCGCCGGTACAAGGCTTAATGACATCGAGGTGGCGACAACTGTTCCAAGCTGGATGAGCGGCTGCCCTCGGTCAAAAATGCCTTTGGCCGATTTTGCTTCCTCTGCCGTCAGTCCCGTTGCCAGCAAGGAGGCATACATATTCAATGAATCTGCCAACTGTAGCAATATTAACAGCATCCCACTAATGCTGATCGCAAATCCCTGAATGATCAGTGCTTTTACGACCCAGGCTGCGTCCTTAAATAGATCCCTAATATGAAAACGCGTTAAGGGATTAGCTCCTCCATTTTTCTGATAGAAAAAGCCGAGAATGAAAACGGAAATGACTCCGCCGGTTATTGACCCGAACACAGCCCCGGCACCAGTGATATAAAGAGAGAAGCCTTGCTGTACCAGGACCGCTGACAAAATCAGAATGGTCGCAACACGGATGAATTGTTCAGAAACCTGGGATATCGCAGTCGGAACCATGTTTCCCTTTCCCTGGAAGTATCCCCTGAACACAGAGGTGAACGGGAAGATCAGGAATGGCACGGAGACGACCATGAATAATGGCTTTAGTTCAGGGTCACCGATTTTTCCGGCAATCCATCCAGAACCAAAATAGAAAAACAAAAAGAACAGTACTCCAACCATGCTAAGGAAAACAAGTGAAATAGCCAAAAGCCTATCCGCCCTGCCAGTATTCCCTGCAGCCTGCTGCTCCGTATAAAGCTTGGATATCACAACTGGAAAACCATATGTAGATAAAACCATGACAATCCCAAAAAAGGGATAAACCTGCTGATAAATATAAAAACCAATGTCCCCGACAATATTTTGAAACGGGACACGGTAAACTGCGCTTAAAATTTTTGTAACGAGGGCTGCCATAGTCAGGATCATGGCTCCCTTCATCAGTTCCTTTGAATCTGCAACGGGCTTCATCGCCCATCTCCTTCCAATTTTTCATTTTCAACCGTATTATATCACAAGGGTAAAAGCGTCTGCCCCAAGCGTGACAGGTAACATCAATTTGTTAGATTGATGTAACATAGAAAAGCGCAAGCGCCTTGGTCAGACCTGACAAGCGCTGGAGTTGGACACTATTCTTCCCGGAAGGTGCTTAAAGTTCTAAAACACGAAAAGAGGCAGCTTTGTCAGCTGCCCTTTTAGGTAAGATTATAAATCGGTAAAAATCAGGAATCTTGATTATTGCTCCATCTGTCTTGCCAGGAAGCCTGCAGCTGTTTCAACAGCTTTTTGTTCCACGTCACCCAATGATCCTTCTTTAGAGAAGATAATTACTGCCCCGATTGGATCTCCGTTTGCAATGATTGGCCCGATTGTATAAGCAGATACAGGTTCTTCATTTCCCTCAACGAGAGCGATGTTAGACTGCTGGTTCACAAGGGACGAACTACGGTCTTCCATCGTCTTTTCAACAAGTTCACTGATGTTTTTATTCAAGTAGTCCTTCTTGGAACCTCCTGCCAATGCGATATAAGTATCTCTATCGCAAATCAATACCGGGTTGCCTAAGCTATCATACAGCGCTTCTGCATACTCCTTCGCAAAATCGCCTAGCTCACTTATTGGCGAATACTTCTTTAAAATGACTTCACCATCACGGTCCACAAAGATTTCGAGTGGATCTCCTTCACGAATACGAAGTGTTCTTCTAATTTCTTTAGGAATTACGACACGACCTAAATCATCGATTCGACGAACAATACCAGTTGCTTTCATCCAACGTTGCCTCACTTTCATCTGATGATTATTTTTTTAGATAAGGTTGTTTTCGCGTTAACTTTTACTTTCTGGAAATAATCATTTGTCGAAAGTTTACGAAATGAGCTTTCGATAATGATACTGCCTTTATTAATCAACCTTACCAAGATTTGAACTTAGTATCTTTCATATGGAAAGTTCTATACACTTCTCATTATTATTTTCTTTGAAGTGATAAAGGTGCCAAAAACGGATAAACCTTCCAGCTAATAATTGCGTACACACAAAAATTACCCTTGTCTATCTTTTTTGAAACACCTTATCATTTTACATTTAGATTACAAATTATTTCCATGTGGTTACGATACTGTATTTTCCTGTTCTTTTTGGGAGTCGTGAAGTCCCTTAATCATCTCGAAAGTGATTTCGAACCAGCGGTCGTTTTTCATGCCTTTCGTGTGGACAACCATTTTCAGTTTTTTGCCATCCATTCCAAGCCCGACTGCATTCCTATATTGGCTGCTTAGCTTGAACACCTTCTGTCCATCAATTCTGCTGCTTCCATCCTCTGTTAAAAGAATCGTTACATCCTGCTTAGCCTGTTTAATTGTTTCCACACCTGCGGTGATTGCATACACCTTAAGTTCCGCTACCTTAAATTGGGTGTCCACCTCTGCAGGGTAATCCCCGAACCTGTCGGTAATTTCCTCTTTCAATTCATCGATATCCTTCAATGTCTCTATACCACGGAAACGCTTATACATCTCGATTTTCTGGTGTCCATCAGAAATGTAGCTATCAGGTATATATGCATCAAGTTCAAGATCGATTTCAATCGAAGGCTTGCGCACTTGATCCTTTTCAGGCTTTCGCTCCTCAATTGCTTCCTTGAGCATCTGTGAATACAGATCAAAACCGACTGAGTCGATAAAGCCATGCTGCTGGGCACCGAGCAAATTACCGGCACCACGGATTGACAGGTCGCGCATCGCGATCTTAAAACCAGAGCCCAGCTCAGTGAATTCTTTTATTGCCTGCAGGCGTTTTTCCGCCACTTCAGTCAGAATCTTATCTTTTCGGTATGTGAAGTAGGCGTAGGCCACCCTGTTTGAGCGTCCAACCCGTCCTCTTAGCTGATAAAGCTGGGAAAGACCCATTTTATCTGCATCGTAAACAATCAGTGTATTTACATTTGGAATATCCACACCTGTCTCAATGATCGTCGTGCTGACCAGGACATCATATTCTCCTTCAAGGAAACCAAGCATGACAGATTCCAGTTCATTTTCGGTCATGCGGCCGTGTGCAAAAGTGACACGTGCATCAGGCACAAGCATGGAAATCTCTTCAGCCTTCCGTTCGATATCCTCAACACGGTTATAAAGGAAGTATACTTGTCCGTCCCTGGCAAGCTCTCGTTCAATCGACTCGCGGACAAGTCCCCCGTTGTATTCCATGACATATGTCTGGACAGGAAACCGGTTTTCAGGCGGCGTTTCGATGACTGATAAATCCCTGACGCCTAGCATCGACATGTGCAGCGTTCTTGGAATTGGCGTCGCCGTCAAAGTCAGGACATCAACATTTGTCTTAAGCTGCTTGATTTTTTCCTTATGCGTTACTCCAAAGCGTTGCTCTTCATCTATGATCAGCAGGCCAAGGTCGTTGTAGGTGATTTCCTTTGATAACAGCCTGTGGGTTCCAACAACAATATCAACACTTCCAGCCTTCAGTCCCTTAATCGTCTCCGTTTGCTGCTTGCGGGTACGGAACCTGCTCAACAAACCAATGTTAATCGGGAAGTCCTGAAACCTTTCCCTTAGGGTCTCATAGTGCTGCTGCGCAAGGATGGTCGTTGGCACAAGGAAGGCTACCTGCTTTCCATCAGCAATCGCCTTGAAGGCAGCCCTGATTGCCACCTCTGTTTTGCCATAGCCGACATCCCCGCACAGCAGGCGATCCATCGGGCGTTCACGTTCCATATCAAGCTTGATTTCATGGATTGAACGAACCTGGTCTTCAGTTTCCTGATATGGGAATGAAGATTCAAAGTCGCGCTGCATCTCGCCATCAGGAGAGAAAGCGTGCCCGATGCTTGCCTCACGCTCTGCGTAAAGCTTGATCAGATCGTCTGCGATATCCTGGACAGAGGATTGGACCTTGCTCTTTACCCGTTTCCAATCGCTGCCGCCGAGCTTATACACCTTAGGTTCTTTACCTTCTGAGCCGACGTATTTTTGGACAAGGTCAATCTGCTCGACGGGGACGTAAAGCTTATCCGTTCCGTGGTAGCGGATATGGAGATAATCCTTATGGACGCCATTGATCACGAGCGTTTCGATGCCCAAGTATTTCCCAATCCCATGGTTTACATGGACGACATAATCGCCAATCTTAAGCTCAGAATAACTCTTGATCCGCTCTGCATTCGACAGCTTTTGTCTTCTCGCAGGCTTCTTTGTTTTTTTATTGAAGAGTTCCTCTTCCGTAATCACAGCGATCTTCTGGATTGGGAATTCAAAGCCCGTATTCAGGCTGCCCTGGATAATCTGAACTTTTCCCGGCAGCAATTCCTGCTTGCTGTTCATTTTTACTGCATCGATTTCATAGTCTTCAAGAACACGCTCGAGCTTTTTGACTCTTTCGGCGTCCGGACCAAGGAAAATAACCGCATAGTTTCCTTTGCGCCAGCGGTCGACTTCGCCTTTAAGCACATGCATCTGACCATGGAAATTCTGCATCTGCTTGCATGAAATATTGATGATGTTTTGCGGACTCGTGTTTGGAACATGCCTTAAAAATAAAGATAGATACACAATTGGCTTTCCGGCTTTACTCATCAAGTCAGGCAGCTGGTGTGAAATCTTCAGGTCATGGATGATCTGCCCTTCACCGAGGAGACTCGTATACCATTCAGCTTCTTCCTTGCTAAGAGACTCATTCATCTCCTGAACCCTGCTTATTTCATCGACGAACAGGAAACCATTAGACGGCAAGTAATCTATTAAACTTTGAGGCTTTTCATACGCTATGGATAAGTACTTGAAAACTTGATCAGGTTTTTGCCCATTGCGGAGCTGTTCCAATTCATAGCCCACATTTTGCGACATCAGCGTCTTCGCTTTATCATCCTTAAGCTTCTTCAAACTGCCTGAGAGCCCTTTTTCCAGCCCCGCGATCAGTCGGTCCAGCTGTTCATTCTCGATTGGGTTTTCTGTCGCCGGCCCAATTGCTACTGTCTTCATTTTTTCCTTCGAACGCTGGTCCTCAAGAGAGAAAGTCCTGATTGAGTCAACCTCAGCATCAAACAGCTCAATCCTGATTGGATCTGCCGATGTCAGCGGATAAATGTCGATAATCCCGCCGCGGAGACTGAATTCACCAGGAGCGGAAACCATTTCCGCCCTAACATAGCCCATGCTGACAAACCGGTTAAGAACCGATTCGAGATCAATCTCTTCACCAAGCTTGAATGTCATCTGGAATTTCGACCATAGATCCTTTGGCGGCAGCAGCTTCCTAAGGCCAGCCATCGGGACAATCACAATACCTGTCTTCTTTTTGCTCCAATGATTCAGAGCTTCTATCCTCTGTGCCTTCAGCTCAGGGCTTGAAATACTTATTTCAGCGGCAATCAATTCATTTGCCGGGTAAAGATAAACATCATTTTCCCCTATTAAATTAACAAGATCATCATATAGTTTTTGCGCTTGCAATAAATTATGTGTGACGATCAGGACGGGGCGCTTCGTCTGTTCGTAAATCGCGGCTAAAAAGACCGTCCTCGCCGAACCAGACAGGCCTGCGACAAGCTGTTCCCTAAGCCCCGCATCCATTCCGGATATAACAGATTGGACATTATCCTGATGACTAAATAGAGCTTTCAGCCCCTGCATCCAAACCTCTCCCTCTCTATAAAAAAATGCTAATCTTTACTTTTAAAAGGCTCTTTTCTCAAACTTTGTTGCTATTGTTTACAAAATTAAAAATTATTAAGAGAAAAGAGCTTGCACACTTAATACCGAACTACAAAATAGATTTTTTCACGTTAAAATCGGCTTTAGGATTTTAACAACAATCTTTACGAAAACAACCTTTAATAATAATGGCCAATATACAAACAGAAAAATGCTTTGGATGAGGAATCCAAAGCTTGTCAGTGAATTAGGTAGTCATGCTGGTGGAAGTCTGGGTTGCGTTCCAGGGCTTCTTGACAGTCTTCACAGATCGATTTTATATTGATGTCACCATTTCCTGCGTAAGAAACCATCTCCTGGCGCTCTTCCTCGGTCAGCTTATGCAGCCCTAAACTTTCACTGTGGACAGACAATCTGTCCAGTGAGCCCATCTTCGTGCCGCAATGACGGCAATGATAGTGTATAGCCATGCCCGTCCCTCCCAAATTAAGTCATTATCATTATTGACCCTTTGGCAGGAACTTATGCACTTAGCCTATTGTATGATTCTTTTTTTACATTATATTACTTGATCAAAAGATTGGCATGTTTATTTCGCCATCTTTAATAAAATCTTCTATTGATTAAATGTATTCATAACTTCTAAGAAAGGCTTTTTCATCCATTCTTCACAAGCATCGGCAGACTTCATTACAGCTTCAGCCATCTGTTCGTTTTCTTCCGCTGTAAAACGTCCAAGAACCCAATCCGTGATCGCCATTCCATTTGTGGGGCGGCTGATACCTACCCTGATTCGCTTGAATTCCTGTGTTCCAGTATGGGCAATCGTCGACTTAATGCCATTATGGCCGCCAGCACTGCCTTTTTGGCGCAATCGGATTCTGCCCGTCGGCATATCGAGGTCATCATAGATTACGACTAAATCCTCAAGATCCATATCATAAAAATCCATAATGGCCCTGATTGATTCACCAGAAAGGTTCATATAGGTTAAAGGCTTAAGCAGGATAACCTTTTCCCCACCAACAAATCCCTTTCCATATAAGCCTTTATGCTTTGCCTGATCCAATGGGATATTCCACCGTTTTGATAACTCATCAATGACTTCAAACCCGATATTGTGCCTTGTTTTATCATATTGCCTTCCTGGATTACCAAGTCCAACAAATAACTTCACTTTCCACACCCCTAAACAAACGCATATCATCTCATTCAATCGCTAATTCCCCTTGATTCAGGGAAAACCAGAAAGAATTTCTATTTCTAATGTACACGAAAACTGCAAAAGACGTAACCCTTTTCAGGCTACGTCTACTGCTGCTTTATTATTCGCTCGCTTTAGTTTCTCTTCCTTCTTCATTTTCAGGCTCTCCTGGTTCTTGTTCTTCTCCAGAATTGATTTCTTCTTCCACTTTAGGAGGAAGGATTGAAACGACGACCGTACTTTCGTCATCATTAATTTCGTAACTTCCTGTTTTGATATCAGCAAGTGTCAGGTTCTCATTAACTTGCAGGTTTGTGATATCTACATCAATTGACTCAGGGATATTGCCTGGAGTCGATGTAATATTCACTTCGTGGATCGGTTGCTGAAGTACGCCCCCATCCTTGACACCTGCAGCATCGCCCACGAGGTTTACTCGGACGCTTGCATGTACCTTCGAGCTTTTATCGACAACAAGGAAATCAGCATGGAGAATCTCATTCTTGATGTGGTCTTCCTGGTAATCAGTCAGCATGACGCTATGCTGGCTTCCGCCCACATCAAGAGAAATGACGCCATTTCGCCCATTTTCGCGAATAGTCTTCACAAACTCGATGCTGTCAACATAAATCGACTTACTATCAGTAGTCCTTCCATAGACAACTGCTGGAATATTGCCCTCCTGGCGTAATTTCCTTAAGGTAGAACGTTGAGTACCTGTGCGCTCAGTTGCTTTCAATACTGCACTCATGATTTTGTCCCCTTCCTATTTCGTAAGTACTTGTCTATATAAAAAATGCCCCAAAACAGGAAGGTCTAAACGTTCTACTTTTTTAGAGGCTCTATTAAACATGGCTGTTGAGTTTCATTCCAGGCACTTTCGCTCTCCGCGGGAAATTGCTATAGGTTCTTGACAACTTTGACCCCGTTCCCTTGAAACTGTCACAATAATTGGCTTTTCTTGACAGATTTGACTCTATCTCCTTGAAACCTGTCACAATAACTAGCTTTTCTTGACAGCTTTGACCCTATTTCCTTGAAACCTGTCACAATAACGAGCTTTTCTTGACAGCTTTGGCCCTGTTTCCTTGAAACCTGTCACAATAACGAGCTTTTCTTGACAGCTTTGGCCCTGTTTCCTTGAAACCTGTTACAATAACAAGCTTTTCTTGACAGCTTTGACCCCGTATCCTTGAAACCTGTCACAATAACCTGCTTTTCTTGACAGCTTTGGCCCTGTTTTCATGAAACCTGTCACAATAACCTGCTTTTCTTGACGGCTTTGACCCCGTATCCTTGAAACCTGTCACAATAACCTGCTTTTCTTGACAGCTTTGGCCCTGTTTTCATGAAACCTTTCACAATAACCTGCTTTTCTTGACAGCTTTGACCCCGTATCCTTGAAACCTGTCACAATAACCTGCTTTTCTTGACAGCCTCAGCCTCTTCTACGGTAAGGCATGAAAAAAGCGCAAGCGCCTTGGTCAGCCCAGCTCGTATATAAAAGCAATCAGAAACAGGAGTAGGCTTGCCTAATGGCAAGCCTGTTATTCCATATTAAAATCAATCAAAAAGTGTGCTGACAGATTGCTCTTCGTGGACGCGGATAATCGCTTCCCCAATCAATGGAGCAACAGACAGTAGATGGATCTTGTCAACGCGCTTTTCTTCCGCAAGCGCGATTGAGTTTGTCACAACCAGTTCTTTAATCTTGGAGTTTTCAATACGCTCAATTGCAGGACCTGATAATACAGGGTGTGTACAGCATGCGTATACTTCGAGTGCCCCATTTTCAACTAACGCATTTGCAGCCAATGTAATCGTACCTGCAGTGTCAATAATATCGTCAATCAAAATGGCAACCTTGCCTTCAATATTACCAACGATGTTCATAACTTCAGCAACATTCGGCTTTGGACGACGCTTATCGATGATCGCAATCGGTGCTTTCAATCTTTCGGCCATCTTTCTTGCACGTGTAACACCGCCATGGTCAGGAGATACAATGACAACATCTCCATTCAATTCCTTGCTCTTGAAGTGGTCAGCAAGGATTGGCACTCCCATCAAGTGGTCGATTGGAATATCAAAGAATCCCTGGATTTGCGGAGCGTGAAGGTCAAGCGTAATCACGCGAGTTGCGCCAGCTGTCTCGAGCAGGTTCGCCACAAGCTTAGCCGTGATTGGCTCACGTGCGCGTGCTTTACGGTCCTGTCTTGCATAACCGTAATAAGGCATAACAATATTGATTGTTTTAGCTGATGCACGCTTCAAGGCATCGATCATGATCAGCAATTCCATGATGTTCTCATTTACTGGAGAGCTAGTCGACTGGATGACATACACATCGCAGCCACGGATGCTTTCTTCAATGTTGATCTGGATTTCTCCGTCGCTGAACTGGGATACAGAGCATTTACCTAGCTCTACTCCAATTACCTTCGCGATTTCCTGGGCAAGTTCAACATTTGAGTTAAGTGAAAAAACCTTCAAATTTGGATCAAGATACTGGTTTGACATTATGGACCTCCAAGACTCTTATTTCTTTACGTTCATTTTCCCTACATAATCTTCTTTGTTGACTTGACGAGCACGCGCAAGCGCTAGTGCTTCACCTGGAACATCTTCAGTGATGGTGGAACCGGCTGCTACATAAGCACCTTTCCCAATCGTCACTGGTGCAACAAGATTGGAATTACAGCCAATGAATACGCCATCCTCAATCTTGGTCAAGAACTTGTTTTTGCCATCATAATTCACTGTGATCGAGCCGCAGCCTATATTCACATCAGCACCGACTTCTGCATCACCGATATAGCTAAGGTGGGAAGCTTTGCTTCCTTTGCCAAATACCGCTTTCTTAATTTCGACAAAATTGCCGATTTTTACTTCATCATTGATCTCAGAATCTGGCCTGATATGCGCGAAAGGTCCGATATTGACTTCGGAGCCAATTTTGCTGTCGAAGGCAGCTGATTGGCGGATAACTGTATTATTTCCAATCTCGCAGTTGCTGATTTCAGTATTAGGTCCAATCTGGCATTCAGAGCCGATGACCGTGCTGCCAGAAAGCGTCGTACCCGGAAAAATAACCGTATCCTGTCCAACCTTAACATCAGGTCCAATATAGGTGTTATCAGGATCGATAATCGATACGCCATTGCGCATATGATATTCATTGATCCGCTTTTTCATCGTGCGTTCAGCTTCCGCAAGAGCCACGCGGTCATTGACGCCAAGTGTCTCCGCAAAGCTATCCGTCACATACGCAGAAACGATTTCGCCCTGGTTTTTCAGGATTTCGATGACATCTGGAAGATAGTATTCTCCCTGGACATTATCGTTTGATACATTCTGGATCGCCTCGAATAACATTTTGTTGTCGAAACAATATGTACCAGTGTTGATTTCATTGATGCTTCTTTCCTGCTCGCTGGCATCCTTATGCTCGACGATTTTTTCAACAAAACCTTCCGCATTCCTGACAATCCTGCCATATCCAGTTGGATCCTCAGCTCTCGCAGTCAGGATGGTCGCTTTGGCGTTTGTCTCTTCATGATGCTTGAAAAGAGCTTCCATTGTTTCATCCTTGATCAGCGGAGTATCACCACAGACAACGATTGTGACTCCCTCTTTGTCTGCAAGCATGTCCCCTGCCTGCTGCACAGCATGAGCAGTTCCTAGCTGTTCTGCCTGAAGGGCATACTGGCTATCTTCACCGAGCTGATCCTTCACTTTTTCCGCTCCATGACCGACAATGGTCACGATTTCGTTTATATTAAGACTTTTCACCTGGTCAATTACATGCTGTACCATTGGCTTGCCGCATACAGGGTGAAGTACCTTATACAATTTGGACTTCATTCTTGTTCCCTGACCGGCTGCTAAAATGATTGCATAACGATTAGACATTAGCAGGCCTCCAATTTACCTTTTTATCCATTACGAATATATCTTAAATAGCCGGCCATTTCAAGAATAGAAGAACAAGTACAATTATTTGTCAGTTTAGGTAGGGGAGTATTTCATAAAAAAACAATAAAAAATTTTAAAAGATATACTTAAAAGAGGTTTAATTGGGGACGAACCGGGGAAATAAAAAAGAGCCTAACTTATGCAGCAGGCTCTTGATGTTATACACTTATATATTCTAGGAAGCGCCAGCTTCTTCGAATTCAACTTCTAATTCACCTAAACGGTGGTACTCTGCCAATACAGCATCCTGGATCTTTCCACGTGTACCCGAATTGATCGGATGCGCGATATCACGGAACTCGCCATCAGGAGTGCGTTTACTTGGCATTGCAACAAATAGGCCGTTGTTTCCATCAATCACCCTGATATCATGGACAACAAACTCGTTGTCAAGCGTGATGGAAGCGATCGCTCTCATCCGTCCATCTGTATTAACGCGGCGTAATCTTACGTCAGTTACTTCCATTCTGTTCACCACCTTTACAAATAGATAAAATTCTAGTTAAATAATTCCACGTTGAAATCAAATCTCCTTCTTTTACAAGAAAATTTTTTTGAAAAAATAGGGCGAATTTATGAACATTTCCATTTTGAAAGCCTTTTTACGGTTAAAAAACCTATAAAATAGGCTTTTTTGGCTATTGACGCATAGAAAAAAATTTCTAGAAAGTTATTTATTTCTTAATCTTTCTTCAAATCTTATACAGGAAAAACTTTTTATGTTCTGCTTTTCCGCCTTTCTCCCATGATGAGGACATAATGCGACTTCTTATAACCGATTTTCTCCCTAAATGGGTGCATATTGGACCTTCTTGTGACCGTCAGACCACTTTTTCCTTCTTCTACGGGCACATGCTAGGCCTTCTTGTGACCGTCAGACCACTTTTTCTCCCTTCACGGGCACATGTCGGACCTGCTTGTGACCGTCAGACCTTGTTTTCTTCTTCAACGGGAACATGTTACCCCTTCTTGTGATTTATTCAGCACCTTCCGAATGTTTGATCTCGCTCTTTCAACAATAAAAAAAACGCCCGTTATTTAACGAGCGCTACTACTTCGATTTCCACCAGTGCGTCCTTTGGCAGTCTTGCTACCTCTACAGTTGAGCGAGCTGGTTTATGTGTATGGAAATACTCTGCATATACTTCATTCAACTGAGCGAATTCATCCATATTTTTGATGAAGACAGTTGCTTTTACGACTGTTTCAAGTGATGCTCCCGCAGCCTCAAGTACAGCTTTCAAGTTTTTGAATACCTGATGAGTCTGTGCCTGGATATCCCCTTCTACCATAACACCCTTTGGAGTCAAAGGAATCTGGCCAGAGCTGTAGAAAAGATTGTTCACAACCACACCTTGCGAATATGGACCGATTGCGGCAGGCGCGTTTGAAGTTTGTACAATATTCATATTGTCACCTCATCAATTTGTTATTTGAACAACTATTCTCTGCGAGCGAAGTAATTTCCTTCACTCACGGTAATATTTCGTTCTTTTACGTCTACATCTGAAAGGCGGACGAGTGAAAGATATTCATCGACAAGCCTTTCTTCAATATTCTCCGATTCAACCAGAACCGCTATACCCGCTAACTCCGCATTAAACTCTTCAAGCAAGTTAATCATGCCATTAACGGTACCGCCCGCCTTCATGAAGTCATCGACAATCAGTACCTTTGATCCCTCTGCAAGGCTGCGCTTTGATAACACCATTGTCTGGATTCTTTTTGATGAGCCTGAAACGTAGTTGATACTGACCGTCGACCCTTCTGTCACTTTGCTATCCCTTCTGACAATCACAACAGGTACATTCAATTGGCTTGCGACTGCATACGCAATTGGTATTCCTTTTGTCGCCACGGTCATGACAACCTCAATATCCTTTTCTGCAAAAGCAGAAGCGAGCAGCCTCCCCACTTCCTGCACAATCGCTGGATTGCCGAGGATATCGTTCATGAAAAGGTAGCCGCCTGGCAGCAACCGGTCAGGACTTGCCATAATAGTACACAGTTCATCAATTGCCTTCCGTGCTTTTTCCTCACTGACATGAACGTGGAACTTGACTCCGCCGGCTGCGCCTGGCACGGTCTGCAGGACACCGATTCCCCGCTGTTCAAATGTTTCTTTGATGATTCCGAGATCTTCACTGATTGAGGACTTTGCTGAACCATACTTCTCGGCAAAATAGGTTAACGGTACCAATTGGCGCGGATGTTCCAGTAAATAAGTCGTCATATCGATCAAACGCTCGCTGCGTCGAAATTTCATTCAAGAACCTCCAAAATCCGAATATTTAAGGTTAATATACCACCATTATACGGATTTAATCAAGAGTGTGGCGCTCTCCAAGCATTCTCACTGCAAATACTTGGTCACAGAACCCTCGTAGGCCGTTATAAATGCGATGCATCCGCGAATCATGAGCCACAAGGCTAAATACTGTCGGTCCGCTTCCGCTCATCAAAACGGCGTCAGCACCAAACCTCTTCATTTGGTCTTTGATTTGCGCTACCTCAGGATAAAGCGAAAGCGTCACATCTTCCAAAACATTTCCGACACTGTTGCAGACTCCATTGAAATCTCCATTTTCAATCGCGGATATCATTTGCTTTGTAGGCGGATGCTGAACCTTCTCTACATTAAGGCGGCGATATACTTCTGCGGTCGATACACCGATAAATGGCTTCGCCAAAACAATCCAGCATGTTGGCGGTGCCGGCAGTTGTTCGATAATTTCCCCTCTGCCCGTTGCAAGGGCAGTTCCTCCGTAAACACAGAAAGAAACGTCTGAGCCAATTTCAGCACCGAGCACAGCCAGCTCGTCCAATGACAGACCAAGCTTCCACAGCTTATTCAAGCCTCTTAACGTTGCCGCTGCATCACTGCTGCCGCCAGCAAGCCCTGCTGCCACCGGAATAGTCTTCTCAATCCCGATAATCACACCTTGCTTAACCTGGAACCTCTCCTTCAACAGATGCGCTGCCTGGTAAGCAAGATTCCGCTGATCATCAGGTACAAACCGATTATGGGAATGGATAACAATCCTGTCTTCTTCTAGTAAACTAAGTTCAATGCGATCAGCCAAATCAATCGTCGTCATGACCATTTCCACCTCATGGTAACCGTCCGGACGTTTGTGCAAAACATCAAGGGACAAATTGATTTTTGCTGGCGCCTTCACTAAAACCTTCACAACCTCCACCTACTTTAACGAATTCCACATTTTGTCCTATTTTACCACAAAAAGAAAAGAAAAGCGCAAGCGCCTTGGTCAGCCCCTCGAGTCGATGGAGCTGGACAATTTTCTAAGTTAAAACCATACTCTCTGAGTAAAATAAGCAAGACTCCTCTGCAAGAAACATTCCTTTATTTTATCATTTGCGTAATCGCGAATACAGTAATTTCACAAAGAATTAGAATTGCAGAAGGATACATGGAAGTTGCCCTCGGTTTCTATCCATGCAAAAAGCCGGAGCAATAGCCCCGGCACCGCGATGGATCTGAATTTTATTGGCAACTGCGAAAAGCAGCTGTGTGGCAGTCTCTAAAGAATTTTCATCTGGGTCAGCGGTTCTGGTTCGCAAGCTGCTGTTCGGCCAGCTCAATCGCTCGCTTCACCATGTTACCTGCGTCCTTGGCCTTTATCCCGCCCCATCCTTCATTCTGGACGACATCATAGAAGCCAAGTTCTTTCGCAAGCTCTTCCTTCAACCTTTCAGACATAATCCCTCTTCTTCTGCCCATTACGACCATCTCCTTTCACCACCACGGTTACCTTAGTATTTTTGAAAAAAGAGGTTTTCATGTGCTCCTTATTTATCCTTCTATTAAGTAAATTTGGGCAAAATAAAAAGCAGCTAACCCGAGAGTTGACTGCCTGTACTGCATTGAGCCAAAAAATTAGCTCAAAGCTATTGATCCTGTTGTATCTTCAAAGAAGGTAATTTCCACTGTTTCAGTTAAAACATCTGCGTAGCTGTACGAAACACGTTCAAAAGCATTTTCATCCTGGTCAAGCTCGATGACGAAAACAGAAGGATAAGTTTCCGCTAACACGCCAGAACGTTCAATCGTCTTTCTCCGTCCTCCGTTGGCCTTTAGCATGAGTCTTTTTCCTAAGTTTGAATCAAGCGCTTTTTTGATATCCGATAATGTTTTTGGCATTCGGTCCACCTCACTGTGTAAAGTATAACACGATGACACTAATTAGTCAAACAAAAACATAAATTATAACAGTACTTAAATTTAAAAGTCAATATATTTCGGTCTTCTTTTTCTTCTAAATTTCAACAATTTTAGAGTAGCCTTTAATGCGTTAAAATATGTACCAAAAAATAAAAAAACGCCGGACCGTATTTTATTCAGTCCGACGAATTTTTATTATATGGCATTCCTGTCCTTAATACCCCCTTGGTTTCTATACCGCCAAGGCCCTTATCTCCCGTTAATGTATTTCGCAATACATCCCATACGTTTATGCGTTCCATGAAGGGCGTAAAGCTGATTTTAGCAACAATATAGACTGGGTCAAGAGCATGGATATTGACTCTTGACGGGGAACTGGCAAAATTGGCTCCAGCGTGGATCAACGATTCAAAATGGGATTGGCACGCTCCAGCAAATATGACCAGTTGGTCCAGATGCGGAACTTTCTTTCTGGCCTCTCTTACGGCCTGGACAAAATGCTTGGAATGACGATATGCATTCAGGTCGTCCATCGTTCCCTTGGACTTGGAATAGGCATCGTGCCCGGTAATGACCAATATATCGGGCCGATAGTAATCAATCAGCGATCCGACTTTATCCGGCATTTCTTTTTCATTGCAATGGAATCCATAAACAGGGACTCCTACTTTCTCATATAGTGTCAGGCACTTTTTTAAGTAGTTCGGATCTCCATCAATATGGAGCACCTTCCCAGGCATCTGAAAGTAGTTATATGACTTGCTGTATCCCTCAGTAGTTTCATATTCCTGTTTTTGCTGTAACAGATCCACATCCTGCCTGAATAGCTTATATGACTGTTCTTCAAGTGAGCGGAATTCCTTTGTCAGCCTCATGCGCATACTCGGATCTATTTTAATTAAATCTTCATAGGGCGCATCCGCAATCAATCGGAAATCCTCACCGTATAATATCGCGATTTTTTTGCCATGTTTCTCTCTGATATCGATAACCCGGAACATAATATCGCATTGATGCGAAACCCTGCCGACGATATCCATGAGGTTAATATTCATAATCCTCACTCCAATTGCCCCGCACACAGGCTGCGCTAAGTGGTATTCTTACATAAAATATGCAGATACCCATAGACATGTGCTTTTTGGGACTCTGGCGGGCTGCCATACTGGTTCATGGGGCAGGATTTTCTTGATTTTACTGGTTAATTTCTTGATATCGGATGATATTTTCCTTAAATCCATGATATATTGCTGAAACGTGAAGGTTTATTCCTGAAAAATAAATTATATTCCTTAATCCCCGTATCATTTCCTAAATGTAAAAAAAAGCCCGGAAAAAATATCCGGACTTTAGTGGAAATATGGATACAGCGCATTGCTCAATTGAGCGAATTCTTCTATCGAAAGGGTTTCTCCCCTGCGCGACTCTTCGACTCCTGCCTGCTGGAGTGCAGCTTGTATATTTTCTTTTTTCTGCTTTCCATCCGGCAGCTGGCTTGTCAGGTTATTCAAGATTGTTTTCCTTCGCTGGGCAAAACTTGACCTGGTGACGCGGAAGAAGAAATCTTCATCTTTCAACTTCACCGGCGGCTCATCATGCAATGTCAATCTGATGACGGCTGAATCTACGTTCGGCTGTGGCATAAACACCGTTTTAGGAACAATCATCACTGTTTCAGCCTTTGTATAATACTGGAGTGCAATTGACAGCGAACCATATTCCTTCGTTCCGGGCTTGGCAGAGATTCTATCGCCAACCTCCTTTTGAAGCATACAGACGATTCCTCTAATCGGCAGCCTTTCCTCAAGCAGCTTCATCAGGATAGGTGTTGTTACGTAATATGGCAGGTTGGCAACTACCATAACATCGTCTTGCTTTTCAAATTCCTGCTTCATCACAGCTTGAACATCTGCTTTCAAGACATCACTATGAATGACTTTTACGTTTGGGTAAGGGGACAGTGTATCCTCCAAGATCGGCAGCAGACGCTGATCGATTTCAAATGCAACAACTTTTTCCGCTCTTTTAGCCAACTGCTCAGTCAACGCTCCAATTCCAGGGCCGATTTCTATCGCACCGCTATGGTCCGTTAACTCCGCATGGTCGACGATGCGGTTCAGGATATTCGTATCGATCAAAAAGTTCTGTCCAAGGCTCTTTTTAAAAGAAAAACCGTATTTATCCAGTATTTCCTTCGTTCTCATTGGGGTCGCAATATCTTTATGCATTTTGTTCCTCCTTAAGGATTTCTGCCAGCGCATCTGCGAAATCCTGTCTTTTCACCTGAAACATCATTAGACGCTTATGCAGCTGTTTCCCATTTGTATAACCAATACGCAGCAGTCTGCCAAGCTTTTCACGCCTCTCCCTGGAACCTGGGCCGCCGATCAGACCCGCAACAATCAAGTCTTCCTGGGTAATCTCCTCAACAGCCTCTGCGTCCATTATCTGAGCATCCTTCAGCGCTTCACGGATCACCTCGGGAGATGCATGTTCCACACCAAGGCCCCTCCCGGATTTAGGCTTGGCCAGCTCTTTTAGGATAAAAGCATGTTTGCACCCTGCAACATGCTCTGAAATAGTTTTACGGATTTTTTCACCTGGAAAATCAGGGTCGGTAAAAACAATGACTCCCCGCTTTTCGTGGGCATTCCGAATCCGTTCAATCGTATCCGCATTAATCGCCGACCCATTCGTTTCAATTGTATCCGCATCAACAGCACGTTTAATCGCCGTCGTATCATCCTTACCCTCAACTACAATGATTTCTTTTAACTTCATGGTTCCTCCGTTAATATGCATACGCCAATTTATTTAAACAGCGTTAGATTCGTTGAATAAAAAATTTATCAAAGAAAAACATTTTCTTTGAAATAAATGAAACATTTTTGAAATATAATCGTCTATATAGGTGTGAAAGTTTTTAATACATTACGCTTTTCTTAAGTTAAATTATAACTTTGGTATGTAATTTGTGTTCAGCTCCAGCACCTAGACCCTCGAGTCGCTTGCACTTTTCTTATTATACCTTAAACGTAAAATGAAAAAACAAAAATGCAGAGGAAAGGTTCCCCTGCATCCATGAAATTAATTTAGGATTTTGATTTTGACTTTCTTTCGGCCCCAGCGGTATGCATCCGACTTTGACGCGAAAAAGACATCGATCTTATTGCCTTTGATAGCTGATCCTTTATCGGCAGCTATTGCATAGCCATATCCTTCAACATATACTTTTGTTCCTAAAGGAATAACTCTTGGATCTACTGCAATGACCTTAATGTTAGGGTTTGCCCTCAGATTGATACCAGTTGCCGTGTAGCCGGAGCAGCCGTTACAGTTAGCGGTATACGCTGTGGAAGAAACATAAAATTCCTTCCCTGCAGGTTCACTTGAGCCACGTGATACTTGAGCTACGATGACCTTCGTTCCCATTGCCACGACTTTATCCTGTTTTTCTTTCAATTTCTTTTCACTGACCAGTTTTCTTGATACTTCTTTGCCATTTTCAAGGATTACTTCATATTCCTTTGAAAGCAAGCCTTCCTGGCCTTCTGTTACGACTTTCTGTTTCCCTTTTTCCAGTTTGCTGTCATTTTTCGTAATGACTGCATAGCTAATTGGTTCTTCCACTACATCGGTGACTTTTTCAACTCGAATGACATTAATCACGGCATCTTTAGTGACGTTCTGCTTTAATGCAGGCTCAACACGGTCCATTTCGTTCAGTGTGATTCCTTGCTGTGATAAAAAGTCAGCGACCGTAGTCGAAGTCGACCAAACATCTTGCTCTTTTCCGCCTACTACAACCTTGAGCGGGAAAGCTCTTTGAATGGCAATCTTCATATCTTGCTTTAGTTTAGCGTCTGGGTTTTGGTTTAACTTGTCGTGTTCATTTATAGCGATATTCTGTTCTTTCAGGAATTCCTCTACAGTATCGGCTGCTGTCCAATACGTTTTCTTTTCCTGATCTTGTATTAGCTCTACCTGTCTTGCCGGCTTCCACACGATCGATAGGTTGTTTTTAACCTCCGTGTTTGCCGCCAGCGATAAATAATCCTCTGAGCGCAATGAAATATTGAGATCATTAAATATATCTTGGATAGTATTTGCGTGTGTTTTAATGACTCTTTCTTCGCCATCCAGCGTCAATGCGACTGTATTTTTGGACCCTTCGTACATGAAGAACCCAAGAGCAGCAGCAAAAACTAGGAAACTAGCAGAAAAAATCACTAGTTTCTTCTTACTCAAAGTCTTGGAAAACAGGTTTTTCATACTATTAATCACGATGAAAAACGCCTCCTCTTCTCGGAGTGATTATAAAGATATTGTTGCCGACTTGTCAACCCAGACACCCTTGCCAAGCGTAGTCCCTATTATGCAAGATGCTCCATAAAAAGAAAAGCAAGAGTTATCGACACGGTTATCCTATGTCGCAAGTGAGACATGTAGAACTTCTTAGAAACATAAAAAGTTTGGACAACCTTGTTGAAAAATCGACAACATTCCTTATCACTTTATGCCGAATAATTTTTTTGCATTTTTGGCTGTTTCTTCTGCCACTTCCTCAAGAGTTAACCCTTTCAGTTCTGCAATTTGTTCGGCTACCAATTTTACATAGGCTGGTTCATTTCTTTTTCCGCGATATGGATGCGGAGTCAGGTATGGGCAGTCTGTTTCGACCAATAGACGGTCTAATGGGATTTCCACCGCCACTTCCTTCGGTTTTTTTGCATTTTTAAAGGTAACAGGCCCGCCAAGCGAAATTAAGAAATTCATTTCAATGCATTCAAGAGCGGTTTCCACGCTGCCGCTGAAACAGTGCATGATTCCGCCCACTTCCCCGGCATTCTCTTCCTTTAAAATCTCTACTATGTCTGCTGTTGCATCACGATTATGTATGATAATAGGAAGTTGCACTTCTTTTGCCAGTCTGATTTGTTTGCGGAAGACCTCTTTCTGGATTTCCTTCGGTGACTTGTCCCAATAATAATCAAGACCCATTTCCCCAAGTGCCACGACCTTCGGATTGCCTGCCAATTCTTTCAGCCAATCCAGATGATCCTGGGTCATATCGATTGCATCGACTGGATGCCACCCTACACTCGCATAAAGAAAGTCATAGCTTTCGGCGAGCTCTAGTGCTTTTTTAATCGTTATTTCATCGAACCCGACAACCACCATATTCGTAACACCTTCAGCAATTGCGCGGTCAATGACCTCCTGGAGATCCTCATTGAATTGTTCTGCGTTTAAGTGCACGTGTGTATCAAAAAGCATGTCAAAACTCCTTTGCAGCATTGCCCTGCAGTTTCATTCTAACCATACCTGACAAAAGGTTGAATAGAATTACTGCGATGTCCTTATTATTGTGATAAAGATGTGTCGATATCATAACTTTTTTTCATTGTAAAGGTCAAATTTTTGCAACTGTTTTCATAAAAACCCGACAATCGTCGGGAGTGCTTGCTATCTAACTCTCTTACTATCATAAATCACTCTTTAAGAAAAATTGCTTTTTTAACACAAAAAACCTGAAAATGTTACACATGAAACATTTCCAGGTTTTCATTTTGAATTTATTTAACTTTAGCGCCAACAGAAAGTGCGTCGTCAACTGTTGCCAGTGACATGACACCGTCTTTTTCCCCTGCAAGGATCATTCCCTCGGAAAGCTCCCCGCGAAGTTTGACCGGCTTGAGGTTCGTCACGCAAATCACCTTTTTGCCGACAAGATCTTCCGGTTTATAGTACTTCGCGATGCCAGAAACAACCTGGCGCTTTTCATAACCAAGATCCAATTGAAGCTTCAGAAGCTTATCAGCCTTTTTGACTGGTTCTGCATGGATGACTTTCGCTACACGAAGCTCTACTTTCATGAAGTCATCAATCGTGATTTCATCCTGAGGTTCAGGCTTTTCATCTTCTACAGGCGCTGCCGGGGCAGATCCTTGCATTTTTTCCTTGATGAACTCAACTTCTTCCTTCAATTCAAGGCGTGGGAAGATCGGCTCTCCTTGAACAACCTTTGTACCAGCAGGAATCTGGCCAAATTCCTCGAGGCTTTCCCATGTTTGAAGTGCTTCGGAACCAACATTCAGCTGAGCAAAGATTTTATCAGGAGTTCTTGTCAGGAATGGCTTCAGCAGGACAGCGACTCTTCTCAATGATTCAGCAAGATGGACCATCACATCCGCGAGGGCCGCTTTCTTTTCTTCATCCTTCGCCAGCACCCAAGGCTGTGTTTCATCGATGAACTTATTGCAGCGGCTGACCAATTGCCACACAGAAGTAAGGGCCACGGAAAACTCCATTTTCTCCATTGCTTCTTCGTACTTCTGAACTGTTTCCTTGTTCACTTCAAGCAGCTGCTTCTCAAATTCCCCTTCGGAACCATTGTAAGCAGGGATTTTTCCATCAAAATACTTATTGATCATCGCTACCGTTCTGTTCAACAGGTTTCCAAGGTCATTCGCAAGGTCAAAGTTGATCCTTTCAACAAATCCTTCAGGAGTGAACACACCATCAGAACCAAATGGAACCTCACGCAGCAGGTAGTAGCGAAGCGCATCAAGACCATAGCGGTCAATCAGTGTAACTGGATCGACTACGTTCCCCTTGGATTTCGACATTTTTCCGTCCTTCATCAAAAGCCAGCCATGGGCGAAAACCTTTTTAGGAAGAGGAAGGTCAAGGGCCATCAGCATGATTGGCCAATAAATTGTATGGAAGCGGACGATTTCTTTACCGACAAGATGGACATCCGCAGGCCAGTAATTCAAGTACTTGGAATCATCATCCGTTCCATAGCCAAGAGCCGTGATATAGTTCGACAATGCATCGATCCATACATAAATGACGTGCTTCGGATCACCAGGAACCTTTACACCCCAATCAAATGTTGTCCGGGATACAGCCAGATCCTCAAGTCCAGGTTTAATGAAGTTATTGATCATTTCATTTTTACGAGATTCTGGCTGGATGAAGTCCGGATTCTCTTCATAATATTTCAGCAGCCTGTCTGCGTATTTACTCATTTTGAAGAAGTATGACTCTTCTTTAACTTTTTCAACAGGACGGCCGCAATCCGGGCAGTTGCCATCTTCAAGCTGTCTGTCTGTGTAGAATGATTCACATGGAGTACAGTACCAGCCCTCATATTGATCAAGATAGATATCACCTTGCTCAAGGAGCTGAGCGAAAATTTTCTCGACAATCTGCTTGTGGCGATCCTGTGTTGTACGGATAAAATCATTGTAGGAAATATCCAGCTTGCCCCAAAGCTCCTGGATCCCTTCAACGATTTCATCTACATATTGCTGCGGAGTGATGCCCTTCGCCTCAGCATTACGCTGGATTTTTTGACCGTGCTCATCCGTGCCTGTCAAGTACATGACATCATAGCCGCGCAGTCTCTTATAGCGAGCCATTGCATCACCAGCTACTGTCGTATAAGCATGGCCAATATGTAAATTGCCGCTCGGATAATAAATCGGGGTTGTAAGATAAAAGGTTTTCAGTTTCTCTTCCATGAAGATCCTCCTTAACTAAAACTGCTAGTTCATTCTAATAGTAGTTATTATACCAGCTAACGCCCTAGGATTCATAACACTTTAATGTACGTTCTTTTCGTAAACTTTGTTGCTTTTACACCCAAAGTAAAAACCGGCTTCTGGGTTTTTACGATGATTGACGCAAATTTGATCCGGAAGCATCATCGAAAAGAGCCCGAAACCTCTAAGAATGCGGATAACTGTATGTGTTCGAAAAGCAACACTTAGTGCGAAAACAGCTTAATGTAAAACAAAGGCCCATTATTAATGGTTTCGACAATCTCATTTTACTCAATTAGGAAAATCATAATTATTTATAAAAAAAATCTTCCACTACGGACATTCTCCCTATATAGTTTACGAATTTTGTCAGTAGAGAATTTAATGTGGACTATGCCTTTATATAACTTTAACAAAGGCTGTTTTCGTAAAGATTGTTGTTAAAATCCTAAAGCCGATTTTAACGTAATATAAGGACATTTTGCCGGTCGGTATTAAGTTTGCACGCTCTTTTCTCACAAAAGAGTAACTTTACGAAGAAAAATAGGTCGTTAAATCCTATTTTTTAGTCAAATAGCAACAAAGTTTGAGAAAAGAGCCTTATCAAAAAAGCCCCGCCTTATTTTTTGGCAGGAGCTTAATAACCGATTTTTAAAGAGTAAAAGATGGATCATCACATAATAAAATCATAACCAAATCCATTAAGAGAATATACCTGTGTACAAAATAAAGTACATGCCATCAAGAGTTTGTCGAATTTGTGACATTTTGTCGAATCAATTTGTAGAATTTTGTCGAATCGTGCTCCATTTACTATTCTCCCAATAATAATTTTTGTAAATCCTCTACTAAGGAAAACCGCACCATTCCTTGAACCCTCTTGCTATTTTCACTCATAACCCTTGATATGAAAAGGTTTTCTCGTTGTGTTAAAATATGTTAATAGAAGAAAAATAAAATAATTGACGGTTATTGGAATCGCTGGTATTATAAAACCAATAAGAGAAAAATGTCGAAAAATGACGAACTTAATATAAGGGAAAATGAGAGGAGATAGTTTACTATGAAATCTACTGGTATCGTACGTAAAGTTGATGAGCTTGGCCGTGTGGTAATTCCAATCGAACTTAGAAGGACTCTTGGCATCGCAGAAAAGGATGCTTTGGAAATTTATGTTGATGATGATCGCATCATCCTTAAGAAGTACAAGCCAAACATGACTTGCCACATCACTGGTGAAGTTTCTGACAACAACATCACATTGGCAGGCGGCAAGCTGATCCTTAGCCGTGAAGGTGCTGAACAGCTTCTTCAAGAAATCCAGGGAAACTTCGAACCTGTAAAAGCATAAATCTAATACTCAAGGCCGTGGAAAATTCCACGGCCTTTTTTATATGTGCTGTTTCTGCACTATTCTTTAATATGATACGCCTGGTATACCTCTCGCTTTTGCATACCTCTATCTTTGGCTGTTTGCTTGATTGCTTCCTTAGAGTTCATTTGTTCATTGGAAATATAATGTTCGACATGCTCATCCAGGCTTAAATTTTCCCACCAATGGTTCTCTTCTTCGAAAATGGAATCCGGTGAAGCTCCTTCAATGATTAATACAAATTCCCCTCGGACTTCTTCTGCCTCTGCCCATGCCAATGCTTCAGAAATCGTTCCCCTTAGGAACTCCTCATATTTCTTCGTCAGTTCACGGCAAAGGACGATTTTGCGGTCACCGAGACCTTCAAGCATCACCGATAGCGTTTCCTTCAAACGGTGGGGAGATTCATAAAGGACAATCGTTGCAGTTTGCTTCACCAGCAGCTCAAGTTCCTTCTTCTTATCCTTTTTTCCTCTCTGGAGGAATCCATAATAATAGAAAGGTTGAGGAAGTATGCCAGAAGCAATCAAAGCTGTCAAGGCAGCATTCGCCCCTGGAAGCGGTACGACAGTCAGTCCCTCAGCGATTGCTTCGGCCACCAGTTCTGTACCTGGATCAGAGATGGTCGGCATTCCGGCATCGCTGACAAGCGCGACTTTTGCTCCCTCCTTGATCTTTTCAATCAATTTATGTCCGCTGCTTTCCTTGTTATGTTCATGATAGCTGGTCACTGGCGTTTCAATTTCAAAATAATTACATAGCTTTTTCGTGTTCCTCGTATCCTCCGCCGCAATCAAATCGGCCTCCTTCATGATCCTGATCGCCCTGAATGTCATGTCCTCAAGGTTCCCAATAGGAGTTGGCACAAGATAAAGAATCCCTTTTTCATGCTCCCGTTCAAAGCTTTTCTGTTGTTGCATGTATATCACCCGTTTCTATGCGCTTATTTGCTTCCATATAACATCTCTTTAATAACTGGAGTATACTCATTATTTTCATCATACACCGTCAATGGCTCAAGAATTTTAAGATCAGGGCTTCCATCCTTAATCGCCTCTACCAAAAGCGTATTCGCTTCCTTCCCGGCCTTTGGATATACAAACTGGATTCGCTTAGGCTCAAGCCGGTATTTTCTCATGATCTCGATGATATCGATCAACCTGCCTGGACGGTGGACAAAGGCAACCTTCCCACCCTGCTTTACAAGCTGGCTCGATGATTTAATCGCATCCTCAAGTGTGCAGAGTATCTCGTGGCGCGCAATGGCCAAATGTTCATTCAGATTAATTTCTTCCTTCGAAGGTGTAGGAAAATAAGGAGGATTGCATGTTACGACATCATACTTCTCGTAGCCAAGCTCTTTGGGCGCATCCTTTAGATCACCATGAATCATATGTAATCGATCTTCAAGATTATTATAATCAATACTGCGGACAGCCATATCGTACAGCCGCTCCTGAATTTCCACACCCGTAATACTTCCCTTTGTCCTCGCGCTTAAAAATAATGGAATCACACCATTGCCGCTGCAAAGGTCGACAATCCTGCCTTTTTGGATCGGCACCCAGACAAACCTCGCAAGCAGGACAGCATCCAGCGAAAATGAAAATACATTCGGGCTCTGGATGATCCTTAAATCCTCTGCTAATAAATAATCCAATCGTTCATCTTCCCGTAAGTTAACCATTAGATATTTCCTCCATACACATATGTTCAAAGGTTATGACCCTGTAAATTTCTAATTATAAAAGGGTGTTTCGCATTGGTTGTTCCTTTTCGGTCATATATAGATATCAGCATTCTTAGTGGGCTCTTTTCGAAGATGCGTCCAAATCGAGCAGGTGTAAATAGTATGTAAATGCTGATCAGTTTAAGAAAAGAGCATTATAAAAATAGCCTTCCCTATTAAGGAAGGCTGCCAATTATTTTTTATTAAGAAAGGATAGACAGAACAGACAATCTTCTTTGCGTGGGCTTCCGAAATGCAGGTTGCAGATATGGAAGCCTTCCTGGTACAGACGGGCAAGGTTATCGTAGCCTTCACCGATGTCGACTACGTTTTTATCACCCTGGGCCTGATTGCTGTTTTCCTTATCGCTTTTCTTAATGGTTGGATCTTTTTTACCTATGGTTTGATCCAGACGGCGTCTTATATGCTCATTTTCCAGCTTTAATGCATTATTCTCTTCCAGAACTTCTGCCAAATGCTGTTTTAACTCACCAAGCTGACGGTATAAATCACCAATCTGCGATTCCATATTACTTACTGAGTCAAAGATATCTTTTTTATCCACCTGTTCCACCTCATTAATCTGTGGATGATTGCAACGATACAGCTCCTGCTTCCTGTATTTCCTCAAGTGTATATTCCAGCACACGTTCCTGGCCAGGTATATCGACTTTCATGACTCGTTCCAGGATGTTCAACCCGACAACCTTACCGGTACCATCAGGTGTAACAATCATTTCACCCAGGTCAGGCAGCTGCTCTTTCGCTGATTCATATTCGTCGTTCTCATATTTCAAACAGCACATGAGCCTGCCGCAAAGGCCGGAAATTTTCGTTGGGTTAAGCGAGAGGTTTTGATCCTTGGCCATCTTGATTGAAACTGGATCAAAGTCCCCTAGGAACGTTGAACAGCAAAGCATTCTGCCGCATGGTCCTATCCCGCCAAGCATTTTCGCTTCATCCCTGACACCAATTTGGCGCAGTTCAATCCTTGTCCGAAAAATCGAGGCCAAGTCCTTGACCAATTCCCGGAAATCGACGCGGCCATCAGCCGTGAAGTAGAAAATGACTTTATTGCGGTCAAATGTATATTCAACATCAACAAGCTTCATATCAAGCTGATGTTCATTCACTTTATCACTGCAAACATCGTACGCTTCCTTTGCAGCTGTTTTGTTTTCCTCGACAATAAGACGATCCTTCTGATCTGCAATTCTGACTACCTTTTTCAGAGGCAGGACAACATCCTTCTCGCCGACCTGCTTACGGGGAGTAACCACTCTTCCGTACTCAACGCCCCTTACAGTTTCGACAATGATGAATTCGTCCTTTTGAATTGAGAGATCGCCGGGATCAAAATAATAAATCTTCCCCGCTTTCTTGAAGCGGACACCTACTACATCATACAAGTGTAGATCCCTCCTGCAATTTTAACACCAGCTCTTCCATTAGCAGCTGGGGATTCATATTGGCATGCAGCTTCCTCTTCGCCTCCAGAATGGCTGCCATTTGTTCGGTAAGACGCCGTCCGGATGTCTGTAGTGCAAATTGTTCTAAACGTGAGCTTTCGTTTAGATAAACAACCTGGTCTTTCTTGCCAAGCTGAATGTATAATAAATCCTTAAAAATAAGAAGTAATAAATCCAAACCACGATCGATTTGTTCTTTCTCTTTAAAGTGCATAAACCAGTTCTCTTGAAGCGCGACCATAGCTTCAAGTGAATTCTTTTTCAGCACTTCATATAATTTTAACACTATTTTTTGTGCTTGTGCAAACCAATCATCATTACTTATCTCTAAAGCTTCTTCCAAATTATTGGTTAGCTGAGCCAATAGCGGTGCCATGTGCGGCTGTATCCCATTGGCTATCAGTTGTTCTGCCATATTTTTAGGAGATAACGGAGTGAAATTGATCAATTGGCATCTCGATAAAATCGTCGGCAGCATTTGCTGTGCCTGCTCAGTGATCAATACGGCAACAGTTCCCGCATGCGGTTCCTCAAGGAATTTCAGCAGACTGTTCGCCGCATTTGTCGTCATCCGATCGGCATGCACAATCGTGTAAAGCTTATTCTTTGACTCTACACCTGTTTTTGAAAACTCCCCCTGGAGCTGATGGATCTGCCCTTTCTTGATCGACAGGCCATCCGGCTCGACAAGATGGATATCCGGATGGTTGCCATGGTTGATCCTTTTGCAGTTCAAGCAGGTTTCACAAGGCTTATAGCCATCGACCGGAGCCTGGCAATTGATGCTCTTGGCAAGAAGAATACTAATCTCCTTTTTGCCAGTACCCCTCATTCCTTCAAATAAATACGCATGGGCTATTCGATTTTTCAGGATGCTGTTTTTAATCATTTTCAAAACATTCGGCTGAAGTCTCCCCAGCTCGTCCCACGTCTTTGCCAATGCGATCACTCACTTACGTATATAAATTGATCAACAGTCCTTTGATTTCCCCGACTCTGCCGAGAATATCAATCTGTCCATCTTTATTATCCATCAACTCTTCTGTCAACTCCACGAGCTTTTCATCAATTGTTTCTACAAGCTTCAGTGACCTGCCTTCGCCATATTGGTTCCAGCTATGCGAGTGCTTTAGCTCCATTCCAAAGTTGACTGTTTCTTTTACGAATTGCTTAACCAGTGTCTTGAACTTGGCCAGGTCCTTGAACGTCCTAGACCGGGCAAGCCTCTCACCAGCAGACTCGACTTCTTTCATTAATTGCTGCAGCTGTCCAAACTGCATTTTATGTTCCTGTTTCTGCACAAGTTCATTGAACTTGATTCCGCCCCCAGGCTGTTGCTTTTGATCCTGGCGGACTTTATCTATGTTAAGGCGCATATCCTGATTAATCTTCATCTCTTGCTAAACCTCCGGGTACTTCCCGTTAAAATTGATGAAACTGCTCAACAGGCAATACGAATACAGTCGCTCCGCCAACCTCGACTTCAACCGGGTATGGAACATATGAATCCGCATTCCCTCCCATCGGCGAAACAGGTGCTACAAGCTGGTCACGAGATTTACAGTTATCCCTGATGACTTCCAATGCCTTTTCTACCCTGATGTCTTCAGTTCCTATGATAAAAGTGGTGTTTCCTGACTTCAGGAATCCCCCAGTACTAGCCATCTTTGTTGCACGGAAATTATGATCTACTAATGCATTGGACAGACGGTTGCTATCCTGGTCCTGGACCACAGCTAAAATTAACTTCATTCCTTATCCCCCTAGGTTAATTCGCAGGCGTTACGCTTTCATGGCCAAAATGCAATTTGGTTCAAAAAAGCAACAACCCAGACGAAAAAGTGTTTTTTCACTCCGTTACATTTGTATGTTTATTATAACAGGATTCATGTGACAAGACATGATATAAACGTAAAATTCCATTGCCTTCCAGCCAAAATTCACTTATCTGTATATCCAGTGGTTTTATTTGCAAATTCTAGTGCTTTATTCGTGAAAATAATCTTTTATCCGTAACTTACCTTGTTCACTCGCTTAATCCATTTTCATATTCGCAAACTGGAAAATTCCCATGTAAAAAACAAGCCTGATCGAAACCAAGGCTTGTTGTTCTGGATATTAACTATTCAGTAGCTCTTTAATTTTAGCTTCAGCTTGTTTATACACTGCATCTAATTCCTTTGAAGCATCGATTTTGGCAATCCTGTCAGGGAACCTCTCGGCAATAATCATATAGCCTTCTCGGACTTTTTGGTGAAATTCCAGCTTCTCCATATCCAGTCGATTGACCTCGCGTCCCTTGTTTTTATTGATCCTTTCCAGCCCAATCTCCGGCGCAACATCAAAGTATAGAGTCATCGCTGGCATCATATTTTCAATCGCAAATTCGTTGATTGAGTAGACCTCATCAATACCCAGGCCACGAGCATGTCCCTGGTAGGCAAGGGAGCTATCAACAAAACGGTCACATAAAACGACTTTCCCTGCCTTTAAAGCAGGCTTCACCTTTTCAGAAAGATGCTGCCTTCTCGCCGCGGCGTATAAAAGTGCTTCCGTACGTGGGTCCATCGCTGTATTTCCCGGATCAAGGATAACTTTCCTGATTTGTTCGGCAATCTCAATCCCTCCAGGCTCACGTGTGGCCACCACTGCGTATCCTTCTCTTTCAAGATTTTGAGTTAGCATTTGAAGGATTGTTGTCTTTCCAGAACCATCCGGACCTTCTATCGTAATAAATATTCCTTTTTCCAATTTTAAAGCCTCCAACTCTTAAACACTTTTATTTTACCAGCATGCAAATATTCCCCGCCCTGGATTTTCGCTTCTTTTCCTTTTAAAAATAAAATCGTATTAATATCATCTTTTGTCACAACTTCCCCCGGTAGACAAAGTGGAATTCCCGGCGGATACGGAATGATTTGCTCCGCACTTACCCTACCTGTAGCGTCCTTCAGTAGGACATACTCAGTCTCCTGCAGCTCCATTTCTTTATAACTGACTTCTAAAGTTGAAATGGTTTTATGAACGACCCTTGATTCAGGTTTATTTTTTCCATCAGGCATAGCACTTACAACCTCGGCAATCTTTTCAGCTGCTTCTTGCAAGCGATGCTTCATGCCACCCTTCAATAAAGGAAGAACGAGCAGAACATTATAAGGGTCTGCAAGCTCCGTGAAGATCCCTTTCGATTCGAGTTTTGATTGCAGCTCGAAACCAGACCAGGCACCATTTGACTGGATGGTTAACTTCAATGGGTCATCAAGCTGCAAAATGCGAATAGCTCCTAATGTCTGCAGGTTTTTCTTGAACTTCTCTATTTCCTCCTTGAGGTATGAAATATCGTCCTTGCTATAAGTACCCAGATAAAGGCGTGCCAAATCAAGGGAAGCCATCAATGGATACGAAGGACTGCTTGACTGTAGAGCTTGCAAATAGAATTTAAGCTTGCTGAGTGATACACGATCCGTCTGATAATGAAGGAAAGCTCCCATTGTCATGGCTGGCAATGTCTTATGCGCAGACTGTACGACAATATCGGCCCCAAGTTCAACAGCAGAAGCGGGGAAATAATCCCCTGCGATAAAATGGACTCCATGAGCCTCATCCACCAATACAGGAATGCCATACTCATGACTTAAATCTATAATGGCTTTAAGATCATATGTCAGTCCGTAATAATTAGGGTACGTTAGGATAAGTGCCTTTGCATTCGGATACTGACTGATTGCTGATTTAACTCCTTCAATACTTACCCCTGCAGCTACTCCGTATTCTCCGATGAATTCAGGACTGATGAATACAGGCTTAGCTTTTGCGAGTCTTATAGCATTCATGATGGATTTATGAGAATTGCGCTGGACAAGCACCAGATCATCTTCATTAATCGCTGCCATGATCATCGCAAGATTCCCGACAGTTGATCCATTTATTAAAAAAAAGCTTTTATCGGTTTTATATAAATCCCTAAGTAATTCTTCAGCTTCAAAAATAACTCCCTCTGGTGAATGAAGGTCGTCCAACCCCGTTATTTCTGTTGCATCCAATTTTAAAATTTGATTAAAAAAAGGCTGTCCATCTCTTGGAAAAAAAGCCCCATTTTTGTGACCTGGTACATGAAACGATAGAGGGCTTCCGTTTATATGCCTAACCAATTGAGAGTACAAGGGTGTTTTGGATTGATCCATAGTCTCACCTATATATATAAATTCACACCTATCTATTCTAACACTGTTTTTTAGCAAAAAAAATAAAAGCCCAAAATGAGCTTTTAACTGTAAATGCCAGGTTTCGTTACTTTCCTTAGCTTTTCTACGTAATATTTATATTTAGGATCACTCGTATCTGTCTTGATCATGATGCTCTCACAGTCTGTGCATATAAAAGAAGTATACAGGTGTATGCCAGCACTTTTCGTCTGTTCGCAAATCACACACGTTTCCCCAATTTGATTTTTAGCTAAAAGCGAACCCAAATTCTCCACCTCCGTACACCTATTGTTGCCAGGAGCGTTTTTTTGTATACAATTTTCCGAATAATATTTTAGAAAGTTTAGTTGTTTTATATTTTATGATTGACTTTCGGTTTCCTTGTATGTCTTATAACAATTTAGGTTGGTTTATTATTTGATTGAGCTGTCGCGAGGTGAAAAATAAGGGTTCTCTCATGTTTTTTTTCATTAGATGGAGATTGAGGATAAGATTGGGACCACTTTTTGGGGTAGTTCATGATAAATTGAGATGATTTGTACATGAAAGGGGCCGAGAAAGTGGTCTATCAGTATCAATTGTCGGTTTATTGGCGATTTTTCAATTTTATCGACCACATTTTTAAATATATCGGCGGATTTACCAATATATCGACCAAATCCATGAATATATCGACCACTTTTCCAAAGATATCAACCATCTTGATAAATCGAATAATTAGTGTAGCTTTGGAGAAAGAAATAACTTTTTCTACACAAAAAAAGAACAGCCATTACAGCTGTTCTTCGTGTGCCCGGCGGCGTCC
>NZ_JAGGQL010000016.1 GCF_018613315.1 Bacillus sp. ISL-37 | reverse complement strand
TGGCGTTTTAGGCGGGCAGCGCTTATCGGGGCTGACCAAGGCGCTTGCGCTTTTCTTATCACCCTATTGTAAAATAGGCAAACACACATATTGCATCCTATGAATAGTAGTTGTTATTGGTGATTTCATAATAGGAGTTGGAGTGCGCATAATCCGAACTTTTGCCATTCAGCAACATAGTTTGTTATAGTGGTGTGGAGCGTTTAACGTAGAAGGAGTGATTTAAATGGCAGTAAATCTTTACGATTCAGCCTACGAATTGGAAAAAGCAATCAGGAACAGTGCGGAATACACAGAATTAAAAAAACTTTATGATGCTGTAAACAGCGATGAATCAGCAAAAAGAATGTTTGAAAGCTTCCGCAATATCCAGATGCAGCTTCAGGAAAAGCAAATGACTGGGCAGGAAATTACCCAGGAAGAAGTAGAGCAGGCGCAAAAGACAGTCGCACTTGTTCAACAGCATGAGTTAATCTCAAAGCTGATGGAAGCAGAGCAAAGAATGAGCATGGTTATTGGCGAACTTAACCAGGTCATCATGAAGCCTCTTGAAGAGCTTTACGGAAATCCGAACCAGCAGCAATAATAGAATGACAGAACTCCCGCCGATGTGCGGGAGTTTTTTTGTTGTTCGGAGTAGAGGGGGGATTTGTGCTACATCAAGATTATGATGGACACAAACCAGCGGAAGAGTGGAAAAACTGTCCGTTATCAAGGCCATGACGGACACAAATCAAAGGGAAACAGGAAAAACTGTCCGTCATCAAGGCTATGACGGACACAAATCAAAGGGAAACAGGAAAAACTGTCCGTTATCAAGGCCATGACGGACACAAATCAACGGAAAAAAGAAAAAACTGTCCGTCATCAAGGCCATGACGGACACAAATCAACTGAAAAAAGAAAAAACTGTCCGTCATCAAGGCTATGACGGACACAAAACAGTGGAAAAGAGGAAAAACTGTCCGTCATCTATGACACTTTTTGGAGGAAGGACTTATAAAATACACTGCCCGTATTTACCCTGACGACTGGATCCCCCAAGGAAGCTAATCAAAATCCTGCCCATGTTCTATTCTCTTGCTTTCTATCATACAAGTTAAATAAGGACAAAAACACCGAAGAAATGGGGGCATAAATATGATTTACCGTCTTCTTGCGCTTAATGTGGATGGCACGATTCTCCAATCAAATGGAAGGCTCCATAAATCCACGAGGGATGCGATTGAGTACGTTCAGCAAAAAGGGGTTTACGTGACTCTAGTAACTTCAAGAAGCTTTCCATCTGCCAAAAAAGTGGCTAAAGCGCTGAAAATAAATTCATTGCTTATAACTCACCTTGGATCGTATATTTCTAATGACCTTCGAAGTGACCCAGTTTTTGAAAAACGGATTCCAGAGGATGTAACCTTCCAACTCGTCAGATTCCTGGAAAGCTTTCCGTGCCAAATCCGGCTTGTGCATGAAAAGTTTTCATTGGCAAACAAGTATAAACTAAACCATAACCTGCTGGCGAAAACCGTGTTCACATCAGGCGATCCGATTTTTTACTCACAGCAATTTACGGATTCTATCAGTGAAACCCTGGTCAATGATCCAGTCTCTCCTCCTAAAATCGAAGTCTATTTCGAGTACGAAGAAGATTTGAAGGATGCGCAGCAGGCGATAAATGGGATGTTCTCAGAAGTGTCCCTGTCCAAGCTGAATGATTACAGACTGGATATTATGCCTGAAGGTGTCTCAAAACTGAATGGTCTGATCCAGTTAGGTGAACACCTGGGCATACAGTTGAAAGAAATGGTCGCAATTGGCGATGGGCATGATGACATTGAAATGATCGAAGCCTGCGGACTTGGCGTCGCCATGGGGAATGCTTCAGTAGAAGTAAAAAAGGCTTCGGATTGGGTAACCCGATCGAACAACCAGCACGGTGTCAGCTATATGGTCAAGGAACATTTTCGCAAGCAGCAGCCAATTGAATTCCTGAAGAAAATGAATATAATAAAAATGTAGAATAGAAGCATGCCTGGAATTGCAGGCATGCTTTTGTTGTGTTTGGGAATATATTGTGGATTTAGAGAATATATCAAGGTGTTTAAGGAAAATATGAAACTTTTTAGGAATATAAGTGCTGGATTCAGGAATATGTGAGGTTTTTAAGTGAAATAAATCAGTAGTCTTTGATACTCAATCCGACTTACAACGAAAACTGGTAGCTTTTGCACTGTCTTGACCTTTGAATCATACTTCTATTACACTTATTGAAGCATGTTTAATTGAAAAAGGTGAATCTCATGAGAATTAATATAAATGGAATACAAGATGACAGATTACAGCGTCCTTTAGGGTTAATCGCTAATTTATTCTTTGAAGAATCAGAAGTCAGATTAAACGAGACGAATCAGGAAGTTGATGCGGTAATTGATTTCGATATTCAAAATGCCGACGGGGAGTTTTTCGTAAAAGCAGCTTTGACGGCAGATGGCGAGAGTTTTACAGCAGAAGCCAACAAAGAAATTCCTGCTGGCTTGAGCGAAAAGGAAGAATTCAAATTGCTCAAAACAGTCATTTCCAGGTCCTATTTAAAAGTGTTTCAGGACTGGACAGGTATGATCCAGAAGTGGGGCATTCTCACCGGAGTCCGTCCTACTAAGCTTTTGCATAAAAAGCTCCGTGAAGGTATGGACCAGCAGATCGCTCATAAAGAACTGAAGGAACAGTATTTGATATCAGATGAAAAAATACAGCTCATGCAGCAAATTGTTGACCGCCAGCTTGCTGTCCTGCCTGACTTGTATGATCTGAAAAATGGTGTAAGCATTTATATTGGCATCCCATTTTGCCCAACGAAGTGTGCATACTGCACCTTCCCGGCTTATGCGATCAACGGCCGACAGGGGTCGGTGGATTCTTTCCTTGGCGGCCTTCACTACGAAATCCGCCAAATCGGCGACTGGCTGAAGAAGAATGATATCAAGATTACAACAGTTTACTATGGAGGCGGCACACCGACCTCGATTACCGCTGAAGAAATGGATATGCTGTATGAAGAGGTTCAACAGTCCTTTCCGGATGTTGAGAATATCAGGGAAGTGACCGTCGAAGCAGGCCGACCGGACACAATTACACCTGAAAAATTGGAAGTGTTGAAAAAGTGGAATATCGACCGGATCAGCATCAATCCGCAGTCATACATTCAGGAAACCTTGAAGGCAATTGGCCGTCATCATACAGTGGAAGAAACGATTGAAAAATTCCATCTGGCCCGCGAGATGGGCATGAACAACATTAACATGGATTTGATCATAGGCCTCCCTGGGGAAGGAACGAATGAATTTGCCCATACCCTTGCGGAAACAGAAAAACTGATGCCAGAATCCTTGACGGTCCATACTCTTTCATTTAAAAGAGCGTCAGAAATGACAAGGAATAAACAAAAATATAAAGTTGCTGGCCGCGATGAAATCGAAAAAATGATGAACATGGCTGAATCATGGACGAAGGAACATGACTACGTTCCATACTATTTGTACAGACAGAAGAACATCCTTGGAAACCTGGAGAATGTTGGCTACGCTTTCCCGGAACAGGAGAGCCTGTACAATATCATCATCATGGAAGAGCAGCAAACCATCATTGGCCTTGGCTGCGGCGCATCGAGCAAATTCATTGATCCCGAAACAGGTATCATCACGCAATTTTCGAATCCAAAGGATCCAAAGTCATATAACGATAGCTTTGAAGAATACGCCAGTAAAAAGATCGAAATCCTCGATTCTTTGTTTAATAAAGCTACAATTTAATGGTGAAAAGCTCCCGAAGATGAATCTCGGGAGCTTTTCGCTGTGAAATAAGCTTTATTCCACAATAAAGGGCCAGCAATTTCCTGCTAGAAACTTGTGATTCCGCGAAAATGGCCGGCATTTCCGCGAAAACAGCTTCTAATTCCGCGAAAAGGACAAGTAATTCCGCGAAAAGCCACCATAATTCCGCGTAGTGGAAAAAACATACAATTATCCAAATCAAAAATCGTCCATTCTTTAAAAAATCTAAATAGTAAGAAAAAGGTTTTTAAATATAACATCTCCCTATATAATAAAAATATAAGAATAAATGGAGGGGATGAATGGTGGCGATTGATTTTTCAACGGATACTGTAAAATTAAACATTAATGGACGTGTTGCAACTCTCGAGTTGAACAGGCCTGAAGCACTGAATGCCCTTGATGTCGAAATGATTAAGGGAATCACGATGAATCTGAAGGAAATCTGCAATTCAGATGAGGTTGATATCGTTGTAATTAAAGGAGCTGGGCGGGCCTTCTCTGCCGGCGGTGATATTAAAACGATGCTTTCCAATACAAATGAAAGCGATTTCTACCATGTGATGGACGATATTCACGATATGATCGTGACTCTGTACAGCATGCCAAAGGTAACAATCTCAGCAATTACAGGTGCTGCGGCAGGCCTGGGATTCAGCCTTGCGCTCGCGACAGATTACATAATCGCTGAGCCCTCTAGCAAGATTGCGATGAATTTCATTGGCATCGGCTTGATTCCAGATGGCGGAGGCCACTTCTTCATGGAAGAGCGCCTTGGAGAAACGAAGGCGAAGCAACTGATCTGGGAAGGCAAGACGCTTTCTGCCAATGAAGCCCTGACACTGGGACTTATCGACGAGGTACCAGCGGGAGATTTTGCAGAATCAATTGAAGGAAAGCTACAAGAATGGCTGAACAAACCGGTTCAGGCTATGATAAAAACAAAGAAAATCCTAGCTGAGAAAAACAGGCCTAATCTATTAAAAATTCTCGAATTGGAAAAATACGGACAATTTAAGATGCGCCAGACAGAGGACCATCAGGAGGGCATTAATGCTTTCCTTGAAAAGAGGAAGCCGCAATTCAAAGGTAAATAAACAAAAAAGCAAAGAGGACTGACCTCTTTGCTTTTTCTTATGGATGGAAAAGAACCAATTTTCCTCTAGGTGAGGTACAGCGGTGCGTCTTGTCACTAAGGTTTTTGTCTTCAAGCATTTTTGTGCCAATTTCTTTTGCTTCATCATCACTGCCGGCCTGAAATGACTCGTCAATCAGTTTTTCCCCATTTGGTTCAAAGGCTGTTAGTTTGTAAGTATCCATCACAACTTCCCCTTTTTTAAAGATTAATAAGTAAATAATTAACTTCGAGAACTGTCCAGCTTCAGCGCCTAGCCCTTCGAGTCGCTTGTCTAGTTTCGCCTCCTAGAAACTCCGAAACTTCAACTCCGTCGGCAGAAGCAAAAAGCGCTTCTTTGTCGGTGTCTCCAGTTTCTGCGTTTCTGGACAGTCGGCTATACTTTTCGAGTTCGGTCCGCCCAATGAAGTCAAAGAGCGACTTCACCGGGCGGCCCTCTGAGGCACAGGACGTGCATACCCGCCAGCCACACGATGTGGCGTTTTAGGCGGGCAGCGCTTGTCAAGGCTAACCAAGGCGCTTCCGCTTTTCTTGTAAAATTCAGACTGTTACTATTATTTTTGCATAACTTTTTTAAATATGCAAAATAAAAAATATATTTAAAATATGAAACTATTTCCCTATAAAATTCGTAGTAATTTATTGGAAAAGGAGGACGATGAATATGGTCTTACAGCTTGAAAAAGTTACAAAGAGATTTGGGAATTTCACAGCAGTGAATCAGCTTTCACTCAATATACCAGAAAAAGAAATGTTCGGATTCCTTGGTGCAAATGGCGCCGGGAAGACAACGACCTTCCGGATGATTCTTGGTCTCCTTGATGTCTCGGACGGAGGGATTACTTGGGATGGAAAGCCAATAAATTATGGAACGAGCAGTATTATCGGTTACCTGCCGGAGGAGAGGGGACTTTATCCAAAGCTTAAGGTCCGCGAGCAGATCGTCTATCTTGCGAGGTTAAGAGGGATGCAAAAACAAGCCGCCCTCAAGGAGCTTGATTACTGGCTTAATCGCTTCAAGGTGCCAGAGTATGCGGATAAAAAGGTTGAAGAGCTTTCAAAGGGGAACCAGCAAAAAATCCAGTTCATTGCCGCCGTCATCCATAAGCCAAGGCTGTTGATCCTTGATGAGCCTTTCAGCGGACTTGATCCGGTGAATGTGGAGCAATTAAAGGAAGCTGTCCTCGAACTCAAAAATGCGGGTACTACTATCGTATTTGCAAGCCACCGGATGGAGCACGTGGAAGAAATGTGTGAGCATATTTGCATTATGCACAAAGGAAGTCCAGTAGTCCATGGGTCACTGAGAGAAATCAAACGATCTTTTGGTAAAAAGAATCTGGTCATCCATGCGGATTTCGATACTTCGTTCCTAAAGGAGTATCCTGGTGTGTCAAAAGCAAAAATGACGGCAGAGGGAATCCATCTTCAGATTTCGGGTGAGCAAGTTGCCGAAGACATCTTAAAAAATATCGTTGGCAAAGGCTTCATCCGCAAGTTTGTTCTTGAAGAACCGAGTCTAAATGATATTTTCATCGAAAAGGTGGGTGATTCATATGAATAATTTTTTTATCATCCTAATCCATACATACATGAGTAAGTTGAAAACAAAATCCTTCTTAGTTACAACGATCCTGACCGTATTGATTATGCTGGCGCTCACAAATATGTCAAACATTATCGACTTTTTCAATAAAGGTGAAGAGGCAGATAAGATCGCTGTCATTGACGAGACAGGCCAACTTTTTGAGCCGCTGAATGAACAAGTGAAGATGACCAACGAAGAACTTGTCCTGGAAAAGTATGATGGAAATGAAAACAGTGCCAGGAAAGCAGTCGAGGAAGGAAATTATAAAGGATTACTTCAATTAAGCTTGAACAATGAAGAGCTACCGGCAGCTTCCTACAAAGCGATGAGCATTGCCGATTCTGCTATTCCTGGAGACCTGCAGGCGGCATTACAGCAGATTAAGACGGCGATGGCATCTACACAAATCAATATCGCTCCGGAGGAACTGGAAAAACTGTATGCTCCAGTTCAATTCGAAAAATCTGCTCTTGAAGAAGATGCCAAGACGGAAGAGGAACTGAATCAGGCAAGAGGATTGGTCTATGTTCTTCTTTTCATCATTTATTTTGCGGTCATCATGTACGCCAACATGATCGCTATGGAAGTCGCGACGGAAAAATCATCAAGAGTAATGGAAATCATGATTTCCAGTGTATCCCCTATCAAGCAAATGTTTGCGAAGATTCTCGGGATTGGGCTATTAAGCTTGACTCAGCTTGCCGTTTTCTTGCTTGTCGGATACTTCTCAGTCAAACAGAATCTCGATAATATGGAAGGTGGATTTTTCGAGTTCTTCGGTTTTGGGAATATCGCAGGCAGCACAATAGCATATGCAGTAATTTTCTTCATTTTAGGGTACTTCCTGTACGCGACTATGGCTGCATTCCTGGGCTCACTCGTCAGCAGGATTGAAGATGTCCAGCAAATGATTACACCGATGACGATGCTTGTTGTCGCTGGTTTCATGATGGCGATGTTTGGACTGGGACAGCCAGAAGCACCGTTTATAAAATACACTTCCTTCATTCCGTTTTTTTCGCCGATGCTGATGTTCCTGCGTGTAGGAATGCTGAACATTCCTTTCTGGGAAGTCGCCTTATCAATAGGTATCCTTGTTGCTACAATTGCTTTCTTGGCTGTATTTGGTGCCAGAGTCTACCGAGGTGGAGTCCTGATGTACGGAAAATCAAATTCATTCAAGGACATCAAAAAAGCACTACAGCTAACGAAAAACGAATAATGGTAAAAGCCGCAATCCCCGGATTGCGGCTTTTTTTAGAATTTAAGTATAAGTTTTCACTTCGAGAATTGTCTAGCTCCAGCGCCTAGCCCCTCGAGTCGCTTGTCTAGTGTCGCCTCCTAGAAACTCCGAAACTTCAACTTCGCCGGCAGAAGCAAAAAGCGCTTCTTTGTCGAAGTCTCCAGTTTCTGCGTTTCTGGGCAGTCGGCTATACTTTCCGATTTCGGTCCGCCCATTGATGTCAAAGAACGACTTCATTGGTCGGCCCTCCAGCGCTTGTCGGGGCTGATCAAGGCGCTTGCGCTTTTCTTACAGGGATTTCGAAATGCTTAGTGGAATATTTATTAAGGACAACGTTGCATCTACCCGAAATGAAGTGGCACCCAGAATTTCAGACACAAGATTACCATTTTAATAGAAGGAGTGTGTTCATGTTGAGGCAGATTATTGCGATGGGCGGCGGGGGTTTTTCAATGGAGCCGGAAAATCCGCTGTTGGATTTATATATCCTGGGACGGTCGGAAAAGCAGACGCCAAAGGTTTGCTTCGTGCCGACTGCCAGCGGGGATGCTGACAATTATATTACGAGATTCTATACAGCTTTTGAAAGACATGAATGTACACCTTCACATCTTTCATTATTTAGTCCGCCGACAAGGGATTTAGAAGCATATGTTATGGATAAGGATATTATTTATGTTGGGGGAGGAAATACAAAGAACCTGCTAGCTCTTTGGAAGGAATGGGGACTGGATATCGTCCTCCGAAAAGCCTGGCAGCAGGGCAAAATAATGGCTGGAGTTAGCGCAGGCTCGATTTGCTGGTTTGAGGAAGGGGTAACAGATTCTTTTGGCAGCGGACTTGAACCCATAAAAACCCTCGGCTTCCTAAAAGGGAGCAATTGCCCGCATTATGATGGCGAAGAGGAGCGGCGGCCTGCCTATAGAAGACTTGTAGGTTCAGGAAGGATTCCAGGAGGATATGCCGCTGATGATGGAGCTGCATTGCACTATATCGATGAGGAATTAGTTAAGGCAGTAAGCTCAAGGTCCAAAGCAAAAGCTTATCATGTTTGCAAGACAGAAGGAAAAGTGCGGGAAACAGTAGTAGAAACCATGTATCTCGGATAAATTGGAACTGCAGTTCAGATGAGAACTGCAGTTTTTTTGATTACGATGACAGAACGTGCATTCGTATTTTGAACATGTTAAAATAAAAGAAAATAGGACGGGAAAGGAATAACCAAATGAAACAGGTGAAGTTTTTACATACTGCCGACCTTCATCTTGATAGTCCGATGGTCGGCCTGAGGCATTTGCCAAAAGCCATTTTTCACAGGTTGCAGGAGAGTACTTTTACAGCCTTGAAAAATCTCACGGATGCTGCGATCAAACATGAAGTTGATTTTGTCGTCATTGCAGGTGATCTATACGATGCTGAGGACCGGAGCATCCGGGCTCAGGCTGTTCTTCGTAATGAAATGGGGAGGCTCGCTGACAAAGGGATTAAGGTATATGGTATTCACGGAAACCATGACCATCTTGGTGCAAAATCTGTGACGATTGATTTTCCGGATAATGTTCACATTTTCTCAGATCAGGTGGAAAAGGCTGATTTTAGGAAACATGATGGCACTCTTGTCCATTTGTACGGTTTCAGCTATCCTGAGCGGCATGTAATGGAGCGATGGATTGAGAAGTATAAAAAGATTGAAGGTGCGGATTTTCACGTTGGTTTGCTTCATGGCCATTTTGAGGGAGTGAGTGATCATGGGAAATACGCGCCTTTCAGGTTATCTGAGCTTATTGATAAAGACTATGATTATTGGGCACTTGGCCACATTCATAAGAGGGAGTTTTTATCACAGCAGCCTTATGTTGTCTATCCTGGCAATCCCCAGGGACGAAACAGGAAGGAACTCGGCGAAAAAGGGGTGTATATTGTTAAGTTGACAGAAGCAGGATCAGAGGTTTCTTTTATTGAAACAGCTGATGTGATATGGGATGAAACAGTTATTGACGCGAAGGATTCGTTAAGCTTCAATGCCACTTATGAAAAATGCCTGGCCGTCATTGATGGCAAAAGAAGGGAAGGAAAAGGGGTCCTGCTGGATGTCCGGATTGATAACCTGGATTCGGGTCAGACAGATGTGATTGAAAAAGTAGCCAGTGGTGAACTCCTTGAACTTCTGCAGGAAGCTGAAAAGGATGAGGAGTCTTTTGTCTGGGTGCACAGCCTCAAATTTACTGAAAACATTGCTGTCGACCGAGCTGAATTGATTAAGCAAAGCGATTTTTATGAAGAGTTATTCAATTCTATTGAGCAATACGATGATATCAAAGACTCACTGTCCCTATTATTCCAGCACAGCCAGGCTAGAAGGCATCTAGGGCTGCTGTCGGAAAGTGAAAAAGAACAGCTGGTAGAGGATGCCGAAAGGATTCTGCTTAAGCTTCTGCTGAAAAATTAATGAAAGGAGGCCGCATGATGAAACTCATTGAACTGCATGTATACGGTTATGGCAAGCTCGAGGATTATGTGATTGGCTCTGTAGGTCAATTGCAGATTTTCTATGGCGAAAACGAAGCTGGGAAGTCGACCATCATGTCATTCATCCACAGTATTCTGTTCGGTTTTCCGGCTAAGCAAAGTGCAGAAATCCGCTATGAGCCAAAGAATAATTCAAAGTATGGCGGCAAAATCAAAGCTTTTTTTCCTGACAGTGGAGTGGCTGTCATTGAGAGAGTGAAAGGCAAGTCCACCGGTGATGTGACTGTATCTCTTGAGGACGGGACGATTGGCGGAGAAGAGTTACTTAAGGATCTCTTGAAAAGAATGGATAAAAGCATTTTCCAGGCTATTTATTCATTCAACGTCCATGGGTTGCAAAATATCCATGCAATGAAGGGAGAAGAGCTTGGCAGGTACTTGTTCTCTGCCGGAACGCTTGGTACAGATAAGCTCTTTAATACGGAGAGTTTCCTGACAAAGGAAATGGAGCAGCGTTTCAAGCCAAGTGGGAAGAGGCCGTTATTGAATGAGAAATTGAAAGAGTTGAAGGAAGTTCAAACCTCATTGAAAATTGCAGAACAGCAGAACGAAAAATATTCGGAGCTGATGAGTACGAAAGATGGATTGAGCAAGAAAATTGCTCAGTTGCAGAACGAAATTGCAATGCTGGAGCAAAAAGGGTTTAAGCTTCGTGAGTACAAGCGAAATGAAAAGCTTGTCATAGAAGCCGCAACGGTAGAGAGCAAAATCCGTGAGCATGATCCGGGATTTTTTCCGGAAGATGGTCTGAACCTTCTTGAAAAATTGGACGAGCAGCTTAAAGTAATACAGGCAAGATTATTAAGGTTAAAAGAAAAGAAGGAACACCTCCTGAAAGAATTGGAGAAAAACAGGCCAAATTCCGAATTACTCGGAATGGAAACTGAAATTGAAGCCAGAATTGAGAATCTGCCTTTATATGACCAACTGAAGCAGGAAAAAAGACTTCTTGAATCCAAACTGGTGGAAATAACAGAAGAAATAAGTCAGCTAAATGACAAGCTTCATACAGACTTCAATGAAGAAAATATCCATGAAATCAACACAAGTATTTTTATTAAGGAAGAGGCCGAAAACATCCAGCAGACAGAGCAAAGATTAAAGGATAAAAAGCTGGAGTTGGAGGCTGACTTTGAAGAGGAGAAAAAGGCACTAGCAGAACTTGAGGCAAGGGCTGAAGGTGCAAAAGGTGAACTTCTTGATGAAGGAAAGCGGAATCAATTAGTGAACGAAATGGATCTCCTGGAGAATAAAGATAGAATCCAGTCCGAATTAAATTATGTGGCAGACCAGATTGAAGCGGTCAAATCCAGGGAAGAAAGTGAAAAAAACAGAAGGAACAAACAACAAAAGAAAGAGTATAATCAGTTACTACTTCTCGGAGGTATTTTTCTCATTGTGTTTCTTTGGGGAATCACAAATGGCACATGGTTACTAGCTGGAATCGGGATAGCAGGTTTGTTGTTTTTGTTGGCTGCGCGCTATAAGTCAAATGAGAAAATGCCAGTGGAGGACCAAATCCTATCCAAGTTGCAGGAGCGAGAAAGAGAGCTAAAAGATGCGTTAGGCAGCCAGCCGGAAGGCAGTGCTTTTACAATCAAAAATCTGCTTGCCAGGGACGAGGAGGCGAGACTGCGCCATCGTGAACTGCTCATCAAAATCGAGCAGCAGCATGATCGTTTTGAAAAAGTTGTCCAGCAATTTGAAGCATGGGAAGCAGATGTAGCTGGTATAAAGCGGAAAAGGGTAGAATTACTGAAGCAGTTCTGTCTAACGGAAACTGCTGGCACGATCAAGGTGATGGATGCCTATCAATTAATCGATACCCAGAAGCAATACTTCCGTGAGAGGAAGAGAATAAGAGAAAGCTTAAAGAAAGTAACAGAATCTTTAATGGAAATGGAAGATAGCCTGAAAATCCTTGCTGAACGATTTCTTCATAATAGCAATCTTGCTCCGGTGGAGGCAGCTAGTCTGCTGAAGCGGACATTGCGTGAGGCAATTGACCAGGGGGCGAGGTATCACGAATTGACCGTGAAACTAGATGAAATTGAAGAAGAACATTCATCACTTCAGAAGGAAGAATTAGTGATCAGTCAAGAAAAGGAAGGGTTACTCGCTCTGTCCAGAGCAGAAGATGAGGATGAATTCAGGCAGAAAGCGAAGGATGCTGCATTGGTGAAAAACTTGAGTGCAAGGCAGGAGGATATAAATTATCAGTTGCTTGCATCTGGATTGACCGATGAGGATCGAGATAAGATTCTAACAGGAATTTCGCTTGGGGAACAAATCGAGGAAAATGAAATGAGGCTAGAAAAGTGCAAGAGGGAGTTAACCACACAGTTTGATGTAATCGCAGATGTAAAGCATAAGATGAAGGTACTTGAAGAAGGCGGCATATACAGTGAATTGCTCCATAAATATAAGCAGCTTCAGCATGAGTTTGCGGAAGATGCAAAGGATTGGGCAAAGTTTGCGGTTGCCAAGGATTTGCTTTCGAGGACAATAGACCGTTATAAGGATGAGCGCTTACCGAGAATGCTTGCCAAAGCTGAGAACTTTCTGTCGATTTTGACTGATGGAAGTTATGTGAAAATCATTCCTCAACTTTCAGGAAGCGGTTTTCTGATTGAAAGAAATGATCATATGTTATTTGAAGCGAATGAACTTAGCCAGGCAACTGCAGAACAAGTCTATGTATCCATCAGGCTGGCACTTGCAGCCGGACATTATGACCGTTATCCATTCCCGATTATCATCGATGACAGTTTTGTCAATTTTGATCATAACAGGACTGCCCGGATTATTAAGCTGCTAAGGGAAATGAGCAACAACAATCAGATTCTCATTTTTACATGCCATCGTCATCTGCTGGACTACTTTACGGAAAAGGAAATTCTTAATCTGCAAGAAAAAAGTGCAAATATAGTTTAAAAATGCCATGCTAGTAGAACCAGAGACAATAGACTCTGTATGTTATACTGTTGCAGAGAGGAGAGGGCGGTTAACTATGAATAAAGGAATTTTGAATCACGAAACAGGGGACCAGGTAGAATTATTTTTATTGATCAAGCATTCGTCAAAAGGGATTGCCAGCAATGGGAAGCCGTTTTTGACACTCATCCTCCAGGACCAGAGCGGGGAAATCGAAGCAAAGCTTTGGGATGTTTCCGATGAAGATGAAAGTACTTACAGTGCTGAAAGCATTGTAAAAGTCCTGGGAGATATCCAGAATTACCGTGGACGAAACCAGTTGAAGATCAGGCAAATCAGACCAGCTTCGACAGCTGACTCTGTCAAACTATCTGATTTTCTTGAGACAGCCCCTGTCAGCCAGGATGAAATGAGCAGCAAGCTCACCCAATACATTTTTGAAATGAAAAACCCTAATATCCAGAGGGTCACGAGACACCTTTTGAAAAAGCATATGAATGCATTTATGGAATATCCTGCGGCAACAAAGAACCATCACGAATTCGTTTCAGGACTTGCGTATCACGTTGTCTCCATGTTGGACCTTGCGAAATCAATCGCAACGCTATATCCAAGCCTTGATAAGGATCTTTTGTATGCTGGGGTTATCCTTCATGATTTAGGAAAAGTCTTTGAGCTATCCGGCCCGATTTCAACAACTTACACGGTTGAAGGGAATTTGCTCGGTCATATATCCATCATGGTCAATGAAATAGGCAAGGCGGCCGATGAACTAGGCATCAGCGGTGAGGAAGTAGTCATTCTTCAGCATATGGTATTGTCCCACCACGGGAAAGCGGAGTGGGGAAGCCCGAAACCGCCAATGATCAAAGAGGCGGAAATTCTGCATTACATCGATAATCTTGATGCAAAAATGAATATGCTAGATCGCGCGCTTGCCAGGGTTAAGCCAGGCGAGTTTTCTGAAAGAGTATTCGCTCTTGATAACCGGTCCTTTTACAAGCCTGTATTCCATAAGTAAAAGCAAAAATGGCCTCACTCCAATTCTATGGAGGGGGTCTTTTTGTTTTTAATCTTTTTGACCTCCTAAGGCATATTTAAGATTAAATTTCATATTAATACTGTAAGAGTTCAATTTGGACAACCTTTTAAATGGAGGGTATGAAAAAATGTCAATTCCAATCTGGGTAATAGCAGTCGCAGCAGGGATCGTATTCAGCGCCTTCATGGCAGTGAAAACAGGGAAAGAAGAACGAAAAGAAGAAATGGAAAGCATAGAACGTGAAGGCGAGCTTTATATGAAGCGTCTTGAGCGGGAAAAAGAACGACGTGAACATTCGGCGGAAGCATAAAAAAACACTGGTCTCCAGAAAATGGAGCCAGTGTTTTTTTACTATAATATCAGAATTTATATAATATCAACTTTGATAACTGTCTAGTTCCAGCGCCTAGACCCTCGAGACGCTTCGGTCCTGCCAATGAAGTCAAAGAACGACTTCACTGTCAGGGCCTCCGAGGCACACGATGTGCTAGACCCGCCAGCCACAGGACGTGGCGTTTAAAGGCGGGCAGCGCTTGTCGGGTCTGGACAAGTCGCTTCCGCTTTTCTTATTGTGGTTGTGCTTCTGCTTCTGGGAATTCAGCAGCGCCTTTAAGGTCTTTGTCCTTGATTTTTACATTAGCCGCATCAAGCTCACGCTTTAGAACCTCTTGAATCTTGTTAGAGTCTAGCTGAGCAAGTTTCAACTCATACTCAAGCTCGTCCTTCATTTTTTCGTAAGATTCTTTTTCTTTCTTCTCAGTCACCTTGATGATATGGAAGCCGTGCTGTGATTTTACAGGTTCGCTGATTTTATTTACTTCAAGAGCGTAAGCCGCCTCTTCAAATTCAGGCACCATTTTGCCAGGACCGAAGAATCCAAGGTCTCCGCCTTGTGCAGCTGAACCAGGGTCTTGAGAATACTCTTTCGCTAAATCTTCAAACTTTGCACCTTCATCAAGCTTTTTCTTCACTTCCTGTGCAGTCTTTTCATCTTCTACTAGGATGTGGCTTGCCTTGATTTCAGGCTTGTACTCTTCGTAACGCTTCTTCACTTCTTCTTCGCTGACTTTTACATCTTTAAGCGCAGCTTTTTCCATAAGAAGCTGGTCTTTAAGGACCTCTTTTAATTCTTCTTCGTCTTTAAGCTGGTTTTGCTGAAGAACTAGCTCGAAGTTCTCTCCAAGCTCTTCCTTAAGCTCGGCCACTTTTTCCTCAACCTCTTTATCTGTCACTTCATAATTTTCCGCAAGAACTTTTTGGTAAAGCAATTCTTGAAGTGCTTGCTCTCCATACTTTTCCTTCATTGATTGATAAAGCTCTTCCTTGGTAATGTTGCCTGCTTTCGACTCAACGATTACTTCTGAAGAATCTGCATTATCGTTGCTGCAAGCGGCTAATCCCATAACTCCCGCTGCAACCGTGAGGGAAATTATCATTTTTTTCATGGTGAACATCTCCTAAACAGAAAATTCTAGTGGCCGTTTTTACCACAAACTCTACTATAACATAATTTCAATATTCTACAAAAAATAAGTAATGGATATTATTGGTTATTTAATGAGTTGGGCGGATATCTATACCGTTTGTTCGAGGGTGCATAGGATGTAGAGAAGAGAAAAAAAGGAGGTAGTTGATAATGGGCCACTATAATTCAGGCTTTGCGTTAATCGTTGTCCTGTTCATCTTGCTGATCGTTGTAGGTGCAGCTTACCTGTAATCAACAAAAAGCAAGTAATGCAGGATAGTTGCCTATGCGGAAACGACATTACTTGAATAAGATACCATAACCACTTTGGAAGGAGGTGTTAATATGGGTGCAGGATACGGCGGCGGCTTCGCGTTAATTGTCGTGTTATTCATTCTGTTAATCATCGTGGGTGCAGCTTGGCTTTAATCTCTGAGTAAAGAGTATGGGGGACATTTGGCCCCCATACTCTTGAACAACGTTGTTAAGGCAAGTTCCTAAAACAGAAAGGAGGAACCTCAATGTCTGGAGGAGGACACGGATATGGCGGCGGCTTTGCATTGCTCGTTGTCTTGTTCATTCTGTTAATCATCATCGGTGCTTCTTGGCTGTAAACATCGATGGGGCAATGCTTTCTGCATGCCTTAATCATTAAAAAAGCTTCATCAATTCTGATGATAAAAAGCGGTGAGGGAAGCCTCACCGCTTAATTTATGTAGTCACGTCACGTATACAAAATTTCAACGAAAGATGAAATTAGCAAGATTGTAACTAAAATATTGATCGTCCTGAAAATTTTCGCATGTTTGTCTTCAGGTATTTCCTTCTGGATGCAGAGGGAATCTGTAAGCTTATTTATATAGAAAAGAATGAAAGCAGCAAAAAGAACAAACACGAACAAAATGGAGATCATCGAAGAATCCCTCCTTAGCAATCTTTTTATCTTAAATACAATAACAAATATTTTAAGAAAAAGATAGTTATTTGATAAGGCAATGCTAGTTATTTTGTGCAGGAGGGTTGAAAGGAAGATAACTGAAATCAAGATTTGACAAACTGTAAGCATGCTTTGGAATGTGAGGGAATGAGCAAACCATAGGAAGAACAAAAAGCGGAGGGATTTATGTTCATTCATCCGCTTTAAAAGATGATTTCAGCTGGACTCCAGCCAAAAACTACAGCCAGAGGAAGAGGACAAGTTTGTAGCTCCGAGGGGTTATCCTTCCTCTATTGTTGGAGTGGCATCATACATTAAGTATCAAGCAAACTCCTTTTCGGCTGGATCTATTTTTTTAAGTGTACCGTCTTCATCAGAAAATTTGCTGTCGATATTCGAAAAAGATTTCTCGAATATTTCCATAAAGTCATCGCCATAAATATTACGGACAATTGCCATGATTTCAATGATGTCCGGGAACTTTCCATATAGTTCTTTCAGTGGCATGGCTCCTGAAAAAACGGCATTAGTATCTGGCTCATAGTTTTCCATCAAAGCGAGCAATATACCTTCGCCTTCTTCCGTAAGCTGGATATACGTATTTCTCTTGTCGCTTTCCTTCTTGGAAAACTTCAAATAACCACGTTCCTCAAGCTTTTTGGAAAAGTTGAAAGCAGTGGAAACATGCATGACACCAAATTTTGCCACATCTGAAATCGAAGCTCCATTCAAATGATAAGCAATCCATAAAATATGGTGCTCATTGATATTCAGGTCGAATGGTTTGATCCATTGCTGCCAGTCCTTCTCAACAGACTTCCAAAGGGCCTTACTCAACTGGGCAATTCTCTGGCTAAATATCATTGCTTCTTTCATAGAATAATTTTTATCTCCCATTCTCATAATCACCTACTTTATTGTTTCTATTTTCATTATGCCAATAAAACAAAAATTAATAAAGATATAAATTTACAAAATTTTTTGAATTTGTTAAATTCCATCTAAAGTCAGGGGTTTTTTTATGAAATTTTTTCATTCTCCTATCAAAAACGCCATTTGCATAATATATCTTTCTTGATAAAAAAAGAAAATCCTTCCCACCGGAAAAATTTTACTTAAGGGGAAGGATTGTTCCTGATTATTTTTCTTTAGAATTAGCTGCCGCCAATTCAGTTTCCAAGTCTTTAATTGTATCTTCAAGTTCCATTACATCTTCCTGAAGACCTTTCTTGTTTTCTTCGGTTTCAAGCTTCCACTCAAAGATAGCAGTCTTTACATCGGTGATAAATGTTTGGATAGACTCTTTTCCTTCTTTTGAAGCAGTGGCCACTGTATTTTTCAATTCAACAGCGGAATCCTTTATATCCTTAATGGATCCAATGTATTCATTTTTATTGGCTATAAGAGTTCTTCTCGTTTCATATCCGGATTTTGGAGTTGCTAGCAGTGTTGCAATACCTGCTACGACACCACCTATAACCATTCCTGATAAAACTTTTTTCGCATTCATGTTTTGACCACCTCATCGATTTTTCTGTATATGTTCTCCAAATGAATCGCGATTCCTCTTTTCTTCTATATTTAATTTCCTATTCTCGCACAAATAAACGTTATTAGCTTCATAGCCTTAAATTAACAGGCATAAAAATATAGTAAGGTCATGTTCAGGAAGGAGAGGAGGGGAGTCGAGATTTTTACAAGTGTGGTATTTTTCATCAGCGTTGCTTTCTTTGTGGGGGCCGTCCATCATCTCCTTGCGTTAAAGAAGCCAGGTATGTATCCTCCGAAGGCGCTTTTGCGGAAGAGAGCAGGAACGCTGGCAGGAGGAGGAGCAATTTTTTTATTAATCGGGATTATCTTTTACACATTCTAATAGACATAACAAAGCCCCTGTCCGTAATAGACAGGGGCAGCTATTTTTTAATGGATTTCAGCGAGCTTTGCTCTTTTAAAAATGTTTGTTGCCACAGGATAAAGAATGCCCATGAAAACAGCGTTAAATGCTGCTGCTGGAAGCACAACCGCTGCGAATAACGCAGTGAACGGTCCCGGCAGGCCGACAAGGAAATATGCCGAACCAAGGAAAACGATTCCTGACACAATGGTTCCAACCGCTGTAAGGCCGGCTGCAGTATAAATCGAAAACTTGAAATTTTTCAGCGCCAGCAGGATTCCGAAAAAGACAAACGCAGTAACAGGCTTATCAATGATGTTCGGAACAAGGCCTCCTGGGAAAGTAGTAGTCAATCCTGAAATGAGTCCAGTTACGGCTCCAACCAATAGTACACTCTTTTTGTCAGGAAACAGGATGATCCCAAGGAACATCATTGTCAGCATCATATCTGGCTTCATCCCTAGGAAAAAACCCGGTACGACCACGTGCAAGACTGCTCCCATCCCCACTAAAAGTGACAATGCTACAAGATTCTTCGTATTCATCTCTCATCTCTCCTCTGCTATTCTAGCTAACTAGTACTCCTCCTGCAGTGCTCTCTGTGCCTGCAGCGAAAAGCTTTCTCCAATTATAACACATATTTTAATGGAGTAAAGGATTAATATTCTGTTAATTTCTGCTCCTGAATCGATTCATAAAGTCAGCAAGTTTTTCAACGTTTTCAAGTGGAACGGCGTTATAGATCGAGGCTCGGCAGCCGCCGACAGACCTGTGGCCGGCAAGCCCGATAAAGCCGTATTCCTCCGCCTCATGGAGGAAGGACGAAGCCAGGCTGTCATTTTCGAGTGTAAAGGTGACATTCATTCGTGAACGGCTTCCTTTTTCGGCATGACCGGTATAAAACCCTTCGCTTCTGTCTATCGCATCATAAAGCAGTGCCGATTTCTGCTTGCTCAGCAATTCAAGCTGTTTTACCCCGCCCAGCTCTTCTGCCCATTGAAGAACAAGCATCAGAAGATAAATCGATAAAGTAGGAGGAGTGTTATAAAGTGAATTTGAGTCAGCATGAACCTGATAATTAAGCATGGAAGGCAGCCCTGGCTTAGAGCGCTTGAGCAAATCTCTATGGATGATGACAACTGTGACACCGGATGGGCCCAGGTTTTTCTGTGCACCTGCGTAAATTAGTCCATATGATGATAGATTTAGAGGCCGGCTGAGAATATCACTGGACATGTCAGCAACAAGCGGAACTGACAGACGCTCAGGAATAGAATGCCACTGGGTTCCGTAAATGGTATTATTCGTCGTGATGTGGAGATAGGAAGATTCAGCTGGAATGTCAATTTCTGAAGTACTGGGGATAAATCTATAGTTGGCATTTTTGGAAGATGCGGCTATCATGGCATTTCCAACTTTCTGAGCTTCCTTCAACGCTTTTTCTGACCATGTTCCGGTCAAGACATAGCTCGCAGTCGATCCTTCCTCAAGCAGGTTCATTGGGACCATTGAAAACTGCAGACTTGCACCACCCTGGAGAAATAGAATTTCATGTTCATCAGGAATGGTGAGCAGATTCCTGAGAAGATTTTTTGTACGTTCATTAATTTCTTCGAATTCCTTGCTGCGATGGCTAAGCTCCATCACACCCATGCCGCTGCCCTGGTAATTCATCATTTCCTTTTCTGCTTTAGCTAGTACTGCCTCAGGCAAAGCAGCCGGACCAGCATTAAAATTGAGAGCTCGTTTCATGTGGAATCCCCCCCGAAAATTTAATTACGGTATGTCTTTAATGTGTTAAAGTTATCATCATGCTACCAGAAATTCAAGCAGAATTCTAATGTTTTCAGAAAAATTAAATTAGTTTTAGGGAGTTCTCTAGGTAAGACCTGAAAAAATGAGTTTAATAGACATTTCGATGAGCAAGAGGAGTCAAAATGTCTAATAAGATGGGTTTAATGGACATTTCGATGAGCAAGAGGAGTCAAAATGTCTAATAAGATGGGTTTAATAGACATTTCGATGAGCAAGGGGAGTCAAAATGTCTAATAAGATGGGTTTAATAGACATTTCGATGATAAAGAGGAGTCAAAATGTCTAATAAGATGAGTTTAATGGACATTACAATTAGCAGAAGGAGTCAAAATGTCCAATAAATCAACTTTAACCTCAATTTAGCACCAATAAAAAAACTCCCGCATTGCGGAAGTCTAGTTAATCTTGCTATTAATTTCTGCGGCGATTTTTTGGTAATCATCGGACGTATATTGATCTTGATGTGTTTTCCACACAGCACCGAAGCCATCACCATTGCCATAGCGCGGAATCAAATGCATGTGGAAGTGGAAGACTGATTGGCCAGCTGCTTCGCCGTTGTTTTGAAGTACATTCAGCCCGATAGGATCATATGCAGCCTTGATCGCATTAGCGACTTTTGGGACTGCCTTGAATACATTCGCAGCAATCTCGTCAGTGAGCTCATAGACATTTTCTTTATGTACCTTCGGGATGACAAGTGTATGTCCTTTCGTTACCTGGCTGATATCGAGGAAGGCAAGGACATTCTCATCTTCATACACTTTTGCTGATGGGATATCGCCGTTAATGATTTTACAAAAAATACAATCGCTCATCTATACCACCCTTTCCATTGCTCATGTTTCTGGTATTTTATCACATTTTACCAATAAACATAAAGAAAGAAAGGACAGGATTCGCTTGGAATCCTGTCCCTGAAGGGGAACTAATTACTGTTCATTGACGTTCTCAGCAGGTTTACCTTTGATAAACACCTCATTTTCAATTCATTTGAATGATAAAAATGATGGGTTATTCAGTACCTGGTTCAATCGGACCATCCCCTTGTCTGCTTTAATCGGTTTCACAACTTATAAAGCGGGAAGTGATCTGCGACACACACCTCATTTCAAAATGTGGAGTGATGTTACTGAACGGCTGGGTTAACATTTACGTAGCGCAATGCAACCATCCCCTTGTTTGAACGTTTAAATCAGTGTGCTTATATATCGAATAATATGTCTTTAACAGACACCTCATTTCGAAATATTGCTTGTTACCCCTTCATAAATTATGATGCCCCGATTGGAAGCTTATATGCGAAAAAGTTTCGAAATTAGTTGAAGCTTTTCCTAATGGATATGGATTTGTTAAAATAACGGTACAGAATACGAACTGGAAGGGCGTTGTTCATGTCTTTATTGGAAATTAACCAGGTAACCGGTGGATATACGAAGAATCCGGTATTGAAAAATGTGAGTTTCACCGTCAATAGTAATGAAATCGTTGGATTGATTGGCCTGAACGGTGCTGGAAAAAGTACGACAATCAAGCATGTGATCGGCTTGATGGAGCCCCATAAGGGTGATATTAAAATTAATGGCAGAACCTTTTTGGAAGGCAAGGAGGAATATAGAAAGCAGTTCACCTTTGTGCCTGAAACGCCTATTCTTTATGATGAATTGACGCTTGAGGAGCATCTGCGGCTGACAGCCATGGCCTATGGTCTTGAGGAAAAAGAATATGAACAGCGAATAGATGCTTTATTGAAGGAATTCAGGATGAGTAAAAGGCTAAAATGGTTTCCTGCCCATTTTTCAAAAGGGATGAAACAAAAGGTAATGATCATGTGCGCATTTTTGGTACAACCTTCACTTTATATCGTCGATGAACCATTTGTCGGTCTTGATCCACTTGGGATTCAATCCTTGTTAGATTTGATGGACAAGATGAAGGAAAATGGGGCTGGCATATTGATGTCGACGCATATTCTTGCAACGGCCGAACGTTATTGCGATCGTTTTGTCATTCTTCATAATGGAGAAGTCAGGGCACACGGGACGCTTGAAGAGTTGAGGGACCAGTTTAAGATGCCTGGCGCAACACTGGATGACCTGTATATCCAACTGACAAAGGAAGAAGACTATGTTTAATCCGCAGCACTTATGGAAGGAGCGTTTCGGTACTTTTGCCAAGGAAACCGGAAGCTACCTGCGATACATCTTTAATGGACATTTAGTGATTGTCGTCCTATTTTTATTGGGAACAGCCGCTTTTTACTATCAAGAGTGGATTGAAACGCTGAAGCCGGATTTCCCGGCAGCCTGGATCATCGCCTTGGTTCTTGCTGCCGTGCTAACATATAGTCCAATTCAGACATTTTTGACCGAGGCGGATAAAATATTTTTATTGCCACTTGAAACCAGATTGGATGACTATTTCCGGAAATCGATCACTTTCAGCCTGAGCCTGCAGTCCTATTTGTTGCTGCTCCTACTAGCAGTGCTAATGCCGCTTCATGTAAAAATACATGGTGCCGATTTCAAATCTTTTTTCATCCTTTTAATCGCACTCATTCTGATAAAATGGATCAATATATTGATACGCTGGAATGTACAGTATTTTATCGAGAAGAACGTAAAATTGACGGATAGCATCATTCGTTTTTGTATTAATGTTGTGCTTTTGTATTTTATCTTTTCAGGGGCCCAGTTGATATTTGCTGCTGTTCCAGCTGTTGTCTTAATCATGCTATTTTTTTACTATAAAAAACAGACCAAGGACAAAGGTTTGAAGTGGGAGCAGTTGATTGAGGACGAAGAACGGCGGATGAATGCCTTTTACCGTGTGGCCAATATGTTTACGGATGTTCCAAAGCTGCGAGACCGCACTAAAAGAAGAAAATGGCTTGATTGGCTCGTTAACATCATTCCATACAAGCAGGACCTGGCCTTCAGCCATCTTTACTTAAGGACCTTTGCGAGATCCGGGGATTATTTCGGCTTGCTTGTCCGGCTTACATTGATAGGAGGAGCAGCGCTTTATTTCCTATCATATGGGCCAGGACAAATTTTGCTTGCTTTGCTTTTCATGTATTTGACAGGGTTTCAGCTTTTGCCTTTATGGAATCATCACCAAAACAAGCTATGGGTCGGTCTGTATCCTGTACCAGAGAATTCAAGAAAAAAATCCTTTACGAGCCTGTTGCTGGGAATTATGATATTTCAGGCAGCTGTTTTTGCAGGGACAGTTTTCATTAAAGGCGAACTGATATTAGGAATGATTGTATTAGCTTCTGGGATCGCATTTTCACTGTTCTTTGTTTATTTTTACAGTAAGAGCAAGCTTAAATCATAATTTGGAAATCCTTTTCGTAATCGCTTTAAGCTTTTATGAAAAGGATTTTTTTGAATCGTTTTTGTGTTTGAGACGTAATAGTAAAAAACAAGGGGTGAAAACATTGAATGATTATGAATTGAAGGCTTATGAAGAGGTTCTCACCTGGAAGCGGAAGCTGAATAAACGTTCAAGCCTTTTGGCTCGTGCTTCAAAGAAAGCGCAGACGAAAGTGAATCAGTTGATTCCAGACAGAGTACATCAATTCTTGACGGAAAGTATTAAGAACATGGTCAAGGCGACTCTGGCGGGATCAAATTACCCGACGAAAAAGCAGCAGGGAACAGGGCTTTCACTTGCTGAGAAAGACCAGGAGCTTCATAAAAAGCTGTCTGCATATAAGAGGACGGCGGCTGTGGAAGGGGCTGGAACTGGAGCCGGGGGCATACTGCTAGGAATGGCGGATTTTCCATTGCTTTTATCGATTAAAATGAAATTTCTTTTCGAGGCTGCATCTGTATATGGTTATGACCCTTCAAGATATGAAGAAAGGCTTTTTATCCTTTATGTTTTCCAGCTGGCTTTTTCAAGTGATGACCATCGAAAGCAGACACTGGACTTGATTGAGAACTGGGAATCAAGAAAAGCTGAATTGTCGGAGCTGGATTGGCAGCAATTTCAGCAGGAATACAGAGACTATATCGACTTTGCCAAAATGCTGCAGCTAATGCCAGGTATTGGAGCTGTTGTAGGGGCTTACGCAAATTACAATCTGCTCGACCAGCTAGGTGAAACAGCGATGAATGCCTATAGGATAAGGATCCTGAAAACACCTCCGCAACTGTAAGATGCGGAGGTATTTTGCATCATCAAATAATTATGTTGTGGTGACTTATTTAGGGTGTTCTTAATCTAGCTCCAGCGCCTAGCCCCTCGAGACGCTTCGGTCCTGCCAATGAAGTTAAAAGACGACTTCACTGTCAGGCCCTCCGAGGCACACGATGTGCTAGACCCACCAGCCACAGGACGTGGCGTTATAGGCGGGCAGCGCTTGTCGGGGCTGAACGAGGCGCTTGCGCTTTTTGTTTTTTAAGCTAATGTCTCACTTTTTTCGTGTTTGGTTTGTTCCTTTATTTGATAGTTGAGTGCGGCTGCGCAAAGAGTTTTTGCCGCTATGACCATCGCTTTTTCATCAAAATCGAATCTTGGGTGATGATGCGGATACGATCCATCAGTTTCTGGCTTCGCTCCGGTGAAAAAGAAGGTCCCTTTTACATGATGGAGATAGTAGGCGAAATCCTCGCCCCCCATTTGAAGGTCACTTTCTTCAATTTTTGTCACTTCTGGTACCTTTGTAGCGCAGTCAATCAGGTATTCAGTTTCTGCTGCATGGTTGACGACGGCTGGATAGCCTTTTTCATAGAGGTAATCATATGTGCAATCTGTCGCCAGGCAAGTGCCGTTGACTACTTTTTCAATTTCCGCTGCGATGAAATCACGGGTTGATTCGTTGAATGTCCTGACTGTGCCAATCAGCTTTGCTTTATCGGCAATTACATTAAAGGCATTTTCTGCTACGAATGAACCGACGGTGACTACTGCGGAATCAACAGGATCAACACGTCTGCTGACAATTTGCTGTAGGGTTGAAACCAGTTGTGCTCCAGCAACAATGGCGTCCTTTGTCTTATGCGGCTGTGCACCGTGTCCGCCCTTTCCCTGGATTGCTATTTCAAATCGGTCAGCTGCTGCCATGATTGGTCCAATCCGGTATTGGATGGTTCCTGTTGGCTCAGTTGCCCACAGATGGGTACCGAAAATCACATCCACGCCTTCAAGGCAGCCATCTTCGATCATCGAAATTGCGCCGCCTGGAGCGTACTCCTCAGCATGCTGGTGAATCATCACATACGTTCCCTGCAAAGTTTCCCTGGCTTCATATAGTACCTTTGCAAGCACTAATAATGTCGCTGTGTGTCCATCATGGCCGCACGCATGCATCACGCCTGGAACTAATGATTTATATGGAACATCTTTCTCGTCCTGTATCGGCAGGGCATCAAAATCAGCTCTAAGTGCGACCGTTTTTCCTGGCTTTGCACCATGGATTTTTGCAACCACTCCGTTGCCGCCCACATTGGCGCGGACCTCAACTCCAAGTTTTTCGTAATACGATTGGATATATTGTGCTGTGTTCACTTCCTGGAAAGACAATTCTGGATGTTGGTGCATATAACGGCGGATTTCCACCATTTCCGGATAAAGGTTTTCTATTTTTTTTAAAAGCTGGTCCTGCAATTGGTTCATCTCCTTATGTAGAATAGTTTGATAATTTAAATAATTATAGCACATAAATAGAATAAAAACATTTTAGCTTCATAGCAAAAGAAGCTCCCATAAAGGAAGCTTCGTATATAAATGGAGCCATGTAATGGCATCCAGTATTTTAAATCAGGAACATTGCCACAATCGTGGTGACAATCAGCCCGATTGTAACCGGAAGCAGATTCCTTCTTGCTAGTTCAAACGGATCCACTCCGCAAATTGCGGCTGCCGGAATCAATGCCCATGGAACAAGGGTGCCGCCGCCGACCCATATGGCAGCAATTTGACCAAGAGCGGTCAGAGTAGCGGCTCCTGCACCTATGGCAGTCGAGAAAATCGCAGCTACCGATCCGGCAAGTGAAATTCCGGAAAAGCCCGATCCATCGAGGCCGGTAATTGCCCCGACAGCAGTGAGGGTCACGGCTCCAACTTCAGCACTGAGTGGCACGACAGAAGCCAGCGCCACGCCGAGGTCATTTACAATGCCCTGAGAAGTTTTTGGCAGGAACTCGCCGATAATTTTTGTGAAGCCTGAATCACCAAGATAGAAGAATGCTGCGATTGGAATGACTGCACCAAAAACCTTAAAGCCGAACTGAAATCCTTCGATCAGATAGCTAGTCGTTTTTTCAAGACCTTTGTTCTTATGTGCTGCGAGTGAAATGAGAAGAAGAATGAAAATCGAAGTCCCGCCAACGAGCGCAGTTGCGTCGCCACCTTGCAAGTCAAGAATGGACATTGCGGCGACATCTACAGCAAATAAAACCGGTATCAGGATGGCGAAAAATTTCTTGGCACCGGCTGATAGCAAGCTGGGGTCACTTGTATGATCCATTTCAACTTCAAGCGCGCCGCCACCTTTTAGTGTCCCGTTTTTCATATCTCTTTTTAATAGATAGAAAGCGGTGACCGTTGTGACTACACCCATGACAATGACCAGCGGGATACTGGCCTGGACTACCGAACTGACAGGAATGCCTGCTGCATCTGCAGTAAGTTTTGGAGCAGCCTGGATGACAAAGTCACCGGACAGGGCGATTCCGTGCCCAAAGAGGTTCATTGCGACGGCTACCCCTAGCGCAGGCAGCCCGACTCTGACAGCAACCGGTAAAAGAACAGCTCCCATCAAGGCCACGGCCGGGGAAGGCCAGAAGAACCAGGATATGACCATCATGACAATACCAATCGTCCAATAAGCCAGTGCCGGTGTTTTGATCAGCTTTGCAAACGGGGATATCATCGCATCATTGATTCCGGTCACCGTAAGTGTCCTGCTCATCGCCACGATAATCGAAATAACAAGAATAGTAGGCAAAAGCTCGGTAATCGCATATATGAAGCTATTGAATATACTGCTGACCGATCCACTCAAAGATCCCGTTGCGACGATTGCCAATAAAAAGATACCGATAATCGATATAAGGGTTGTGTCTCTTTTCATGACCATGAAACCGATAATCAGGAAAATGAATAAAACATATATCCAATGAAGTGCCGTTAATTCTATGACCATGGAATAATCCTCCTTTCTAAATGACATGCTGTGTACCTTTGGGTTATATAGGCAAATTTCCTAATTGAGTACTACAAGATATGATGGCCGCGGAAAGGTGTGAGCGGTATCAGAGAATTTTTTCTCGGTCTCGAGACGGAGAGGAAAAGCTTCTCCAGAGGGGCGAAAAATGCCGAGCCATATTTTAATATGAAGATATAAATTCAAATCTAAAAAAACCAGCATAAAAAAGGGGTTTTCCCAGCAGGAAAAGAATAAGTGATTATGATAGGAAGAAAGAAGGGGGAACTTTTGCGTACACGATCGATGAATCAGATAGCTGCGGCTGTCATACTATCAGGCTTAGGAGTTATTCTTCTGTTAGTCAATTTAGGTGTCATTTCCTTGGAAATAAAAGAGCTTTTTGTCGTAACCTATCCATTTTTATTAATAGTGTATGGATTAGTAGTCTTACTGCAGAGACAGTTTGGCTGGGGGGCATTCATCGTCCTATTTTCATCCTTGCTGATCATGGACCGCTTTGGCTTGATTGCCTATAAATTTCTTGATGTGTGGAAACTTTGGCCTCTATTGCTGATTTACTTTGGATTAGCGATGCTGTTTAGGAATAAAAAAATAAAAGTCATTTACCAAACGGATTTTCCATCAGCGAAGCAGATTGATAAAATCCCGGCTCCCGAAACTTCCTTGAAGAAGATACGGGGGGTGTCGATTGGCCAGGTGACATTCAAAAAGCAAAACTGGGCAGTCGAACCAATGGATTTATACAATATGGTCGGTGAATATTTTATAGACTTCAGTAAAGGCTTCATTCCTGACAGGGAGACGCCGATAAGGGTGCGCGGCTGGGTTGGTGAAGTGAAAATGCTCATTCCCGAGGATGTCCCTGTAAAGATTGATGCTGTCATAGGCGTCGGTGAAGTAAAGCTGTTCGATTATGCTCAGGAGCAAATAAAACATGTAGTAGCTTATAAATCGGATGATTATGATGATGCAGTAAGGAAATTAAACATCACAATCGAATTGAAGATCGGTTCTGTCAGGATTGATCGGGTGTAGGGGGAAGCAGCAAATGACAAGTATCCGCTTATGGTTTATCCAAACGTTCTTGATGATGGCTTTCATAACTTCTCTCATTCTCTTCATCGGTCTTCAAATCTTTCTATTCCTGGTGCCTGACAGCGGCCTTTCGACTACGATGACGTTCTGGTTTTGGCTGTATAGCTTTGTCATTATGGCAGCAGTCGGATTTTACTTCAGTTTACGAGGAAGCTACGTAATCAAAGGACGTCTTGGTGATATATTACTATTCATCGCTACTTTGCGCAGAGGCAAATTCACGGAAAGAATCCAAACGGATGAAAAAGATGAAATCGGACTCATTTCCGAGGAGCTTAATCAGTTATCTGAATACCTCCAGGACCAGGTTCATTCATTGCAGCGGCTTGCAGAAGAAAAAACGGAGCTATCAAAGACGGCAAAGTCCGCAGCAACCATGGAGGAAAGACAGAGGCTCGCCAGGGATCTGCATGACGTAGTCAGCCAGCAGCTATTCGCGCTCAGCATGATGTCATCTGCTTCACTAAGATGTTTTGACCAGGACCCAGAGAAGGCCAGGAAGCAGCTGGAGCAAATATCTGAGATAGCGGGCAAAGCACAGGGGGAAATGAGGGCTCTTCTTCTTCATCTAAGGCCTGTCCAATTGAGTGGGGAGAGCTTGTGTGAAGGAATCATTAAACTAATCAGGGAACTGAAGCAAAAAACGAATCTGGCATTCGAAGCTAGTGTTGATGAAATCGAACATATTTCGCAAGCTGCAGAAGAGCATATATTCCGGATTGTTCAGGAAGCACTATCAAATATCCTGCGCCATGCCGATGCGACCAAGGTGAAATTGGTGCTTGCAGAAGAGAATCGATATATCCATCTGTATATCGGTGACGATGGTAAGGGCTTCGACATCCATGAAGAAAAGATGGCATCATACGGCCTTAAGACGATGAGGGAACGGTGCGAACAAATTGGCGGTACATATAATATTCGTTCAAAAGCAAACGAAGGAACATATATTGAAATACGGATACCTGCTTTGAGGAGGGAAGAGTAATGGGGAAAATCAGGGTTGTCGTAGTAGATGATCATGAAATGGTCAGAAAAGGCATCATTTCCTATTTGGAGACTGAACCAGCAATCGAGATTGTCGGTGAGGCGGATGGTGGAAAAAAGGCAGTTTCACTTGTTAAGGAAACGAAACCGGATGTTGTCCTGATGGACTTGTTAATGGAGAATGGATCGGGGATTGATGCAACCAGGGAGATACTAAGTTTTTATCCAGAATGTAAAATCATCATTATCACTAGCTTTTATGACGATGAACAGGTTTTTCCTGCCATCGAGGCAGGAGCATTTAGCTATATGCTAAAAACAGCGTCCGCATCTGAAGTCATCAAGGCGATTGAAAAAGCCTCAAGAGGGGAAACGGTCATTGAACCAAAAGTGGCCAATAGAATGATGAAAAGACTTAGGCCGCAGGAGCGTAAGCCACATGATGAACTGACAGAACGAGAGCTAGATGTCCTGAAATGTATTGGTGAAGGAATGACAAACCAGCAGATCAGTGAGGAGTTATTCATCGGTGTCAAAACGGTCAAAACCCATGTTTCAAACATTCTGGGTAAACTCGGTTTATCAGACAGGACGCAGGCAGCGATTTATGCTAACAGAAACGGTTTGATTAAAACGACATAAAAGAAGGGAGGGTGCCTTATGCCCCTCCCTTCTTCTACTTTTCTATATAGTATTTCGATACGTATGATGCGCTCTCAAAAATATTCGGTCGAGCACCGTCTATTCCTGCTTCTGTGCCGCGTTTTTTGTGCGCATTCTCGTAAGCCTTCGATTTTTGCCAGTTTTCGAATGCCCCTTCATTTTCCCAGATTGTCAAAATGATATATGTATTGGAGCTTAAGGGACGAAGAACGCGGATTGCGATAAAACCTGGTTCATTCTCTATCAGCCTCGGCCTGTTCAAAAATCGGTCTTCAAAAAGGGGCCGGCCTTCATCTGTTACTGGGATATTGTTGAGAACAGCGAATCCTTCATGGTCAAGTGAACCAGCGGAATCAATCACTTCATATTTCCTTGGTGAACTGAACAATGTTTTCTTGCCTGTCTCATGGACAAGGAGCGACGACTCATTATTGTTCATCAATATCATGTTTTCTCCTTGATGCTTTTCTTTCAACTTCATTAAAAAATCTGGAGTTCCTGACGTAATATATAGATTCATTTTCTCACCTCATTTTAAATAAAAGTGCTTTGCTTCTATTATACTAATTTTAAGCTGACAAACCCAAGCCATAATCTGTTTTCCCTTTTTTAAAGAATCTAAAAGCAAAATTCGTCAAATTTTTAACAATTTAAAGCGTTTGCTATGAAATCGGTTAACAAAAACGATATAGTGTATATAGTTTTTAAAGTTCTTGATTTAAAATTACACAGTCTATTCCAGTATCAATTTGTAAAATAGTTGTTTTTTATTTTATTCCTTTTATATTACAATGGAATACAGACATTATTGAAAGGTGGATTTCCCCTAATGAGCAAGATCATTAACGATACATTTTTAAAAGCAGCCAGAGGAGAAGCAACAGATTACGTTCCTGTCTGGTATATGAGACAAGCTGGAAGGTCCCAGCCTGAATATAGAGAGATCAAGGAAAAATATTCTTTATTCGAGATTACGCACCAGCCTGAACTTTGTGCTTATGTGACAAGGCTTCCTGTTGAGCAATATGGAGTAGATGCGGCGATCCTTTACAAGGACATCATGACACCGCTGCCAGCTATGGGAGTGGACGTTGAAATTAAATCAGGCATCGGACCTGTCATTTCCAATCCAGTAAAAACATTCGCTGATGTTGAAAAGTTGGGTACGATTAATCCTGAATCTGATATTCCTTACGTACTTGACACGATCAAGCTCCTTACAGAAGAACAGCTGTCAGTACCATTGATCGGCTTCTCAGGAGCACCGTTCACGCTTGCAAGCTATATGGTCGAAGGCGGCCCTTCGAAGAATTACAACAAGACTAAGGCATTTATGTATGCCCAGCCAGAAGCCTGGTTCGCACTGATGGACAAGCTTGGCGATATGGTGATTACATATGTGAAGTCACAATTCAAGGCTGGAGTAAAAGCTATCCAGATTTTTGATTCATGGGTAGGTGCGCTGAATGTTCAGGATTACCGAACTTTCATCAAGCCAGTCATGAACAGGATTTTTTCTGAACTGAAGAAAGAAAATGTTCCATTGATCATGTTTGGTGTTGGAGCAAGCCACCTTGCCATGGAATGGAACGAACTTCCGCTAGATGTTGTTGGATTAGATTGGCGTCTACAAATCAGTGAGGCTCGCGAGCTTGGAATCCAGAAAACCGTCATGGGAAATCTCGATCCTGCAATCCTGCTTGCACCTTGGGAAGTAATCGAAGAAAAGGCCAAGGGTATCCTTGACCAGGGCATGGCACAACCAGGCTACATCTTCAACCTTGGGCATGGTGTATTCCCATCAGTGAACCCGGAAACATTGAAAAAGCTGACTGCTTTTATCCATGAGTATTCTGCCTCGAAACTAGGCAAATAGTCTCTATACTGCTTCAGAGCATTACATTTGGTAAAATGGTCTGGTTTTTGGCAGAATAGAAGCTTAGAGACACGAAAAAGAGGTGCAATCATGACGAAGAAAAAGATGGGTTTGCTTGTGATGGCATATGGCACACCCTACAAAGAAGAAGATATTGAACGATATTATACACATATCCGCCGCGGACGCGCTCCGTCACCGGAAATGCTTGAGGACTTAAAACAGCGTTACGAAGCAATTGGCGGTATTTCTCCACTTGCGAAAATTACCGTTGCGCAAGGCGAGAAGCTTGAACAGCATTTGAACAGCATTCAGGATGACATCGAATTCAAGTTGTATCTCGGTCTAAAGCATATCGAGCCGTTCATCGAGGATGCAGTCAAGCAAATGCATGATGATGGTATTGAAGAAGCGGTTAGCATCGTGCTCGCACCGCACTTCTCGACCTTCAGCGTGAAATCCTATAATGGACGCGCCAAGGAAGAAGCGGCAAAATTGGGCGGGCCAGAAATTGTATCGGTAGAACAGTGGTATGATGAGCCGAAATTTATTAAGTACTGGTCAGACAGAGTAAGTAAAACATTTGCTGAAATGCCTGCTGATGAGCGCGAGAACGCAGTATTGATCGTTTCGGCCCACAGCCTTCCGGAGAAGATTCTCCAACTGGGGGATCCGTATCCTGAACAATTAAAAGAAACAGCTGATATGATCGCAAACCAGGCAAATGTGAAAAATTACGAGGTTGGCTGGCAAAGTGCAGGAAACACACCTGAGCCATGGCTTGGACCAGATGTCCAGGACTTGACGAGAGACCTGTTCGAGGCAAATGGATATAAAGCCTTTGTTTATGTGCCGGCTGGATTTGTTTCCGACCACCTGGAAGTACTATATGACAATGATTATGAATGCAAGATCGTAACGGATGAGATCGGGGCCAGCTATTACAGGCCGGCAATGCCAAATACAGAGCCTGAATTTATTGATGCATTGGCAGATGTAATTTTAAAGAAGCTGTCAACTTGAAATTAGGCTGATTTCGCAATAATTGCGGCTTTTCGTACATGTTCTGTAAACCGCATCAAGAATGGTATCATTGCTCTTTTCGAGGAGACTTCAAAATTAAGATAGCATTCATACAGGCTGAGACAGCAAAAAAGTTTACGAAAAGAGCCTCGCTAAAACTACTTAAAGAAGGCGATTTACCGTGACAGAAAAGAAGAAAGTTGTAATCGTTGGGGGCGGCATAACTGGTTTGTCAGCTGCATACTATTTGCAAAAGCATGCCAGGGAGAACCAGCTTCCGCTTGATGTGAAATTGGTCGAAGCCTCTCATCGTGTTGGCGGGAAAATGCAGACATATGTTAAAGATGGCTTTGTGATTGAAAGAGGACCAGATTCATTCCTTGAGAGGAAAGAGAGTGCAGGACGACTCGCCAGGGAAGTTGGCTTAGGGGATAAACTAGTCAATAACAGTACCGGAAAAGCGTATGTGTTAGTGAAGGACAAGCTCCACCCTATGCCTGGCGGTGCAGTGATGGGGATCCCTACACAAATCGGCCCCTTTGTCACAACCGGCCTGTTTTCATGGCCAGGCAAGTTCCGGGCTGCAGGAGACTTCTTCATGCCACCTTCCAAGGTGAAAGGAGACCAGTCACTAGGTGAGTTTTTCCGTCGCAGGCTTGGGGATGAAGTCGTTGAAAATCTGATCGAACCTCTGCTCTCCGGAATCTATGCCGGGGATATTGATAACATGAGTCTACTATCAACTTTCCCGCAATTCTATCAGGTTGAACAGAAATACGGGAGCCTGATTCTTGGTACAAAGAAAACGACTCCGTCGGCGAAAAAGAAGTCTGCCGAAACAGGCCAGTCAAAGAAAAAAGGAATGTTCCTGACCGTGACTTCAGGTTTGCAATCTTTTGTCGATGCCATTGAGTCGAAGCTCGAACCAGGTTCTGTGATAAAAGGGATCCGGGTCGATAAAGTAAGCAAACAGGAAGATGGTTACCGGATGAGGCTGAGCAGCGGGGAAATACTGGACGCAGATAGTATCTTGGTATCGGCCCCACATGAAGCTGCCTTGCATATGTTCTCAGATCATGAACATATTTTTGATCCTTTCCGGAATATGCCCTCGACATCGGTGGCTACAGTTGCGATGGCATTCCCGGAAAGTGTCATAAAAGAAGATATTGATGGTACTGGATTCGTTGTATCGCGGAACAGTGACTACACAATCACTGCCTGCACCTGGACACATAAAAAATGGCCCCATACTACTCCTGAGGGAAAAGTATTGCTGCGCCTTTATGTTGGCAGGCCTGGGGACGAGGCAATTGTCGAGCTTTCGGACGATGAAATCATCAAGATTGCTCTTGAGGATTTAAATAAAACGATGGATATCCAGACAGAACCTGAGTTTGCCGTAGTTTCCCGATGGAAAGAGGCAATGCCGCAGTACACCGTCGGACATAAGGAAAGGGTCGCGAATCTGAAGAATGACCTGGCCGGTGAGCTTCCAGGTGTCTTCGTTGGCGGCAGTTCCTATGAAGGAGTCGGCCTTCCGGACTGCATCGACCAGGGAGAAGCCGCCGTTGAAAAGATTGTGGCATTCTTGAAGCTTAACTGATAAAAAACCCTTTTAGGGTTTTTTATTTTTGTTTTCACAGTACACACGCTTGCCATAGTGTAAAAGATATGATAAATTAATTTTTGACATATTGACCGTTTTTCTCATTTGGTCATTTTAGAGGGGGATATCATGGCAATTGACCGAAGACAGCAGATTATTGATGCGGCCACCAACTCTTTTTCGCTATACGGATATAAGGCGACTACGATTGACCAGGTGGCAAAGCTGGCGAACGTTGGTAAAGGGACAATCTATACCTTTTTCAAAAATAAAGAACAGCTTTTCGATGAAATCATTAATGGGCTGATCAAAGAAATGAAAGTAGTCGCAAATGAGGCAGTAAATACGGAAGATTCTTTTTATGAAAATGTCCATAGGGCTTTGTACAGGCTGCTGGAGTTTCGTAAAAGGCACCAGCTAACCATCAAGCTTTCGCAAGAAGCGCGAGATATAGGAACACCAGCCGTTCTGGAGGTTATGGATAAATTAGAATCTGCTATTCTGAGCTTTATTAAAGAGAAAGTAATCCAAGCGATCGAAAAAGGTGAAATTAAGGAATGTGATCCGGAGATTACTGCTTTCATCATGATGAAGCTTTATATTGCGCTGATCTTTGACTGGGAAAAAAAGAACGAGCCACTTGAAAAAGAAAAAATCTCAGAGTTATTTGAGTTCTATATTTTCAGAGGATTGTCTGAATAAGATAATCCTTATTTCAAGCCTGGAATTGACTGAATGAACAAAACGGTCATTCTTTACAACGAGGAGGACATCATGAAAAATAAATTATTCACGCAGGAATTGCTTGCTATTTTCCAAAATAAAAAGCTTCTTATTCCAATCATCGCCGTCCTGTTTATCCCGGTCCTGTACAGTGGGATGTTTCTATGGGCATTCTGGGATCCATATGAACATCTGGCAGATTTGCCTGTAGCAGTTGTCAATGGAGATTCAGGTTCTGCGATTGATGGGAAGAAGATGGAGCTTGGCGATGATTTAGTTGAAAAATTAAAAGAGAACCAGGACTTCGGTTTTGAATTTGTGTCGGAAGAAAAAGGGATAAAAGGTCTGCAGCAGCAAAGATATTATATGCTGATCAAAATCCCGAAAGACTTTTCCGAGAATGCAACAACCTTAATGGATGAGCATCCCAAAAAGCTTGAACTTGTTTATATGCCTAATGAAAGTTTCAATTTTCTATCAGCTCAGATTGGTGAAACAGCAGCTGAAAGAATAAAAGCTTCCGTCTCCGAAAAGGTTTCTGAAACTTATGCTGAAACCATGTTTGAGAAGATCGGCGAATTGGCAGATGGCCTTGGCAAAGCGAGTGACGGAGCTTCAGACCTGAACGAGGGTGCGGTAAAGCTGAAAGATGGAAGCCAGGCGCTATATAATAACCTGTCCGTTCTGGCGAGCAAATCGATTGAATTCAACCAGGGAATGAATTCGGCTAATTACGGAACAAAAGAGCTTGCAAATGGAGCAGGAAAGCTAGCCAGCGGACTTGGCCAATTGGAGGAAGGCGAAACCAAGCTTGAGGATGCTTCGGGTCAACTGTTGACAGGCCAGGAAGATTTACTTGCGGGAGCTACAGAAATAAAAGCAGGTATAGATCAAGCTAACAGCAAGATACCAGCAATGATTGAAGGTACAAAACAACTTAAACAAGGATCTGAAAATCTCAGCCAGAACCTGACAGCTTGGAAAAATGGGGCTGACAATGCAGCTGGCGGAGCATCTCAACTTCATGCAGGCATTCAAGAGCTGCAAAGACAAATGGAGGCGATGGCGCCTGCAATAGCTGCAGATCCTGATAAACAGAAAGAGCTTGCTTCTTTCCAAAAGCTAGCCGAAGCGCTTAGCAAACTGGAAGCAGGCAGTGCCACTCTTGAACAAGGAACTGCTCAGCTCTCAAGCTCAGCAGGTGAACTGGCTGTCGGCTCTGAGAAATTATCAGCCGGCTTGAATGAAGTCATTGTTGGTCAAGGACAGCTACAAGCGGGAATGTCTAAAATCGTATCTGGCAGCGGACAACTTGAAACAGGTGCTGCAAAGCTGGCAGCCGGACACGAAGAGTTTCATTCGGGTCTCCAGCTGTTCGGTGACAAGCTGAGTGAAGCGAAAGCTGGTTCTGTTGAGTTGGCGAATGGCAGTTCTAAACTTGTAGGGGGAATGGATCAGCTGGCAGCTGGTTCAGCAGCCATGAAGGACGGAACAGACAAACTGGCATCTGGTGCTGGAGAATTATCTGAAGGGAATTCCAAGGTAGCAGATGGGACATCAGAGCTCACTGTAAAGCTAAAGGATGGAGTGGAAGAAGCGAAGCTCAATCCTAACCAGGATACCTATAACATGCTGGCGGCACCTGTGAAGCTAGAAAGTAAAACAATCAAAGCGGTTCCAAACTATGGTACAGGTTTTGCGCCATACTTTTTATCTTTAGGCTTGTTTGTAGGTGCTTTGCTGCTTTCAATTGTCTTCCCGTTGAGGGAACCAGCAGGTGTTCCCACCAGCGGGGCAAACTGGTTCTTCAGCAAATTCGGCATATTGGCAGGAATCGGGGTATTGCAGGCACTTGCAGCTGATGTCATCTTACTTTTTGGGTTAGGTTTAGACGTGGAAAGCATTCCGCTATTCTTTACTTTCTCTATTATCACAAGTCTGACATTTATTGTATTGATTCAGTTCCTAGTAACATTGCTGGGTGATCCGGGCCGGTTTGTTGCTATCGTCATCTTGATCCTTCAGCTTACGACAAGTGCAGGAACTTTCCCGTTGGAATTGATTCCAGGATTTTTGCAAAAGTTCAATGCATTTTTGCCAATGACATATTCAGTGCAGGGATTCAAAGCTGTCATCTCGAGCGGGGATTTCGATTTCATGTGGCAAAATGCAGGTATACTGGCCATTTATGTCTTACTGCTCGCAGCAAGTACAGGCGTATACTTCCACTGGATGTTTAAGAGGAAATTTGCAATGTTAGTTAAATAAAGAAAAAAAGAAGCCAGCCGTTTATAAATAAAACGAGCTGGCTTTTTATGTGCAGTTTTACCACTGCGGGAAAGGGATTGTATTACACCCGGATTACCGGGGAAGGAAAACGATTCAGTTTTTATAGTTTGCCAGGGTCCATGCATCCATCGCACTTATTTCCATAGCACTCATGTTGTTCATTAATTGTCTCTCCACACTCTGAGCATTGCTTTGCTGGTAAATTGCGAAAGAATTCTACGACATTTTCAATCATGCTGTTCCCTCCAATTGAGTTTGTGTTTTGATACAGCTTTATTATTTATTTTATTGTATTATAACAGAACAACCGGCGTCAATCATAATTTTCTGAAAAAGCCGTTAAAGTGAAAAAATGGGCAAAATGAAGTATAGTGAAAGAAAAACGTGTGATTTTAGGAGGGCAATCATTGAAGCTAACAATAATAGGATTCTGGGGCGGCTACCCAAAGGTGAATGAGGCCAGCACTGGATATTTGCTTGAACATGAAGGGTTTAAGTTAATGATAGATTTTGGCAGCGGCGTACTGGCGAAAATCCAAAATTTCGTGCAGCCCGAAGAGCTTGATGCCATGGTGCTGTCGCACTATCATCCCGATCATGTCGCTGATATTGGAGTATTACAGCATGCCAGGCTCATCCAAGGCTTTCTGGGCAAGAAGTCCCCGCAACTTCCGATTTACGGACATACACAGGACAAGCAGGAGTTTGCGAAGCTTACATATAAGAACATAACAAAAGGGATCGCTTATGATCCGGCAAAAACGCTTACCGTAGGGCCTTTCACAATCTCATTCATTTCTGCAGTACATCCAGTTCCTTGCTATGCGATGAGGATCGAAGCAGGCGCAAAGTCTCTGGTATATACAGCTGATACTTCCTTCAAGGAAGAGTTCATCCCATTTGCATCCGGAGCTGACTTGTTGCTCTCAGAATGCAACTTTTATAGTAACCAGGATGGCAAAGGGGCGGGGCATATGAATAGCTACGACAATGGGAAGCTGGCTGAGGGTGCGGGTGTGAAACAGTTAGTCTTGACCCATTTGCCCCATTACGGAGAAATTGACCAGCTTGTTTCAGAAGCTTCCACAGTTTACAATGGCCCGATTACTCTTGCAAGGGAAGGGCTCGAAATCACCTTATAAAGGAGAATCAATCATGTTATTTATCGACAACAAAGGAATCACAGACCCTCGGATCAATCTGGCAATCGAAGAATATGCCTTGAAGAATCTCGATATCGATGAAACCTACTTACTGTTTTATATAAACGAACCATCCATCATTATTGGCAAAAACCAGAACACTATTGAAGAAATCAATACTGAATATGTCGAAAACAATGGCATCCATGTCGTCCGCCGATTATCAGGAGGCGGAGCAGTATACCACGACCTTGGCAACTTGAATTTCAGCTTTATCACAAAAGACGACGGAGAAAGCTTCCACAATTTCAGGAAGTTTACCGAGCCAGTGGTGAATGCCTTAAGGAAACTGGGAGTCGATGCCGAATTGAGCGGAAGGAATGACCTGCTCGCTGAAGGAAGAAAGATATCCGGAAACGCTCAATTTTCCACAAGAGGGCGGATGTTCAGCCATGGTACCTTATTGTTTGATTCAGAAATCGAAAGTGTGGTTTCAGCGCTAAATGTTAAAAAAGACAAGATAGAATCAAAAGGAATTAAATCTATCCGCAGCCGGGTTGCGAATATCTCCGAGTTTCTCTCAGAAAAAGTGACAATTGAGCAATTCCGTTCACTTCTGTTAAAAAACATCTTTGAGGGACTGGATGATATTCCTGAGTATGTTTTAACAGAGCAGGACTGGGAAAAAATCCACGAGCTTTCAAAGGAAAGATACCAGAATTGGGATTGGAACTATGGAAAGTCGCCTAAGTTCAACCTGCAGCATTCGCATCGGTTCCCCGTGGGGCAAATCGATGTCCGTTTTGAAGTCAACAAGGGAATCATCGAAAACTGTAAAATTTACGGAGATTTCTTTGGGGTAGGCGATGTCACCGAAATAGAGGACAATCTGACCGGCATCAAATATGAGAAGTATCAAATAGCCAGTGCATTAGAAGCTGTGGACATCAAACATTATTTCGGAAATATTTCTAAAGAAGATTTCATTAACTTAATATATTAAACTGAAGGAGCGCGGTGTTGATGACACCGCGTTTTTAATTTACTAAAAGTAAAATTGTTAGAATTTCGACATATTTTCCTTGAATCCATAATTTTCTTTCAATATAATATATTTAGAAAACTTTTTACAAAGTTTGGTGACTCTTGTCACCGCAAAGGGGGAAGGGAGTTAATGAATCTTTCATCACAGCTTCATCACACTGCCTCAATGCTGGGCGATAAGCCGGCATATTTTTTCATGGACAAAGCAAGCACCTATGCAGAGCTAGATGCTACTGTAACGAAGTTTGCTTCTGGACTTGAGAAACTAGGGGTAAAAAAGGGCGATCATATCGCATTGTTGCTAGGAAACTCTCCACATTTTGTCATCGGTTTGTACGGAGCGCTTAGACTCGGTGCAACAGTCATTCCCATCAATCCAATTTACACAGCAGATGAAATCGGCTATATCTTGAATAACGGTGATGTAAAGCTTGTCGTCGGGCTGGATTTAATGCTGCCGCTCGCAGAAAAAATGCATAAGCATCTGCCAAAGGTCGAACACTTCGTTATCGCGGAGACAGGCCAGAGCCAAATGTCTGAAGAGGAAATGTCCAAGCTTTCTTTAGGTTCAAAATTGAAACCGTTTACACATGTCGTTGGTTCCGGAGATCTTGATTTCAAGGATCCTGAACTGAATGATGATGATGTCGCCGTCATTCTTTATACGTCTGGAACAACAGGCAAGCCTAAAGGGGCCATGCTTACACACAAAAATCTTTATAGCAATGCAAAAGATGTAAGCGATTACCTTAAGATGAACGAAGATGACAAGGTGATCACAGCCTTGCCGATGTTCCATGTCTTCTGTTTGACAGTTGCCCTTAATGCGCCATTGATGAATGGTGGAACACTGTTAATAGTTCCTAGATTCAGCCCGGCGGAAGTGTTCAGGATTGCCCGGGAATACGAGGCTACTGTATTTGCCGGAGTACCAACAATGTACAATTTTCTTTTCCAGTATCCAGAAGGAAATCCGGATGACCTTAAATCACTTCGACTTTGTATTTCTGGCGGTGCTTCACTTCCAGTTGCGCTTCTTCAGAATTTTGAGCGTAAATTCAATGTAATGGTTTCAGAAGGATACGGTTTGTCGGAAGCTTCACCAGTCACATGCTTCAATCCACTTGACCGTCCACGCAAGGCTGGTTCAATTGGGTCTTCAATCGTGAATGTTGAGAACAAGGTTGTCAATGAATTGGGAGATGAAGTAGCTCCTGGAGAAGTTGGCGAATTGATCGTCCGCGGTCCGAATGTTATGGCAGGCTATTATAAGATGCCAGAAGAAACAGCTGCCACAATCAAGGATGGCTGGTTGTATACAGGAGATCTCGCTCGCATGGACGAAGAAGGCTATTTTTACATTGTTGACCGTAAAAAGGATCTGATCCTGGTCGGTGGATACAATGTATATCCTCGTGAAGTCGAAGAAGTATTATACAATCACCCAGACGTAGTTGAGGTTGCCGTTCTCGGTGTACCAGATCCGAATTTCGGCGAAGCAGTAAGATGCTATGTTGTCAGCAAAAATCCTGAACTTACCGAAGAGCAGCTGCTCGAGTATTGCCGCGAACACCTGGCGAAATACAAGGTGCCAAGCTCGATTGAGTTCCTAGAAGAACTTCCGAAGAATACGACTGGGAAAATTTTAAGAAGAGCGCTAAAGAATCAGGTATTACAAAACCAATAATTTTATAGATGAGAGGCAGGCATCCGTGCCTGCCTCTTTTTTCGCATTGGGGAGGAAATTCGAAATTCAAACTAGAATGTCAATGGAGAAGGAGTTGATCAATTTGGGAAACATAGAATTCCAATTAGAAGGACATACAGCTATTGTCACGCTGAATCGTCCGGACGCATTAAACGCTTTTAACTATGAAACACTCGGAGAATTACAGCAAATGATTGAAAAAATTAGATCGAACCGTGAAGCCAGAGTCGTCATTTTTACTGGAGCTGGTGAAAAGGCATTCAGTGTCGGAGCTGATTTAAAGGAGCGCCGTACTTTGTCTGATGAGGACGTAAAGCGGAACATTTATAAAATCGGCGAGGTCTTCACGATGGTTGACCAGCTTCCACAGCCGACGATTGCTGCCATCAATGGATTTGCCTTCGGAGGCGGAATGGAGCTGGCCCTTGCCTGCGATTTCCGTGTTGCCGCTGCAGGAACACAGATGGGATTGACAGAAACAAGCCTGGCCATTATCCCGGGAGCAGGTGGCACACAGCGGCTGCCAAGATTGATCGGGCAAGCAAAAGCACTTGAGCTGATTTTGACCGCGCGCCGGCTGAAAGCTGAGGAAGCGCTTGAATATGGACTCGTCACTGCTGTCGTCAAAAAAGGGAGCTTGCTTGATGAATGCTTGAAATTTGCTGACATGATGCTGGCGAACGGTCCAGTGGCCCTGCAGCAGGCAAAGTACGCCGTCAAGCAGGGGATGAACGCGGACTTGCAGACAGGATTGCAAATCGAGCGCAAAGCATATGAAGTGACCATTCCGACAGAAGACCGACTCGAAGCGCTGGCAGCCTTCAGTGAGAAACGGAAGCCAAATTTTAAAGGAAATTAATTATAACACGGCCGAGGCCGTGTTTTTTAGTCTTTTTTGAGGCAGAGCTCGAAGTTGAGGACCGCAACGGTTGCATAGCTTGATGATTTAGACCACTTTTTCGGATATATCAGCGGATTTTTAAATATATCGACCACTTTTTCGGATATATCAGCGGATTTTTGAATATATCGACCACATCTACGAATATATCGACCAACTGCATTATTAGCTGCCTGCATGTCACAAAAATTGCCCCAGCTAAATTATTTCGATAAAAGAAATACTTTTCCAAGGTGCTGGAAGTATGTATAATATATTTTAATTGATTAAAGGAATTTGATTTTTACATAGTGATAGAAAGGCGGGAAGCGAATGGAAAGCACATTGGTTGTTAAGCAGGCAACAGATTTTAAAAGAGGGATTCAATCTGGCATCAGCATTGCGATAGGCTATATGCCGGTTGCGCTTACCTTTGGCCTGATTGCCAAGACAACGGGACTTGCACTTAGCGAGACGGTCATGATGAGCTTGCTGGTGTTTGCGGGAGCCGCACAATATATTTCATTAAGTCTCCTCGCCCAGGGGATTGGGATTTTTGAGGTCATCCTCACGACCTTTATCGTGAATATCCGCCATTTTCTCATGTCTGCGTCCTTGAATGAAAAAGCAGAAGAGGATACCGTGGGAGCGAGAATGGGCTATTCATTCGGGATTACCGATGAGACATTTTCAGTCGCAGCGACACGCGAGGGCACAATCAATGCCCGTTATATGTTCGGCTTGAACCTTACTGCTTACTCAAGCTGGGTTGTTTTCTCGGGGTTAGGCTTCATCATTGGGGCAGGATTACCGCAGACCCTTCAGGAAAGTATGTCAGTCGCTTTGTATGCCATGTTTGTGGGATTACTAGTCCCGTCGATGAAAGGCAATGTGAAAGTTGTATACCTTGCCGTAATCGCAGCGGCGTTCAATTCGATTTTTACGATGGCTGAACTTATGTCTACAGGCTGGGCCATCGTGCTGGCAACACTGCTATCAGCGATTCTTGTAGAGGCAGTAGAAACATTCAAGAAGGGCAGGGGGACAGAAACAGATGAGTAAAGAAATTGTTATCATGATCATAGGTATGGCCATCGTTACCTACATACCGAGGATGCTGCCGTTTGTGATGTTCCGTGGAAAAGAACTTCCGCCATTCCTGCAGGGTATCCTGAAAAATGTTCCTTATGCCACTCTCGGCGCGCTGATCTTCCCGGCAATCTTGTTTATCCAGGAAGATATCTGGTATGGACTCATTGGTGCTGCCGCAGCTTTTATCGTTGCTTTTATGGGCGCAAATGTCATTGTGGTCGTGATCGGTTCCATCTCCGTGTTGACTTTATATTCCTATTTTTTCTAGACCTGCGCTATGCGGGTCTATTTTTTTTTTTTGCATCAGTAGCTTGCTGGGAAATTGGAAGTTCGCAAAATTCAACTGAAGAAAAACGGGCTGCCAGATTTTATAAAAGAATGAAATGTTGACAAGATGAAGGAATACATTATAATTAACTTTATTAATTCCGACTAAACTAATAAGTTTTATGAGAATAGGGTGGTTAAGTTGTTTATAGATATCAGCAAGGTAAACAAACAGTACGCAGACAAAAATAATCACCAGGTTGATATTTTAAAAGATATTAATCTAGGAGTGAATAAAGGTGAATTTGTATCGATTCTTGGTCCATCGGGGTGTGGAAAATCGACGCTTCTCTCAATAGTGGCGGGATTGACACCAGCAACGAGCGGCGAAATTATTGTCTCGGGCAAAAAGATAGATAAACCAGGAAAGGACAGGGGCATGGTTTTCCAGCAGGCAGCGTTGTTTCCGTGGCTGAACGTCCTGGAGAATGTTCTCTTCCCGCTTAAACAGGAAATGCCAAAGAAACAGGCCGAAGCGGAGGCAAAGAAACAATTACAAAAGGTACAGCTTAGCAAATACCTTTCACACTATCCTCACGAGCTCTCAGGAGGAATGCAGCAGCGGGTGGCGATTGCCAGGGCGCTTGCAATGAATCCGGAAATCCTTTTGATGGATGAACCATTCGGCGCACTGGACGAACAAACGCGTTCGCGGCTACATGATCAGCTGGAGACGATCTGGGCGGAAACACAGAAAACAATCTTGTTCGTCACTCACAGTATCTCTGAATCCATTAAGCTATCAGACCGGATCATTGTGATGGGAACGAAGCCAGGGGTGATTCTTAAAGATATTAAAGTAGGAATTCCAAGACCCCGTCATGAGCATAAAAAAGAGATGGTTGAATTGGAAGAGTACATTATGAGTTATCTGAAGAATGAGATCGACAAAGTCATCAGGGAGGAGCTTGCAGATGAATCCGCACATTAAGAGAATCATATTTTTCGCTGCCATCATTGCATTCTGGTACACCGGAAGCAAGCTGGAATGGTGGATGCCAATCATCCTACCGTCCCCTGAAAAGGTCCTCGAGGCACTTATAACAGGTTTCCAGGATAAAACCTTGATCTATGATCTGATCGCCAGCTTTAAACGTCTTGCGATTGGTCTCGGACTATCGCTGGTAATCGGGACTGCGCTTGGAGTCCTGCTCGCAAAATCCAAGACGGCGGATGAAACACTGGGAACAATCGTCCTCGCGTTTCAAAGTGTACCGAGCATCGTTTGGCTGCCGCTTGCGATCATGTGGTTCGGTATGAACGAGAAAGCTGTAATTTTCGTGGTGGTTCTCGGAGGAACATTTGTCATGACCCTTAATATCAGGGTGGGCATTAAAAATGTTTCACCTTTATTTATAAAGGCTGCAAAAACGATGGGAGTGACTGGCTGGAACTTATATAAGAGGGTCATTTTTCCAGCAGCGATCCCTTATGTGGTTACCGGATCAAGACTGGCTTGGGCATTTGCCTGGAGGGCCCTGATGGCAGGGGAACTTTTAAGCACGGGTCCCGGTCTCGGATATACCCTTCGATATGCTTCGGATTTCGGTGATATGGGTCTTGTAATCGGCGTCATGATCATTATTGGTGTCATTGGAACAATCGTAGACCAGTTAATTTTCCAGCGCATCGAAAAATCAGTGCTCAATCGCTGGGGACTTGATTCATAAAGGCTCTTTTCTCAAACTTTGTTGCTATTGACTACACTATAAGATTGAATTGCCTTATTTTATACACAAACTTAACGATTATGAGAAAAGAGCTTGCAAACTTGGTATCGACATACAAAATGGCGTGTATCACGTTAAATCGGCTTTAGGATTTTAACAACAATTTTCACGAAAACAGAAATCATAAAATAAGGAGGAAAAACTAATGAAAAAAGCTATTTTAATTTTAACAATGTTGTTTACTGCTGCGATGGTACTCGCTGGTTGCGGTTCAAGCAATTCAACGTCAACCTCAGCAGGCAAGGAAAAAATCGTCATCGGCTACTTCCCAAACATCAACCACGTGCCTGCGATGGTGGCCAAAGATAAGGGCTTCTTTGAACAGCAGCTTGGTGATGGAACAACAATCGAATATAAGACATTTGCTGAAGGCGGTTCGTTCATGACTGCACTGAAAACGGGTGAGATCGATGCGGGTCTAGTTGGACCGGGTCCGGCGATGAATAATTACTCAACTGGTGCTGATGTTAAGATTATTGCCGGTGCTTCTACCGGCGGCACGGTAGTTTTGGCAAGAAAAGGTGTCGAGATTGACTCAGTTGAAGACTTCGCTGGCAAGACATTCATCACCCCGGGAGTTGGCTGCACTCACGACGTCCAATATGAAACATACCTCGAAGAACAAGGAATCACATCACAGCGAATCGGCGGAACAATGAAACACCTTACTGGCCAGCCAGCACAATACGCCGCGATGCTGAAGTCAGGCAAGGTAGATATCGCTGTAGCTCCAGAGCCATGGGCAGCTGTCATCGAAAAAGAAACAGGCGCAGAAGTCGTCATTGGCTGGGATGAAGTATCATTCGGAGAAACGCTTCCTGCATCCGTAATGGTCACTTCCGGAAAAATGATCGAGAAAAATCCAGAAACTGTCCAAAAAATTATTGCTGCACATAAAGATGCTGTTAAATTCATTAATGAAAATCCAGCTGAAGCACAGGAAATTACGATTAAAGACATTAAAGAAACAACAGGACAAGAGCTTGAAAAAGATGTTGTCGAGCTAGCGTGGGAGCGAATTGGTTTTACCCATGAAGTCGATGCACAGGCAATCCAGGACTTCTCAGATTCATCTTACGCATTGAAGTTCCTTAAGGATAAGCCGGATTTCAAAACATTGATTGACGGTAGTTTTCTAAACTAATAAAAAGAGTATCAGGAGTTTTCCTGGTACTCTTTTGGTGTTAACAACAAATTGATGAATAAACGGAGAAAAGTGGAATTTCTTTTAGCGTATAGGTAACCAAACACCCCTTTATACTTTTCTTAAATAAGGTGCTTTCTTCTTACTCCACATGAAAGCCATTCCTCTTGCATAAGGGTACCGATAGAATCTAAAGATACCCTTATGCAAGCCAATGTTCCTCTATAAGGGTACCATTCAAGCCGAAAGATACCCTTATGCAAGCCAATCCTCCTCTATAAGGGTACCATCCAAGCCGAAAGATACCCTTATGCAAACAATTTCATGTTGGAGGAACATGTACCCAAAAGTGGAAGAGCCGAAGAACTTAAAAAATGTTGCTAAGCATTTTCCCCAGCCATCAATAACTTGTTCTATTTTTAGGACAAAGGATTAAAATAGTTATAGACATGGTTGTACGTAAAAGGGGGAGAAGCTATGGCGAGAAAGATGGGTTTTTATGGTGTGATCGCCTATGTGCTCTATGGTTTCGCGGTTTACTGGTATTTATTTTACTTTGCAGATACGAATCTTCCATTTGAGTTCGAAGGTTCGAGGGCGGACCCGGCAACGTTTTTAAACGGAAGGGAATTAATGCTAAGCGAGGAATACTCAAAAGTTAGGAATTTATTGTTTTTCCTGTCGACACCTTTTGAATGGCTGTTTTACTTTTTGATTTTGCTCCTGGGACTTTCAAAAGCTTTTAAGAAATGGGGAGAAGAGACGGCGAAGAATAAGTATGGCCAAACAGCGATTTATTTGATTTGGCTTTCATTTTTTGCTTACGTCGCGACGTTCCCTCTAAGTTACATCAGTTATACGCTGTCTAAGACCTATAATATATCAACACAGTCATTCGCCTCGTGGATGAAGGATGAGCTGATTGATTTCTGGATCAATTATGCCATGATGTTCGTCATTGTCGTTGTCCTTTACTGGCTGATGAACAAGTTTAAAAGATTCTGGTGGCTGTTTGCGTGGATGCTATCTGTACCGTTCACTTTGTTTATCATGTTTCTGCAGCCTGTCGTGATCGACCCGCTGTACAATGATTTTTCCCCGTTGAAAAATAAAGAGCTGGAGTCTAAGATCCTTGATATCGCGGGGCAGGCTAATATTCCAGCTGAGCATGTATTTGAAGTGGATATGGCTGAAAAGACAAACGCTCTTAATGCTTATGTTACGGGAATTGGCTCCAATTCGAGGATTGTCCTCTGGGATACGACTCTGAACAGGTTGAACGATGACCAAATTCTGTTCATCATGGCCCATGAGATGGCTCATTATGTGGAGAAACATTTATATATCGGGATTGCCGGTTATTTGTTCCTTTCCTTGTTCGGTCTTTACTTTGTCTCAAGACTGATGAACTGGGCAATCAATCGCTGGGGCAAGGAATTTAAGTTGCATCACCCTGGTGACTTAAGATCGCTTCCGTTGTTCCTGATGTTCCTTTCGATGATCATGTTTGCGGCAAGCCCAGTTTCCAATCTTGTGTCCCGCTACCAGGAAACAAGGGCTGACCGGTATGCGATCGAAATGACGGATAACACCGATGCGGCGATTTCTGCCTTCCAGGAACTGACGAAGGCGGGCCTCAGCCAAGTAAATCCTCCATGGCTGGTGAAAGTTTTCCGATATGGACATCCGACAATGCTTGAAAGGATTTCAAGACTCGAGGACTATGAAGTGGAAAAGAGAAATGCACAGGAAGATGAATATTAAGCAAGAAAGCCCTCGACAATGAGGGCTTTTTTTTAACTCAGGAATGAGTCCAATGACCAGCCAGCAACTGATTGCAAACAGTGCAGGAAATAACAATTGCTCCTAAGAAATTCGTCTTCTGGTAAAAATCATTTAACATAAAATCGAAGGCTGTCTTTATTTCGTAATAATAAAATATCCCCTATATAGGGGATATCACTCATCTAAGTGCCGAATTGTTTGTTGAGATCCTTCAATTCCTCCGTCAATGTTAAAAATAGAATTTTGTCGCGGTCATCGATTGCTTTATCAATTTTTGACATCAGTTTTTCTTTTTTAGTATTAAGCTGTATTTCGGAAATAAGCATGTCAACATACAGGTCCAGAACAAAAGATTCCTTGGCTTTAATGCGTTTCATCACACTGGCCTTCATGATTTCAGAATACGGTTTTTCTTTCACTGACCTCACCTCTTAGACCTTTTTTATATTATATGGATTATCGAAAAGATAATCAACTAAATTTTTATAATTTTTAGAAAATTTATAAGTGGACACTAATTGTGACTAAAAATAGAACTTTTTCTGTAAGTAAAGAAAATTTAAACACTTATGGTAAAATAGGGTATAAGGTATTTTAGGAGGTGAAGGAATGACAGGAAACACAAGGAACTTAGTAGAAGAGTACGAAATAAATCCTTTTACCATGATAATTATTCCTGAAGAATACGGCAGCAGGGTTTACTCCAGGGTGATCGAGCTAGAGGAGGAGTATTTATCCCCATTCAGACCAATAGATATTATCAAGAAAAGCTGCAAGTATTTTGGAAGCAGCTACGAAGGCAGGAAAGAAGGAACGAAACAGCTTACCGGGATCACCCATAAAACCCCCATCATTGTCGACCCTATAAGCTCCATATATTTCATGCCTACAAGCTCGCCTACAAAACCGGACTGCATATGGGTTTCACATGAGCATGTAGTATTCCATAAGAAGGTGGACGCCCACAGTACACAGGTTACCTTCAGGAATAAGAAATCCATGATTCTGCCAGTATCCCATCATTCATTTGAAAACCAGCTGCTAAGGACATCCCTGCTGCGCACCAAATTCATGCAGCGGATGAAAGAAACCGAACGAAAAGCGCTATACCTTCTCCATGGTCCAAGGTTCAATGACTCACAAGGATATCCTCATGCCAGTCTCGTCAGTGAGGTATATAAAGACTAAATCAAGGAATCCGGTTTTCAGCCGGATTCTTTTTCAATTGCTGTCCAGAATTATTAAATGATTTTATATAAAGTTTTCTTAATCCAGCTCCAGCGCCTAGCCCCTCGAGACGCTTGTCTAGCTGCGACTCCTAACTCCTCGAGACGTTTCGGTCCTGCCAATGAAGTCAAAGAGCGACTTCACTGTCAGGCCCTCCAACGCTTGTCGGAGTTGGGCAGTCGCCTTCGCTTTTCGATTTCGGTCCTGCCAATGAAGTCAAAGAACGACTTCACTGTCAGGCCCTCCAGCGCTTGTCGGGGCTGAACGAGGCGCTTGCGCTTTTTGTTCCGTTTTAAACCGCTTGAATAGGTAGTGGATCATCAATTCCTGGACTTTGTTGCGGATACGGGGATTGAAATAGTTATGCTGTTCTTCGTAGCCTTTGTAGATGAAGAGGAACATGGTGAAGGCGTCATCCCGTTTTACTTCTTCAACCTTAAGGTTATTTTTTTTGAGGTAGCTTTTCACAATGGCGAGCTCTTTCTGGACTGCTTTCATTGCTTCTTCAATTAGCTCCAAATAAGGCTTTTTCAGTTTAAATGGACTATTTTCTACGACAGAAAGATCCCGGTTGAGCACGACCAGTACCATCGGCAAATAGATGGCCTGCTCCATAATATCGCGGTCTTTTTCAGGAATCCTTGTCATTTTGCTCTGTCCCTTCAAAATAAAATAAGAACGTTTGTTCGTAATTATCGTACTGGATTTTAAGGAGGATTTCAAGAGGGTAAAAAAAATTTCCTTCCACTATCATCTTCTCCAAAATAAAAGGAAACTTGCAGTGCTGGTGGGTTGTTGGCTTTCTTCAGAAAAACATTGAAGTAAAAGCAGGAGATTTATTTCTGTTATCGAAATATAAAGAGAATAATTTAACTTTGGAAGGATGGCTCCCGAAATGGAAAAAAGATTTATTAAAGCAGAGGATTTATTTGAATTAAAGTCCGTTACGGACCCACAGTTTTCACCAGATGGAAAGAAGTGTGTGTTTGTCCAGACAGAGATGCTGGAGAACAAGAATGATTACGCCTCTAATTTATACATAATTGACATTAAAGATGGCGGAGAGCCGAAGCAATGGACTTACGGTGAGAACCGCAATCATTCCCCAAGGTGGTCACCGGATGGAACGAAGCTGGCTTTCGTTTCGAACCGAAGCAGCAAGAACCAGATATTTGTTCTAAATGCTGCCGGCGGGGAAGCGAGGCAAGTGACAGATTTCAGGAATGGTGCTAATGGTCCCGTTTGGTCACCGGATGGGGAAAGAATCGCTTGTTCTGTATCCTTGAAGCCTGATGAAGATTTGCTTGCAAAAGATGAAGAGAAGAAGGACGACAAGAAGCTGGAACCGTTCGTAGCCGTGGAAATGAAATATAAATCAGATGCAGCTGGCTTCTGGGACGGCAAGTATCGACAGACAGTCATTGTGGATCTTGCAGATGGCAAGGCTGAATTAGTGGCAAAAGGCGAAATAGACTACCATTTGCAGTGCTGGTCTCCTGATGGCAAAAGTCTTGTATTGTCAGCTGATGAGTCATCTGAACGTGATTTATCATTCAAAAGTGATTTATGGCTGATGGATATCGAGACAGGGAACAAAACAAAGCTTACAAACGGAACTGGCTACTTTGGAAATGCCGTATTTTCACCTGACGGGAAATACCTTGGCTATACGGGGCATGAAAGAGAGTTTGAAAATGCAACGTTAACCCAGGTTTGGGTTCAGGAGCTAGAGACTGGAAACATTCAATGCGTCACAGAGAATATGGATATCCTTGTTGGCGACGCTGTTGCCGCAGACTTCCATCAGGGAGCGCACAGTCCTGGATTGATCTGGGGCGAAGATAGTGAGAGCTTCTATTTCCTTGCGACTGACCAGGGAAATACTGTTTTATACTTTGCGAACCTTGCTGGTGAAGTGTATCCAGCACTTCTTGATCAGCAGCATGTGTATGGGTACACACTGGACCGTAAAAACCAGAGAATTGTCGCAGCTATCAGCAATCCAGTACTCCCAGGAGAATTGTTTCAGCTTGAAGTGACTACTGGTGAAATGACACAGCTGACGTCCGTGAACGAAAAGGTTTTGGAGTCAGTGACTTTATCAAAACCAGAGCAAATATCTTTCGAGGCCAGTGACGGCACCCTACTAAATGGCTGGATCATGAAGCCTGCAGGATATGAAGAGGACAAGAAATATCCGCTGATTCTCGAGATTCACGGAGGACCGCATGCCATGTATGCGAACTCGTATTTCAATGAGTTCCAGGTCCTGGCGGCTGAAGGATACGGAGTTCTCTATATCAATCCACGCGGCAGCCATGGCTACGGGCAGCAATTCGTCAATGCCGTGCGCGGTGATTATGGAGGCGGAGACTATCAGGATGTGATGGAAGCTGTCGATCATGCGCTAGAAAAGTACGATTTCATTGACAAGGACCGATTAGGAGTAACCGGGGGAAGCTATGGCGGGTTCATGACCAACTGGATTGTCGGACATACTGACAGATTCAAGGCGGCCGTCACACAGCGCTCGATTTCGAACTGGATCAGCTTCTATGGTGTCAGCGACATCGGGTACTATTTTACAGAGTGGCAGATTCAGGCAGATCTCAGTGATTTGGATACACTTTGGAAGCATTCACCTCTCGCCTATGTGGATAAAATCAATACACCATTATTGATCCTTCACAGTGAAAAGGACTATCGTTGCCCGATTGAACAGGCTGAACAGCTATTTATCGCCTTGAAGAGACAGGGAAAGGAAACGAAGTTCATCCGCTTCCCAGAGTCCAACCACGAGCTTTCAAGAAGCGGAAAGCCTAATCTCCGCCTAAGCCGGTTGGCATCGATCGTAGACTGGTTTAATAGCTACCTGTAAAATCAATAGAACATTTAACCCGCGGCAAATGCTCATGCCGCGGGTTAATTTTTGAAAAATTCTCCAGATAAGTTTAAGGTTATAGGTAGAGAAGGAAAATAGTAATAAAGTAATTCACTTGACTGTTGCTTTCGATTCTATCATGTATCGCGGTTGCAATAATCAATTTGAAAATGATCATGAATCAAAACACCACGAAAGCAGCAAGTTAACGGAAAGTGCTTAATAAAATCCATGTTTTATCAATATCTATAAATCGGAAGGGTTTTTCGAATGAGATCTGATAGGCATCAACATAAAAAAAGAAAAAAGAGAATCAGGTGGTCGAGTATCTTTTTACTGCTATTCCTTCTGGTCGGAGCCGTTGCACTGTATTCCTATATGCAGTACCGTTCTGGCGTGAATGATTCCGAAAAGGCGGCAGAGGAAAACAAGCAGGAATACCAATTTAATGGCGAGAGTGACCGAAATGGCCTCACGAATATTTTGCTGATCGGCAGTGACGCAAGAGCAAAAGAAGCATCCCGTTCAGATACAATCATGATCGCCAGCTATAATCCAGATACAGAGTCTTATAAGTTGACCTCGATCATGAGGGATACGTATGTGGAGATTCCGGGACACGGGATGAATAAAATCAATGCTGCGTTTGCGCTTGGCGGCCCGGAACTATTGAGGCAGACAATAAAGGAAAACTTTGATGTAAGCCTTCAATATTATTCAATCGTTGATTTTGAAGGGTTTGTCCGTTTAATGGATGAAGCATTCCCAGAAGGTGTAAAAGTTAATGTTGAAAAGAAAATGTCAGAGGGTATTGGTGTCACACTGGAACCTGGTGTCCAAAGACTGGATGGAAAACATCTGCTTGGATATGTCCGGTTCCGCCAGGATGCAGTAGGTGATTTTGGCCGTGTAGAACGCCAGCAAAACGTCATAAAAGAAGTTGGCAAGCAGTTCGCCAGCATCCAGACACTGCCGAAGCTCCCTAAATTGGTTGGAGTCGTTACGCCGTTTATTAATACCAATATGAATACAGGCGATATCTTATTTATGGGAAAAGGGCTGATTTCAAAGGATAATAGGGATATCGAAACAATGAGGATACCGGTTGAAGGATCATTCGAGAACCAGAGGGTGAGTGGTGCAGGAGCAGTACTGGCGATAGATTTTGAAGAAAACAGAACTGCGTTGCAGAATTTTTTAACTAAATAGATAGCTTGTTAAAAATTACCCAAATTAAGAATTAGAGGTGTACAATTATCTCTAAGAGGTAAATAGGATAAGGTAATCAAAACTCTGTGGAATTCTGATTACCAAGTGTTTTGGACAAGGAGATTTCAATGGATGTTGAATTATTGAAAGAATGGTTTACAATCGAAAACATTATGGATTTGCTCAACCAATACAGATCGTTTGGGCCAATTCCGGGAATTTTGCTGCCAATGCTGGAAGCTTTTTTGCCGTTCCTGCCATTGTTTCTATTTGTCATGGCAAATGCGAATGCGTTTGGGCTGTGGCTTGGCTTTCTCTTTTCCTGGATTGGTGCTGTTCTCGGGGCGTTGATTGTCTTTTTGATTTTCCGACGGTACGGCCAGGGACGAATCCTAAGGTTTTTACAGCGCCATCCAAAAGTCCAGAAAGGGATGAACTGGATTGAACGCCATGGGTTTGGCCCAATATTTCTCATGCTGTGTTTCCCTTTTACACCATCTGCCCTGGTCAATATCGTAGCAGGGCTTTCAAAAATCAGCATGGCACAGTATATGCTTGCAGTGATTACGGGGAAAATGGTGATGATTTTTACGATTAGCTTTGTAGGTTATGATATTCGTTCTTTAATCACTAATCCCGCGCGAACGGCTATCGTTCTGGCAGTAATCGCTATCTTGTGGTATATCGGCAAAAGAATTGAAGTAAAAATGAATATGAGTGTTGGAAAAGACGATAATGACAGATAGCAGGATAACAGGTGGTGAAGGAAGTCGATGAAAGAAATCGTGAAAAGGGAAGGGCTCGAATGGATCAAGGCTTTTGCTCTCGGAATGATCATATTTGTCTTTATCAGGATTTTCTTTTTTTCCAATTATGTTGTTGAAGGAGAATCCATGCTTCCTACACTGGAAGATGGGAATAAAGTCGTTGTCAATAAGCTGGGATACGAAACAGAAGATCTCGAAAGATTTGACGTAATAGTATTCCATGCGAATGAAGAGGAAGACTTTGTGAAACGCGTCATCGGCCTGCCAGGCGATAAAGTTGAATATCGTGAAGACATGTTATTCATCAATGGCAAACAAGTGAAGGAACCTTTTTTGAAACATTACCGCGAGCAATCACCCGGCGGCTATTTGACCGGCGACTTTACCCTTGAGGATTTGACCGGGGTTGAAAGAGTGCCGGAAGGAAAATTGTTCGTCCTTGGCGATAACCGTCTTGGCAGCTGGGACAGCAGGCAGTTTGGGTTCATTTCTGAAGAGCAGGTTGTCGGCAAAGTGAATCTGAGGTATTGGCCGCTCGAGGAAATGGATGTATCTTTCTAACTATACATATAGAGAAGTGAAAAGACTCGTCAACTTTCGAGTCTTTTTTTAATTCGTTTATGTTAGACTAGCATCATTATAATGAAAACAGGGCGGAGATTATATGCAGGGAACATTGCCATTGATCAAAACAAAATTAATTGTTCCTGGCTTACAGGATCAATGGATCAGACGGGCCAAATTATCAAAAAAAATGAAAGCGATTACTGAAAAGACGCTGACCATCATCCAGGCGGGCGCCGGATATGGAAAGAGCACGGCTCTGGCATTGCATGTCAAGGATCAGAACCAGTCGTGCTGCTGGTATACAATCACTTCTTCCGATGACGATATTCTTCCGTTTCTATCCTATTTGACAGCCTCGATTCAAACCTTGTTCCCGGATTTTGGCCATGAGTTAATCACTTATATGAAAAAGATGGACCGTTATATAAGAGAAGAGGAACTTAGCATGCTCTCTTCGCTTTTCATCAATGAAACCCTCCAGATACCGGAGAAAATCATTGTCATCCTTGATGACTTCCACGCAATAGAGCATTCCTATCATATCAATGTATGGTTGGAAAAACTGCTGGAGCATATGCCGGGGCATCTCCATCTTGTCATCTCAACCAGGACGAAGCCCGGTTGGAAAGTCCTTGCCAAGTTGAAGGCTAGGAATGAGTTGAATGAGATTTCGAAGACAGATTTGATTTTTGGAAAAGAAGAAATCGAGCTGCTACTTTCTGATTTTTATCAGGTTGCTATTACTGACGATCAAATTGACCAGTTGTATAACATTACGGAAGGCTGGGTCATAGCAATTGGAATGATTGCCCAGCAGCTGCCTCACCTTCAGAGTCTTGATGAGCTCCTGGTGGAGCCGGCAAAGTCGCTTGAGGATCTGTTTCAATATCTGGTTTATGAAGTGTTTTCGAAACAGCCTCCAATGATTCAGCAATTCCTTGAACAGACAAGCATCTTTGAAGAACTAAGTACGGATGTATGCGACCACATCCTCGGCATGAACGGCTCCATCCAGATGCTGGAGCAGCTGACTGCGAAAAACCTGTTCATTCAACAGATTGGCGGCAGCCAGTTCAGGTATCACGCTCTTTTCCGCGAATTCCTTGAGAACAGGCTGATCACAAGCCAGCCTGAACAATACAGAGTTTTGATGATGAATAGTGCACATTATTTTGAAAAAAAAGGGCATTGGGAAGAGGCTTTATACTGCTATGAGAAAATAGGCCAATACCGTGCTGCTGCAGCGATTATGGATGAACAGGGGATGGAACTACTAGAAATGGGCAAGCTCGAGAATCTGCAGGAACGGCTAGCAAGAATCCCGCTGGAAGATAAAAGTCGCTATTGTTCACTTTTGTTTCTTGAAGGTGAGGTTTACCGTTACCGCTCATTGTACAAGCAAGCGGAAGAATGCTATGAGCAGGCGATTCAAACAGCTGACAGGATAGGAAGTGCGGAATGGAAAAGCAAGGCTCTTGAAGGAAAAGCGAAAATTTATCTTGATACGATTCAGCCGCTTAAAGCTGAACGTATCTTAGCTCAAGCGATAGAGCTTCGGGAAGCAGCGATGCTTAATGGTGCTGCTGAGGAAACGGGAAGGCTGTATCGCCTTCTTGCTGAAAACCTGATCAATTCGGGGCAGGCATTGAAGGCGGAAAAATGGATTGAACGAGCAAGGGCGATGGGTGTCCACATAGAGGATGGAAATCTGGAAGCCCGGCTAACCTTAAGGACCGGACGATTTGTTGAATCCAGAAGGATTTTAACGGACGTCAAAGCGATCGACCATCTAAATGATAAGCTGCATTTGCCCCAATCACATCGGGAAACGGATTTGTTGCTTGCATTGATCGAAGCTTTTACAGGAAATGGCATGCAGGCGAAGGCGTTGTCCCAAGCAGGGATCCAGCATGGCATTGATATCCAGGCTCCATTTGTGGAAGCTTGCGGATGGATCAGGATGGGGCATGCCGTTCAACTCATTGAACAGTACGATCTGGCTCTGGCTGAAAAATGCTATGAAACGGCACTCGATATCATGGGACGTCTGAGCATCGAACGAGGGAAGGCAGAACCGCTGATGGGCCTGTGCATCCTTTACGGATCAAGGCGTGAATATGAGAGGGCTGCAGAGGCTGGGAGAAAGGCGCTGCTTGAAACAGAACAGGTGAAGGATGTTTGGCTTTCAGCACTTATAACGCTTTGCCTGGCGATTGCGTCAATTTATAACGACAGGCACAAGGAGGCGAGCGAGAACCTTCATAAAGCAGAGGGACTGATTAGTCAGTGTGGAGATGAATATGGGAGGATGCTGCTTGCGTTTTGGAAGTCTTACTATTATTACTCATTAAATGACGGTCAGGAGTTCAAAACAGCATTCTCAAGCTTTTTAAAAAGGATGAAGACAGGCGGATATGAATTCTTCCTGAAAAAGCGGACGACATTTGGTCCAAGGGATTTGCAGGTTTTCGCACCGATGCTCATTCAAGCAGTCAAGCAATCCATTATGCCCGGCTATGCTGAGAAGCTGCTGGAGGATTTGAAAATTCCGCGTCTGAATGCCCATCCTGGCTATACGTTAAGAGTCCAAACGCTTGGGCAATTCAGGCTTTGGCTAGGGGACAGGGAAGTGGAGGACAGGGATTGGCAGAGGGGAAAAGCAAAAGAGCTGTTCCAGCTTTTCTTGACAAAGAGGAATCAGTTCCTGATGAAGGAGGATATTTTCCAGATGCTCTGGCCAGTCCATGAGGAAAAGAGTGCAGACAGAGATTTTAAAGTTGCTCTAAATGCTTTGAATAATGTACTGGAGCCTGCCCGCAAAGCGAGAGCCGCTCCGTTTTTCATTATCAGGGAGGGAACAGGCTACGGAATTAACCCACAGGCAGCCATTGAGCTGGATTCGCGGATTTTTGAGGAATGGGCAGAAGCCGGCCTTGAAGAGAAGAATACGGAAAAATCAATGGAAGAACTAGAGCGTGCCTTGAATTTATATAATGGGGATTATCTTCCTGAACGACGGTATGAGGACTGGTGCCTCAATGAGCGAGAACGGATGCTAGTTTACTTTTTGCGAAGTGCGGAGAAGCTGGCGCAGCTGAATGTAAGGCGTGAAAACTATGATTCTGCCATTCATTGGTGTCAAAAAATCCTCCACAGGGACAGAACATGGGAGGAAGCCTATCGATTGCTGATGTTTTGCTATTATCGCAAGAACAATCGCCCGCAGGCCATCCGATGGTATAAAAAATGCAGTGAAGTGTTAGAAGAGGAACTGGGCGTCACTCCGCTGGAACCTACAAGGCATATGTATGAGATGATAATTGAAGGAAACTAATCAGCAACCACTGACAGTTTCGAATGAGCACAAGGAGGATGTGGAATGGAAACGAAAAGACAGATTCACAGTTCATTGAAGGTATTATTGGTATCGGACCTGGCGAAATCGCGGAAGTTTTACAGTGATGTATTAGGCTGTGAGGTGACAGACTGGTGGGCCATCCGCGATGGATTTTCAGGACTGGCAATAAAACTGCTACAAGCCAGCGATCTGAAAGAAGTGAGGCCTAATCCGGCGGCAGCAGGTGAAAAGCAAGGGGTCGACCTTTATTGCTATATCGAAGACTGGAATTCGCTTGATGAGTTATATCATGAATTTAAGGGAAAAGGGGCGCAAATTGCCATCAAGCCATGGGTTGATGAAAATAATGGACCCTGGAAGGAGTTTGCCGTCAAGGATCTTGATGGCTATTGCATTGCATTCGGCGGGACGGACGGCTTTTGACATTGACCTGTTGCATACTTCTTTTTACTGCCTTAGATCACAGTCAAAACTCGGTCAAAATAACTCCTTAGGATCAGCCATCTCGCAGGATAGGTTACAGCGAAATCCCTGATTGACTCATTGGAGTACATCAGCAGGCAATCAATCTGCTTTTTATGTTGTTTTAAATCATAGAGCAGGGCGTGTGGGATCGTATAATGCTCGTTCAGCTGGTATGGATTTAATTTTACAGTCTCCACTCTATTTTCTTGCATGAATGCATGCAGTCGTTTTTGCTGGATGTCAACACTTTCAGTCTGGCAGCACCCGTTAATATGAATCTTTTCATTTATCAAATAGATTCCCTTCATAGAAATCCCCTCCGTGATTTAGGCAATTTAGTAAAGTTATTGCCATAAAATCTGGAGGGGATACTATTTTATTTAGAAATTTATCGATGCCGAAAGTTATAAATCATGCCAGCGATGATATTCGCAGGTATGAACAACGGATTCGATTGCAGGTTCATATGAAGGACTTCTTCATGAACAGGCATTTCCTCATACAGTTTACTTTGGGTAAGTTTTCTTTCTTCCTTTAACTCTTCCATTTTTTTGATATACCTGTACTGGATCGGAGTCATGATGATTGTGGTAATGATGAACGGCAGTGTGAAAAGGATGATGATAAACAAAACTATGGAATCCATCTGAATTGTCCCCCTTAATATCTTTCTATACGGAATCAGCCTCTTGTTAGTTTCATATTAAGCTATTTTTCACCTTCAATAATCTCTCCTTATTATATTCAGCCTGTTGTAACTCATTTGTAACTGGCGTTTTTTAAGATGATGTCAAAGCTTGTGGGCTTTGGAATCACCATTTTAAAGGGGGAAAGGAAATGAAAGCTGGTCAACGGAATTTTGTTTTATCATTTATGCTCATTTTGGTCCTTTTGTTTACAAGTGCCTGCAGTGGATCGGGAACAGAGAAGTCAGGCGGTACGGAAGGGAAAGACGGAAAAGATGAACCGAAAAACACTGAACCAATCAAGATTGGTGTCCTGGCTTCGCAAACAGGCGGACTTGAGGCTTATGGGAAGCAGACACTTCGCGGGTTCGAGCTGGGACTTGAATACGCTACTAACGGAACAAATGAAGTGGCGGGACGTAAAATTGAATTCATTGTTGAAGATACAGAAACGAAACCGGAAGTAGCTGTCCAGAAAGCGACGAAGCTGCTTGAAGAGGATGAAGTAGACTTCCTTGTCGGTTCTTCTAGTTCAGGTGACACTCTGGCAGTTCTGCCGCTTGCTGAAGAATATGAAAAAATCATGATCGTCGAGCCGGCTGTAGCAGACAGTATCACAGGCTCTGAATTCAATGAATTTATTTTCCGCACAGCGCGTAACTCTTCACAGGATGCTGTTGCGGGTGCCGCTGCAATCGCGAAGAAAGGCGTAAAAATCGCGACTCTTGCTCCTGATTATTCATTTGGACGTGATGGCGTGGCAGCGTTCAAAGAAGCAGCTGAAAAACTTGGTGCAGAAGTCATTCATGAAGAATATGCAGATCCTGCTGCGACTGATTTCACTTCCAACATCCAGAAGATCATCGACCAGAAGCCGGATTACTTATTTGTCGTATGGGCTGGCGCGAATTCACCTTGGAACCAGATTTCAGACATGAAGGTCCAGGAAAAAGGAATCAAAATCTCTACTGGTGCTCCTGATATCGCAGCACTTGCAACGATGGAGCCACTTGTCGGCATGGAAGGCTTCACTGTTTATTATCATGACCTTCCGCAAAATGACGTCAATAAATGGCTAGTTGATGAACATAAAAAACGCTTTAACGGTGAGCTTCCAGATTTGTTTACGCCAGGAGGCATGACAGCTGCGATGGCAATTGTCGAAGCTTTGAAGAAAACTGAGGGTGACACGGATTCCAAGAAATTGATCGAGACAATGGAAGGAATGAGCTTTGATTCTCCAAAAGGAAAAATGACCTTCCGGGAAGAAGACCATCAGGCACTCCAGGCACTATACGCAATCAAGCTGGAGAAAAAGGATGGAGTTGACTATCCAGTTCCAGTCCTGATCCGTGAGCTCTCTCCAGAAGAAACAGCTCCGCCAATCAGGAATTAACAAGAAAAATAAAAAAGTATAAAATCACTTCGAGAACTGTCCAGCTCCAGCGCCTAGCCCCTCGAGTCGCTTGTCTAGTTTCGCCTCCTAGAAACTCCGAAACTTCAACTCCGCCGGCAGAAGCAAAGAGCGCTTCTTAGTCGGAGTCTCCAGTTTCTACGTTTCTGGGCAGTCGGCTATACATTTCGATTTCGGTCCTGCCAATGAAGTCAAAGAACGACTTCACCGTCAGGCCCTCCGAGGCACACGATGTGCTAGACCCGCCAGCCACAGGACGTGGCGTTATAGGCGGGCAGCGCTTGTCGGGGCTGACCAAGACGCTTCCGCTCCAAATAACATAATGAACTTCGGTAACTCAGCCGGAGTTCATTATGCTTTTAGTGAATCGTTACTTAGTTGTTATTGAATTAAAGGTGGTGAAGTACATGACGGCAATTATCGAGACGAAAGAGCTTAGCATTACATTTGGCGGCCATACCGCTGTAGACTCTGTCAGCATCTCAGTCCCGCATAATCATTTCAAATCAATCATCGGTCCGAACGGTGCCGGGAAAACGACTTTCTTCAACCTGTTGAGCGGGCAGCTTGCGCCGACGAAAGGACAGGTCATGTATAAAGGCAGTGACATCACAAAGCTCTCCCCGACTAAAAGAACAAGGGCAGGAATTGGACGGTCCTTCCAGATTACCAATGTATTCCCCAATCTGACAGTGATGGAAAATGTCCGTCTTGCGGTACAGTCACATGAAGGAGTCCGCTACCAGATGCTCAGGCATTTTCGTTCCTTTAAAAAATTTGAGGAGCAAGCAGAAGAGTGGCTGAAGCTGGTGTTGCTCGATGACAAGAAGGATGCACTTGCAAGGAACCTTGCCCATGGTGAGAAAAGGAAGCTGGAGATCGCCATGCTGCTTGCTCTGAACACTGAGGTGCTGCTGCTCGATGAACCGACGGCAGGTATGTCACTGGAAGAGGTTCCGGCAATCCTCGAGGTGATCAGGAAAATCAAACAACGCGGTGACCGGACGATCATTTTGATTGAACACAAAATGGACATGATCATGGATCTTTCTGATTCCATCATGGTCCTGTTCAATGGCGCCCTGCTTGCTGATGGTACGCCAGAGGAAATCATGAAAAATGAAACGGTCCAGTCTGCCTATTTAGGAGGTTTGCATAGTGAGCACGCTGCTGAAGCTTGAGCAGGTTGAGACATTCATTGGCCAGTATCATATTCTTCAAGGTATCTCATTTGAAGTGCCGAGAGGAGAGGTTACTGTGCTGCTGGGCCGAAATGGTGCCGGTAAAACGACTACACTCAGAACGATCATGGGCCTGAACCCCGCTGCTAAAGGTTCTGTTTTATTTAAAGAAGAAGAAATCAAGAGTTTGCCAACTTATTCGATTGCAAATAAAGGAATCGGATATGTTCCAGAAGATCAGGGGATTTTTGCTGGCCTGACTGTCGAAGAAAATATCAAGGTGGCAGTCAAAAAAGAGAACGATGAGACCCAACAGCGACTGGATTGGATTCTTGATCTTTTTCCTGATTTGAAAAAGTTCTGGAAAAAACCCGGCGGGCTTTTGAGCGGCGGCCAGAAGCAGATGCTTTCTATCGCAAGAGCATATGTCAATGACAATGAACTGCTCTTGATCGATGAACCGAGCAAAGGCCTTGCACCGATCGTTGTCGAGAAGGTGATGGAATCCATCCAGCAAATGAAGGATAAAACGACAATCATCCTTGTAGAACAAAACTTCATGATGGCCAGCACGATTGGCGATAGCTTTTACATCATTGACGATGGCAGGACGGTTTCGAACGGATCAATGAATCTCCTTCGTGAGGATGAAGAAATGAGACGTAAATATCTCGGCATTGCGTAGGATAGGGGGAAGCAAAAGTGGATGTTTTGATTAACTTGAGCCTTAACGGTCTTGCCACGGGAATGCTGATCTTCCTTCTGGCAGCCGGCCTTACTTTGATTTTTGGCTTGATGGATGTACTAAACTTTGCCCATGGTGGATTGTTTGCCTGGGGCGCGTACAGTGGCATTTGGATTTATACCTCGACAGGAAGCTTTTTTATTGGGATCATCGGTGCCATCCTTACTGGCATGATCCTCGGAATTGTAACTGAGCGATGGATCATTAAACCTGTTTACGGCAACCATGTGCAGCAAATATTGATCACGCTTGGCTTGATGCTTGTTTTATCGGAGATGTTAAAAGTGGTCTGGGGACCTAACCAGATTTCAGCGGTAACCCCTGATTACCTTTCGGGCAGCTGGGAGTTTGGCGGGATCATCATCATCAAATACCGGGTTTTCATCATTGCCGTAGGATTTGCTGTATTCCTCACTGTACAATACCTGCTGAAAAAGACAAAGATTGGTTTAGTCGTTCGCGCAGGGGTCATGAACAAGGAAATGGTCCAATCACTAGGAGTCAATATCCAGAGAGTATTCATGTTCGTTTTCATGATTGGAGCTGGCATGGCTGCTCTGGGAGGGATGCTGCTAGGGCCATATTCTGGCGTGATTTATGCAGATATGGGCATGGAGTTCGCGATCCTCGCGTTCATCGTAGTGGTCATTGGTGGAATGGGAAGCTTTACAGGCTCGGTGATGGCCGCAATTCTGGTTGGATTGTCAGGTTCATTCATGGCCTATTATGTACCAGACCTGGCGCTTGCAGCTAATATGCTGCTGATGGCAGTCGTATTGATTTTCAGGCCACAGGGCTTATTCGGGGCAAAGGGGTGAGGAGAGGATGACAAGAATGTTTTCAAATCGCATGAACATCTTATATTTGCTTGTCGCCGGGTTCTTGGCTGTGCTTCCTTTTGTCTACGATTCAAGAAGCTTGCTCATCCTTCTCTCCCAGGTGTTCATTTTTGCTGTATTGGCCATGAGCTATGACATCCTGCTCGGTTACACGGGCATCGTCTCGTTCGGCCATGCGATGTTCTTTGGCATCGGGGCTTACACGGTTGGTGTCTTTATGAAAAAATTCGAACCAGAAACAAGCTACTTTCTGCTGGCTGTTCTTGTCACGATCTTGCTTACTGCTGTGGTAAGTTATTTCGTCGGACTGCTGACATTGCGGCTAAAAAGTCATTTTTATGCGATGCTGACGATGGCATTCGCCGGATTGTTTTTAGTACTCGCTGAAAAATGGCGCACTGTTACTTATGGAAATGATGGCTTCACGTTCAGGGTACCGGACTTCCTGAAGGACCGGACAGACTTTTACCTGATCTGCCTTGGTTCGATGGTCATTGTCTTCATTTTATTAAAAAGATTCACCAATTCCCCACTCGGAAGAGTACTCCAGGCCATCAGGGAAAATGAACAGCGGACAGAATCGCTCGGGTACAGCGTTTTGCAGTATAAAATCATTGCCAGTGTCGTATCAGGAGTCATCGCAGGTATCGCGGGGATTTTATATGCTGTTTCCTTAAGGTTCGTTAACACGAGTGTTTTTACAATGGATATCACACTTGATGCCTTGCTGATGACCATCATTGGCGGAGTCGGGACGCTTGTCGGAGCAATCATCGGCGCGGGAATCATCGAGTTTTCCCATCACTGGCTGACAGAACTGGCAAAGGTTCACTGGATTTTCGAGAGATGGATCATCTTTTTCGGCATCATTTATATCCTTGCAGTCATGTTCTTCCCAATGGGCATCGTCGGAACCTTGCAAAAACTGAAATTCAGAAAGAAAAAGAAAGCTTCAGTTCCGGTTGAATCAGAGACTGTCAGCCAGGGAGATTCGTGATGGAAACAAAGCAAGTTACTTCATTCGTACTTCGTTTCCAGCTCGCGGACATCGAAATGGACAGCGGCAGAAAATACTGGAGAGTCAAGGTAACATATGTGCAGGAAGAAAAGGAAGCTGTGTTTGATTCCGTAGAGTCGGCAATGGAATTTATTAAAGAAATTGTTGGAGATTCATAGAGTTAGTTTTACTGTCCAACTCCAGTGCATGCGTTTTTTAAAGGCTCTTTTCTCAGACTTTGTTGCTAATGACTACAAAATAGGATTGAATGATCTATGTTTTTTCATAAAATTAAAACTTTTTTTGAGAAAAGAGCTTGCACACTTAATACCGACCTACAAAATGACTTTTTATCACGTTAAAATCGGCTTTAGGATTTTAACAACAATCTTTACGAAAACAGCCTTTCAAAAAGGAGGGAAGAAGATGCAGATTGGTATTGTCAGTACGGGAATCTACCTTCCTGAAAACTACGTCACAGGAGCGGAAATTGCTCATTTGGCAGGAATTCCTGAAGAAGTTGTGGAAGAAAAGATGGGAATCAAGAAAAAGCCGGTGCCTGGTCCAGGTGACCATACATGTGAGATGGGAATCAGAGCTGCGAGAATTGCATTGGAAAAAGCAAACATTGATCCACTGGACATCGACCTCGTCATCTATATTGGTGAGGAATACAAGGAGTATCCATTATGGACAGCCGGAATCAAGCTGCAGGAGGAAATCGGTGCAAGGAATGCCTGGGCCTTTGACACGGCATTAAGATGCGGAACGACAGTGATGGCCCTGAAGCTTGCCAAAGGGATGATGCTCTCTGATTCGGCGATCAATACCGTCCTCCTCGCTGGAGGTTATCGCAATGGTGATTTCATAGATTACCAGAATCCGAGAACACGGTTCATGTACAATCTCGGGGCCGGTGGCGGTGCAATTTTATTGCAAAAGGGCCATCAGGAGAACGTGCTGCTGGAAACAGAAATAATTACGGATGGGTCTTTTTCCGAGGATGTCGTCGTGGTTGCCGGCGGGACAAAAAATCCGATTTCAGCAGAGAACCTGGAGCGAGGTCTGTACCAGCTTGATGTTCTCGATCCCCAGGGAATGAAAGAACGGCTCGAGCAAAAGTCAATGGCTAATTTCCTGAAGGTCATCTCTCGGTCCGTTGAAAAAAGCGGGTTTTCCGAAAAAGATATCTCTTACGTCGGGATGTTACACATGAAGCGGTCGGCACATGATTTTGTATTGAGGGAGCTAGGGCTTACGGAAGAAAACTCTATCTACCTCGAAGACTATGGTCATATTGGACAGATTGACCAGATCCTGTCGCTGGAACTTGCAGAAAAGGCAGGGAAATTGAAGGACGGGGATGTAGCTGTTCTTGTCAGTGCAGGGATAGGCTATGCATGGGGCGCAACAACCATTCGTTGGGGAAAGGGTGTGCTGTAATGGAAAAAACAGCAGTGGAATTGAAGAAAGTTGATTTGCAGAATGGGGAAACCATCGCGTATAGGGAACGGGATGGCGGAACCAAAAATGTTCTATTGATCCACGGCAACATGACATCATCCAAACACTGGGACCTGTTGATTGACAGGATTGACCCTGAATATAAAATTTTTGCGGTTGACCTGAGGGGATTTGGTGAGTCCAGCTATCATAAGCCAATCATGTCCATCAAGGGTTTTTCTGATGATGTAAAGTTGTTTGTAGATGAAATTGGGTTGAAGGAGTTTGCACTTGTTGGCTGGTCGACGGGAGGAGCAGTAGGGATGCAATTCGCCGCTGATTATCCAGGTTATTGTGAAAAACTTGTGCTGCTCGCATCAGCATCAACGAGAGGATATCCGTTCTTCGGGACTAGTGCAGAGGGTCTGCCAGATGTAAATAACCGGCTGGTTACTTATGAGGATGTAAAAGCGGATACTGGTAAAACGGTTGCCGTCCAGACGGCCTATGACCAGCATAATAGAGGATTTTTAAAGGCAATGTGGAATATGTTGATTTATACCGATCGTCAGCCGGATGAACGGCATTATGATGAGTATGTTGATGATATGCTGACACAGCGTAACTTGGCTGAAGTCTACCATTCTCTTAATACTTTTAACATCAGTTCTTTAAATAATGGGTTGAAGGATGGAACAGACCAGGTAAAGGATATCCAGATTCCTGTGCTTGTACTCCGCGGTGACCGGGATCTTGTTGTCACTAAAAGAATGGCAGAAGAAATTATCGAGGATTTTGCAGGGCGGGCAAAGTTTGTGGGAATGAAAAATTGCGGCCATTCGCCATTAGTGGATGACCTGGACCAGCTATTGCAGCATATCGAAGGATTTTTAGCAGAGTAGGAAGGTGTATTTATGAGATTGAAAGACAAGGTAGCGATTATTACAGGTGCAGCCAACGGAATTGGGCTTGCTGCTGCAAAGACTTTTGCCCGTGAAGGTGCCAGGGTTGCGATGGCTGACTTTGATGAGGAGACAGGATCGGAGCGTGCAGCTGAACTGTCAGCTGAGGGATATGACGTCGCTTTTTTTCAGGTGAATGTTGCCGATAGGACCAGCGTAGACTCGTTGGCCCAAAACGTTTTAGGACACTTTGGCAAAATTGATATTTTAATAAATAATGCAGGCATCACCAGGGATGGGATGCTTCATAAGCTTTCGGCAGAGGACTTTCAAAAAGTCGTTGATGTCAACCTGACCGGCGTATTCAATTGCGCCCAGGCGGTTGTGCCAGCGATGGTTCAGCAAGGTTCAGGGAGAATCATCAATACATCATCCGTTTCCGGCATATATGGCAACGTGGGACAGACAAACTACGCAGCAACAAAAGCCGGAGTCGTCGGGATGACGAAAACATGGGCGAAGGAACTTGGCCGCAAAGGCATCAATGTCAACGCTGTAGCGCCAGGTTTCATCGAAACGGGTATGACCGCCGCAGTACCAGACAAAGTGATTGAACAAATGAAAATGCTTGTCCCGCTTGGCAGGCTCGGTTTGCCAGAGGACATAGCCAATGCCTATTTGTTCCTCGCCTCGGATGAATCCAAATATGTAAACGGCACGACTCTTCATGTTGATGGCGGGATCATGATGTAACTGTAAAAGCGCACTCGATGCGCTTTTTTATTTTGGGTAAGAAGGGGAGGAATATATTTGAGCCAACCGTAGATAAAATGATACCAACTGGAGAAAAATCTCTCTTAAACTGGAGAAAAATCTCTTTCAACCGGAGAAAACTCTCTCAACTGGAGATAAATCTCTCAACCGTAGAAATATTCGAGCTAAGCGTAGGTAAATCCGTTTCAAACCCTCCGAGCAGCGAAAAAACCTCCCCACTGTTAATAAAATTGCTTCAACAGGTCATGCCAATTGGTATTAAAATTACTTAATCTCTATAAATGGCACACTCCCTATTCCGTAGCCTATCTCCACTTTTTGCATCCACCAATCATCACTTTAAGGTTAACTTCCCTCTAAAAGTGGTAAATGGTATTAAAAAAGAATGAGGTGCTGTACATGGAAGAAACAAAGCAGAAGTACTACTTTAATATAGAAAGCGGCGAGGTCCTGGACACGCCGGCTGAGCCGGAGGGCCATTTATTCACGTTGTTCGCGACAGGAGAAGAAATCAAGGATCTGCGCGAATACTTGGAGATAAACTATAAAGCAGACTGGGCAACATACGGAAATTCCCATCTGCATCCTTTCAAGGACCCAGACCGTGAACATGCTGAATATGACTTTGCGATGAAGGAAATTTACGCGATGGTCTACAAACTGGGTGATGCTGAAGCCAGGAATCATGTGAAAAGCATGGGGATATTTACGGAAGAAGAGTTAAGTGGCTTATAAAATCTTGACACCATAGCTGATGCTGTGGTGTTTTTTGCTTATGTAACTATCCTGTAACTCCCATTTCCTAAAATAAACCCATCATGACGAGAGAGGGAGAGATTGCGGTGAGGTGGGAGCTCGATTGGCTTGAAAAAAGAGCAAGTTTGACCCCGAAGGCCGCTGCGATTATCGATGCAGGGACAGGTCAGGACTGGTCGTACAGGGAAGTCAATGATCGGGCTAAAGCGATCGCAGCGTGGCTGGAAACAGAAGGGGTAAAAAAGGGAGACAGAATAGCCTTGCTCGCGCCAAATGGAATCTGTTATTTTGATTTGCTGTTTGCCTGTGGAAAGATCGGTGCCATTTTCGTGCCGTTGAACTGGAGGCTATCTATCGATGAATTAGCCTTTATTATAAAAGATTGTGAACCCTCGATCCTTGCGTTCCATTCAAGTTTTACAAAAGAAGTGACGATGATCTGGACTGAGGAAAATCGCTGCATTCAAATAAATGGTACCCGATTCTCGAGGCTGATTGAGCAATTCGCCGGCCAGCGTGAAATGGATTTGGATGAGGAAGACCCTCTGGCAATGATTTATACAGGCGGGACCACCGGCAAACCAAAAGGAGCGGTTCTGTCACATCGGGCAATCATCTGGAATAGCATTTCGACGATTACCAGCTGGAATCTGACGAATGAAGACCGAACGGTAACATATTTACCATTATTCCACACGGGAGGGCTGAATGCTCTTTCCGTTCCGATCCTGATGGCAGGGGGCACCGTCGTCCTGGCCAATGATTTTACACCGGAAAGTGCGATTAAGAATTTAATTGAGCATAAGTGCACGATCGTCCTGTTTGTCCCGACGATGCACCATATGCTTGTAAAATCGGATTCCTTTCATAAGGCAGTATTCAAGGATATAAAGCTATTTTTATCAGGGGGAGCCCCATGCCCGCTCGAAATTTATGAAGCTTACAAACAGAAGGGTATTGCCTTCAAGGAGGGCTATGGCCTGACAGAAGCTGGCCCGAATAATTTTTACATAGACCCTTCAGAGGCGGATGTAAAAAGAGGCTCAGTCGGCAAACCGATGTTGTTCCATAATATCAGGATCCTGCATGAAGACGGCAACGAGACTGGAGCGGATGAGGTCGGTGAACTCGCCATCCAGGGGAATCATGCATTTTCTTTTTACTGGAAAAATAAGAACGCGACCGAAGACACATTGAAGGATGGCTGGCTCTATACAGGCGACCTGGCGAAAAGAGATAGAGATGGCTATTACTATATTGTCGGCCGGAAAAAAGAGCTGATCATTACGGGTGGCGAAAATGTCTATCCCCTCGAAATTGAGCACTGGCTCTGTTCCCATCCTTCTATTCGCGAGGCTGCTGTGGTCGGCATACCGGATGAAAAGTGGGGAGAGGTAGTGACTGCCTTCATTGTTCTTGAAGAAGGAGCCGATTTGGGGGAGCAGGAAGCCAAAAAGCATTGCAGGCAGAAGCTGGGCGGTTATAAAGTACCGAAAGTGATCTATACCATTGGCCAAATGCCGAAGACACATGTAGGCAAAATTGATAAAAAGCAACTGAAAGAAGATGCGTTGTCTGCTTCCGACCAAAAGCCTGTCAGCTAAAATAAAAGAAAGGCATATCAGCCAGCATCTGCTGACTGATATGCCTTTCTTTGAATTAATATGCAAAGTCCGATATTAACAGAGAAGAGTGAAGACAAAAGAATCATGACTCCGCTGAATGGCAAAAGGGCCGCAACTGGGGGAGCAAGACTGGCGCCGGTCAGCAGGATAAACGAATAGAGCGACAATGCTTTTGCCCGCTGGCTGCTGCCGTAAAAGCCAATCAAGGTAATGACGGTCGGGATGACGAGTGAAATCGATGAAACAAAAAAGATGGAGAAGAAAATCAAAGCTCCGGTAGAATGGAAGAAAAGCAGCAGGAGCGCGCTTGTTGACCCGATGGCCAATCCGAACATCAATGTCCGCAACTCGCCCCATCGATCCATCAGTTTACCTGTGAAGAGGGAAAGAGAAGCGCCAATCAATCCAACAAGCCGGATCATCAGCAGGTCTGATTCAGGACCGTTAAAATAACGGCCAATTGCATCATAGAAAGCGATAATCGCAAACAATAGTGAGAATGAAATACTATAGCATTTCATCAACCGAGGCTCTTTTAACAATTGAAAAAAGATTCTCCATAAAGGCTTGCTTTCTACCGTCTGTTTTGGTGATTCTTTCAGCAGGAAAAAAGCAGCAGCAAACAGAATAAAATAGACAGCTGAGAAGAAAAAGAAGACGCTATTCCAGGAAAAAACATCGGCCAGAAAGTCACTGGCAACCTGCCCGAATATTCCAGCAATCAAAAATCCAGTATTGATCAGTACAACAAGGATGGTCCTCTGCCGAAAATTGAATACATCATAGGAGTAGGCGAAAGCAACTGAAGCGAAGGTAGCCAGAGTGATTCCCTGGAGCGAACGGGCGATCCACAAACTGAGAGATCCGTCAGAAAAGCCGACTGCCAGTGTCGTTAGTGCAGAGGCCAAAAGTCCGGACACAAGGATTTTCCTTCTGCCTTTGAAATCGGATACCGGCCCGAATGAAAGCAGTCCGCAGGCATAGAAAAAAGTAAATAGCCCTCCGGCCAGGACAACGTGGGATTCGGCGATCAATAGGTCATCGGCAAGAACGGAATAAATGGGAATCAGCGTATAAATATTGCTTGCGACCATGATGGCGCAAATTGTCAGTAAGATGGAAGCCTTGTAAAAAAAGGACATGGATTTCATGTATATCACCTGCCATCACTAACATATGAAGCCACCGCTGATTTTGCAGGTTGTTTTGGCAAAAATTAACGGGCTTCCTGCTTCCAAAATGGCCTGAAAAAAAGGTATAATGAATGATATATAGAACAATCGTTTGGTATGTAGAAGGCGCATGAATATGAAGCGCCTTTTTCAATTTTAAAAGTGATACAGAGATAGATATTTTAAGAGAGAAAGGGGAAGTCAGATGTCTGTACGTTTAGTACTCGGGCGCTCGGGAAGCGGCAAGACCGAGATGATCATAAATGAAATCAAGGACAGGCTCATTTCCGACCCGCAGGGGGATCCGGTAGTTTATCTTGTTCCTGAACAAATGTCATTCCTTTCCGAATACAGATTGTCCACTGACCCTGAGCTTGGGGGGATGATTAGGGCGCAGGTATTCAGCTTTCCGCGCCTTGCCTGGAGAATCCTGCAGGAAACAGGCGGATATACTCGCCAGCATTTGGACAGCGTCGGGATCAGCATGATGATCCGCAAGATCATTGAGGATAAAAAAGATGATTTGAAAATCTTCCAAAAGGCAGCGGATAAAAATGGATTTGTCCAGCAGATGGAGCAGATGCTGATTGAGTTCAAACGCTATGCGATTAACCCGGATGAGCTCACTGGAAAAATGGAAGAAAGCTCTGCAGGCAATAAAGCGCTGAAGGATAAAGTCCATGATATTGAGTTAGTCTATCGTCAATTTGAAGATGAACTATTCGGCAAATATATCGATTCAGAGGATTACTTTAAACTGCTTGCCGAGAAAATCCCGGCCTCACAATATTTGAAAAATGCGGAAGTATACATCGATGGTTTTTACAGCTTCACTCCCCTTGAATTGATGATTATTGACCAGCTGATCGGCACATGTAAAAGGGTGACGATTACGCTGCCCGTCGACCAGGGATTTAAAGAGGCTCAGCCTGACGAACTGCATTTATTCAGGATAACTGGAGAAACCTGCTCAACACTGTATGACATGATTAGGACAAGGGGCTATGAGCTGGAAGAAGACGTCGTGTTGACAGAGCAGAGACGTTGGCAGGATGAATCCCTTCAGCACCTTGAAAGAGAATTTGATTCCAGGCCTGCCGTTAAATATAACGGAGAGGCTGCGATCCATATCGCCCAAGCTGCCAACAGAAGGGCAGAACTTGAAGGAGTTGCGCGCAAGATTCTTGGGCTGGCAAGAGATAATGGTTACCGTTACCGTGATATTGCGGTTTTGATGAGAGGCAGCGAATATCGCGAAGTGCTTGAAACGATCTTTGATGATTATGGGCTTCCATACTTTATCGACCAGAAGCGGAATATGCTTCATCATCCATTGATTGAGCTGGTTCGTTCCAGCCTTGAAACGGTATTGGGTAACTGGAGATATGAACCGATTTTCCGGGCTGTAAAAACGGACTTATTGTTCCCGGATGGCGTTAATCTGAACAAGATGCGCGAACAGATGGATGTGCTGGAGAACTATGTACTTGCATATGGCATCCAGGGGGTTAAATGGACGAAAAAAGAACGTTGGAAATACCGAAGGATCCGCGGCCTTGAGTATGACAGTGTGGCCCAGACGGATGCAGAAAAACAGACAGAACAGGAACTGAATGATCTGCGACTGTTGATTACTTCTCCGCTGCTGCGGATGGCCCGCCGCTTGAAGCGCGCTGACACGGGAAGGAAGCTTTCGGAAGCAGTCTATTTATTCATGGAAGAGCTTGATATTCCGGCTAAGCTCGAAGCATGGAGAATGGCGGCTGAACAGGAAGGCAAGCTGGTAGAGGCGAGAGAGCATGAGCAGGCCTGGAATGCAGTGATCAACCTGCTTGATCAATTCGTCGAGATGCTTGGTGACACAAAAGTTGCGCCTAAAAAGTTCGTGACGATTCTTGATGCTGGCTTTGAATCTTTAAGGTTCTCACTCATTCCACCGGCAATTGACCAGATATTGGTTGCCGACCTTGAAAAGACAAGGCTTGCCGATGTTAAGGTCGCATTTGTGATCGGTGTCAATGAAGGTGTTTTGCCGGCGAAGATGTCGGAGGAGGGAATTTTTGCGGATGATGACCGGGAGCTTTTGCAGTCAAAAGGCATAAAGCTTGCCCCAAGCAGCCGCACGAAGCTGCTGGACGAAAACTTCATTGCTTATAAGGCATTTGTGACGCCATCGGAACAGCTGTATATCAGTTACCCTATAGCCAATGAAGAAGGGAAAGCTTTGATGCCATCTTCATTTATTAAGAGGATTTCTGATCTTTTCCCTGAACATCAATCGCACTTCTTCCTGCCAGATCCATCGGAATTGCCGGAAGAGGAGCAAATAGAGTACGCAGCTGGAGAAAACGTTGCTCTGTCTTATCTGACATCCCAGCTTCAATTGAAGAAGCGCAATTATCCAGTCTATGATTTTTGGTGGGATGTGTACGATTATTATTTAAACAATCATCAATGGGCTGATACTGCACGCAAGGTTCTTTCAAGCCTATTTTACGAAAACAGGACGAAGCAGTTGTCCGAAGAAGTCACAAAGGAGCTATACGGTGATGAAATTCAGGCCAGTGTATCAAGGATGGAATTGTTCAATAGCTGCCCATTCTCACACTACGTTCAGCATGGCTTGAAGCTCCGTGACCGCCAGATCTTCCGTCTTGAGGCTCCGGATATCGGTGATCTGTTCCACGCTGCGTTGAAGGAAATTGCTGAGACCGTAATGCAGCAAAACCTCAGCTGGGCCCAGCTTACAAGAGCCCAGGCGGAAGAACTGGCAAGGGATGCAGTCCAAAAGCTGGCTCCTAAACTGCAGAATGAGATCTTGATGAGTTCGAACAGACATCATTATATCAGGCAGAAGCTGCAGAATATCATCAGTCGCGCGTCGCTTGTTTTAAGTGAGCATGCCAAGGTAAGCGGATTTTCACCTGTAGGCCTGGAGCTTGGCTTCGGCCGCCAGGGAAAACTGCCGCCGCTTGCTTTTTCGCTGAAAAATGGGACCAGGATGGAACTGATGGGCCGGATTGACCGCGTCGATAAAGCAGAGGACGACAAGGGAATGTACCTGCGGGTCGTCGATTATAAATCCAGCGTGAAGGATGTCAATCTGACGGAGGTTTATTATGGTGTGGCCCTTCAGATGCTCACCTACCTGGATATCATCATCACTCATTCGCCAATGTTGGTCGGCAAGGCTGCTGACCCGGCGGGAGTCCTGTATTTCCATGTCCATAACCCTATTGTCAACGCATCGAAAATGCTGACTCTTGATGAAATAGAAGAGGAAATCCTCAAACGCTTTAAAATGAATGGATTGCTGCTCAGCGATGAGAATGTCATCAGGATGATGGACAAGGGACTGGATACAGGCAGTTCGCAGATTATTTCTGCAGGTTTTAAAAAGGATGGAAGCCTGCTGAAAAGCTCAAAAGTGGCCAGCAGAGAAGACTTTGACCATTTGCGGCAATTTGTGCGCCATAAGTATGTGGAGACCGGCAACAGGATTGTCAGCGGAATCGTCGATGTTGCGCCGTATAAGCTAAAGGACAGGGCACCATGTACATTCTGTTCCTTCAAGCCGGTCTGCCAGTTTGACCAGGGAGTGGAATCGAATGATTTCAGGAAGCTTCCAGTCATTAAAAAAGAAGATTTGCTAGCGTCGCTCCGGGAAGATCAAGGCATTAAGGCAAATGATGGCTTGCCTGGAGGAAATGATAGATTAGAAGAACTTAAGAAACTGGATATTCTAGCATCAATGAGAGAGGAGGAAGAGGATCTTGGCTAAAACAAATATACCGCCAGTACCGGAAGGGGCAACGTGGACGGAAGACCAGTGGAAGGCGATCATGGCATCGGGACAGGATATCCTTGTCGCAGCGGCAGCAGGGTCAGGAAAAACTGCGGTGCTTGTTGAAAGAATCATTAAGAAAATCACTTCGGAAAGCAATCCGATTGATGTTGATGAATTGCTCGTCGTGACATTCACCAATGCCTCGGCGGCTGAAATGCGACACAGGATAGGGGAAGCGCTCGAAAAAGCAATCGACAGCAACCCGGCTTCGACTCATTTGAAAAAGCAGCTTAGTCTCTTGAACAGAGCGTCTATTTCAACACTCCACTCCTTCTGTCTTGAAGTGATCAGAAAATATTATTACCTAATCGATGTGGACCCAGGTTTCAGGATTGCTGATGAAACCGAAGGGCAGCTGCTTCGTGACGAAGTGATTGAGGACCTTTTCGAAGAAGAATACGGAAAGGCAGATAACCAGCACTTTTTCAACCTGGTGGATGCGTTCACGAATGACCGCACCGATGAAGGTTTGAAGGATATCATTGTTGACCTTTTTGATTTTGCTAGATCCAATCCTTCTCCTGATGCCTATCTTGATTCAATCGTTTCAATGTATGATGCAGCAGGCAGCACGGCGATTGAGAACCTGCCCTTCATGAAAGTGCTCATTGCGGATATTGAGCTCCAGCTCCAGGGGGCGAACCAGCTTCTTGAAAAAGGGATGGAGATCACCAAAATGCCTGGGGGCCCTGCTCCAAGGGCAGTTAATTTCACTGAAGACCTTCATGTGATTGATACTTTGCTTGCTGCAAAAGACCGATCATGGGGAGAGCTTTATGAGGCTATCCAATTGGCCAATTTTGGCAGGGCGAAAACATGCCGCGGCGATGATTTCAACAAGGATCTTGTAGATAAGGCGGCCAAACTCCGAGACCGGGCAAAGAAAATCGTCCAGGATTTGAGAGGGGAATTATTTTCACGAAAACCTGAAAGCTTTCTGAGGGATATGCAGGAAATGAAGCCATTGATCGCTGTTCTGATTGATCTTGTAAAAGAATTCTCGCACCGGTTTGGAGAAATGAAGCAGGAGCGTGGCCTTGTTGATTTCTCGGACCTTGAGCATTATACATTGGAGATTCTTACAGCAAAATCGGATTCGGAGGAAGAATTCCCTGCAGGTGAATCTAAACCTTCTGAAGCAGCACTCGCCTATCGCAATAAATTCAAGGAAGTGCTCGTGGATGAATACCAGGATACGAACATGGTACAGGAAGCGATCCTCCAGCTTGTGACAGCTGAAGGGGAGACATCAGGAAACTTGTTCATGGTTGGTGATGTAAAGCAGTCGATCTACAAGTTCCGTCTTGCTGAACCTAATCTGTTCCTGGGTAAATACAACAGGTTCACATCGAATGGCGAAGGAACAGGATTGAAAATAGACCTTGCCAAGAACTTCCGGAGCCGCAGGGAGGTTCTTGATGGGACCAATTATTTATTCAAGCAAATCATGGGCATCAAGGTGGGCGAGATTCATTACGATGAGAATGCTGAGCTGAAAAAAGGAGCGCCATATCCTGAAGATGACGAGTTCCCTGTGGAGCTGCTCTTGATTGATAAAAGCGAGGGCGCATCATCAGAAAGTGACCCTGGGGAAGATAGCGAAACGGCAGCAGATGAATTCGACGCAGACGACCTGGAACAATCCCAGCTCGAAGCAAGGCTGATGGCGAAGCATATTAAGGATATGGTAGAAGAGCGTCGGGGTGTTTACAACCCAAAGACTAAGACATCAAAACCCGTCAACTACCGTGATATCGTCATACTCCTCCGCTCGATGACATGGGCGCCGCAAATCATGGAGGAGTTCAAGCAGCAGGGCATCCCGATTTACGCAAACCTTTCCACTGGTTATTTCCAGGCAACAGAGGTAGCGATCATGATTTCCTTGTTGAAGGTGATCGACAATCCTTATCAGGATATCCCTCTGGCTGCAGTCCTGAGATCCCCGATTGTCGGACTGGATGAAGAAGAGCTTGCCATCATCAGGGTCAGCCAGAAACGCGGTTCTTTCTATGAGGCATTGACAGCATTCTGCCTTCAAAAGCCGTTGCCGGAAAATGAAGAATTGCATGAGAAGACAAGTCGCTTCTTCGAAAGCTTAAAGAGCTGGAGGACTTCAGCAAGACAGGGTTCTGTATCTGATTTGATCTGGCAATTATACAGGGAAACCCGTTTCTTCGATTTTGCCGGCGGGATGCCAGGAGGCAAGCAACGCCAGGCAAACTTGCGAGCATTATATGATCGCGCGAGACAATATGAAGCAACGAGTTTCCGCGGCTTGTTCCGCTTTTTGCGATTCATTGAGCGGATGAGGGAGCGAGGCGACGACCTGGGTGCCGCCAGGGCTCTTGGAGAACAGGAAGATGTCGTCAGGATCATGACGATCCACAGCAGCAAGGGACTTGAGTTCCCGGTAGTCTTCGTTGCCGGTCTGGCCCGCAATTTCAATACGATGGACCTGAAGAAATTCTACATGCTCGATAAAGAGTTTGGTTTCGCGGCAAAATATATCAATCCTGAGAAGCGAATTTCCTATCCTTCCTTGCCGCAGTTGGCCTTCAAGCGCAAGCATAAGATGGAAATGCTGGCAGAGGAAATGAGAGTACTATACGTTGCCTTGACGCGTGCCAAGGAAAAGCTGTACTTGATAGGATCGGTCAAGGATGCTGAAAAAACGATCAGTAAATGGCAGGACGAGGCAAGCCATCCTGACTGGCTGCTGGATGAATATTTAAGGGCGTCAGCTTCGGGCTTTATTGACTGGATTGGCCCAGCGGTTATCCGCCACCAGGATTGTGACTACATCAGGGGAAGTGAGGTTTCCCTTCATCCGGGACTGGGGGAAGATATTACAAGACATTCTTCCCGCTGGAAAATCGAAACCATCAAAGCAGAGGAAATTGCTTCATATGGTGACGAGAAAACCGAAGAGCACGAAAGTCTGATGGATCTTGTTGAAGCAGGGAAATCTGTAAACAAAGAATCTCAACTAGCAGAAACAGTGCACAGGCAGCTTTCATGGAATTATCACTTCAAGGAAGCGGCAAACCACCGTTCCAAACAGTCCGTTACCGAGCTGAAGCGCAACCACGAAACCAGGGATGAAGAGAGCGGTACGCAGATTGTCAGGAGGTTCTCAAAACCAATCCTCAACAGGCCAAGATTCATGCAGGAGAAAAAGCTTACACCTGCAGAACGGGGAACAGCGATGCATATGGTCATGCAGCATATCGATCTTAACCAGCCAGTAACGGAAGCTTCACTCGAGTTCCAACTGGAGAAGATGGTGAAGAAGGAGCTGCTTTTCCCAGAGCAACGCGATGCTGTCGATAAGAAATGGATACTTGCCTTTTTTGAAACGGACATTGGCAAACGCCTGTTGACTGCGGAAAAAGTCAGCCGGGAGGTACCTTTTTATCTGTCATTGCCGTCAAAAGAAGTATATCCTGATTGGCAGGAAGAAAACGAGCCGATTTTTATCCAGGGGGTAGTGGACTGTATTTTCCAGGATGAAAAAGGAACAGTTCTCCTTGATTTTAAAACGGATGGCATCCATGACCGTTATAAAGGTGGTTTCGAACAGGCAAAGCCGATTCTGGAAGAACGGTATCGAATCCAAATCAGTTTGTATGCCAAAGCAATCGAACAAGTATGGAAGCAGCCTGTTGAAGAGAAGTATTTGTATTTCTTCGACGGCGGGCATCTGCTTGAACTAGACCAGATATAAAGTAATGTTAAAAACCGGTGGGATGTGAATAATAATCCTGCCGGTTTTTTATATTAATTTTCTCAGGAACATGCTTAAACGAAATTGTATTGGCTGTTAATTAGATACATGACAATCGTAGTAAGCTTTGTGTAGGAACCCTTTGTAGCATTGGCGCCCTAAAAAGCAGAAATCATGGAAATGTGGTAACCAATAGAGGGCATTGGCGCCCTAAAAAGCAGAAATCCTGGTAATTAGGTAACCAATAGAGCGTATTGGCGCCCTAAAAAGCAGAAATTCTAAAATTGAGGTAACCAATAGAGGGCATTGGCGCCCTAAAAAGCAGAAATTCCGGAATTGAGGTAACCAATAGAGCGTATTGGCGCCCTAAAAAGCAGAAATTCCGGAATTGAGGTAACCAATAGAGCGTATTGGCGCCCTAAAAAGCAGAAATTCTAAAATTGAGGTAACCAATAGAGCGTATGGGTGCCCTAAAAAGCAGAAATCCTGGAAATGTGGTAACCAATAGAGGGCATTGGTGCCCTAAAAAGCAGAAAATCCGAAATTGAGGTAACCAATAGAGTGTATTGGCGCCCTAAAAAGCAGAATTTTCGGAATTGAGGTAACCAATAAAGCTAAGTAACACCTGACCAGTAAGTAAGCCATGATTTCGGTCGCAGCTACGTGGTGCTATCATAGAAAAAAGCGACTTCATTTTACAGGGGAGGAACCATCGAGTGGCTAAGAAAAAACAAATTGCAACATGTGAATTATGCTGCCGGGAAGAGGTTGAGGTGACAGTCCATCATCTGATTCCTAAAGAAATGGGAGGCACTTTCATGCCAACTGCCATTCTATGTATCCCTTGTCATAAACAGATTCATGCTCTGTTCACGAATGAAGAGCTTACAGCGGGTTTGAACACGATTGATCGACTCCGCTCCCATCCTGAATTGCAGAAGTTTTTGAAATGGATAAAAAAGCAGCCTTCTACAAGGCTGCCGAAAATTACAAAATCTAATGCGCGAAAAAGAAATAAGCGCTAGTTATTTCCTACTGTTGGCTGGTCAATCAGGTTGGCATCCAGGACATTGCTGGCGCTTAATCCATTATTCGTGACTATGAATCCGCCAGTATTGAATCCACCTTGCCCAGCGACTGTTTTTGAATTGCTTTTTGGCGAGATGAACAGCGTGTCGCCAAACTGCACCGTCCCGCCGCCTACATTCAATATTTGCACAGGACCTATTATTGCTGGCATTGAAAACATCCTTTTCTGCTTTTGTTTAGTCTTTTTTTGAAAGCTAATGTTGCTGTCGTAAACTGATAGATGTTCAGTGATAAAGACTAAGCTCCATAATAAATCTATATGCCTTCCACACCCGAATTGTTATTACGGGGCAGAAGCTGGCGTATATGCTTTACCCGGGCTTCCATGGCTATATTGCGGCTGTTTCCTAAGTGTACAACTGATGAGGAAGAGGCACCCAGGATATCAATGTTCCTGACCTTCAATACTGGGTTGAGGTTGTGGGTTGAGAAAGTAACATTTTCATCATCTGCTGCTTGAAATGGAATGGCTTCTGAAAAGACGGTAAACGCATCGAAGTTACCTTCATTGTCAAAAAATATTTCTGCCTCTCTTTGCACGGCCAATGCCCTTGAGACCGCCTGTATTTGCTCCGAATCACCAATCTGGAAAATTGAGGAGAAGGATACCGAGTCAATTTTTATATGGTCAACACATGTTATTCTTTGAAGCATAGTGATCACGATATATCCGGCGACAATGGGACAAATGGACCGACAATCAACGATTCAGCAGGTGTGTCAAAGGTAGCTGCGAGCTGGATTGTTTCAGCGTCCCCAACCATCAACAGTGAGGAGCTCGACACACCGATGACCCTGATGTCACCAACACAAATATCCCGGTTATAGACTTGGAAATTCATTATGAACGTCCTTCCTTTACACTATCCGGCAGGTTTTTCAGGAACAGGAATACACCATTCTGGATTTCCTGTTTAAGCAAATCAATCACCTTTTCATTCAGCTGAGGGCTTAGTTCAGTGCCTCTTTCACTTGATGATTGTTCCTGTAAATGTTGAGCGGCTCTGCCAGACAACTGTTTTTTAATATCATTTTTTATGAACTCAAAATACGAATCATCTACACTTATTCCCAACTCCGTTTGGGCACCTCGGTAAATATTCTCCAAATCAGATTCAAGATATTGGTTCAGTGCTGTTTCAATCTCGATTGTCCTTTTAAATAACTGCTTTGGCGGAATCGGAACATTCACAGATTTTTGATCAACGGAAAAATCTTCGATCCCATTCAATTCTGATGGGTTCAAGCCGATATTTAAGGTTCCTTCGAGCGTTTCCACTTTTAACTGGTCGAACTTATACTCGATATTTCCGATTTGAACCGGAGGCCGCTCCTTAAGTGCAGCAATTTCCCGTTGCAGCTCTAAAACCATCTTCTCCAATCTGGCAGTCTTTCTGCTCTGGTGTTCCACATATAAATGCAGCTTCTTTACATATTGATAGAATTCCGTGTTCAAACGAATCACCTCGCCTCGACCCAGCATTTTGACACTAGTTTAATTTTTACGGACAGGAGCTTGCAGTGGTACGGCTGGCGCTTCCAGTGTGCCTCCAGGTACACCCTCCATGCCAGTTGAAATTTCGGTAGGGTGGACAGCCTCTGGAGCAGGTGCTGTGAATCCCCCAGTGTTATAAAGGTAAGAAACTGGCTTTATCATTCCTGCACTGCCAATTTGCAAAACAGAAGAGTTGGTGATTCCATCAATCCTCAGCTGGTTGATATTGATCGATTGTTGTATATAAAAATTCATTGTACTCACCCGCATTATACATTCAGATAATTGCCTTGATCGACGGCATCCTGATCATAGGTATTTGTTGAACTTTGATTATTGTACACGGTCAATCCATCTCCGGTATTAAATGAACCAGCACCGGAAAAAGTTTTAGCATTGGAAACCGGGCTTATTCTGTAAACATCGCCTATGTGGAAGACAGCGCTGTTTCCCAGAGAAATGACCTGTGCGACTCCGACAATTGCTGGCATTTGCAACACCCTTTAATTAGATTTCTTTAATATCCTATGTGCCCAGACAAAGATTGTGATTAAAATGCCTATTGTGTTTAAAAGGCTCTTTTTACAGACTGTTCCATTTAAAAGAGGGTGTTGGAAATTTGGTTTCTTTCTAATAGCTCTTGTTCAGATAAGGTGCTAAGCTAAAAAACAATTCACTCAGAGCAAAAGCTGCCTTGAAGAAAATACTTGTTATATAACAGATAAAAATTCATATAACAGAAGCGATAATATGTTAATATATTTATATATTTAGAATTATAAAATTATTCTACAGGAGGCAGATTATGAACGTTCCATTGCTGGTGAGCCAGTTTCTAGACCGTGCATTGTCGCTTTACGGCGACAAGAAAGCCATTTTTTCTGAAGACAGGGCGCTTACATATTCTGAGTTGAATGAAAGGGTGAACAGGCTTTCGGATGGATTAAGAAATCTTGGAGTGTGCAAGGGTGATCGGATTGCCTATCTTGCCCCGAATTCGATCGAAATGCTGGAAGGTTTCTATGGTGTATTCCAGGTTGGCGGAGTCATGGTCCCGTTGAATATTCGACTGAAGCCGGATGATTATTTGTTCATCCTTAACCACAGTGAATCAAAGGTTTTGTTCGTGGACCAGGATTTATATCATATAATCCAGCCAATCAAGGATCAGCTCGAAAGCGTTCAGCACATTATTGTCCATTACATGGATGATAGCCTGGATGAAATTAGTTATGACGAGTGGCTTTTACAACATTCTGCTGAAACATTCAAACGTGAAGAGCTTGATGAAAATGATGTCTGCAGTCTGCTTTATACAAGTGGGACGACTGGGAATCCAAAAGGAGTCATGCTCACGCACCGGAATAATTACCTCCACGCTCTTAGCACAATGCACCATTTACGCGTCAGCGATGAGGATGTCCTCCTGCATGTCCTGCCGATGTTCCATGTTAACGGATGGGGATCGCCATTCTATTACACAGCGAACGGCGCTTCGCAGGTATGCCTGCGCAAAACGACCCCGGAGACTATTTTTAACGCGTTGGAAAAACACAAAGTCAGCGTCATGCACATGGCTCCAACTGTGTTGAATGCGCTGCTTCAGTTTTATGAAAAAAATGTCCCGAGCATCGAACAGCAGGTTCGGGTGGTCATTGCCGGTTCTGCTCCGCCACCAGCATTCGTTACCCGGGTGGAAAAGGAACTGGGCTGGGAGTTCATCCAGGTATACGGCATGACAGAATCCTCCCCTTTAAGCACAATTTCAACTGTCAGGTCCCATTTGAAGCAGCTTCCTTTGAATGAACAATACCGAATGAAAGCAAAAGCAGGTATATCCATGATTGGCAGTCAGGTAAAAGTCGTGAATGATCATGGCGATGAGGTTGCCCATGATGGCAAGGAAATAGGTGAAGTCATTACCCGAAGCAATGGAGTCATGAAAGGGTACTGGAAAAATGAAGAGGCGACGATGGAAACGATCCGTAATGGCTGGCTTCATACCGGGGACATGGCAACGGTCGATGAATACGGCAACATTGATATCGTCGACCGCAAGAAAGACGTCATCATTAGCGGAGGCGAAAATATTTCCTCCATCGAAGTTGAGGGGGTATTATATGACCATCCGTCGGTCCTTGAAGCAGCAGTCATTGCCGTTCCTCACGAAAAATGGGGCGAGACTCCACATGCATATATTGTGCTTCGTGAAAATGAGCAAGTCTCAGAACAGGAGCTCATTGCTTTTTCGAGAGAAAAACTTGCCCATTTTAAGGCAATTACTGGAGTCACTTTCGTAAAAGAACTGCCGAAAACGGCTTCAGGCAAAATTCAGAAGGTCCATTTACGGAATGAATACTGGGAAGCAAATGGCAAGACTGGCAGATTTGTAAATTAATAGCCTTAGGGGATGTCTTGTTTGTGGCGTCCCCTTTCTCTTTCAAAGCTGTTCATCAGTAACCTTTGGCATGATGGTATATTGTGTGATATACATAGATTAGATGTTAACTATTGGATGGAAAGAGGGGGAAAATGGAGATTAACGGACAGGTATCCGGAAATAGAGTTGTTTCAATTGACCGGATGCGGGGCTTTTCATTATTGGGGATTTTTCTTGTAAATATGATTTCATTCCATTCGCCCTATTTTTATATCGATCCAGAAACATGGTGGGCTGGAAACACAAATTTACTTACATACCAGTTCATTGATTTATTTATCCAGGCTAGCTTTTACCCGCTGTTTTCAATGCTGTTCGGATATGGTCTGGTAATTTTAAGAGAACGCACGATAGCAAAAGGCCTGAGTTTCAATCCTCTTGCACTAAGAAGACTCTCGATCCTGTTGTTGATTGGGATCATTCATGCATTTTTGATCTGGCCAGGTGATATTCTCATAACCTATGCAGTATGCGGTTTTGTTTTCCTTCTGTTTATTGGCTTGAGTGCAAAGAGGCTTCTCATAGCCGGCTTGGGTTTATACATAGTTCCAAATATTCTCTTGTTGTTGATGCTCGGTGCAGCATCAGTCGTTGACGGCGGAGAGGGATTTTCAATGTATGACGCACAAGCTGCAGAACAGACAATAACCATCTATCAAAATGGCAGCTTTGCTGAAGTGACACATCATAGAATAACTGAATGGTATAAAAATAATAACCTGTTTGGATTGTTCTTATATTTGATCACTATCCTTCCTCTGTTCATGGTTGGAGCGGGGGCGGCTAAGCTCAGACTGTTTGAAAATGTACGGGACAAAAGGAGGAAGCTTGCAGCTGCTGCGGCTGTACTCGCAACTCTTGGCCTGATGATCAAAGCGATTCCATACATGTATGGAAAAACATTGATGACGGATTATGCTCAGGATGTTTTTGGCGGGGCGATGGTCGCGATGGCGTATGCACTGATCATTGCGCTGATTTCTGAGCTTAAACGATTTGACAGACTGTTCTACCCGCTGGAAGCTGCGGGCAGGATCTCAATCAGCAATTACCTATTCCAGTCCATCGTTTCGACATTGATTTTTTACAGTTATGGACTAGGGTACTATGGGGAAATGTCCATTTTCTCGGGAACAATGCTTGCGCTTGGAGTTTATGTGGTTCAGTTGGGACTTAGCAGTTGGTGGGTCAAAAGATTTTACTATGGGCCTGTCGAATGGCTGTGGCGCAGTGGCACCTACATGACGAAACAGCGTTTTAAAAAGGGAGAAGCCTGATGGAGAAGGTCATCATCATCGGCTGCGGAGGCGCAGGGAAATCGACACTGGCCCGGAAGCTCGGAAAATTACTTAACTTAAAGGTGTATCATCTTGATGCAATGTACTGGAAACCGGGCTGGGAAATGTCTGCAAAGGATGAGTGGAAAAAACTAATTCATCAAGTGATTGAAGAAGATTCATGGATCATGGATGGCAACTATGGCAGTACGATGGACATGAGGGCACAAGCAGCGGACACAATCATCTTCCTTGATTACTCTGCTCCAAGATGCCTGTATGGAGTTTTCAAAAGAAGAATCATGTACCACGGAAGCACAAGGCCGGATATGAATGAAGGCTGTCCGGAGAGACTCGATTGGGACTTTATCAAATGGGTTGCAAAATACAAGCGTGAAAAAGCTCCTGGCATTATTGCCAAGTTAGAAGAATTCAAGCTTCTGGGAAAAGAAATATACCATTTTAAAAATCCTCGTGAAACAGAGAAATTCATAGAAGAGCAGTCAATTAAAGGAGGACGATAACATGAAATTAGCTACATATAAAAAAGAATCTGGCCAGTTTATTGGGATTGTCAATGCAGTAGGGACCCACGTTCTGCCACTTCGGGAAGCCTATGAAAAAATGGGTGGTGAAACAACGATACCGGCTGAAATGCTAGAAGCTATTTCAATGGGAGAATTATTTTATCATGAAGCGGAAAAGGCCCTTCAATGGGTAAACGAGAACAATCTGGACAGCGAGCTATTCATCCCGCTTGATTCAGTAGAATTGCTAGCGCCGATTCCGCGTCCGTCCAAGAATATTTTCTGTGTGGGCAAAAATTATGCAGAGCATGCGATTGAAATGGGCAGCAAGGACGATATCCCTGAGCACGTAATGGTGTTCACCAAAGCACCAACTACTGTCATTGCCCATGATCAGAACATCGGTGAGCATAAAGAACTGACAGAGCAACTGGACTATGAAGGCGAGCTCGCAGTCATCATCGGCAAAAAAGGAAAAGCGATCAAAAGGGAAGAGGCTTTGGGTTACGTGTTTGGATATACAATCATTAACGATGTGACTGCCCGCGACCTCCAGGCAAAACACAAACAGTTTTTCATTGGTAAAAGCCTTGATACCACTTGCCCGATGGGGCCGTGGATTGTCCATAAATCAGTAATCGCAAATCCGAACAACCTGGATATTAAGACCTCAGTAAATGGAGAAGTGAGACAGGATTCCAATACGGAAAACTTCATTTTCCCGGTAGAAGAGGTCATTGCAGTGCTCTCCCAGGGAATGACACTCGAGCCAGGAGATATCATTGCTACCGGAACACCAGCAGGCGTAGGCAAAGGCTTCAAGCCGCCAAGGTTCCTGAAGGCTGGAGATACTGTTGAAATTACTGTTGAAGGGATTGGGACATTGCGTAACAAAGTGGAGAGGTAATCATAGCCTGGCCAGTTTATTTTAGTTTTTTTGACGCCGTTATGATATGATATTTTAGAATTTACTATTAGGAGGACGGGTACATGATACATGCCCATATGACAGCTTGGTTTTTGGCTCTTGTTTTATTCTTCGTAGCACTGGGACTACATAAAAGCGGTAAGGAAAAAGGCGCTAAAATTGTTCAGATGGTCCTTAGATTGTTTTACGTGCTGATTCTATTGACTGGCTTCTGGCTTCTTTTCAGCATCAATATCAGCCTGATGTATGTGCTGAAAGCAGCAGTAGGCTTGTGGGTAATCGCCATGCTGGAAATGATTTTAATCCGTACAAAAAAGAACGAAAAAGCGTCTGTATTGTGGATTCAATTCATTGTCGCGGTTCTTCTTGTACTATATTTAGGTTTTTCACTTCCACTTGGAACATATTTGTTCTAATAGTGAAATTGTCGAAAGAAAGCTGTCCTTATAGGCAGCTTTTTCTTTTTTTGTCATATCCTAACCCCGTAAAATATGATAATTTAAGAGAAGGGTTATTGGAGAAATATAATAATTGGAGAATGCAATGGCTACGACAAAAAGCTGCGTTTACGAAAATGACATACAACTTAATAGCTTTATAGAGGGCAATTCATTCATAGACCAACGCAATGTATTGGTGCAGATCCTTTACAGTCAAAAAGAAAAACCTGATCTTCAGCACATGGAGCAGTTGCTAAAAAAGCAGCTACCCGCCTCCACTGTGTTGAGCTGTGAAGCAAATGGCTGCTTCGATGGTGATAAACAATGTGTTATCTCATTTACAGTTTTCGATAAACAGGAACTTAATCCTATCCTTCATGATCAGTACACCATCAACACATTGAATAATCTTGTCGAAACCTCACAACAAGACATCCTTCTGCTTAACGAAAGCCTCAAAGTTTCCGAGCAATACTATCGTTCGCTGTTTGACAACAATGGAGATTTTGTCTATTCAACAGATTTAACAGGGAATTTCACAAGTATAAACCAGGCATTCATGAAGACCTTTGGCTACAACGAGAATGAACTTATTGGCAGGTCAGCGCTCGACTTTATCAACCAGGAAGATGTGCACCGTGCCAAAATGCATTTTATTCAGGCGCTAAAGGGGAAAGATCAGACCTACACAATTGAGATTCCGGTCAAGAGCGGTGAAACCCAGATCTTTCAGATCAAAAATATTCCGATTACGGTAAATGGTGCATGTGTAGGAACGTATGGTATTGGCCGGAATATTACAACCCAGAAAAAAACAGAGGAAAAGATCATTCAGCTTGCCTACTATGACCAGGATACGGGATTGCCGAACAGGATGAGGTTTACCGAACAGCTCGAAGAAATGATTCACCGTGCCAGGCATAAGAAAGAACTCCTTGCCGTACTTGTCATTGATATTGACCGTTTCAAAATCATCAATGACAGTCTCGGACATTATGCTGGTGACATTGTTTTGAAAGAACTGGCAGAAAGAATCCAGGATCGACTTCCAGCAGGTGCTTATCTCGGAAGATTCAGCGGCGATAAGTTCACAATGCTGCTGACAGAGAATGTCAGCATTGATCAGACGACAAGAACAGCAAGGGAATTGCAGAATCTTATTTCATTGCCCTTGTTTTACCAGAATCAGGAATTCATCGTCACCGCAAGCATTGGAATCAGCTCTTTCCCGGGGGATGGTCTTGATGAGCATGTACTTCTGAAAAATGCGGATATTGCGATGAACCGCTCGAAGAATCAAGGCGGGAATAAGATTACTTACTTTTCAACCGGCATGAATGACCAGGCAATGGTCCGGCTTGAGCTTGAAAGCTATTTAAGGAAAGCGCTTCAAAAGAATGAATTCCATCTTTGCTACCAGCCGCTTATGGACTTGAAATCTGGAGAGATTACCTGTACTGAAGCCCTTATCCGCTGGCAGCATCCCAATCTGGGACTGGTTTCGCCAGCACAGTTCATTCCTCTGGCAGAGGAAACAGGATTGATTGAGGAGATCGGGGCATGGGTGCTGACCACCGCATGTGTCCAGACAAAAGCCTGGCAGCAGAATGGATTCCCGAATTTAGGCATCTCTGTAAATGTATCAGCCTATCAGTTCCAGCAGCATGCTTTTATTGGACAGGTCATTCAAGCCCTGGAGACTTCTCAGCTTGACCCAGGATACCTTTCCCTGGAACTGACAGAAAGCGCGATGCTGAAAGATATCGTCTATAGCATTTCAGTAATGAAATCGTTACAGGAACTCGGGGTAAAGGTTTCGATTGATGACTTCGGGACAGGTTATTCGTCTTTAAGCTATTTGCGCAATTTGCCAATCGATACTCTTAAAATCGACCAGTCATTTATCAATAATCTGCATGATGACCCATCAGATATTGCGATCGTCAAGGCGATCATCACGATGGGACAGGGGCTCTCAGTCAAAATTGTTGCCGAGGGTGTAGAAACACATGAACAGCTGAACCTTTTGAGAGATTTGGACTGCCATTATGCCCAGGGTTACTACATCCAGAAGCCGCTTGATATAGCTGCTTTCGAACAGGGCTTCAGGACTGTGGAAAAAGTTGAGTATACGGTAAAATAAATTCAGAGCCTGCACAATGAGTGCAGGCTCTTTTTGTCGTTAGGAAATTCTTTCGATTACAGTCCGTTTTCCGTTGTTCAAGGTCAATTCGAACCTGTCATTTTGTATTTCAAAGTAATCAAAGTGATGTTGTACACTGCAGATGAATTCTTCATTATCAAGAATTAAAAAATTGACTCCTGAAACCCCTTTTTCATGATCAAGGAAGGTCAGGTGGTTATAACAATAAATGCAATCATAAATCGAAAAGTTGAGCGAATTCAATGTATTGATAAATTGGACAAAAGCTTCATCATTTAGCTCATCAAGCAGACGCTCGAATGAATAGATCAATTGTTTCCTGATCCTGATCATTTCCTGGTCATGTAAAGTGATTTTTTCACTGCCGGTTTGGATGCAGCCGTTATCCAGCAAAAAACCTTTGCACCATTTATTGTTGCGTTGCACTTCAACCTCTTGATGGATGAATTCATCGACAAGTGCGGCCTCTTCTGTTTCTTCATCAAAGAAAACCCATTGTGAATTAATGTATTCTACTGTCCCGGTGTTGAAGGCTCGGGGCTGGAATTCAATTAGATTGCTTCGGTGTTGTCGATTCATTTGGATCCTCCGTTAATTATCGCTCACCTTCTTTGTAGACAGATTTTGGCGAATTTATAACATGATTTAAAAGATAGGCAATTAACCAGTTGGGATGATTGTGCATAAGATGAGTAATGCTTAAGCAATTGTCTAGTTCTGAGAGTGCTTATTGACATTAAAAAGTTCCGCTGAAAGGAATGATCACAAAGATGTGTGGAATAACTGGCTGGGTAGACTATCGTAAAAATTTGGATCATGAACGGGAGACCATGGCAAAAATGGCGGAAACTTTGAGTAAAAGAGGTCCCGACGATACCAATGTATGGACTTCAGGCCATGCTGCGCTGGGTCATAAAAGGCTGGTCGTTGTTGACCCTGAGGGCGGCAAACAGCCAATGACCAGAACACAGGGAGATAGCCGTTATACCATTTGTTATAACGGAGAACTTTATAATACGGAAGACCTCAGAAAAGCACTGCTATTAAAAGGATATTCTTTTAACGGTCATTCTGATACAGAGGTTTTGCTTACTTCTTTCATGGAATGGAAGGAAAACTGCCTGGATCATTTAAACGGGATCTTTGCATTTGCTGTTTGGGATCACCAGCAAGAACAATTGTTCATTGGCCGCGACAGACTTGGTGTGAAGCCACTGTTTTTTCTTGAAACAGCATCTGGTCTTATGTTTGCTTCTGAACAAAAGGCGCTGCTGGCACATCCGGAAGTGAAGGCTGAGGTAGACAGGGAAGGACTTTGTGAGGTGTTTGGGCTTGGACCATCCCGTTCTCCAGGGGCAGGTATCTTTAAAAACATGAAGGAGCTCCGACCTGGCCATGGGATGACTTTTTCAAAAAATGGGCTGAAAATCTGGAGATATTGGAACGTTAAAAGCGAGAAACACACTGATACTCTTGATGAGACAACCGAAAAAGTGCGGGAATTGTTCACCGATGCTGTCACAAGACAGTTAGTTTCAGATGTGCCGCTATGCACATTCCTCTCAGGCGGACTGGATTCAAGCGCAATCACCGCTATTGCTGCGAATCATTATAAGGCAGAGGGTAAGGGCAGCCTGCATACTTACTCGATCGATTACGAAGGCAATGAAAAGTATTTCAAGGAAAATGAATTCCAGCCAAATGCTGATGCCTTCTGGATCAATAAAATGACGGAAACATTTGGTACCGTTCATCATAACAGCATCATATCCCAGCAGGATCTGGCTGGTTATTTAACAGAAGCTGTCCATGTCCGGGACCTGCCAGGAATGGCAGACATCGATTCATCACTTCTCTGGTTCTGCCGGGAAATCAAACAGGATTTCACCGTAGGACTTTCAGGTGAATGTGCTGATGAGATTTTTGGCGGCTATCCATGGTTCCACAGAGAGGAAGACCTGAATAGACCAGGTTTTCCATGGATGCGGTCGATTAATGAGCGGCAAAACATGCTGAGGGATCACTGGCGGAAAAAATTGAGTCTTGAAGATTATATGATGGAAAAATTCAACGATACGATCGCAGAGGTGCCGATGCTGGATGGGGAAAATCGAGTAGAGGCTAAGCGGAGACAATTATTCTATCTGAATATCATTTGGTTCATGACAACCCTTTTAGACCGGAAGGACCGAATGAGCATGGGTGCAAGCCTGGAAGTCAGGGTTCCGTTTGCCGATCACCGGCTTGTAGAATATGTCTGGAACATCCCATGGGAAATGAAGATGCACGGGAACAAGGAAAAAGGAATCCTGCGCAAAGCATTGGAGGGCACATTGCCTGATGAAGTTTTGTACCGGAAAAAGAGTCCATATCCGAAGACTCACCATCCGGCCTATACCCAGGCAGTCCAGGGAATGCTTTCAGAATTCATGGCTGATTCGAACAGTGCGCTGCATGAATTCTTTGACAGGGCTACACTGCAGAAAATGATTGAGTCCGAGGGCGCATCCTTCAAAGTCCCATGGTTCGGCCAGCTGATGACAGGTCCGCAGCTGCTTGCACAGCTGGCGCAGATTCACATTTGGTTCAGGGATTACAATATTAATATAGCAGACTAAAATAGCAAGCCCGTTGATGAACGGGCTTGCTTCTCTATTATTCAGTCTGTGCTGGCTGGACTTCCGGCACAAATGATTTTTTGACCCACACTCTGGATTTCCAGCGCCACAGCATAAGCAGTCCGCGCAGCCATTCGTCGGCGATGAAGGCAATCCATATTCCAACCAGCCCCATACCTAGATGTATTCCCAGGAAATAAGACAAGGTGACACTGACTCCCCACATCGACAGGATTCCCATATAAACAGGGAACTTCACATCTCCGGCCGCTCGGAGTGAACTAATCAGTACCAGGTTGAAAGATCTGCCGGGCTCAAGGATGATTGTAAGCAAAATCAATGTGGTGCCGAGTTCGATGATGCTCATATTATCCGTGAAGATTCCGAGCAGGTCTTTAGAAAAGAAGGAGACAAGCGCAGCAGTAGCGATCGAAATGATAATCGCCAGCTTCAAGCTTTTTAGTGCCCGTTTATAAGCATTTTCGATTTCCTTTGCACCGACCATATGGCCAATCAAAATCTGTGTCCCCTGACTGATGGCGATACTGAATAGGAAGATGAACATCATGACGTTTTGTGTATAAACTTTTGCCGTCAATGCTTGGGTTCCAAGGGTAGCGATAAAATACGTGATCACCATCTGCGACCCATTGTAGCTCAAATGCTCACCGGCTGAAGGAATCCCGATATTAAGCAGGTTTTTCAAATGTTTTTTTGGAAAACTGAAAAGCATCGATACTGGCACTGAGCCAGGGACTCGCTTTGTCATGACGTAAATGGCAGCCAACAATCCGAGGATCCGGCTGACAGTGGTGGAAATCGCCACACCTTCTACACCCAGGACAGGGAAGCCGAATGGCCCGAAGATGAACAAATAGTTGCCGATGACATTCAACACATTCATCCCGATCGTGACATACATGATATCACGGGTAAAGCCATAGCTGCGGATAATGCTGCTGACTGTCATGATCAACGATTGAATAAACGAAAATCCGCCGACAATTTTTAGATAGGAATTGGCTTCTTCAAACAGTTCAGGCGGCAGGTCCATCAATCTGAGCAATTGCTCGCTGAAAATGAAAACGGCTGCGCTCAGGATTAAGCCGAATACAAGGTTTGCGCCAATCGATACAGCTGAAACCTCTCGTGCATCGTTATCCATTTTCGCGCCAAGATTCTGGGCAACCAGGATGGCAGTTCCTGTTGCAATGAAGCCGAACATAACGATGACCATGGAAAGAATCTGGTTGGATACCCCGACTGAAGCCACGGAATTATCCGAATACTGGGAAAGCATCAGCGTATCCGCATTTCCCATCAGCATATAAAGCAGAATTTCAATAAAAAGGGGCCATGTAATGGCAAAAAGTGAAAGTTTAGCAGTTTTATTCTTCATGTTTTACATCTCCATGTTGTAATTCCTTAATTATACAGACTATAGGAGGAATTTGAAGGGAAAAGATTCGTTTTACGAAAAAAATAATTGGAAAAGGTGCTGAATCGAAAAAAAAGTTGAGTTTTGACAAATTTATTCGGATATGACCATTCTTCCTTTGTGTATAGAGAGGACGTAAAAGGATTATTCCGCGATATTTGGCAGTGATTCCGCGAAAATCGGCAATAATTCCGCGAAAATGTGAAGTAATTCCGCGAAAACCAGCAGGAATTCCGCGATAAGGATAAAATGTCATTAAAAGTGTAAAAGTCCACGAACAGCACAAAGAGCAAACCCCTTTCCAGGCAGGAAAGGGGTTTACTAATTTAAAATTGGAATAGTGCAAATCCATTTGCAGCAATCTTGGCTGTGAGATCATCACTTTCAGCTGCGTATTCTTCGCCAGTATAGATATTGGTGATTTTCCTGCCTTTTAAGTTAAATGGCAAAGGATAGCTTGCTTCTTCGTCGCTCATGTTCACAACTACCATAATGGTTGTTTCACCGGTGGACTTCGTATAAGCAAAGCAGCTTTCATGGTAGTCAGATGGGATGAAGTGTAATTCACCTTCATTTGCCAGAAGCGGATATTCTTTGCGAAGCTGAATCATCTTTTGGACGTGTTCGAGCATATCCTGGTTCTGATCTTGTTCATTCCACTTCATACATTCGCGGCATCCCGGATCTTGTGGACCGCTCATGCCGATTTCATCGCCATAATAGATACATGGTGTACCGATGTAAGAAAGCAATACTGTGAAGATTTGTTTTAATTTATCTTCGTTGCCTCCGCACTCGGTCAAGATTCTTGGTGTGTCATGGCTGCCGATCAAGTTGAAGGCAACCTCGTTGACGTTTTTCGGATACATATGATTGACTGTCGTCATGTTCTCGATGAATTCTTTTACTGAAATGGTTCCACGCGCAAACAGGTTTAGGATGTTTGTCGTAAGAGGATAGTTCATGACAGCATCAAACTGGTCGCCGCGCAGCCATGGCATTGAATCGTGCCAGATTTCACCGAGTATATAGAGATCAGGCTTGATTGCTTTCACTTCAGTACGGAATTTTCTCCAGAAAGAGTGGTCGACTTCATTGGCCACATCAAGCCTCCAGCCGTCGATATCAAACTCGCGGACCCAGTAGCGGCCAACTTCAAGCAGATACTCAATGACCTCAGGATTTTCCGTATCCAGCTTCGGCATTGATTTTTCAAAAGCAAAGGTATCATAATTTGGCCTTGGTTCCATTACCAGTGGGAATTCGTTAGTGTGGAACCAGTCTTTATAAGGAGATTCTGCACCCTTTTCCAGTACATCCTGGAACTGAGGGAAGTAGAACCCACTATGATTGAAGACAGCATCGAGCATGACCTTGATGCCATGCTCGTGGCAAACCTGTACCAGCTTCTTCAGCGTGTCTTTATCCCCAAATTGCGGATCGATTTCCATATAATCAATCGTATCGTATTTATGGTTGGAATAGGCTTTGAAAATAGGCGTAAAATAAATACCGGTAATGCCAAGCTTGGCCAAATAATCAATATTATTGATTACACCTTGAAGGTCACCGCCAAAGAAATTATCCCTCTCAGGAGGAGCACTGCCCCATGGCAAAGCACCTTCTGGATCATTTGATGAATCTCCATTGCCAAAGCGCTCAGGGAAAATCTGATACCAGACTGTATCTTTCACCCATGATGGAGCACGGAACACATCGATATTGTTAAGGTAAGGGAATGCATAATAATAGCCTGTATCATCTAAAGGTGGTTCATCGTAAAAACCTTTTTCAGTCAAACAAGCTGTTTCGTTGCCATCATTTAAAATAAATCCGTAACGCATCCTGCGGAAAGGAGGCTTAATGGAGACAAACCAATAATCGAATAACTGGTCAGATCCGCTTTTGATCATAGGAACGGTATTTGTATTCCATTTTCCATCCTGCCAGTCATATGGATCCCCATTTAAAAGGGAAACTTCTTTCATATCATCTTTTTTAGTGCGAATGCGAATATGTAGTTCTTCATTTGTGCAAGCGTATGCATAATTATCTTTAGGACGGTGGTAAATCGCTTCTTTTAACAACTGGAAACCATTCCTTTCATATTGAACTGCAAGTGATCCTGATTGTCCATTTGGGCGGAGAGAAATTTAAAAGCTCTATTAGATGAAATTTTAACGGAAAGAGCTCCAATATATCAAGATTAAAACAAGGGTAGAACACTCATTTTGAAATGTCAATTATTAAAAAGCTGATTCACAAAACTTTAACGATTTCATCTGGCTTTAAAAATTTTTTGAAAAAACTAGTTGTCAAAAGAATTTTAGTCTTTATAATAAGAGTTAGGTTGTGCAATCGTTTTCATAGACTTGCAAACAGAATTACAAACGTTTGCACAGGCAGTGAGCGTTCTGCGCAATAATTAGTTACAACACATTTTTAGGAGGGGTATACACATGAAAAAGGCATTGTCGATTTTCATGATGCTGGTCTTAATGATCGGCGCACTTGCAGCTTGTGGACCTAAAGAAGAAGAAAACACAGGTTCAAAAGACAACGGCGAGAAAACAGAAGACGCTTCTAAACCAGAGAAGCTAGTAGTTTGGGAAGACAAAGATAAGTCTGGCTGGCTAGAAAAAGTAGCAGCAGACTTCGAAAAAGAACACGGTGTTAAAATCGAGTTCAAAGAAGTAGAAATGGCTACAAAAATGAAAGAACAATTACGTCTTGACGGTCCTGCGGGAACTGGCCCAGACATCATCACTCTTCCACACGACCAAATTGGTGAGCTTGCAGTTCAGGGACACATTGCTGAACTTAATGTAAGCGACGATGTGAAGAGCACTTTCTCTGAGTCTTCAATTGGTGCACAATCTTTCGATGGAAAATTATACGGACTTCCAAAGTCTGCTGAAACTCCAGTATTCATCTACAACAAAGCTCTTATGACTGAAGTTCCTGCTACAATGGAAGATTTATACGAATTCGCAAAAGCTAACACTAAAGATGGCAAGTACGGTTTCCTTGCTCTTTGGGATAACTTCTACTTTGCACACGCTCCGATCGGCGGTAACGGCGGTTATGTCTTCGGCGAAAAGGACGGAGCTCTAGACCCTCAAGATCTTGGCTTGAACAACGAAGGTGCTGTAAAAGGTACTGAGTACATTCAGAAGTGGTATGCTGAAAAGCTATTCCCTAACGGAATCATCGGTGAAAACGGCGGTTCTGCTATGGACGGACTATTCAACGAAGGTAAAGTTGCTTCTGTTATGAACGGACCATGGGCATTCGGCGGAATGAAAGATGCTGGCATCGATTTCGGTGTAGCTCCATTCCCTAAATTCGCTGATGGCACTCCAATGAAAACTTTCATGGGTGTTAAAGGCTGGCACGTTTCTTCATACTCTAAGAACCAGGAATGGGCTGTTAAGTTCCTTGAGTTCATCACTAATGACGAAAACGCTAAATACCGCTTCGAACAAACGGCTGAAGTACCAACAAACGTAGCACTTGTTGACGATCCAGCTCTTGCTGAAAACGAAGGCGCTAAAGCTGTTGCACTTCAGACTCAAGATGCAGTTCCAATGCCGAACATCCCGGAAATGGGCGAAGTTTGGTCTCCAATGGCAAGTGCATTGCAAACAGTGGTAACTGGCAAAGCTAAGCCACAGGAAGCTCTTGATTCTGCTGTAAAGCAAATCGAACAACAAATCCAGCAAAACCACGCAAAATAATAGTAATATAAGATATAGCAGTACCTCCCTTGAGGGGGTACTGTTATATTTTCCACTATGAAATTCCAGTTTCTGTTTTTTTCGTAGACGGTATGTGTAAAGTCACAAAGTTTACGAAAACTGCAGTAAAAAAGTCTTTCATTGAGCAAACGGTTGCGCTAAAATAGACTTATACCTATCAGGTGCTTCATGAGAGTGAAAACAGAATAATTCGATACAATAGATAGTGTTGCCTCGAGTGAATTTTTCCAGGACGGAAAAAATGTATTCGTTCTCATAAAGCATCTGATGCTTTTACTAGGGCCTCTTCGCAAAGATCGTAGCTTCTAATCTTTACTATTCATTCTTTTAAAAAAGCCTCTTAACAAAGCGGTGGGATAGATTGAGAATGGTCTAAAGTAAGCATGGAAAGCGGGATTAACGATTAGGAGCCTAAAAAAACATAGAAAGAGAAAGGGGAATATAGGATGGAGAAGAAATCCTATCAAACCAACCACCGTAGAATAGCGACAGCCCTTTCGATTATTCCAGGGCTAGGACAGCTATACAACAAACAATATTTAAAAGGAATCGCATTTCTTATTTTGACCGGTGCATTCTTCGGTGTATTCGCAGACCTGCTCAACATGGGGTTATGGGGACTGTTTACACTTGGGGAGCAGACGCCTCGTGACCATTCCATCTTCTTGTTGGTTGAGGGGATACTGGCACTGATCGTCCTGCTCTTTGGAATCGGTTTCTATCTATTCAACTTAAATGATGCATATAAAACCGGCTTGAAAAGAGATATCGGAGAGCGTCTCAGCACGGTTAAGGAGCAATATAATAACCTGATTGATAATGGATTCCCATACTTGATCATGTCACCGGGATTCCTGCTTCTTATTTTCGTAGTTGTTTTCCCAATCATTTTCGTAGTCTTGCTCGCATTCACAAACTATGATCTCTACCACTCACCGCCAGCAAAGCTGGTTGACTGGGTAGGACTGAAAAACTTCTTTGATCTGTTCCAGTTAGAATCATGGCGTCAGACTTTCTTCTCTGTTTTATCATGGACAATCATCTGGACATTCGTTGCTACTACATTCCAGGTCGCATTGGGAATGTTCCTGGCAATTCTCGTAAACCAGAAGGATGTAAAAGGAAAGGCAATTATCCGTACAGTATTCATTCTTCCTTGGGCAGTACCAGCATTCGTTTCGATCCTTGTTTTTGCTGGTATGTTCAATGAGTCATTTGGTGCCATCAACCGTGACATCCTTGGTTTCTTCGGAATCGATCCAATTCCTTGGATGACGGAAGCGATGTATACAAAAGTCGCATTGATCATGATTCAAACATGGCTTGGATTCCCGTTCATTTTCGCGATGGTTACCGGAGTACTTCAATCCATTCCGGAAGAATTGTACGAAGCTGCAACTGTGGACGGTGCGACGAACTTCCAGAAATTCAAGAATATTACATTGCCGCTTGTGCTATTCGCTACAGCGCCAATCCTGATTACGCAATATACATTCAACTTCAATAACTTTAATATCATTTATCTCTTCAATGGCGGCGGACCTGCAGTTTCAGGTGCGAATGCCGGAGGAACAGATATCTTGATTTCGTGGATTTACAGTCTCACAATGACATCTGCACAATATTCAAAAGCAGCCGCTATTACAATGCTCCTTTCATTGATTGTTATTGGAGTAGCTTTATGGCAGTTCAAGAGAACGAAATCATTCCAAGAAGAGGATATGATGTAATATGAGTATCAAACGACAGAAATATATCAGACTGACACTAACGTACCTTGTGATTTTGGCTATGTTTGCGATCATTATTTACCCGCTCCTTTGGATTGTCGGTTCATCCTTCAATCCGGGACAAAGCTTGTCCGGTTCAAGTATCATTCCGGAAAATGCTACGCTAGCTCACTATAAGGAGCTTTTCGATACTAACCAGAGCTCGTACTTGTACTGGTACTGGAATTCGTTGAAGGTAAGTGTACTGACAATGGTATTTACGGTTATCCTTGTCAGCCTGACAGCTTATTCATTTTCACGCTATCGTTTTATCGGACGTAAAAATAGCTTGATGACATTCCTGATCCTGCAGATGATTCCAAACTTTGCAGCACTGATCGCGATTTTCATCCTTGCTTTATTGACTGGCTTACTTGATACACATCTAGGCTTGATCCTTGTATATGTCGGGGGCGCAATCCCGATGAATACATGGTTGATGAAGGGCTATCTTGATACCATTCCGAAAGAACTTGATGAATCAGCTAAAATGGACGGTGCAGGCCATTTGAGGATCTTCTTCCAAATCGTCATGCCGCTTGCAACACCTATCATCGCGGTTGTAGCGCTGTTCGCTTTCATCGCACCATTTGGGGATTTCATCCTTGCAAGAATTCTTTTAAGAACGGAAGAAAAGTACACACTTGCTGTTGGTCTATATGATATGGTAGCCAAACAGTTCGGTGCAGAATTCACAACATTTGCTGCCGGTGCCGTACTAATCGCAGTTCCGATTGCAATCCTGTTCTTGTCATTCCAAAAATACTTTGTTTCTGGTTTGACGGCAGGAGGAACAAAAGGATAATCTATTAGGGCAAAGACATTTTAAGCAAAGGCCATATTTGGTCTTTGCTTAAATTATGAGGAGGACCGGAGATGAAAAAAATTCTCATCTTCATCTTGATTCCGTTTCTTCTTTTTAACGCCCTCCCGGCAGGCGCTGTTGAAAATGAAGGACGCAAATGGCAGGATGAAACAATTTATTTTTTAATGGTTGACCGTTTCAACAACGGTGACAATAGCAATGATTTCGATGTGGATGCAAATGATCCTAAAGCCTATCATGGAGGCGACTTCCAGGGTGTCATCGACCAGCTGGATTACATTAAGGATATGGGATTTACCGCTATTTGGCTGACACCTGTATTCGATAATGTCGATAAAGGCTACCATGGGTATTGGATCAAGGACTTCTACAATACAGAAGAGCACTTTGGAAGCGTTGACAAGTTCAAAGAGCTGGTAAAAGAGGCACATGATCGTGACATCAAGATTATTCTTGATTTTGTTGTCAACCATGTCGCTCCAGAACACGAATGGGTAAATGATCCAGGCAAGAAAGACTGGTTCCATGAAAAACAGGATATCTTTGACTGGGATGACCAGGAACAGCTGGAGAATAACTGGCTTTATGGACTTCCTGATTTAGCTCAGGAGAATCCGGAGACTAGAGAATATTTATTGGATGCAGCTAAATGGTGGATTGAAGAAACAAATATTGACGGATACAGGCTGGATACTGTCCGCCACGTACCTGTTGATTTTTGGGCTGATTTTTCAAAAGAAGTGAAAAGTGTCAAGGATGACTTTTATCTGATTGGCGAGGTTTGGTCGGAGGATCCAAATTATATTGCTGAATATGATAAAGCAGGTATCGATGGTTTTGTTGATTTTCCATTGAATGAGCAGCTGCGCACTGCATTCGAAAAACCAGATCAAACTTTGGACTGGCTTTTAACAACAGCGAAAAGAAATAAAGCGATATACGAAAACCCTGAGCTGATGGGTAATTTTATCGACAACCATGATATGGTCAGGTTTACAAGAAAAGCCGTCCAGAACAGACAGCATCCCGGAACAAGATGGAAGATGGCGTTGACTTATATGTATACTGCTCCAGGAATCCCGATTGTTTATTATGGAAGCGAGATTGCTCTTGATGGCGGGGAAGACCCAGATAATCGCAGGCAGATGAGCTTCAGGGCGGATAAAGAATTAATTGATTACGTCACGAAAATTGGGGAACTGCGCAATGACCTACCTTCTTTAAGAAGAGGGGACTTGGAAGTGCTTTATGAAAAGAAAGGCATGGCCGTTTTCAAGAGAACCTATGAAAACGAAACTTCCGTCATTGCAATTAATAACACCTCAAATACCCAGAATGTCACACTGACAGCGGATCAGCTGGAAGATGATAAAGAGCTGAGAGGCTTGCTTGCAGATGACCTTGTCAGAAGCAAGGATGGAGAGTATAACCTTGCATTGGAACGTGAAAAAGCAGAGATTTATGTGCTAGCCGAAAAGACTGGATTGAATATTCCTTATTTAGCGACAATGGGTGCTGTATACGCAGCGTTCTTCGGCTTCATTTTCCTCCTTTTTAAGAGAAGGAAGCGAAGCAAGGAATAATGAGAGCAAGACCAAAACTTGCCTCCATTGTTGTTTAATGGAGCCTTGAAAAATTAAGCAAAAATACGGGACAAATCATTTATAATAGAGATAAGGATTTTTTCTGGCAAAAGGGAGGGGAACTTTATGGCTGTCACAATAAAAGATGTTGCGAAGGTAGCTAACGTCGCGCCTTCAACTGTCTCGCGGGTAATCGCCAATAGTCCGAGGATCAGCGAAAAAACGAAAGAGAGAGTCAGGGAGGTTATGGACCAGCTTGGGTATCACCCAAACTTCATCGCCAGAAGCCTAGCTAGCCAATCTACCCGGGCAATCGGCCTGGTAATGCCGAGCTCTACTGATGTCGTCTTCCAGAACCCATTCTTTCCAACTGTCTTGACAGGTTTGAGCGAAGGAGCGCATTCAAAGCAATACGCCCTTCACATGACTACTGGGAAAACAGAGGATGAAATTTTCGATGGTGTGGTCGCGATGGTTCAGGGCGGCAGAGTAGATGGTGTAGTTCTTTTATATTCAAAGGTGGAAGACAGGGTCATTGCTTATTTGAAAGAAAGACATTTTCCGTTTGTGGTGATCGGCAAGCCTTTTAAAGATGATGAAAATACTAGTTATGTCGATAACGATAATTTTAAAGCTGGCAAAGAAGTGACCGAGCATTTAATCCAGCTAGGTCATGACCGGATTGGTTTCATCGGTGGAAATCTGGATTTAGTCGTGACGGTTGAACGCCTGCTTGGCTATGAAAAAGCCTTGAGAAACTCTGGAATCCATCTTGAAGATAAGTACATCGTCAATGACGAATTCCTCCGCGAAAGCGGCCAGGATGCTGTTGAAGTTTTACTTTCGTTAGAGCAGCCTCCTACCGCAATGGTAGTTACCGATGACTTAATGGCACTTGGTGTGTTGAATAAGCTGGATGAAATGGGAATTGCCGTGCCACAAGACGTTTCCATCGTCAGCTTTAACAATGTTCTGATTGCCGAGATGGCTAGACCGCCTTTAACTTCTGTAGATATTAACATTTTTGATCTGGGATACCAGGCTGCGAAAAGTTTGATTCAAATTATAGAGAATCCTAACGAACCAATTAAACGGATCATCGTTCCCTTCAAAATTGTCACTCGATATTCTTGCGGTCATCCTAAGGATTATAAAGAAGTAATAGTGTAAACAAAACAAAATGAACTGCACCCCAATTGTAGACAATCCTACAATTGGAGGTGCAGTTTTTTCTATCCATTCACGATCGTGCCACCATTTACGTGAATTGTCTGTCCGTTTACATAAGTAGAGTCATCGCTAGCAAGATAGACGTATGCTGGTGCGAGTTCATAAGGCTGTCCGGCTCGTCCCATCGGAGCGTTCGTTCCGAACTTCGCGACTTCTTCAGCAGTGAAGGTGGATGGAATGAGCGGAGTCCAGATCGGGCCAGGAGCTACGCTGTTAACTCGAATGCCCTGTGACGCAAGGGACATGGCCAGGGAACGCGTGAACGAAACAATAGCACCTTTAGTCGAAGAATAGTCAATGAGCTTCTCATTCCCCTTATATGCGGTTATAGAGGATGTATTTATGATTGTGCTGCCTTTCTTTAAGTGTGGAAGAACAGCCTTTGTAAGATGGAAGATGGAGAATACATTCGTGCGGAACGTCTTCTCCAGCTGGTCCGCAGAGATATCGAGCAAGCTTTTTTGCGGATGCTGCTCAGCTGCGTTATTGACCAGAATATCAATTTTCCCGAACTCATCAAGAGTTTTCTTCGTCACTTCCTCACAGAAATGCTCACTGCCGATATCACCAGCAAAAAGCAAGCATTTACGGCCCTCAGCTTCAACGAGCTCCTTTGTCGTTTGCGCATCATTGCTTTCCTCAAGATACACAATCGCTACATCTGCGCCTTCTTTCGCATAATAGATGGCAACCGATTTGCCGATTCCGCTGTCGCCGCCTGTAATCAGGGCAACTTTACCAGTTAATTTTCCAGATCCTTTATAATTTTCATCGACTGACTTGGGTTCAGGTTTCATCTCCGGCTCAGTACCTGGCTGATGGTCCTGGTGCTGGGGCGGAAAGCCCTGTTTTTTGCTTTCATTAGACATAAAACAATTCACTCCTTTAATATGAATCACCATTTATTAAATTCCTTTAAAATCTAGATTAAAAACATGGAAATTCCTTCATTTAATGGAGGTGAATTGGCCGCAGCAGTGAGAGTAGCTGAAAAACGGTAAAGCAGGACACCTGCATTGCTTGAAAAAGGTGGTAGGAAACGAAAAAGGGGAAAAGCAAAAGCTCTGCATTACCCCAAAAAGTGTTGAGAAGCGAAAAAGGGTAAAAGCAGGAGCTCTGCATTACCTCAAAAAGTGTTGAGAACCGAAAAAGGGGAAAAGCAGTAGCTTTGCATTACCCCAAAAAGTGTTGAGAAGCGAAGAAGGGTAAAAGCAGAAGCTCTGCATTACCCCAAACGGTGAAAGGAAACGTAAAAGGGTAAAAGCAAGAGGCTTGTATTATCCGAAACAGTGAGAGGAAGCGAAAAAGGGAGAATGCAGAAGTCGACACAAACAAAAAAAGCGGCCCCCTTAATAGAAGCCGCTTCATTCATACTATTGAAGTTTATTTTTAAAGATTGAGTAAGTCTTATAGCCGCCAGTCAGGTTTTTGACCTTGAAGCCATTTTGCTGAAGGATACGGGAAGCTAGGTAACCTCTCAAACCAACCTGGCAAGTGATCAGGATTGTTTCATCTTTTGGAAGCTCATCAAGACGATTGCGCAGGTCATCAAGCGGAATGTTCTTTGAGCCTTCAATCTTGCCATCTGCATGCTCTTTCTCAGTACGCACGTCAATCATGAATGCGCGGTCCTGAAGCAATTCGTCAACTTCATAGTGTTGAACCGTTTCGATCGTACCGTCAACAATATTGGAAGCTACATAACCAGCCATGTTCACTGGGTCTTTTGCAGAAGAGAATGGTGGTGCGTATGCTAGCTCAAGCTCTTGAAGGTCATAGACGCTCAATCCGCCTTTGATAGCAGTTGCGATGACGTCAATGCGCTTGTCAACTCCATCTTTACCGACTGCCTGTGCACCAAAGATCTTGCCAGTCTCTCTGTCGAAAATGACTTTAAGAGAGATTTGCTCTGCACCAGGATAGTAGCCAGCGTGAGAAAGTGGATGAATATGAACAACTTCATATGGAATGCCCAGTCTGCGCAATAGCTTTTCACTGTTACCAGTCGTTGCAGCAGTCAATTCGAACACTTTAACGATTGAAGTGCCCAGTGTTCCTGGATATGCGATGTTACGGCCATTGATATGGTGTCCGACAATGTGCGCCTGGCGGTTTGCCGGCCATGCCAGCGGAATCATTGTAGGCTGTCCATTGATATAGTCAGTAACCTCGATTGCGTCACCCATTGCATAAATTGCTTCATCAGATGTCTGAAGGTATTCATTTACCTTGATACCGCCGCGTTCTCCAAGCTCAAGGCCAGAGTCAGCTGCAAGCTTGTTTTCTGGGCGAACACCGATTGACAGGATAATCAATTCTGAATCAAGGATATTGCCGCTTTCAAGAACAACTTTTGTACCATTTTCTTGAACGTCAGTGATTCCGTCTCCAAGAATTAATCTAACGCCATTCTTTCGTAACTCATCCTCAACGATTGCTGCCATTTCTGGGTCAACTGGACCCATAACCTGTGGCAATTTCTCAACTAGAGTAACATTGACTCCAGCGTGGACAAGGTTTTCAGCCATTTCCAGGCCGATGAAGCCTCCGCCGATTACGACTGCATTATTTGGTTTATTGTCTTCTAGATATGCTTTAATTTTATCCATATCCGGAATATTTCTTAGTGTAAATACATTGGCGCTCTTCAAGCCTTCAATAGGAGGAACGATTGGTTTCGCCCCTGGTGATAACACTAGTACGTCATAGCTTTCTGTATATTCTTCACCAGTTTGAACATGTTTTATAGAAACAGTTTTCTCTTCACGGTTGATTGCAGTCACCTCAGAGAAATTGCGGATATCTAAGTTGTAACGTGCATTCATGCCTTCAACAGTTTGAAGAAGTAGCTTTTTACGATCTTCGATAACACCGCTAATATGATAAGGCAGTCCGCAGTTTGCGAAAGAAATGAATTCTCCTCTTTCAAAAAGAACAATCTCAGCTTGTTCATCAAGTCTTCTAAGCTTAGTTGCTGTAGTTGCTCCACCTGCTACGCCGCCAACGATTACGATTTTTTTACTCATTGTATTGTCATCCTTTCGGTTGTCAAATTTATGTGTTTTATACCCATACTGGTATATTAACGTGAAAATAGGGGGAATCCAATAGTACTTTGTGAAGGATTTGTGAATGTTTTATCAAATTAAGTATCCTTAACTGACTAATGTCACATCTAAGATCAATACATTAATTGTAACGTGTAAATAGGATAATACCGTAGGCGGTTTGTGAACCATTCATGAATTTTTATAAAAAAAAAGCGGACAATGCTCACATAGTCCGCTTTTACCCAACATTTAGTTTTAGCTCTTTTTTAACGATAATTCACGAATTGCACATCTACTGTAAGATCTGCTTCTTTTACTGCAGCGATAATTTTTTGAAGATCATCACGGTTTTTGCCTGTGACACGAACCTGGTCATCCTGGACCTGGCTCTTGACCTTCAAGCCGCTGTTCTTTATAAGTGTGTAAATCTTCTTCGCGTTCTCTTTATCAATTCCCTGAACAAGCTTGGCTTTTTGTCGGACCGTTCCACCAGAAGCACGTTCAACTTTCCCGTAGTCCAGGTTCTTTATTGGAATGCCGCGTTTGATCATTTTGCTGAATAGAACATCCTTCAACTGGTCAAGCTTAAATTCATCATCGGAAATTAGGACAAGTTCTTCTTTATCAAGTGAAATATCACTTTTGCTGCCCTTAAAATCGTAACGGTTCTGGATTTCTTTCATTGCGATGCTGATTGCATTTGTGACTTCAGACATTTCAACTTTGGATACAATATCAAATGAGCTCTCTTTAGACATGGCTACCTCCGGATTATGAGAAATTTCGCTGCGCCAAAAGACAAGGGACTGTCAAAGGCGCTTTCGCTTTTGCTTACATTATAGTAAAATATAGCAGTTCAAACAACTTTACGTAATTTAGAGCTTAATAACAAGGCAGGAGGGATTTTATGTCCTTGAACGAATATACAGGTCAAACTTTGGAGCTGACCGTAGCAAGAATTGTTGATTTCGGCTACTTTTTAACGGATGGAGAAGAGGATGTGCTGCTTCATTCAAATGATACAGACATGACATTTGAAGAAGGAGATAAGGTAGAGGTTTTTCTATTTGTTGAATCAAGAGGAAGGCTCGCAGCGACAACAACCATACCGAAAGTCCAGGTAGGCCACTATGAGTGGGTACCTGTCGTTGATGTTAAGGAAGGTATCGGCATATTCCTTGATATCGGGATCAGTAAGGATGTTTTGTTAGGTGAGGAAGACTTGCCGGTCGTAAAATCAGTTTGGCCGCAAGAAGGGGACTTGCTTTATATCACGCTTCGAGTAAATCGCAGCAATATGATTTATGCCCGAATGGCAACCGATCCTGTTATTCAGGATATCTCCGTCAATGCTACAAGGAGTGACTTTAACAAGAATGTCCATGGCTACATCTACCGGACGGCAAGGGTAGGCAGCTGGATGATCACGGCTGAAGGCTTTAAAGGCTTCATCCACGAATCGCAGCGCCGGACTGAGCCTCGTATTGGCCAGAAAGTAGAGGGAAGAATCATTGATGTAAAACCAGATGGTTCGGTCAATATCTCGCTTTTGCCGCGCAAGCAGGAAGCATTGGATGAAGACGCTGAAAAGATTATGGAATACCTGGAGCTCCGTAATGGGGCAATGCCTTACCATGACAAGAGCATGGCCGAGGACATCCAGGAACGTTTCGGCATGAGCAAAGGCTCTTTCAAGCGGGCAATGGGAAGGCTCATGAAGGAAGGAAAGATCTATCAGGAAAATAACTGGACATATAAAAAAGAAAAATAGAGCCGAGTGGCTCTATTTTTTTTACAGATGATCTGTTTTCTTCGAGTATTCATGCTTGCCAGCTTTGCGGTTCTTTTCGCGCATCATATTTTTTTCATGGCGAAGGGCATTGTTGTCTTTTGCTTTTTTATCGTTATCAGATGTATGTGGCATTTAAAAAACTCCTTTCAGGTTAGGTACATTTTATTTTCCCTAAAACCTGAAAGGAGTATGTAAATTTATGATGGCAGTTTGTTTAAGAAGAAAATTGCAATGGTACCAGGTCCAGTGTGGGATCCGACTGCTGCACCGATGGAAGTGATAATAACTTCTTTAGCCTTCAGCTCTTCCATGATCATGTTTTTCATTTCAGTGGCTGTCTCAAAATCATCTGCCTGGCTGATGCCAACGATCTGATTTTCAAAACCGACGCCGCGTTCCTTCATTACTTCCACAATCCTGCGAAGAAGCTTTTTCTTCCCGCGAATTTTTTCGAGCGGAACCAGTTTCCCATCCTCAACATTAAGCAGCGGCTTAATATTCAACAGGCCGCCTACGAATGCGGAAGCTTTTGAAACGCGTCCGCCCTTGGCAAGATGGTCAAGGTCATCTACAGTGAATAAATGCTCCATATGCTGGCTGTGGAATTGGGCAGCTTCAACGATCTCTTCTTTTGAATAATTCTCCTTCGCCATCCGTGCTGCTTCCATAACAACTAGTCCATATCCAAGGGATGCACATTTTGTATCGATGATCGACAAGTTGAAATCAGGGTATTCCTCCTTAACTTGCTCGGCAATCATGACGGCTGTCTGATATGTTCCTGACAGCTGTGAAGAGAAAGCTATGTATATTCCATCCTGCTTATTCTCGGCCAATTCCGTAAAAACTTCTTTAAAACCAGCAGGAGAAGCCTGTGAGGTCTTTGGAAGGTTGCCAGCGCGGATTTGATCGTACACTTCTTTTGGCTGGATTGTTCGAAGATCCTCGTATTCAGTGTCATTAATATGAACCTTTAACGGGAATAGTATTGCATTATTTTCTTCATAAAAACTCAATGGCAAATCACATGCACTGTCAGCCATGATTTTTACTGACATAACTTTCACCTGCTTTCAACCTTTATATGTTAATAGTTTATAGGGAATATGGGAAAAAGACAATTAAATATAGTGATTTTCGGCAAAATAGGGGTACAGGAAGAATAGAAAAGAATAAGGGGGATTTACATGGTCTGGTTGGAAACAAAAAAAATCATCATCGTGGTGATTGGTGCATTCTTGAATGCTATGTCACTGAACTTCTTTTTAATACCGGCAAATGTCTATGCCAGTGGCTTTACCGGGATCGCACAGCTCGTTTCGAGCATACTTGGTGAATTCGCACCATTTAATATTTCTACCGGGATTCTTCTATTGCTATTGAATATTCCGGTAACAATCCTTGGATGGAAGAAAGTTGGGAAATCATTCACTCTTTATAGTTTTATCTCCGTGCTGCTTTCATCTTTCTTTCTTGAAATCATTCCGGTAAAAGAAGTATCTGGTGATATTCTGCTGAATGCTGTTTTTGGGGGAGTCATTGCCGCGTTAGGTGTTGGGCTGACCTTAAAATGGGGGGCATCTACAGGAGGAATGGATATTATTGCAATGGTCCTGTCACGAATGAATGATCGTCCGGTTGGTACATATTTCTTTACCTTGAATGGCATCATTATAATGACAGCTGGCTTTGTATTTGGCTGGGAAAACGCTCTTTATACTCTTGTCGCTTTGTATGTGTCCACACGATTAATTGATGCCATCCATACACGCCATGAGAAACTGACGGCAATGATCGTTACGAAGAAGTCAGATGAATTAAAGAAGGCCATCCATGACAAACTTGTACGCGGTATCACACTGCTGCCTGCCAAGGGAGCTTTTTCAGGAGAGCAGAAAGAAATGCTCATCATTGTCGTGACAAGGTATGAATTGTATGATCTGGAACACATTATCAAGGAAGTCGATCCTCATGCGTTCACCAATATTGTTGAGACAGCTGGGATCTTTGGTTTTTTCCGAAGGGAGTAATCACTGAATTGGAGGTTTGGTAAATGAGGAAAGTCAGTTTGTTGATTATTTTGCTGTTGATGGCCGTGGCACCTGTCCTGGCGATTGGAGAAGAAAAACAGTCACCAGCAAATCTGGAATACAGTTTTTACATTGATCCATTGGCTGGTCCTGAGAAAGCTGAGTTTGAAATCGTACTGCAAAACCAGGGGAATACAGAGCTTTCATTTGAATTTCCAACATCCCAAAAATACGAAATTACCGTCCTGGATGCTAATAAGAACAAGGTGTATCAGTATTCTGAAGGAAAAGCGTTTACCCAGGCCTTTGAAACCTTGACCTTGAAACCGCAGGAGAAAATGAAATGGGTGGAGAGCTGGGATTACTCGACGGCAGGAAAAAGAGTCCAGGAAGGAGAATACACGGTCACTGCACAGTTGAAAGCAACGAGCATCAATGGAAAACCTGTCGGGGACAAAAAGCTGCTGACTGATACGAAGACAATGTATATCCCTGGGGAAAATCCTGTTTTTAAAGGGGTTGTTTCAGAAGGGAGCAAAGGGAATTATAAAATAATCGGTGAAGCCCGGCCAATCAATGGAAAGTTCTTTTATACAGCTGAGGATGGACATAACCAGTTGGTCCCTGAAACAGAAGTTGTTCCAGGAGCAAAGTATCCACAATGGAAACCGTTCTCGCTGAAAATTTCAATACCAGAAAGCAAGCTTCCGCAAAATGGGTCAGTCATTCTTAATCTATACGAACGCAGCAAGGATGGCGAAATCATCCATACCTATCCAGTGTTGCTTGAAAGATTCAATAATCATAATTAGAAAAGCAAAAGCTGGCGGGATTTCCGCCAGCTTTCACTTTTACTTGCTTTCAATTGAATTCAGCTCGTCCTGAAATGACCGAAGCTGCTCTTTTTCAGCCATTGTCGTATTGGCATAGGCTGATGACAGAGCATTTTTAGCTGTGTTGATGGCTGCAGACTGTTCCGCAGGCTCCGCAGACTGAGCTAACTGGACAGCCTTCCTAGCTTCCTGAAAAAGCCTGTTTCCCATTTAAATTCCCCCTAAAGAGGACTCTCTGACATTCGCCATCTTTTGTGCTTCAGCCTCGGCATAAGTGGTGTGGTAAGGGATTCGTTCATCATGCTTGGAGACAGTATCTACCCCTTGCTGTACAAAACGCTTGGATTTATTGCTTTTACCCATCGTTTTATCCCTCCATCTACGAGCGAATTTGAAACAGGCTATAACGCCGCTTCGCTTATTAGTATGCTCTTTTGACATAAAATCAAACGGTTCTGATGCAAGTTCAATTTGGAAGGTACATGCAATGATTAACATTTCAGGCAAACTCAGCGAGAATTGGCCGGCGGAAAAAATATCCGATAGAGACAGGTCACTCGAATTTGGTCACAAGCAGTTCCAACATGTAACCGAAATAGAAGAGACCTACGAATTTGGGGCACAAGTAAGGCCAACATGTGACCGAAACGGAAGAGACCTACGAATTTGGGGAAGCAGAAAAAAGTCCGATAGAGCCTGTCTATCGGACCTTTTCAATAATATGACTGGGATTATAATGCCTTCAAATTAAGCAAGTCGTTCAAATAAACGCCAATGCCGTCTTCTTCGTTAGTCAATGTCATGTCGTTCGCGATGTTTTTCACTTCGTCGACGGCATTGCCCATTGCGATTCCGCGGCCTGCGTATTCAAGCATTTCCAAATCGTTATCTTCATCGCCGAATGCAATGATGCGGTCTGCAGGGATTTGGAAATAATCTGATGCTTTCTTTAAGCCAACTGCTTTGTTCAAGCCGCTTTTGACGATTTCGACGACGTGGAACGGAGCGGCCCAGCTTCTATGGTCGATCACTTCGGCATGGACTTCTGACAGATGGTTACGGATTTTACGAACATGTTCTTCATCAGCGTGAATCAACATACTAGTTGGAGATGTCTTCAAATATCTTCTCAAATCGCCGGTCGTGATATTTGGATTTCCCATATTAAAGATATCCATCATTTTTTCATCATGATAATGGACATATACATCGTCGATTACTTCGGCGATGATATTGTGAAATTTGAAATCCTCAAGCGCCTCGACAATATCCTTTGCCACATCGATTGAAAGCGGAGAATGGTGTACTCCCCAGCTATTATCAAGCGGGTGATGGATAAACGCACCGTTGAAGTTGACGATTGGCGTATCAAGTGCAAGCTCATGGTAGTACATCTCGCTGGAACGGAATGGTCTACCTGTCGCGATCATGACAACATGGCCTGCTTCTCGTGCTTTTTTTATTACGTGCTTGTTCTTTTCAGAAATCGTTTTATCATCTGTTAGTAAAGTTCCGTCTAAATCTAATGCAATTAAATGTTTTTCAGCCATAAATACTCCTTTTTAACACTATTTTTTAAATGATATGCGTATGATTGGCTCTTTTTTCGTAAGAGTTCTACAATACATATATTGGATGATGGTTAATTGGTCTTATAACCACTATGGTAACCATTTTACATATAAATTGTAAAAAAATCATTTTAGATACTTAAAAGTGCGGTAAATTTAATATCCGCTTGCTTCAGGAGGGTTAATCATTGATTTTAGTCGAGAAGAAACGCATTGAACATATTCCCGTTCTCCATATTGTAAAACAAAAGCAATTTTCAGATAGAATGCCTTTGATTATTTTCCTGCATGGGTTTACGAGCACAAAAGAACGTAACATGCATTATGCTTACCTTTTTGCCGAAAAAGGCTTTAGAGTCATCATGCCTGAGGCGAAATATCACGGATCTCGCAGTGAAGGATTGTCAGAGGCTGAGCTTGGCTACCGCTTTTGGGGTATCGTCATCACGTCGATTGAAGAGCTTTCGACAATCAAGCAGGAATTGGTGGAGGAAGGACTGGTAGATCCAGCGAGAATTGGTGTTGCCGGTACTTCGATGGGCGGAATTACAACACTCGGCGCACTTGCAAAGTACGAGTGGATAAAGGCTGGTGTCAGCTTGATGGGTAATCCTTCATTTGAAGAGTTTGCATTATGGCAGCTGAACGAAATGGAAAAAAGGAATATTCAGACAGGGTTATCCAAGGAGCAAATATCAAGCTTGCTGAATCAGTTAAAACAGTACGACCTAAGCCATCAACCTGAAAAATTGAACAAACGCCCGCTGTTATTCTGGCATGGAAAATTAGATCCGGTCGTACCATATCATTCTGCGTTTGATTTTTACGAGCAAAACAGGAAAAACTATGAGGGAACCGACGGGATGTTTGAATTCATCACCGATGAAAATGCCGGACACAATGTTTCAAATGCTGGTGTTGAGGCAACTGCGAAATGGTTTGTAAAGCATATCTAATGCCTTTCCGCTTTTAATGAGTATAAAACATTGTTATGATGGGGATAGGTTACAGCAATAAAAAAGGAGTGTTCACCGATGGATGAAGAATTAAAAGATAGCATGATGGGTGCGCTTGAGATGGTCGTTGACCCTGAACTTGGCGTCGATATCGTTAATTTAGGGCTAGTATATGATGTGGACTTGAACGAGGAAGGACTTGCGACAGTGACAATGACATTGACGTCTATGGGCTGCCCGCTAGCAGGCACGATCGTAGAGCAGGTCAAATTGGCTCTTGCCGACCTTCCAGAAGTAAAAGATACAGAAGTTAATATCGTATTCAACCCACCTTGGTCTAAGGACATGATGTCCCGTTACGCGAAAATTGCTTTAGGCGTTAGGGATTAAGATCTTAACATTTGGCTCTGTTAAAGCACAATTTTGTTTTTAAAGCCCTGTTGATTGTAGTGGAAGGCGCGAAGACTCCTCCGAAAATGCTACCGCATTTTCATCGTGCGTGGGCAGGTTCAAGGAAGTCCAATCAATGTCCTGCGGGATGAGCGAGTCATGGGGAGACCCCGCAGGCGCAAAAAGCGCCGAGGAGGCTCCCCGACTGCCCGCGGAAAGCGAAGCGCCTGGAACGAAAATCAACAGCCGAATTTAACAGAGCCTAACTTTCAAGCAGCAGGAACCAGCCTGCTGCTTTTTTGCGCCATTTTTCATAATGATTATGTCCTATACGACATGTAACAGGGTTTCAAGTCACAAAACTGTCATACAAAAAGGCAATTATGTCTCTATTTATGTGAGTTAGTTCACTTAATCATGTTGGAAACACTTATATACTTCTTTTATAGAGAAGTACTTAAGGAGGCGCCAATGATGTTTGATAGAGATTTTAACAAAGACCCATTCATAGTGATTTGGGAGCTTACCAGAGCCTGCCAATTAAAATGCCTGCACTGCCGTGCGGAAGCTCAATATAGAAGAGATCCGCGTGAATTGTCCTTTGAAGAAGGGAAAGCGCTGATTGACCAAATATATGAAATGAATAATCCGATGCTTGTGTTCACGGGTGGGGACCCATTGATGAGGGAGGACGTTTTTGATATCGCAGAGTATGCGGTGAAAAAAGGCGTGCGTGTTTCGATGACACCAAGCGCGACACCTAATGTGACGAAGGAAGCGATTGAAAAGGCGAAGTCAGTTGGGTTGTCCCGCTGGGCGTTCAGCATTGACGGACCAACTGCTGAAGTCCATGACCACTTCAGGGGTACGGCAGGTTCTTTTGATTTAACGATGGAGAGAATCAAGTATTTGCATGAGTTGGAAATTCCGATTCAGATCAATACTGTAATTTCTCGGTATAATATTGAATATTTAGATGAAATGGCAAAAATGGTTGAAGACCTGGATTGTGTTCTTTGGAGTGTGTTCTTCCTTGTTCCGACAGGACGCGGCCAGGAAAAGGATATGATCTCTCCGGTAGAGCATGAAAAAGTTTTCACCTGGCTGTATGATTTGAGCAAAAGGGTTAATTTCGATATTAAAACGACTGCGGCGCAGCATTATCGCCGGGTTGTCATCCAGCAAAAAATGCGTGAAGCAAGGGATCATACAGAAGAAATTGATTACTTGACGGCTCTGACAAAGGAAGGTTTAACTGGATCTATCGACGGTCTTGGACGCGCGCCAAAAGGAGTCAACGATGGCAATGGTTTTGTGTTCATTTCGCACGTTGGAGATGTTTACCCAAGCGGACTGCTGCCTGTGAAAGCAGGGAACGTAAGGGAACAGCCGATTGCTGAAATTTACAGAGATTCTCCTATCTTCAAGTCATTGAGGAATCCTGACGAGTACAAGGGAAAATGCGGAGTGTGCGAATTCAGGCATGTATGTGGGGGTTCACGCTCAAGAGCATATGCTATGACCGGTGATTACTTGGAGAGCGAGCCATTCTGCGTATACATTCCTAAAGCGTTGAGAAAACAAAAACAGGAGAGCTGATGAAGCTCTCCTCCGTTACAATCTAAAAAGCGAGTGAAGCCAAAAAGGCATTCACTCGCTTTTTTTAACTTTAATCAATCGAACAAAAAACAGCCGGGCAGTTTTCGCAGCCGATTTCCTGGCGTAAATAATCTACATCATGAACCAGGATTTTCCCTTTTTTAATTGAAATGATTCCTTCCCGCTTCAGGTCATTAAGGATGCGGTTTGTGCTTTCGCGGGAAGTTCCGCAGAAGTTTGCCAGCTCCTGGTTCGTTAACGGCAGGTCAATCAAAATGCCGGTGTCTTTATGGACGCCATAGCTGTTAGTCATTCGGATCAAGGTGGAGAATAATGCTCCTTTTTTTCCGTTAAGCACTAAATCGCGGAATTTAGTCTGAGTTTTACGGAAATGATCGCTCATCCACTTCATGAATTCAAACGCAAGTGTCGGATTGTGGAAGATCTCCTTTTCAATCACGTCTTTTCTGATTGCGGCGATTTTCGCATCTTCAAGGATAAGCGCACTTAAGAGGTACTTAGGTGCATCAGTAAAAAGTGTCAATTCTCCGCAAATATCGTTCTCTCCGCAGATCCTTAAGGCAAGCTCCCGGCCATCCTGGGTGACCTTGCTGATTTGGACCTTGCCTCCCAGGATCAAATAAAGCTCCTCAGCCTCCATGCCTTCCTGGAACAGGTATGAACCTTTTTTTACCTGGATCGTCCGGTCGGCAAACTGGAGTAATTCTTTTATTTCAATTGAATGAGTTACTTTAGTTGTGTTTGGCATGGTCATCACCCTTTTTTTGATTTTAGCTCTTTAAGAGAGCTTCTACCGTGGCATCATCTCTATTGGCACAATAATAACACCGTTATAGTGTTAACTAAATATGGATTAAGGAAATGTCAAAATCTCGTCACAATCTAAGACGGTTTTGTTCACATTTTAGAAACAAAGTCGGTCTCTGTCTATTATATCGATAAAAGAAGACAGGTGTTTTGGATGTTTAGCAGTATCTGTGACAGTTTATTGAACAAAGAAGCAGGTGTGAAGTTCATCATATCTAACAGTTTTGATTTTTCTTACTATTTATCCAGGGAACTGTTCGGTATTTAAAGCGTATTAAAATATTTGCAAGCAAGAAGGGGGAAACCATGAGAACACAAAAAGCGCAACTGCCGCTCCAAACGCTTAGTCTTGTTGCCGGGTTTATGGTATGGGTTATTTTATCGGCATTAATGCCCTTCATCAAAGAGGATATACAGCTTACTGCGAACCAGATTGCGATGGCCACTGCCATACCAGTCGTCCTCGGCTCTATCCTGAGAATCCCGATTGGATACTGGACAAACAAATATGGCGCACGAAAACTGTTTTTTATCAGCTTTGCATTCCTTCTGTTCCCGGTATACTTCATTAGTATCGCTGATTCCTATTCTGATTTGTTGATAGGGGGCTTGTTTGTTGGTATCGGAGGAGCGATATTCTCTGTAGGTGTAACATCGCTGCCGAAATACTACCCTAAAGAACGCCACGGGTTTGTCAACGGTATATATGGAGTAGGAAACCTTGGGACAGCACTTACAACGTTTTCAGCGCCTGCTATTGCAGCACAGCTTGGCTGGCAGCCAACAGTAAAGCTTTTCATGGTCTTGCTTATAGCATTCGCTTTCCTTAACTATTTCCTCGGTGACAAAAAAGAGCCCAAGGTCGTTACTCCTTTAGGCGAGCAAATCAAGAGCGTATACAAAAACCAGAAGCTTTGGGCTTTAAGCTTGTTCTACTTTTTAACTTTTGGTTCATTTGTTGCCTTCACGATCTATTTGCCAAATTTCCTTGTATCGCATTTTGAGCTGGATAAAGTAGATGCTGGCCTTAGGACTGCAGGATTTATTGCACTGGCAACATTTTTTAGGCCGATTGGCGGCTGGCTGGGGGATAAATTCAACTCGTTTGTCATTCTAATGGTGGTGTTTGCTGGAATGACGATTTCGGGGATACTGCTCTCATTCACGCCTTCATTGACGCTGTATACAATTGGCTGTCTCGCAGTCGCAATCAGTGCCGGTATTGGGAATGGAACTGTCTTCAAGCTTGTACCGCTTTATTTTTCAAAGCAAGCGGGTATCGTCAACGGGATTGTTTCAGCGATGGGCGGATTAGGAGGTTTTTTCCCGCCGCTAATGCTTGCATTCCTGTTCAACCTTACGGGACATTACGCAATTGGTTTCATGGCATTATCCCAGGTGGCACTGGCAAGCTTGATCATCGTTATCTGGATGTACTATCAGGAAAAATTAAGTCTTGCTAAAAATATCATTGATCACACAGCAGAGGGAATAATGGTCACAGATATAAAAGGAACGATTGAAAAAGTAAATCCAGCCTTTACGACTGTAACTGGCTACAGTGCAGAAGAAGTCATTGGGAAAAATCCCCGCATCCTGCGGTCGGGAGAGCATGGAGAAGATTTTTACAAGGAAATGTGGAAATCCGTAAAAGAAAATGGATTCTGGCAAGGGGAGATCTGGAATAAAAAGAAGAACGGTACTATTTATCCTGAATGGCTCACGATTAGCCCTGTTAAAAATGAAGCAGGTGAAATCAAGAACTTTGTCGGCATGTTCAGTGAAATGACCCAGAAAGGCAAATAATTCTTTTGAAAGACTGTGTCCTTGATGCAGTCTTTTATTTTAGATATTATGACAACATGATGACAATTCTTATGAAAAACACTATCCTGGCAGTTAATATGTTGTAATATAGACATAAGGATGAAATCTACTATTTTAATAGAGGGCTATTGATGTTACTGTGAGAATATTAACAGTTAACAATCTTTGTTGCTGTTACAATGTCAATAATCATAACTTCTATAATTGGAGTTGATACTAATGGTAAAAAACATAATAAAAGACCAATTAAATAGACCGCTCCGCGACTTGCGTATTTCTGTTATAGATCGATGCAATTTCCGCTGTCAGTATTGTATGCCTGCTGAAATTTTCGGACCTGATTTCGTGTTCTTGCCTAAAAGCGAACTGTTGTCATATGAAGAAATCGAGCGTGTGGCCAAATTATTCATTGAACTAGGTGTAGAAAAAATCAGGCTTACAGGCGGAGAGCCGTTAATGCGCAAGGATTTGCCTATCCTCGTAAAAATGCTGAATGAGATTGAAGGGTTGAAAGATATCGCTTTGACCACTAATGGGGTAATGCTGCCGAAATATGCTGATGAGCTATATGCTGCAGGCCTGAAACGGGTCAATATCAGTCTGGACAGTCTAAAAGATGAACTGTTCGGTCAAATCAATGGCCGGAATGTTGGTGTCGGACCGGTATTAAAAGGGATTGAAGCAGCGAAGAAAGCTGGCTTGGGTGTGAAAATCAATACGGTAATCAAAAAGGGGCTCAATGATTCGGAGATTCTTCCAATGGCTGAATTCTGCAAAAAAGAAGGCCTGGAGCTTCGTTATATTGAATACATGGATGTGGGCAGCACGAACGGCTGGAAAATGGATGATGTCATCACAAAGAAGCAGATCCATGACTTAATCAGTGAGCACCATGAACTAGAACCAGTTGATCCGGAATATTTCGGGGAAGTCGCTAAAAAATACCGATATAAAGGTACTGATATCAATGTCGGCTTCATTTCTTCGGTATCAGAGTCATTCTGTTCAAGCTGCACAAGGTCCCGTTTGTCTGCGAACGGCCAGATTTTCACATGCCTGTTCAATGGCAATGGCCACGATATCCGTGACTTCATGCGCGCCGGTGCTTCAGATGATGAACTTCGCGCACGCATTACGGACGTCTGGAACCATAGAACAGACCGCTATTCCGATGAACGTACGGCTGAAACAGTTGCAAACAGAAAGAAAATTGAAATGTCCTATATTGGCGGCTAAGACTCCTTTGGGGGTCTTTTTTTTTGCTCTTTTCTCAAACTTTGTTGTTATTGACTACAAAATAAGATTAAATGACCTATGTTTCTTCACAAAAAACTAAAGCTTATTATGAGAAAAGAGCTTGCACACTTAATACCGAACTACAAAGTGGCTTTTTATCACGTTAAAATCGGCTTTAGGATTTTAACAACAATCTTTACGAAAACAGCTTTTTTTTGACTGCTTTCTTCAGGAGCCAGTGCCTCCCCTGCAAACTCTTGATCACTCATTATCTTAGGTCAAATCACGTTTTTGTATTTTTTTGGCCTCTGGCAAATTTGGGTATACTATGTTTCCGGACAATTGGTTTATGGGTATACATGAATCTACTATAAAATTGTTGGAGTATACTGGGATGCTAAAAAGAAGACTTGAGTTTTTATTTGTATTTATTTTAATAGCATGTTTTTATATTGTGTTTTTCACTGATTATAGCCAGGCGATCAAAGTGACAGCCATATTGATTTATGCAGTGATTATCCTTATCAGCATGTATTCATTGATGCTTGAAAACCGCTCGGCACAGCACACGCTGATGTGGATGTATGTCATGCTGCTTTTTCCTGTGGGCGGTTATTTCTTCTACTTATTCTCAGGGCAGTTGTATTTGAAGGGTTATTTGTATAAAAGCAAGCGTACGAGAGATCGGGACCAGTGGGAAAAACTGATGAGGAAGGAAGAGTCGAGGGACCTTTCTTTTCTGATTGAGAATCAGCAGTGCTTTGCGAAATATGCAAAGAATGCAACATTGACTCCGATTACAACTGCTTCCAGGGCGAAAATCCTCAAAAATGGGGAAGAGACTTTTACGGAGATTAAAAAAAGGCTGCGAGAAGCTAAAAAGTTCATTCACATGGAGTATTATATCTTCAGGTCTGACAGGCTTGGCAGAGAGATTATTGATATTCTGATTGAAAAAGCGCGGCAGGGTGTCGAGGTGCTGTTCATTTTTGATGCTGCTGGAAGTATGAAAATCGCGGCCACAGATTTAAAGGAAATGCAGGAAGCAGGCATAAAAGCGGCTCCCTTTTCTCCGCTCAAGTATGGATTCTTCAATCAGAAATTCAATTTCCGCAACCATAGGAAAATCGTCATCATTGATGGGGAAATCGGTTTTACCGGAGGGTTGAATGTAGGAATTGAGTATCTAGGGGAAGATGACAAAATCGGTTTCTGGCGTGATACTCACATGCTGCTGACAGGAGAGTCTGTATATACCCTTCACAATGTGTTCCTCCTTGATTGGGAATATATTAGCGGCGAGAAAGTCTTGGAGGACCATCGGGCAGAGAAAAAACCACATGAAAATGATGAATTGGATGGTGCGATCCAGGTGGTGCCAAGCGGTCCAGATACACAGCAGGGAATCATGAGTGATTTTTATTATACGATGATGTCATGTGCAACAAAGTCGATTTGGATTGCCACACCTTATTTTGTCCCTGACGAAGCAATCCGTACAGCATTGAGAGTAGCAGCTGCAAAAGGAATTGAAGTGAGGATCATGGTGCCGGAAATCAATGATAGTTATCTGACACAATACGCAAGCCGTTCTTACTACTCAGAGCTTTTGCGCAACGGTGCTGAAATCTACTCCTACAAAAAGGGTTTTTTACACCAGAAGGTCATCATCGTCGATGGGAATATCGCCTCGATCGGAACGGCCAATATGGACATGCGGAGCTTCCATTTAAATTTTGAAGTCAATGTCTTCCTGTTTGGAACAAGCTCGATCAGGGACCTTGTGGCTCATTATGAAGAAGATCTTGAGGATTCGGAAATAATCAGCCCAGTCCAGTACCATAAGAGAGGGCTTTGGGAAAGGACGAAGGAATCATTCGCGCGGCTTTTCTCCGGGGCTTTATAATGTAAGCTAGTATAGAAAATGACCTCACCTTAATTAGAGAGGACGCTGAAAATCTGTCGATTTTTTAGATTTTCTTGAGACCTAAACAAAATAAGTCGAGTCCCTTAAAAAATCAGGGACTCGGCCTTTTTAGTAGTTTGGTTAATGTGACGGGTTTAACAGCACTAGGTTGATTGGAACGGAAGGTGCGAGACTCCTGCGGGATCAGCGGGACAGGTGCGACCCCGCAGGCGCTTTAGCGCTGAGGAGGCTCACCGCACGCCCCGAGGAAGAATTCGCTTTGAAAAAGCCGGTAGTAGGGCTTTTTCATAATTCTTCCCGAGGAAAGCGAAGCATCCTGGAGTGGAAATCAACCGGCCAATTTAACAAAACTATCCTTGTTAAGATTTTTTCAGTGGCCTCTAATTAGATGAGGTCATTTTTTTTGATCAGGCAATATACCTTGGGAACAGGATGTTGTTTTCCAAGTGTACGTGCATGAACGTATGTGATTCTAATGCTTCCAGGCGTTTGTATACTAAGCGATAAGTTCCGCAAGCATCCATTGGAGGATTGAAGTCAGCAGTGATTTCACGTAATTGTTTTAGGATGGAGCCTGCATGGTCGTGTTCCTTCTCAAGTTCTGTGATTTCTGCGATCATTTCAGAACGCTTTTCTTCATCAGCAGTATCGAGCTGCAGCAAGAGCGGGAAGACAGTCGCTTCCTCTTTTGCCGTATGCTCCAGAAGCTCTTTCTTCAACTCGTAGAAAAGCTCATAAACTTTCAACAGCTCTTCGTGGCGGTCGCCATGGACTTTTGCAACCTTTGTTACATACGGGCTGAGCAATTTCAATTCTTCTTCAAGCTCGCGGTGGTATTTGTTCTTGATATGGTCGATCAATTCCGCAGAGTCAGTTTCTGTCCAGACCTCCATGCTTTCTGCAGCGCCGTTATGCTTGCGGTATAGCTCTTCGAGTTCAGCCATGATTGCAGGTACATCCAGGTTCTGTTCGCCAGCCGCTTCTGCTAGAGGACGATTTCCGCCGCAGCAGAAATCCAGTCTATTCTGCTTGAATAAATCACTTGATTGCGGGAATATATTGACAATATCTTTAACTAAAGAATTTTGATCAAAAGGCATTTTCATGTAGGAAACCTCCAGTAAATTATTTAATACTGTTTACATACTCATCATAAAGGAAATGGTTTTACTACTTGGTGATGTGCATCACACTTCACAAAAAATCTACATATTTTCGGGAGATTTTATGAGAGAATACTGTGAGGTTTGTTATGTTTTCATTTTTACATTACTCTTATAATGCAAAGGGTAAATTTAGAAGTTAAGCCTGTAATAGGAGCTGATTATATGTTAGAGAAAAGAAACCCTATTCCAATTGGAGAGGCAGTTAAAAGAGTGATGGAGCATAAGCAAAAAGGTTCCACTGAATATGTTTCAATCAATGAAAGCTATGGACGCTATCTATCAGAGGACTTGAAAGCGACCAGCGATGTACCGCATTTTGACAGGGCTCCGTATGATGGATATGCCATCCGGTCCGTTGATACACAGGAAGCCTCTCAAAATAACGCTGTTGAATTTGAAGTGGTGGACCATATCGGTGCCGGAATGCTTACGGATAAAGAACTTGGGCCATTCCAGGCAGTCAGAATCATGACAGGAGCACAGATGCCTGTTGGTGCTGATGCTGTTGTCATGTTTGAATTGGCCAGTGAAATCGAGCGTGACGGAAAAAAATATATGACAACAAAGCGCAAGCATAAGGAAGGAGATAATGTTTCCTACCGCGGTGAGGATGCAAGGGAAGGGGAAGTGCTTGTTAAAAAAGGCACGTTCATCAATCCGGGAATCCAGGCGATGCTGGCGACTTTTGGATATGCCAAAGTACCTGTTTCGAAAAAGCCAGTAATCGGACTATATGCAACAGGGACTGAATTGCTGGATGTCGATGAACCGCTTGAGCCGGGAAAAATCCGCAACAGCAATTCTTATATGATATCAGCACAGATTCTTCGAGCTGGAGCAGAAGTAAAATACTTTGGCCAGCTTCCTGATGATTTTGATACATGCTTTGATGCGGTAAGCAAAGCGATTGAGGAAGTGGATTTATTCATTACGACCGGCGGGGTTTCCGTTGGGGACTACGACTATCTGCCGGAGATCTACGCAAAGCTGGGAGCAGAGGTGCTGTTCAATAAAGTAGCGATGAGACCGGGCAGTGTCACTACTGTAGCGCAGCTTGATGGCAAGTTATTGTTTGGCCTGTCAGGAAACCCTTCGGCATGCTATGTTGGCTTCGAGTTGTTCGCTCGTCCAATCATCAGGACGATGCTCTACACTGAACAGCCTCATTTGAGGAAGGAAAAAGCGATTCTTGATGCCAACTTCCCTAAAGCAAATCCATTTACTAGATTTGTCAGGAGCGCTCTTAGAGTCGAGGATGGCAAACTGGTAGTGACACCTAGCGGCCTGGATAAATCGAATATTATCATGAGCCTCGCTGGAGCTAATTCCCTCATGATTCTGCCTGGCGGTACAAGAGGTTTTGAAGAAGGATCAGAGGTGGAAGTTCTGTTGCTGGAGGACCATGTGGGCAGTGATTGGCCTTGGTAAAACCGGTGCTGTTCCAGGTTGCTGGGTACCAAAACAGCGGCAAAACGACGCTTAGCTTAAAATTGATCCAGCAGCTGGCTGCGAAAGGTCTCAAGGTTGCGACAGTCAAACACCATGGGCATGGCGGCAGGCCGGAAGTTGTTGAAGGGAAGGATTCCGACAGGCATGTAAAGGCAGGAGCAGCTGTCTCTCTTGTAGAAGGGGGAGGCCGGATGGTTATTCATGCTGAAAATGATAAATGGTCTTTATCTGAAGAAATAGACATGCTATCCTTCTTCAAGCCTGATGTAATCTTGATAGAAGGTTATAAGAATGAGCCCTATCCTAAGGCTGTCATCCTGCGTGATGAGAGCGATCTGGAGCTAGTGGAAAAGCTGCAAAATATCCAGGTGGTTTTATGCCGAAATGCGGAGTTGGCAAACATGTTGAAGGGTTCGTCACTCCCTGTATTTGAAATTGATGATGGAGTCAACTGGATTTTAGAGTACATCAGCAGTACACACTAGGTGATTTCCTTTAGTCATTAAGGGTTACCAAGAAAAAGTTCTTATTTTAGACATATACGGCGACTTTTGTCACTGTCACTTCATACTTACCCGGTTAGAATGTTAAATGGGATTCATGTTGTGAGATATGTGTGAGGTGAGAGCGATGGAAATGCTACAAATCTTTTTATGGATTGTATATCCATATTCAGTTGTGGCAATAGTGGCGATGGGACTCGTTTGGCAATACGATGCATCAAGAGAAGAAGGAACATGTTCGAAGGCAGAAAGGTTTCTGCTTGTCGTCGTGAAAACACTTATGGTTGCCAGCACAGCAACGGGCATTGCCATCGTGTTGTCGAGCAGCATAGCGTACGAACCCGTACTGCTGTTTAGATGGCTCATCAGCCTTGCCCAACTGCAGCCAGATATGAGCCTGGTCACGGACGTATCCATTCTCTCAAAGGTGCATTTTATAGTTGTATTCCTGTTCCTATTGGGTCTGGCATTTACGAAGGAAATTTATTATTTATTGAAACCGCACTTATATATAAAAAAAATCTTTTTAAAACTGCAATTCGAAAGAAGAGGCTGAATCCAGTCTCTTCTTTTTTCTTTTTATAAAATCAAGCGCTTTTCAGGGCTGACTAAAGCGCTTACGCGTTTCCTTTTTGACAGTTCGGTGTCAACCGCATTTCCACACGTGAAAATGTGATGTGTTTCACTTATTAAACAATTTGCCTGCTTTATATTTAAGGTAAGAAACATTAGGGGAGTGTTCATTCATGAAGTTATTTATGCCAAAACAGCATGGGGCCTGGGCGATGTTGATCATCCCTTTCTGGCTTGGAGCAGCGGCAAGTGAAATAGTCTGGCAGCATATCCCGTTTTTTATCGGATGGTTATTATTATATTTAGGAACATATCCGCTTCTATTGATGTTCAAGAAAAAGAAAATCTCATTTTATCGTAAATGGGTGCTTATTTATATGATACCGGCTCTTGTGTTCTTAATGGTTCCATTGTTCGCGACACCAACAATCGTAACGTTCGGACTTGCGATGATTCCGTTTTTTATGCTCAATGCATACTTCTCTGCTAAAAATAGAGACCGGGCGCTATTGAATGATCTAAGTGCCATCGTTGTGTTTTCTATTGCCGGTTTGGCCAGCAGCTTTCTGCCAAGTGGGGAAATCAATGAAAATGCAATCCTTGTTTTTGCTTCCAGTATTCTATTTTTCACCGGAAGCACATTTTACGTGAAAACAATGATTCGCGAAAAGAAGAACAGCCAATTCAAATGGATTTCCTGGACCTACCACCTTTTGGTCCCTGTTCTGTGGCTCGCAGCTGGAGAAGTCATAGTCGCTGTTGCCGCAGTGCCAAGCTTGATCAGAGCTGTAGCATTTTATGGCAAACCGCTTTCTGTCATGAAGGTAGGGATATACGAAATCGTGAACGCAGTGCTGTTTTTTATCATCATGCTGTTTGCAATCCTGTAATGATTATCAATGCGAAGCCAGCCTATAAGTAAAGCCGCCAGTGATGAACTGGCGGCTTTTGCTATTCTATATTGCATATTTCAACCGGACAATTCTCACAATCTATTTCTCTCTTTAGCCGATTGAGTGCATGGACAGTTATGAATCCCTTATCAATGGATATGATGTTACTCTTCCTCAAGTCGCTCAATAATCTGTTCACGACTTCTCGTGAGGTCCCACAAAAGTTTGCGAGCTCCTGGTTCGTCAGCGATACATCAATCTTCAAGCCATCTTCTGTTTTTACTCCGTAACTGTTCACCATCCGGATGAGGGTTGAGTACAAAGCACCTTTTTTACCATGTAGGACAAGGTCCCTGAACCTTGTTTGCGATTTGCGGTGCTGCAGGGAAAGCCACTTAACGAGTTCGAGTGCCAGCCCGCTATCCTTTTCAATTTCGGATTCGAGCTTAACCTTTTGAATCACTGCCACCGTCCCACTTTCTGAAGCGCGGGCATTCAAGATATGCTGGGATGCTGGGCTGAACAATGATAACTCTCCAACCAGTTCGCCGGCTGAACACATTCTGATTGTTAACTCGCGTCCATCTGGTACCATTTTGCTGATCTGAAATTTCCCGCTTTGGATAATGTACAGCTCATCTGCGGTATTGCCTTCTTCAAAAAGGAAGCGTCCTTTGTCAATGCTTTTGATTCTGTGTACCTTTGCAAAAAGCTTATTCAAATTTTGTGACAACGTTGTTGCAGTCAACATATGAATACCACCTTATTACGGGAGAATGATACTCCCTTCCGTATCTGATAATAATATAATTATATTGTAAAGCATACAAAGCCAGCAATAAAATTGTGAATTGTTCACATATTGTTAATAAATCTATTGCGTTTTCTTCCCATTGTTTTTATAATAAAAAGAAATTTATTTATAAATATAAAATAATATGTTTATTTATGCATAAGTTAAAAGGAGGTTTCAAGTGAAGGCAGCGATCATTGGTACCACTGGATATGGTGGGGGAGAATTGATTCGTATCCTGGCAAATCATCCATATATCAGTATTCATTCAATCCACACAACAAGAGATGAAAAACCTGTTTCCGAAGAATATCCCCATTTAACAGGAATTTTTGATAAGGTCCTCACCAAGATTGACACTGATAAAATAGCCGAGGAAGCAGATATTGTGTTCCTGGCAACCCCTTCAAAAGTTTCCGGTAAGCTTGTTGAATCATTTTTTAAAAAAGGCATAAAAGTTATTGATCTATCAGGTGACCTGAGATTGAAAGACGCATCAGCATATGAAGCATGGTATAAGCATGAATCGGTCGATACCTTTATTCTAAATGAAGCAGTATACGGGCTTAGTGAATGGAACAGGAAGCAGATTACGAATGCGAATCTGCTGGCCAATCCAGGCTGCTATCCGACTGCAGCACTCCTCGGGCTGGCACCGGTGCTGACAGAGAAGTTGATTGAGAAGAATAGTATCATAATCGACGCTAAATCAGGTGTGTCCGGTGCTGGCAGGTCTCCGTCAATGGGCACGCTATACGCAGAGTTGAATGAAAATTTCAAAATTTATAAAGTGAATGAGCACCAGCATATCCCGGAAATCGAACAGCAGCTTAGCCTTTGGAATGGCGAAGAGGTAAAGATAACCTTCAGCACACATTTAATACCCGTTACCAGGGGAATCATGGCCACAATATACGTGCAGTTAAAAGAAGATTTGAATACTTCAAGGCTGCTAGATTTATATAAGGAAGCATATGATGGGCATCCATTTGTAAGAGTAAGGAAGAATGGGGTGTTCCCGTCAGTCAAAGAGGTCAAGGGATCGAATTATTGTGATATTGGGTTGCATAGGGACAGAAGGACAGGAAGGCTTACAATTGTGTCGGTTATCGATAATTTAATGAAAGGTGCCGCAGGGCAGGCGGTGCAAAACGCCAATATCATGTTGGGATTAGAGGAAAGTGCAGGACTAAAGATGATTCCACTGTATCCATAAAGGAGGAAAATATGTATCAAGCAATGACCAAAAAGCAGTTAATAAAAAGTGTCCCAGATGGAAGCATTTTAACGCCAAAAGGATTTCGGTGCGGTGGTGTGCATGCGGGGCTGCGTTATACAAAGCTTGATTTAGGGATGATCGTAAGCGAGAAGCCGGCAAGCTGTGCTGCTGTATATACGACGAGTCACTTTCAGGCAGCGCCTTTGGTGGTAACACAGCAAAGTATTGCAAAGGAAAAGGTCCTCCAGGCAATCGTCGTCAACAGTGCATGTGCGAATGCTTGTACTGGAGAACAAGGATATCAGGATGCCTTGAAAATGCGCTCATTGGCTGCAGCAAAAATGGGAATTCCAGAACATCATGTTGCAGTAGCTTCAACGGGTGTCATTGGTGAATTTATGCAAATGGAAAAAATCGAATCTGGAATATGCAATCTGGCCATCGGCAAATCAGCTGATGATGCAAAGGACTTCCAAACGGCTATCCTGACAACGGATACGGTAATGAAAAGCTGCTGTTATTCTGCCGAGATTGACGGGATAACAGTGAGTATGGGCGGGTCAGCTAAGGGTTCAGGGATGATTCACCCAAATATGGCCACGATGCTCGGGTTTTTAACAACAGATGCAAATATCTCTAGTGAACACCTGACTGCCGCGCTAAAAGATGTAACAAATACAACCTTCAATCAAATTACAGTAGATGGAGATACATCAACGAACGATATGGTTCTGGTGATGGCTAATGGAAGTGCCGGAAATCAGTTATTGAATCCGGACCATCCAGATTGGCCAGTTTTTGTAGAACTGTTAAAAGAAAGCTGTGCAAGTCTAGCTAAACAGATCGCAAAGGATGGAGAGGGAGCAACTAAATTAATTGAGATATCCGTAGCAGGAGCAATGTCTGATGAAGAGGCTCGAGTGATAGGTAAACAGATTGCCGGATCCAATCTTGTCAAAACAGCAGTCTACGGAGCCGATGCGAACTGGGGAAGGATCATTGGTGCAATCGGTCAAAGTCAGGCATCAGTAGATCCAAAAACAGTCGATATCTCACTTGGAGAAATTACGATGCTTAAAAATAGTACACCCGTTGCTTTTGATGAAGATCAGGCAAGGGAGTATCTGTTGAATGACAAGGTCGAAATCTTCGTTGACCTCCATGTGGGTGAAGGGACAGGAAGGGCCTGGGGCTGCGATCTTTCCTATGATTATGTGAAAATAAATGCAAGCTATCGGACATAAAGGGGAGGATTCCATTGGAAACAGTGGTCATTAAATGCGGCGGAAGTGTGTTAGAGGAGCTTAATGACAATTTCTTCAATAGTCTAAAAGAATTGATGAAGGATGGTTTTTCTCCCGTCATCGTTCACGGGGGCGGACCAGCAATCAATTTGATGCTAAATTTATATGAAATCCCGGCGAATTTCAAAGATGGTCTTAGAGTGACGTGTGAAAAGACGATGGGAATTGTTGAAATGGTACTGTCCGGCCAAACCAATCGTCAGCTATGCAGCATGCTGATGAAGCAGGGTTTCAATGCTCTTGGTATCAATGGCAGCGACGGGCTTTGTCTCCAGGCGGATTTTATTGATAAGCAGAGCTTGGGATACGTAGGAACCATCACTCATGTAAACACTGACCTGGTTATGCTGGCGGTTCATAATGGCTATATTCCAGTGGTTACGCCAATCGGCATTGCCGAGGATGGCAGCAAGCTTAATATAAATGGCGATTATGCTGCTGCATCGATAGCGAAAGCATTGAAGGCGGAACGCTGTGCATTCGTAACCAATGTTGACGGAATCCTGATAGATGGTGAGTTGATGGGCGAAATCACTGATAGCCAAATAGAAAGCTATATTTCTGAAGGAAGCATCTATGGAGGAATGGTTCCAAAGGTGAAATCCGCATTGTCAGCTACAGCGGCAGGAGTAGACATTGTCATGATCATATCTGGCAAAAAGCAATTCTATAAAAATAACTGCTGGCACGGAACAGCGATTGCCGTAAAAGAAGAGGTGTTTTGATGAGTCATTTATTCCCGACCTATCAACGATGGGAAATCGAACCTGAAAAAGCAGCAGGGTCGATCATATATGGAAAGGACGGACAACAATACCTTGATTTTACTTCAGGCATCGGTGTCTGCAATTTGGGCCATCGCCCTGAAGCAGTGGAACATGCAGTCAAGGAGCAACTGGATTTATTCTGGCATGTATCGAATCTATTTCCGCAAAGCATCCAGGAAGAAGCAGCGAAAAAGCTGGCAGAGGGATCAGGACTTGGGTGTGTATTTTTTGCCAATAGTGGCGCTGAAGCAAACGAAGCAGCTATTAAACTGGCAAGGAAAGCTACTGGCCGCACCAAAATCATCACGTTCCTGCAATCCTTTCACGGCAGGACTTTCGCCGGGATGGCTGCGACTGGACAAGAAAAAATCAAGCAAGGGTTTGGAAGCATGCTTGAAACATTTATCCACCTGCCATTCAATGACCTGGAAGCTTTAAAAAATGAAATTGATTCTGATACAGCTGCGGTAATGATTGAAATTGTCCAGGGGGAAGGCGGTATCCATGTCGTATCAACCGAATTTATAAAAGAAGCTGCAAAGTTATGTGCTGAAAACGGCGCCCTGCTAATTATCGATGAAATCCAGACCGGGATCGGGCGGACAGGGAAGCCATTTGCATTTCAGCATTTTGGGATTGAACCTGATATCATAACCGTTGCAAAAGGGCTTGGTAATGGTCTTCCAATCGGAGCTGCCATCGGCAAAGAGGACCTGGCGGAGTTTTTTGGTCCGGGCAGCCATGGATCGACATTCGGCGGAAATCCGATCAGTACGGCAGCAGCGGTCGCTGTTATGGAAATCATTTTTAACGATGAATTCTTAAAAGAGGCATCCGATAAAAGTAGACTACTGTTTGAGTTGCTGCATAAGGAACTCGGCTGTTTGGAAATGGTGAAAGAAATCAGGGGACTGGGATTGATGGCTGGAATTGAACTGACTGTTGCTGCACAGCCAATATTAGCTGAGATGAGAAAATCAGGACTTATTGCGTTGCCGGCAGGTGAAAAGGTAGTTCGTCTTCTTCCACCGCTGAATGTTACAGCAGAGGAGATAGAGAAGGCTGTCTCTTTATTAAAAGGAACTTTAAATAAATCTAAGGTAACAGCATTATAGCGGTAAATTTTTTTAAGATTTTATGTATAAAAATAAACTAATATAAATAAATATACGTTTGGAGGGGTGTCTGATGAAAGGATATCTGCATCTGGCTGACGGCAAGACATTTCAGGGGCTCTTGCAAGGATCGCTAGCTGAAGAGGGCATTGCCGGTGAGATTGTATTTTTTACAGGAATGACAGGTTATCAAGAGGTACTGACTGATCCTTCATACAAGAATCAAATCATTGTTTTCACATACCCGCTGATTGGAAACTATGGCATCAATGATAAGGATTTTGAAAGCAAGAAGCCGCATGTTGCAGCCGTAATCGTTTTAGAAGCTGCCAAAATAGCTTATCACTATGAAGCCCAGCACTCATTTACAGAGTATCTGGAGAAATGGGAAATACCTGTACTCGAGCATGTTGATACTCGTGAGCTCGTAAAATGCATCCGCCAGAACGGGACGATGCCTGCACTTTTATCGCGCGAACCAGTTTGTGAATCAAGCTGTGACAGTTTTAATGGTCTCAAGGTGCAGGAGGTATCATCGAAGGCACCAGAATCTATCGGCTTTGGTGACACCCATATTGTGTTGATTGATTACGGTTTTAAGAAATCGATTGCTGACTATCTGGTCAAACAAAATTGTCTGGTGACAATTGTTCCTTACAATTATAGCTTTGAACAAATTGCTGCATTGAGGCCTGATGGGGTGCTTTTATCTAATGGCCCAGGTGATCCGAAGGAATTATTTGGGCAGCTTCATGAAATTAGGAAAGTAATCGAGCATTATCCGGTATTGGGGATTTGCCTCGGGCACCAGCTGGCAGCGCTGGCGCTTGGAGGGGATACACAAAAAATGCTGTTCGGCCATCGAGGCGCAAACCAGCCTGTATACGATGTGAATAGCAATCGGGTATTCATGTCCTCGCAAAACCACAGCTATGCTGTTAATCAAAACAGTATCAGCAACACTGGTTTGAAGGTCCGTTTCTTCAACAAAAATGATCAGTCCATCGAAGGCCTTTACCATGAAAAGTGGCCGCTGATGACTGTCCAATTCCACCCAGAAGCAAGCCCCGGCCCCGAAGACAGTGTATTTATATTTGAAGAGTTCATTAATATAGTCAAATACAGAAAGCGGAGAGAAGTCAGCTATGCCTAAGGATACAAAGATTAAATCAATATTAGTAATTGGTTCTGGCCCGATTATCATCGGCCAGGCCGCTGAATTTGATTATGCAGGGACACAGGCGTGCATCGCCCTGAAAGAAGAAGGTTATCGGGTCATCCTTGTAAACAATAACCCGGCAACCGTCATGACAGACCATGTATTCGCAGACGCTGTCTATTTTGAACCGATGACAACAGAAGGTGTAGAAAAAGTGATCCAGCGGGAAAAGCCTGATGGTATTTTAGGGACTCTTGGCGGCCAGGCAGGATTGAATCTAGTCTTTAAGCTAAGTGAAGAAGGAATTCTCGAAAAATACAATATAAAAGTGCTGGGAACCTCGGTTGCAAGTATTAAGCAAGGTGAAGACAGGGAAGCCTTCCGCAGCTTGATGCATGGATTGAATGAACCTGTTCCGGAAAGTGAGATTGTTAAAATAGCTGAAGAGGCAGTCGCTTTTGCTGAAAAGATTGGCTTTCCGCTGATTGTAAGGCCAGCTTACACATTGGGAGGCACAGGCGGCGGGATAGCTGAAACGATGGAAGAATTGATCTCTCTAGTTTCGGGCGGTTTAAGTGAGAGTCCGATAAAACAATGCCTGGTCGAAAGAAGCATCGCAGGCTTTAAAGAAATCGAATATGAAATGATGCGTGATGCCGCTGGTACTTGTATCGCCATCTGCAATATGGAGAATATTGACCCGGTCGGCATCCATACAGGCGATTCAATAGTAGTAGCTCCCTCACAGACGCTGACGGATCGAGAATACCAGATGCTAAGGACATCCGCTGTTAAAATCATTTCAGCGCTAGGTATCGTTGGAGGCTGCAACATCCAGTTTGCCCTCGATCCAAAGAGCAAAAGTTACTATCTAATTGAGGTGAATCCGAGGGTCAGCAGATCTTCAGCGCTCGCATCAAAAGCGACAGGATACCCAATCGCACGGATGGCGGCAAAGCTGGCAGTCGGATACAATCTTGCCGAGATTATAAACCCTGTAACAGGCACTACCTTTGCCAGCTATGAGCCATCGCTCGACTATGTAGTGGTGAAAATACCGAAATGGCCGTTTGAGCAATTTCCGCACATCGACAGGACGCTGGGTACGCAAATGAAGGCAACAGGGGAAGCGATGGCAATAGATCGAAGCTTCGAACGCGCCTTTATCAAAGCCGTCCGTTCACTGAACATAAAAACTCTGGATTTACGACTGCCGGCATTTGAAGAATATACAGTCGAACAGCTATATACTTTGGCAGAAAAACAAACAGATCAGCGGGTTTTTGCATTGCTTGAACTGCTGCGTCGGGGTGAGCAAATTAAGTCTCTCCATGAAAAAACAAAAATAGATTTATTCTTTCTCCATAAATTCAAGTCTTTGACCGACATTGAGAAGGATATCGAAGGGCGTGAAATAGAAAGTATTTCAGCTTCAGAATTAAGAAACCTGAAAGAAAAGGGGTTCAGTGATTCCTACCTGGCAACAGAGTGGAAGGTTAGTGAGAACGCGGTCAGGGAGCTGCGAAAAAAGAAGGGAATCACACCTGTTTATAAAATGGTCGATACATGTGCGGCAGAATTTGAATCTGCTTCCAATTATTTTTACTCCAGCTATCTTGGGGAAAATGAGGCGACAGTCAAAAGCAATAAACGAAAGGTGCTAGTGATTGGCAGCGGTCCTATCAGTATCGGTCAGGGAATTGAGTTTGATTATTGCAGTGTTCATGGTGTTTTTGCCCTCAAAGAAGAAAATGTAGAAACAATCATGATCAATAATAATCCAGAAACCGTCAGCACTGATTTTACGATTTCTGATCGATTGTATTTTGAACCCTTAACCCTGGAAGACATCTTGAATGTGGTTGAAATCGAAGGGATAGAGGAAGTCATTGTCCAGCTGGGGGGACAGACCGCCTTGAATTTGGCTAAAGGTCTTGAGGAATCGGGAGTCAAGCTTCTGGGAACGAGTTCAGCAGCCATTGATTTGTTTGAGGACCGGGATCAATTTTACCAGCTTCTCGATAAGCTTCAAATTCCGCGTGTAAAAGGTGAAACAGCTGTGGACGAGGGTGAACTGCTTAGCGCTGTGGGGCGGTTAGGGTATCCAGTATTGATCCGGCCTTCATATGTCATTGGCGGATTAAATATGGTGGTCCTTCGAAATGCGATGGAACTCAAAAGTGCTCTTGTTGCAGGTAGTATTTCATATCCTATTTTGGTGGATCAATACCTTGAAGCAACTGAGGCAGAACTTGATCTTGCATCCGATGGGGAGCATATCCTGATTCCAGCCATCATCGAACACATCGAAAAAACAGGTATCCATTCTGGGGACAGTTTTTGCATCATTCCTGCACAAAGCTTCTCAGACGAAACGAAGAGGCTGATGGCAGAATATGCAAAGAGAATCGTGCATGAATTGAAGTATAAGGGATTAATGAACATCCAGTTCATTGTGAAGAAAAATGAAGTGTATCTGCTTGAAGTTAATCCACGCTCGAGCAGGACAATGCCAATCGTCAGCAAGGTAGCTGGCGTTGACTTAGTCAAAAAAGCGACAAAAATATTGCTCGGGAAATATATTTTGTCGAAAGATGAAGTGTTGCTGGACACTAATGCACGGTACACATGTGTAAAGCATCCTGTGTTTTCGAATTTTGCCTTAAAAGGACTGGACGCCAAGACAGGTCCGCAAATGATATCTACAGGAGAAGGAATCAGCATCGCTTCGACACTTGAAGAGGCATTGAATAAGAGTTTCCATTCACTCAGCGGAAAAGCTCTCCAGGGAGCGATCGCGTTTGCTGATAAGAGCGAGCTATTGGAAGCTGAAAAGAAGCCAGCAAATTTAAATTTAATTTATATCGAAGAAGTAACGGATCATCAAAAGGTGACAGCCTTGTATTGTCCTGGCACATCTGAGAGGGATATTTCTTTGAGAGAGTGGGCTGTCAAGAACCGGAAAATCGTATTGACCCAAAAAGAAACTCTATATGCATTATTAAAAAGTGCAACAGCAAAAAGTTGGAATGTCAACTCCCTGGATCAATGGCTGACAGAAACTAGTGAGGAAGTGATGGCAGAATGACAGCTCTACAGCAGATAAATATTGATATAAAGGGCAAGGACTTGTTAACCCTGGCCGATTTGGAACCACAGGAAATCTTAACATTGTTAGAAAAGGCAGTAGTATTAAAGGAAAAAACATTAAAAAAGCAATTTGATCAGCCACTCAAAGGCAAAATACTTGGTATGATCTTCGATAAGTCCTCAACACGTACAAGAGTATCATTTGAGGTGGGAATGATTCAGCTTGGAGGAAGCGCTCTTTACTTAAATGGACACGACCTTCAGCTCGGCCGAGGTGAGACTGTGGCAGATACAGCTCAGGTTCTTTCGCAATATCTTGACGGCATCATGATTAGAACCTTCTCGCACAAGTCAGTTGAGGAATTGGCCGATCATGCCGACATTCCGGTTATCAACGGTCTGACCGATTTGTACCATCCATGCCAGGCACTGGCTGACCTTCTGACGATTTACGAAAAAAAGGGGACACTAAAGGGCCTCAAGCTTGCTTACATCGGTGATGGAAACAATGTCGCCCATTCACTTATGATCGCTTGCACAAAAGTCGGAATGGATGTATCAATTGCTTCTCCAATGGGATACTTCCCTGATGAGACGATAACCGCCCGCTGTGAAGACTTTGCAAGGCAAAGCGGCGCAAACATGGTCATCACCGAATCTCCCCAAGAAGCAGTTAATAGTGCGGATATCATCTATACTGATGTATGGACCAGCATGGGCCAGGAGCTCGAGAATGAACAGAGATTAAAGGATTTTCATGAATACCAGGTGAACGAAGCATTGCTCCAAGCTGCAAAGGAAGACTACCTGTTCATGCACTGTCTTCCGGCCCACCGCGGAGAAGAGGTAACAGCAGAAGTGATCGACGGCCAGCACTCCGTCGTCTTCGAACAGGCAGGAAACCGACTCCATGCCCAGAAGGCACTGCTTGTGGAGATATTGAAGGATTAAATGGATGAGGATGTGAAAAAGTTCAATATAGAAATTCTATAAGCCCAAAAAGTAGTTGGAGGGATGAAAAGGTCCTATAGAAATGTTCTATAAGCCCAAAAAGTAGTTGTATGTGTGAAAAGGTCCTATAGAAAGATTCTATAAGCCCGAAAAGTAGTTAAAGGGATGAAAAAGTCCTATAGAAAGATTCTATAAGCCCGAAAAGTAGTTAAAGGGATGAAAAAGTCCTATAGAAAGATTCTATAAGCCCGAAATGTAGTTGAAGGGATGAAAAGGTTCTATAGAAAGATTCTATAAGCCCAAAATGTAGTTAAAGGGACGAAAAGGTCCTATAGAAATGTTCTATAAGCCCGAATGAGTGGTTGAGTATGCGAACAGGTCAAATAGGACACTGTCTCTGCAAAATATTGATATGATACTGAACTAAAAAACAAAACCGGCTATCAAGTTAGCCGGTTTTTGTGTATTAAGAGAAGATGAGGACTAGTGGTCCTACAATGAAGCAGTAAATCGCAAAATACTTCAAGTTTCCGCGCGCCATGATATTCATGAACCATTTTAATGAGAAGTAAGAGGCGACCAGTGAGGCTATGAATGCAAAGATATATGGCACTGCTAATTCCCCAATACGTTCATCAAGTAAGAGGTCTGAAAATCCGAGAATCATACCTCCGAAACTAACTGGAATATAAAGCAGGAAAGAGTACCTCAACGCGGTTTCTTGTTTCATACCCAGACTCATCGCTGCGACAATTGTGGCACCGGAACGACTAATGCCTGGAATAAGTGCAACTGCTTGGGCAAGTCCAACAATAATGGCATCTTTAAGACTTAAATCTCCGTCATTCTTGCGGCCTCGCATATTGCGGATTAGCCAGAGAGCAAGACCAGTCACAATAAGTGTTACGCCGACAGTTTTAATATCAGCTAATCTCTTCTCGATAAAATCCCCGAATAGTACGCCAATGACCCCTGCAGGAATTGTCCCAACAATCAAATAGATGATGAACATGAAATCCGACTTTGCCTCAGAGTCTTTAGTTTTAAGATATGCAATTCCATTAACTATTAACCGGATAATATCGGCTCTGTAAATTAGCAAAACAGCAAATAGTGAAGCTGTATTCATCAAAAGAGCAAAGCTCATACCTTCAATTTTTAGGTTGAAAAAATGCTCTGCTATTTCAAGGTGTCCGCTGGATGAAACAGGAATTGGTTCGGTGATTCCCTGGAATAAACCTAGAAATATGTATTTTAGCAATTCAAAGAAATTTTCCATATCGTTTTGATTTCCTCCGTTTTTTTAAAATGAGACTAGATTCACTTCAGAATTTTACAGCGCCAGTCCTAGGCAATTTTCAGGCATACTAGGCGGTGTTTTAGGCGGGCACCGCTTGTGAGGCTGACGAGGTGCTCCTGCTTTTTTTTCTCATACACACTAATGTACCGTATAACCCTTTTTTTTGGAAGGATAAATTATGCATAAATACTTTATTTAAATCAGTAAATAATAAAATTGCCGGAATACTTTAATGAAGGAGGAAGGCAAATGGGTCAAAGTCATCAGTTCCGTGCCGGCCAAAAGGCACCGAATAATGGTATTTATATTGAAATTGGAGAAACAGGCAGCAATGTCAACAACCCGCAAAAAATTAAACTTAAAGCTGGGGACCGTTTTCCGGAAAACTCCAACCACAACCGCCACTGGACTTACATGCCAAAGTTTAAATAAACTACATCTAGGTCAACAGGACAAAACATTTTCCGGAATGAAATTTATACTGTCAGTAAAGCCATCCCAGTGCGGATGGCTTTACTAATTGGGAATTTTTATTATAATATAATTAAAGGTCAAAAAAGGTCAAAGGAGTGGTTGGGCGTGGATTTGAATAAAATGACAGAAAGCTTGCAGAATGCATTTGTATCAGCCCAGACCTTGGCTGTTCAACATAATCACCAGGAAGTAGATGATACGCACCTGTTGCTTGCTTTACTTGAACAGGACGGCAATCTGGCTGAAATTTTGCTTACTGGAATCGGACTGAATCTGGATAATGTTAAAGAAGTATTAAATCTTACCCTGTCAAAGAAACCTCAAGTCTCGGGGAGTGGTGTAGAACAGGGGAAGTTATATATTACCGCAACGCTACAAAAGGTTTTAGCACAAGCTGAAAAGGAAATGAAACAATTTGAAGATGACTATTTATCGGTAGAACATGTTTTGTTGGCTGCGCTTGAGATTCCTGGCTCTGAATCAGGTGGAGCAATGAGGAAATTAGGAGTTAGCAGAGAAAAATTATTAGCAAGAATCAAAGAGGTTAGGGGGAACCAGAGAGTGACTTCACAAAACCCAGAAGCTACTTATGAAGTGTTAAAAAAATATGGCCGCGACCTTGTGGAGGAAGTCCGGGCGGGAAAGGTTGACCCGGTAATCGGCAGGGATAGTGAAATTCGCAATGTCATCCGCATTCTCTCAAGGAAGACAAAAAATAACCCAGTTTTGATCGGGGAGCCGGGTGTAGGAAAGACAGCTATTGTAGAAGGGCTTGCACAGAGGATTGTGCGCAAGGATGTTCCTGAGGGCTTAAAGGATAAGACGGTTTTTGCGCTGGACATGAGCGCGCTGATAGCAGGAGCGAAATTCCGGGGCGAATTTGAAGAGAGATTAAAAGCTGTCCTCAATGAAGTGAAAAAGAGCGAAGGCAAAATCCTGTTGTTCATTGATGAACTCCATACCATTGTTGGGGCGGGTAAGACTGAGGGGGCAATGGATGCCGGGAATATGCTGAAGCCAATGCTTGCGCGCGGGGAACTTCATTGTATTGGTGCAACAACTCTCGATGAACACCGGAAATACATTGAAAAAGACCCAGCGCTGGAACGCCGCTTCCAGCAGGTATTGGTTAAAGAACCAGATGTCGAGGATACCGTGTCAATTTTACGAGGATTGAAGGAAAGGTTTGAAATCCACCATGGTGTCAATATCCATGACCGCGCAATAGTGGCTGCTGCTGCATTGTCAGATCGATACATCACAGACCGATTCTTGCCAGACAAGGCGATTGACCTCGTAGATGAAGCTTGCGCGATGATCCGTACAGAAATTGACTCAATGCCGACTGAGCTTGATGAAGTGACTAGAAGGGTCATGCAGCTGGAAATTGAAGAAGCTGCGTTAACTAAGGAAAAAGATGATGCAAGCCGAGTGCGCCTTGAAACTCTTCGTAAGGAGCTTGCCAACTTGAGGGAAAAAGCAAATGCAATGAAGTCAAGGTGGCAGAAAGAAAAAGAAGGCATCCAAAAGGTTCAGGAACAGCGTGAGCTGCTGGAAAGACTTCGGCGAGAACTTGAAAAAGCGGAAAATGACTATGATTTAAATAAGGCTGCTGAACTTAGGCATGGCCGTATTCCTTCTCTTGAAAAAGAACTCAAGGCACTTGAGCTGGAAGTTAGCAAAAATGAAGGCGAGAGGCTCCTTCGGGAAGAAGTGACTGAAGAGGAAATAGCATCAATTGTCTCAAGATGGACTGGCATACCAGTGATGAAGCTTGTTGAAGGAGAGCGGGAAAAGCTTCTAAAGCTAGAAAGCATTCTCCATGAACGGGTTGTCGGACAGGATGAAGCAGTATCACTCGTATCCGACGCGGTCCTCAGAGCCAGAGCTGGCATCAAGGATCCTAATAGACCAATTGGGTCTTTCATTTTCCTAGGTCCTACCGGAGTAGGTAAAACAGAGCTGGCTAAGACGCTTGCTCAGTCTTTGTTTGACAGTGAAGAACATATCATTCGAATCGACATGTCTGAGTATATGGAAAAACATGCAGTATCAAGGCTGATTGGAGCACCTCCAGGATATGTAGGTTATGAAGAAGGCGGCCAGCTGACAGAAGCGGTCAGAAGGAATCCATATTCGGTCATCCTCCTCGATGAAGTGGAGAAAGCACATCCTGAAGTCTTCAATATCCTATTGCAGATGCTGGATGATGGACGGGTAACGGACTCACAAGGTAGAATGGTCGACTTTAAGAATACTGTCATTATTATGACGTCCAATATTGGCTCGCATTACTTGCTTGACCGGCAGGGTGGAGAAGGAGAAGATGAAATCTCTTCTGAAACCAGGGATCTAGTAATGGCCCAGCTTCGCGGCCATTTCCGTCCAGAATTTCTGAATCGTGTGGACGAAATCATCCTTTTCAAGCCTCTGGCATTAAAAGAAATCAAAATGATTGTTGGAAAATTAGTAAAGACTTTGCAGGCAAGGCTCGCAGACCAGCAAATCCAGCTGTCAATCACCGATGAAGCAAAAGAGTTCTTAGCTGAACAAGGCTTCGATCCTGTATACGGCGCTAGGCCGCTGAAGAGATTTATCCAGAGGACCGTAGAAACAAAGCTCGCCAGGGAAATCATTGCAGGCAGAATCAAAGAGAAGAGCCAGGTGGAAATTGGCGTGGAAAATGGAGATATATCCTTGAGTGTAAAGTAAGTAGCTTAGTAATAATGAAAAAAAGTCATCCGGTCGGATGACTCAGGCTGTCGAGAAACTCT
>NZ_JAGGQL010000015.1 GCF_018613315.1 Bacillus sp. ISL-37 | reverse complement strand
TATCCGGGGTATAGTTCATAATCAGGAGTCTCTCTTATTTTTTCTGTTCTCGTTTATATTGGATTATTTCTCTAATAAACAGCATACCGGACTTGATTACCTGAAAGAATAACAAGATCCTTTTCATATCAAATTACCTCCCGCTTCACGCTGTTTATTGTACCCGTATTAACCCTAAATGAAAAGCCCCTCTCATAATAGAGAAGAGCTTGCTGTTATTTAATGAAGCTGTTCAATTTCTTTTCTACATCGGCAGAGACAGCTCCCGTACCGCCTAGGATATACATATTATCGATTTCATTGCTATTTTCCGTTAAGAAGGCATTCACCTTATCATGCATCTTGTTAGCAGGAGTAAGAATCAGCGGCGAATAGAAAAAGTTTGCCAGAGGCGCGCCAGAAAGGGCATCAGGGAATAGGTCGCCACGCGCGAATGTCAGTGTGCTGGCATCCATCCCACGATTTTCGATTGCATACTTCGCTATATTGACAGACACCTCATACCTGTCCTTTCCGCCAATACGATCAACATCTAACCCTGGACGGAGTTGCTTAATCCTTGCGCCAACAGCATCGCTTACAGCTGCCGTACCTCCAACTATGATATAGTTTTCTATTTGCGGATTATTCTTTATAAAATTTTCAATAGAAGCCGGTACTCCATCTTTTCTAACAAGTAGAATCGGCATTCCTGATGGCCCTGCAATAGTTGATGCTGAGAGAGCATCTGGAAATGCTTCTCCGCTGGCAATAATTGCTGTACTTTCGCCCCAAGATTCTGCTACCCGATCAGCGATGCTTGCCGAAACTACATAGCGATCTTTCCCGCCGATACGCTCTACCTCTTCTATCCCTAAGTCTTTAAGCTGGGCTTCAACGTCAGGTGAAACAGAAGCAGTTCCTCCAAGAATAATCGCACGTTCTGGCTGAATGTTTTTAAGTTCTGTAATAACTGACTGCGGTAAGGATTTTGGAGTTGTCAACAAAATTGGTGCATCCTCTGTTCCAGCCAGCGGACCTCCTGCTACTGCATCAGGATACAAATCTCCTCTTGTGATAATGACTGTACCGCTTCCAAAACTACGATCCCTCAATGTGCTGCTAATATTACTTGAAACTTGATAACGATCCTTTCCCTGAATCCTTGAAAGACCTGGGAGTGTAACACTGTAAATTGAAGTAACCCTATTTCCGTCAGGTTTCATCGCTTCAAATACAAGGAAATTATATCCAGGTAAAAGTACTAACTGGTCCCATTTGAAGGCACCTGGTGCTGTTAAATCCGCCACCTGCTCGCCATTAAGAGACAATGTAAGACTATCAGCATCCGATGTTCCCGATACAGAATAATTTGGCGATGAATTCTTCGCCAAACGGACTTCGGAAGCTGATGGATTAGCAACTGTCAGCTTTGGCAGTACTGTATCTGGCTCAGATAAGAAGGATCCTGAAAATGTATATTCGTAATTAGTCTTCTCTTCTGAATATCCCATGACAACAAAATAATAGGCTCCCTCATCTAACCGGAACGTCTTTCCATCATAGGGATCAACCAGTTCGCCTGTGTTCATGTTGTATATATAATAATCCGGACCTAAAAGGTCGTCAGCATTCTCGTGAAGCGCCTCTACAGTAAAAGTACCGCCATTAGTAGCAAAGTGGTATTCATGAATCTGGTTATAATCAATTTGCTGTTTATAGACAGCCTCTGCTGTGATTGCCTGGAATGAAGATGATTTGCTAGTAAATTCATAGGACTCTGGATCACGCTGTTCAAGGTGATTGATTATAAAATTCTTTCTTTCTTCCATTCTCTTAGATAAACTTTCCTCCGCATTGGCAAAAGGAATAGAGAGAGAAGTAGTAACCATGGCTATAGCTGCAGCTGAAGAAAGCACTTTCAAAAAACTATTCAATACATTACGCCCCTTTTTTCATTTTTTCACAACAACATTATGATAAAGGAATTTACAATATTTGTAATGGGTATTTAACCCCAAACAACTAATTACCTTGACTAACCCTCACTAAACAAGGTTTTGCTGCGGAATATATAGGGAATATAAAGATACCAATCCTAGCAGGAGGTAGGCTATTATGCAAAAGCTTATTTACCGTGTAAAGTACAGTTGGCATTCTTATCAGCATGGATATCATAAAACACTTTTGAATGATTGCATTAATCTTGAACTTAAGTCTAAGCTCGAGAAAAAATTGGAATTTCATAAAAAGAAGGCTGAAAGAATTTACTATCAGCTTCAAGAAGCAAACACATTAATATCATAAAAATAAAATAAGGAGGCGGTGTATAGCTCCGGCCTCCTTGGTCTATAAAGTCATTATACTTTTCAAATCCAACTTTAATTCCTCTAGAATCTTTTCGACTGTCATTTCTTTATCATGTAAACCTTTATCGTACGCGCTTTTTAAAACTTCGACAAAGTCAGCCTTTTTCTCCTCTTTGCTTAGCTCTTTCAATTCTTGATCCTCCATACATTCGTTTAAATATGACATCATTCTATTAAAAATTCATATAATTGTAAATAACATTCCAATTAAATATTGTTACAGTTTAGTTAAATCTATAAGGAAAAGCTCCACAACATCTTAATCCCTCATGCAGATGTCTAGATTTTCAATTACTCCGAAGTTTTATAGGGAGTCCCTTACCCCATGACATAAAAAGGACAATGAGTTTGATACTCATTGTCCACAAAACTTATTTCACTAGTTCACCCAATTCGTATTGGATATTGACCGCTTTTGTTCCTCCAAGCAAACTGAAGTGTCCAAAGTCATGACCCGTAATAGTAGTCCTCGTCGGTTCCGGGATATTCTCGGTATTTGACAATAGCAGCGGAGAATTATTTTTTGCTGCCAGGACGGCACCAGTCAAGGCATCCGCAAATTCATAGCCAAATGCTATATATGCCCGTTCCGTTCCAAGTGGAAGCTGGTTTACAATCATGGCGTTTGTTTCATATCGGTTTTTTCCGCCATAACGCTTTGGATCATTTAGCTTGCTGAAAATAGTACTATTGACTACACTTTCACTTCCCACCACAATCGTATGTTTGTATTTCTTCAGTTCCTGCTCTGTTGAAGGCGAAAGTTCAGATTCCCTTGTCAAGAAAATCGGGAAGTTATTTTTAGCAGCATAAGCAGCGATTGATAAAGCATCAGGGAAATTATAACCATAAGCAAGTACTGCTGTATCGCCCTTTACAGGTAGTTTTTCCGCAATCTTTATTGCCGTTTCAAATCGGTTCTTGCCGCCATATCGCTCGACATTCAACCCCATTGATTTTAATTTCTGCTCTACCTCAGCATTGATTGCTCCTGTACTGCCCAGTAAAATGACATTCTTTGCTTTTAATCTGACGATTTCATTCTTTGTTACTTCAGGCAGAAGATTATCCCTTGTCAGTAGCATCGGTGCATTCAACTGATGTGCAAGCGGAGTGCCAGCCAATGCATCAGGGAAATCGTAGCCTTTTGCGAGTACGACCGTATCTGAGGTTGTCCAGCCTTCTTGTGAAATAGCAACTGCAGTATCAAATCTGTTTGCCCCGGAAATTCTGCTGGCTAGCTGCTCAAGTTCATTTGAGGCTGTATACCCAATCGTACCGTCCTTCAGTTGAACTTTATACCAGACATATTGAAGATTGAGCATCTGGCTGTCACTTAGATTTGATTGGTCGTATTCAAAATCTTCTAGAATCGTCACTGCTTCCTTTACACCGGAAGGCAAAGTCTTTACGACCTTGGCATACCTGGATGGCGCTTCACGGAAGTTAGCACTTTTTGCGGTGAAAACGACATCTTTTGGCTTGTAGAAATATTTGCTTTCATGTAATAGATGTTCCGGAACTTCATAATGATCCTTTTCAAAAACCAACTGGTATTTCGGCGCTCCTGTATAGGTGAAGTCCTCTTCCTTGAAGTTGAATGGCAGAGGATAAACGCCAATTCCAGGGTTGAAATTGTTCAAATATTTATAGACCTTTTCCTGGTAAGCTCCTTCGTTTGTTTGTCCGCCTGGTTTATAGATCGGGCTGTTTTTCTGGAATTGACCATTGTAAGCCAGCACTGCGAAATACCAGCTTTCCAGGATATGACGGTCATTATCGTTTACAGTTGGCAGTTTGTTGCTGTTGATAGCACGGAATTTCTCATCAAGAATCTTAACACCGATCTCAATATTATATTGAATATCCGTTTTCAGCCTTTCCTGATCATAGTCTCCTTGATCTGTTATTTGCATAATGCCAATCCCTCTACCGTCAACTTCCGATATATAAGGCTTACCATCCTTAAACTGTTGCCAGCCGCTTTCCTCCATCGCGATGGCTTTGACGATTTCAGGTGGTACATTAGATTTTAATGCAGCATCAGTAAGATATTTATTGATTACAGTCACAGGTGGATTCTGATAGCTTACTGCACCTTCTGCTGAACCTGCTTGGAATGGCACCAAAATCATTAGGACTGTAACTAAAGCTGTAATGAACTTTTTCAAATTTCCCTTCTCCCCTCAATCTATTATTCTCCTTAAATGGTAACATTCTTCCATATATAAATCTATAAATGTATAAAGATTAATTTAATAGATCTATATTCATTTAATGTACGACAACACAAAAATATTAGCTACACTGAACAAGGTTAAAATTCCAAGAAAGATAAGAATAGGATTATCAGAGGGTTGCTTAGATTAAAACTTTACTCATAAATCATCACCTGAATTATGTTTAAGGTTTTAAAATATATTAAGATTCCACCTTTTTTTAAAATACCTAAAATACTCCACCACATCTTTTTCGATACTAAAGATCTATTTTTGACCAGTATGCACTAAAATGGAATAATATTACTTTAGTAGGATATAAAGAAAAAATTAAATAGGAGTGGTTGAAATGTGGGGATTATTGGATGACTTTTTGAAAATTACTTCTAAGGATATCAGAACTTCTCAACCAGGTACACCATCTACCAGAGATATACCAGACTGGATGCCCAAAAAGGAAAGAGAGCAAGAAAAAAAGGAAATAAAACGAGATACAAAAAAACTTATTAAACAAGCAAAACAGTTATCTCCTCTAGTCGGAGATGTATTGGAAGCACGTTATTTACTATCAGAAACAATTGATAACCATTCTAGAGCATTTGAAGATCGGCGTTCTATTCATGACCTGGAAAACTCAACAAAAAAATTCTACCGCGGTGATCATTTATATGTAAATAGGTGGCTAGGGTTGGACTATTCCCACCACGGGTTGTACCTAGGAAGAGGCAACGTCATTCATTACAGCCAGTTTGAAGTAAGAATTGACAGTCTAGAAGACTTTGCTCAAGGCGGAAAAATACATGTGATGGATAGCGATTTAATTTATACTATTGAAACCGTCATCCGAAGAGCAAAGAGCAAATTGGGAGAGGAAGAATATGATCTCCTATTCAATAACTGTGAGCATTTCGTCAATTGGTGCAGGAATGGTGAAAGACGAAGATAGTACTATAGACTAAGAAGTACACTTTACTAAAAATGATAAAAGGTGAACAGCGATTATATATCTGTTCACCTTTTATTATTAGTTACCCTTGATTTCAAGCAATTTTTGCTTTAACTCGTTTTCCATTGCTGCAAGATCCTGCTCTGCCTGACGTCTCTTTGTCCGGCCTTCCTGTTGGATCCTCAATGTTTCTTCCAAAGTGGTGATCAGGTTTTCTTGCGTCTTCTTCAATGTTTCGATATCGACAATGCCGCGTTCGTTTTCTTTCGCGGTTTCGATTGTGTTAGTTTTCAGCATTTCAGCGTTTTTCAGCAGTAGTTCGTTTGTCGTTTTGGAAACTTGTTTCTGCGCTTCCACTGCATGGCGCTGCCTGATCAGTGTCAATGCGATGGCGACCTGGTTTTTCCAAAGCGGGATGGCTGTCACGATTGATGATTGGATTTTTTCTACAAGGGCCTGGTTGGTGTTCTGGATCAAGCGAATTTGCGGTGCACTCTGAATCGTGATTTCCCGGCTTAATTTCAGGTCATAGAGTCGCTTATCCAGGCGATCGGCAAACTGGATCATGTCATTGACTTCCTGGAACTTCATCTGGTCCTGGGAAGTCTCTGCAGCCTTTTTCAGTTCAGGAATTGTTTTTTCGTGGAGTTCCTCAAGCTTCAGTTCTCCCGCCGCAATGTATATGTTCAGGGCATTGAAATATTCTTTGTTCGTTTCGTATAATTTCTCAAGCATGCCGATGTCCGATAGCAGGACATTTTTGCTGCGATCGAGTTTCACGCTGATTCGGTCAATTTGAGCACCTGTCTTCTGGTACTTGGAGAGAATCTCCTGAACTGAACCCGAAATCTTGCCAAACATCCGGGCAAAGAAAGATTGCTTTTCGGTACTGAGTTCATCGGGATTCATATCATTGAGATGCTTCATCAAATCATTGATGATTTCTCCCACTTCGCCTACATCCTTTTTCTGGACATGCTCAAGCATCGCATGCGAAAAAGTCAGCAGTTTCCCCTGTGCCTGGGTACCATATTGAATCATCGCCTGATGGTTTTTTGGGTCAATTTGCTCAGCCAATTGATAGGCTCGCTGGCGATTTTCCTCAGGAATGACATCGATCAGCTTAACAGGCTTGCTGTCCTGTTGCTGCGGGCTGGGCTGCAGCTGCAGTTCGGGTGAATCTCCAAACGGGCTGGTTAAGATATCATCCATAATATTGCCGGTGTTTTTTAATAGGTCTGGATTTTTTTCAGTCATTATTTTAACCTCCTGGTTTCATCAGGAATTTCATTTCGCTTCTTGATTGAATGCTTTGCCACGTCTATTTCAAAATTCAAATGGTCAAGATCTTCTTCCAGCATATAATTCAAATCTTTCTCAACGATCTTGGTAAGATCCCTTAAAGTGTCCTGTGTATCCTGTAACGAGTATTCCAATTCCCGATTTTTAGCGGGCTGGGAGGATAGGAAGGCATACTTTTCACTTAGTTCCGTTATCGAATCAAGATGTGAGAAATAAAACTGTTCCGCCTTGAAGAATCTTCTTGGTTCGCGATTGCTCAGCTTCTGGATGTTTTTCACAAGCCGTAACAGTTCCATCCTTTGCTTCAGCGAACGGATATGCCGGACGGAAAAGAGCGACTTCTGGATTCTGTTGATCTTCACATTCGCTTCTTTAAGATTTCTCTTAATATATTTGTATTCCTTCATGGTCAGCCTGTTTTTTTCCAAAAAGCGTTTTTGCAGATATGAACCTAGTCCAAAGAACATCACTCCACCGCCAATAAACCCATAGAGCGAAGACATCCAAAATGTCTGATCAAAGCCAGTAAAGGCCAATAGCCATATGAAAGCCGAAAAAGGGATTGCCGCACCAGTTTGCATAAATCGTAAAAGGAATTTATTCATTAGTATCGACTCCTGTTTTGAATCTTCCTATTTATACGAATAGGAGACACAGAATGTTTCACTTGCTGTAAAAAAATGTTTTCTCCTTATACAATACTTCAAAACACGCCATTTTTCTACAGACTCGGTTTGTAGTGTGTTCTAGGTCTTGAGACGGAGATGAAGTCAAACTGGAGATATTTAACATCATTGTACAACGACTTTTCGACAAAAGATGTGGACTAGCCTGTAGGATTATCTGGTAATTTGTAGAAACTTTTGTTGTTTCATTTTTTAAAAAAGGCGGTATATAGGGATTACAAGATACAAAAGTAAAAAAAATACATTTACTAAGGAGTGTTTTATATGAAAGTAAAAGCAGGAAGCTGGAGTATGTTGAGCCCAGAGGAAAAACTATGGCTGTTAACGATCATCAGCAATCAATCTAAAAAGATTAAAAGAAATGAGTAGTGGTGATAGAGTGAATAGGGCTTTTAATTATTACAAGATCTTAGCATTAATAAAAGAAAGACTGCTATAAAGAAATTTTTGGCTTCCTTTTGATAGCAGTCTTTCTATTTAAAAGTTTATCTACCCTTCAAGACGGTAACAGTCGCCTGAGCTTCTGTTGTGTTTCCTGCCATGTCTGTCGCAAGATAGGTAATCGTGTAAACTCTGCCATTACCTTTTCCGTTTCTTTCAGATCGAATGGCAAACTCTGTATCCAATGTGCCATAGTATGCACCATGGATATCATTTTCATCTGCGTTTTGTTCATTTATTTCGATTGACTTCAGTACCACCGAATCCACCTTAGAAGTTGAATCGCTATAATCCAACCATGCTTTAATATCGACCAGCTTATGGTTTGGAACAAGAAGAATCGGTTTATCTACTGAAACAGTTAGTTCAGGAGCAGTCTTGTCGATTTTGACATCGACAGTCTTCGTTTCTTCCACATTCCCTCGAACATCTTCGCTGCGGAATTCAATGGTGTATTCACCATCTTCCTTCAACTCGATTGGAGCTGCATACTTTCTCCAGTTCTCTTCTCCTGAGAAACGATATTCAGTGGTTGCCACGCCAGATTTATCATCTTTGGCGGCAAGTGTAACGGTTACGTCAGTAGCATACCAGCCGTTTTTGCCAGTTGGTGCTTCAGGGTTTACAACAGCTGTTGTTTCAGGTGCCGTTCTATCGCCAGGAGTTCCGATTAACTCTTTAGTATCGCGGACGCGGATTCTCGTTCCTTGAGCGAATGAACCGGACAGGCCGACAGCCTCCAATGTATCACCAATTTCCAGTACTGGTACTGGGCCGCTTTGGTTGACAATGTATCCATCAGTGAAGACTAACACATCTCCCGAGACGTCATTAATGATATAAGAGTTATCATCGAATTTCCCGACGACTTCCCCTTTCACTTTTACGAGAAGGCCTTGAATGCTTTCAGAAGTGGCTTCTCCTGTTTTAACGAATTTAGGTTCAATAGGATCACTCTCACCAATCTTAATGACATCCTGCTCAAATTTCGCAAACTCAATTTCCTTGTTGTTATCGAATGTGATGATATGGCCATAGATACGAACTTTATCACCAGGTTTGATTGAACCAGCAGGCACTTCCTGGAATGCCATGATTCCGCCTGTTTCATCCTGGACATAGAATGCGTCGAAGAATACTCCAGCTCCAGTTGTGACTGTACCCTCGATTACTGTTTCGGAATCTTCCGCAAGCTTCCTTGCATCACCGATACTAGTAATCTGTGTTTCACGGTGAGCGAGCCAGTTAATTGCATTCAATGCGAACTCATCATTACCTTTTGGCTCATATGACTGATCGATTTGCTTATCATTGAAAATGTTCATGCCGGATACGATGATACGGCCATTTTCTCCGATTTTTTCGGAGGCAATCAAAGGAATCGCAGAGCCGCCGGTTGCGTCAGATACAGCATCATAAGTGTATCCGCCCTTAATATTACCCTGATAAGTTGTTTCATTGCCTTTTGCTAGGATCACTACATTATCGCTCTCAGCAAGAGCTGTGTTGTTTGGACCAGATAAGCTTGTTCCACTGTAATAATCAAGGAACGAAACCCGGTCAGTAATGTAGTTTGAAACCAGCCCAGGGAATACTCGGACTGCAAAAGGCGAGACCTTTGGATCGCTCCAGAAGTTACCTGTCTTGCTGTCATCAAATACGCCATCATTGCCCATACGGATGGTTGCACCCATTTGTTCAAGCATGCTGTTATTGATTGCAGGGTTTGTGCTGTGATTGCTCTTTCCTGCCATTAATAATGATCCGCCATTCTTAACGAATTTGGCGATCGCAGCACTCTCATCAGCGGTGTAAGCTGATCTTGGGTGAGTAATGACCAAAACGTCCACATTGCTTAATACGGCATCCGTAATAACTGAGTTGTTCTCGGTAACTGTATAACCCTCTTTTTGCATCATCGTTGTGAAAGATTTTAGGTTGTCTTTATACGACCCGCCATCGCTGCTTGTGTTTTCATTGCCATGCTTCGCATCAATTACCACTTTGATTCCAAGTGGCTCCTTTATTTTAACCGCCAATTCAAACTTATTATCGCCAAGATTCAATCCATCAAGTGAAGATACAACAGCAATGATTTTATGGTCGCCTTTTAAAGGGCTTTCCCATACATCCGTTGCAGCTGCTACTCCCTTTGAAGGGATGGATGAGATATCCTGTGATCCAATCAGATTCTCTGCCGTTACCTCGTCAAAATAGAGGTCTACTCTTAAGTTTTTAACTTCCTGTGTACCATTGTTCGCTACGTTTGCTTTCAATGTTGCAGGGTTTCCTTCAACAATAACGTCACCGACGATATCGATTCCGTTCACTTTTACATCGACAGCTTCCTCTTTAGACCAGATCGGAGCAGAGTACATGCGCTCGCCATCAGCCTGTGTCACTCTTACGACAAACCATTGCTGGCCGCCAGTAACATCGTAGGAAGGCTCCCACGTAAAATCTGCTGTCATAGGAGAATAGGAATCTACTACCTTGCCGCCGTTTGTGATCAGTTCCACTTTTTCAACACGGTCGTCTGACTTATAATCTGCAGGGAGATAGCCGTATTCAGCCATTGAGCGGCTCTCAGCTACTGTATCGCTTCCCGAAATATTGAACTTCAGCGACTTGCTGTCAACGGTTGATCCCATATAGAATCCATTCGCCTTTACATTGAATGTGAAGTTAGGATCTTCTACCATGTACACACGCATATTGCGCATGGAGTGAAGAAGGGATTCCTGTGACAGGTCGTCCGCTACGATAATCGTACGGGCCCTAGTTTGTCCCCATGTACCTTCATGGTTGTCCTCACCGTAAGTCGGTGCAACATGCCACCCTAAATCCAAAACAGAGAAGAATTTTCTCTCAGCATTCGCATAACCATAATGGCCGGATCCGTTTCCGACTTCAAGCATGGTGAAAAGCTTATCCATATCTTTGTTGTATGGTTTAAAGTTGTTGAACGCATCCTTTGACATATCAGGGTGGTTGAACTGTCCTACCACATCGTCATAAGTCATGACCCATGCGTAGTACTTATTCAAATCCTGATACATTTTTCCATTGATGTTTCGATCAATGAAGTTTTCAGTACCGAAGATATTGGAGTGCCCCCATGTTGTTGAGGTCATTTCAAATGCCGGGAATACGACATAATCTCCATTTTCAGTATATTGTGCAGCCAAATCCTTTGTCAGCTGCCAGTCTTCCGCGCCGCTTCGTTCCAACATTCCATCACGTTCTACCGTATCCTGGCCAAGCAATGTAGGATCGATATCATGGGAATGGTCAGAGAATGCGAACCAGTCGTACCCATACCTTTGGCCAGCTTTTAGTGCATCTTCTGGGTTTCCGGCACCATCATGAGAAATATTCGTATGGTTATGAGTTGTTCCTCGGTAGTGGTTTCCACCTTCAAAACGAGGGACTACAGTAAATGTCCATTCATATTCATTGCTGTTTTCTTTTGAATCCATTGCAGTAACTTTTACTGTATGGTCTCCAAGTGCTAAATCTTCCTCAGGAGCGAACTTCACCTGACTTTGGCTGATTTGAGCGTTAGTAAGCTCCTCACCGTCAAGCCAGATTCTTACACTTTCCTGATCAACGCCGCTTGGATCTTCCAGTAAAACAGAAATCTCCGGACGAGGACTTTCAACCTTCGTTCCGCCTACAGGTGCTTCACCATAGATACGTGGTCCATCCTTGTCTTCCCTCAGTGTAACCTGATGAGGAGTTTCTTTTGTGCCTGAAATCTGAACTTTCTCTCCAGCCTTCGCTTCTATATAGTAGTCAAAGCCAGCAGCTGGTACATTTTCAGATTGCAGGATTGCTGTATAACGGGATTCGCTTCCTGCTGTCATCGGCAAAGCAATATAGTCTGCATTCCCTGTTGCACGGTAGTAGACTGTTACAGATTCTGCCCCGCTTGCTTTTGCCACAAATTCAACATTAGTATCTTGATAAACCTCTACTAAAGGCTCGTGGTCAATTGCCAATTGCGCAGTAATATCCATCATATCGCGAGGGAAGATCTGGTATCCGCTGAGATGGCTCACGTTCGTTGTGTATTGGCCGACGATACCAGTTACAGCGTAACTCTTGCCGTTTTCAAAAACTTCATCAGCCTTGATGCCTGTTTTATCCATCACTCGAACAGTCGTGGACTTATTATTTTCGTCCACTAAAGTAACATTCCAGTTTGTTCCAGATGTGGCTACAGATGAAACCTTGCCTTCAAGGCGGACAAGACTGCCTTCAAGCGGTTCCGCAACCGTGAAAGTGTTAAGGTCCATAATCGACACAGATTTAGGTGCAGGAATTGCTTGGCCTTCGTCTTCTCTTGTGATAGCTGTTGCTTCTAATTCCGTTAAACCGTTGTATTGAATGAGTTTTCCTGTGATTCTTAATTTATCTCCGCGGACAATTTTCAGTCCTGAATCATAAAATCCGAAAATATTGATTCCGGCTGTTTCATCCTGGATATAGAAGTTATTCTTCTGTGTGCCCATCACGCCATTATCAACTGTGACTACACCCTCAACAGTGAAGAACTGATTGAGATTGGAAAGAAGACCCTTTGAATCCGTCTCTTTCACTTCGTTCAAAGGAGTGACAACATCTGTTGCTGCTTTCTCAACAGAAACAGGGACGCTTTCAAGCATGACTCCATTAGCGTCACTTGATTGCTGTGTAATGTAGACTGTTGCAGGAGCATTGTTGAATGTGATCGCATTGAATGCGCCAGTTCCAAGTACTTCTGTTCCTTCTCCGTTCAGTCTCTCTGCTTGGTTTGCTGAAGAGTCAGGATAAACAAAAATCGTTGATCTTGCTACACCTGCTCCGGCATTGCCGATCAACGTACCTATGCCCTTGTTATCAACGCTGTAGCTCAGTTTGTCAGCCACTACATTTTTGCTGTTCTGAGCTAGATTAATTTGGACGGCATCGCTTTCGTCTTTGCCTTCCTGAGTTGCCGTAACGTAAACGACTTTTAAAGCTTCCGATGTTTCAAAATTCACTTCGAATGATCCATCTGCTGCTGCATTGGCAATGCCGAGTGCCGTTCCTTTTGCCGATGTTTCATAGACACTGATGACAGATTGTTCTGCGGCTGCTGCAACAAATCCAGTCACTTTTGCCTTACCATCCTGTAAAGTGAACTGAATGTTATTTCCTACCGGCTGAAGGCTAGTATCTGATTCCATTGGCGGTTCAGCTGGGCTTGCACTGTTCTTAGGAACAGGCGTTGCTGACACGAAATCCAATGAGTTATCATCAGAATCCCATGCATTTCCTAGACCAATAGCAGGTTCTACATTCGCGTATGGTCGTCTTTGGGCACTTGTGGAGTTGCTCAAGGCTGGTGTTGGTCCAGTTCCCTCAAAGCCAACAGCCCCTTTGCCAAGCCCTACGAAGTCCACAGTGTTTGCTGGGAATTGACCATTTAAAAGATCTGCATGAGGCACTAGCGCCACTTTTCCTCCCGTTCCTGCAAGGTCTAAAGTGGAATCTTCTGCATCTGCCTGTGGCAACGGTTTATCTGTAACCGATGTACCAGATTTGCCTTTTATCAAATAGTAACCATAAGGTTTTATAGATCCTGTTAGTGCAACTTTTTGCCAACCAGTACCTGTACTGCTGGCTTTTTGGACAGACCAACCTTCTAAAGATATCTCTTTATTAGTTGGATTATATAATTCTACGAAATCACTAGAAAACACCGCTCCGCTGTTTCCTCCACCACCATAGGCCTGGCTGATGACAACATGCTCCGCTATGTAAGCGTTTGCTTTTTGGACCAAACCTGCTGGCAAAAATGTCGTAATAAGTAATAATACTGCTGTCAACAAACTAGTCCATCTTTTGAAGCTTCTCTTATTTCTGTCCATTCATCTTCCACCCTTATTTAATTTTTTGCGGACCCCAAAACAACAATAATCCCCGAAAGGCTATCGACACCCTTTCCTAAGTGGTAGTAGTACATCTATAATTCTACAAAATTCTTTTTGCTATTGATATAACTGGAAATAAATAATTTTAATAAGTAATAACATAACTTTTCTTATCACCTATACACGAATAGGAAAATGTGATTAGATTTAGATGTTAATAGATTAGAAGAATTGGGGAGGACAACTGGTGAAGATGTTTAACAAGAGAGGCTCTAAATTGGGGATATACTTTGTGATTTCCGCTATTTTTCTATCTGCATTTCCTTCCATGGCGACTGCACACCCTTACAGCGCCAGCTTCACAACTATTCAGTTTTTAGAAGATGAAACAAGTTTTGAATTCTCCATCGATGCCTTGTCAATCATCGAGCTTCAAGAGGACATGGATATCAATGAGAATAACGTTCTTGAAATGAGTGAAATAGAAGAGGAACAAGACCATCTTATCGAATTCCTTACCCATACAGTTATTCTTGATAAAGGCAATGAACAACAAGAACCAGAATTCGTTGATATTAAAATAGAGAAAAAAGAAAACAAGGAATTCCTTACTCTTACATTAAAATACCCTGCTTATCAGCCAGGGGATACCCTAACCCTCAATGATGGACTTTATTTTAACGACGCTGAAACCAATTATGTGAATTTATTAACCGCAACTTATGCAGGTGGTTCAAGCCAGGCTGCATTGCAGGGAGAGAACCGGTCCTGGACGATTCTGCTGACCGAGGATCAGCAGGAGCAAGAAGCTGGTGGTGAGCAGGCTGGTGGCTCTGCCACTGAGCAAGATTCCAAACCTGTTACTAAACCCACATCTTCCTGGCTGTCCTTTTTCAAGCTGGGGATGTCGCATATTTTAACTGGTTATGATCACCTTTTGTTCCTATTCGCACTATTACTGCGTAAGCAAACATTTAAGCAATATGCGCTGATTGTTACTTCTTTTACGATTGCCCACAGCATTACCTTGAGTCTTGCAGTACTGGGGATTATGGATTTACCTTCTAAATTTGTGGAGTCCGTGATTGCACTGAGTATCATCTATGTGGCAGTGGAGAATATTTTCAGAAAAGAAGTGAACCATCGGTGGGGACTAACCTTTGTCTTTGGGTTGATTCACGGCCTGGGTTTCGCGAATATCCTTCAGGAGATGAACCTCTCAAAGGGGAATCTTGCATCAGCACTTGTGAGCTTCAACATTGGAATCGAGGTTGTACAGATTTTAATCGTGCTGCTGTTACTTCCTTTGCTGACATATCTTCATCGTCTTAAGGATTCGAGCAAATATATCAAATATGGTTCAACAGTAATCATTGTCTTTGGGGCCTACTGGCTCGTCGAAAGGCTATTCTTATAGTATCGAATGCAAATACCTCTGCCCTGTTGGGTGGAGGTTTTGCTTTCCCTAGAAATACTTCCCCCACGTTGCAATGTATATCGAATGGTCAAATGATCCACTCTTCTACACTTCAAGGGGTGTATCAATCTTAGACATCAATAATCGGTGTTTTTTCACGTACCTAACTGAAATACTAAATTCTACATTTATCACTAAAAAAATTTGTTAGCGTTCGATAAAGTACCATATTTCGACATTTAGGAAAAAAGACCTATTGAAAGCATTTTCATAAATAGGATATTTTTATATAGGGCAAAATCATTGAAAAATGATGACGCAAAGCTACAGGGACCTCTTTCTATTGGAAAAAGTCTGCCAGCTACCATCAATCTTAAAGGAGTAAATTGATGTCAAACCAGAATTGGCTAACACCAGAGGAAATGCAAAGGAAAAAAGCGAGACAAAAGAATTTCTTATATGCAGGATTATTATTAGCCACTGTATTGCTCAGCGCTGCTGTAACTATACTTGCTAACCAGATTTAAACCTTTGCAACAAAAGCTCCGTTCGTACGGAGTTTTTTTCTTTCTTTAATAAAACTGAATGTTGATTTCATAGTGGTTGAAGGATAAACGGAAAAATTCCGTTTAAATTGGAAACGACCCTTAATTCCTTGAGAATAAGGGTCGTTTTTCCGTTTATTTCATCCAAATCGTTGGATTTTGTCTTATTTTTAGCATTTAACCGGAATATCTCCTCCTATTTCTGCTTCAAAAGTGTCCTCTATATACAATAGCGGGAATTTCTCCGCTAATAAATTCTCAATACCTACACGAAAATGAACATAGAGCCTTCCTTATAAAAAGCAAGCCACGGTTCACAATGTGATCCAGTTGCTTGCCTGATCAGACACTTACTTCTTCTTCGTCTTATTAGCGATCTCAATCGCCCTGTCTGTTCCTTCAGCTGCCTGGTCCAATGCTTCCTGCGGCGGTGTTCCCTGGTACATGTTTTCAAGTGCGGTCACGACTTGCTGGCGTGATTCCGGGAAGACGGAGATCAATGCACCCTGTGTCGCAAAGGATGGTTTTGTATCCTGCAGCTGGTCTACGGTTACCTTGAACTGCGGATATTTCTCCCACTCTTTCTTTACGATTTCCTCTTCATATGCAGCTGGGTTGATGGCGAAGTAGCCTGTGCCGATATGCCATTTCGCCTGGCTTTCTGGTGAAGCGAGGAACTTCATGAATTCCCAAGCTGCCTGCTGCTTATCTTCGCCGATTCCTTTGCTCATCCATAATGACGCTCCACCTATCGCGACGCCTTGTCTTTCGACTTCATCCGGATAAGGGATATAGGCAACTCCGACATCGAATGAAGAGTTATTGATCGCGCCGGCTACACCTGCGGATGAATCCATGTACATGGCGACTTTTCCTGTCTGGAAAGCGGCACGGATGTCATCCCAGTTCGTTCCATAGTTGCCGAATGTTCCTGCTTTGTTCATGTCGTCAAGGAACTTGAAGACTCGCAGTCCTTCTTCCCCATTGAACACAGCTTTTGTTGCGTCGTCAGAACGGCCATTATCATTGTCGACATACAGACCGCCTTGTGTCGCTACAAGCTGTTCAAAGAACCAGCCATATGTCAGCATCGAGAATCCAAAGCGTTCGTTTTTCTTCGTCAGTTTTTCAGCAGCCGCTTTTACTTCGCTGAATGTTTGCGGAGCTTTTTCCGGATCAAGACCTACTTCCTTAAAAGCATCCTTGTTATAGATCATCACCGGTGTCGAAGAGTTGAATGGCATCGAATACAGCTTGCCATCGACCTTGTAATAGTTCAGGATGTTTTCTTCAAGCTGGGAAAGGTCGTAATTGTCCTTATCAATGAATGTCTGCATCGGCTCGATGAATCCGCTTTCAATCATGTACTTAGTCCCAACTTCAAACACCTGCATGATCGCCGGGGCATTATCAGTGCCGCCAACACTGCGAAGCTTTGTCAACGCCTCTTCATAGGTACCCTGGAATTCCGCATTGACCACGACTTTATCCTGAGAATTGTTGAAATCCGCGACAATGCCATCAAGTGCTTCTTGTCCCGGTCCGGACATCGCATGCCAGAACGAGATTTCTGTTTTCTCGCCAGGCTTCGTGCCGCCATCCTTCTCCTTGTCTTTGTCATCTCCCTTGCTTGCATCATTGGAGCATGCCGACATGACTATTAAGCTGAAAATTGCACTGATCACGAGGAACCATCGAAACTTTTTCATCATCTTGCTGAACACCCCTTTTATTAAAATGCTTCTGGATACCAGAAGTTAAACCCGAATTGAATTACTTCAGCGCTCCCTGGGTCAGGCCTTTTTGGAGCTGCTTCTGTCCTGCAAAAAGCAAGAGCAGTGTCGGGATGATGACCACGATCACTCCCGCCATGACGACGCCCCATTCTGTCGCGACTTCCTGGGACTGGAGCTGCTTCAAGCCAATTTGAACTGTCCTTACCTGGCCCGTGCTTGTGACAAGCAATGGCCATAAGTACATATTCCATGTCGTCAGGAAACCGTAGGCACCGAGCGTGACAAGGCTGGTTTTTGACACAGGAAGGATCACTCTCCAAAAGAAGGCGAACTTACCGATCCCTGCCACCTCTGCCGCTTCATGCAGCTCTTTTGGAATCGTCTTGAAATGCTGGCGCAGCAGAAAGGTTCCGAAGGCCAGCGCGAAAAACGGCACTGTCAAACCTTGATAAGTGTTCATCCAATCAAGCTTTTGGATGGTAAAAAAGTTAGGGATCATCGTCGCTTCCCATGGAATCATCATTGTTGAAATGAAGAGGAAGAAGATGAAATCCCTTCCCTTAAACGGAATAAACACAAAAGCATAGGCCGCCAGACTGCAGACAACCAGCTGGCCGAGCATGACCCCGAACGAAACAACGAAGCTATTGATCAAGTAATTCATCAGCGGCAGGCGATCGAACACTTTTACATAGTTATCAAAGTGGATCGACTCAGGGAAGAACTTGCCCTGGAGGATTTCCCCTCCTGACATGAAGCTGATCATGAACGCGTATAGAACCGGGAAGAACACCAGGAAGGCCGAAATGACCAGTAATATATAAAACAGGATTTTTTTCGGTGTCGACATCATCATTGATAGTGCACCTTCTTTTCTCCGAGCTTAAATTGCAGGATCGTCACGATTAAAATGCAGATGAACAAAAAGACAGCCTGCGCGCTTGCCGTACCGAACTGGTAGTTGATGAATGCCTCCCGGTAAATAGAGTAAACAATCAGGTTTGTCGCCTGGGAAGGCCCGCCTTTCGTTAAAATATCGACCTGCCCGAATGTCTGAAAGGCATTGATCAGGGAAATCGTGATGATGAAAAATAATGTCGGCGACAGCATCGGAATCGTGATCCTGCGCAGCTGATACCAGTATCCGGCACCGTCGATCCTGGCGCTTTCATATAAATATTCATCGATGTTCTGCAGCCCGCCGAGCAGGATGAGGAACGAGAACCCGATATTCATCCAGATCGTCGAGATCGAAATCGACACAAGCGCCCAATCCGGATCAAGCAGCCACTGGACTCCCGGCAAATTCATGACATTGAGAAGCCTGTTGAACATGCCGATGCTTGGATGGAACAGGAACAGCCAGACAACAGAGGAAGCCGCAACTGAAATGCCCATTGTCGAGGAATAAACAGTCCGAAAAAAGCCAATTCCTTTAAGTTTTTCATTCGCGATCAGCGCCAAAAAGAGCGCAATGATGACCCCTGTCGGAACCGTGTAGAGAACAAACAGCACCGTTGCCTTGATACTGTTCCGGAATTCCCTTGACTCGAATAAATAGGCATAATTTTCAAAGCCGACAAACAAAGCTGCAGCACCCTGCTGGTCAGTCAAAAAAAAGCTCAGATAAATCGTCCGGAACATCGGATAAAAGATGAACACCGCAAACAGGAGGATCGACGGAAACAGGTATAAAAGAGCTGTCCGAGCGTTTAGCGACTTCCTCCAAAAACCGAGATTTCGTGGAGCGTCTGCCTTCATATGAACACCTCTTTATCAAAAACATGGTTCTCGATATCCGATGGAGTTTTGATGATTTTTTCCGTCTCACTGTCAAAGAAACAAACGGAGTCGTAATTGATGACAATCGGGACCATGTCCCCAACATCAATCCGCCATTGGCCGGTCCATTTCGCCATCCATTCCCTGCCTCCCATATCGAAGGAGAAAATCGTCTCATTTCCAAGGACCTCTACATTGGTTGTTTTTACATAAACTTTATCTTCTGCTTTCGTCTCTTTTGTCGCTGCCTTTAAATGCTCAGGACGGACGCCGATGATGATTGTGTCGGATTTTAATAATGGCCGATCTTTTTCCGGAACAGCTATTTTTGCGTCCTCGCTGAAAACAATCTCATTTTTTTCTGTGTCGACCTTCCCTTCGCCAATATTCATCGGCGGCGAACCAATGAATGTCGCGACGAAAGGATTGGCCGGGTTATTATATATATCGATTGGCTGGCCAATCTGCTGGATTTTTCCATCATGGAGAATCATGATTCTGTCTCCCATCGTCATCGCCTCCACCTGGTCGTGGGTGACATAAATCATCGTAATACCAAGCCGCCTCTGGATTTGCCGGATTTCCGACCGCATATGCGCGCGCAATTTCGCGTCCAGATTGGATAGCGGTTCATCCATCAGGCAAATCGGTGCCTGGTTGACGATGGCCCTGGCCAGGGCGACACGCTGTCTCTGGCCGCCGGACAGCTCACGGGGTTTCCTTTTCAAATAAGGAGTCAATCCGAGCATTTCTGCCACATCTTCGCATCGCTTTTTTCGTTCAGTCTTTGGCACTTTTTTTACATGGAGTCCGAAAACGATATTCTCTTCAACCGTTAAATGAGGGTATAAGGCATAGTTCTGGAAGACCATCGAAATATCCCTTTTGCTAGGAGGGAGCCAGTTCGACTCGACATCGCCGATTTTCAGCACACCGCCCGTGATCTCTTCCAAGCCGGCAATCATCCGCAGCATCGTGCTTTTCCCGCAGCCTGAAGGACCGACAAGCACAAAAAACTCTCCTGGTTCAATCGTGACAGTAATATCTGAAATGACTTCTGTTTTTTTATCGTATGATTTCGAAACACCAACCAATTCTACTTTTTTCATGCTCGCCACCCTTTCTCTATAAATCCTTTTCCTGAAAAAAGAGACCACAAATAATGCCTATCCAAACAGGCAGTAGCTGTGGTCTCCTGGTCTCCGTCACAAAGTATTAACTTGTAAAGTTTGCATATATATTGGGAGTATATGTTTTATATTTTGCTAGTATGTTAGGAATTTACATTTCAAATATAGGTGAGGGAAATCATGAGAAATATATCGCTATTATTCTTCTGTTTGATTTTGGTGGCAAGTGCCGGTTGTGAGAATCAAAAGACAGCAACTGCTTTTGTTTTAACGGAGGATTTCATCATCATCGCTCATAGAGGAGCATCGGCCTACGCGCCTGAACATACATTGCCTGCATATGACCTGGCGGTGAAGTCGGGTGCCGATTATATCGAAATCGATTTGCAGATGACAAAAGAGGGCGAATTGATTGCCCTACATGATGCGGAGGTAGACCGGACGACGAATGGTTCTGGTCTGTCAAAAATGCAAACTCTTGATAAAATCAAGACGCTGGACGCCGGATCGTGGTTCAATGAGCAGTATCCGCAACTCGCCGACCGTGCATATGAAAGTGTCGAAATCCCTACACTCGAGGAAATCTTTCAGCATTATGGGAAAAGCGTAAACTACTACATCGAAACCAAATCACCAGGTATGGAAATGAAATTAATAAATCTGCTGAGAAAGTATTCGTTGGTTCACTCTGAATCCAAAGTCATCATTCAATCTTTTCACAGCAAAAGCCTGAGGAAAATCAACCAGCTTGAACCGGGAATTCCACTGATCCAGCTTTATAGATATTCAGATAAGGCAAGATTGACAGACCGGGAGCTAATGTCACTGAAAAAATATGCAGCAGGAATCGGAGCCAATTTTGGGAAGGTGGATGAAGATTATATTAAAAAAGCCCATTGTCATGGGTTGGCCGTCCACCTTTTTACCGTCAATACAGACGAGGACATTCAGCAAGCGTATGAAATCGGAGCAGATGGAGTGTTTACCGATTATCCTGAAAAAAGGCCTCGAATAAGAATGAAAAAATAAAACCCAGGGGTGTTTGAGGAACACTCCTGGGTTCTTATTCATAGACTCGCTACTTTATTTCCAGCTACCGGCCCGCTGCTCTCTCTGATCTCAATCTCAAACGGAATCACTACCTTCTTTGAGATTTGCCTCTTCGATTCGATTTGCTCCATCAGCAGCTCAACTGCCGCTTCTCCCATAAATTCCGTGTGCACCTTGACCGTAGTCAGGGATGGCTGCAGGAAGCGGGATGTGGCGATGTCGTTGAAGCTGACGAGCGAAATTTCCTCAGGTACTTTCACTCCAGCTTCATGTAAAGCCCTCAGTGCACCGATTGCCATTGAATCATTGGCCACGACGAAGGCACTTGGACGTTCTGGCTTTTTCAGCGCTTCGGCCATGAGTTTGTATCCATCCTCGGAGGTGAAATTCCCGGTCCATACAAACTCTGGTATATACCGATCTCTTAATTTCAGAAACTCGTAAAAAGTGGTTTCGCGTTCGTCCCTTAAAGGGAGATCGTCGCGGACAAATTCCCGGCCGCCGATAAAGCCAATTTGTTCGTGTCCGAGATCGATCAAATATTCAAGCATTTGGATCATCGCTTTGCGGAAGTCGACGACAATGGAATCATAATTCTCTGATGGTGAGTAATCGACAAGTACGATGTTCCCTGCCATGGATTTGAATTGCTCGATGTCGTTTTCACTGTACTTCCCGACAGCAATAATCCCATCCAGGCCCTCTACCCAGTCACTCATCTGATAGTCCGCGTTCTTGAACATTTTAATCAGATCAATTTTCCGCTCGAAGCTTTCTTTTTCTACACCCAGCCTGATCGACATATAGTATGGATCCGCCAGCTCCTGCTCCTGTGAATACCAGTAGACCAGGCCGATTTTCGTGCGTTCTGGCTGCGGACGGGAGCTGCGCTGCCGCATTGACTTATAATTGAGCTGCTGAGCAATTTCAATGACCTTTTTCCGGGTTTCATCTGAAACAGATAAGGTATTGTCGTAATTCAGCACCCTGGATACAGTCGCGAGTGAGACTCCAGCGCGTTCAGCAATATCTTTTAGTGTAGCCATCTCTCTTTCTCCCTCCCGGCAGCCTAAGTTTCACTATAAGCTTCCTTTTATAACCTTCGATGCAAAAGGAGGAAGCAACTCCTCCCTAAAAGTCATTTCCTCTGAGGAGTGGTTCATCACAAAGAAATACTCCTCGCCATCGAGAATTCTTCTGTATACTTCAAGATCTTCGCTCGTCTCAAGATGCCAAATTTCTTGTGTTTCAAGGATTTCGGAAGCGATTTCTTTCATTACATCACTTCCGGCACCGCCGCCGATATAGTATACGGTTCCTTTGCCAAAGTCATTTTTCGTAACTGCCGCGCTGGACTTGTAAAACTCATCATTATAGCGGTACAGGACACTTGCCGTTTTTGGTGTGATTAAATCGCGCCAAACTGACAGTTCAGCACGGTTCCCTGTTTCATCGTTTACAATTTCTACGGTCTGTGTAGACGATAGGGATTCCGTTTCATAGATTTCAATTCCTGTTAGATCGGCAATATGCCCAGGCAATGTCTTTCCAAGATAGATATTGTTATCGCTGTCCTTCAAGCCTGCTCGATAAGAAAAAATAAGTGTTCCGCCGTTTTCAGCAAACTCTCTGAATCTTGCTGCAAGCTTTTCATCAATCAATTGAAGAACCGGGACGACGATGACTTTATACTTTGCAAAATCACGGTCCGCAGGGATGACATCAATCGATGCATTCTGGTTGAAAAATGGTTCATACAGGCGAAGCAGCTCAGCAGTGAAATCAAATCCTGCGCTTTGCTGCTGCGAACGCCATGACCATATATTATTATAATCGTAAATGACAGCGATTTCAGCCTGTATTTCCGAATTCAGGACATTTTCGTATTGGGAGATATCCGTGAAGACAGATTTTACTTCTTCATACTTCCTTCCATAGCGGTTATCATGGTCGACGACACCGAAGCAAAATTGCTCAGCACCCTTCGTCATCCCGCGCCAGCGGAAGTACAGCATGTCCGTGCAGCCATGGGCAAATGCCTGGTATGACCACATTTTAGCCTGATTCGGCCTTGGCAGATAGCCGATGACATCATGTCCCTGGGCCCCCATCAATTCCTCAACGATCCAATAATTTTTATCTAAAAGGCCGCGGTTGAAATCATGTGCCATCGCAATGGCTGCAGGAGCGATCGGCTTTTCAAGGCCGCCCCAGACCGGATAGTTATCGTATGAAACAAAGTCCATTGTTTTTACATTTTCCGCGTGGTCAAACCATTTTCCAAAGAAACCTCCGGAAACATTGGTTGTTACCTGCTGATGGTCACCTTTAGCTTCATGGACGATGGCCGTCATTTCGTGCGCATAGCTGTTGACAGACTCTGAACGGAATCTTGCCCAGTCCAGCTTCAGTGCTGGATTGTGTGTCGTGATCGTCGGTTTTGGTATTGGGATTTCCGAAAACTTGTTATATGTCTGGCCCCAGAAAATTGTTCCCCAGCGCTCGTTCAGTTCATCAATACTGGGGTATTTCTTTTCAAGGAACTTTTGGAACCCAAGGTGGCATTGCTCACAATAGCACATATCACTGCCTTCATGACCGAACTCATTGTCGATCTGCCAGGCAACGATGGCTTCTTCATCCCTGTAATGCTCAACAAGCTTTTGCGTGATGATGGCACTGTATTTGCGGTAGACATCTGAATTGAAGCAGTACTGTCTTCTGCCGCCAAATACGCGGACATGTCCATTTTCGTCCTCGGAAAGGATGTCAGGGTATTTATTCGCAAGCCATGCCGGGAAGGTTGCTGTCGGCGTTCCGAACATGACCGAAAAGCCTTCCTTCTTCAGCTCGGCGATGACTTCGTCGAAGAAGGAGAAGTCAAACTGCCCCTCTTCCTTCTCCATAAGATGCCACGCAAATTCCCCGATCCTGACCATATTGGCTCCAAGACCTTTGATGCCCTGGATGTCCTGCTTCATCATTTCCTTTGGCCAATGCTCTGGATAGTAATCTACACCAAGGTACATGGTCGCCCCTCCTATTCCTGTGAAGCGGTGATTTCCCTGGCACCGCCGCCGGCATTTACGATGTAAAATGTTGCTTCATAGCCGATTTTGTCTTTGTATTTCTTTCCTACTTGTTCGATAAAAGCATCAACATGCTCGTTTTTCACGATATTGACTGTGCAGCCGCCGAAGCCTGCTCCTGTCATCCGTGCGCCGACAGTGCCTTCCTGCTCCCATGCTGCTTCCGCAAGGGCATCCAGCTCCTTGCCGCTGACTTCATAATCATCTCTTAAGGAAAGATGGGAAGCCTTCATCAATTCGCCAAATGCATCCAGGTTCCCTTGCTCGAGAATTGCAATCGCTTTTACTGTCCGGTGGTTTTCCGTTACCACGTGTCGGACGCGTTTCACTTCTTCCTCTGTCAGCAAGCCTTTGTGTTCCTCAAATTGTTCCGGGGACATCTCGGCAAGATTGGAAATCGGCAATTTCTGCTGCAGTTTTTCCAAAGCGGCCTCGCATGTACTTCTGCGCTCATTATAGGCAGAATCGGCGAGCCCTCTTTTCTTATTCGTATTAGCAATGACGATGGCACTGTCGGTCAGTTCAAACGGAGTGTACCGGTAATCCAGAGTCTCGCAATCCAGCAAGATGGCATTTCCCTCCTTGCCGAAGCCGACAGCAAACTGATCCATGATGCCGCAATTCACTCCGATGAACTGGTTTTCAACATTCTGGCTCAACTTCACTAAATCAAGCATGGAAACGCCAAGCTGATAGATTTCATTGACGAGCACCGCCGTAACGAGTTCGATGGATGCTGAAGACGACAGGCCTGCCCCGTTCGGGATATTTCCTCCAAAAAAGATGTCCAGGCCGTGCTCGAAGCCAGTCTCTGTCTGCATGTAGTTAAAGACTCCGATCGGGAAGTTGGCCCAGTCCTGGTCTTTTTTATAGTTTAGATTCTCTAGATCTGCTTCAATCATTCCTTTATCGGAAAAATTGCTAGAATAGAGTTTAAGCTTCTTGTCGCTTCTCTTCCTTGCAATCGCATATGTTCCGATCTCAAGCGCCACCGGTAAGACATGGCCGCCATTATAATCAATATGCTCGCCAATCATATTCACTCGTCCGGGAGCAAAAAAGGAACGAAGCTGTTCTCGGCTTTCGCCAAATATCTCGATAAATTGCGCTGTTCTTTCTTCCACTGATGACTTCCCCCTCTACTTTACTGCTTCCAGTTTCCAGACTACCGAACGGAAATCTCCTGCCAAGAATGTTCGTGGAGTATGGACCGTCCCGGAGTAAAAAGGAGGCAGCAGCAATCCGATGTTCATTAATTCCTCTCCGGTCATTTCAAGCCCGGTTTCACTGAATCTATAGAATGTTTTTGCATCAAGTCCGTATACCTTTATTCGCTTCAGACCCGGATTGGGTTTTGCCAGTGTACGGTAATAAGCAACAAGTGCTTCTGATTGATCCTTTGCCACCACTGCCCATGAAGTGTCATTGCCTTCAAACGGGCTTAGGAGCCTATAAAAATCACCCTTTTGGATCAAAGATCGATTTTCTTTGTAAAAGATGATCTGCTTCTTCATTTCTTCTTTTTCTGCATCCGTCATCTTTGTTACATCTAGTTCATATCCAAACATGCCAAACAAGGCAGTGTGGAATCTGGTTTCCAGCGGAGTTGTTCTTCCCGTCTGGTGGTTCGGCACGCTTGATACATGGGCGCCCATCGTGCTTAGCGGATAGACAAGTGAAGTGCCATACTGTATCTTCAGCCGTTCAATTGCGTCGGTGTTATCGCTGGTCCACGTTTGCGGCATATAGTACAGCATGCCTGGATCAAAACGATTTCCGCCGCTTGCGCATGATTCGAACAAAATATCCGGGAAGGCAGAAACGAGCCTCTCCAGTAATTCATATAAACCAAGGATATAGCGGTGGGCTGTTTCCTCCTGTCGCTCTGGTGGCAGCTGAGCTGAACCAATCTCTGTCATGACGCGGTTCATATCCCACTTCACATAAGCAATCGGACCGGAACTAAACACCTTTGAAAGGGAATCAAACAGATAGTCCCTGACATCTCGCCTTGTCAGGTCAAGGATGAACTGATTTCGTCCATGGCTAAGATGACGACCCTGGACTCCAAGCACCCATTCCGGGTGGTTCTCATATAGAGCACTTTTCTTCGAAATCATTTCTGGTTCGACCCAGATCCCGAACTTCATGCCGTCCCGGCTGACTTTTTCAGCAAGACCTTCGATACCGTTTGGCAGTTTTTTCAGATCCGGTGTCCAGTCGCCAAGGGATGTTGTATCATTGTTACGTTCCTCGAACCAGCCGTCGTCCAGAACAAACAGCTCGACTCCGAGGCGATTGGCTTCATCAGAGATTGAGAGGATTTTTTCCTCGTTAAAATCAAAGTAAGTGGCTTCCCAGTTATTGATCAGCACCGGCCGTTCCTTGTCACGCCACACACCCCTGACAAGCCTATTTTGATAGAGGTCGTGGAAGCTGTGGCTCATGCCGTTTAGGCCGGCATCAGAATAGACCATCACTGCCTCAGGGGTTTGGAATGCCTCACCAGGCTCCAGCCTCCAGCTGAAATCGAAGGGATTGATTCCCATGAATACCCGTGATGTATCATAATGGTCAACCTGGACTCCAGCTGTGAAGTTCCCGCTGTAGACAAGATTGAAGCCATAAACATCTCCTGTATGCTCATCCGCATTCATCGCTTTTAGAGCCAGAAAGGGATTATTCTGTGAACTGCTTGTACCGCGCTTGCTGTCGATTTGCTGTATTCCTTTGTGCAAACGATTGCTTTCGATATTCCGTTCACGAATCCAGGCACCGCTCAAGTGCACTAAATCAAAATCGGCATCGGGAAAATCGACGGACGTGCTGAGCATTCTGTTGATTTTCAGTTCTTCTGTGCCGTTATTTTTTAGCTTTGCATTTCGTAGAATCACATTCCGTTCATGGAAGGCTGTGTAGGAAAGCGTCAATTCTGCTTTTAGCTTCCGATCAACCAGCTTTATTACCAGTGTTTCGGCTTCATCATCGCTTTCAGTATAAACAGCTGGAAAGCCATCCAATGCCGGCTTTCCTTTTACCAGCTTAAATGAATCGTATTCAAAAAGAGTAACCCGGCTGCCATCAGGCTGCGACACCTGGATGGCAGGCTCCCTGAAGTCACCTGTTCCGTAGACAGGATATTCCTGCTTCAGGAACTCAAGAGAAAAATGCTGATCGTCCTCAAATGTGAAAGTCGCATTTCCCAGTGGTTCATTAGGGAGCTGAAATAAGTAGGAAAAGTCCTCACGATTGGCTACCTTTTTTCCGAAATAGAGGTGCCCAGGCTGGCCGTTTTCCATGATCCGAAAAATATAGCTGGTGTTTTTACCTTGTAAATGAAATTGCTTCTTCTCTTCATTGATAAAAATCGACATCGTTTTCCTCCTTACTTCACGGCGCTGCCGAGCATGCCTGAGATGAACTGGCGCTGAAGGACCAGGAAGAAAATGATGATTGGAACAGTCGCAAGTGTTACACCTGCCATTACCTGTCCGTAGTCAATCCTGGAAAGACCAAATAAGCTGGAAAGAGCGACAGGGAATGTGTACATATCTGTTGATGACAGAGCGACCAATGGCCATAGGAAGCTATTCCACTGGAACATGAACAGGAAGATCGCTGTTGCTGCCAGCGCAGGCTTCATTGATGGCAAGACGATGCTGTAGAAAATTTTCCACTCGCCTGCTCCGTCCATTCTTGCTGCCTCAATCAAGGAAGTCGGGAATGCGAGCATGTTCTGTCTCATCAAGAAAATCGCGAACGGATAAGCAAGGTTAGGCAAGATCAATGCCCAGTAAGTGTTCAACCAGCCTAATGCCGCCATCATTTTAAACAAAGGAATGATCGTTGCATGATAAGGAATCATCATTGATAGAAGGAAAATCCCAAAAATCACATTGCGGCCTTTGAATTCAAACTTTGCAAATGCATAAGCTGCCATTGTTGAAATTAACAGCGCGAGAGCCGTATAGATGCTTGCTGTGAACAGCGAGTTGAACATGACACGGCCGATATCGATCGACTCGTTGAGGTTCGTCAAGTTCTCCATCAGCTTAGTGCCCGGAGTCAGAACCGGCGGCTTGGAGAACATTTTTCCGCTCTCATTTGTCGCACCGATTGCGGCCCAGTAGAAAGGGAAAAGGGAGATCAATGCGCCAATGGCTAAAGCAACATATAGGAATATTTTTTTTATCGAAGTTTGTTTTTTCATTCTTGATCACCTGTCACCTTAAATTGGATGAATGTCAGGATGCCGATCAGCACCACGATTACATAAGCAATGGTTGAAGCATAACCGAATTCAAAGTAACGGAAACCTGTCTGGTACAGGTACATCCCGATTGTCAACGTCGAGTCACTCGGTCCGCCTTTTGTCAATGTGTATGGCTCGTCAAACAATTGCAGCGTTCCAATAGTCGATAGTACCGCTGTGAAAAGAATGACCGGCTTAAGCTGCGGAATGGTGATCGAGAAGAACTGCCTGATCTTCGATGCACCGTCCATGCTTGCCGCTTCATAAAGCTCTTCCGGGATATTCTGCAATCCAGCCAGGTAAATGACCATATTGTAGCCAACCCAGCGCCAAGTCATCGCAATGATCAAGGACGCTTTTGCCCAGAAAGGGTTTGAAAGCCATGGAATCGAGTCAATGCCGAAAACGTTCAGCACCTGATTAAAGATCCCGTCATTCATAAGCATGATGGAGAAAATGATTGAGTACGCTACCAGTGAAGTGACTGCCGGCAAGAAAAACGTAACCCGGAATAATCCTTTTAGCTTAAGGAGAGCCGAGTTCAGCAAAGTCGCAATCACGATAGCCAAAAATAACATAAGAGGAACTTGAATAATTAATAGAATAAAGGTGTTTTTAAGCGCGGTTAAAAAGATTTCATCCGAAAACAGCCGCTTGTAATTATCTAATCCAGAAAACTCCATCACACCGCCTGCACTCGTTTGGAAGCTTAGTATGAATGAAGAAATGATTGGATAAAGCATAAAGATGCTGAAGAATATCACAGCAGGTGCGATGAATAGGTATGGTACATATGCTTTCGTCTTCATCGATCATCCTTCTTTCTTTTTGGTAAGGCCCTTTCCGTGTGTGGCGATGGAAGAGAGCATTGAGATTTTTTGTAGAAGATGCTTTTAGACATTTGAACGCATTTACACTGAGAAATGTCTATTAAAATCACTTTCTTAGACATTTTGAGCGGTCACACTCTCCAAAATGTCCATTAAACCTGATTTCTTAGACATTTTGGCCGCATACACACTCTGAAATGTCTATTAAACACGCTTTCTTAGACCTTTTGAGCGTTCACACTCTCCGAAATGTCCACTAAACCTGATTTCTTAGACATTTTGAACGCATCCACACTCTGAAATGTCTATTAAACACGCTTTTTTAGACATTTTGAGCTTTCATACTCTCCAAAATGTCCATTAAACCTGATTTCTTAGACATTTTGGCCGCATACACACTCTGAAATGTCTATTAAACACGCTTTCTTAGACCTTTTGAGCTTTCACACTCTCCGAAATGTCCATTAAAAGATTCCTGGAGAACCTTTATAAAAAACGAGAGACTTAGAAAGCCCCGACCTTCTGCCTCTAAATCTCTCATTTTGTTATTCATGATTAGTGTTTGTTGACTTCACGCTTTGTGCGGTCTTTCAGACGGTTCGCTGCCTCTTCAAGAGCCTTCTTGGCATCTTTGCCGTTGAACGTATCAGCTTGTGCCTTGATTGCTTCGTCAAGTCCAAGTGAGTAATCCTTTGTGTAATAAGCTGTTGGAACATCAGCCATTTCCTCAGTGAACAGCTTCCAGATTGCCTGGCCTCCGAAGAACTCGTCTTCAGCTGTGAACAATTCGCTCTCGTATGCTGTGTTCAATGATGGGAATAAGCCGTGCTTTTCCATTGCCATTGTCTGGATCTCAGGAGTTGTTGAGAAGTACTCAAGGAATTCATATGCTTCTTTCGCATTCTTGGTTGCAGCAGGAATCATCCAGCTTGAACCTCCAAGGTTCGCTGCGCGGTTTCCGCCTTCTTCAAATGCAGGAAGCTGGAATACGCCCCAGTCACCTTTTGAATCTTTTGCCTGGTCGATGATTGTACCGTAGTACCATGCACCGAAAGGAATTGTTGCTACAGATCCATCAACCGTTGCAGAAACGACACCATTCCAGCCGTCAACATCTTTGATCAGGCCAGCTTCATCGAATTTCTTCTGCATTTCCATTGCCTGGACTGCTTTCGGATGAGTCAGGTCAATATTGCCTTCTTCATCGTAATAGTAAACACCAAGCTGGTTCAGCATCATACGGAATGTAGGGTCATCTTTGAACTTATCAAGCGGCATTGCGAATGCGCCTGTCTTATCTTTAATAGTTTTTCCAGCTTCTAGGAAGTCATCCCAAGTCTGGATATCATCAGGGTTCACGCCAGCTTTTTCGAATACGCTGCGGCGGTAGAACATACCTGTTGGGCCAGCATCAAACGGCATTGCGTAGTAAGTGTCATTTACCTTTGCCATATCGTTCTTGAACTGAGGGAAAGATTCGCTATGCTTGTCGAAGCCTTCCTTTGATAGATCTAAAAACCCTTTAGGGAATGATTCAACATAGCCATGGATCCTATCATCCTCTACAAGCACGATGTCCGGAAGGCCGACACCGCCTGCAGCAAGACCAGTTGAAAGCTTGTCATATACATCAAGACGTCCAATATCTTCTACTTTAAGTTCAACATTAGGATTTTCTTTTTTGAACTTCTCAGCAGCCTCGTTCAAAGCTCCGACGTTAACGTTCCACGCCCAAGCCGTGAGTGTTACTTTGCCATCTTCCCCTTTGCCGTCTGAACTATCGCTAGAACAGCCAGAAATCACTAATACAAATGCGGCAACGAGACTAAAAATAGTAAAAAGCTTTTTCATGCATTTTTCCCCCTCAACCGATTAAATTTAATTTCCCCCATATGCAGCAGCTTTCTAATAAGTTACTATTCTATTTTTTCGGAATACAGAAAGCGTTTACATATCTTAGTTAAGATTTTAGTAAAATTTCACCGTTTAGTCAAATGTTTTTTACTAAAATTTTTGTCGGATTTTAACTAGTTTAGTATTAGAGGCTTTCATATTTAGGATAAATGTGCAATGATGCGTGTTTTTCGTGCAATTATCATGAAGGTTTGTGCAATTATCGCTGATAATCGAGCAATTTTGCACTTTTTAAGAGAATAAATTTTCCAGCCGATAAATCACCTTTGATAAAGCCACAAAAAAAGCCAGAATACGGGTGATTCTGGCTTTTTAGGGATTAACTAAAGCTTCTCTATTTGTCCAGCGTCGAAACTTTCATCTCGAACCACCAATTTGATTCCCCATTCGCAGGGATTTTGGAAACTTTCCTGATTTTATCCGCAGTATACACGTCATCATAAATACCTGTGCATGGTTCAAGGGCGAAGTTGTAATCACCACGATAACCTCCCTGTGTCTTCCATAAACCCAGGTACGGCACTTTGTCTTCCGGGAATCGGTATTCAAGCTGCGTACCTTGATCCGGCTGGACCGCGGCACACCAGCCCTCGGGTAGTTTCGAAGTGAAGTAAAACTTTTCACTGGTTTTGTCTGTCGGCCCCTGCATCCTGGATAAATCCAGCTTTTCACCTGAATTCGACTGTGTCACAGGATAATGATGCCGATTTCCCCATTCACCTAAATGGACGGTTTGATGTTCAACGGTCATGATTTCATTCAGTCCATCAGGTACCTTAATATAAGTTTCATCATTAAAATTCAACAGCGAGTGTGGGGTCCATAGAAAGGCAAAGTCCTCTCCACCCAGATTGATAGCCTTATAGTTAAATTCCAGCGTATCTCCTTCAAGGCGGACGGTTTTTACGAGTTTATAAGGAAATACCAGACTGTCCACTTCCATTCGCAAGCCTTCTCCATCTGCTTCCACTTTCCACGGTAGCGCCCAAACCTCGCCATGGTCGGGCACCACCTTGCCGTTTAATGGATGGAAACTGCGGTCGATGCTTGGAAAAACTTCATCAAATCCGCTGGAATCATACTGGGAAAAATCCGCTCCGTATTCCGGGACACGGAGGATTTCTTCCTTAGCTTGGAAAAGCCATTCATATGAAGCTTTTTTATCGTAAAAGCTTGCCAGCTTCCCGCCGTATTCAGGCAGGAATGTACACCTCAACTGGTCATTTTCAAGGACAATGGCTTCTAGGCCTTTAAAGACGGTCTTTTCCATTAAGATCGGACCTCCTCAAGTGACCGGACAAAACGCAGGAATGCCGCTTTTCCTTGTTCATTCCGCTTGAATACTCCAGCGTCTTCAAGGACACGGGCAAAAATCCTGCCAATCTCTTCTTTTAAAATTTGATCAATTTCGGCAAGCTTCGGATTTGTCTCCAATAAAGAAGCAGCCCAATGCGCATGCTTTTCGGTGAATTCATCTGCTTTTATTTTTTCCAATGGATTCTCTTCACGCAGATAATCTGCCAGCAATGACATCTCTTCTTTCAATCTGCCCGGCAACACGGCAAGCCCCATTACTTCAATCAGGCCGATATTTTCTTTTTTGATATGATGCACATCTTGATGAGGGTGGAAAATTCCCAGCGGATGCTCTTCGCTTGTCCGATTGTTCCTTAATACGAGATCAAGCTCGAATTTGCCATCCCGAAAGCGGGCAATCGGTGTAACGGTATTATGCCGCTCGCCATTACTTTCGGCGAAGATACCAACTTCTTCATCACTGTATACCTTCCATGACTCGAGTATTTTGCCACCTGCCTCGGAAAGAGCATGACGATCCTCACCTCTTAGCCTGATCACCGACATCGGCCATCGGACAAGACCTGCTTCCACCACAGGATATTCAGGCAAGCTGATTTTTTCCTCATAAGGCGCATTGGCCATCGGGAACTCATGCCTTCCTGCCTGGAAGTGATCATGGCTTAAGATCGAGCCGCCGACAATCGGCAAATCTGCATTGGATCCGATAAAGTAGTGCGGAAATTGTTCGACAAAATGCAATAGCCGGTCAAAACTGCCCTTCGAAATCTTCATTGGCCGATGTTCTTCAGATAGTAAAATGGAATGTTCATTGTAATATAAGTACGGCGAATACTGAAGATACCATGTCTCACCATTCGTCTCTACAGGGATGATGCGGTGACTTTGACGGGCAGGATGATTGATCCGTCCCGCGTAGCCAACATTTTCCTTGCAGAGAAGGCATTTAGGATAATCGGAGCTTTGCAGATTTTTAGAAGCCGCAATCGCCGTCGGATCCTTTTCTGGCTTGGATAGATTGATGGTAATCTCCAACTGCCCATAATCCGTATCACTAAACCATTGCTGATTTTTGGCGATCCGGTCGGTACGGATGTACAGAGTATTCTTGGATAGTTGATAGAAGTAATCCGTTGCGTGCTCTGGATCTTTTTCATTGTATCTGCTGTAAAATTCCTTAATCATCGATGATGGCCTGGGAACGAGGCAGCCCATGATTTTTGTATCCAGCAAGTCGCGGTAAGTGACGGAACCTGCCGGGATCAATCCCTGCTCTTCCGCCCAATCAAGCATCTCACCAAGAATTTCAACAGGTGAATCCGCCTCTTCAGAAGGGGCTGGCGTTTCTTCCCACTCAATCAGTCCTAGGACATCAAGAATCTGGTTGCGCGCAAAATCGACATCCCATTTTTCGATTAATTGCTTTTGCAGTCCATATTGAAGCAGCCGCTCTATCTCTGTAAAAATATTGATTGCCATGTCATCACCAGTCCTTTCCAACGAAGTTTAGTAGCCGTCCGGATGCTTTTGGAACCAATTCCAGGCGCTTTCAATCATTGTTTCAAGCGAAGCATATTTTGGTTTCCAGCCGAGTTCTTTCGCTGCTTTTTCCGAAGAAGCTACAAGCCTTGCCGGGTCTCCCGCTCGTCTAGGCGCTACTTCATCCGGAATACTCTTGCCAGTTACCTTACGAGAAATCTCAATTACTTCCTTCACAGAGAAGCCGTTGCCATTCCCCAAATTATAAACAGAGCTCGAGCCACCTTCACGCAATCTCTTGATAGCAAGGATATGGGCATCCGCCAGGTCCGTCACATGGATATAATCACGAATGCATGATCCATCTGGAGTGTCATAATCATCACCAAAAATCATGATTTTTTCACGCTTGCCAAGTGCCACCTGCAACACGATTGGAATCAGATGTGTCTCTGGCTGATGGTCTTCCCCCAGTTTGCCGTCGAGGTCTGCACCGGCAACGTTAAAATACCTGAGTACAACATGCTGGATACCATATGCTTCCTCAGACCATTTCAGCATCTTCTCAATTGCCAGCTTTGTTTCTCCATAAGGGTTAGTCGGATTCGTCTGCAGCGTCTCTGGAATCGGCACCTGGTCAGGTTCACCATAAACCGCTGCAGTCGATGAGAATACAATTTTCTTCACATTATGTTTTGACATAGCTTTCAGAAGGGAGATTGCGCCTCCGACATTGTTGTCGTAATACTTAAGTGGATTTTCAACACTTTCACCCACAAGCGAGTCTGCTGCAAAATGCACGACTGCATTAATTTTATTTTCAGTGAAGACCTGATCGAGGAAGTCAGGATCCCTTAAATCACCTTCAAAAAATTTAGCTTCACTCAATAAGGCTGCCTTATGGCCTTTTTGCAAATTATCAATGACAACTACTTCTTCCTCACGCTTTAAAAGCTCCAATACCGTATGACTGCCTATATAACCGGCACCGCCAGTAACCAACACCGCCATGAAAAATCCCTCCAAAAATAATTCTTTTGATTTTACTAAAAATTTTACTATCTTTTCGTAAAATTATCTACCACAGTCTCTAAAACTAATGAGGGTCATTACCCCTCCACAAAATGTTTCTAAAAAATAAGAGGTGATTGCCAAACAAACAGCAATCCCCTCTGCCTCTCTCATTATTCTTCATCACAAGCTATTTAAACGCCATTGCCGCATTGACTGCTTTTTTCCAGCCGCTGTACAACTGTTCGCGGCTCTCTTCAGACATCTTCGGTTCAAATGTAGTGTCAATCGCCCACTGGGATGCAATTTCCTGCTGATCTGCCCAATATCCAACCGCAAGTCCAGCCAGATAGGCGGCACCAAGGGCGGTTGTCTCGTTGACAACAGGTCTCTCGACAGGGACATTAAGGATGTCGCTCTGAAAATTCATCAGGAAGTTGTTTTTCACAGCACCGCCATCGACGCGCAGTGTTTTAAGCTCGATGCCTGAGTCTGCCTCCATCGCGGCCAGCATATCCCTTGTCTGATAGGCCAGGGATTCCAAGGTAGCTCGGACGAAGTGTTCCTTGCTAGTTCCGCGGGTCAAGCCGAAAACCGCTCCTCTGACGTCACTGTCCCAATAAGGAGTTCCCAGTCCAACGAAGGCAGGTACCACATAAACTCCGTCGGTTGATTCCACCTTTTCAGCATATGTCTCGCTATCACTTGCGTCTTTCAGCATCCTCAATCCATCCCGCAGCCACTGGAGTGCTGATCCGGCAACGAAAATACTGCCTTCGAGCGCGTATTCTACTTTTCCATTAAGGCCCCAAGCGATAGTCGTCAATAAGCCGTGCTCTGACTTCACAGCTTTATCTCCAGTATTCAGTAACATGAAGCAGCCTGTGCCGTACGTATTTTTTCCCATGCCTTTTTCAAAACACGCTTGCCCGAACAGAGCAGCCTGCTGGTCACCAGCAGCCCCGGCAATCGGGATTTCTTGGCCAAAGAAATGGTGGGGTGCTGTTTTGGCATAGACCTCAGATGAAGGGCGCACCTCAGGAAGCATGGATGCCGGAACACCGAGGATTTCGAGAATTTCTTCATCCCACTTAAGGTCGTGTATATTGAACATCAGCGTACGCGAGGCATTGCTGTAGTCCGTCACATGCGCTTGGCCTCCAGATAGCTTCCAGATCAGCCATGTATCGATCGTGCCGAACATCAGCTTTCCAGCTTCCGCTTTCTCCCTCGCGCCATCCACATGATCAAGGATCCATTTCACTTTTGTCCCTGAAAAATAAGCATCAATCAGGAGGCCCGTTTTATCACGGAAAAGGTCATTATCTCCAGCAGCCTTTAACTCGTCACAAATCTGGCTCGTCTGCCGGGATTGCCAAACAATCGCATTGTAGACAGGCACTCCTGTTTCTTTATCCCAGACGACCGTCGTTTCCCGCTGGTTCGTGATCCCTATTCCGGCAATCTGCTCAGGCTTAACATTTGATTCCGTCAGTACACTCGCAATGACCGATAAAATCGATCCCCAGATTTCATTCGCGTTATGTTCGACCCAGCCTGGTTTCGGGAAAATCTGCGTAAATTCTTTTTGTGCAACATGGACAATCTCGCCTTTTTTATTGAATAAAATTGCGCGCGAGCTTGTCGTGCCCTGATCCAATGATAAAATGAATTTTTCCATTCCTGTTCCTCCCCCTAATTGAAAAGAGGAGAACCCCTACAGAAACTGCCCCAGTAACAGGATTTGTCTGTGTGATTCTCCCCGACTCCATCACGATTATTAACTTACTAGCAGTATACCGTACACAGAAATCGCTTTCAATGATTTTTGTCTTGGACAACATTTTTTCATCCACTCTATGGATGTTCTCTCATGAAACATAAAGGTCTATTAAAAAAACTTATGGGATGAGATACTGCTGCATAAGGGTACGATTAGCCCTTAAATGTTACTTCTATTTAAGCGTATACCGCTTAATCCCTTCACCCTCGATCATCTCGATCCCTTTCTTTGATTCTACATAAAAGGTTAGAGGGCCTTTTGCGTTCTTGGTCATCTTTTCTCTTAATTCTTCTGCTTTTTTCCTTTTTTGATTAAAGGCGGATTCTTTCATTTGGATGACAACCTTATGACCATAACTCAATTCTACTTCTGTTCTGCGTATTCCCAGAGTTTTTGTGCCTTTTACATGCATCAAAGAGAACCATATACAGAAATCATCATTGTATGACTTAGTGGGAAATAACCAGATTCCCAGATTACAGTTAACCTTAATCGGGCACATACTGACATCGCCCAGCAGTCTTCTTGCACTTTTACGGCCTGTTTTAAAATCAGAACCAAGCCCAATCATCGTTTCATTGATGATTTTTAAAGGTTTCATATCAACCAGGAAGGTGTCTTCACCATGGATTACCCTGGCATATAGCTTTCCATTCACATTATATTCTCCAGTCAATAGCACTGATTCTTCGTTGAGTATGTAATTCGTTAGCACGTCCATTCTTTCCTCTCCTCATAAAATCTATTGATTATTTGATTAGAAAAGGTATACTAACCTAGTTGGTATACCCAACACCCGTCCTCGGGAGTCCGCCAAGACATTTTCCCCGAGGGCATCTTTATTTTTATTGAGTTTCTCTCGTCACCCCCATTAACCCCCGCTGGTATTATTATATAAATTTTTCCTTTTATAAGTAAATCCGCATTGTTCCTATCCAAACAACATTAGATCTTATGGAATATTGCAAAGAGAATGTTTTTTCAGTATAATATATGTTATTTTTAAAAAATCTCTTCTATTATCGGTATATTTCTTTAAATCTCCTCTGGAAACTAATCATTTCTTACCCAGGAATAGTGCTAACATTCCCTGCCAACCTATAAAAAATTTTTTCTTTGCTAGACAAACAATATTCACAATTTAATAGAAAAATCATTTTTATACTTCTAATTTATGAAATTGTCTAATAACTCTTGATAATTGATTTTTGGATGCTTAACAGGCTCTTTATTGAGCTTTTTTGTACCCAAAAATGATTTTTCAGGATTGGCTCAGCCCCCGCCTTCAAAGGTATCTTAAAGCTACCCGGGAATTACAAGTCAGTCGCGCGCGATCCAGGAAGGATTGCAAATGGACAATTTCGATCAGTTAGCTAAACAGTTTGAACCAATGATTCACAAAATTATTCGGACCCTGCATATCTATAAAAATCAGAAAGATTATTTCCATATTGGACTGGTGGGGCTTTGGGAAGCAGCTGAAGCTTTTGATCCGGTTAAAGGGGAATTCTCAAATTATGCCTATAGTTATATTAAAGGACAAATCCTGAATGAAATGAACCGAAACAACCGGTTTGAAGAGCGGATTATTCACCCAAAAGAGGAATACTGGGAAACGGTCGAGGAGACAAATGCAAACCAGCCGCTTGAAATAGAGTTTCTCCGCAGCTATTGTCATGATTTAACAGAAAAAGAAACAAAGTGGGTCATCTACACTTGCGTTGATTTACTATCTGTCAGAGAAATCGCTGAAAAAGAGCATGTGTCCTTGTCAGCAGTCAAACAGTGGCGGAACGGAGCTAAAAAAAAGCTAAAGGAGCAATTATTGGAGATTGTAGATTAATTAAGGCTGCTGAACTGCTGAGAAAATCCTTTTATTGGCGAAGTTCACAATTTTATTGGCGATAATAAAAATTTATTGGCGATTTTCAGATTTTATTGGCGAAACCCTCCTCTTTATTGGCGAAAAAGCAAATTATATTGGCGAACTGGAAATTCCTAATGATTTTTTCCAGTTAATAAATAAAGATGAAGAAAACAATAGCAAGAACTACTTCTGGGGAAAACATCTAGACTCTATCTAAAAATAAAAGCCTGAAACCATACATTTCACTTGGTTTCAGGCTTTCTATATTATCCAAATACTCATCCATTTCACCTTACAAAGCATCCTTCCAGTTCTCTGAAGTCAATTCCATGAATCTTTCCTTATCCTTATTGGCTAGAGCAAAATCGATTTCTTCTACTCTTCTTTTCTCTAAAAAGTCATTCTGAACTTTTTCGATGATCTTATTTGCTCCATCCGTATACCTAGTCTTTTCCCGCAGCAGAATTAGCTCCGTATTATCAGTATCATGTATAGCATCCATATACGTATTCAAGTCTACTTCTTGTTTATAAAAGTTAGAGTTCTTGTCATTTTTCATTTCAATCCCTGCCTTCTGTTGGGTTTGGTTGTTAGTTAGTATTTACCCGGTTTTAAGGAAAAATAACTTATTAGAACAAAATGTGATGTTAACCGAGAAGCTTTTGAGGCTCATGGCAAAACAACCATCACCCTAAAAGGTAAATGGTTGTTTTGCCTAAAGATAATATGGATGTCTCTAATTTCTAAAATGTTCACTATGATGCTTAAATGACTTCACAAGTGATCCAGTGTAGAATTCGCTATTGTGATTTCCGCTTCTTATTTCGAATTCATGCGGTACCCCTACTGATTTCAAGTAGTGATGCAGGTCAATTGCCGGTATGTCGAACTTGTAGAAGTCCTCGTCTCCGCTATCAAAATAGAATGATAGTTCACGTAGTTTCTCTGGATCAGCATCCTTTACGAGCTGAATCGGGTTTTTGCCTGCGACTGTGCTGCTTAACGCTCCCATATGGCTGGCGAACGATGTGAACAAATCTGTGTTTTGCATACCAATCACATATGCTCCGAAACCGCCCATTGAAACTCCTGAAATTCCGCGATGATCCTTATCAGCGATGGTTCTGTAAGTTTGATCGATGTATGGGACCAAATCCTTTGTGACCATATCCATCCACTGGCTGCCGTTTAGCTGATTGACCCACCAGCTCATACCGTCAGAGTCAGGCATGACGACGATCATTTCATCAACTTCTTTTCCGGCTATTGCCTGGTCAAGGATCAGGTCAACCTTATCCAATTCGAACGCCGAACTGTCACTCTGGAATTGATGCAGCAGATAAACAACTGGATACTGCTTATCACTGTTTTCATAGCCTTCAGGCAAATAAACCCGTGCTGTCTTTTCTGTACCCAGACTTTCAGAATAATAACTGTCCACGAAAAATCTCTTTTGGTTCCCCGTCTCCAAGATAGCTCCATTTTCAATGGCAAAATAGTTCGACAGGCCTTCCTCTTTTAGAATCTCTGTGGACCCATCGGCATTTCTTCCTTTTACAACCAGATTGCCTTCAAGCAATAAACGCTCGCCTTCGATATAGACCTGGACATGATCCGCTTCTGCAATTACCTCATTTCTAGCAAACCATTCTTGTATTTCGCTGACAAGGCCCTCCTTCTTTTTGCCATCATTGAAGTAGTTTCCTGATATCGTCTTGCTGAATTCTTCAAGGTCCTTTTTATTCAAAGCTGTAATTTGTTTTGTGAAAAGCTCCCTGACTTGCTGCTCGACCTCTGCAGCAGGCTTTTCATACGGAAGGCCTTTGGCTTTCCGCAGGGATTTTTCGGAATAAAGCCCGATTGGACCCGAGTATAAGCCGCCATCCCCATTGTTATCAAAGAGTCTGATCGCAATCTTGTTAGTCTCTCCTGGTTTTAAAACAGAATCAGCAATTTTATATTCTCTCAGCTCTGCCCAATGAGATTGCTTAAACTCACCATTTTCCATTCCTGTGCTTCCAACCAATTGGCCGTTAATATAGATTTCGTCTGCATCATCAATTTTCCCGCCTAGCAGCGTCAAACCGCTGGCCGGGAACTGTTCCGTCAGCTCAAATTCCCTTACATACCAGGCACCACCGTTATAGCTTTGGATGTTTTCGTATCCGCCGAAACCGTTTTTCCACCATTCAAGCCCTGGCTGAACTACTGACCATCCATTCGTATCAGCAGAATTTCCATCTATCGGGTTATTGAGATCATCATCAAGCTTGAACTTCCAATCACCAAGCAAGTCTAAATGAGCCTCACCATCTCCAATCACGACCGGGCTGACCATGATCAGCGGCCTGCTGGAGATATCGATATTTTTTCCGAGAAGCGATAGAGATAGATTTACTGTGAAATTCTGAGATTCTTTTAACTGTTCTGTCGGGATTGAAAACTCTCCCGTATATCCTTTTGCCTGAGCTTCCTTGACCTCTTTGGTCTCTTTATAAACCACCTGTCCTTGAGGGTCATCAACCTGCAGGGAAATAGCCATCGGAATCTTCGCACTTTCCCCAGAATACTTCTCAATATCCTCACTGACTGTAACTGTATATTGTGCTGTTACTTCGGTTTGATCACTGCTTACAGCCTGGGGGCTAACCTTCAAACTGCCGCTGGCAAGCGATTTGGTAAAATGGCTGCTATGCATCGCAAAGGACTTATCCATCGAGGCTAAATAAAACTCGCTGTCATGCCCGCCCGCGCGCGTGCTGTACTGATGCGGAATATTATAATTCCTAAAATACTTATGGATATCATTCGTTGAATTTGCCCTCGATGTCAAAGCATCTTCCGTACCGCCATCAAGATAGAAAGAAAACTGTTTTAGTTTTGTAATTGCGGCATTTGGATCCGTCTCTTTCTCATTTAAACTCCTAATTAGCTCAAGAGGATTCTGCCCTTCAAACTCAAAACTCAATGCACCCATATGGCTTGCTATCGAACGGAAAAGCTCAGGATGGTTCAGACCGATCACATAGGCACCAAACCCACCCATAGATACACCGGAAATGGCACGGAAATCTGGATCATCAATACTGCGGTACATGCTGTCGACATGCGGTACGAAGTCCTCGGTGATCAAGTCCATCCATGGCTCATTGTGTTTGTTGATATACCAGCTATTTCCGGATGTATCCGGCATTACAACGATCATCTTTTGCATTTTGCCTTCTTCCATCCACTTGTCGAGCTTCTGATTAAGCTGATCGACTTCATACTGCTGGCTAGAGCTTCCATATTGATGTAAAAGGTATACAACAGGATACTGTTCCTTGGACTGCAGATATCCGTCTGGCAAATAGACTCGGTAACTCATTTCCTTTTGGAACGATTCAGAGTAATAAGTATCCTGATAGAATCGGCTTTGATTTCCAGTTTCGTAAAACTTTCCATCTTTTTTAGTAAAAATTCGTTCCTGTTTTTCATCCACTAGAGTTTCATTCTGGCCAGTTTTCTTTCCGGAAATCGTTCGATAGGTTGATAAAATATAAGTATCTCCGTCCTTAAAAACGACTGTACGTTCATCCCTTTGATTAATCACATCGTATTCATCCGTCCAGCGTTCTACAAGACTAAGCTGTCTCTCTTTGTCATATCCGTCATGAAAAAATGCATCTGAAAAAGTTTTAATATATGAGTCGAGCTTCTTCGTTTCAAGGAAACGCTGTTGAGTCTTAACAAATTTCAAGAGCTGCTTTGTTTCGTCTTTATCAGCAAGTTGATTCGGAAGCCCTTTTTCCCCTCTTAAAGCAGTTTCATTGAAGATTCCCAACGGCCCTTCATAGATTCCTCCGCCACCGCCGGCATTATAAACTCTTACAGCCAATACATTCTCTTTCCCATATTTAAGCTTTGAAGCGGGAAGCTTGTACTCTCTGCTTTGCGACCAGAAGGATTCGTTGAACTGCCCATCTTCAATACCAGTCGAAGCAAGAAGCTTGCCGTTCAGGTACACTTCATCTCCATCGTCTATCTTCCCAAGTGCAAGTGTTAATACATCCTTAGAAAAGTCTTTTGGAACCACAAACTCAGTCCGGTACCAGGCAAAGGAATTCTCCGGGAAGTCTTTGCCGCTCAAAAAGCCTGTACCAGGTTTTAAGGTCTTCCAATTCGAATGATCATAATCCATTTTTGAATATTCCTCTACATTATCTCCGAGGGTAAAAAACCAATCTCCTGACAGATCAAGCTTGCCATTCTCATCGGATTCACCACCAAATGCAACAACACTTGACGGAATCAATGAACATAGCAAAATAGCAATCGACAACCATGAAACGAATTTCTTCTTCTTCATAAATACCCTCCCCCTGGATTTTAAAAGCGCTACTAATATCGTAAAAATTTTACTAAATTATTCATGTAAAATTAGTTAATTTTAGTAAACGCTTACAAAACGGATTATAGCACGAATAATTAGACTAGCGTAATAATTTCGACAAAAATAGAATAGATTTGGGAATATATTACTAAGGAAAATTCTAATGTCATGTAAAAACTAACGAGATAGAGGATTGATACAGAAGAGTTTAACAGGAGATGGTTTGTTTGTCTTAACAAAGAAAATAAAGGAGAAAAAAGAGGAGATTGGAGACATAGGATATTTCAGTCCCATGTCTCGGGATTGCAGGGCATGTTATTTTCAAGTTTCCGCGACTTTCATTTCGAATATATTAACAAGTAAATATACCAGGACAAGCATTACTCTTCGGTGAAGAAGACTTTGTCCCATTCAAACAAATCTCCGGGATCTGTTTTTCGGTCCGGAGCGTATTCATCGTGGCCTATGATATGAACTCTGTCCCTTTTAATTTGTTTGTTTCTAGCGAGTATATCATCAATCAACAGATTAAGAGCTTGATACTGTGCTTCTGTGTAGCCAATATGTTCTGCAGGTATTTCTCTGTAATGATCCGGGGACATGATCAGCTGCATTTCTTCTTCTGTCCCAATGGCCATTAACTCAATGCCGATTGAATATTTATTTAAATGATCCTCGTATTCAGGAAACCCTTCAATTCCCCCCTTACCTGCATGACGTGCAGCCCGGCTTTCCGGCAGCAGGAAATAAATTTCTCCATCGCGATCAATCATATAGTGAGGGGAGACATCGTAATCAATGAAGACTCCCCTGATATCTTCATACATATAAGGGTTTTCAGGTTTATTCGCAGCATTGCTTATAAAATGCAACACGATATGGGTTGGTATATTGCTTCGTGGCACAAAATTCATGTTTGGCATAAAGTCTTTAGTTACAGGTATCATTACTTCGGCAGGAGGTTTGGTTTTCTTTTTCACCTCTGCCATGACCACCATTTCCTCTTGGTTCCTATCTGAGCATCCAGTAAGGATTAGTCCAATTAAGATTCCTAGCTTAACTAGTATTCCCCTCTTTTTCATCATGTTCCTCCAACGTTCTATCTATATTTCAAAATAATTCGCTAAATTTCTTCAAAGTCCTTTGTAATCAATTGGTTTTTTTCTCAAAAGCGATAGAAGACTTTACTCCTATTTATTTCAATTATGACAATGACAATTAGTTCTTTATTACCGCGACTATTTTATTAAAATAACAAATATTCAGTTTTTTAATATTTCTGTATGGTAACTTTGATAGAATTGAAGTGTTTGAGCGAGATACCATGCTTAATAGCATTACTATTTTGTTTACAAGGAGGAAAATGTTAATGAACTATCGTACCAAGTTCTATCGCAAACTTTTGTCAGTAACTGCCTCTGCTGTTCTTTTGACCTCACTAGCTGTTCCTGCAGTCTCTGCAAACATGAAGGGTGTAAAACCTGGTAAACCTTATGAACTAACAATCATGCATACAAATGATACACATGCACATTTAGATACTGTCGCAAAACGCGTTTCCGCCATTAACCAGGTCCGCGCAGAAAACGCTAACACACTTTTATTAGATGCTGGAGATGTTTTTGCTGGAACCCTGTATTTTAACGAATTTCAAGGACTAGCTGATTTGGAGTTCATGAATCTAGTAGGCTATGATGCTATGACATTTGGCAATCATGAATTTGATAAAGGAACCGCCACTCTAGCAAACTTTGTAAAAGAAGCGGATTTCCCATTTGTCAGCGCAAACGTAAACTTTGAAAATGACCAAAATATGAATATGCTTGCAAATAGTGAGTTTTCATCAAAAGCAAATGATGGAGAAGTTTATAAAGGCATCGTTAAAGAGGTAAATGGGGAGAAGGTCGGGATCTTTGGCCTCACAACGGCTGAAACAGTAGACATCTCCAGCCCTGGAGAGGATGTCGAATTCACTGATTACATTAAAGAAGCAAGAGAAGCTGTAAAAGCATTTGAAAAACAAGGAGTCAATAAAATCATCGCCCTTACTCATATCGGATTGAACGACGGCGGTGGAGACAATGACCTGACGTTAGCAGAAGAAGTAGAAGGTATTGATGTGATCGTAGGCGGCCACACTCACGTTAAATTGACCGAACCAGTATTTGTAGAGACTGGCAAAGAGCCGACAGTCATCGTCCAGGCAAATGAGTACGGTAAATTCCTGGGCACTTTGGATGTAAAATTCAACAAAAATGGCCGAGTAATTGAATATGCGGGTGAATTATTGGAAGTTAGTAGCTTTTCAGAGGATGAAGAAGCCGCAGAAATCTTGAATACAAAATACAAACCAGCTGTTGATGAAATGAAGAACACAGTAATTGGATCAACAACTGTCGATTTAATTGGTGGGAGCCCTGCCGCAAGAACAGGTGAAACAAATCTTGGTAACCTGATCACCGATGGGATGCTCGCAAAAGCAAAAACCATCAATCCTGATACAGTAATCGCAGTTCAAAACGGCGGCGGTATCCGTACATCTGTGAATGCAGGAGACATTACGATGGCAAAAGTACTTGAAGTCATGCCATTCGGGAACTCATTGGCCATCATGCAGCTGACAGGTGCCGAAATTAAAGAAGCATTGGAGCATAGCGTCAAGGATGCCCCTACAGCTTCAGGAGGTTTCCTGCAAGTATCAGGGTTGAAATTCACATTCGACAGCTCCCTTCCAGCTGGCCAGCGTGTCCAGTTAGTTGAAGTAAAAGAAGATGGCGTCAACTACGTAAGTCTGGATCCTAACAAAACATACGCAGTGGCAACAAACACTTTCACCGCTAAAGGCGGGGACGGCTACGAAGTGTTCGGAAATGCTTACAATGAAGGCCGTGTGAGCGAACCTGGTTTCGTCGATTGGGAAATCTTCACTGAATATGTGAATCAACAAGAAAACAACACAGTAAGTCCTGTTGTTGAAGGTCGTATTGTCGATGTAGCAAACTAATACAGATAGTGCCCAGCATACCTAGTAAGGTTGCTGGGCTTTTTATTCAGAATGATATTCTTTCCATATTAAATCCTTCAATATTCCCCAGGCTCTTAGGCTCACGCAGGAACCAAATGGGGAAAATCCCCCCTTTATTTAACCCCAGTATGTTATTAGTTGGAAGCAAGCACAACACACCATAATTTGGCAGCACACTTACCACCAAAATAGATTGCTATCCTACCATCCGCAAAGTAATATCTTCTTAATACAACTCACATTTTTAATAGGATAGGTGCGAAAATTTGATCAACTTCTTGGTGCTGTTTCTGTTTTATTATCCACTTGTCATGGGAATTGTTTGGATTACGGGAAGTTTGATTTATTATGTAAAAAAAGAGAAACGGGATCTCTTCCTCGAACACAGGATGGAGGATCTCCCCTTTGTTTCCTTGCTGATTCCGGCATACAATGAGGAACAGACGATCGAGGAGACGGTGAAGTATGCCTCAGAGCTTAATTATCCGAATTATGAAGTGATCGTCATCAATGATGGCAGCAAAGATCGAACGATGGCTATACTCAAGTCGTTGCGGGATCTGTATCCGAAACTGCGTGTTGTCAATGTCGTGAACAATAAGGGCAAAGCGAATGCGCTGAAACAGGGTGTATTGGCTTCAAAGGGCGAACTGATCGCAACGATTGATAGTGACGCCATTCTCGACAAGGATGCATTAAAACATATTGTTCCTCACTTCACCACACCAAACAATGGGGAAAGAGTTGGCGCCGTTACAGGCAACCCAAGGATCCGCAACCGGACCAGCCTGCTGGCGAAAATCCAGCTGGTGGAATACGCAAGTATTATTGGCTTGATAAAAAGGACGCAAAGAGTGCTCGGCAAAGTCATGACGGTTTCTGGTGTTTTTGTCGTTTTTCGGAAAAAAGCCCTGCTGGACGCGGGGATGTGGGATACCGACCTGATCACCGACGATATCGGGATCACCTGGAAGCTGCAAAGAAGATTCTGGGATGTCCGGTACGAACCAAAGGCACTTTGCTGGATGCTTGTTCCCGAAACTTTGAGGGGAATTTGGAAGCAGCGTTTGCGTTGGACCCAGGGTGGCATAGAAGTCATCCTCCGCCATATGGATATTTTTCTCGACTGGCGCCAGCGAAGATTGTACCCGGTCTATCTCGAGCAGGTACTCAGCGTCCTCTGGTCGATCACCTGGTTCGTCTCATTGCTCATTATGCTTTATAAATTCTTTTTCCATCAGGAATTCATCATGCCAACATTATGGATTGGAAACTATCTATCTATTATTTGTCTGCTGCAATTCCTGGTCGCCCTTTATATAGAGAGGAAGTATGAAAAAGGAATACTGAAATACATGCTCTGGGGAATCTGGTACCCAGTCCTCTACTGGCATATCAATGCCCTGCTTGTCATCAGGGCACTTCCAAGAGGACTAAAAATCCTCAAAAAAAACAAAAACCAATTCGCAACATGGGAGAGTCCAGACCGCGGACTTCATCTATAAGGAGAAAGAATGATCATAAACAGCAAACAGTCGAAGCCGCGTAAAATCATAGACCTGCTCTTCACCTTTTTCGGCTGGCTATTTCTCACCGTGTTCCTGTACAACTTCATCTCTCAATTTGAACGTAACATTGATTTCAAATTTCACGAATTGAATTTAGCCAATGCCAACTCAATCCTGCTCATCACCATCCTTGTCGTCATCACAAGTGTTGCTGCCTTGAGCTGGTGGAGTTCATACAACAAACGCAGGTTTGGCCATCTTAAAAGAAGAACATTCCCGCCGCAGACTAACAGAAAAGAACTGGCTGAGTATTTTCAGGTGTCAGAAAATGAACTGGAAATTATCCAAATTGACAGCTATATTGAACGAAATTAAAAACATTTGGACGGTTATTCAATTCACAACCGTCCCCATGTCTTACTTTCTCAATCTTTTGCTTACTTCCCCCAGGTTGCTGCTGGCTGTGATTGCACTCCCCACGATTGCGATATCGATCCCTTTAAGCAGCCCAATTGTTTTCTCGTTTATCCCGCCTGCGATGGCGACCTCTACATCCTCCAGCCCCTCAACCAGATGGTATAATGAAGAATCAGCCAGGGTGCCCTCCTTTTGCATGTCCTTTCCGATATGAAGACAAAAAAGATCAACACCCAATCCGTGCAACTCTTCTGTCCTCTCTTTAGAATCAACGCCCAGTAAATCGACCATAACCCTTTTACCGAACTGCTGAGCCACCGCCAGCGTTTCTTCAATTGTCTTGTTATGGGAAAAAGCCATAACAGTGATGATATCTGCTCCTGCTTCAAAAGCCTGCTTTGCTTCATGCCTCCCTGCATCACAGGTTTTCATATCGGCTACAATCGCTTTATGTGGATAAGCTTCGCTAATCTCCCGAACAATCGCCATTCCATATTCTTTAATTACACCTGTACCTATTTCAATCCAATCGATATTTTCTGCCGTCTCTTCCAAAATAGAAAAACACTGTTCGCTTGTTAATCGATCTAATGCAAGCTGAATTTTCATAGCTGCCTCCTAAAATAGCAAACATCCACTGGAACGTGTCCCGTGGATGTCACTAAATAATTAAACTCCTGAATAAGCCATAAACCCGCCATCTACAGGCACAGTAACACCGGTCACAAATCCGGAGTACTCTTCATCTGTCAGCCACAGCAGTGCGCCTAACAGGTCCTTTGGCTGCCCGAAGCGCTTCATTGGAGTATGGGCGATGATTTTCTTGGAACGATCTGTATGCGTTCCGTCTTCGTTCAGCAACAGGTTGCGGTTTTGCGATGTCAGGAAGAATCCTGGCGCAATCGCATTAACACGCATACCAGTTTCAGCGAAATGGACAGCCATCCACATCGTGAAGTTGTTAATCGCAGACTTGGCCGCACTGTATGCCGGCACCTTTGTCATCGGTGAATAGGCGCTCATAGATGAAACGTTGATGATGACCGGAGCCTCCTGTTTCAGCAGTTCCTTGCCGAAAACCTGGCACGTTAAAAAGGTGCCGATAAAGTTCGTGTCAAACACTTTGGAGAATCCGGAAGCATCCATATCGAAAAAAGATTTCTCTGTTGATTCTTCTTCATATGTCTCCACTGCTGTGATTGCGTCAGGATGATTTCCGCCTGCTCCATTGATTAAGATGTCTACACGTCCAAATGCCTTGACAACCGTAGCTTTTGCACCTTCAAGTGAATGCTGGTCCAGCACATCAGCAGCAACTGCGATTGCTGATCCGCCAGCTCCGGTGATTTCTGCTGCGATTGCTTCTCCTTTTTCCACCGTACGGTTCAGGATTGCGACATTCACGCCATGCCTTGACAGCTCACGTGCCATTTCGGAGCAAAGCACTCCACTACCACCGGTAATGACGGCTGTCTTACCCTTTAAATTTTCATGGATCGGAAACATTGTATCCCTCCTATTTTGAAGCCTGGTATGCATCCCACAACCCATGAAGATACATGATGCCAAGCGCCCTGTCGTATAATCCGTATCCAGGCCTGCAAACCTCTCCCCAAAGGTGTCTGCCATGGTCCGGACGAACATATCCTTCGTACTGGATATCAGATAACTCTTTTACAACGCCTTTGATATTGATCGAACCATCTGTTGTTAAATGCGATGTTTCGATAAAATCGCCATTTTCAAAGATTTTCACATTACGGATGTGCGCAAAAGGTGACTTATGAGCAAACTCAGCTGCAAGTGCCACCATATCATTTTTAGGGCTTGCCCCGAGTGATCCTGTACAGAAGGTAATCCCATTGGATGGAGAATCAGAGATTGATAGAAGCTTCTCCAGACTCTCTCTGCCTGTCATAATGCGTGGCAGTCCAAAAATCGTCCATGGTGGATCATCTGGATGGATAGCCATTTTGATACCAGCCTCTTCTGCAACCGGCAAAATTTCATTCAGGAAATAGCCCAGGTTCTCCCATAGGTCTTCCTCTGATACACTTTCATATGCCACAAATAATTCCTTGATGCGGGCCATTTTTTCAGGCTCCCAGCCAGGCAGCGTTAAATCCGAAGCAGAAGCGACTGTGTCGATCAATTCCTGGGGATCCTGGTTTTCCACTTTAGCTTTTTCGAAAAATAAAGCAGTTGACCCATCAGGAAGTTCCTTATACATTTCGGTACGCGTCCAGTCGAAGATCGGCATGAAATTGTAGCAAATGACCTTTACTCCAACTTCACCCAGATTCCTGATTGTTTGCTTGTAATTCTTGATGTAACGGTCACGGTCTTCATTCCCAAGTTTAATCGCTTCATGGATATTGACACTTTCAACTACGTCACCATGAAAGCCAAATGATTGAATATAGTCCATCTCCGCCTTGACTTCTTCTTTTTCCCATACTTCACCGACAGGCTTTTGGTGCAATGCCCATACGATGCCTTTTACGCCGGGAATTTGTTTTACATGGTCGAGGGTGACAGTATCATTATCACGACCATACCAGCGAAACGTCATATTCATGATGCATTCCCTCCTGTTACTGCTTCGGTGTACTTACGGCAGAGCTCTGTTACGCCTTCTTTTCCAGCAGAACGGTAAGCCTTGTTCAGGTCACTGCCGATTCCAGCCGCGACTGCGCCAGCACCTAGCCAATCGTTGACATTATCGAGATTGACACCGCCTGTCGGCATAACTCGCACATGTGGCAGGGGACCATTGACCGCACCAATGAAAGATGGGTCGAAACGATTTGCCGGGAATAGCTTCACGATGTCACAGCCGCTTTCAATCGCCGTAACGATTTCGGTAATCGTCATGCAGCCTGGCAGATAGGCAACAGAGTAACGGTTGCACAACACAGCGATGTCCTTGTTAAAATTCGGACTGACCACGAATTTTGCCCCGCTTAAAATAGCATGACGCGCGGTTTCCGGGTCCAGGACTGTTCCTGCTCCTAAAATTGCATTCGATCCTGAAAGTGCCTCGAATACTTTGGCAACATCCGGAGTCGTATATGTTAATTCAATGGCCCGGAAGCCACCTTCAATGGCAGCTTCCGAAATTTGAATGGCCTCTTCTGCTGTTCCGCCGCGAACGACAGCGACGACCTTGGATTCTGACAATTGCTGTAGTGTTTCTATTTTCAAGTTCATCAAATCGCCCCTATTCAAAAACAATCACTGCTTTCCGTACTTCACCCGGGTTCTTTTCTACAAATGTAAAAGCTTCTTTTACCTGCTCAAGCGGGAATTGGTGGGTGATAAAACCATTCCCCTTCAGTTTTCGTTCATTAAGTAAGGAAACGACCTTGCCAAACTGGTTCGTCTGCAGACGAGAGCCGACAATCGTCACTTCTTTTTTCGTGATTGGCAGCTGAGGAATTTGGGATGGGCGCTCATCAAAGCCGAGCACTACAACTGTTCCTGCTGGAGAAACTACATTTACACCTAACTCAAAAGTCATAGGCAGGCAGACAGCATCGATTACCACATTCGGTCCTTCTCCATCTGTAAGCTCCATTACCCTTTCTTCTACAGAAACTTCACGGGCATTAATGACTTCATCCGCACCATTTTCCTTCGCAAATGCTAATCTTTCCTGCTCAAGGTCTGTCATGATGACCTTGGCACCTTGGAGCTTTGCCATTTTTAAAATACAGATTCCAATCGGGCCTGATCCCTGAATCAATACTGTATCTCCTTCTTCAACCCCGCCGCGCCAAACGGCCTGGGCACCAATCGTTAATGGCTCGGCTAAAACCGCTTCATTCCAATCAAGGGATGGATCGACTACATGAAGCTGCTTTTCAGGCAGCACGAACGATTCGCGCATGCCGCCATCTTCGTGGACACCAAAAACGGACAATGACTTACACACATTCGGGCGGCCTTTGCGGCAGGCGTAGCACTCGCCGCAATAGCGGATTGGTTCGACAACCACATGGTCTCCGGGTTTTACATTTTTAACAGCAGCACCCACTTCAACCACTTCCCCGGCAACTTCATGGCCAGGGATGCGTGGATATGTGGCGAGAGGGTTCGTACCATGGTAGATATGCATATCAGAACCGCAAATACCAACGCGCTTAACTTTGACAAGGACATCATCAGGGTTTTTAATCGCGGGCTGTTCTAATTCTTGAATTACGAGTTCCATTGCTTGAGGAATTTGTACTGCCTTCATTCTAAAACCACCTATTCAAATAGACTTGGTAAATAAAGCGTTATTTGAGGTACAAACGCAACCAGCATCAATATAGCAAGGCTTACTCCGATGAAAGGTATAAGCTCTCTTGCTGCTCTTCCGATCGGCACCTTTCCAATCTGGGATGCCACGAACAAACACACACCAACTGGCGGTGTAACCAGACCGATTACCAGGTTAAGGACCATCATGACTCCGAATTGGACTGGATCCATTCCAACCTGTGAAGCGACTGGCATCAATACAGGGAACAAGATGACAAGTGCAGCGATCGTTTCCATAAACGTACCCACGAACAATAGCAGCAGGTTGATCAACAAGATGACAACAATTGGATTTCCAGAGATTCCAAGAATAGTATCAGCAACAAGCTGTGGAATCTGTTCGCTGACCATGATCCAGCCAAACAGGTTCGCGAAACCGACGAGAAGCATGATGGAAGCCGTCGTTGTCATGGTAGAAAGCATAATTCCAGGAATCTTTTTGATCGGCAATTCTTTATAAACAAAAATTCCGATGACAAGTGCGTAGATTACCGCAATTATGGATGCCTCTGTTGGCGTGAAGTAACCGCCAAGAATGCCCCAAAGAATGATGACTGTCATGAACAATGCCCAGAAGGAGCCCATGAAGCTTTCGAAAATCACTTTTAAGGATTTTCTCTCTCCTTTTGGATAGTTACGCCTAACTGAAATGATATAAGTAGGAATCATCAATCCGATTCCAAGCATTAGTCCCGGAAGCGCTCCTGCTAAAAATAGGTCACCGATCGAAACTGAAGCTAATGTACCAACGATGATCATTGGCAGGGACGGAGGAATGATCGGGCCGACTGTCGATGAAGATGCAGTGACTGCCGCCGAAAAACCAGCTCCATAGCCTTCTTTTTTCATCGCAGGAATCATGATGGCACCGATGCTTGCCGTATCTGCAAGCGCCGTTCCTGAAATACCGGCAAAGCCCATTGAAGAACCGACATTCGCCAACCCCAGACCTCCACGGACATGTCCGAAGAGGTTATTCGCAAATTTGATAATCCGGTCAGTGATTCCGCCGGCGTTCATTAGGTTACCCGCCAGGATAAATCCAGGGATACAAAGCAATACAAAGGAATTTAGTCCGGCAAACATTTTTTGAGGAATGATGGTCAGAGGAATATCTGCCAGGAATAAATAGACCAAGGAAGACAAACCGAGGCTAAAAGCAACCGGCACGCCCAAAAAGATCAGCACTATGAATGAAATGAATAAAACGGCCGCCATTATAACTCTCCTCCATCGATGTCTGACTTGAAGTCTACTTCGTTACGAAGCAACTTAACGATGTTCACAATAGAATAAAATGCTAAAAGCACTGACATAATCAAGATTGCCGCATGGATCACAGACATTGTGAACGGCATCGTCGCTGAAGTTTGTGTCCCGACCAGCGTGAAGTCATAGCCAGTCTTGATCATCACTCCGAATAGCACGATTAACACAACATAAATCCCGATTTCGTAAAAACGTCTGAAATTATGAGACATTTTCGCAAGAATCATATCGACATTGATAAATTCTCCACGGAGCAATGCCAGCGGAGCACCAAAGCAAATGGCATAAATGAATAAGTATCGTGTCAGTTCCTCGGTCCAGATGGCTGTATAAGGCAGATAACGGGACATGATTTGAACCAGCACGACAACGATGACACCAGCAAAGCTGACAACAGTCAAAATGGAAAGTAGTGTTTCCAGCCATTTACGTATTTTCATGGTTTCATCCCTTCCTCAAAGGAAAGGCACAGCCGGCTTGAATCGCCGGACAGTGCCTTCATCAGAATTACTTCGTTTCAAGAATCTTTTCGTATAGTTCGAACTGTTCAGGCTTCAAAGTTGCTTTAATTGCAGGAATCATAGCTTCGCGGAAAGCATCCTGATCCACATCCACAAACTTCATGCCTTCGCCTTCAAGGTCTTTTTCAATCTGCGAGATCTCCTTGTCATACAGGTCTGCGCCAAACTTCTGTGCTTCTGCAGCTGCTTCAGTTACAGCTTTCTTCTGATCGTCATTTAACGCGTCAAACTGCTTGTTGCCAACAAGGATGTAGATCCAAGAGTAAACGTGTTCAGTACGGTTCACATAGTCCTGAACTTCATATAGAGCACCACTCTTGATTAGGTCAACCGGGTTTTCCTGTCCATCGATAACACCTTGCTGAAGACCAGTAAACACTTCGTTGAAGTCCATTACCTGTGGCTTAGCGCCAGCAGCTTCCCAAACCTTCAGGAACAATGGAACGTTAGGTACACGCATGCTGAACCCTTTAAGATCTTCTGGAGATGTGATTTCTTTGTTGGATGTCAGGTTACGCGGTGCGCGAGTATGATAGTACAAAGGTGTCAAGCTAGCCTTTTCAGTGATTTCGGCTTCAATTTGCTCACCGATTTCGCCTTCGACAACTGTCTTAACATGGTCCAAATCACGGAATGCATAAGGAACAGCCATTAATGCCGCTTTTGGAGCCCAGTTTTGCAATGTCTCACCTGAGATTACCATGTCAGCAGTTCCAGATTGGATTGCGTTGATTGTATCTGTTTCTCCGCCAAGTGAGTTGTTAGGATAAATTGTGATATCAATGCTGCCGTCAGTTTTGTCCTCAACAAGCTCCTCGAATTTTTGTGCAGTTTTATGCCAGATGTGATTCTCATCAGCAAGATGGCCAAACTTCCACTTGATTACTTCCCCTTTGCTTTCCCCGCCAGCTTTTTCAGAATCCCCTGAGCCACATGCAGTTAAAAGAAGTGATGCTGCTAAAATACCTGATAAAAATTTTGCTTTCTTCATGAAAAAGTTCCTCCCCTTAAGTCCAAATATTTATTTTGTTAAAAATTGATGCACAGTAGAAGCAATGGTAATGCCATTTTCAAGGTTTTTCTCTTCATTCAGTTGCTCAATCTCACCCGGAACGAATACCTGTGAGAATCCTGGTGCAGGTGGTGCCTGGCGAATTTCAGCCATCATCTGGTCCATGTTTTCCAGGAATGCATCGGCATCAGTAAAGAATGCTGGATTGATGGCACAGAAGTAATGCCCAAGTTTTCGCTTCTTATCGAGATTGCCATACATCTTGGAGATATGAGGTCCGAATGCTGCCCCTGCAAGCAATCCAGAGAAGATGTCCACAATCATCGATAGGCCATATCCTTTAGGGCCGCCAAATGTCTGAAGTGCAACTACTTTAGCTGGATCCGTTACAGTTTCACCATTCTCATCCACACCCCAGCCAGGCGGAATTTCCTTGCCCTCTTCTTTGTATTGAAGGATTTTACCCAGCGCTACATTTGATGTAGCCATATCCAAAATGAACGGCTTGCTTGTTTTAGCAGGCACTCCATAGGCGATTGGGTTCGTTCCGAGGAATGCTTCCTTGCCGCCAAACGGAACGACGATTTTATCCGTATGGGTCATTGCGATTCCAATCACGTTCTGCTCAGCAGCTTCCTGGACAAAATAGCTTAGTGCGCCGCAGTGGCTGCTGTTAATCGCTGTCACCATGCCGATGCCGTTTTCCTTCGCCATTTCGATCGCCTGTTTCATCGCAACATCTGCGATGACGTGGCCAAAACCATCATCCCCGTCGACTACGCCTGTTACAGGGCCTGTTTTATTGAATTGGATATTCGCGTTAGGGTTGATTCCCCCGGCGTTCAGACGGTTCACATAATGCTCTGTGCGCAAAACCCCGTGTGAGTTAACATTTCTGAGGTCGGCGTGCACAAGGATTTCCGCTACTTTCTCTGCATGCTCCTTGTTCAGTCCTGCCTCGGTAAGCTTATTTACTGCTAGTTCTTTCGCTTCTTGATGCGGAATGGTTACTGTTGACATTCCTCTTCCCCCCTATTCCAGATTGGAATGCTTCTTTCTCAATTCCTCGTTCGTCTTTCCTTCCGCCAGGCTATCAATGATTGCAGCATCCATAACAAGATGTGCTGCCTGGTCGAACTGGTTTCCAAGCGGCTGGACAGTTTCCGGTTCACCCGCCAGGCGATATTTCGTTGCAGCCGGTATTCTCATCCCGCCTGATATAAATGGCAGCTGGAGTGCTTCCTCATTCGTCGTGATCATGAATACTGCTGCTCCGGAGCGATGGGCGCTCTCGGAGATATTCAAGGCTTGAGCCGTCTTTCCTGAGCCTGATAGGACTATTAAATTATCATTCTCCTGAATCGCCGGAGTTGTCGTTTCCCCGACAACATAGACCGTCTTCCCGCTATGCATCAGTCTCATAGCGACGGCTTTTGCCACAAAGCCCGAACGCCCTTCTCCTGTAAAAAAGAAACGCCTTTCTTCTTTTAGCAAATGAACGAAGGAATCGTATTCTTCAGAATCCACATCCATGCAGACTGTCTGCATTTCTTTTAAAATCGTTGAAATTGTCTTCATGGTCCCCTCCAATCAGCGCTCAATGATCGATTCATTGTTTATAAAAGCGCTTACTTCTTCAAGATAAGGGAGACCTTCATTATCTCCTGAAACCGTGGTGACGAGGGCGCCGACTCCATTCGCAAAACGGAGAAGCTGCTCAGGGTTGAAGTCATTGAGCCATCCGTACACATAGCCGGAATCAAAGCCATCTCCCGCTCCTACCGTATCAATTGGGTTGACCTTGAACCCTGGAGCTTCAATCCATTCACCGTCACGGTACATTCGTGATCCGTTCGCTCCATCCTTGATCACCAAATCCTTAATCCCGAATTCATCAGCAAACTTTCCAAGTTCCTCATTCGAATCCTTGCCAATAATCAGGCGGATTTCATCCAGTCCAGTAAGAAGAATATCAACATAAGGGAAAATTTCGTTGTAAGCCTTGCGCGCTTCTTCAATACTCCAAAGCTTGAGCCTGATATTCGGATCGAATGAGACCGGAACGCCTTTGTCTTTCGCGATTTCGACCAGTCTTTTAACAACCTTCACATTGTTAGGGTCAACAGCCATGAATACACCTGTCAAATGCAGCAAGTCAACGTCTTCAAGCCATTCTTCCTTTACCTTTTCAGGTGTCAGCGTTGTAATCGGTGATTGATATCTGTAGTAAAAGGTCTTTCCCGAACCGTCACCATTAATTTCCTTAAAGTTAAGCGAGGTCGGATAGCCTTCCACCAACTCCACTTCAGAGACATCAACACCCTCTCCGCGAGTGAAGTTGTAAATCACCCTGCCGAACTCATCCTTGCCCAGCCTGCTGACCCACTTGCTCTCCAAGCCAAGCCGTGCACAGCCAATCGCGAAATTAAGTTCCGCTCCACCTACTTTTCGGTTAAAGCTTTCTACAAAGCGCAGGGGGCCTTGCACAGATGGATTGAATGTAATCATTGCATCTCCGATGGTCATAACCTTATATCGATCTGGCATTATTCTTCTCTCCCAACACTTGCACTGACTCCCGTTCTACCAATACGGGGTCGTACCTTCTTATATCATATGAATCTTCTATTTTTCCCTCGGCAATCAGGTTGAAAAGCGTTTCGGCAGCATCCTTGCCAATTTGGAAGGTTGGCTGCTTGATTGCCGAAATCGGAGTGGCGGCGATTTCAAGGAAATCAGAATCATCCACTGCGATAACGCTTACATCTTTGCCAATCTGAAGTTTCTTTTTTCTTAAGAACTTGAGCATTTCAATCAGAGAAAGATCATTCGTTGCAAAAAATGCATCCGGGCGGTCTTCGTGCTGCCAAAGCTTTTCAAGTGCCGGCACAATCTCCTTGCGCTCAGCGGCGATAATCCAGCTTTCGTTCGGAGTGATACCATTTTCGGTAAGCGTTTTCTTTGCTCCGGTGATGCGCTCCACCCTTGGTGATACTTTCTGGGTGATGGACATCGATACAGTCCCGATTTTTGTGTGGCCTTTTTTCAGAAGCTCCCTTACTGCAATCTCTGCCGCCCTTTCATTGTTCAGCATCAGAGTCGGGTAAATCGACTGCTCCACTTTTCTGTCAACGAAAACAACCGGAAAATTCGACCGCTTCAGATCTTCATACAAACACATATTATCAGCCGTCGGGAAGATAATCAGACCATCAACCTGCTTCGCGAGCAGCATGTTTATATACGCCCGTTCCTTCTCCCGATTTTCATCGGCATTACAGACAAACATATGAAACTGGCTTTCCTCACAGGCATCTTCTATCGCTCTTATAATCTCCGTTGAGAATGTATGAAGAATATTCGCCACGATCACACCGATGGTCGATGACTTTTTCTGCTTCAAGCTCTTCGCGACAAAATTAGGAATATACCCAAGCTCACGAATCGCTTCCTGGATGCGGACCCTTGTCGGCTCCGCCATAAACTCATAACGATTATTTATGTACTGAGAAACCGTGCTTTTAGAAACGCCCGCTTTAACAGCAACATCCTGCATGGTTACTTTTTTCATAAGAATCCCTTCTTTGTGAATCCTCTAAACCGATTTAGTAAACCGGTTTAGTAACAGTATAAATGAAACCCCTTTCAAAAATCAATCAGAAATTTTTAAAAACTTATAAACATCTTTTTCCATCAAAAAGAACGGTTTATTATCCCCGTTCCTAATAGGTTTTTATATAAATTGAACCCGTGATGCAGTGAAGAGAAAATCATAAGTCTTCACAAATCACAAGACAGGAAAATAGAATTACTGTGATTCTTTCAATCATCTATACCAAAACTACCAATACGCCAATTCACTCTAGTGCCTTTCTCTCATTTATTTCGTAAAACGAAATATTCGACAAATTACAGCAACTTTTCTCTATTAAACATTTTAATATAGTTATGAAATTACTTTACTAGTTTAAGGAGTGAAAGAATCTATGAAAAATAACAAAGTAATTACCGGTTTAAGTGTTCTCGCTTTATGCACAGCTCTTGCTACACCGACACTAGCTACCAACTCTCCTGACGGTAACCTTTACAATGACAATCAGGTGTACTCCGTAAAAGGTTATACCGACTATGCTCAGATGGTGAAGCGTCTTGAGCAAATTGAGGCTAATAGCCAGGGGAGAGTTTCTTTAGAGGTGGTTGGCCAGTCTAACCAGGGCAGAGACATTTACCAGGCAAAAGTCGGCACCGGAGAAAAAGTGGTTTTAATTGAAAGTGAGATTCACGGGAATGAAAGCACTGGTACCGAAGCGCTGTTAAGCATCCTTCAATATCTAGGATCAAGCAATTCACCTGATGCGCAAAAGATCCGTGAGGAAATCACACTCGTCACGCTGCCAAAAATGAACCCAGATGCTTCGGAACTGGATCGACGAGGAAATGATATGTCATGGGAAGAGGTTGTCGAGGATTTCCCTCAACTTGCTGATGCTGCTGGCCCCGCATGGAATTATTATAACAACCGCATTATCCAGGACAGGGACTACAATGGCAGACCTGGATTTGATGTAAACCGCGACTTCAATCCAGATTTGAACTATGTCCCACAGGCATCCGACTTCCCTGGAAATTCGAGCAAGGCGGGCTGGTATATCACACCTGAGTCACAAACTGTACGCGATGTTTACAAGTCACTGCAAGCAGAGTTCGGAAAGGTAGATGTATTCATTGACCTTCATCACCAGGGCCAATATTACGTAGAAGGATCAGATGATCTTGTCACCATGTCCCTTTCAGCTGACTTCGTTCCGGATCCAAACACTTCGGAAGGAGCCAAGTATGCTCAGTATGCGGACAACTACAATTTCGAGTTCTCCAAGCAATTGAATCTCGCAGCATACAATGCGTTGCAATCACTGGGTGAAAACTCACCTTTCAATAACATCAGCCTATACAGCCAGAACCTTGACCTTCCCGGCACTGCGCTCGGCAGCTTCGCATTGAATGGCAGCGGAACCGTCCTATTCGAAGTACGCGGTCAATCTCATACACTAGGCCATAAGAAAAAGGGCCAGCTGGTCAAAGCGGTCGAAACCGGACTATATGGAATCATTAATGGTGTCGTGGATGGCAGCGTTGAACAACTGGATGCTTCGGAATATGACCATATTCCAAAGACCGCTTACCGACCTGGAATATAAAAATTAACACCAAAAGAAGAAAGGCACCCCCAATTTGGAGGGTGCCTTTCGGGTAAAACAGATTTATTTAGAAAGATATCCAACCATAACATTCATATATTGCAATGTATCATCTCCTGAAATCAACTGAAAGAATGGCGTTGCTTGTTCCATTTTATTTTGTTCGAGGAACTCCAGCAATATGGCGTATGCCACCTGTGTATTCTCCTCGAACCGATTATGTATAGTTACAGATGCCATATTTTCAATACTGAAGTAACTATGAAAGAATTGATCTTCCAAAGATCAATGGAATCCTCTCTAATAGGAATAAAGAATTCGCCACTGATCACTTCATCTAAAGGAACATTATTTATTGAATAAAATAACGGTCCCCTTATGGATACTTTTTGCTGTGCTATATCATTAATAAAGTCCTTCATCACTTCGTCCATTTCCTGATAATGAAAACGGTATTTTCTTGAGATGACATTTTTGTACCTAATATGGTCTTGAGGATTAATCACGCCAAACCTCCTCTTTTTTAATAGGAGCATAGATATCAATGATTCCTTCTCCATAAACGTCCAGATAAATATTGTAGAATGGTTCAATGAGTTCTAACTGGTTGTCTTTTGCAGCCATTCGCAACAATTCGTAAGCGTCCTCTATGTCTTCATCCAGATCGGCATGCCTAAAGGTCAATCCATCTTCAATTCTGAAAGTCTCATAAAATTTATATTTATCATTCTCGGACATTTGAATTGGTTCATTGACTGGTAAATAAAATGTATACTCTGCTTCTCCAATGGTATCAGTCACTTTTTCAACTTGATAGATGATTGGCCCTGTACCATATAAACCGTTCATTATTACTGCATTTCTTAATTCCTTAGCAATTGAAGGCCACTCATTTACTTTACAGATGCTTTTCGTACTAATGACATTATTAAATACAATGGGACATCGCTTTATTCTCATGTCTACCCACTCCTTTACTTCCTACGTTTACGCCTAGGAACAATGAAAGACTCAAATTTAAATTTGCCATAAGTTAACAGTAAAAATTCTGGCCATGCCATCGCTATTCCATATTGCAACACTACACAAAGAAGAAGAATCAGAAACATGGTCATGTTGCCAGCTGCATCTGAAAAAGATCTGGCAAACGCCCCCACAATCATCGTCGCAGCAAATATAATTGGAAGACTGACATAACCTTTAGATTTTCGGAAATTATAAAGACCTTTTCCTTCTTTCCTTAATTCTCCTTGTTTAACCCTTTTGATCGCACGGATCGTAGATAATGCCAAGAAAACAAAGCCTCCAGCCATTAAAATTAAACCTGTATTGGTTAAGTAATCTGGTGTACCAAAAGTTGTCTCCGTAACAGTAAAGTAAAATAAATACATATCAAGAGATACTTTAATAACTACTATACTGACGATATTAGATTGAAGTTTTTGAAGACTATAAGCTATCGGTTCTAGTGTGAAAAAGATAGCAAGGCCTAACTGAATAGCTAAAAAGATCTTAGCTATATCAATAGTCATTGTTAAGAATGGGCTCCCATCGAATCCACTTTTTGTAAGAACGTAATTCGGGATCAAGGTCATAATAGCACTTAATACCAAACTCGCCCAAAACCAAACTGAAATTCCGTCAGGGCGCAAGCGATCATACGCTGCTTCTTTAATTTTAAAAAAGTCTGCTTCATTATTTTCTTCATAATGGTCCCCTATATAAAAAATGTATATTAATTCAATCCAAGACAGACTGTCAAAAAAGAAGATGTTAATACTTATAGATCTATTGTAATGATAATAAGATTCAGTTTTCCTCAAGTTTAGGTAAAGTTTTACAATTTTTATAACAATTTTATATAATAATACTTAATTATAATTGTTCATTTACTACAATTCAAAAGGTGGTGATAAAAGTGAACTCAATAAAAATTAACCCCGGACATATTAAGATTACAAATCAGGGTTTGGCACGGCAAATTTATGCCCTAGACAATCTTACAAGGAATCTGATGACGTTAAAGAACTCTGTAGATCCTAAAATCAAATCCCGACAGCAGATTGCAAGCAGATTGGCCCGTTCAATCGAAAAGGGGAATAAAATTGAACTTCACTTATCTCAGCTTGAACGCTTTATTGACAATTCAATTGAAAAATACTCTGCAACTGAGAGAAAGATTAATTCACATCATTTAAAAGATCCTGGCGCAAAAGATGTTGGCGGAAAGGACAACAAACAGAAAAAGCAAATGGATGAATCAATATTCGATTTCCTTGACGAGCTTGGAAACAGCGCAGTTCTAGCTCAAAGTGCAATAGCTGCTCTATTTGTTTTAAGTAAACAAATTAATATTGACGAGAAACGAGGGCACCCTGGGAGAGCGGTAATCCATACCGCAAAGTGGATTAAGGGAAAGGGAAACATTGAGTTATTAAATAAGCTGGCGAGGAGAATGGATAAATCCATACGGAATCCTGGACTATTCATGAAAGGATTAAAAACCGCGGATGGACTGTTAGAGAAAGTGACCAGAACACAATTAATTGGCCTATCTAAAGCAAAGAGTTTTCCACACTTCATGAAGACCGTAATTACCGGGATAGATGATGGGGTTCATGGGATTGAAACATCCAAAATTCCTAGGATGATTGCAAAGCGAGTATATGCTGTGGATGCAGTCTTTTCTACAGCTGAAGAAGGCATAGGTCTATATAGAGAACATAAGAAGGGCACTTTGGATGGAAAAGATGTAGCAGTTGCAGCCTCAAATGTAATCATTAAATCTGGAGCCACAGCTGCAGGCGCCATCATCGGGGGCACCCTGGGCATGGCACTTGGACCAGGCGGTGCTGCTGTTGGAGCATTTCTGGGTGGATCCGCTGGCGTTTGGCTTGGGGATGCAACTGCCAAGTTTACGGAAAGTATTATTCGTGATGGCCCTATAGAAACTTTAAAAGACACTGGAAGCAGTATAAAAAAAGGATTGGGTAAAGGGTTCAATTGGGCAAAGGACCTTTTCAAATAAGGGAGAGCTAAAAAAATGAAGCGAAGGGAATACGTACTATCATCAGAGGAACTAAGTTTCGCTCTGGCTTTTTGCAGGCATGACGGACTTGCGTCTTCCGTACTAAAAGAAAGTACAGGAGAGGTAGCAGAAGAAGGGATTGAACTGATTCTTCAAACTGCTTCCAGAAGTCTATTTTCAAAAGGAATCTTGCTTAACCTAGTAGAAGAGCGACCAGACAAAGCATTTACAGAAGGTTTTAAAGACCTGTTAGATGATCTTGCAAGTTCTAATAACATGTTCCGTGCTTATAATGAAAATGAAAATGGACAGTTTGTTCTTACATCACATAGCAGCAGAAATGGATTCATATTTCATATCGTCTCCAATCAAATCATTCACGTTTTATGTGAAATGGAATTGAATGATATGATAGAGGAAATCACCGCGTTCTTCCAACCACGATTCAATTCGTGGGATTCATTGCAATTCTCCATGGAAGAAGAAAACTTTCAATCATTCATTCAAGCGCTTCAATCCAAGAAACCTATTGAACCTGGTTTAGCAGCGGAACAGTTTGCCAGTGATTATTACGAGAATGAGGGCAATATCGTAAACTTTTCACTGATCCGAACAGAAGATGATGGACTGCCCAGTTTCCTAGAAGTAGTCTTGCTGCTCACAGGCAAGGAACACACATGGACTATTACGGAAGAACATTTTGATGGCAAGAAAACAATCATCATTAAAACACTTCATAAAATAGAATGGGATGAATTATTAAAGAAAGTCCTTTCTAGCATGGCAACCAATCAAATATCTTTGATTAAAGAATATAAGGTGAAAACATGAAAACAGTAAATTATCGTACGAAAACAATTATTGGACGCATAATGTTATGTGTTGGTTTTATCCTGACAGGGGTCGCCCTGATTCTCGCGAGCACGTATTTGGAGGCGCCTACACTCAGGAAGGTAATTTCCGTTACAGCAGGAGTTCTCGGAATTGCCTTTTTTGGCAGGATGGCTATTATGCTCATCATTCTATTATTTAAAGATAAACAGATGTTCTGCTACGACAAAGAAACCATCACAATCAGAGACAAATCATTTAAGCTGGACACGATCAAGGATGTTGAGGAGGAAAACAATATTCCGACGGGATACCTGGGAATCAAGACTCCTGCTTACGTCCTGAATGCTGCAGGCGGAGAACGTATCTACATACCAACTTTTTATGTGATTTCAAAAAAAGACTATCCAGTAATCCTCCAGACACTGAAAGAAATTGTCAGCGACCGGACAAAGAGATAGTGACTTAAGAAGACGTTTTTTAGTTACAAATGCGTAAAAAATAGACTTGGCTTTTTTGAGGAATGATTAAAAGGCATGATGAGCATAAAATAATCTGCTCATCATGCCTTTTTTAATCATTCTAATCCGTTTAGTGTGGAATAAGGTCAAATTAAATTCCAAAATTAATAATAAGGACTACTTTGTCCAAATTATATAATTAGTCCATCATTAAACATTTTTCTCCCAGGCAAAACACATAAATCTTGCATCATCTGTCAGCCATTTTTGGGAATAATTTTTGGTGAATAACTCCTTGTGTTCAAAATATAATTTCCTTGCATACGGAAGCTTAACTTCACGTACTGCTTCATTTAGCAGAGTAAGGATCTTTTTATCCTTTTCACTTAACAAGCTAAAAGCGCCATCCTCTTGTTCTTTTGCTATTAGTTTCACAAATTCCTTTGCTTCGTTGTTTAACAAGGAAAAATAGGAAGGCTCAGTAATTCGTTTAAACTCTTTTTTTATTAAATCCCTTGCATTCCCATAGTGCCCTTTACCCACAAAATTGTTAATAACATAAATAACAGTTTCCACTTTCATTTGTACGCCATCCATCCAAATAAATTTAGTTACTTACTATGGTATACAGGAAAAAAGTCCTAGTCAATATAGTTTTTTGATTATTCATTATATTTTTTAACGTTCTTGATGCAAGATTAAGTCTAAATAGCTCACTATTTCATCACGTAATGTTTCATCCTGTAAAGCAAATTCAATAGTTGTTTTGATAAAGCCCAATTTATCACCTATATCATACCGGTTCCCCTCAAATTCGTAGGCAAAAACTCTCTGGATATCATTAAGTTTTTGTATAGCATCCGTAAGTTGTATTTCGCCTCCTGCTCCAGGCTCCATATCTTTAAGAAACATAAATATTTCTGGTGTAAGTATATATCTTCCCATTATGGCAAGATTTGATGGAGCAGTTCCTGGCTCAGGTTTTTCAACGAGCCTCTCGACCTTATAGCGACGGCCTTCCTGAATCGACGGTTCTATGACGCCATATTTGTAGGTTTCTTTGGAAGGAACAGATTTTACTCCAATTACCGATGAAAGGATTTTTTCATATTGGTCTATCAGCTGCTTTAAGCAAGGTATTTCACTCTGAACGATATCATCGCCCAACAATACAGCAAATGGCTCATCCCCAATAAAATTTCGTGCACACCAAATTGCATGCCCCAGGCCTTTTGGCTCTTTTTGTCGAATATAATGTATATCAGCAAGATTGGTAGAATAGCGTACCTGCTCAAGGAGGGCAAACTTCCCTTTACTCTCTAGATTCCGTTCAAGCTCAGGGGAGAAATCAAAATGATCCTCTATGGCACGTTTTCCTTTTCCTGTTACAATCATTATCTCTTCAATACCCGACGCTACCGCTTCTTCAACAATATACTGGATTGCCGGCTTATCCACTATTGGCAGCATTTCTTTTGGCATCGCCTTTGTTGCCGGGAGGAAGCGTGTTCCCAATCCAGCAGCAGGAATGATTGCTTTCCGTACCTTTTTCAAATTGTTTACCCCCTTTTCACTTTCCTCTTGATATAAATATACGAAGCTTTCTAAACAATATGACGGAGAAGTATTTTAATAGATATTTCGAAACAAAAAAACTGGCAGCCTCATCTAGAGGAAGCCAGTTTTTTATTCTGTGCATGTCTTTAAATCTATGATTAAATCTTCCATAAGTTTCTGTATTGTAAGCTCATCAGTGTTTTTCCCTTTTTCATAGGTCTTTCTAATGACGTCAAAAAAGAGTTCTTGATTTATTTCCGTTGTTTTTATCTCAGATGGTCTCACTGCATGATCCTCCTGTTTTCTGTCTGCAATGACAATATTCTATTAAAATCGCAGACATTTGTAAATAGATTTCCAGAAAAAACGTACTAGTCCTCGTATACTATGTGAAAAATTGGTCACCTTTATATCCCTATTAATTCCAATGTATACAATTTACAAGTTTTGAATTGAGGAAGAAAAAGTGGCTTCACATCTCCTATATTGACTTCCGTCGTCCCTGAAACTCATCAGCAGATACATATACTGTTAAAAAACAGGTCTACTTTATATACTTAGTTAAACGAGTTGTTGAATTAAAGAAATTGAATAAATTATCCTTTGACTTAATTTATGTGCAGCAGTTACTTACAGTGCGTGCCACATCACAATTGAAAAGCCCTTTTTGCTCCGGCTGAGCAATCGGTTAATATTAGGACTGCCATACGGAGTGGAATAACCATTGCGGGATAACCTATATAGGAATTTACCTAGTTTTAATAATTAGTTATCCATGCAAGTGATACTAGTGCCTGTTTTGTTTTACCACTTGGTTAGGAACATAAACACTAAACATTTTAGTTTCCATAATTTTTTTTGTATGCTGCTGCCATCATGTTCGATCTGTATTCTTAGTTATTAAAGCCCTCCCTACGGTGAACCCAAGGGAAATACCAGCAGCTGAAATCATGGAAACATAGAGACGAACTCATGGCTCCGCCATATATTCCTGACGGCTACGTCAAAAAAACATACACATCGTGACAGGCACTCGTCCAACTAAAAAAGGAACGTTCTGAAAACGTTCCTCTGATTTTCTATATTTCTCTTCATTTTTTACATATATATAGTTTCTGTGAAAATGATGGACGGTGACAGGCACCTGTCAAATCATCTGAAGAAACCGACCATTATTTGTTTGAATATGTTGCGCTTCCCTTCTTCTTTGAAAGTTTTTTTTGCCAATTTATCAGGATTCAATTTGCTGAAGAATGGGCTATTTATTTGCTGAACGTTTTTTGTGTGTTTGACGATGAGTTCGCCTGGTTTGACACCCTTTTTCACTTCAGTTTTGCCGCCCAACTCTAGGCCTTTAGTGATCTTACGTTTTTCGACCAAACCTTTATGATTGATGACGAAAACATAGCTATTTTTCTTGCCTTTTTCGACGGATCTTTCCGGTACCGTGGCAGCGTTTAGCACCTGTGAGGTGATGACACTGACTTCGACATGCGCTCCCTTTAGGATCTGTTCTTCGGTTTCTTCACTAAGTGTGATTTCGAATGGATAGTAGCTCTCTTTTTTTACAGAAGGTTCTGTTTCCGGGTAGTCGGCAATCTTGGCCAATGTCCCAGCAACCCTCCCCTTGAAAAGATCAGACTGTACATATACTTCCATACCTTCCCCAACAGCCTTCAAATCTCGCTCACTGAAATTCCCTTCCACCTTAGGTTTTTCAGAAATGATCGTGATGATTGGATTTTTCAACTCGTAGCTAATCTGTTTTATTGTACCTGAGACTTCACTGTTCTTGCCAAATTCATCGCTGCCCTCGTATGAATCTATCAAATCCTCATATTTCTCAATCTCGGCTTCTACACGGCCTTTTTCTCGCTGCTTGTCATAGATTTCTTTTTCAATCGAGATGTTCATCAGGTCATTGGAATCATTACTGCTGCCGGATCCATCACCAAAAACAGGAGTACTTGCCGCGGATGTAGAAGCAGAGACACTTTGAAGATAGGTCAGCTGCTTGATCTGGTCTTCAATCAAATTCGCTTCTGTGACGAGCTGGCTTTTTTCTGCCTTAAGCCTTGCCAGGTCTTCATCGATATTATTTGATGAATATTCGTACAGTGGTGTTCCACTGTCAATTTTATCGCCTTCTTTTACCAGGAAGCCCTTGAAGTCCCCATCCTCTGCATTATAGTACACCTGATGCTCCTCCTCAGGCGTGACAACCCCGGATGCATGAAGCGTCTCGGTCAGGTTGTCCTTACCGACGGCAGTCCATTTATTGATATAGGAGGAGCGCAGCGCCTTGCTGTCTTCCTTCAAAGCCAAATATAGATTTCCGGAAACAAAAATAACGCCGGCGGATAGTAGAATCGCTGTCTTTTTTTTCAAGTGGTGCACCTCCCTTATAAAATCTTATCGAATTGAATGAATGAGATGAGTGCTGAAAATAGCCAGATGATAAGGTTGAATCCAACAACCATCAGCATGACGACTTTTGGATTTTTTTCCGTCAGCATTTTCAAATATTTGTACTCTATGAAAATAACCCATACCTTAAACATTGAAATAGTCGCAAAGAAATAGATAATGAAATCATTTCCGGTTAGGTATTGTGCAATCGTGCCTAGCGCGAACGGTGACGAAACTTGAGTCAGTCCGATCGAAAGTGCGAGCGGGATCCAGATTAATTTTTCAAAAAGAAAGATTGGCAGAACAAAAAATTGGATTGTCAGCAGTTTTCTTAGTTCAAGATCTGACAGCGTCCAGAAAAATAATGCCGGTAGGAAAATCATTATGGCACCGAAAACGAGACCAAGAATAGTTTGGCCTGCCATGAAGAGTAGTTTGTGCATCTCATATTCTTCCCTGGATACCGATGTCAGCTTTTTTGAAAGGTATTCAGAGCCGATTCCGAAATAGGCACTTAGCCCAAATACCAGCCCGCTCAGTAAGATTAGTAGCGTGGCATTTTTCCCGACTCCCGGCACATGCTCGGCATCCTTCAATTTATATGTATAGTATGGATAATTAAACAGGCCGCGAAGCACTTCTACTCGGTTATTCATCGTTTGTCCCCCAGATGGTTAAGTCTTATTCTCCCTTTATTTTATATGAAAAGGTTCAATTATTAAATTAATATCGCGAATTTTGTCCACTCATTCACTGGTCGTTCTTGTCATTTTGTTTTTTCAGCTTCTGAAAACACATATCCCCTCTCCTCGAATGAATCTTTTTTGGGTATAATAGAAGAATATGTTTTTTTCGCTTCGAATTTATATGTAATTTTAACAAAACTTGTATGACCAACTTGTCGAATTTTGACATGTTTGTAAAAAAGGATCGATTGATGTTTTGGGAACGGAGGAATCGCTGTGGCTGTCATACACGATCACCAGGCACCGATTTTTAAAGAAGCTGGGGCAAAACTGAATACGATGCTAAGATCCGAGGTCGAGGAGGACGCGCGCCTTGTGCAGAAAGGGCTGATGCTTTATCGCCAGGGGACAGTCCACCATCTGAAATATATGGTGAAGTCAATCTGGGCGACGGTCCAGGACGTGACACCGGTTCGTGTGTACATAAATGTATCAGATCCCGAAGAGAGCAGCTGCACTTGCCCTGCTAATTCCTTCTGCCGCCATCGTCTAGCTGCGTTTTTTCAGGCTTATAGTGATGTGGCCAGTGTTTCCGACTGGGTCGAAGCCTGGCGCAAGCCTGCGAAGGAGCAGATGAATGCTGAAAAATGGGGCTTGCAGCGGGCGAAGGATCTGGTTAAGAAGGATACCCGGGCGGGACATGATTACGATAGCTGGGCCGCCTCTTTCCGTGAGAGCTTCGAGGAAATCGTCGAGGGCCAGGGAGAACCGAGGGCTTATGTTGTGCCCGGATTGTTCCGTTCCTATGTTCGACGGGTTGAGGTTTCTGCTCCGCTGGAGGCCGTTTGGAAAAACCTCTATCTGATCGCAGCATCGGTACATTCCTTTAATCTGCTTACTGAATTGGCCCATGAACTCGGACACGATGATGAGCCGACAATGGACCGGTATTACCGGCCGCTGTTTGAGGACCTGTTCAATGATGCCGAGGAGTACATCGAACGGCTTGCTTATGGGACAATGCCGTTTTCGTTTGATACTTTTTTGGAACGGCTAAAAGATGAAACGATTGGATTGACGATGCCCGATGCATCTGTTGGCTATGACCGGATTGATTTGTATCGACTGTTATGGGAAAAACTTTTTAAAAATGGGAGCTGGCGTGATGCCGAGCGGACACGACTCGAAGCGTTTGCCGATGACAAGCGGGATCAGATTGAAGAAGTCGCTTTGATTCACCAGCTAGTTTTAGCGAAGCAGGACGGAGAAGCATTGAAGCGATTTATTGCTCTCCCTGTGAGTTCCCTTCCATATATGTTTTATTGGCTTGACGGCTTTCGCGTACAGCGCGAGTGGAACAGGATGGGACCATTCATTGAATACCTCGTCCAGCAGCTGCGGAATTACTTGAAGCTCCTGGGTGATTATTATGCTTGTAAAAAATTCACGCGTTATGCGTTGAAGCTGGTTGGTACGTATACGCGTGAGATTGGCCGCGGCGAGCTGTACGACCGGGCACTGGCACAGGCGATGCCATACAGCTTTTACGAATATGAAGATTCTTTGTTTGAAAAAGGCCAGTTCGAACAATGGGGCGAATTGCAGTCCTACTTTGGCTTTGAATATAATTCGATTTCAAGCGAGCGGATTAAAGTTTTACAGAAAGAAGCTCCTGAAGTCTTGATTCCGCTGTATCACCAGATGGTCGGCGATTTAATTGAGATGAAAAACCGCAGCAGCTACAAGCAGGCCGCACGCTTGCTGAAAAAACTGCGCACGGTTTATAAAAAAATGAAGCGCGTACCAGAGTGGGAAGAGTTTTTCGGGAAACTGCTTGTGCGGACGAAACGACTGCGGGCATTTCATGAAGAGTGTACACGGAGCAAGTTGATTGAGGTGGAGGAAGCATAGGGACGTACCTTTTGCTCCTTTAGTTTAGCGAAACGAAGGAAGCGCAGGGTACGTCCCCCTGCTCCTTCAAACAAACTTCCCAATTAAAGGAGGTGCTTTTGATGCTGGAGATTAAGCAGATTCATATAGATGTGATGCCGGTTGCGGGCGGGCGGTATTTTTTGAGTGCGGAGGATTTTGATGGGTTTGACTTGAAGACCTCTGAATGGAAGAAGCTGCTCTTTTTCCGCCATAAGGAAAGTTATTATGGGACGATGCTGGATTCGGACAAATGGGGTCCTTCTGAGGGTGTAACGTTAAGTGCCTGGCAGCTTGTGACGCTGTTTGGCGAGGAGAGCTTCAACCGGCTTGTTGAGTGGGAATGGGATGACCTTGGCGATATCTGCCTGTCGACTGCCCATGCGATTTATGATGCGATCCTCGCGAAGGAGTGGCATCCTGATTTTACCCAGCTTGATGGCGAGGATTTCCGCTGGAAGCTTCCTGAGAGTGTGCTTGATGAGTTCCATGAGCCATTTTGGGAGGAAACTCTGAAGGTCAATGATGAGAAGCTGGCTGTAAGGGATTTTGTGGCCGACCTTTTCCATCATTCTCTGGAGTCCTATTTCCATGAAAATGAGACGATGAAGTATCTTCTTGGCGACAAGCTTGATGTATTGCGAAATAAGCAGCTATCCGCATCACAGCTGGCCGCTTACTTTGATGAAGACCGATGGCTTGAGTGGATTGGCCTCAAAGAAAATTCGGCACCATTTTCGATTGGGATGCGACTCGAGGAGCCAATCGATGATCTCGGTGACTGGAAGCTGGGGTTATTTTTGCGTGGCAAGGATGAACCAATGCTAATTGAAGCCCGTGACTATGAAAGCTATCCTGCTGGCTGGGACTTTTTCAGCGATAAGATTGAGGATGAAGAAAAGCGATTGGCTACGATTTTTCCATGGATTGAGGAAGATGGCCGTCTAAAGTCTACCCTTACCGAGGATGAAGCGTGGATGTTTTTAACCGAAGCGAGTGAAACACTGATTGCGCTAGGCATCGAGATTCTTCTCCCTTCTTGGTGGGAAGCGATCAAGAATGCGAACTTAAAGGTAAAGGCACGCTTGAAGGGACAGACCGGCTACCGCCGCTCGTTTGTCGGTTTGAATGCAATGCTCGATTATGACTGGCGTTTTTCCATGAACGGTGTTGACCTTAGCGAGGATGATTTTCAGCGCCTGGTGAATGAGAAGCGCCGGCTTGTGTATCTGAAGGGCCGCTGGATTAAGCTTGACCATGGATTCATTCGTCAGATCCAGGATTTGATGAAGAAGGCTGATAAGGAAGGCTTGCATATCCGTGACCTGCTTCAGCAGGAGCTTTCCGATGAAGAAGAAGACGGAGAGGGACTTGATGATCCTCGGGCTTTCGCGAAAATCCAGATTGAGCTGAATCGTCACTGGAAGCAGATGATGAAGCAGCTGTCGGAAACGAAGGAAATCCCGGACTTACCGGTTCCAGCTGGCTTGCATGGTGAACTGCGTCCGTATCAGAAGCTCGGCATGAACTGGCTGCTGTTTTTACGGAAATATGGATTTGGTGCACTGCTTGCTGATGACATGGGTCTCGGGAAAACGATTCAGCTGATCTCTTATATTTTGGCGGTAAAAGAGCAGGAAAACGATGACCACCCGTCGTTGATCATCTGCCCTACTTCCGTTCTCGGAAACTGGCAAAAAGAAATCGAGCGATTTGCTCCAGAATTGCGAGTCCATCTGCATTACGGACCGAACCGCCTGAAAGGCAGCTCTTTTACCGAAGAAGCTAATGGATCTGATATTGTACTGACATCTTATGGCCTGACGCACCTCGATTTCGATGAACTTGAAAGCATTGAATGGAGCAGCGTTGCAATTGATGAGGCGCAAAATATTAAGAATGCCGATACGAAGCAGTCACGTGCGGTGAGGAAACTGAAGGGCAAGCATCATATTGCCCTGACAGGAACGCCGATGGAAAACCGCCTGTCTGAGCTGTGGTCGATTTTCGACTTTACGAACCGCGGCTATCTTGGCAGCGCCGGACAATTTCAGAAGCAGTTCATCCTGCCAATTGAAAAAGAAGACAAGAAGGAAAAAATCACCCACCTTCAGTCGCTGATCAAGCCATTCCTGCTGAGAAGGACTAAAAAAGACGAGGATGTCGCATTGAACCTGCCTGATAAGGTTGAGCAGAAGGAATATTGCCCGCTGTCAGCCGAGCAGGCTTCATTATACGAGCAGCTCGTCAAGGATACCTTCGCGCAGATTGAAACCTTATCGAGTTTTGAGCGCAAGGGGCTGATCCTGCAGCTATTGAGCAGACTGAAGCAGCTGTGCAACCATCCTGCATTGTATTTGAAAGAGGAAAACCCAAAGCAGCTTGTCGACCGTTCTTCCAAGATGGAGAAGATGGTCGAACTGGTGAGCGCTGTGCTCGAACAGGAAGAAAGCTGCATCATTTTCACCCAGTATATCGGCATGGGCGAGATGATTCAGTCCGCTCTGAAAAAGAAATTCGGCATTGATGTTCCGTTCTTGAACGGCAGTCTTCCGAAGACGAAGCGTGATGAGCTGATCACGAAATTCCAGAACCGAGAGTTCCCTGTGTTCCTGCTGTCATTGAAGGCCGGCGGAACAGGGCTCAACCTGACCGCGGCAAACCATGTTGTCCACTACGACCGCTGGTGGAATCCAGCCGTCGAGAACCAGGCAACCGATCGTGCATACCGTATCGGGCAAAGCCGCTTCGTGCATGTACACAAGCTGATCAGCACCGGAACGCTAGAGGAAAAAATCGATGCCATGCTCGAGAAGAAGCAGTCGCTGAACGACCAGATCATCCAGAGCGACAGCTGGATTACCGAGCTGTCAACTGATGAATTGCATGATTTGGTGTTTTTGTCGTAAAAATGGGACCAGTACCTTGGACATGAACTATACCCCGGATAGCGGACACTGGTAAAAAAGTGCCCCTATCTGGGGTTTTTTGTGTTTCAATAGATTTAATGAATATGGGCGGAGGATTATCATGAGTAAGAATATTTATAACGAATTCCAAATTAAAGAGCTTGAGAAGAATCCCAATGTTTTGAGTGCTTCTGAAAGGTCTATCTCCT
>NZ_JAGGQL010000014.1 GCF_018613315.1 Bacillus sp. ISL-37 | reverse complement strand
CTTAAATAAAATGACCCCGGTACAATACCGGGGCCACTTATTAGCTGCATAGGCGCTTTTTTTAAACTGTCCGTAAACGGGGGCACAGTTCAGTAATCGGGCTGATCTTTTCTTATTAAATGCTCTTTTCGAGGTGACTTCTGAAAAATAATTGAAATTAAGAATGCCGGTTTTATTTTTGGTTAAGAAAGCAACAAAGTTTACGAAAAGAGCCTTATACAAACAGGTTAAGAATGAGGTCCAGGATTTTGATTCACAGCATGCAAAAGGTATAAATAAAATGGATGCTAGGATGCCACTTTTGGTTCAGCTAGCATTATGCGAAACATATGAGAAAAGGGGATAAATTCATGAACGTCCAACAGAGGCTAGGACAAACCATTAAAAGACTGCGAACCCAACAACAATTGACACAAGAGGATATGGCTTTTATTAGCGGTTTAAGTTTACAAACTATCAGCGATATAGAAAACGCTAAATATGATCCATTACTCAATGAACTATACAGAATTGCAGCGGTTTTAGAAATGAAACCTTCAGAAATTGTGTTTGAAATGGAACAAGAAATTGACCTCCCCTAGAGTTAGCCCACAAGAAATATAGCATTTACGGATCCTTCTCAAGATTATGGTTACATAAACGTACTTAATGTGCAGATAAAACATGCGTAACCAAGATTATCGTCGCATAAAGAGAAATAATGTGCGGATAAAACCGTAGTTGCGAAGATTATCGTTACATTAAAAGGAATAATGTGCGGATAAAACAGGAGTCGCGAAGATTATCGCCACATTAAAGGGAATAATGTGCGGATAAAACCGGAGTTGAGAAGATTATCGTCACATTAAAAGGAATAATGTGCGGATAAAACCGTAGTTGCGAAGATTATCGTCACATTAAAAGGAATAATGTGCGGATAAAACAGGAGTCGCGAAGATTATCGTCACATTAAAAGGAATAATGTGCGGATAAAACAGGTGTAGCAAAGATTATCGTCACATTAAAAGGAATAATGAGCGGATAAAACCGGAGTTGCGAAGATTATCGTCACATTAAAGTAAATAATGAGCGGATAAAACCGTAGTTGCGAAGATTATCGGCACATTAAAGTAAATAATGAGCGGATAAAACCGTAGTTGCGGAGATTATCGTCACATTAAATAAAGCTGGAAGAGGTTTGGCCTTCTTCCGGGCTTAAAATGATTATTCATAATGAGTGGAAATCCACTCTCCCCTAACTGTGAGGTGTTTCTGTAAGACTCTCCTTATGGCTCTCTTAGGCAGGGTACTATCCGCCCACTCGTAAATGGCTGTTGTAGTCACTTTTTGGTTGGGAAAGAGTATCTTAAAGCTTTTGACGGTGCGCAACACCAAAGAATCAACCTCTCCTTTGGAGCCACAATGATTGCATATAATCCGCTTTCGCTCGAAAACCTCCAAAAACTCCCCGCAAACCTCACAAATAACCCCCTTCCTCAACATACCAAAATCATAATTAGGCACTCTTGAGTATGGTGATTTCTTGATATGCAATGACATTAGGGCTTCAGCCAATTTGGTATGTTTGGTATTCAGCTTAGAAGAGGTTCTGTTCATTTTATCCATAAAGCGGTTGAGTTGGTTGGGTAAAATAATGGGTGATTTCAATGGTGCTTGCAGAAGGGCAAATTCTGGGTTTATGAACACGAGGTGCGGTTCAAGAGGGATGTAGAAGCCGAGTTCCTTGAGCAGTTGTTTAAGCAGTGATTCTGCGCGGCTTAGTTGGTGGAGTGGATTTTTGGTTTCTTTGCCGGCGGCAGTCTTGAATTTGTCTCCATCGAGATAATAGTCCCCTTCAAGATTCTTCACTTCAAAAAGATGCAGCCGGTCCTGTGTGATCACGAAGGAGTCGATTTGAAAAAGGGTGCCATTCACCTCCAGCAAAAGGTCGTTAATAATGAGACTCTCAACTCGGTGATTCGTAAACCAATGGTCGAATTGCACCTCACCTTCATAGCCTTTCTCCAGTGTCCACAGGTACTGCGCATCTTTCTCTTCCAGTTCCATTCGAGGCTGAAGGGATTGCAGGATTACTAATTCTTCTGGTTTGGTTCTTTCTTTTAAAATCATATTCCACTTCCTTTCTTCTTTATTTTAAAAAAAGAACAAGCGAAATACAGTGAACATTTTCCAACATTTTAGAATCTTGATTTAAATAAGACATTCTGATACTATTAACCTAATTTCATATGATCTTATCAGATCGGTGAGGTAGAGGAGCGAATAACAAGAGTAATCCATCGGAGTATGACATCGTTGATGGTGGATGAAAGGGTTGTTTGCCGAAGCGTGGCCAGGGTCAAACTGGTTACTGCTGGGATGCTTCCTGAATAAGGAGCAGACTGTCATGCTTGTTTTTGTGCATGGAGAACTACTGATCGAAATGGAGGATAACGTATATTGTAAAAAGCAATGATAAGTTATTTTCTATCATTGCTTTTTTGCATGCTAGAGCTTTTCTACTATCCCCTTCAATCAAACTCCTTTTGCATACGTCCGTATGCGCACTTCGCATCATTTTCAAGCATGATCTGTCTCACTTTAACCAAAGGAGAGATTCATCTTGAGAACCATCTACACTAACGGAACGATTTATACATTCAATTCACGCAATCCTATTGTCCAGGCGGTCGTCACCGAACATGGCCGATTCATTGATATGGGAACTTCAGTTGATATGGTGCTGCAATGGGGCGGCACCGCGCAAATCATCGACCTTGAGGGGAAGACTGCTACTCCAGGCTTGATTGACAGCCACCTTCATCTATCCATCATGGCCGACAGTTTTATCAATCTTGATTTTGTCGGAGTCACTTCCAAGCATCACATGCTTGCTAAAATTCAGGAAAAGGCCAGTCAGCTTAAGCCTGGTGAATGGATTGTCGGCAGCAGCTGGGATGAGAATCTTTTTACAGATGGAACGTTTCCGACGATTGCCGAGCTGGATTATGTGGCACCAGCCAACCCACTGTTTTTAACAAGAACATGCCTGCACGCGACGCTGGTTAACAGCAAGGCGCTGGAAGTGAGTGGCTATCATCCGTCGATTTCGGTTCCGGAAGGCGGAACAGTAGTCCTCGATGAAATCACGAAACAGCCGACCGGCCTGTTCCTCGAGTCAGCGGCGAATCTGATCAGGGCCTACATCCCAGAGCGTTCATACGATGAATGGAAAAATGCGATGCGCCAGACGATGCATTTTGCGATGAGCAAAGGGCTGACGAGCGTCCATACGAATGACCCGCTCTATCTTGGCGGCCTTGAAATGACTTGGAATATTTTCAATGAACTGTTGAACGGTGAACAGGTGGGCTTGCGCAGCAATCTCCTGATTAACCATGAGTTTTTATCAAATCTAAAAGAAGCCGGAATGTATACCGGCTATGGTAATGACACACTGAACATCGGTGCTGTTAAAATTTTTGCCGACGGAGCATTCGGAAGAAGGACAGCGCTGCTGTCAGAGGAATATAGCGACGCGCCAGGCCATTACGGTGATGCGATGTATGACCAGGAGCAGATGTACGAAATTGTCAGGGATGCGCGTGAATTGGACATGCCGATTGCGGTCCATACGATTGGTGACAAAGCCCTTGAAAATGTGCTCGACGTGCTCGACCAATTTCCAGCAGTAGCGTATCGCGACCGGCTAATTCATGCACAGGTTCTGCGGGAGGAACTGATTCCTCGCCTGACAGCGCCGAGCAGGATCGCTGATATCCAGCCGCGCTTCATCGCCAGCGATTTCCCATGGGTACAGGAGCGTCTTGGCGAGAACCGAATCAAGCTTTCATACGCATGGAAAACGCTGATGGAGGCTGGCGTCATTTGCGCAGGCGGCTCTGACTCTCCAGTAGAGCCAGTCGACCCAATCCTCGGAATTCACGCAGCCGTGACACGCAAAAAGCCGGGTGAAAACCATGAAGGCTACGTGCCAGAACAGAAGATTTCAATGGTTGAGGCTTTCCGCCTGTTCACCGAGCTAGGGGCGTATCCAACGAACGAAGAGACAATTAAAGGCACAATCGCTCGTGGCAAACTTGCCGATATGACGGTATACTCCGCGAATCCATTTGAAATGGCAGACCCAGATGAGCTTTTAGCGATGGACATCGAAATGACGATCATCGGCGGAGACATTAAGTATCGGAAGAACTAACAATCAGCGGAAAAATGGTCAACTAACAGCAAAGGGGAGACATCATGGATCACGTGTTATCAAGTTTATCAGCATTTTTATGGGGGCTGCCTTTAATCCTCACAATGGTTTTTGTCGGGCTTTATTTTACAATCGGAAGCGGCTTCTTTCAGTTTAGGCATCTGCCGCATATCCTGAAGGCAACCTTCAGCAGCATTTTTAAAAAGGAAAAAACAGAGGATGGGAAAAAAGGGGTTATCTCATCCTTTGAAGCGGTATCGACAGCGATTGGCGGATCCGTTGGCGTCGCGAATATCGGCGGTGTAGCGACAGCCATCGCGGTGGGCGGACCTGGTGCGATTTTCTGGATGTGGATCACCGCCCTGCTTGGGATGATCATCAAGACGGTTGAAGTCACACTCTCGGTTTATTACCGAAGCACGGATGAAAATGGCGACCCGTACGGTGGGCCGACTTATTATATGGAAAGAGGGCTCGGGGAAGAACGCAATTTTAAATATTGGATTTTCCCAGCAGTCATCTTTGGTTTCGGTATTTTTTCAACATTCTTTATTACAATGCAGAACTACACAATCTCTGAAGCTATCAGTTCTACATTTGATATCGGGATGATCCCGGCATCGATCATCTTCTCGATTCTTGTCTATTTTGTCGTTTGGGGCGGCATCAAGCATATCGGAAAGCTGGCGTCGAAGCTTGTTCCGTCGATGGTTCTGTTCTATGTGGTGGCAGGACTGTTCATCATCATTTCGAACATCACCCAAATGGGAGATGTATTTGCACTGATTTTCGACGGAGCATTTGGCGGAACAGCTGCGGTTGGCGGCTTTGCCGGTGCGGCAGTTGCCCAGGTCATCCGTATGGGGATGGCACGCTCGGTTTACAGCAACGAAGCGGGCTGGGGAACTTCTCCGATGATTCACTCGACTGCGAAGGTCGACCATCCGGTAAAACAGGGCATCTGGGGTGCTTTTGAGGTATTCATTGATACAATTATCGTGTCATCGATCACGGCGTTCACGATCATCATCACGGGCGCATGGTCCACGGGCCTGACCGGAGCCGACCTGACGCTTACGGCATTTGAAACGGGGATCGGTTCATTCGGCCGTATGACGATTGCCCTGTCGATCCTGTTGTTCGGCCTGACGACGGTGACAGGCTGGTACTCTTATTACGAAATCGTCCTGCGCCACCTTTTAAAAGGAAAAACAAAGATGAAAAACAGGATTCTGAAAACGTTCATCTATTTGTACCCAATTCCGGGAACGCTGATGGTCGTGTACGGAGTTGCATTTGGCCTGCCGGGACAAACGGTCTGGTATTTCGCGGACATCTCATCTGCCATCCCGACTTTCATTAACGTCGTCGTCATCCTCATCCTCGGCAAGCAATTCTTCGCCTTGTTGAAGGATTACAAAGCAAGGTATCTGGGAATCGGAAAAATCGATCCGGACTTCGCGCTGTTTTATGAGGATAAGGTGGAGAGGGACAAAGCGAATAAAGCTAGTTAATTCGAAAACGCTTGGATTTATAACAAATCCAAGCGTTTTTATATTGTTCCGACCTTTACCTCGTTTCTACCATTCTGGTTAATTTTCTCACGATTCTAAAAAGGATGTCAAAAGCTCTAAAAAAACCGGAATATAAGCCGAAATACTTAGTAGATAGAATACGGTGCGATTTGCGCTGCTAGGGAGAGCGGATGATGAAGATCAAAAAGCGATTCAAGGTTAGGCAGGTAAAGCTCAATATGAAGTTCACGGTACGGAAAAAACTATTTGCAGGTTTCTTTTCTGTGCTGGCGCTGCTGGCGTTGGTGGCGGTGATCACCAACCTTCAATTTGGAAAAATGAACAGCCAGTATTCGTCTTCGATTGCTGACCGGATGGAGAAGCTGAATCTGATTGTCGAGATGAAGGATGCCATCATGAGGGAGCAGCTCGCGCTTCAAAAATATATGGCAAATGGCGATGGTGAAAGTCTGATTGAGTTTGAGGGCGCAGTTGAAGATTTTAAGAAAAGCTCTCAGAAATATATGAGCTCAACACAATCTGCCGAGGGGAAAAAGGTGGGAGAGAAGCTGATCGCAGCTGAGGCAGAATATTATGAAGTCGCTTCAGAGGCCTTTGTTTTAATAAGAGATGAACAAACTGTCAAGGTCAGATTGCTAATGCAAAAAGAAGGAAATCCACTCATCTTTAACCTGAATTCTGCTGCAGAGGATGCAATTGAGTACCAGCAGGATGCTCTGAATGCTACGAGTGAAACTTTATCCGGCGAAGTACAAAAAGTAGCGCTGCTGATCATTTTGCTCAGTGCGGCGGCTTTTATCATCGGAACAGCGATTGCTACCTATATCAGCAGGATCATTTCGAAGCCTGTCCAGCTTGTATCATACGCGGCTAAGCAAATGGCTGACGGAAACCTGGCCATTGAAAAAATCAATGTGAAGAATAATGATGAAATTGGCCAGTTGGCAGCGGATTTTAATGAAATGGCAACAAACTTGAGGAATTTGATTTATCAGGTAAGCAGTACATCCGAGCAGGTTGCGGCATCTGCTGAAGAAATGATGGCAAGCGCTGACCAGACCAACTCGGCTACGAACCAGGTAGCAACAGCCATCCAGGAAGTTGCCGGCGGTGCAGAACTGCAAAGCAAGAATACGGAGGAAAGTGCGAGGGCAGTAGAAGAAATGTCTGAAGGAATCCAACGGGTTGCCGTCACGACATCGACCGTAGCAGAGTCTGCAGCTGATACGACGAAACAGGCCATGCTTGGACATGAATCTCTGGAAAAAGTGATTGAGAAGATGAAAACGATCAATCATACGACAAGCGAAACGAATGCAGTCATCAAAGATCTGGATCGCAAATCGGCTGAGATCGGAAAAATCATTGAGGTCATTACCGGAATCGCCGACCAGACCAACTTGCTGGCCCTGAACGCAGCAATTGAAGCAGCAAGAGCCGGTGAGCATGGAAAAGGATTCGCGGTCGTCGCCGATGAAGTCCGAAAGCTTGCTGAGCTCTCAAGACAGTCCGCAAGTCAGATTTCCGGATTGATTGAAGTGATTCAAAAAGAAACCCATCAGGTCGTTGAAATGATGAACAAAGGAACTGCGGAAATTTCCGAGGGAACTTTGCTGGTAGAAGACACTGGAAAGACATTTGACGAGATTCTAAAATCTATCGAAAATGTCAGTTCGGAAATCCAGGAAGTCTCCGCAATTTCAGAGGAGATGTCAGCGAGTGTCATGCAGGTGAACGCCTCAATCGATGAGGTAACCAAAATCGCCCGCGGCTCCGTTGCAAGTACAGCAGAAATCGCATCCGCAACAGAAGAGCAGCTGGCTTCCATGGAAGAAGTCGCTTCCTCATCCGCATCACTCGCACGGCTTGCAGAGAACCTGAGAGAGATGGTTGCGAAGTTTAAAATTTAAATTAGGGAGAAGCATGAGGACGATGAGCGTTCTTATGCTTCTTTTTTTGTGCAGTATCGGCGCCCGGGAAATCGAGTTTTTGGAAAAAGAGGTAACCAATAAAGCCTATTGGAGCACTTACCAAAGCAGTCTCCAATAGGCTTCATTCCTTATACAGGTGCATTCGCCCAAGCCAAAGTCGTGATAAACGCATATAAAGTTAGTGAATACAAAAAGAGAAGAGGGAGGTAAGCCGTATGCGTGCATACAGACATCCTTATCGTTCGCAGGATCAGAGGTTTATCGGCTGGGGCTTTGGATTGCCGTTTTTAGGTGGTTTGGCTGGTGGTTTGTTAGGCGGAGCGTTATTTTATCCGCGACCTTTCTATCCTCCATATCCGCCAGTTTACCCGTGCTGCCCGCCGCCTAGATATCCGTTTTATTATTAGGCTGTTTTTGTAAAGATTGTTGTTAAAATCCTAAAGCCGATTTTAACGTGATATAAAACCATTTGGCAGGTCGGTATTAAGTTTGCATGCTCTTTTCTCACAAAAGAGTCAACTTTACGAAAAATAGGTCATTAAATCCTATTTTGTAGTCAAATAGCAACAAAGTTTGAGAAAAGAGCCTATTATTAATTCGTCAACAAACAAAGGGAATGAGCTGCTTAGCTCATTCCCTATTTTTATCATTTTAAAAGTATAGACTTTTGCACTTAGATTAGTGCCTAGCTCCAGCGCCTAGCCCCTCGAGTCGCTTGTCTAGTGCCGCCTCCTAGAAACTTCGAAACTTCAACTCCGCCGGCNNAGTTTCTGCGTTTCTGGACAGTAGGCTATACATTTCTATTTCGGTCCGCCCAATGAAGTCAAAGTGCGACTTCACCGGTCGGTCCTCTGTGGCACACGATGTGCTGATCCGCCAGCCACAGGACGTGGCGGTTTTAGGCGGACAGCGCTTGTCGGGGCTGAGCAAGGCACTTACGCTTTTCTGTCTAACTAATATTGGCTTGTTTGATTTCATGCTTATCCATGAATTCGAGTGACAGCTCGTTGAACTCTTCGGCTTTTTCAATATTGCAGACATGGCCGCAATGCTCAAGAATCATCAGCTCGGAGCTTTCATCCCCGCGAAGGTCTTCAGCTACTTCCCTGACAAACATATGGTCCTCAGCACCTGAGATATAAAGCTTTGGGACATCTGCGCTTTTTTCCTGCACATTGCTATAGGTGGTTTCGACATCTCCGGCAAGAGGATACCACGCGAGGAAATTTTTTCGTTTCATCTTATAGGCTTCCTGGATGAAAAATCTTCTTGAGCCTTTATGGTTTCCACGAGGCATCAGAATCCATGCCAGTATGCGGTACAGCCACATGAATGGAATGAAGTTCCTTATTAACCAGGCGAGTTTGATCAGTGATTTTCCAAAAAGGTTTAATCGGGTGATCGCCCCTCCAAGGACTGCTGATCTCACACGTCCGGGTTCTGTCTGCAGCAGATGATGGACGATGATCGTTCCCAGCGAAACGCCGACAAAATGGGCCTTGCGGATCGAGAGGTGGTCCATTATCTTGAGAATCTCGCTGATAATCAAATCAAAAGAAAACCTGCCCTTATAGGAATCTATGTCAGGTGACTTCCCATGCCCGGGCATGTTAATCGCGACTATATTATATTTTTTCAGGAATGGTTTTAGCTGCTTGTAAAAAATATTCGAGTTCCCGCCAATTCCGTGCAGCAGAACAATATACTCCGAGCCGCGGCCCTTATACAATCTGTAATCTAGCATCCGATTCTCCTTAGGCGTACTTGTTGTGATAATAATGATACCCTTGATGCTGATGTTAGTAAACTATTGAGGCAAAAATAACGACAGGTACCATCTGGTAAAGATGATACCTGCCGTGTGAAAATTATTTCTTCTTGCCCTTTTTGTCCACCTTAATCACAACTGTAGTAAGCGGATCAAGTGTCAATTGGTCTTTTGTTAAATTAAAGCCAGATTTCTTTGATACAGGGGTCTTGCCAGCTTCGTCATTGTCAACGAGAACCTTTGCTTTAGATAAGTCAAGGTCTCCTAAAGTTAACGTACGAGCTTTCATATCAGCATTGACGAATACATAGTACGTACCAGTCTTATCGGTAGATACGTTTTCGTATGCGATGACTAAGTCGTTATCGTTGATTTCAGGCAAGTCTAGTAATCTTACGTTCTGGTCAACGAGTTCTTTTTCGCCGAGGCGGAAAGCGTTCGTTGATTTTCTCAGCTCAATCAGACCCTTTGTATAAGCCTGTGTTGTGGTATTGACTGAGTATTCCTTTTTGTTTGTTGCTTTTTGCCAGTCAAACATGTTAATCGCATCGGAAGAATCATATGAATCGTGGATGAAGTAGCCGAATGACTCACCTTGCTCATCCGTCAATTCGTGATACTTCTGCTCAGGGACATCTTCACCTTTCCATTGCTTCGTTCTTCCGTACTCCTGGCCTGCGTGAAGGAAAGCAGTGCCTTGTGACGTCAGAATCAAGGAGTTTCCAAGACGAATGCGCTTGTGGATCTCAAGATTGTTCTCAGGTTTGGCAGGATCCTTTTTAATCGACTGCGCAATAACATCGTACAGCGGCAGGTTATCATGCGCTGCGATGTATTGGACCATGTCGCCAGGATCGTCGTCAGCTGTGTTGCCAGGCTGGCCTTTGATGTTGTTGAAGATTGTATTAATATCTCTTGCGCCGCCAGTCAGGAATCGAGGCTCACCTTCTGAGCCGAAGCCTGATTTCAATTCGTTACGGATTTCATCAGAGAATACACCAACATCATCTGTTTTATCCATCCAATCCTGGTCAGCACCCATGCCTGCAAGTTCAGGCTCGGCGATATGGCCAGCAAATGTTCTCCAGCCTTCACCGATGAACAATGCATCAGGATTTACAGATGCAGCTGCATCGTACGCGTTCTGTACTGCAGGATAGGTTGCGTCACCCATCATATCGAAACGCATTCCGTCAATCTTGTATTCTTCAAACCAGTATTTCACTGAATCTACCATCAGCTTTTCAGCCATTTTGTGGCTAGTTGCCAGGTTGTTTCCGAAGCCGCCAAGGAAGTTTCCTTGTGCGTCCTGGAACGCATAGTAGTCAGGAACGATATCATTCAGCTGGCTGGCTTGTGCCATATGAGTGTAAACAACGTCAAGGACGACACCCATTCCAGCATCATGGATCGCATCAATCATCATTTTCAGTTCTTTTACGCGTAATTCAGGATCTGTTGCATCTTCTGAATATGCGCCATCTGGCGAGAAGTAGCTGTGTGGGTCATAGCCCCAGTTATATTCGTTGCCGCCAGCAGAGTAGTCAAGTTCTCTTTGGCCCATCTTCGTTTCATCACCATAATACCACGCCATGACAGGCAGTAATTGAACGTGCGTTACGCCAAGCTTTTTAATATAATCCAGCTTGTCGACGAAGGCATTGTAAGAACCCCATCTAGCGTCCAAATCACCTTCGATAGAAGGGTCAGATGTAAAGTCACGGACATGAACCTCATAAATGACTGCATCTTCACGCTTTTCATAGCCTTTGATTTTTGCATGATCGAAATCCTCAGGATCTGTTTCGTTCATGTCAACAATCGCTGCTTTACCAACGGTGTCACCGTCAGGTCCAGCTTCGCCCTTCGTATTCACTGTAAAGGCTGCCATTGATTTTGCGTAAGGATCAAGAACCTTCTTGGTCACTCCATCATTTGTCACTTCATACTGGTAAAAATAACCCTTAAGGTCGGTTACATTCAGCTCACCAGGAGCAACGTCAGCAGACCAGACACCTTTTTCACCCCTTGTTAACTCAATGCTGCCAATTTGCTCAGCTGCATTGTCCTTGTTAAAGAAGTTCGCCACAACCTTGCTTGCTTTAGGAGCCCAAAGCTTCAATGTAGCTGAGCCGTCTTTGTAAGTGGCACCCAGGTCATCGCCGTCGTAAGCAAACATTTCATCAAGCATTCTCCAGCCCGATGAAGCAGAAACAGTTCTGCCCGAATACGTGATGGACAAAGGAAGTTTTTCAAGATCTAAGTGAGCTTTTACTTCTACTTTTTTGTCTCCTGCAATCTTCACACTTTCAATCTCAACGTTTGTACCGTCTGCGTCTTTAATCTCCAGTGTCGACTTTAAGTCTTCAGCTGTTAAACCGTCAGTCATGGTAAAGCTCAGTAAAATCGTATCCGCGGAAATCACTTCAGCAGATGTCAGGCCTGTAGCCTGCTCCCAGTATGGTGAGATATAGACATTGTCATCGCCTTGTTTAACCCAGACGTGGTTGTATTTGTCCAGGAGATTGAAGTTCTTATCTCCGCCATCTTTGTTGCCATTTGTCTTGTTTAGAGTAATCATACCAATTTCTTTCGCATTTTCCTTCAACTGAATGTCAACATACGCCCCATAGCGGTCTGTTCCATTGAATGAAGCAGCATCTGCAGGCCAGCTCTGAGGAGGTGCTGCGACATCGCCCCAGTTCCAAAGCCCCCAGTTTTCATAATCAGCGTTGTCACGTACATAGTGGACGCGGACAGTGTTTTCAGGAAGGTTGACTGGTTCGTAAGTGTAAACCTTGTCATCGCCTTGCTTGATGAAAATTTCATTGATTTCTGGTGAAGTGATGGTAAAGCCTTTGTCGCCGCCGTCTTTGCCAGCATCACCTTTTGTTACATCCATGACGAGGAAGCCGATGTTCTTTGCGCCATCTGCAAGCTCGACGTCAATGTATGCGCCATAGCTGTCCGTTTTTTCGAACATTGTAGCGCCAGTCGGCCAGTTGGCAGAAGGGGAGGCTACATCGTTCCACAGCCATGCACCGAAGTTTTCATAGTTGTTGTCATCACGCTTGTAATGGATACGGACATGGTTCGCAGGGATTGGCTCAACAGTTCCATCTCCGCCGCCATCTCCAGTACCAGCAGATGCAGCAGCTGTAATCGTGCCGCCTTCAACTGTTAGTAAAACAGTACCGCCATCAGCTTTTGCTGGAATTGTTAATGTTACTTTCCCATCAGCAGCAGAATATGTTTTGCCTGAATAGTGGTCTGTCACAACTGCGTTTTCACCATCAACAGTCAAGGTGACTTCTTTTGCAGCGTCAGCAACGTTCAAGCCAACATATGCAGCTTCATTTCCGTACTTTCTAGCAAAAAACATGAACTTATCAGCGTCCGTGCCGCCGATTGCTGTACGTTTTCCTTTAGCGAACACTTCAGAATTATCGCTTCTGAAGTTCAAAATTTTCTTATAGTGTGCAAGGACATCATTGCCTTCAACCTGATCCCATGCTAGATCATAACGGTTGTCGTATTGCGGATAGTTATTTGCTCCAGATTGTCCAAGTTCTTCACCGTAGTAAATGACCGGCTGGCCTTTTGCTGTTGCCTGCAGGGAAGCAGCAACTTTTAGCTTGCCTTCGTCATTACCCGCATCAAATAGGAATCCATTTTCATCGTGGCTTCCCAGGAACTGGCCTAAAGTTGCCGTGTTATCAATTTTTGTATTTCTTGATATTAACGCATCATTAGCGGCTTTCAGATTCCCGCTTACAAATGAATGAGCAATATTATTAAAGTCAAAATCGAGCAGCGAGTCCATCATGCCTGATTCTAGGTAACCATAATCGTCATTAGCACTTGCACCCCAGGCTTCGCCAATCATCTTATGTTCAGGCATTTTTTCAGTGATCGCGTTCTTGAATGCCATCCATGTTGCATCTTCAACGTGCTTCACTGTATCCACACGGAAGTAGTCGATTGTGTTGCCTTTTCCTGTTGTTGCTTTTTCAATCCAGTCTGTCTGCCAATCGATGATTTGCTGGCGTACTTCTGGATCCTCTGTTTTAAAGTCAGGAAGATCTGCCAGCTCACCGACGACTTCATCATCACCAACATTGGAACCCTGGCGAAGCAGGTTGCTGAATGTGCTGCGCTCTTCATCTGTTGGATATCCAGCTGGCTGATTTTCCATAGAACCATCGATGTCTTTTAAGCCATAGCCTGTATGATTCAATACAACATCTACCATGATCTTGATGCCACGGTCATGAGCAGCATCGATCAGCTCATGGAAATCTGCCATTGTCCCGAAATGCGGGTTTAATTGGCCAAAATTGCTGGCCCAGTAGCCATGATATGCATAATAGGAATGCTCATCAGTGGAGCGTACATCGTACTTGATGTTCTCGACAATCGGGCTGATCCAGATTGTGTTAACACCTAGCTCATCCAGGTAATCTAACTTCTGGGTAATTCCTTTAAAATCGCCGCCCTGGTATGTGCCACGATCATTTTTATTTTCGTAATTCTGATTGTAAGGATCATTGTTAGATGAATCCCCATCAAAGAAACGGTCAGTCAGCATGAAGTAAATGATGGACTCATCCCAGTCAAAATCATTTTCACCAACGGACTGTCTTGTTTTCACATCCACTGTTACTGAAGCGTTATGTGCATTTCCGAATGAATCGGTAACTGTTAGTGGAATCGATTTTTTGCCTGCTGTTACATTGTCATCGACGGCAATTGTCACTTCTTTTAAAGATGGGTCGATTTCAAGAGCACTAGATCCACCTAGTTCAGAGACATCTGCAGTGATTTTGCTGATTTCAACGCCGTCATCTAGTCCCTGCACATCGACAGACAACACAGCGTTCTGGTTGTAATCAATTTCTGACGGATGGACAGAGCCTGAAACAGTAAGTTCAGCTTTAGCGTAGGTAACTTTTGATACACCATCAACTGTATTGTATGGGTCGGTTACTTCATTCGTAACGCCATCTTTTGTTACGAGATACGTGTACTCATTTGTTCCATTCGGTATGTTTCCATATGAAACTACGAATCTCTCATTCTCTGGCTCGTACGTCATTGGAAGGGTTTCGCCATTGAACTTCAATTCTACTTTTTCAACCGTGCTCATTGCATCGTTAGCGAAAAGCTCTTTATCACGATAGAAGAAAGTTGCCTTTCCATTATCAATGACTGGAGCAGATCCATCGGGAACGATGCGAATTTGTTCTACACCACTTGTGATGAATGCTTTTGTAATGGAATCGTTTTTGTTGACGTTGATAAAACGGTCTCCAAATTCCTTTTGTGCAGTATCCCAGTTATAAGTACTGCGAAGAACAAAGCCCATCTGTGAAGTATCTGGGCCTACGGGGATATCAACAACAGCTTTGCTGCCTTCCTTTGTTGTAAAATCAACCTGGCCATCTTGTACCCCCGTATTCCAGGTCCATATATTCCATTCTCCAAAGTTTTGGTCTTCACGAATGTAAATAAAGCGAACTTTGCGGTCAGTCGATTCTGATGTTTCGGTCTCTCCTTCAGCTTTAGCCTGCGGGGCAGGTACAAAAGGAAGCCACAAACTCAAGATCATGATCGCCGTCATGAAAATAGAAAAACTGCGTTTTGTGCTTTTTCTCATACGGATTTTTTCCTCCCTAGATTAAATGATGTAGCTAGAGTAGTAGAAAAATGTCCTCCTTTCTATTATTAAGGAATCTAAGTGAAACCGTTTGCACAACTAGGTAAAAAAATTAAAACCCCAAATCATGCAAGCGCTTGCAATTAATTATCTTCTTAATTTTACAATACTTTCATCTAGCCAGCAATGGCTGTAGGTCAGGCTGTTTGTATTTATATAGTGCCAAATTACTACACAGCTTGATAAGGTAATAGGTTTAAAGTATAAGGAGATTGTCAGTTTTTATACTATTTTCTTGAAAAGTTAATTGAATGCGAAGAAAAATGTCGGAATAAATATATTAAAATGATAGAAAATGATTAATAAGGCCTATCTGAAATGTCTGCTTTTTTAAGAAAAAATCATGTATCTTTACGATAGATAGCTTAACGAAAGAGGTATTGAAAAATGAATAATCTAAACCAGCTATTCCGTGAGAGGATCGGGCTGTCTATCTCAGCGCCTGTCACATTAGCAAAAATGGATGAAATTCTTGAACAGACCGCGGCTACAATCCCATTTGAAAACCTGTGCACGCTTTCTGGTGATTTAAATGAATTGAATGAGGATAATTTGGTTGAGAAAATCATCCAGAGGAATGAAGGCGGCCTGTGCTATGACTTGAACGGCATCCTCTATTTATTTTTAAAAGAGAATGGGCTTGATGTCCAGCTGATTCGTGGGTCAGTATACGTTCCTGATTTTAAAGGTTTTAGTCCAACAGGCAGGACGCATGCTGCGATTTTATTGAAGGAAGAGGGGGGAAGATTTCTGGTCGATACAGGTTTTGGCGGGAATTTGCCGTTAAGGCCGGTGCCGATGGATGGGACAGAGATTAGTTCTCCTAATGGGGATTTCCGTGTTAAACAACATGATAGTGAGTTTGGAGATTACATTTTAGAGATGAAGCTGAAGTATAAGGATTCTGATTGGCGAATTGGATACGCTTTTGATTCAAGGGAGCCGGTTGGGAATGTCAGTGATTTATCTGAAATGAAGAAAATCATAACGGAGCACCCGCAGTCCCCATTCAATAAGAAGCCCTTGCTGACTAGAGTGACGGCAAATGGAAGCATGGTGTTAACGGAAACTAGTTTTACACAGTGGACGGAAGATGGTGTTAAGAAAGAGGAGATAGACTCGGAACGCTTCAAGGATCTCGCAAAAGAATTCTATAACATTGAACTAAAGTGAAACCTTCCTATGATGTTAACCGTTAATATAGTATCAAAAATGACAGGTGGATGAAGCAGATGGATTCACGGGACTACTTATTGAATGAACTGAAGGAAATAGAAAAATGGGAGAAGGACCAAAAGGGGCTTTGGTTTTGGGAGCGCCTGACCCGTCTGCCCTTCAAGATGCTTGACCGGTTCACGCCAAAGTTCATTCAGGAGAAGGTTGGGATCTTGCTTGATGAGCTGGGAAGCTACATTCAAACCGGCGGCCAATATTTAACAACCGAGAAGTCTGTGTTTCAATTTTTCGAGAAGAAGACTGGCAGGAGAGTCAGCCAGCTTACTGATATGGAGCGCGTTCCGGTGGAAGAAATGAAGATAGCATCACTGGCCCTTGGCGAGCAGCGGAAGAAGGCAGCGACGATCCAGGGCGCAAGTACGGGAATCGGAGGAATTTTCACGCTGGCGATTGATATTCCTGCTGTGCTGGCTCTCTCGCTAAAAACAATCCAGGATATTGCGATTATCCATGGGTATGATCCAAGAGATAAGAAGGAACGTGTATTTATCATTAAATGCTTGCAGTTTTCTTCAGCGGATGTCGTTGGAAAACAAGCCATATTAAATGAATTGATCGATTTTAACAATGAAAATAAATCAAGAGAAGTCATCTCCCAATTGCAGGGCTGGCGTGAAGTGACGCTAACCTACACCGAATCGTTCGGCTGGAAAAAGCTGCTCCAGATGGTGCCGGTAGCCGGAATTGTGTTCGGTGCCTTCGCTAACCGGTCGATGGTGAGCGACCTTGCCGAAACTGCGACAATGTTATATCAGAAGAGACGGGTTTTGGAGAGGCTGGAGAGGGACTTGATTGAGGAAAAATAAGGACTTCAGGTTTGCCAGGGGGATTATTATTACAGAAAGCAGAGCCTGATCCGTGATGGAATTAGGCTCTATTTACTAACTTATACTTTGCAGACTGTATAAGCTTATATGTGGTATACGATAAAACAAAAACAAGAAGCGCATCCACTAAGTTCATCAGCAAGTAGTGGGTGCCTGGCTCCAGACCGATTGTTTCAAACAAAATATCAATCATATCAATAAAGAATACATGAATGGCATATATTCCGAGAGAGTTTCCTCCTATTTTAGTGATCAACAATCCCTTTCCGAGATGGGGATTGCTTAGTGCGTATAGGAATAGAGATAAGGTAAGAAAAATCGTCGTAAAAAAGTATTCTCCAGGTTTGGAATCTAAACTCTTCAGCCAATAACCTTCTGAAACCTGGAGGAGGGCAAAAAAACAAAACAAGTTAAAATATATCTTTCCGCTAAATCTTTGCCAAGATTGAATAGTCGCAAGCCAGAATCCAAGAACTGTATAGAACAGGCTGATATAGAGAGCGGCCCGGGTTGTGCTCACTGGCAGCTCTTCAAATATGGAATATGACTGTCCAAATAGACCTAATAGGTTTAAGCAAAAAGAGATCATCAAAAGCAGCCTCACTCTTTTCAACCTGTGAAAAAGATATAAAATCGCGATACTCCATACAAGCGAAATAACGAACCACAGCTGATAACCGCTTGTTCCCTGACCGTAATAAAAAAGATTAAGAGCAGTCATATTATCTATATACTTTGCTAGTTCAGCTTTGCTGTTTTCATGGGCCACTATTATTCTTAATACATCATAAACAACATAGAAAATGAGCCAGCTAACATATATCTTAAGGATTTTTGTTACATATTTTTTAAAGTAAGAGAAGGAATCGGGATTACTGCTTACTTTAAGACTGAACAAATAGCCAGAAGCGGCAAAGAAAAATGGGACAGCAAACCTTGAAAGGTTATCAAGAACGAAATAGCCCACTTGGTCATTGCTGGGGAATGTATGAATGATGACGACTGCCAGGATGGCAAAAAATTTGATATAGTCGATTGCGTAGTTGCGCTCCATGATTAGCCTCGGATGAAAGGATTTGTACTCCTAGTCTTTCCACTATATTCAGTCTTATGAATATAAGGGGAAGTGACTTGGGATAATAGGGAGCAAAAAGGAGGCAAAATTTGTTGAAGTCTAATAAAAAACAGCAAGACAAGAATCAAATTGAGCAGAACGTGAAAAACAAAAAGAACGAACGCATTTCTAATCAAACAGATGGCTTCCGCTACGACTATGATGATTCTTCAGACTTGAAATGAAAAAAGAGGAAAATAACCTTCAAAACGGGGTTTTTCCTCTTTTTTTTATACAGTAATTCTGAAACACTGCTGCCAATAAAATAAGAATGCAGTATTCACATATTTTGGCTATGAGGATTTGACGAAACTCTGGATGGGGCAGAGTGTTTAAGATGTTCAGTGCCTGTCACCAAATGTATTAAGTGGTTAGTATGAGGTTGTATGACAAATGGGCAGGAGTTGATTGGTGGTTTGGAGAATAGTAACAATAAATTAAATGCCAAAGGAGTCCCTATGTCAAAAAAAGATCTTTTTAAGGCGCCCTTGCTTGGTGGGGCGATTGGTGATGCACTTGGGTATACGGTTGAGTTTATGAAGCTTGATGAAATCAAAGCGAAGTTTGGTGAAGAGGGAATCACGGATTTGGAATTGAATCCTTATTCCGGTAAAGCGCTGGTCTCGGATGATACCCAGATGACACTGTTCACGGCAGATGGTTTGATTTGGGCTTATGACCGGATGAGCGAGCGTGGGATTGGCAGCTATGCGGGGAGCGGAATCTATCAATCTTATCTCCGCTGGCTGTATACTCAGACAAAGAGTTTGCCGGATGAACATTACGACTGGCTGCTTGACCCTCAGCCTCATGAGGAGAATGGAAGCATTTTAGCGCATAAGGAACTGTTCTCAGCAAGAGCACCTGGAAACACGTGCTTGTCGGCGCTTGAGAGTAATAAAATGGGAACGATGGAGAGGCCGATTAACGATAGCAAGGGCTGCGGCGGCGTCATGCGGGTTGCGCCGGTCGGTTTATTTTTACATAGAAATCCTGAACAAGCATTCAAGGTGGCTGCCGAGGTAGCGGCGATAACACACGGGCATCCGTCGGGTTATTTAGCAGCCGGTTCACTTGCTGTAATAGTCGCTGAGTTGCTCAATGGTAAAAACATTACCGAGAGTACCAAGAGTGCAATGGCGATTTTAAAAGAGTACCCGCAGCATGATGAAACATTGACGGCACTGGAGGATGCGATTCAACTTGCTAGTAGCGGAGAGAGTCCGGAGATCGCGATATCAAAGCTTGGCCAGGGCTGGGTAGCGGAGGAAGCGCTGGCGATTTCGCTGTACTGTTCCTTGAAGGAAACTGATTTCAAGAAGGCTTTGTTCCTGGCTGTCAATCATGATGGCGACAGTGACTCAACAGGCGCGATTTGCGGGAATATTCTGGGGGCGTGCTATGGTTTAGATGCTGTACCTGTAGAGTGGGCCAGTCAACTTGAGCTCAAAGAATTGATTGCCGATGTTAGCAACAGATTATATGATAGATATATAAAATTGTAGGTATAGGGAGAATCCTGATGAATACAGGGATTCTCCTTGTTTTTAACCTGGAAAGACAGGAGAGCTATAAATGGATTGGGAAAGGTATGAGAAATATGTCATCAGCCACAAGTTGAGCGCGCTGTCGGCTTCTTTTATTGTGCTAATCGTTACCCAGCTATGGAAGGTGTCCGGGGAGGGCGGAGGTGCGGCTGTCACATGGCGGACTCAATAGAACAGGCGATGAGGAATGCAAAAGCCTCATTGGAATTATCCGGGTTTAAGGTGGAAGAATATCACACAGAACTTGTTAGGAAGGTTCTTGCTGGTGAATTGACAAATGAAGAATTCCTGAAAGAAGCTAAGCGCTTGTCGCAGGAAAAGGGCGGTGGTCCGGAGTGATGATACAGCCGTCTGGGAAGGATTTGCTTGATTCTATCCAAAGGGTTATCTTAGCGACGGAAGACCCGGAGATCAAACAAGAATTATGGGATATTTCAGACGCACTGGAGAGCGGGTCCATTAGTCTTGATACAGCGCTGTTCTGGGAGCATGCTGAAGCAAGGAAACTCCTTCGGAAGGCATTCTCGGATGCTGACTTCCTCATAATACGCTTGGAAAAGTAAAGAGAGTATAATGCTCTCTTTTTTTATATGGGTATAAAAAAAGATAGTAAAACACCTTTCCGCGTTGTAAAATAAATTGAAAATTGAATAGAGTTTGAGATTCGGTTTTGTCATCCATTTTGAATTACAGGAGGAAACAAGGGAACATAAAGATAATGATGCTTTAGTTTATATATCAATCTAATTTTTGGAAAAATTTATTATTAAGAGGTTGATGAAAGTTGATAATGGATGCTGTAGTGAAAGAACCTACGATTTTTAATCATATCGGAAACAAAATCAAAACCGAGGACCGTGAAATCAACATTATTGCTAGAATGGAAGAACCGTTAATCGTCATTTTGGGAAATGTACTAAGTGACGAAGAGTGCGACGAGCTTATGAAGCTGTCAAAGGACAAGCTGCAGCGCTCGAAAATCGGGAATACCCGGGAAGTTGATGAACTGAGGACGAGCAGCAGCACGTTTATTGAAGAAGCTGAAAATGACGTTGTTGCGCGAGTTGAAAGAAGAATTTCACAAATTATGGGCATTCCGAACGAACATGGCGAAGGACTGCAGATCTTAAATTATAAAATTGGCCAGGAGTATAAAGCGCACTTTGACTTTTTCGCGTCAAATGTAAGTAACCCGAGGATCAGTACACTTGTCATGTACCTGAATGATGTCGAGCAGGGTGGAGAAACTTATTTCCCTAAGCTCAATTTCTCGGTGTCCCCACAAAAGGGCAGTGCCGTTTATTTTGAATATTTCTATGACAATCAAGACTTGAACGACTTGACCTTGCATGGCGGAGCGCCAGTTGTCATCGGCGACAAATGGGCTGCAACGCAATGGATGAGACGGAAAAGAGTGAAATAGACGCTGAAGGAGCATGGTGAACATGCTTCTTTTTTTTGTAACCTTTTACTCTACTAAAATGGTTCAATGTCTTTCTAGTCCCTATTATTTCGCCACTCTACAGCTTCTGAATCTTACCAACAATTTTACTATTCCGCCTTATAGGTTTTCTCTTTATATTAGCGTAGACACCATCTATAATGTTAAAAGTCTTATGCTATTATTTGTCTGAATATTTATATTAATTTTAAGGAGGTCCTCTCTTGGAAACGACAAATAAAAAAGGTTTTATTTTGCGTTCACTTGATGTGATTGAGCGTGTGGGAAATAAATTGCCTCATCCGGTCACGCTGTTTGCAATTTTTTCCGTGATGGTCGTCTTACTATCTGCAGTTTTCTCCTCGATGGGTGTAAAAGTGGCAGATCCTATGAACGAAGGGGAATTTTTAACAGTTAAGAACTTGTTAAGCAAGGAAGGGATCGCCTATCTATTTGAAAGTGCTGTCACCAACTTCACTGGCTTTGCTCCGCTGGGAACAGTCCTTGTAACGATGCTGGGAATTGGGATTGCGGAACGTACTGGATTGATCAGTGCTGCATTGCGCGGTCTTGTTACTTCCGTTCCTAAGCAATTATTGACTGCTGCCCTAGTATTCGGGGGCGTTATGTCCAGTATGGCAGCTGACGCTGGTTATGTTGTCTTGACACCACTAGGAGCGGTTCTGTTCGCAGGTCTTGGAAGACATCCGCTTGCTGGTTTGGCTGCTGCCTTCGCTGGTGTATCCGGCGGATTCAGTGCGAACCTGCTTCTGACTTCATTGGACCCGCTTTTGGGCGGACTCACGCAAGATGCTGCAGCGATTTTTGATCCGGCTTATGCTGAAAACATCAACTATGCGATGAACTATTATTTCATGGTTGTTTCTGTATTCTTGATCACAATTGTCGGAACATTGGTAACAGATAAAATCGTTGAACCGCGTCTTGGTACATTCAAAGGCGATGTAAAGGAAGAGGTTGAATATTTATCTGCTGTCGAAAAGAAAGGTCTATGGGGTGCTTTAATTTCGATCATCATCACAGCGATCGGCATCGCATTGCTTGTTATTCCTGAATGGGGACCACTTCGCGGTGGGGAAGAGAACATTATCAATGCTCCATTCTTCCACTCACTAGTCCCAGTCATCTTGATCCTATTCTTCGTCCCAGGCTTTGTCTACGGGCGAATCACGAAATCAATCAAGGATGACAAGGATGTGGCAGATCAGCTATCTGACACGATGGCAACGATGGGTTCATACATCGTGCTTGCGTTCGTTGCCGCTCAATTCGTTGCCTACTTCAAGGAATCGAACCTTGGATTGGTACTGGCTGTAAACGGTGCAGAACTGCTAGAAAGCACAGGCTTCAAAGGAATTCCGTTAATCCTGGCGTTCATCGTCATTTCTGGATTCATCAACCTGTTCATCGGCAGTGCTTCTGCTAAGTGGGCAATCATGGCGCCGGTATTCGTACCGATTATGATGCAAATCGGTTACACACCGGAGTTCACTCAGCTTGTTTATCGTATCGCTGACTCAACAACGAACATCATTTCACCATTAATGCCTTACTTCGCAATCGTCATCGCGTTTGCGCAAAAGTACGACAAGAAGGTTGGTATCGGTACACTGATCGCAACCATGCTTCCGTACTCAATCGCCCTGACAATCGCATGGGTAGCAATGTTGATCATCTGGATGCTGTTAGGTATCGACATCGGTCCTGGTTCATCCATTTATATGCCTAAATAATTTTGAAAGAATCCAAGCTGCGTGCTTGGGTTCTTTTTTTGTCGGAAAAATTGGTATAAATTCACAAAATTTACTATTTTGGCTGTATAATAATAGAACAAATTTATAAGGGAGGTGACTTCCATGGAATTATGGAATATTTACGATCAATACAGGCATTTGACTGACCGCATACATAAAAGAGGGGAAGAAATGAAGGCGGGGGATTATCATCTTGTTGTCCATGTTTGGATTATCAATGATGATGGCCAGTTTCTGATCCAAAAGAGGCAGCCGTGGAAGATCGGTTTTCCGGACATGTGGGACTGTTCTGCTGCGGGATCTGCGGTTATGGGCGATAACAGTGAGCAAGCAGCCATCCGGGAGGCAAAAGAAGAGCTTGGGATCGACCTCGATATTGAAAAAGGCGAACGATTATTCACTGTAAAATTCTCGCAAGGCTTCGATGATATCTGGCTCATCAGGCAAAATGTCGCACTTGAGGATTTGCATCTTCAGGAAGAGGAAGTCGCCGATGCAAAATGGGCGAGTGAAGCGGAAATAAGGGAAATGGTAGAGACAGGTGAGTTCATCCCGTTTAACTATTTTGACTTATTATTTGAAATGGCCAATTCCAGTATCGCTCTCAAAAAAGCTTCAGTGGATGATGCTGACGAACTTTTAGCTCTGCAAAAAGAAGTATTCATGCCTTTATATAAAAAATATAATGATCATGAAACTAGCCCGGTAACCCAGACGATGGAGAGATTCTCTGCAAGATTCGAACGTGGAGAATATTTTAAAATTCTCTTCGAAGGTGAACTTGCAGGAAGTGTCTTTGTATATGAAAAGTCCCCAGGGTTGATGAGATTGCATATTATAAACATCCTAGAAAAACACCATAATAATGGCATTGCCCAGGAAGTCATGAAACGGCTGGAACTCATGTACCCGGAAGCGGATGTATGGGAGCTGGATACGATTCTTACCGAGAAGCGCAACTGCTATTTGTATGAAAAGATGGGATATACCCGAACTGGAGATTTAAAAGTCATTAACGATAACCTGACAATCATCAGCTATCGGAAAGACGCAAACTTAAACAAAATGGAAAGTATATAGAACATAAATGGAAAGGACCTGCTTTCAACATCGCAGGCCCTTTCCATTCTTTTAATTCCGCAAAATAATATAAACCAAATATGCAATATAAACAGCTGCAAGTATGGCTCCTTCTATTTTTGAAATCTTGAATTTAGATCTTGAGAAAATCAACAGGACCGCTGTCAAAATAATCATCAAGGCGATATCGGTAAAAATTTTATCATTGACTGCGAGTGGTGCGATTGTTGCTGATGTCCCCAGTACGAATAGGATGTTGAAGATATTGCTTCCGACAATATTGCCGAGTGCGATTTCGCTTTTCTTTTTCAAAGCGGCTGTAATCGATGTAATTAATTCGGGCAATGAGGTACCGACGGCAACAATCGTCAAGCCAGCAAGAGTCTCGCTCATCCCAAAGGAAAGGGCGATTTGGGTTGCATTATCAACTACCAGGTCACCGCCAAAGATAATCGCCGCGAGACCAGCAAGCGTAAAGAGGATATTCTTTCCCCAAGTTAGCTGGCTGGTTACTTCAGCCACAGCCGGTGCCGGCTCACGGTTATTCAAGGCAACTTCAATGATGTAATACAGGAAAATCATAAAGAAGAGAAGCAGGATGAGTCCTTCGCTTCTGCCAATTAAATTGGTGTTTGCCGTCTGGAGCGCAATATCATTGGCAACTACTGCAAGCGCTACACTAGCCAGCATGGTGAACGGTATTTCTTTACGAATTGTCATTGTTTCAACTGCAAGCGGATTGATCATTGCTGTGATGCCGACAACAAGAGTGATATTGAAAATATTGCTCCCTATGACATTACCGAGAGAAACCTCGCTGCTGCCTTCCATTGCGGCAATGATACTGACGGTCGCTTCAGGTGAGCTTGTTCCGAACGCGACAATCGTCAAACCGACCAATAGTGGAGGGACTCTGAGCAACGTCGCAATCTTTGAGGAGCCCTCGACAAAATAATCCGCTCCTTTTATGAGTAAAGCAAAACCAATAGCTAAAAGGATATAGGTCAACTTCCCATCCCCTCCACGAAAAGATTATTGCTTATAACATATCAAAAAAATACTTCAAATAAAAATTTTTACCGGCAAAAAAAGACGACTCGGAGTGAGTCGCCTTTTTTATAACAGAATTATTTAATACCCTTCATAAAACCTTGAATCTTAGGAGACATGACGAACAGGATGATACCCAACACGATGGATGCTCCGCCGATAGTACCGAAGTAAGCCATCTCTGTTTCAGGTGAATAGAACTTTACGATCTGTGCGTTGATTGCTTGTGCGGCAGCACTTGCAAGGAACCAGAGGCTCATTGTTTGTGCAGAGAAAGCAGCCGGAGCCAGCTTGGTAGTTGCTGATAGTCCAACAGGAGAAATCAACAATTCACCAAATACAACGATCAGATAGCTAAGAACAAGCCATAATGGGCTTACCAGTGCATTTGTACCTGTAAAATATGCCGGGATCAGGATGACAAGGAATGAAAGCCCTGCAAACATCAATGAGAATGAGAACTTCTTCGGAATTGATGGCTGGCGGTCACCTAGCTTCACCCAGAATCCTGCAAAAATCGGTGCAAAGATAATGATGAATAATGGGTTCAGTGACTGGAACCAAGCCGGTGAAATGGTCATACCCGCGAACTCGAGCTGTGTACGCTTGTCCGCATAGTTCGCAAGGATGGTTGAACCTTGCTCCTGGATTGCCCAGAACATAACCGCTGCCAGGAATAACGGAATATATGCAAGAACGCGTGAACGTTCAACTTCTGTTGTCTTAGGGCTGCGATACATAACGATAAAGTATGCAGTCGGAATTAAGATACCAAGAATTGTTACCAGGTTAATAAAGCTTTCGAATGTTAAAAGTCCAGCAGGTATTAAAATAGCACTTAAAATACCGATAGCAACAACTGCTATAGCAAAGGTTGTGAAAGTTTTCTTCTTTTCAGATGGTGAAAGCGGGTTTGGTACAGCTGTACCAGCAAGACCCAGATTCTTTTTCTTTGTAAGAACAAAAACTACTAGTCCAATAAACATACCGATTGCGGCAATTGCAAAACCGTAATGGAAGTTATAAGCCTCAGATACTGTTCCAACGATCAGTGGCGCAAGGAATGCACCAGCGTTGATACCCATGTAGAAAATTGTGAAACCAGCGTCACGGCGAGTGTCTTTTTCGCTGTACATTTCACCGACGACAGTAGAGACGTTTGGCTTCAATAGCCCTGTACCGATTACGATCAGGATCATTGATACGAAGAACATTGCCACGCTGCCAGGAATAGCAAGCGCGATATGACCTAACATAATCAAGATTCCGCCATAGAAGACAGCTTTTGAGGTACCGAAGATTCGGTCAGCAAGCCATCCGCCGATAATACCTGACATGTAGACAAGTGAGCCGTAAATGGACATGATGGAAAGTGCTAGAGTTTCATCAAGCCCCAAGCCGCCTTTTGATACTTCGTAATACATGTAGAATACGAGGATTGCTCTCATTCCGTAGTAAGAAAAACGCTCCCAAAACTCTGTGAAGAAAAGTGTGAAGAGACCTTTAGGATGTCCGAAGAATCCTGTTTGAGGTACACTATCCACAATTTCCTGCCTATTATGGTTTGACATGATTACCCCTCCCTATTTTCTATTCTAGAATACTTTTCGAAGTGTGAATTGTCAAAAACAATATTAGGAAGACAATGTGTAAAACGTTGGTGTGTAAAGTATTTGGGGCATTATTAAGCTTAAAAGAAAGTGTATTAAAAATTATTCGATTAATAAGAATATGTTAAAAAATCAGGTAACTTAGTAAAAATATACCTTTCAACACCAAACCGTATTTACCCCCTTTAACAAATGGCAAACCAGCAAATGGGGCGAATATTTATTAGCCAGCAGGGTATTCAAATAATAACACCATTAAACCAGGTAAAAAGGAGGGAAAAGGATGAAGAATAATTATGGCAGATTTGGCCTGATGGTGCTGACATCCACCATCATCATGTTCATTCTGATGTATTTAAATGCCTATAGCATTGATCATGTATTCTTCAGTGAAACAAGACTTTACATGGCCCTGATCATGGGCGGTGTGATGGCGATTGTTATGCTCTCATTCATGCTGAAAATGTATACAAACAAGAAAGTAAACATCGGAATATTCGCCGGCAGTGCTTTATTGATTGCGGTTTCCCTGTTCCTGGTCCGCAGCCAGACAACCGTTGATGATACATCTTGGATGAAAGCGATGATTCCGCACCACTCAATCGCCATCCTGACAAGTGAACGTGCCGAAATCGAGGACCCCCGAGTGAAAAAACTCGCAGACGAAATTATTGAGGCACAACGTAAAGAGATTAGCGAAATGAAGACTTTGATTAAGGACCTTGAAGAGAAAGAAAAATAATATCCAATGAGAGCTTAATCGATCTGATTAGGCTCTATTTTTTTGCGGCAAAAAGGATTTATACCCGTGACTGGAGAATTATCGTGAGGAAGAGAATTGTAGGAGTGCATAAAATGAAATCGAAATTGATTTTAGTTGAGGGCCTTCCAGGCTCAGGAAAATCGACAACCGCGAGATTGACCCATGACATCCTCATAGAGAATGGTGTGAATGCAGAGCTTTACATGGAAGGTAACTTAGATCATCCAGCAGATTATGAGGGTGTTGCTTATTTTACAGAAGAAGAATTTGAAGATCTTCTTATAGAGAGCGGCAGTCTCAGCGAGATTTTTCAGGATTGGGTAACCGTAAAGAGGGGGCGTCGTCTGCTCCCATATATGAAGATCAAAAATGAATTAGGTAGTGGTTTTCCAGACGAATTGTTTGCAGCTATTTCTAAAAAAGATGTATATGAACTTCCACTGGAAGAGAATATTGCGGAGAGCTGGGAAGAATTTGCAAAACAAGCGGCCGTGGATGAAAAAGTCTATATTTTCGAGTGCTGTTTTATTCAAAATCCTGTGACTGTCGGCATGGTCAAGTATGGGTGTTCAGATGAAATAACCATTGATTATGTAAAAAAGCTTGCACAGGCAGCAGCAGCTCTTAACCCTTTGCTAGTCTATGTGGGTCAGGAAGACTTGGATAAATCCTTCCGCAAGGCAGTAACCGAACGGCCTGAAGACTGGCTTAATGGTTTTGTCCATTATTATACGTCTCAAGGATATGGGCTCTCAAATAAAATAAGCGGGCTGGAGGGCACAATTGATGTCCTAAAAGCAAGGCGGGAACTAGAGTATAGTATTCTGGATCACCTAACTATGAATGCTTACATCCTGAATAATTCCCAATTCGACTTTGATAAGCATAAGGGAAATTTAAGAAATGTTCTTAAAAGGTATCACTATTAAAATTTTATCCAATGAATTTTATTGGAATATCCCGGAAAATGCCTGTAATATAATAGTGATAGGGGTATATAAGGGGAAGATTTAATGAGCCAAGTTTTATATAAGAAAATTTATAGTGTGACAGAAGGGTATCTTACACTATACGAAGGGTTGCGGACGGCAAGATTTTTGTTGCGTGCAAAGAGGAATAAGGTAATGTCCTCTCAATTCATTGAACGAATCATGCTGGCAGTAACTGAGGTGAATGGTTGCGAGGTTTGTTCCTATGCCCATACAAAGATTGCCTTGGAGCAAGGGATGAGCAATGAGGAAATACAAATGCTGTTATCAGGCACGACCAAGAACATTCCCAAAGACGAGATGCAGGCGATCCTGTTTGCACAGCACTATGCTGATACGAGGGGAAATCCTACAGAAGAATCCTGGAAGAGGGTTGTTGATGTCTATGGCCAAGAGAAGGCATGGGGTATATTAGCTGCTATCCGGATGATCATGATCGGAAATGTTTTCGGCATTCCTTTGAGTGGACTGAGGACGCGCCTGAAAGGAAAGCCAAGCGGAAAAACAAATGTATTTTATGAGCTTTCGATGATTCTCAGCTTTCCAATACTTTTTCCGCCAGCGCTGTTACACGGATTAATTTTGAGTGCGTTAAAGAAGCCGGTTATCGAATTTTCATAGAATCAGAAAATCCTGTTCCAAACATAGGAACAGGATTTTTTATTTATCTGAGTCATACATTCTAATAAAGATCACCAATAGGGTGTATTTGCGCCCGGAGAATTCAAATCGCGGAAAAGCAGGTCATCAATAGGATGTATTGGCGCCCGAAAAATCCAGATTGCGGAAAAACAGGTCATCAATAGGATTTATTGACGCCCGAAAAATCCAGATTGCGGAAAAACAGGTCCCCAAAAGAGCGTATTGGCGCCCGGAAAATCCAGATTGCGGAAAAACAGGTCCCCAAAAGAGCGTATTGGCGCCCGAAAAATCCAGATTGCAGAAAAATAGGTCATCAATAGGATGTATTGGCACCCGGAAAATTCAAATCGCAGAAAAACAGGTCACCAATGAATGAAGCATAACAAAAGAGGGATTTTAATATTTTTAGAGAAAGTAGATTTAAAAACATAGACGGTGGTGAAAGGGATGGAGGGTTTCAATTATAAAAACTATGATGGTCTTGGCCTGGCGGAGTTGGTCAGAAGAAAAGAGGTTCAGCCTCTAGAACTTGTTGAGGAAGCAATCCAGTTAACAGATTCATTGAATCCGAAAATGAATGCAGTCATCAACAAGATGTACGATCAGGCAAGGAAAACAGCAGGCCAGCAGCTGACAGGCCGATTTGCGGGAGTCCCGATGTTTCTCAAGGATATTTCGCAGGAGATTGAAGGGGAACCGATCACGGCAGGATCCAAGGCATTTTTGAAATACCAGGCGAAAACAGATTCTGAGTATACAAGAAGACTGCGTAAGGCGGGGGTGGTTTTCCTTGGCCAGACGAATGTGCCTGAATTCGCGTTAGTTGCCGTGACTGAACCCGCTCACTATGGTCCAACACGGAATCCGTGGAATCTAGATCGCACTCCTGGTGGATCAAGCGGAGGATCGGCGGCAGCTGTAGCCTCCGGAATCGTCCCAATTGCCGGCGCTAATGATGGCGGAGGGTCGATCAGGATTCCTGCGGCCTACTGCGGATTGTTTGGATTGAAGCCGACCAGGGGCCGGACGCCGGTCGGGCCAAATTACGGCCGGGCATGGCAGGGGGCCTCGGCTGAACATGTATTGACACGTTCGGTCAGGGATAGTGCAGCTATGCTAGATGAGCTTCATGGCTATGAAAAAGCAGGCGCGTTTTCAGTTCCGCCTTTTTCAGGAAGTTATCTCGAAACCTCCGGCACGCCGCTTGGTAAAAAATTAAGGATTGCTTTTTCGATAAAATCACCAATTGGAATGGATGTTGACAAGGATTGCAGTGAAGGCGTATTGAAGACAGTAAGGCTACTAGAATCGATGGGACACCACGTGGATGAAGTCGAGGCACCAGTGGAAGGGAATAAAATAGCGAAAAGTTATTTGACAATGTATTTTGGAGAAACAGCGGCACAGCTAGCATCGCTTGAGGAGTTGCTTGGTCGGAAAGCGACAGCTTCGGATGTGGAACCAACTACATGGCTGTTGGGCTTGCTAGGCAAAGCGACAACAGCAGAAGAGTTTGTTCTGAGCCTGAGAGAGTGGGATAGAGCCGCCCTGCAAATGGAAACATTCCATGAAACCTATGATTTTTACATTACGCCAACAACGGCTCATCCTCCAGCAAAAATTGGCGAACTAGAACCGTCTTCATCTGAAAAATTCCTTATCAGCACAGTAGGGAAGTTAGGGCTTGGCGGAGCTTTAAAGAGGGCGGGAATCGTGGACCAGATTGCCCAAAAGAATTTGGCACGCACTCCATTCACACAGCTGGCCAACCTTACAGGGCAGCCTGCGATGTCTTTGCCGCTGCACCAGACAAAAGATGGTCTGCCTGTAGGTGTACAGGTCATGGCAGCGAGAGGAAGGGAGGATTTGCTTTTCCAACTGGCTGGGGAGCTTGAGCAATCTGGAATTTGGCAGAATGTGAAGGAGAATCCTTTATTCTAGTATTTAATCAAACGTTTGATTAATTGGGGTTGTACCCTTGCTAACACTAAAAAGAGGCAGTCGTGGCTGCCTCTTTTTCAGCATAATACAATAATCCTGTACGGCGTTGTTTGCGCTGGAATGCTGAAGGTAGATGGACCGTAGACAACAATCAGATTCCTGTTAGCAGGATTCTTTGTAAACCTCTGGCCATTTTCCAATAAAAGCTGTGTCCCAGGTGAAAGGTTAAGCTTCAGCATGCCATCACTGCTGACGAGCTGGCTGTTGAAGAAATCAACTTTCACATTTTGGTTCCGCGTTTCTTTTGCCATGACAAGAGCCCGGTATTGTGGGGGATAAATCAGTGGGACAGGTGCGTCTGCGTCATGGTAGCCCGTCACCCTGTCGCCAACTCCCACCATCGCCTGATCCACAAAGTAAGTCTTCGGTTCCACCACAAAATTGACTTGCCTTCCACTTCCATCAATGACGGACATTAATTTATAGCAGCCTTCATTTTCGCCGGATGGCGTGATGGCAAAGTCGTTTATCATCGTCACCGTTCCACTAAAAGGTTGATACTTAACCATTCTTTTACCCCCACTCATTGTACGTATGCCTATAATTTATTCATCCAGTACATATCGGTGCTTGTTATTCAGACATATGAAAGGGTAAACACTCATAAAAAGGAATGGTAAGATGCCTTTCAACTATGATCTTGATTTTGACAATATTGATTTTCGTGAGCAGCCTGAACTGTACCGTGTGGGCAGGGGAGAACAGGGTGTTTTGCTTGGGGAACCCTATAAAAGTGAGATCCTGCCTCACTGGAGGTTCAAGACGCCGGAAATCGCCACGGAATCCTCAGAACAAATCTATAAAATGTTTCTTGATTATAAAGAGAAGAATGATTTTGTCGGCATGGATATGGCGAGGAAGTTTTTACAGATGGGTTATACTCGGGCCCGCCGCTATACAAATTATAAGGGCGGACGGAAATATGACGAGGATGGCAACGTAAAAGCCCGTCAGAATGATCCGGTAAAAGCCGAATCTGCCGCCATATTTATGGAAAAGTGGAAGCAGGCCAGAACCGATAAAGAGTATCTTGAGATGAAAAAAGAGCACCAAAAGAGTTATGGATGAAAAAATCCCCCTGATGACAGAAAGATCAGGGGGATTCACTTTATTTTACAGGGATGACAGCTTCATTTAAAGCTCCTTCAAGCTCCAAAGTTAAGGCTTCGGTTTGCTGCTCGCTCCAGCTGAATTGGTCACGCATGAAGTTAATAACATTTTCCTTGAAGTTATGCACAAGGTGGATATCAAATAAAATCGCTCCTGTACGTCTGTTAAAGAAGTCGATTGGTGTTGCTGCCGCTTCATATTGGATGCCATAAATCAGCTTCGCGAACAATTCCAATGGCAGCCCATATTGATCTGCTTTCTTTTTGTGTTCTGATGCAAGCTGGAACACAATCGGAGTGTTCGATCCATACTGGTAGGCAAGTCGTTGGGCTTCTTCTTTTGTGAAGCCGGCTCTCATGCCTTCTTCAAGCTGTTTTTCAACAAAAGAGTCAAGCTTTGCAGAACCGCCGACATCTCCGCCTGAAATTGGCAGATTCTTCGTCTGGCATGCAGGGAAGCTGCGTCCATCTTCTTGAGCGAATTTTTTAGCAAGCAGATCCACGATCGTTTCCGCCATCTTTCGGTAGCCAGTCAACTTTCCGCCGGCGATGGTGATCAGCTTTGAATCTGATTCCCAGATTTCATCTTTCCTGGAGATTTCAGAAGGTGCCTTGCCATCCTCGTGGATCAGCGGCCTAATGCCTGCCCAGCTGGATTCTACATCTTTTTCGGTCACTTTCACATCCGGGAACATATATTGAATCGCTTTTAGAAGATAGCTTCTGTCTTCTTCCGTCATCCCTGGGTTGATTGGGTCTTCATTGTAAAAAGTATCTGTCGTGCCGACATATGTTTTGCCTTCGCGTGGAATAGCGAATACCATTCGTCCGTCAGGCGTGTCAAAATAAATCGCTTGCTTGAGCGGGAAACGTGATTGATCAATGACGATATGGATGCCTTTTGAAAGCTTGAGGGTTTTTCCTTTTTTCGAATCATCCATTTCACGGATGCCATCAACCCATGGACCGGTTGCATTGACAACTTTTTTGGCATGGACTTCGTATTCCTCGCCTGTTAAAAGATCCTCGACAACTACTCCAGACACGATTCCATTCGTATATACAAGGTTTTTAACTTTAGAATAGTTCAATGCAGTTGCGCCTTTGGCAACAGCCTGCTTCATGACCTCGATGGTCAGGCGGGCATCATCGGTACGGTATTCAACATAATGTCCGCCGCCCTTCAATCCTTCTTTTTTCACGAGCGGTTCCTTTGCCAATGTTTCAGCAGCACTGAACATTTTCCTGCGCTCTGACCTTTTGACGCCTGCTAAAAAGTCATACACCCTCAGGCCGATGGACGTACTGAAGCTGCCGAATGTTCCGCCTTTATGGAAAGGGAGGAGCATCCATTCTGGTGTCGTGACATGCGGACCATTTTCATACACAATCGCACGTTCCTTGCCGACTTCAGCAACCATTTTCACTTCGAATTGTTTCAAATAACGCAGGCCGCCGTGCACGAGCTTTGTGGAACGGCTTGAAGTACCTGCTGCAAAATCCTGCATCTCCAATAGGGCAATATTCATTCCTCTTGTTGCAGCATCAACAGCGATCCCGGCACCGGTAATTCCGCCGCCAATCACAAGGATATCAAATGCCTCGTTTTTCAGTTTCGATACTATATTATTACGATCGAGATTTGTGAATCTCATACGATACGCCTCCTTGATAATGAAAAAAAGAGAGACCACAAACAACATTATCGCCCAAAAGCCGTAATGTTATCGTGGTCTCTCCGTTTCTCCTACCCGATTTATTAACTTGTAATCATTATATCACAGACACCTGAAATTTTCATGTGTCGGATTTTTTACAAAGGGATCTTAATGTTTAACAACTTCCTGGCCACGTACATTCCATGTCACAGCGAACAATATTGTCGCAAGCGCACAAGAAATAGTCAGCAGCATGAAACCAGCGTCCCAGCCAGCGAAATCAACCAGGTAACCCATCAAAGCGTTGGCTGCAACAGATCCGCCAAGGTAACCGAATAATCCAGTTAAACCAGCAGCTGTTCCGGCAGCTTTTTTAGGTACATAATCAAGAGCTTGCAGACCAATCAGCATAACAGGTCCGTAGATCAAGAAGCCGATTGCGATCAGGGCAATCATATCGACAACCGTATTTCCAGGTGGGTTGAGCCAGTAGACAAGGACGGCAACCAATACACCTAGCATGAACACGAATCCAGCAGGTCCACGACGACCCTTGAACAGTTTATCTGATAGGTATCCAGCCAGCAATGTACCAGGGATACCTGCCCACTCATACAGGAAGTAAGCGACACTGGATTCGTTCATTGAAAAGCCTTTTTCTTCACTCAAGTAAGTCGGAGCCCAGTCCAATACTCCATAACGTACAAAGTAAACGAAAACGTTGGCAATTGCGATAATCCAAATCCATTTGTTGTTCAGTACATATTTGAAAAGAATTTCTTTCGTAGTCAGTTCGGTTTAAAACAACTGCTTCTTTTTAGTAGGATAGTCATCACGATACTCTTCGATAGGCGGAAGCCCCATAGATTGTGGAGTATCACGGATGAGCATGAACGCTACTAGAGCAACAGCTAGTGCGACGATGGCTGGGAGGATGAAGACTCCCTCATATCCGGCATAAGACGATCCTAAAACACCAGCGAAAATCGCTGCTCCAGCAACTGCTAATGGCGCCATCACACCGCCGCCGACATTGTGGGCAACGTTCCAGATGGCTGTTTTACTGCCACGCTCACTAACACTGAACCAGTGAGTCAATACTCGGCCAGCAGGCGGCCATCCCATACCTTGAACCCATCCATTGATAAATAGCATGATAAACATAATAGCAACGGAAGATGTGAAAAATGGTATGAAGCCCATCAATAAGCTGACAATGGCAGAAAGGACAAGTCCTGCGGTCATGAACCACCTGGCGTTACTCCGGTCCGAGACCGTCCCCATGACAAATTTACTGATTCCGTATGAAATGGAAATCGCGGATAAAGCTAGTCCCAATTCACCTTTTGAAAAGCCCTCTTCAACAAGATAAGGCATGGCGATCGAGAAGTTTTTACGCAACAGATAGTACGCTGCGTAACCGATGAAGATTCCCATGAAAACCTGGAACCTTAACTTCTTATACTCGGCTTCGGTTCTTTCTTCAGACAGTCTCTCCACATGGGGAGCTGGTTTGAATAAGTTAAGCATGTATAAGTCCTCCTTAAAATTATTTGTTAGTATTAGCAGAAAGCACGAAAAAACCCATGCTAAATAGCGCCTCTTTTCAAAAAAGAGGGCATAAAGCATGGGTCTCCATATCTCCACCATAGTTAACTTGTAAACCTATACTATCTTGAGATGAAAGCGATGTCAATGAAAAAGTTATATTTCAATAATTTCCCACAAGTCCCTTTTAGAAGTGGTGATGGCAGAAGCACCAGCATCCAGTGCATTTTTAACTTCTTCAGAGGTTCTAATCAGGCCGCCTGCGAAAATCGGGATGTTCACTCGTTCCTTGACTTCCTTGATCATCCAGGGCATCGCCCCCGGTAAAACTTCAATATAATCAGGGCGAGTTTTTTCAATGAGTTTATAGCTTTTTTCGAGTGCATGGGAGTCTATAAGGAATACCCTTTGCACAGCCAGCACGCCTTTTTGCTTGGCTTTTAAAATGACACTCGCCTTCGTTGAAATCAGGCCGTATGGCTTGTACTCTTGGCAAAGATATTCGGTCGAATAATCATCACTTTTCAGCCCCTGGATCATATCAACATGATAAATCATTTTTTTGCCATACTGTTTGGCCATCGCATTGATATTTTTCAATTGAGCGATATGCACTTCCAGCATGACTCCGATTTCAAAAGGGCTTTCAAGAAACTGCTCAAACTCTTTCATGTTCGAAGATGCGGGCAAGATTTTTTGATCCAAAATAATCCCATCCTTCAATTAGATTACCAATTATCTTAACATGAGACGTTTGGTGTTTTCTATGGAGCAATTGTCCAGAGCATACTCAAAATTGTCGAAGAGTATCAAGGCTAGTACGATAGTAACAAAGATACATATCAAATGACGATGAGGAGACAACATGCAGATTAGAATGGAAAAGAAGAGCACGCAGGTTTTTGAAGAAGACGCCGTCCTGGCAGCCATTGAAAGGTCACTGGCGATGATCGAGTTTGACCCCAATGGGAAAGTGCTTTGGGCGAATGAAAATTTTGCGATGACAATGGGCTATCGAGTGGAAGAAATGCCAGGACTTTTGCATAAACAGTTTTGTTCAGCAGAGTTTGCAGCGAGCAGGGAATACGCAGAGTTATGGAGAAACCTTCGCAATGGCAAAAGCTTTCAGGAAAAAATCCAGCGAGTCACGAAAAGAGGGAAACTGCTCTGGCTGGAGGCTACCTATACACCGGTTTACGATTCTTTAGGAAGAGTTGCGGGTGTGGTAAAAGTGGCCACGGACATAACACAGCGCGAGTTGAATACGACCAGACTGGCCGAGCAGCTTCAGCTGATGTCTGAAAATCTGAGCGAACGCGCAGAAATGGGCATTGCGAGAAGTGAAGAGGCATCCACAGCGGCCATTAGGCTAGCAGAGGAATCAAAAGAAAACCTCGAGATCCTAGAAACACTAAAATCACAGGCCAAATCAATCGGCAGCATCGTCCAGACCATTCGCGAAATTGCCGCACAAACCAACCTGCTTGCCCTAAACGCAGCCATCGAAGCGGCAAGAGCCGGAGAACACGGAAGAGGTTTTAATGTCGTTGCTGGAGAAGTGAGGAAGCTCGCAACACGTGTTCAGGATTCGATCCAGGAAGTCAATGAACACATCGTAGGAATCGCAGGCGAAATCACCAAAATAAACGAAGCCACCCAGCGTTCGCAAAATGGGATCACAAACAACCAGAAACTCAATGAACAAGCAGTAACCGCCTTCAAAGAAATCGGAAGTGCCGCCCACGAATTGGACCAGCAGGCAAAGACGTTCAAGGACATATTGTAAGGACCACGCACGGGCACCGCAATCATTTGATATGATGGCGGTGTTTTTTGATGTATGGGAGGTAGTGTGTGTAAGAAATATTTTATAAGCCCGAATGAAGTGAACCACCGACAAAATGTCACGCAGAAAGAGTCTTTATGCGCTGCTTTACCCAATAAAGAAACAAAAGAAGAAAAACGGTAAAAGCAGAGCCGTTGCATTACCCGAAAAAGAGTAAAAGGAGCGAATACGGTAAAAGCAGAGCCGTTGCATTACCCGAAAAAGAGTGAAAGGAGGAAAAACGGTAAAAGCAGAGCCGTTGCATTACCCGAAAAGAAGTGAAAGGAGGAAAAACGGTAAAAGCAGAGCCGTTGCATTACCCGAAAAAGAGGGAAAGGAGCGAAAACGGTAAAAGCAGAACAATCGGATTACCCCAAATAATAATTAGAATCCTCAGGACGGAAAATTTATCCGTCTCAGTAACTTTCCCCCTTAAATACTCGTCTCAATGCTAAAAGGGATAGCATTATTTGTTGTAACGCTTATTTTATGGTATATTTTAAGAACTTCAAACCCCTAATTTCTCCAACCAATTTCTTCACTATTCTTTTTAGACTATGATTCCCATGGGAATTAATAAATATATTTTGTACAAAGAAACAGGAGTTGAACTATGGAAACGAAATTGAAAAAAGATCTTAAGATTTTCGCTTTAGGCGGTCTTGGTGAGATCGGAAAAAATACGTATGTAATCGAATACAAGAATGAAATGGTGTTAGTGGACTGCGGAATCAAGTTTCCGGATAATGAATTGTTCGGGATTGATTATGTGCTTGCGGATTATACTTATTTGAAGCAAAACCAGGACAAGCTGGTAGGGATTTTCGTGACGCATGGTCACGAGGACCACATCGGCGGGTTGCCATTTTTGCTGAAGGATGTAAAAGCGCCGATTTATGGCGGTGATTTCGCGGTTGAACTTATCAAGTCCAAGTTGCTGGAGCACAAAATCAAAGGCGTTAAATTCCACCAAATCAACAATGATACAGTCGTCGAATTCCAGAATATCAAGGTGCGTTTTTTCAGGACGACGCACAGTATCGCGGATTCATTTGGTGTTGTGGTGACGACTCCGGAAGGGAACATTGTCCACACAGGTGACTTCAAATTTGACCTGACGCCGGTTGGTGCCGGCACTGATTTCCAGAAAATCGCTGAAATCAGCAGTGAGGGAGTGCTGTGCCTTTTATCAGACAGTACGAACAGTGAAGTGCCAGGTTTCTCGGTATCAGAAAAACGTGTAGGCGAAGCAATCGAAGATATTTTTCAGACGGTGGATGGCCGCGTTATATTCGCGACGTTTGCATCGAACATTGACAGGATCCAGCAGGTGGTGAAATCATCACTAAAGTATAACCGGAAAATGGCCATCGTTGGCCGCAGTATGGAAAAGACGTTTGAAATTGGACGCAGATTGGGTTATATTTCTGCACCTGATGAAGCGTTCGTGAGTGTCAATGAAATTGGGAAGGTTCCCAGCAATGAGATGACCATCATCTGTACGGGAAGCCAGGGTGAACCGATGGCGGCGCTTGCGAGAATCGCGAATGGCACACATAGACAAATTTCCGTCATTCCTGGAGATACGATTGTATTTTCTTCTTCGCCAATCCCGGGCAATACGATCAGCGTAAACCGCGTGATTGATAAGCTGCACCGTATTGGCGCAGAAATCATCCATCATAAAATCAGCGAAGTCCATACTTCAGGTCATGGAAAGCAGGAAGAACAAAAGCTGATGATCAAGCTGTTGAATCCGGAATTCTTTATTCCAATTCACGGTGAGTACCGCATGCTTAACCAGCACGTAAAACTCGCGGAGCAATGCGGAATCCCGGCTGAAAACTGCTTTATTTTAGATAATGGAGATGTCCTTGAACTATCTGCTGAAGGCGGACAGGTTACCGGAAAAGTACCAGCGCAGCCAGTATATGTTGACGGCAGCGGCATCGGTGATATTGGACATATCGTGTTAAAAGACAGAAGAGTCCTGTCCCAGGATGGACTGGTAATCGTCACGATGATGATCGATCGCGATAAGAAACAGCTTGTCAACAAGCCGACAGTCGTGACAAGAGGATTCGTTTACGTCAGGGAATCTGGCGACCTGATGAAAAATGTTGAAGAATTGATCAAGGATAAAATTGTAACAGAACTGGCGGGCGGCACGAAGGACTGGTCGAGCATCAAAAAGGCTGTCATCGACGTCGTCAATCCGTTCCTGTACAGCCAGACTGGCAGAAGGCCAATGATTTTGCCGATTATTATGGAAGTCTAATTCGAGAACGCTCCTTTATGGGGCGTTTTTTATTTGTTCATTTTACACACAATAAGGTCATAAAGGAGGAGCGGCATTGGAAAATCAAAGTTATCTACACTCTTGGTTTGGAAATATTAAAGGTGATATTCTTTCCGGGCTAGTTGTTGCCATAGCACTGATTCCGGAGGCAATCGCCTTTTCAATCATCGCAGGCGTCGATCCGATGGTTGGATTGTATGCTTCTTTTACCATATCCGTTGTGATTGCTTTTGTTGGCGGCAGGCCAGGGATGATTTCGGCTGCAACGGGAGCAATGGCCTTATTGTTTATTGATTTGGTCGCAGATTATGGGATTGAATATTTATTGGCTGCCACTATTTTAACGGGTATCATTCAAATTCTGTTCGGTGTTTTTAAGCTTTCTAGATATATGAAATTCATTCCGCGATCTGTCATGGTGGGATTTGTGAATGCACTTGCCATCCTGATTTTTATGTCGCAGCTCGACAATTTTGAAAACGCGACCTGGCATGTATATGCATTGGCAGGTTTGACACTGCTGATTATTTATTTGCTTCCTTACATAACGAAGGCTGTGCCATCCACTTTAGTCGCGATTGTCGTTGTGACCTCCATAGTAATCATTATGGGCGTGGACGTCAGGACGGTAGGGGATATGGGCACATTGACGAGGACGCTGCCTGTTTTTTTGCTTCCGGATATTCCTTTGACACTTGAAACGCTGCTGATTTTACTGCCCTACTCATTGGCGCTTGCCGTAGTTGGTTTGTTGGAGTCACTGCTGACTGCCACGATTGTCGACGACATGACGGACTCAGAAAGCGATAAGAACACCGAAAGCAAGGGGCAGGGGATTGCCAATATCGTAACCGGCTTTTTTGGCGGGATGGCTGGCTGCGCAATGATTGGCCAATCGGTCATAAATGTAAAATCTGGCGGCAGGAAAAGGTTATCGGCCCTCGTTGCCGGTGTTTTCTTGATGCTGTTGATCGTCCTGTTAGGTGATATTGTCGTCCAAATCCCGATGGCCACTCTTGCCGGGGTGATGATTATGGTTTCGATCAGTACTTTTGACTGGTCTTCGATCAGGACACTTCATCTATTGCCAAGAACAGATGCTATTGTGATGGTTGTTACAGTATTGACGGTAATTTTTACGCATAATCTTGCCATTGGAGTGTTCACGGGAATCCTGTTGAGTGCAATTTTCTTCGTTTCGAAGATATCAAAAGTGGAGGTCAAGAGCTCCGTCGTTGGCAATCGCCGGACTTACAAACTTAAAGGACAGCTGTTTTTCGCTTCTGTTACTGAACTCCAAAAGGAATTCGATTACAAAGAAGATGTAGAATTCATTGAGTTGGATTTGCGGAAGACTCATCTTTGGGATGATTCTGCAGTTGCTGCAGTCGAGAAAATCGTCAGCAAATTCGAAGAGACTGGCAAGAAGGTTGTTGTCACGGGCATGAATCAGGAAAGCTCAGATTTAGCTGAAAAGCTTGCCAATAAATTAGGTTCGCATTAATGAAGAGGTGATGAATATGTATCAAAAAATACTCCTGGCTGCAGATGGCTCTGAACATTCTATTCGTGCAGCAGACCATGCGATTATGATTGCGAAATGCCAGGGAGATGCCAAAATGGAGATTGTGTATGCGGTCGATGGAGGCAGCTCCAAGTCTGATGTGCTTAGCAATTGGAACTCGGCAGACATCAATGATAAACGCAAGGAGCGTTTGAAGGATATTGAGCAGAAAGCAAGAGATTCTGGAATCAGATTCGAGATAAAAATCCTTCATGGGGAACCTGGCCCATCAGTCGTCGATTACACTAACAAAAATAACTTTGACCTCGTTGTGATCGGAAGCAGAGGCTTGAACGGACTCCAGGAATTCATGCTCGGAAGCGTAAGCCATAAAGTGGCCAAAAGAGCCAATTGTCCAGTAATGATTGTGAAATAAATAAGGGGGTAAAACAAAAAGACACACCGAACATTATTGTTCAGTGTGTCTTTGTCTTATTGTTCATCTTTTCCATAAAAGCGAAGCAAGTCACCATAAATAATCTGGTCAGAGTAGCTCAGTTCGTTTTTGGCATGCTCGATGTATGGTTCACAGCTTGCACCGTCTGTCGGCTCCCCTGTGGCCTTATCGTAGCAGACACCTTTTGTGTAGACTACATCTTCGGTAATGAAGCTGCCGTCTCTTAGGACAACAAAGTTATCCTGATTTTCGGAAAAGAGGTCTTCTCCAAATTGGATGTCCTGTTTTGTATCAATTCCAGCAAGATTCAACAATGTCGGACGAAGATCGATCTGTCCAGATACAGTTGAAATCGTTTTGCCTTCATGTCCAGGGATATGGACAATCATTGGTACACGCTGCAATTGTGTTGAAACAAATGGCGTGATTTCTTTTCCGAGGTACTGGGACATAGCCTTGTTATGGTTCTCGGAAATACCGTAGTGATCACCGTAGATTACGATGATTGAATCTTCGTAAAGTCCTTCAGCTTTCAAGTCCTCGATGAATAGCTTCAACGCTTCGTCCGTATAACGGACGGTTGGGAAGTAGCGGTTCAAGGTCCCGCTATTTGAATCAAACTCATCGATGAATTTGTCCTCTTCATCCAGTTCAAATGGGAAGTGGTTTGTCAGCGTGATGTACTTCGCAAAGAACGGCTTTGGCATTTCTTTTAACTGTTGAATGGACTGATCAAAGAAATCCACATCCTTCATGCCCCAGCCAACAGAGTTTTCTTCGTTCACTTCATAATCCGGCAATGAGTAAAAACGGTCATAGCCAAAATTATTGTACATTACGTCACGATTCCAGAAGCTCTTGTTGTTAGCATGAAGCTTCGCTGTGTAATAGTCATTTTCCTTCAGCCTTTCAGCAAGTGACATATACTCATTCCCTGAGTGGGTAAAGAATACAGCACCGCGGCCGAGCGGGTATAAAGAGTTTTCCAATAGGAACTCGGAATCAGACGTTTTACCCTGTGCCGTCTGATGGTAAAAATTATCAAAGTAATAGCTGTCTTTAATGAACTCATTCAAAAATGGCGTGATTTCCTGGCCATTTACTTTCTGGCCAATGACAAAGTTCTGGGTAGATTCCATTGAAATGACAATGATATTCTTGCCCTTTGCTGCGCCAAACATTTCTTTCGATGGAGCAGTGTATTGAGCTCGTGTATAGTTCTCGATTTCAGTCAATTGGTTGCCATCTGCCAGGGCTCTTTGTGCAGTTGTCTTGGTTTGCAGGTACGCATCGTAAATATGGTGATTGTACGTTCCGATATTCTTAACAAGGATTTCCCGGTCAAACGTACGAGTCAGCAATTCAGGACGTTCGGATTCAGAAAGTCCGAGGTTGAAAAATGCCAGGCCGATTGCGCTGAAGTAAAAGGCAGCAGCATAAACGCTCTTATACTTTTTAAAAGAGACTTTAGGTGTTTTTACCATAGCTAAAGCCAGGATCAAAAGGGCATCTGCAAAATAAAGGATGTCAGTCCAGCTGATCAATTCGCCGACACTGCTCTTTAAATCGCCCATATTGCTTGTCTGCGTCAATAACGGAATCGTGATGAAATCACTGAACTCCTTATAGTAAACAACATTTGCGTAAAGAATAAAGGATGTGATAAAGCTCGTCGCTACAACGAAAATTTTCTGCTTTCTTCCAGCCATGAAAATCCCGAGGCCCAGGACAATCATGAGGAAGCTCAAAGGATTAATGAACAGGATGAATTCCTGCATTTTATTTTCAATATCTATATCAAAATTAAATTTATAAACGGTGTAGGTTTTAAGCCATAATAGGACAATGGCAATCAATACGAAACTTATGGACATGTTCTTTTTTGTCCCCATGCAATCCCTCCTAGGAATCTACTGAAGTTTACATTTTACCACAAATGAAAATAGATTTGTAGCTGTACCTGTAATCGCGTAATTTTCCGATATTTATTAGTACGTATTTAACCACGGAAAAGTTTCTGGTAATTACTTCTATTTCTTTTTTTACCCTGGGAAACTTTTTTGCAACCCTGTCAATAAAATGGACAAGGGTAAAAAGGTTGCTATAGACTCACTTGCTCTTTGATTGTTAAAATGTTCTAGCAGTTGAATGGAGGCCAGTCCATGAATGAACAACGTTATTCCAATTTGAAACTAGGTGAACGCGGGGCGATGATCAGTATCCTCGCTTATATAATTCTTTCTGCCTTAAAACTTTCTGTAGGTTACATCAGCGATTCCGAAGCATTGAAGGCAGATGGCTTGAACAATACGACCGATATTTTAGCGTCGTTGTCTGTTTTGATCGGGTTGAGGTTATCGCAAAAACCTGCGGATGATGACCACCTTTATGGCCATTGGAAATCGGAAATGGTCGCTTCGATGGTGGCATCTTTCATCATCATTGTTGTCGGTTTCCAGGTTTTAACCAGCGCCTTCACATCATTTTTTGAAGGAACTGCCGAAGCACCAGATCTTATTGCAGCCTGGACAGGATTATTTTCTGCATTGATTATGTATTTTGTGTATCGTTATAACCGGAACCTCGCACGCAAAATAAAAAGCCATTCGGTCATGGCCGCGGCTAAAGATAACCTGTCCGATTCGTGGGTGAGTATCGGTACTGCTGTTGGCATCATCGGCTCCCAATTTGGTTTGCCGTGGCTCGACCCAGTAACTGCATTCATCGTTGGCGGACTAATTCTAAAAACAGGCTGGGACATCTTCCGGGAAGCATCCCACCAGCTGACAGACGGCTTTGATGTAGACCTCATTAAAGAATATAACGAAACCATCTGTAATATTCCTGGTGTCAAGGGAATTAAAGATTTAAAGGCACGAAGCTACGGCAACAATATTGTCGTTGATTGCGTCATCACTGTGAAACCTACCCTCGACATCAGCACCGCTCATGATATCTCGACGAGGGTCGAAGATAAGCTCATGCAAGAATATGATATATATGACGTCCATGTACATGTAGAGCCGGATTGATTAAAAAAAGTTATGAACGGCTATAGACTTGTTCATGCTATACTTAGCGGGACTATAAGATTTCGAAGGGTAAAGGTAAAAATTGATGAAGTTTGTAAAATCTCAAATGAAACAATTGATTAAGGATAACCCAGAACTGCAAACGCGCTTATCCAGTTTGATAAAAGAACATGATCTGGAGAAAAGCTATGCCCTTAAGGCTTTGTATCATTCTGAAGTAGCTGAGGGCGGAAAATATCAGCACGCATACCAAGCACTTGACTTGCCCAAGGGGTAAGTCATTTTTATTTCGATTTAACCTTTAAAGTTATATGTTATGGAATGGATAAAAGCTGTTTTTTACAGCGGAAGGATTGAAATTGATTGGAATTCACTAACTTTGAACCTAAGTTTTTTATATATAATTACGCTTTTCCAGGTGAAGAAAAAGAGTTGTGCGCACTGGAGATGCGCTCATTTTTTGGGGAGGATACTGAATCCAGCATCCTGGAGAGCACTTTGAAAATCGATCCAAGCCGAAGTCCGTTCATGAGAGGACGTATGGATGTCATCCTTGAAGGTGAGAAATTGGAGGACATAATTGAGCAAGTGAAGAAGATAGAATTGAATGCCGCTACTTTTAAAGTGATGTATGTAAAAGTGTCTGGACCTGAAAAGGTGGATTTTGAAGAGAGGCGCCGAATCGAACGCAAAGTGGGACTGCAAATTCTCGGTGAGCCGGAGCTCGTGAATCCAGATGTGCTGTTTGGGATCATGAATATAAATGGGCGTTGGGTATTTGGAGAATACCACAGCAGTGAAGCGGTTTGGCTGAACCATCAGCAAAAACCGCATAGCTACTCAACTTCATTAAGCACCCGTGTCGCAAGAGCGGTCGCCAATATCGCGGTTCCTGATCCTGCTGGAGTTAAAGCGATCGACCCATGCTGCGGAATTGGAACGGTAGTGGTTGAAGCATTGTCGATGGGGATCGATATTGTTGCCAGTGATATCAATCCGCTCATACTGCCTGGAACAAGGGAGAACATCGCGCATTTTGGCTTTGCAACGGAAGTGACGTTTAAAGACATCCGCAATGTCACTGGGAGCTATGACGTGGCGATTATTGATATGCCGTACAATCTGTGCTCAGTAATCACACCCGAAGAGCAGCTCGAGATGCTCCAGAGCACATACGAATTCGCTAATAAAGTTGTCATCGTCACGATTGAACCAATCGACTCTATCATCGGAAATGCCGGATTTGAAATTGCTGATCGCTGTGTCGTGAGGAAAGGGACCTTCGAACGCGAAATCATTGTATGTAAAAAATAAGATAAATTTAAGGACGATTATGTATGCCATAATCGTCCTTTCTTCTTCTCACCTTAATCCAGCTCCAGCGCTTGTCGGGGCTGAACGAGGCGCTTGCGGTTTTTGTTCTATTTAATAGCCTTGCTGACTCTAAGCTTCTTTCCCTTGATAGTCGCATTTTCCATTGCCTGAATGACAAGCGAGCCTTTGCCATTCAGGATATCTACATAGGACATTGTATCGTGGATCGTGATGATGCCGATATCGTCTGCGGTTACTCCAGGGATTTTCGCGATTGTTCCAACAAAGTCGACTGCGCGGAGCTTCTTCTTTTTGCCGCCGCTAAAATGAAGCTTTATGATATCCTGGTTGATCCGGGCTGTCTTGTTGTTTTTCACGACACGGCGACCGCTGATTTTTTCATCGAAATCAGTTTGGTTTCTAGCAACGTCCTGCTTACTCGGAGCTTCTGTCACAGGGATCTCAAAGCCAATGTATCGTTCGATTGCCCTGATGAATTTGCCTTCATAAGGTGTAGCAAGCGTGATCGCTTTCCCTTTATTTCCGGCACGCCCTGTTCTGCCTGTACGGTGGACATAACCCTCTTTTTCCATCGGAACGTCGTAATTGATGACTATCGAAACGTTATCGACGTCAATTCCGCGCGCAGCAACATCGGTAGCCACTAGATAACGGAAATTCCCCATCTTAAAGCCATTCATTACGGCGAAGCGGTCTTCCTGCTCTAATCCGCCATGAAGCCTTTCGCAGGAATAATTGGCATCCTCAAGCTGTGCAAACACTGTATCAACATTTTCCTTCGTTCGGCAAAAAATGATGCAGCTGTCAGGGTTTTCAACAACCGTAATATCTTTTAGAAGGGAGATTTTGTCCTCTTCTTTCACTTCGATCAGCATATGGTCTATCGTACTGGTTGTCATTCCAGTTGACGCAATTTCGATATTAACCGGATCTTTCATATATTTGTGACAGAGATTTTCAACGTCTTTAGGCAATGTCGCAGAAAACACCATCGTTACTCTATCTGATGGAAGGTCTTCAATAATTGATTCCACATCATTGATAAAACCCATATTGAGCATTTCATCCGCTTCATCTATGATCAGGTACTTGATTTCATCTAATACAAGTGTTCCTCTTTCGATATGATCGATAACACGTCCTGGCGTCCCAACAACCACATGCGTTTTTTGCTTTAATTCCTCTTTTTGTTTTGCAAAAGGTTCCTTCCCATATACGGCCATCGCTTTGATTCTTTTAAACCTTCCAATATTCGTAATGTCTTCACGAACCTGAACAGCCAGCTCCCTGGTCGGTGTTAAAATCAAGACCTGCGGATTCCTTTCCTCCCATTCAAGCAAATTACAAACAGGAATGCCGAAGGAAGCAGTTTTGCCGCTGCCAGTCTGGGACTTCACGACAAGATCTTGCTTTTCCAATGCTAATGGAATGACTTCTTCCTGAACCTCTGTTGGCGATTCATATTTCAACACGGAGAGGGCGCGTTTAATTTCGTCGCTTAAGTTATAATCGTCAAAACTTCTTTTACTCATGTAAAAACCTCTTTTTATTTAGTATTATCCAACTATATATAGGATTCTCGCAACGAATCATCATATGCATAAACTGAATAGTATTCATTATACTTCAAACAGCTGACTAATCGACTTAAATTTAAGAATGGGAAGCCATGGAACAAATTGTGCTCCTTAAGTTTGCTGATGAAGCTTTTGTGAAAATAAATCTGAAGCTACGTGTAAAAAGGCTAATTTCTAAAAAAAGTTTCACAAATTATCAATAAATATATCGATACCCAAAGGGGTTATCGATATATAATAAAGACAGGAAAGAAAACGATTTCATTTTTATGAAAGGGTGTTGGACATGAACTATCAAGAAGTCAAATATCATTTAGAAGCATTGCAGATGCAGCTGGCGAATAAGATGCAGAATCCAAACCTGTCTATAGATGAAAAATCTGAGCTCCAAAGAGCAATCGCAAATTACGATTATATTATCGAATTGACTTGCATGAACCATTTTGAGCGCGGAATTGCCATACATTAAAACAAAGCCTGGAGGCTATTCCTCCAGGCTATTTTTAAGAGAAAGTATTAAAGGTCACTTCGATAATGGTCCAACTCCAGCGCTTGTCAGGGCTGACCAAGGCGCTTGCGCTTTTCTTATAGTACGCCACCCAATGGCTTCTGGCTGAAATAGTCGAGGGCATAATTGACCTGGTCAATTTCAAAGATTTTTCTTTCAATACAAAATTGAATGACGAGGTCAGCTGTTTCACTGTCTGACAAAGAGTAGCCGGCAGAGCTTAACAGCTTGTCGGTTTCTTTTTTCTTCAATTCAAGTGCCAGTGCGAGGGCGATCACTGTATTTTTGCTTGGCCTGTATTCAGGGTTAGAGCGGATTTTTGAAAAATGCCTGCGGTCAATTCCCGCTTTTTTATAAATTTCAACGTCGGAAGCGGCGCCATTTCTATCAATAAAATCAAACAGCACCTTTTGCAGAGTCGGCTTCCGTTTCTCGGCAATGAAGCTTTCAATCTCCAGCGGTGAAATACTCTCCAGGACATAATCCTCAAGTGGTCCAGCAGATTTTTCATAAAGGATGATCGTCATATTACTGTCGATATACTCCTGTAAATCTGCCAATATCCTTTTATCCAGCATGTGGCCAGCCTCCTTAAAATGTCGCTTAACAGGCGACCAATATATGGATGAATCTAGATATGATTATATCAGATTCAACCTAGGAGGATGATAGATGATGAACAACAATTTAACGGAAATCATTTTTTTGCTTGACCGGAGCGGCTCGATGGCAGGGCTGGAGAGCGACACTGTTGGCGGCTTCAATGCTTTCGTGAAAAAACAGTCGAAACTTGCAGGCGAAACAATACTGACAACGGTGCTTTTTGATGATGAATATGAGGTGCTCTGGAACGGCATTGATGCAAAAGAGGCGAAGCTGACAGAAGATGAGTATTATGTCCGCGGGACGACAGCACTTCTGGATGCCGTGGGTAAAACGATACTCGATGTTGGCTACCGCCTGGCAAAAACAAAGGAAGACCGCCGGCCAGGCAAGGTTATATTCGTGATCACGACAGATGGCATGGAGAACGCAAGCAGTGAGTTCACTTATGGAAAAGTGAAGGAGCTGATCAAGCACCAGCAGGAAAAATACGGCTGGGAATTCATCTTCATGGGTGCGAATATCGATGTCGCCAAGGAAGCTGACAGCCTTGGAATCAATATTGAGAATTCTTTTAAATTTGAAGCCTCAGAAAAAGGCATTGAAAACATGTATGAGATAGTTTCGGAATCCATTATGGAAAAGAGAATGAAGTAGAAATTAAGATTCAGGAGGAATGGTCATGACAAACAATAATTTAGGAAGCTGTAAGACTTGTGGAAAAGAAATCGCAAAAGGTGTAAAGAAATGCCCTCACTGCGGGAAAGACCAGCGCAGCTTTTTCGGACGGCATAAAATTCTGAGTTTCATTGGTGTATTGATCTTGGCTGGAATCATCGGTTCAGCACTTGGCGGCGGAGAAGAAGCGAGTACAGAAGGTGGCTCCGCTGCAACAGCATCAGCACCGGCAAAAGAAGAGAAAGTATATAAAGTGGGCGAAGCTATTTCAGCGGACAAAGTTGAAATCACGATTGCAAAATTTGAAGAAAAAGAGCAGGTTGGCAATGAATTCATCAACAAAGAGGTATCAGAAGGCGGTACGTTTGTTGCAATCCAATACAAAATCAAGAACACTTCAAAGAAGCCAGTGGGGATGTTTGATTATCCTAATGTCCGTCTGGTGGATGAGAAAGGAACAGAGTTTGACGCCGATATTGACGCATCTTCCAACTACGCAATCGAGACGAATGTCGACAATGCCAAGATTGCAAGCGACTTAAATCCTGGAATTACCGTTACAGATACAAAAGTGTTTGAAGTTTCGAAGGAAAGTTTTGCTGCAGGGAAATGGTTTATCAAGGTTGGCGACGAGAAAGTACAGTTGAAGTAACAGGTCGAACCCGGAGTATTTCCGGGTTTCTTTAGTTTCCTTTCGATTTGACATTTCCCGGACATAAAAGATTTTCAAGAAAGCAAAGATGGTAGGCTGAAATCCGGCTATATCAACCGACTAAAACTTATCTAATTTTTTTTCATTTATTCTCATCTGACATTTTGCTGACATATTCACAGAGTAAATTATGAGTATAAGGTTCATGTCCATCTTGAACCTGAAAAATAGAATGGTTTTTAGGAGGATGTCAGATATGAAAAAGAAATCAGTTATTGGATTTACAATCGCTGGAGCACTTTTGCTTGGAGGTTATGCTACTACCTCTTTGGCGAATGACGACAGTACGACAAGCACAGCAGCAACGACTGTCAAAAGCTTTTTCGGTAAAGGTTTTGGTCATAAGGGATTTTACGGGGGTAACTCAGAAGTACTGATCGAAAAGGCAAAAGAACTTGGAATCAATACATCAGGCAAAGACGCTCAAACCTTGATGGGTGAAATCCGCGAAGCTACACTTAAAGATAAAGCAAAAGAACTGGGAATCAAGACAGATGGCAAGGATGTCGCAACGCTGGCTGAGGAAGTCCAGTTGGCCAATCTTAAGGAGAGAGCGAAGGATTTGGGTATCTCGACCGATGGGAAAGATGCAACTGCACTTCACGATGCGATCCGTTTAGAGAACCTTAAGGATAAGGCGAAAGAACTCGGCGTCTCAACAGATAACAAGGATGCTCAGACTCTAATGGAAGAAATCCGCACAGCGAACTTGAATAAAAAAGCCAAGGAGCTCGGTGTCTCCACTGAGGGTAAAGACCTGCAGACACTACAGCAGGAAGTTCATGCAGCTTTTATAAACCAAGAGGCTAAAAAGTATGGAATTACAGTAGACGGCAAGGATATCCGCGAAATCACTCAGGAGGTACAGTCCGCCAAAGTAAAAGCAGACGCAAAAGAGTTGAATATCACGATTGACGGGAAGACAATCGGCGAAATCTCCCAGGAAGTACAGGAAAAGAAAGTCGTGGACCTGGCGAAGGAACTTGGAATATCCACTACAGATAAAGATACACGCGAACTAATGGAAGAGATTCGAGATAAAGATGCTGACAAGCTTGACGAGCTGTTTGAAGATGGATTCGGACGCCATGGTATGGGCTTTGGGCAAGGCGGAGGTTTCGGAAAAGGTAATGGCATGGGAAATGGTGAAGGCTCTGGAAAAGGCAGTGGGTTTGGACATGGGGGCGGCAAGGGCGGAATGGGACAAGGCGGTTTCGGCGGTGAAGGCGGCCGTGGCGGCATGCACCAGAATGGTGGCGGAAACGGGTTTTAACTTAAAAATATCGTCATAATCCCCCGGTATCTAGCGGGGGATTTTTCTTGTAAAATAAGGAGTAGAAAATGAACCGGAATGACGGGCTCCAGAGTGAAAGCTTTCTAGTAGTGATGGGAGTGGCGATAATGAAGACCATTTTAATCGTAGAAGATGAACAAACGATCTCAAGAGTGTTGGTGGTTTACCTGAAACATGAAGGCTATGAGGTTGTACAGGCTTTCGATGGTAGCGAAGGTCTGACATTATTTACTAAGCAAAAGCCGGATCTTGTTCTGCTGGATGTTATGCTTCCGGAAATGGACGGCTGGGAAGTTCTAAAGGAAATCCGTCAAATCAGCCCATGTCCGGTCATCATGCTGACTGCCCTTGGGGACATTGATTATCGTTTGAAAGGGCTGAACCAGGGAGCAGACGATTATATTTCCAAGCCTTTTATTGGCGAAGAAGTGGTTGCCAGGGTAAATGCCGTACTTCGCCGTTCTTCCCATGTGCTCGAAACGGAAAACATGAAACAGTTTGGCAGTCTGAAAATTAACATGGACTCCCATGTTGTCACGGTCGCTGGCGAGAAAGTCATCTTAACTCCAAAGGATCTCAGTTTGCTGATTTTTTTAGCGGAAAGGCCAAATCGGACATTTACCCGGGAAGACTTGATTGAAAGTGTATGGGGAATGGATTACGACGGAAGTGACCGCGCAGTGGACTTATCGATAAAAAGAATCCGCCAATCCCTGGTGGAGTGGCCCGCGTCACAGGGAGAAATCACAACATTAAGAGGATTGGGGTATCAGTTCAGTGTTTACGAAAAATAGAAAGCACGTGACATTGTTGAGATATTGGACAACCAGATATCTTTTAACCCTGGTTGTCGGGCTTCTTTTGCTTGGTGCGGGATCGGTGTGGTGGATCAAGGAAACGACGCTGGAAAACCGATTGAAGTTAATGGAGTATATGGCAGTTGAAACTGCCGACCGGGTCGCGCAGTCCAATAATTTCGGCGGTTTTGACCGTAGAATGGAAGACCGGACTAGATTCTTCGAAATGGAAAATCAGCCTCTGCTTTTCATAACGGATATGGAAGGAAATGTTCTGAATACGGGTCCGATGCATGGTGGAGGAGGTCCCCGCCATATATCAAAAAATGTGCCCACAGAGGTAATTGCAAGTGAGGATTCAATTAAAGAATTCACAGAAAATGGAACAGATATTTACGCTGTTAAGGCGCCAATCACCATCGATGACATTCAAGCCGGCTGGGTAGTTGTGATGCAAAATGCTGGTGAATTGACTAACATTGACCAGGAATACCGATTGTTACTCATTTTACTGCTAGGGCTTGGCTTGCTTGGATGGGTAGTTATTTATCTTCTCACCAAAAGAATCCTGAAACCAATCCAGGATGTAGCGGCGGCAGCGGCACAGGTGCGTGAAGGTGATTATGACATCAAGCTTGATGCCAACCAAAAGGAACTTGAAATATATGAACTGGTTACTTCTTTTAAAGAAATGACCAGCCGTTTGACCCAGCTCGAGCAAATGCGTGCTGAGCTGCTGGCTGGTGTGACCCATGATTTGAAAACGCCTGTGACCTCGATCAGCGGCCTCGTTCAGGCTGTTCGAGACGGGGTTGTGGCAGGGGAAGAACGCCAGGAATTTCTCGACATCACGCTAAAAGAAATCAATAGATTGCAAACCATGATTTCTGATTTGCTGGAATTTAATTCACTGGCAGCAGGTGCCTTCACGATCCGTACAGAGAATTGTGATTTGAACAAACTCGTTGAGGATATCGGGAGGCAGTGGCAGGTCACGCAAAATGAACCCATTGATTTAAAGGTCATCACACCTGACGACACCATCCATGCTATGACTGATCCATTACGATTGCAGCAAATCTTGATAAACCTATTGAATAACTCCTATCAGGCGATCGGCTATGGTGGTACTATATCCCTCATTCTTTCAGAGGGAAGGATTGATATAAAAGACAATGGTACCGGCATTCCGGAAGAAGAGCAGGCACTGGTGTTTGAACGTTTCTTCCGGGGTGAGAAGAAAAAACTCAAGGTAAGAGGTCTTGGACTTGGACTGCCTTTTAGTAAAATGCTTGCTCGTTCCCTGGGGGCAGATCTGATTTTAAAGGAGAGCAGTCAACAGGGAACGACATTCTCCATCGTTTGGGACAAAACAGGGCTGCCATCCTAGGCAGCCCTTACATCTCTATTAATTCTTTTAAAGTATTGTCTAACCTCTCATAGCTGCCGCCAATAATCAGCCAATCATCTGGAATGACGGTGAATCTGCTGTTGCTTCCACTCAAATAACTGTAGATGATCTGTGCTTCATCGATCTCAGCTTTGCCAATTATGAGTGATTTCCCCATTGCATACTCTTGATAAGAGGTCATAATGCTTGTCCTGATTTCTTCTAAATGCTGCTCAATCATCTCCAGAGTATATTTTTTGCTGAAAATGACCTTGTGTCCCTTGATGAAAAAAAGTTTCATTGTATTCTCCATTAATCGCTCGATAGCCACAATGTTTTGACTGTCTTTGGTAAACTGAACGACGGTTTCTTTATATAAAAGGACTGAAAAGGATTTAATGTAATTCCTGAATTTTGAGGCGGCCTCATATTGATATTCACTGGCAGCGTGCTGCATTTTCTCTCTTAATCCCTCAATGATTCCTGAGTCATCCCCCTTAAGCAATGAAATGATGGTATCCACCACCTCATTGTATTGTTTGACAGCAATTCCTCCCAAACACAATCCATTGCACTGACCAATAAAGTAATTTAAGCATGGAGAACCTTTAAGGGGTTGGAGGCAGTTTATTTTAAAATACTCCTTCATATCTTCAATTGATTTCTTTACATAGATTGAGCTTGTGTACGGACCAAAGTACATGACGCCGTCCTTATCCGTTCTATTTTGTGTGATGGAGATTTTTCGATATGGCCCCTCCATGTCAATTTGAATATATGAATATGCCAGGTGACTTTTCATTTTTTTATTGAAAAGAGGTTTTAATTCTTTGATCAGCTGGCATTCAAGCAAGAAAGCCTCAAATTCTGTATCAGTAAGGATATAGTCAAAATCGTGGATGTTTGCGACCAATTTCCTGATTTTTTGAGGGTGGGCTGCTGATTTATGAAAATAGGATTGGACTCGCTTCTTAAGACTTTTTGCCTTTCCAATATAGATGATTGTTCCTGTTTGATCCTTCATCAGGTAGACACCGGGTGTCAAAGGAAGGCTGTTGATTTTTTCTCTTAATTTCATTTCGCTCTCCTTCCTCAGTTTCGTAATTAAAGCTGTTATCGGCTTGATTGTTCTTTTTCATATTCCACTTGGTTTTGGGACTTTTATCGAGAAGATGTGATGCACCTAGAGATTACGAAGCGACACGTAAAATTCAAGATGGTTATTAAAATTTTGAATCTTTATATCTCTCCATATTTTAGCATGAATGAGGATTTAAGCCGTTTATCCGTACAAAATACGCGCCTAAGTCCAATTGTTTCCGCTTTCATTCACTATCTCGCCAGTATGCTCCCGAATTGGCTTCATATCCTTGAATCTCATTCTGAGGATGTTACTATAGGTAACGTTGATAAAATGCGAACGGAAATAAACTTTTATGAGGTGAATGCGGTTGTTAAAACATAAAAAAGTAGCTTTTTTAGGTGCCGGATCGATGGCGGAAGCAATGATTTCAGGTGTAGTCAAGTCAGGTAAAATGCGCGCGGAAAATGTTTATGTTACGAACAAGAGCAATGCAGCGAAACTGGAGCGATTGGAATCCAGATATGGAATCAATGCGATGCCCCAGGCTGAACTGCCTTATGAAGATATCGATATGTTTATTTTAGCGATGAAGCCAAAAGGAGCAGCGGGAGCACTTGCGGCTTTGAAGGATAAATTAGTGCCTGGTCAGGTGGTCGTGTCCGTTCTGGCAGGTATTTCAACAGGTTTTATGGAAGATAACCTCAAAGATGGCCAGCAGGTTGTTCGAGTCATGCCGAACACATCAAGCATGATTCAGGAATCAGCCACTGCCATTTCACCAGGAGTACACACAACGGATGAAAACATCGAGGATGTAAAAAATGTTTTAAGCAGCATGGGCAAAGTGTTCCTGATTGAAGAAGAGCAGATGGATATCTTCACAGGCCTTGCCGGAAGCGGCCCTGCTTATTTTTACTACTTGATGGAGCATATGGAGCGTGTCGGCAGGGAAAACGGCATGGACGAAAAAATGGCCCGTGAAATCATTGCCCAGACAATCCTTGGTGCGGCCAAAATGATCATCGAAAAAGACGAAACACCAGAGGTCCTCAGGAAAAAGGTGACCTCTCCAAATGGAACAACAGCATCTGGTTTGAACGCCTTGAGAAAGTACAACGGCGGTACGGCAATCTCCCAGGCAGTCAACCATGCGGCAAACCGCTCAAAAGAAATTAATCGAGAACTTGAAGGAGTACTTGTTCCTTCATAAAAAAAGCACAAGCGCCTTGGTCAGCCCCGACAAGCGGTGGAGGGCCGACCAGTGAAGTCGTTCTTTGACTTCATTGGACGGACCGAAGCGACTCGAGGGGCTAGGCGCTGGAGCTAGACACTAATCTAAGTATAAAAAGGTTATGCTTTGTTATAAAATAAAAAACGAACGCTCCGGGCATTGTAGCCCGGAGCGTTTTTTGCATATGGCCGTTTTACATTGCGGTTTTGACCTTACATGTACAATCTATAGCCCCGCATTTTCTCAAACAGGTATTGTACCCCATACAGTAAGTAGGCTTTGTAATGCAGGTAGAAAAAGAACTGAAGGTGGCTCAAATTGTTCAGCCTGATGATTTTTAGCTTTTTGAGTACATCAATGAAAAAGAAAGCAAAAATCGCGTCAGCAACCGCATTTAGCGTAATGAACTTTTTGAAATTCCCAAACGAGTACTTAAGCAGCCACATTGATAGCGGCATATATGGTCCGATGCTAAATGGAAGTTCATCCCTGAGAAAGGACTTTCGTTTGTTGAAAAACTTCCACCATCTCCGTTTGTGACCATACAAATGGTTAACAATCTCAAAAGCAATAATAAAAATACCAGCAAAAGAGAACCGTTTGAAGCTTCTTTTGCCGATGAACAATAAAGACAGCCATGGAACGGCAATGATTATTACATTAAATAGGAAATGTTTTCTTGAAATCAATTATGTATTCACCTCAACCGCAGTTCGATTCTTCTATAAACTGTCCAATATTTAGTAAAAATAACCGTGTATTGAAGAAATATCCTCTGGGTTTATTTTTTCAAAATTATTGAAATAGTGCCTCTCATTGACATATAATCACTTGAAGATATTAAAGGAGATAGGAAAATGATACGGAGATTCTTTACTTATTACCGCCCTCATCGGCGGCTATTCATCATTGACTTCAGCAGTGCGGTAATTGTTGCTTTGCTGGAGCTAGCTTTTCCGCTCGCTGTGCAATGGTTTATTGATTCGTTATTACCAGGCGGGAACTGGAATATGATCGTCAGTGTAAGCATCGGGCTGCTGCTGTTGTATATCATCAGCACATTGCTTCAATTTATCGTCAATTACTGGGGCCATAAGCTGGGAATCAATATTGAAACGGATATGAGACAGCAGCTGTTTCAGCATGTGCAGAAGCAATCGTTCCGGTTTTTCGATAATACGAAAACCGGGCATATCATGAGCCGGATCACCAATGACCTTTTCGATTTGGGAGAGCTGGCGCACCACGGACCGGAGGATTTATTCATTGCAGTGATGACCTTCGTCGGCGCGTTCTGGATCATGTTGACAATCAACGTCAATCTGGCATTGACTACGATGATCATCGTACCGTTTCTGATTTGGCTGATTACCTATTCCAACCTCAAGATGAACGCGGCGTGGAAAAATATGTACACAGATATTGCCGATGTGAATGCCAGGGTTGAGGACAGCGTGTCCGGAGTCAGGGTTGTCCAGTCTTTTACAAATGAAGATTTTGAGATTGAGAGATTCACAAAGAATAACCGCAAGTTCCGTCGTGCTAAATTGACTGCCTATAAGGTGATGTCCTTCAGTTCATCTGGCATCTATATGCTGACAAGGCTGATTATCCTTGTAGTCCTAGTGTATGGTGCTTGGCTAAGCTTTAGCGGAACTTTGAGTTATGGAGAATTGGTCGGGTTCGTCTTGTATGTGAACGTACTTTTCAAGCCAATCGATAAAATCAGTGCGATTCTTGAATTGTATCCAAAAGGAATGGCAGGTTTTAAACGTTTTACCGAGCTGATGGACCAGAGTCCTGATGTTGTGGACCGGGAAGATGCGATCAAGATTGCTAGTTTGAAAGGTGATATTGAATTCAGAGATGTTACATTCAGCTATGATGAAAATAAACCTGTCTTGGAAGGAATCGATTTGAAAATTCGTCATGGCGAAACGGTCGCGTTTGTTGGACCATCTGGAGCAGGAAAGACGACGATTTGTTCATTGATTCCTCGCTTTTATGATGTGAATAGCGGCAGTATCACAATCGACGGCATCGATATCCGCGAGATGACGAAGAAATCCCTGCGCTCACAAATCGGGATTGTCCAGCAGGATGTATTCCTGTTTACCGGAACACTTCGTGAGAATATTGCATACGGCTCACTCGGGGCAACGCATGAGGATATTGTCAGAGCCGCCAGGCAAGCACATTTGGAAGATTTCATCGCTGCCCTGCCGGATGGCTATGAAACGCAGATTGGAGAACGTGGCCTGAAGCTGTCGGGCGGACAGAAACAGCGGATCGCGATTGCGCGCATGTTCCTGAAGAATCCGCCGATTCTGATTCTTGATGAAGCGACCTCCGCACTAGATACGGAGACAGAAAGAATCATCCAAAAAGCTCTTGGAGAACTATCCAAGAACCGAACGACATTGGTCATCGCACACAGGCTGGCAACGATCCGTAGCGCTGACAAGATTGTCGTCGTGACAGAGGACGGAATTGCTGAAGAAGGCAGCCATGACGAGCTGATTGAACAGGGGGGAATATTCGCGAACCTGCATAAAGTCCAGTTTGAAACTTCTGTTTAGGGTTGGTTTATTTTTCCTGTTTTTGCTATGATATAAGTAAAATCATGATAGATTTGGAGTGAAGTTCCATGACAGGAACCATAACGATTATAATGGTATTCTCGATTCCGCTTGTCGCCATCGTAACCAGCCATTATCAAAGAGTAGCCAAAATCAAACACAACATGATTAAAGACGAAATTGAGCTTGAAAGATTGAAACATGAAAACTATCTGCTTGAAACGGAAAAAATGAAACTTGAACTTATGAAGCTGGAAAGTCCTCTTGAAAAAACAAAAGTGTTATAGGATGTGCCCTCTCGTGGAATCGAGGGGGTATTTTATATGGTGAATTCTTGCCACTTACAATAAATTTGCACAAACCGCATCTTTTCCCGCTAGAATCCTACTTCATTCAATTAATCGACTTTTTTAAAACCTCCACATTTTTTCTAAAAAGTGGTAAATTTTCCTTGTTATCTAGCATAATATGATGTATAGTACATTACAACAGTAATGCACTATGTAACTTGTTAGAGGAGGTGCGGGGTTGATTCTTAATTCAGATAGCATGAAGCCGATTTACGTCCAAATCGCTGAGTGGCTGGAAACGGAGATTCTCAGCGAGAGTATCAAGAAGGATGAGAAGGTTTATTCACAATATCAGCTTGCGGAAATGCTGAATATCAATCCAGCGACAGCGGCAAAAGGGTTGAATATTTTGGCAGATGAAAACATTGTTTATAAAAAGCGCGGTCTCGGGATGTTCGTATCTGAGGATGCGAAGAAAATTATCATGGCGAAACGGAGGAACCAGACATTGAAGTCATTGGTGGCTGAGTTGGTGCGGGAGGCGGAGCATCTCCAGGTGACGGAAGAGGAATTGATCGAGATGATCCAGGAAGCCAAACGGGATATGAAGGGGGATTCATGATGAGTGTGCTGGAGTTCGAATCGATAACAAAAACATATGGGAAGAAAAAAGCTTTGGATAACCTTTCGTTTTCCCTCGGAGAAAATAAGATCACCGGTCTGATTGGCAGGAATGGAGCAGGGAAGACGACGATGCTGAAAATCGCTGCAGGTTTCATGCGCGAGAGTTCAGGTGAGGTCAGAGTGTTTGGAGAGAATCCATTCAATAATCTAACGGTGTCTGCCAACATGATCATGATTGATAATGACATGAATTTGCCAGCCGCATTAGATCTCGAGGAACTGCTGGAATCAGCAGCCGATTTTTATCACAACTGGGATATGAAGCTTGCGCGTAATCTGTTTGATTATTTCGGTCTGGATCCAAAGCAGAATCATGACGGATTATCAAAAGGGATGAAGAATACATTCAACGCGATTATAGGGCTGGCGGCTCGCTGTCCGCTGACGATTTTCGACGAACCAACAAACGGAATGGATGCCGGAGTCAGAAAGGATTTTTACCGGGCACTTTTGAAGGATTATATCGCAAATCCCCGGACAATCATCATCTCAAGCCATCACCTGAACGAGGTAGAGGACATTCTTGAAGACATACTGCTCCTGAAGGAAGGAAAGCAATTTTTGCATATGCCAATTGAAGAACTGCGCGAGTATGCGGTTGTTGTCAGCGGAAAAGAAGAGGCGATTAAGAACTGGCTCCGAGGCCATGAGGTGTTTCATAAAAGTACTACCGAATTCGGACGGATATATGCCGTGATCCGCAATGATCTATCTGATGACCAGATTGCTTCAGCGATGAAAAACAACCTGGAATTCTCGACGATTTCAAACGAGGATCTCTGTCTGTACTTGACGAGCCAGGAGAAAGGCGGGATTGATGATGTATTTAACAAAGGTTAGCCTTTGGGATGTTGTGAAAAAGCAGTTTCGTTTTAAAATGAAATCTTACCGTGGGATGTTCACGTCGCTGATGATGCTGCAGATTATCGGGATTCTTTTTTCGCTTGGCGGAGAAGGAGGCGGTGGCGGAGGATCGGAAACTTTCAGCTATGATATGAACTATTTTTCTGGCAACATTATCCTCGCTTTTATGATGATATGGGCTTTTATCTCAGCAATCGTCGTCACCACCCAGGCTTATCGTTTTGATGATTACTCGTTTGTGGCCAACAGGCTGAGCAGTCATTTATCGAATATCCTGTTCCTTGGATGGGCAAGTGTCATCGGTGGAGTTACGTTCGTGCTCGCAAGCCAATCGTTGAAGCTGGCGATTCTGTTCCAGAAGGACCGGGAATTCATCGAAAGCCAGCCAATAACAATGCTGCAAATGGCAGAAGGCCTGGCTGCTACGATTCTTTATCTGTTCCTGTTCACAGCGTTTGGCTACCTGGTTGGAATGCTGGTACAGAGGAACAAGGCTTTCATTATCATCCTTCCTGCGCTCCTTTTCGGAAGTTTGTTTTTAAATGTGTTCCTGGCAAGCGAGTCTACCCTTGTGATTGATATCGGGCAAATTTTTGTGTTAGAAACATCCTTTCTGCTGTTTATGTTAAAGGTGCTGCTCACATCCGCGCTTGCCTATGCAATATCAGTTTGGATCTCTAACAGCCTGGAGGTGAGGAAATGAGTATAATCTTTCTATTATTCTTTATTATCCTGCTGATGGTCAGTTTCGGGAGTTTTTCAAATAGATTCTTCGGTGCTAGGTTCATGAGCGGAAGCGGCATCACAAAGGTTTTTGCTGGATACATCATGATCCTGCTGGTGGCGGGGATTCTATCATTCATGGTGCCTGTTGAAGATGCATTAGAAGCTGAGTACCTGACTGATAAAGAAATTGAAGAAAACGATAGATTGAATAACGATATTTATTCTGTAGTCGAATCTGGAAGGATTGAAGAAGCGGAAGGACTTACCCAAAAAAAATCATGGGATTTTCCTCTCAATGATCAGCTTCTGGACATAAAGTTTATGGGACAGAATGTTATGATTTTCATTGAGAAGGTGGATTCTCTTGAGGGGAAAGTAGAAGTGACCCATTACTCAACTTATTCCTATATGGACAATATTGATATAACCGACCGCTTTAAATCACCAGAGATAGAACTAAGTGATTCTACTCTGAAAATCTATCCTCCTGAACATGTGAATATCAAGCTTGTTAAGTACAAGAACGCATTTCCATTTACGCAGTTTTCCGAAGACGGAGAGCAGTTCAACGGCGGATATGGGATGATGCAAGGAATGGAATTCATCTATGTAACTGTCCCGGCTGATACTGAGGTCACCGGAGACGGATATGTGATCAACTAATCCAGGAGTCCCTAATATTAGGGGCTCTTTTTCGTATCTGGTTCCCATACGGTATAATGATAGTAAGAGTATTAAAATGAGGAATGCAAAATGGCCATACTTAAGAAATTCAATTTTGTCGGAGGAAGGGTCCTTAAAACGGGGATTGCTGTCTTCATCACGGCTTTGATTTGCGAGCTGTTAGGCTGGCCGCCGATGTTCGCCGTGATTACAGCGATTGTGACGATTGAACCGACCGCGGCTGATTCGATAAAAAAAGCATATGTCAGATTCCCTGCATCGGCGATTGGAGCTGCTTTTTCCGTCGTCTTCAACTTTGCGTTTGGAGACAGCCCGCTTACCTATATGCTTGTTGCCGTCGCAACCATCATTGCCTGCCACAGGCTGCACCTCCAGGACGGGGCGCTGGTAGCGGTCCTGACGGGGGTGGCAATGATTTCGACTGTTCAAGATCACTATTTGTCCAACTTTTTCATCCGTCTCGGAACGACTTTAACCGGGCTAACCGTGTCGACCCTGGTAAACCTGCTCGTCATCCGTCCTGATTATTCAAAATCAATCAAAGCAAAAATCCAGCAATTGATTGTAGAGACGGGGGACCTGATTGAAGGCAGGGGAACGGAAATCACGAGACATCAGCCTTTGCACCGGGAAACAAGAGCGGATTTTCATAGGATCCTGAAAGACATGGAAGCTATTGAAACACTGTGCAAGCACCAAAAGAAAGAATGGAAACTGCATCAATTCGACCGGAAGAATATGCGGAACATCCATTATGAATTCAAGAAGCTGACGATTTTGAGACAAGTCCATTATCATGTCGGAAATCTTGTTTCGCTCCCCTCGATGCACCTGCCTGAGGAAAAAGCACAGATAGTCGAAGACATGGTAAAATCAATCAAGTCTGCGTTCCACCATCCCGATTTTGCTATGGATGAATCCCACGATGCTATTGTAAAAGAACTGCTGGATTTATTGAGGCATGAGGTAGATGTGCGGGAAGCTTACTCCCACCGGTTCTCCGAAGAAACCATCATCTATTACGAACTGGTCTCGATTCACGACCTACTAGAAGAGTTGAATCACATTCACAAATTTGAAATCAGGCATCAAAAGCTGTTGGAAAAGTCATTGGATATAAGCTCCTAATAGGGGCTTTTTTTCGTTTGCAGATAAAACTTGGGACTAGTTTCGCGGAAGAATTGGAAAAGCTGTCAGAAGATCGCCCAACTTCAGACAGGTTTGAGTGAAAAGCCAGAAAAGCTGTCAGAAGATCAGCCAACTTAAGACAGGTTTGGGGGAAAGGCCAGAAAAGCTGTCAGAAGATCGCCCAACTTCAGACAGGTTTGGGGGAAAAGGCAGAAAAGCTGTCAGAAGATCGGCCAACTTAAGACAGGTTTGGGGGAAAAGGCAGAAAAGCTGTCAGAAGATCAGCCAACTTCGGACAGGTTTGGAGCAAATGATAGAAAAGCTGTCAGAACCCAGGCCAACTTCGGACAGGTTTGGAGCAAATGATAGAAAAGCTGTCAGAACCCAGACCGACTTCGGACAGGTTTGGAGGAAAAACCCGAAAAGCTGCCAGATTCCTGATCAACTTTGTCACGCTTTTGCCCAGTGGCGGTGTGATCAGGTATTCTTTACCTAAAAATCTACATCTGCTGGATAACCCACCTGTGATTTTGATAATTCCACGACAATATCCCATCAACTTCCAATCTAATTGAAAAAAATTCTCAATTAATCATTGACTTTTGTTATAAAGAAGATTTAATATTTAAATAGGTTAACTGATAATGATTATCATTATCTATCGATAAATTAGGAGCATGGCCATGAAAAAGCGCTACTTGATTACATCTTTGATCATACTTTCAATGCTTTCTCTCTTTGTAGGAGTAAGCAGAATCACACCTCTGGAACTGCTTGATTTTCAATCGGAAGAGACGGAAATTTTCCTGATCAGCAGGGTGCCGCGGTTGATTGCCATCCTGCTCGCCGGGGCAGGGATGAGCATTGCCGGATTAATTATGCAACAACTGAGCCGCAATAAGTTCGTGTCACCGACAACGGCTGGCACGCTCGATGCTACGAGACTGGGAATCCTCGTTTCGATGTTGTTTTTTGCCAACGCGTCCACCATTGAGAAAATGCTGATTGCGTTTGTGTTCGCACTGGCGGGAACGTTTTTGTTCATGCAAATCCTTGACCGGATCAAGTTCAAAGACGCGATTTTCATTCCGCTTGTCGGGATGATGCTGGGTAATATCCTATCATCCATATCGACATTCTTTGCTTACAAGGCTGATGTAATCCAGAACATGTCCGTGTGGCTGCAGGGTGATTTTTCGATGATCATGAAGGGGCGTTATGAGCTGCTGTACATAAGCATTCCCATCCTCGTGATTGCCTATTTGTTTGCCAATCGCTTCACGGTGGCGGGAATGGGAGAAGATTTTTCGAAGAACCTGGGGCTCGCCTACAAACGGGTCGTCAACATTGGATTGATCCTTGTCGCTCTGATTACGGCCACAGTCGTGCTTACGGTCGGAATGATTCCATTCCTAGGGCTGATCATCCCGAATATCGTCTCGATTTTCAAAGGCGACCATTTGCAAAAAACATTGCCGCATACCGCTTTGCTGGGAGCGAATTTCCTCCTGGTAACGGACATCCTGGGACGCGTGCTGATCTATCCTTATGAGATTTCCATCTCCCTGATGGTCGGCGTCATCGGCAGCGGAATTTTCTTGTACCTGTTGTTTAGGAGGAAGGCATATGCGTAACTCAGTCAAGTTAACCCTCCTTGTGTTAATCGCAATTGGTGCAAGCATGCTGTATTTATTCCATGACCTGAATGGCAGCTTCGATTATGCCCTGCCGAAGCGGGCGATGAAGGTGGCTGCGATGGTGATCACCGGAGTGGCAATCGCCTATTCAACCGTCGTATTCCAGACAATCAGCCACAACCGCATCCTGACACCGAGCATAATCGGACTCGATTCGCTTTACATGCTGCTGCAGACAGTACTGATTTTCTTTCTCGGTTCGGGCCATGTGACAGTCGTCAATAAACAGTTGAACTTCATTTTAACAGTGGCAATCATGGTTGTGTTCGCCTTGCTGCTTTACCGGCTTCTTTTTAAAAAAGGGAATCAACCAATCTACTTTTTGCTCCTAGTGGGAATCATCGTCGGAACCTTTTTCTCAAGCATTTCTACCTTTCTGCAGGTGCTGATCGATCCGAACGAATTCCAGGTTGTCCAGGATAGGATGTTTGCCAGCTTCAACAATATCAACACCGACCTGGTATGGCTGGCGATTGGCATGATTGTCCTGCTGATCATTTATGCTTGGAGGTTCACAACCTATCTCGATGTGCTGTCGCTCGGCAGGGAAAATGCGATCAACCTTGGAGTTCCCTATGATTCTATTGTAAAAAAAATGCTGGTGCTCGTTGCCGTATTCATTTCGATTTCCACCGCCCTTGTTGGACCGCTTACTTTTTTAGGTTTGATTGTTGCGAATCTATCCTATCAAGCTTTCAAAACCTACAAGCACAGCGTCCTGATCAGTGGAGCGATTTTAATCAGCGTGATTTCTCTTGTTGGCGGCCAATGGATCGTGGAAAGAGTCTTCACATTCTCCACCACGCTTAGTGTCATCATCAATTTCGTCGGTGGCGTGTATTTCATCTACTTACTACTGAAGGAGAGTCGATCAACATGATATCAGTTCGTTCACTGTCCAAATTTTATGGAAAAAAGAGTGTCGTCGAGGATGTAACGGTCAATATCCAACGCGGGCAAATCACCTCGTTCATCGGACCGAATGGCGCGGGGAAATCGACGCTGCTCTCGATGGTCAGCCGGCTGCTCGATGCGGACTCCGGGGAAGTGCTCATCGACCAAACCGATGTCCGGAAGATGAAGTCGAATGACTTTTCGAAGGTCGTCTCGATCTTGAAGCAGTCGAATTACATGAATGTTCGTCTGACGATCCGCGAGCTTGTGTCGTTCGGAAGGTTCCCTTACTCAAAAGGGAGGCTGACAGAGGAGGATGAACGATTCGTCGACCAGGCGATTGAGTATATGCATCTTATCGAGATGCAGGACAGTTATCTCGACGAACTGTCTGGGGGTCAGAAGCAACGCGCGTTCATCGCGATGGTCATCGCCCAGGATACCGAGTACATCCTGCTCGATGAACCGCTGAACAACCTGGATATGAAGCATTCCGTTCAGATCATGAAAATTCTTCGCCAGCTTGTTGATGACCTTGGCAAAACTGTCGTCATCGTCTTGCATGACATCAACTTTGCATCCGTTTATTCAGACCGCATCGTCGCACTGAAGGATGGAAAAGTCGTCAAGGATGGGCCAACCAGAGAAATCATCCAGTCAGACGCCCTAAAAGAAATCTACGATATGGATATTCCAATCCAAGAAATGAACAATTGCCGGATTTGCGTTTACTTTAATTCTTAATATGAAACTTAAATTAAAACAATAACAAAGGAGAGTTTAACAATGAAAAAATTCAGTTTGTTAGCACTTGTTTTTGCAATGTTATTTGCCCTGGCAGCATGTGGTTCTGAAGAAAAAGCAGAAACGACAGCAGCAGCAGGAAAAGACGAAGCGAAGGAAATGACGATCAAGCATGAGTACGGGGAAGCAACTGTCAAAAAGAGTCCTGAAAAAGTTGTCGTGTTTGACTTTGGTGTATTAGATACTCTTGATGAGCTAGGCGTCGAGGTTACAGGCGTACCACAGGCAATCGTACCAGAATACCTTGAGAAGTACGCTGGCAAGGAATACACAAATGTCGGCAGCTTGAAAGAACCTGATTTTGAAGCAATCCACGCGATGAAGCCAGATGTCATTTTCATTTCTGCACGACAAGCCGAATTGTACGATCAGTTCGAGGAAATCGCACCGACCGTTTTCGTTGGTATGGACTATACAAAATACATGGAATCCTTTGAAAAGAACATGAAGCTGATTGGTGAAATTTTTGAAAAAGAAGATGTTGTCACGGGAAAAATAGCGGAAGTCAATAAGAGTATAGATGAAATCAATAAAGAAGCTTCTTCAGCAGATGAGAAAGCATTGCTTGTGCTGGCGAATGAGGGCAAGGTCAGCGCTTATGGTGCCGGATCTCGTTACGGATTCCTTCATGATGTATTTGGCTTCAAGGCGGCAGATGAAAAAATCGAAGCATCGACTCACGGCCAGAGCATCACATTTGAATACATCCTTGAGAAAAACCCTGGAATCCTGTTCGTCATTGACCGAACTGCAGCAGTTGGTGGAGATGCAGGAGCGAAGGAAACAATCGAGAATGAACTTGTGAAAAAGACTGAGGCCTTCAAAAACGGCAAAATCATTTACCTTGACGGTACGAACTGGTACCTAAGCGGCGGCGGCTTGCAATCAATGCAGTCAATGATCGAAGAAGTGAGGTCTGCACTATAATGTTCTATCAAATTAAGAGAATCTTAGTGGAAGAAGGACATTCCAGCAAGGTGATCGAACGCTTTTCGAAAAAAGGCATGCTGATTGAACAGCAGCCAGGCTTCATTGATAAGCAGGTACTGGTTAAAAAGAGCCGACGGGGCGATGAAGAAGTCATGGTCATGATCAGCTGGCAATCCGAACAGGACTGGAAGAACTGGGAGAAGCACCCCGACCATATCGCCGGACATAAAGCAAAAATCGGCCAGCCAAAACCAGATCATATTTTAGAATCCTCCCAGGATGTTTATGAAGTGATTTAATGCGAAGAGACTCAGAAATGGGTCTCTTTTTCAATTGGAAAAAGAGAGCGATATTTTCCAATTCGCTATAAAAAGAGAAAAGTCGCTATAAAAAAGATTAATTCGCTATAAAAACAAAAAATTCGCTATAAAAAAGGAAAGTCGCTATAAAGAAGAGAAAGTCGCTATATAAATTTATATTTCAGCTATGCGGAAGTAGAGCAACGTGATGTCTTTGCTAAAAAATAGTGATTTAAAACTAGTCCTACTGTTTGAGAGCCAATAAGGCCGTTTACAACTCCCTTCTTTGAGGAAAACGCATTAAAAGCATTGTTTTTTTATAGAAGAAATCGTTTTCAACAGCCAGGTGTTGTTTTTGTACTAATTTCGTCACTGTCTGGTTATGAATAGTTTAAGCATCGTGATATTCTAAGTTGTGTAGATTTTCACAATCGTAATCATTGGAGGAATCATCTTTGGACGGCATAATTGGTTTGCTTGATGAACCGTTAATTTTACTATTTGTCATATTATTTCTCGGCTCCGCGCTGGGGGAAATCAAAATACGGGGACTTAGCCTTGGTACGTCCGGTGTCTTGCTGGCGGCAATGGTGTTTGGCCATTTCGGCTACCAGGTGTCGCCGGTCATCCAACAGCTGGGCCTCGGCTTATTTATCGTGGCCGTCGGCTTGTCTGCCGGACCGCGCTTTTTCCGTATGATGAAAACGAGCGGGATTGTCTTTGGCATCATCAGTTTGTTGATTGTCCTGGTCGCATCGGTTACAACGATTGTCGTATCCAAGCTGTTTAACCTGTCACCGGCATTAAGCATCGGGATCATGACGGGGGCGCTGACAAGTACACCAGGACTAGCAGCTGCACTTCAGGCAACAGGCGACCCACTCGCGTCTGTCGGCTACGGTATTGCCTATCCATTCGGAGTGCTGGCGGTTGTGCTGTTCGTACAGCTTTTGCCGCGCGTGCTGAAGGTCGACTTAGCAGAGGATTTGAAAAAGAAATCGGGACCTGTGCGCAATGATGAGTCGCCTGAAGTTATGACAATCGAAGTCACGGATTCTTCTATTAATAAAAGAACCTTAAAAGAGCTTGAGTTCAATAAATACAATACGGTCGTCATCAGTCGGGTTATCCGCGGGGACAGGAATATCATTGCCCTGAATGATACGGTAATCCTGGTAGGGGACCGGCTTGTTGCTGTCGGTTTACCGAGTGACTTAAAGAGACTATGCCAGGATATCGGGAGAGAGGTCGAGAGCAATTTCGAGAATCACGATAATGTGGAGCTTCGCAAGGTCACTGTCGATGCCCTGGAATTGATCGGGAAGACAATCAGGGAGCTTGAATTAAGGCGAGCATATGGAGTGACGGTTACGAGGATTGAACGTGGCGGTTTTGAATTCAACCAGAATGCAAAATGGCGTCTGGAGCGCGGCGATGTCCTGACGCTTGTGAGCAGTGAAGACCGTTTGGATGATGTAGAAAAGCTGTTTAGCAGAAAGAAACTGACAGTTACGAATATCCATATCTTGTCTCTGAGCTTAGTGTTGCTCCTGGGTGTGCTGGCGGGAATGATTCCGTTTCATTTTCCGAAGCTCGGCACGATTACATTCGGCGTCGCCGGCGGACCGTTGTTCATCGCTTTAATCATCGGTCACTTTGGTAAGCTTGGCCCCATCCATGCGCGCTATTACCAGCCATCGAATCAAGTCATCAGAGATATCGGACTGGTCCTATTCCTTGCAGGCGCTGGTACGACAGCTGGAAAAGGAATTGTTCAGGTTATTCAGCAGGAAGGCTTCAACCTTGTCATCGGCGGTGCGATTATTACAATCCTGCCAGTCGTAGCCGGCTTTTTCATCGCGAGGAAGCTTTTCCGACTCAGTATCATTCACTCACTAGGCGCATTGTGCGGTGGAATGACTAGTACACCAGGTCTCGGGGCAACCAACCAGTTGATGGATTCCGAGGATCCCGCGATCGCCTACGCAGCCGCGTACCCATTCGCGCTTATATCAGTTGCGGTGGCATCACAAGTTTTGGTTTTCTTTTTATAAGGCAAAAGAAGTCCCATTATCATCGAGATAATGGGACTTCTTCTTATTCTATTAAATGGATGTATTCTCGTTTTACTAAATGTACTTCTTCTCGTTCTAATAGCTAGATATATTCTGGTTCTAATAATAAAACACATCTAGTTCTACTCCAAAAACGGCTTAATTCTCGGAAACACCTTCAGGGCAGTATTGTAAAATACATCCTCATGGTGCTCGGGAGGAATCAGGTCTTTGATGAACTCGATATACGGACCGACCGGAATCAACGGCCAGTCTGTGCCGAACAGCAGCTTGTCGTAGGAATCGGCAAACTCAAGCGCATGACGCAAATGGTCAAGGAACCGTCCCTGGCTGCGTTTATCCAGCTCTTCTTTCGTGCCAACGATCAACCCTGACAGATCAGCAAATACATTCGGATTTTTATAGATGATTTCTGCTCCGGTCAATGTCCACGGATCCCCAAAGTGCGCCATCATGAAATTCACATCGCGGTGGTTGACGGCGACCTCGTCAATCGCCATCGGATGGGAATATTTCAAATAGCCGCGTTCCGAATAGGTGTCACCCGTATGGAACACAACAGGGAGCTGGTATTTCGCCGCCAGCTTGTAGACCGGTTCGTACACTTCGTCATACGCATAAAAAGGATAGTAGCCAAGATAGATTTTGATACCGACCGTCTTCGGATTTTGCAGTTCTTTTTCAAGTCGGGCAAGGGCTGCCTCATCCAGGTCATAAGGATTGACCCCGGAGCAGCAAAAAATGTTGGCCGGAAGTTCTGCTTCCATATCGAGTCCCATCGGCGTCCGGGCTTCATAATCCGGGAAACCCATCTTATCGGTTTCTGTCAGGCCCATGCCGATTCCGAGCACCACATTGGCTTCCTCGAACTCCTTCAGGATGCCAGCTGTTGAATAGTCGACGAATGACAGCTTTTCGGCCGTTTCATAAAAGGATTTAATGTTTGATAAATGTATATGGGCATCGATGATTTTCATGTTTTCTCCTTTTAAAATTGGACTCTTCTCAATTTTTTCAGCAAGTCGCCGGTCAGCCTGCGCTCATCAAAAAGCAGGTACAGGGGAGCGCTTTTTTCAAAGTCGCCTTTGTGCATTGAGACTAGCTGCAAAACTTCTTTATTTGTATACGCGTCAGTTGGAGAGGCATCGTTGTTCGGGATCATGTAAAACTTTTCATCACAGCTGTTGGAGGTGAAGTACGAGTCGCCATCCAGCAGCAAACCAATTTCCTCGCTGCCTGCATGATAAGCATGTGCCTGCTGGGTGTCACTGACTGAAACCTGTACATCAGTCAGCTGGTCACCGCCAATGAACATGTCTGTAATCCAAACTTCATCAGCAAGGTTTTTCCCGCCAGCGTCCATCACTTCCGCAAAAGAAGCGACAACAGGCACGCCAGGAAGCGTCATATAATATTGCGCATACTGGACGTCTTTCCACTGCTTATGTTCCTTGAACTCAGTGGTGATTGCGAGACCGGTCCATTTGTTGCCTTCACTGTCCGTCAATTCGACCACTTCAGCATGGCTGCTTTCTTTTAACAACGAGAAGGTATTGATTCCGTTCGGTACGGTCTTCATTCCACCGGCCCATGGATTCCACCAGCTTTTCGCCGTCAGCTCTGGGTAGGAGTTGGCGAGCCATTCGTGTCCATTCACTTCCATTGAATAGATTCCAGGATAGAAATCCGGGTCTGCCTTCAGCGTAATGGCGCCATTATCGACGATGAAGGTGCCATCTTCCGTTCTAGCATTCACACATCCGGTAGAAGAGATTAGCATCTCTTTGAATATAGCTTGAGTGCCGTTGCCTGCGTATGCGGCTTCAAGAATGGACACAGGCTGTAGAGCTCCTGTTGGCACTGTCATAGAATGAGAGGTTTTCTCCATATCTGCTGTAACCGCGTGAACATTGTCTTTAATTGTTAATGTTCCATCAAGGTAGCTGTTTCTATGCGTTTTTAAAGTGAAAGCTAAGTCAGTATCAGGCTGGATGATAAGTTTCTCAGCTTTGAAATTTAACTCGCTGATCGTTTCAGGTTTCTTTCGGACTTGAACTTGCTCTGCATAGGCGATGAACTCTTCGACATTCTCGAAAGCTCCGAGTGACAGGGTGATGGTCCCTGATACAGCATTCTCACCTGGCTCCAGCTTTCCAAATTGGTCCTCGATGATAAACTGCCAGCTTTCAGGACCGGCATTGCTGCTTTCAGACCAGGCCAATCCGATTGGTCCTGATTGTCCTTCGCTAAAATACCAGTTTCCGCTGATTCTCTCTGTCTCCAGCTCGCCGATTTCCATGATCCGGTTTTCGGTAAAATGCACAACCTCGCCGTCGAGTGGGAAGTAGACCTGCTCCATCTCGTGATAGATTGGCTGGCTGAAAGCCACATTGGGATGGATACTCTCACCTTTATTTTCAACCTGAGCCCAAGTGTGGATGATGCCATCACCGAATAGACGGTATGTCTGAGTTAAGTGGAGCCCTTCCATCTCGGCAGATTCCAGGCCGATCTTCAGATCAATCGAGGAATCATTGATCTCCCACGTGACTGAGGAAGGCTTTTTCTTGGTGAACTCCTGTGAATATGGTTTTCCAAGCTTCGGTGTCAAAAAGGCAAAAGGCTGATTCTTATTGTTGTTTCTGGCGGCAGACGTCAGCAGGTCCCGTTTGCGGACATTGATTTGGCCAAGGCCGTTGAAAATATGCCAGAAATCCTTCGATTCACCGCCGAACTTTTCGCCAAAACCTTTGAAAGCAACCGATATTTCCTGCTCGAAGGTTAGCTTTTGTCCATCCGCTTTGGTTGCTGCAATTGTCAGCTCAGGATTGTAAAATCCATGCTGTTTTACCGTTAAAGGAACAGACAGCGTCTTCCGTCCGCGTGCAGGGATTTCTACGGTGAACGTTTGCTGGGCTAACACGACCTGCTCATCTTCAGTAAAGTCCAATTCAAAAACAGCGTTTTCGTTCAAGTTATTACTTATTTCAAGATTAATAGATGTTTCTTTTTCCAGGAAAGATAGATTGCCAGAGTAGCTGGCCTCTAATTTTGCCGGATTGATTGGGAAGATGCCTAGCTTCAACTCACATTCCAGTCCATTGATCCAAACAGTAGCCTTGATGCTTGGATGCGTCTGCCAGTTGCTCGGTTCTTCTCCTTTTTCTACAGTGAAGGTGGCAGATATAGTAGACTCATGATCTACCAGTCGTTCCACATCGAAATCATACTTAATGCGTTCATTATCCGTCCCGATTGCCTTGAAGGAAAGGGGTGATTCGCCCTTGTTAACGACCGAAATCTCGAATTCCCGTTTTTCCTCCTGGATGACTTCATGGTCTGCCAATTTCATTTGCAGGATGAACTCATCTGTTTCAATCAAGCTGATGCCGCGGCTTGTTCGTTCGAATTGTACTCGCGCTGACGTTTCAGCGTTCTGCCAGCTATATTCATAGAAAGTGAAGCCGTTTTGCTTGGTTCCGTCTGGCTTTACTTCTATTAATCTTGTGCTGTCCTCATACCAATCCAGTTTTTCAAAGACCGGTTTTAAAAGCGGCGTGTTCAGGACCTGCGGAATGAAATTCATCAGGTGGGTTGAGTCATCCCTGTCCTCCCAGAAAAATCCGCACTTCTTATAAAGCGGAACGGCCTTCGTGTTCCCGGCCCAGGTGTAAAGGTCAAGCCGAGGCCAGCCAAGCTCCACCGTTTTTTCGAGCGCCTCAAGCAGGAGCTTCTTGCCGATCTTGTGCCCCTGGTAATCGGTCCTGACATTAAGCAGCGGGATATACAAGGATCCCGTATCCTCCTTGTACTCAGACAGTCCGCAGTATCCGACGACTTCCTCTCCGTCCAGTGCCAGATAAAGCTCGATGTTGTCAGAGTTCGCTTCCTTCTTTTTCACCTGCTCCTCAGTCATGACGCGCGTATCTCCGCCCCAGCCGTCACGACTCAGGTTCCACATCTTAGCGACTCCAGCCGCCAATCCTTCATGATATTTCTCGATTTGAATAACCTTGTTCAATTGTGCCACGTCCATTCTCCTCCCTAACTATGGGCCATCTTCCTTTTTCGTTAAAATAAGCTTCTTTTTTGAATTGTCCATGATCCTTAACCTCCTTTGATTTGATGGGAGTTTTTTGCACTCCATATTCATCGTAAAGGGAAATTTTACTAGTGTAAAGAAAATTTAGAATTTAATGTTTCTTCATATTGAAACGGTGGCTTTCTTTTTTAGTTATAATGAGGAAAAGACTGTAAGAAGGAGTGATGATGTGTGGAGCAAAAAATCTATTGGGACATCTTAAGTTTTAATCGTAATGAAATTTATATTTCGGCAACAGTCAAAGGCTTATGCTATGTCGGATCACCGGAAGAGGACTATGATCATATGGTGAAACGGTTTCCCGCTACTGTTTTTGAAAAGAATCCGGAAGCATTGAAACCATACAGGCAAGAATTGACTGAATTTCTTGAGGGGAAGCTTATCGAATTTTCCTTACCCGTTGATGTAAAAGGGACGCCATTCCAGGAAGCAATCTGGGGTGCACTGAGGGAAATCCCTTATGGGGAGACCTGTACATATTCAGATATAGCGGGAAAAATCGGCAAGCCTGCGGCTGTAAGAGCAGTTGGAACAGCCATTGGGGCTAATCCAGTCTTGATCACCGTACCCTGTCATCGCGTCATCGGAAAAAATGGAGCGATTACAGGATACAGGGGTGGAATCGCCATGAAACAGCAGTTGTTGGAGTTGGAGAAAGCGTATTGTAAAAGTTAATGTGCCAATAAGGATGGTTCAGCGAAGATTATCGTCACATAAAAGAGGTTGATGTGCCGATAAGGATGGTTCAGCGAAGATTATCGTCACATAAAAGAGAATAATGTGCCGATAAAGAGGGTACGCCGAAATTCATCGTCACATTAAAGAGGTTAATGTATCGATATAGAGGATTCAAAGTAGTTTTCATTTATTATCCAATTGTAAGAATATTGCCATACATCTTTCACACTTTTCTTTTAGCTAAAAGCTATAATGAACCCAAATGGACTATTGCACGGTGGCCAGGATACCAGAGAGCTGATGGGGGCGATCTAATGAAGAGTTTGATTGTTTACTGCTCAACGCATGGTACGACAGCAAAAGCGGCACATCTTTTACGAGAGCAGATTGAAGGGGAAGTCATTGCCATCAATCTGGATAAGACGAAGCTTCATTCAGATTTGGAGCTGTTTGATTCGGTGATGATCGGCGGATCGATCCATGCTGGCAGCATCCAGGGGAAAATCAAGAAATTCATGAAAGAGCATGAGGACGTGCTGCAAAGAAAGAATCTCGGCCTGTTTCTCTGCTGTATGAGGGAAGGGCAGGAAGCAGACACTCAGTTTGAAAATGCATTTCCGCACAACCTGAGGGAAGCGGCAATAGCGAAAGGATTATTCGGAGGTGAGTTCATTTTTTCAAAGATGAATTTCTTCGAAAAAATTATTGCGAAAAGCGTAAGCGGATCGACGGAGGAAATATCGCATCTTGACTTTGAATCGATCAACGAATTCGCGGCAACTTTTAATAGAAACAATAAATTTTTACCTGTCTAAAAATCGGAGGCTGCTTTGGCCTTCGATTTTTTATTTTGCTTCGCAGAAATTATTATATAATCAAATTAATTTATTAGGGGGAGAGTGTTTTAAAAGATATGAATATTGAGCTTTTCAGGATCATCAATGACGCAGGAAAGGAATTCGAGGTTTTGAATCCGGTCATGGTCTTTATTGCTAACAATGCGATTTACCTTTTAGCGGCGGCCGTCCTTGTGTACTTGTTCAGCCGTAAGCCTGGGAACCGGTTGATGGTGGTAAGCGGTCTGGCGGCGCTTTTGTTGGCAGAGGTGGCCGGGAAGATTGCCGGCATGTTCTATTCAAATCACCAGCCATTTGCGACGCTTGCGGATGTCAATCAGTTGATAGACATGGAAGTGAACAACTCATTTCCAAGCGATCATACCATTATATTTTTCACGATGGCGGTTACGTTCTGGCTGTATAAAAGGCAGCATACATATTTATGGGTTCTGCTCGCAGTGATGGTTGGTTTTTCACGGGTATGGGCTGGGGTGCATTATCCGGCAGACATCGCTGTTGGGGCAATGCTTGGGTCAGCTTTTGCTTATCTTGGCTATGTAATGATTCCGAAAGTGAAGTTTGTGAACAAGAATAATTTGGCAGGCAAGGAAATGTAATTATCCCTGATTATGAAACCTAATCGCCGGGTAAACCGTACATACATAAGGATGAGCAAGAGTATTTGATTTATGCCCGTAGAAACAGTAAAATATATTCTGACAAATTTTTTTTCGGAGAGTGAATTTTTTTGGAAGTTCCCATAGGTTTAGTCATTTTATTAGGTGTTTTAATTCTTTTATCTGCCTTCTTTTCATCGGCAGAAACCGCTTTTTCCAGCGTCAATAGAATCAGGCTGCGGAATTATGTGTCCGAAGGCCGAGCTGGAAGCAAGAATGCTTTGCATATTTCCGAGAACTTCGATGATGCGTTATCTACGATTCTAGTAGGAAACAATATCGTCAATATCGCTGCGGCGAGTATCTCGTCAAAAGTAGCGGTCGACCTGTTCGGTGCTAGCACCGGTCTGATCGTAAGTACATTTGGCATGACGATTCTCATCCTGATCTTCGGTGAGATTTTACCAAAGTCTATGGCCAAGGAAAATGCAGAGGAGTATTCGTTAAAAATTTCTGCCATTCTGTTGCTGCTGATTAAAATCCTGACCCCCGTCAACTTCGTATTCAGTAAGTTGAAGGCGTCCGTGTCGAGGATGTTCTCAAAGGGAGAAAATCAGCCGTCTGTCACCGAAGAAGAAATCAAGGTGATGGTGGACATCAGTGAAGAAGAGGGAGTCATTAATAATGAGGAAAGGGAGCTTGTGCACCGTTCCCTGGAATTTAACGATGTTCTTGTCGGTGAAGTCTTAACGCATCGAATGGATATGATTACAATCGAAGTAAACCAGCCACTCGAGGAAATCAAGCAGATTTTCCTTGAGGAACGTTTTTCACGGATCCCGGTTTATGAAGATAATATAGATAATATCATCGGATTCTTGTCCGAACGTGAATTTTTTGCCGAATTGATCCAGAATAAAGAGGTCAATGTCCGTGAGATGCTGCGCCAGCCAATGTTCGTCGTGAAGTCGATGAAAATCGCGACCCTGCTGCCTGAGCTGCAAAGGACGAAGAGCCATATGGCCATCGTCGTCGATGAATTCGGTGGAACGAGCGGCTTGATTACGCTTGAAGACATCCTGGAAGAGCTGGTCGGCGAGATTTGGGATGAGCATGATGAAAAGGTCAACATCATGACGAAAATCGATGAGAGCACGTACGAGTTCGATGCTGCCTACGATCTGGATGATTTTGCCGAATTGTTCAATGTACCGATGCCAGAGACATCGTATCATAACCTTGGCGGCTGGATTTTTGAAACCTTGGAGAGTATCCCGGTAAACGGTGATACATTTGTTTATGAAACACTAAGAATCATCGTCAAGGAAGTAGAAAACCATCGTATTCGTAAAATTAAAGTAGAAATCATGCCCGTTTTAGAGGTAGAAGAGTAAAAAAGAAGGTGGAATCAGGCATTTTAGATGCCAGGCTCCACCTTTTTTGTTTGCTGGAAAAATTACTCTCTTAATGATGAGCGATATTCGCACCAATATTGCCTGTAATTGCACAGTAAAGTAAGGAAATTGCACGAATAACGATGCTAATTGCACGGTAACAATACTTAATTGCACTGTCTTCCTTTTATTGTAAAAATATTAGCAGCAAGAAGTATCGCCTCCGCAGCAAGTATCTTCTTTCTTTTCTTCGTTTTCTTGTACTTCTTTGATTTCAATACCACAGCAGTCTGAATCTGATTTTTTGCCAGCAATTTTTTTAATGAAGTCCATCATGGTTCTCACCTCCTTTAAAGTCTTCTGCAAGTTCAGTAATCAATTGCAAAGTTAATTCAGCCCATAAGGCAAGAGCCTCAAATTGCAGCGAATCCAATTGGTCATTGGGAGTATGAATGCTAACTTTACTTTCCAATGGGATTTGGCCCAACCCTAATGCAGGAATCCCTTTCTTTCGAAAAGCAACGGAGTCTTCACGTCCAAATTCCTTCCACTTGATTTCTACCCCTGATTCGTCAAAGACTTTTTTTGCCGCAAGCGGAAGCCAATGGCTGGGAGCCTCATATCCCACTCGCACTAGGGAAATGGGTGTTTCCTGTCCAATGCAGTCGATGTTGATGGCTGCGGTTATTGGTTCGGGAAATTGCTCAATGAATTGAGCAGCACCGTTTAATCCTGACTCCTCACCAGAGAAGAAGGCGATTATGATATTGAAAGGAAGCTTTGAATCTACCAATTTCCTGGCCAGTTCAAGGACAGTCGTTACACCAGATACATTGTCTATGGCACCCGGATAACGAAAGCCGCCGGGGTCATCGCCTAAATGGTCGTAATGAGCAGAAACCACGATGGTGTGATCAGTTTTATAGCCTGGAAGAAAGCTAATTACGTTCTGGCAGGGCAGTTCATTGTTTAATAGAGGTAGATCGATTCTAATGGTCACACCATCCGCAGCCGAAAGTTTGTCTGCGATCGACCGTCTTATTTTTAAAACAGGAATTGAAGGGTTACTAGGACCGAAGACTGTCTTGTGAAAATACTTCGGCTCTCCATATTCAATCAAAAGAGCTTTAACTCCATGAATAACAGCATTTTCAACTGTACCCTCCAAATCGAAGTCTTCAGGACGTTCCTGGATCAGGACAATACTGTCTTTTAGTCGATTTTCATCAAAAGGGATTCCATCTTTAATGACAAGCAATGTCCCTTCCAATCTGCCGCCCGATGATACACGGTTGAATTCAGCGAAATCTGTCCGGTGCTGAAAAAACTCAGCACCAGCAGAAAGTTTGGCTTCACCAGTCAGCCGGGAAGCGAACACCGAAATTGGTACAAGGAAGCTACCAAACCCGGGGTAGGGACGGTACCCAATTAGATTCAATTGATCTGCAAGGTAATTTGCAGCATTTTTTGCACCTGTTGACCCTGAGAGCCTGCCTTGCATACTTTTTGAAGTTAGCTTTACAGCCGTTTCATATAATCTGCTTGTGACATCAACCGTTGTCATGAGCTGCCTCCTTAAATCAATATTTTTTGATTAATAAATCATGCTACACGAAGTAGAACACAAACCCAGAGACAGTGGACATCGTGATAACAGAAGCGATGAAGGCAATCACAAGCTGCTTTTTGAAAATCGATTTTAGCAGGATGACTTCAGGCAGGCTGGCACCGGCTGAACTGATCATCATCGCCATCACCGGGCCAAGGGCCATTCCTTTTAAAATCAGCATTTGCGAAATCGGAATCATGCTTGAGAGCCGGATGTATAATGGTATTCCGGCAATGGCTGCGACTGGGATCAGCCACCATGCATCGTGTCCAAACCATTTCGTGATGATTTCAGTTGGAACAAGTCCGTGGATGACCGCCCCGATCGCCGCACCTATCAGCAGGTAAGGATAGACACTTTTCATTAGCGACCAGGTTTCGTCTAAGGCGAATCTCCAATTGAACTTTTGGTTCTTTTCTTCATAGCCAGACATGATGACATTTTTGACGTAACGCTGGAACCCCAATTTATCGAGTGTAAAACCGATGACAATCGAGAAAACACTTGTGATGATTGTGTAAATGATTGTTACTTTCCAGCCCATCACAACACCCATGATTGTTAAAATCGTCGGATCCAATACTGGAGAAGCGAAGAGGAAAACCATGACGATTGAAAACGGGATCTTCTTTTTCAGCATGTTGACGACTACTGGAATCGTGGAGCAGGAGCAAAAGGGTGTGATAAACGCGAACAGGATGGCGGCAAAGCTGGCAAGCACTTTATTGCGCCCTGTCAGTTTCTTTTCGATTTTTTCATAAGGAATGTATCCCTGGAGCAGGCTGATCAAGAAGGAGATCCCGATAAAAAGCACCGTTAATTCAAGGGCTATCCATAAAAAGCTTTTTAGAAATTCAATCATTATCCTCTACCTTCTTCCTCCATTATTTAAGCGTTAGCTGGAACTGTGCAGCATTTAGGCTGTTGTTTTTGTTTCCGGGAAAACAAAGGGAATGGCTTCGTTTCAGGCTGTTCAAAGAACTTCCATGCGTGTCTGGCTTTCCTTTCAACTTCTTGCTGTTTTAATTGTGCAATTGTTTGATAATCTTGATAAAACATATATATCCTCTCCTTAATCAAAATATGTTGATTTATTTATCAAAAAAAATTGATTAATACTTTGAAAAGTTAACCTAACAACAGTTGCTAGGTCTGAAAAGGCAGCAAAGCTCTGGAGATAGTAGATGGTTGATTTCTTTGGTGTTTACTGTGTAGTAGCTCCAGGTTCCCTTTGTTTCTTTCTGGATCAGATTGGCATCAAGCAAAATCTTCAAATGATAAGACAATTTTGATTGGGGCATGTCAATCAGTTCACTTAGATCACAAACGCAGCTGGAGTCTTGCTGGCATAGAAGATTGAGGATGTGCAGGCGTTTTTGGTCGGCAAGGGCTTTGAACTTCTTTTCGTATTTTTCAAAGGTGCTTTGAAGCGGCGGTTCCTTAATGGCTTTGGAGTCATTTGTCAGGTCTGTTAAAGGAATGAATTTTTCCACTTTAAGCTCTCCTTAATCAAAATCTCTTGATATATTGTATTATATTTCCTTAGAAACCATTTTGCAACCGTCAAATCAAAAATTTTTGATTTTATTTTTTTTCTCAGTCAACTTACAATTTACAATGCTGTAATTAATCCTTAACATAAATCCATTACCATATAATTATTAACTTATATGAAAGTCGAGGGGATTTGGGATGTTAAAGGATCCTTGTAAGGATTACGGCTTCATGATTCAGCTTATTAGAGAGGGAAAGGGAATGTCACAGGATGAATTGGCAGTGAGGACAGGGACGACTGGCAGGTTCATTCAGGATACTGAATCTGGCAAGGTGTTCCCAAGTGACGGATTCATCGTTGATTTAGCTTCTGCTCTTGATGTATCATTCATCGAATTAAAGGAAAGAATCTGGTGTGATGAACCAGAAAAATGCGTCAAATGGTAAAACTTGAATAAGGTAAATGCTCTGTCAGTAAATTCCCTACAAAAGATTAGGGGATTTACTGATATTTTTTTTGCCCTAAATATCTGATGATAGGAGTGTAGTTAATGTATTTAATCGATAAGGAGGTCAAGGAAATGGATTTTCACGCATATTGGGATTATCGTGTCGCGCTTGATTTATTTCTTGGCGGTGTTGGAATCGGAGTTTTCCTGCTAGCAGCCTATTTCAGTCTGGTATTCAAGGAGAAATCATTAAAGGTCACTAGGCTAGGGTTTATTCTTGCGCCTGTACTAGTTGGATTGGGAGTGTTCGCGCTTCTCACTGAATTGGGTAAGCCATTCCGGATGCTGTCGACATTCATCAATGTCAATCCTACGTCCGTTACATCATGGGGAGGTTTCCTTCAGACGATATTCATCCTGCTGTCTTTCGTAATCTTTTTGGTGGTATGGAAGTATAAACAAAATGCCTATCAAATGGGACTTTTTAAAGGATTAGTAATTGCTGGTTCGGTGTTCGCACTGGCTGTGGGGATTTACCACGGACTTCTGCTTATGTCACTTGGAGTTGCGGGCTGGGCAAACGGCTTGATTCCAGTCATGTTCCTCGTTTCATCAATCCTATCCGGAAGCAGTGTCCTGATGGTTGTTGAAGCAGTTTTCATGAGATCAATCATCGGCAGGGGCAAAGAAGTATATTCAGAAACAGCTGTATCCTCAGATGCTCAAGTTTTCACATACTCCAAACTATTAGTTTCGCTAGTAGGAATCCAGGCATTGCTCATCCTTACCTGGAGAATCAGTCTTAACTCAGCTGGAACCGAAGCAATCATCGCTTACCAGAACTTAATCAGCCACTTCGGGGTGTACTGGTGGATCTTGGTTGTAACCATCGGACTGGTGATTCCACTTGCGATTGCTGGCTATACAACACTTAAAAAGATAAAAATGAACTTTTATACAACAATGGCCTTTACTGCTATTATCTTGATCGGAAGCTATGCCTTCAAGCATATCATCCTATACTCAGGCCAGATTCCGCTGGCTGGATTGTAATCGATTTGAAAAAGGAGGTCTTTCAAAATGGGAATTTCACGTAGAGGTTTTATAAAAGCATCTGCAGTAACCGGTGCAACCGTTGCAGGTTTATCAGCAAATAAACCGATGCTCACTGCATTTTCTGAAACAGACAAAAAAGAGCAAATAGCTGAAAGTGGAAAATGGCTGGCATCAACCTGCCAGGGATGTACAACATGGTGTCCAGTTCAGGTGTATGTCGAAAATGGCAGGGCGATTAAAGTAAGAGGAAACCCTAACTCTAAAGGTAACCACGGAAAAATCTGTCCAAGACCACATCTGGCCATTCAGCAATTGTATGATCCGGATCGAGTCAAGGTTCCGATGAAGCGTACCAATCCAAAAAAAGGCCGCAATGAGGATCCAAAGTTTGTGCCAATCAGCTGGGAAGAGGCCATTGATGCGGTTACCGATAAAATGATGGAATTGCGCAAGAGCCATGAAACACATAAATTTGCTCTATTAAGAGGGCGTTATACCGGCGCCGCTGATATTTTTTATAAAGCATTGCCAACGATTTTTGGGTCACCAAACAATATTTCACACAGTGCGATTTGTGCAGAAGCAGAGAAGTTGGGACCTTATGTTACAGAAGCATACTGGGACTATCGTGATTATGATTTAGAACACACAAGATATGTCCTCATGTGGAGCACAGATCCAGTATCATCAAACAGACAGGTGCCACACGCCATCAGCATGTTCGGGAAAGTCCTGGACCAGGCAAAGGTCGCTGTCATCGATCCTCGTCTTTCCGCAACAGCTTCCAAGGCCGATGAGTGGTTGCCAGTCATTCCAGGCCAGGACGGAGCATTGGTTTCTGCCATTGCCCACGTGATTTTAAAAGAAGGAATCTGGAACCGTGAATTTGTCGGTGATTTCAAGGACGGCGAAAATCTATTCGCAAAAGGATCAGCCGTTGATGAAGCGGCTTTTGAAGAAAACATGACGTACGGAATCGTAAAATGGTGGAATCTTGAACTGAAGGATCGTACGCCTGAGTGGGCTGCTGAAATTGCTGGTGTACCGGCAGAGCAGATTTACCGTGTTGCCAGGGACTTCGCTGAAGCAGCGCCAAGAGCAATTTCATGGCTTGCACCAGGTTCTGCGATGCAGATTCGCGGCGGCTATACTTCCATGGGTGCGCATGCGTTAAATGCCCTTGTAGGATCTATTGAGAATATCGGCGGTACGAACCGCGGTGAAAAAGTGCCATTACAAGATATACCGGAACTGGATGCATATCTTGACGAGATAGCCAAGAAGGGTAAGAAATACGAGAAAATTGACCAGCGTGGCCGGATTCAGTTCCCTGCATTTGCAAAAGGCGAACTGCACAAAGGCGTTATCACGAATAATGTGGCCGATGGGATCCTGAACGAGGATCCATACGACATCAAAATGGCAATTGGATATTGGAATAACTTCGTCTTCTCTTGTACCGGAGCACAGCGATGGGAAAAGGCGATGGAAAAAATCCCGTTCTATGTACACATTACGGTAAACCCGGCGGAAATGACCCAGTATGCAGACATTGTTTTACCTGCCTGCCACCAGCTTTTCGAAAGATGGGGAGTAATAAAGAGCAAGCAAAACATGAATGCTTACGGTTCAATTCAACAGCCAGTAATCGAACCACTATGGGATTGCAAGGTCGATGAAACAGAAATTGGTTGGCTGATCGCAGAAAGCCTTGCGAAAAAAGGTTTCTCCAATATATACGATTATTATCGAAATGAATTTGTCGATCCGGAAACAGGTAAGAAGGCAACAAATGAAAAAGAGTTCAATTTATTAGCTACGAAGTTTTTATCGAAAAAACTCTGGCACCCATCTGAAGAGAAGAAGGGCGACCAAATCAGCAGCTGGCAGGAATTTGTCGACGTGGGCGTTTGGAACGCGAAACGGACACCATATAAAAAGCACTGGGAAGAGGGCTTTGAAACGGCATCAACGAAATTCGAATTTTACAGTGAAACATTGAAAGGCTTGTTAGATGAGCATGCAAAGGGCCATAACACCAGCATCGACAAAGTCATGGAAGCGATGAAGTATGAGGCAAGAGGCGATCTTGCTTTCGTTCCTCACTATGAAGAGCCGATTCGTTATGGTGACGAAAATGAATTCCCGCTTATCTTCACGGAACACCGTTCACGACTTAATCGTGAAGGCCGCTCCGCGAATACAACCTGGTACCAGGAATTCAAGGATGCGGATCCAGGGGATGAAAAATGGGATGACGTAATCAAGGTCAATCCGATAGATTGCAAGAAATATGGAGTCAAGTCAGGTGACAGGGTAAAGGTGACGTCAGTCCAGGGCTCCATTGAAGTAACGGTAAAAGAGTGGGAAGGAACACGGCCAGGAGTTGCGGTCAAGTGCTACGGCCAGGGCCACTGGGCGTATGGAAGAATCGCAACGATGGATTACCAGAAAAAAATCGCCCGCGGAGGCAATAATAACGAAATCCTGCCGAGTGATTACGAACATTTAAGCGGTTCAACTGCCCGTCATGGCGGCCTGGCCCGAATCAAGATCGAGAAAATATAATCTGCTGGAGGTGTGAAAAATGACTAAATACGGAATGGTAATAGATTTGCATAAATGTGTAGGCTGTTCTGGATGTTCGATCGCCTGCAAGAATGAGAATAACGTAGATACTGGGATGTTTTGGGCTCATTACTTCCATGAAACAAAGGGGAGCTTTCCGAACGTAAACTATAAATATGTCCCGACTCTCTGCAATCACTGTGAAGATGCAGCATGTGTAAAGGTTTGTCCGACACAGGCGATGTACAAGGATGAGAACGGACTGACACTCCATGATCCGGATAAATGCATTGGCTGTAAAAGTTGTATGCATGCTTGTCCATACGGAGTGATCAATTTCAATAAAAACAAACCACATCGTCGCTGGGAAGAAACAGCAGCTGCCATCAAGGGTGGCACGGCGACCAGTAAAGAACTTCAGGGAAAAACTGGTCAGCAGCTGCCTTACTACAATGCTGATCGTGCCTTTACTTATGAAGGCATCAGAAGCAAGGGGATCGTTGAGAAATGTACTTTCTGTGACCATAGAATCAAAGATAATTTGAAACCTTACTGTGTTGAGTCCTGCCCGGCTGATGCACGTACATTCGGAGACTTGGATGATCCGAATAGCGATATCAACAAGGTGCTGGCCCAGTACAGCAGCCAGGTATTGAAGCCGGAAAAGGGTACGAAGCCAAGAGTATTTTATGTAAGAGGATAAAAGCAAGGGAGTGGTTTAAATGGTCACGATGCAGACTGATTCTTTGATTTCAAAGCGGGCGGAGATTTATCGATTGCTGTCGTTGATGTATAAAGAACCTGGTCAAGACCTAAGTCTTTTCGTTCATCTTTTCAAAGAGACATTAAAGGAAACGGATGATGAAGCACTTTTGAAAATAAGTGATGAAATGAACGACATATTTGCGGATGAGAATCAGAGTCTTACAGACTACGAGATTGAATACGCCAGACTGTTTGTTGGACCATTTAAACTCCTGGCACCTCCTTACTCCTCTATTTATTTAGAGGATAAGTGGGAAGTCATGGGGAGGTCCACCCAAACCATCGAATCGTTTTACCAGCGTGGTGGACTTTGTGTCCAGGCGATGCATTCAAAACCAGCAGATCATATCAGCATCCAGTTTGAGTTCATGTATTATCTGAATTTCAAACTGATCGAGACAGGGGATTTGGAGTATCTCGAATTGCAAAAAGAGTTCTTGTATCGAATCCTGACCCATTGGATCCCAAAATTCAATGCCGCTATCCAGGAACATGCTGAACTGGCAATCTATAAACATCTCGGCAATCTCACCGAAAGGTTCATCCAGCTGGATTATTCATCACTGTAAAAATGGATTGGAGGGACAGGGCAATGTTATTAGTGGACCATCTTATGACTAAATGGCTTGAAGCAAAGCGGCTGAAGGTTGACCCCCAGCGCTGCGTGCGCACAAGGAACCGCTTCTCGACTTGCAATAAATGCACTGATGCTTGTCCTGTCTCTGCTATTTCTCTAGAGAATGGGCTGAGCGTGATGGAGGATGCATGCTCAGAATGCATGAAATGCACGTCCGTCTGTCCATCCGAAGCCCTTTATGATGAGAAATATCTTTCCTATTTCACCGAAATGCCCAGCAGGGAAGTTATCTCTTTTTCTTGCGGCCATGATCGGAGCAATGAATCACATATCAGGCTTGCGTGTCTGGCACAGCTCGATACAGCCCTGCTGATGCACGCATTCCAAAACAGCAGCCACGTGAACGTGCAGTTTCGCGAAGAAAGATGCAGGCAGTGCAGCAAGTATGATGAAAACCTTATGTCTTCCATTAAAGAAACCATCCATAATTACAACAGTATGCGCACTCATGAAGTCGAGGTTACTTTTAACGACAAAAGCCAAAGCGATAAAATGGAAAGAAGCTATACCCGCAGGGACCTGATCACATTTTTCTCGAAAAAGATGACGAATAAGGTTGTTTCACCGCTGATTCCAGAGGATGAAGAAATTGAAAACCTGAGAGTTTCTTTAAAAAAAGGCCCAATGGCCACGGTCTATCATCGGATTTTGGATAAAAACAAGAACACTATGCGTTCATATCAAACTTCTGACAACCTGAAGACCATGCAGCTAGCTTTTACTGAAACGTGCAATGGCTGTGGAGCATGTTCCCGGGTTTGTGCAACAGGTGCTTTGAAATTCACTGATGATGACGAAACCGTCAAGACTGTGTTTCAGCCGCTGCTCTGCAATGGCTGTGCGTCATGTATCGATCTATGCAGGAGAAATGGATTGGAAAGAATCGACGACGATCTAAATCTAAAACAATTTCTTGCGAATCAGGAGCAAACCATATTTTATCGAAAATATAAGGACTGTGGTCTATGTGGCGAGCAGCATCTGAGTTCCTCAGCGAATTGCGAAGAATGTGAAGGAAACATGACTGTATAAAGGATGTGAATAAAATGCTATCGAATATCGGAATCCCCGGGTTGATTATCATCCTGGTACTGGCGCTGATGATTTTTGGACCGAAAAAACTGCCGGAAATCGGCAGGGCCGTCGGCAACACGTTAAAGGAGTTCAAGAAAGCGACGAAAGAACTGGCAGCAGATGAAATAGAAGAAGTGAAAAAAGAATCTAAAACCGATCATGCATAAACTCAGACAGCGCCATAATTTGGGGCTGTTTTTTTTGTCTATTTTGTGTTGTTTTCATGCGAAGCCTCTTTTTAAAAGGTAGCCACGATATAATTTATACGAACGTATCCAACACCATTGATGGAGGTTTAAAGCATGGTAATCAGGGCTTTTATGATTCCTATTTTATTTATACTTGTGATCAGCGGCTGCCAACAAGGAGTCCAGCAGTCCAATATCACCCTTTACACTGATAAAGCGGAAGCTTCTCCATACAAAGAAACTGATCCCCACCAGGAAAAAATCACTGTTGCGCTTGCTTCGGTCATCTCTCCAAAAGCATCTCTATCAAAATATGATTATTTGCTAGAGTACATCGAATCCCAAATCGGTAAGAAGGTTGAGATTGTCCAGCGGCAGACCTATCAGGAAGTAGACAGCATGCTGAGGAGGGGTGAAGTGGATTTCGCCTTCATATGTTCCCTTTCTTATGTCATCGGCCTGGAAAAAGGATATATTGTGGATGTAGCAGCTCCGGTTGTGAACGGGAGACCTTTATATCAGTCGTACACAATCGTCAATCAGAACAGTCCCTATCAGAACTTGGAGGATTTGAAGGGCAAGAGATTTGCTTATACTGATCCCTATTCTTACACAGGCAGATTGAGTATGTTAAGCCAATTGGACAAAAAGGGAGAAACCTCGGAACATTTTTTTGGTAAAACTTATTTTACCTATAGCCATGACTACTCGGTAAAAGCGGTTGAATTGGGGATTGTCGATGGGGCAACCGTGGATGGTGCCATGTTTGACCAGATGCTAGCAACAGAACCTGAATTGAGTGCTCACATCAGGGTCATCGGAACGGGAGATGAAGCAGGTACGCCGCCGGTCGTGGCCTCAAAAAAAGTCGACACAAAGAAAGTTGAAGCCTTTTCTAAGATTTTATTTAATCTGAGAAATCACCCTGAGGGCAGGCAATTGTTGAAGGAATTGGGTGTCGATCGGTATGTCCCAATCAATCAGCAGGACTATCAAGTAATCAGACAGGATCTATATCTGTTGGGTGAAAGCCTATGAAAAAGCTGAAGCAAAGGTTAATTGATTTTTTATCGAGTGTGTCGATTGAGCTTAAAATCTATGGAATGGTCTTGATTGTCGTCCTGATGGTGACAGTCATCAGTCTGATTGTCGTAAGGATTTCAATATCCAATACACTGACAATGCAAATTGAGGACCGTGCCAAATCGATCAGCAGCGATATTGCCTCAAGAAGTGTAGATCCTCTCCTGACCCACAATATTTTCGCATTGCAGAGCCTTATTAATGACACAATGAACAGCTATGAGGATATTGAATATATCTTCGTTCTGAATAAGGACGGGGAAGTAGTTGTCCACTCTAAAGAAAAAGGTTTTATCAGTCAGGATTTAATCGAAGCAAATCAAGTGAAGTCTGAAGGTTCCATGCTGGAGACCAGCAGCAAAAAACTTTTTACAGACAAGGGTGTAATTTTGGATTCCGCCTCACCGATCTTCCCTGATTTAGGCGGCACGGTAAGGGCGGGGTTGACTGAACAATCCCTTGAAGAGGCGTTAATGAAGGTAACAAACCAAATGATTTTCACGATGATCGGTGTCATGTTATTATCTGGGATCATTGTTTTTGGACTGACCAGGATACTGACGATCCCTATTTCGAACCTTGTCCAATTGACCAATAAGGTCTATTCGGGAAACCTCACAGAAAGGATTCGGACCTATCCGAAAGATGAGATCGGAAAATTGACTGCTTCATTTCACAAAATGCTAGATTCTCTGCAGAAATCGGAAAGGGATAAAGCAGTATATATCGAAAAAATAAAAAATCGAAACAAGGAACTTACCTTATTGAATAGTTTGTCCCAGAACCTCAAAGAGCACGTCCAGCTAGAGGAAACACTTCGGTCATTTGTTAAACAATTGGTCCAGGAGCTCGATCTGAAAAGTGCCTTCATCGAAATTGACTGGAAGGAAACGAAGGAGAGGTACTTTTATCATTCCTCTTCATGTGCGATTCGTTGCACCCATTTCAACTCAGACCTTTATACATGCTCAAGGTCAGAGAAGGAAGTATATGCCTTCCAGCTGAAAACAGGGAAAGGAAATGACATCGGAAAAATCATCATCTGCAGCACTTCAAGGCTGGATGAAACATTTCTCAAAATTCTTACCTCACTGGCTTCTCAGCTATCTGTTTCCATAGAGAACCTGGAACTTTGGAAAGAGGTCAAGAAAAAAGAAGAAATCCGCCTCATGTTGTTGGAAAAGATCATTCATGTACAGGAAGATGAGCGGAAGAGAATTGCAAGGGAGCTTCATGATGAAACGAGTCACTCCCTGTCTTCAATGTTAGTGGAGTTGAAGCTGCTGGAAGAAGGCGATGAAAGGCAAAAACAAAGAACGATTGAAACACTAAGGTCGCTCGTCCGGCAAACGATTGAAGAAGTCCATCATATGGCGTGGCAGCTCAGGCCGAGCATTCTTGATAAATTTGGGCTTAAGGTAGCAATTGAAAGATATGTAGAGGAATTCAGGAAGTCTACGAATATCGATGCTGATCTCGTGATAAACGGGACCTTTAAATCCTTGAATCCAGGACTGGAAACTGCGATATTCAGGCTTGTGCAGGAATCGCTGACCAATATAACGAAATACGCAAAAGCAGAAAACGTCAGCATCATTGTCCTGTCATCTGGCCAACAGGTTTCGGTGGTCATTGAAGATGATGGTGTGGGTTTTGATACCCAATCGGTGCTGGGAAATGATCCTTCCAAAGAACACCTTGGCCTGCTTGGGATGTATGAAAGGATAGCGCTTTTGAATGGGACGCTTCATATTGAATCTGCAATTGGCGAGGGAACGACGATTTTAGCAAAAGTTCCTCTCTTAACGGATAGGAGTGAAGTCAATGTCAGCTAAATTATTCATAGTCGACGACCACCCTGTATTTAGAGCCGGATTAAAAACAATCCTGATGAGCGAAAGTGACTTCGAAATTATTGGGGAGGCTCAATCCGGCGAAGAAGCACTGGAAAAACTAAAGGAATTGGAGCCCGATATCATCGTTATGGATATCAGCATGCCCGGGAAAGACGGGATTGAAACAACGAAAGAAATCCGGAAATCAAACAGTAAAGTAAAAATCCTGCTGCTGACGATGTTTTCTGATGAAGCCTATCTGAAGGAAGGGCTTGCATCCGGCGCACAGGGCTATGTTCTAAAAAGAGCGGTCGATACTGAACTGATCAACGCGATCAGAATTGTGTTAAATGGAGAGCATTATATTTATCCGACGCTGATTCCTTATCTCTACAAGCAGGCAGATGAGAAGGTTGAAGCGTCAGAAAATGATAAACCTCACCTAAGCCAGCGTGAGACAGAGGTATTGAAACTAATTGCCCTGGGCTATACGCAAAGGGAAATCAGTGAAGAATTGTTCGTATCCATCAAAACGGTGGAAACCTATAAAACGAGGATCATGGAGAAGATTGGGGCAACGAAAAGGTCTGGTCTTGTTAAATATGCGATCAAGCATAACCTGATTTCGTATGATTGAGACAATAACGGCCGGCAGTGAAAAATCGCTGCCGGCTTTAACATGTCATAAAGTGTTCAAAATCAAAACTACAAAACTAGAAAAATAGTTGTAAGATAAAAGTGGGAGGTGCATTTTATGACTTGCAGAACAGGATGGGAAATAAAATCATCAGACAGCATGAGGAGAATGATTGATGGGGTTAAAGAAGAATTCCCGCTCGTGAATGCTGAGGAAGAGCTTGAAAGTACAGCGGCGTTTTTCAAGGCACTCGGTGATGAGACACGAATTAAAATCATGGGCTTGTTGTGGTTTGAGGATCTTTGCATGTGCGAAATTGTCGATGGTCTATCGGGAGCATCCTCAACTATCAGCCACCATTTGAAGATCATGGAAAAAGGAAAGCTCATTAAATCAAGAAGAGAAGGTAAGTTCACTGTCTATAGTCTGGATAAAGAAAAGCTGGCACCTCTGATTCCGTATATAAAGAAGGCGATCTAAATGTTTAATGAACTGGCCAATTGGTTGGTCGTCGATGTCATGAACATGGAACTGTCCACAAGACTTGGCGGAGCACTGCATTTTTTCATCTATGACACGACGAAAATCTTATTTTTGCTCGCGGTGATGATTTTCGCAATTTCTTTCATCAGGAGCTTTTTCCCGCCCGAAAAAGTAAAGGAATGGCTTGAAGGCAGAAGGAAAGGCGCGGCCAGTGTGATGGCAGCTTTTCTCGGAGTGCTATCGCCGTTCTGCTCATGTTCGACGGTACCTTTATTTATCGGCTTTGTCGAAGCAGGAATCCCTTTAGGCATCACCTTTACGTTCCTGATTTCATCTCCAATCGTCAATGAGATCTCGCTTGTGATGCTGTTTTCCATTTTCGGCTGGAAAGTCGCCTTGATTTATGTCCTTGCCGGTATGACTCTGGCAATTGTTGCGGGAGCCGCCATTGGCAAGCTGAAGATGGAAAAGCATGTGGAGTCATATGTATATGAAATCGCCGCTGGCCAGCAACGAATTCATATGCCTGAGGGAGACAGCAAAACGTTTGCCGAAAAAATCAAGGCGTTATTCACTCGGGAGGAGCTTAAGGAAAGAACGACTTTCGCTGCCCGGAATGTAGTGGAAACGGTACAGAAGATTTGGCTCTATCTCTTGATCGGAATTGGAATCGGGGCGTTCATCCATGGATATGCCCCGCAGGATTTGCTTGTCAAATATGCTGGAGAAGGCAATTTCTTCGCGGTTCCGATTGCGACGATTTTAGGCGTGCCGCTTTACTCTAATGCTGTCGGTTCCCTGCCTATTGTCGAAGCATTATTAAACAAAGGTGTAGGAGCAGGTACAGCGCTGGCCTTCATGATGGCCATCACGGCACTCTCCCTGCCGGAAATGATTTTGCTTAGGAAAGTAATCAAACCAAAGCTGATTGCTGTATTCGTCGGCGTTGTCGCCACAGGGATCATCCTGATTGGTTATGGTTTTAATGCAATCTTATAAATTATGAGGAGGTAATGAAGATGAACATCAAAATACTAGGTACAGGCTGCAAAAAATGCCAGGAGCTTGAAAAAAATACTCGCATGGCGGTAGAAGAATTACAGCTTGAAGTACAGGTAGAAAAAGTAGAAGACATCAGGGAAATCATGAAATATAAAGTAATGAGTACGCCCGCGCTTGTCATCGATGAAAAGGTGGTATCCACAGGCAAACTGCTGACTGTCAATGAACTGAAAGGCGTGTTGGCTTAATTTTATAGAACCAGTTGTTTTAAACGCTTGGGAAAACCCCAGGCGTTTTTTCGTGGTTAAGGAATTTAAAGTTATTGATTTGTGGATAACCGCATGAAGTTTTATTAATCAAGCTAAAGCGCCTAGCCACTCCAGTCGCTTTTCTTATTATGCTTACAATAAATAATAACCGGAGTAATTGCTTAAAATAAGGCAGATAAAGCAGCTTTACAATTTCTTAATAATTTTTACATAATATCACCCTTGAACATATAAGCAAATTATTATATGATGATACCGTAATTGGAGGTGGAGAGTAATTGATTAAGCAAAGTATTGAAATGGATCAGGCTGCAGCTGTGTTGAAGCTTCTGGGTGACAAGACGCGTTTGACGATGATGAGAATTCTCGCTGATCACGATTGCTGTGTCTGTGAGTTTGTAGCAATATTTGATGCCAGTCAGCCGGCGATCAGCCAGCATATCCGAAAGCTGAAGGACGCAGGTTTGGTAAAGGAAAGCAGGAGGGGACAGTGGGTGTTTTATTCACTGAACCGGCAGTACGAGCATTTTGAATTTGTTCAATTGCTCATGGATGCACTTCCAAGCCAGGAAGAAAAATTAACAGAACTTGAAAAGCAGGGAAAGCGGATTTCCTGCGAATAACGGAGGTGTGTGGATTTGTCATTACCGATTATCGCTTCATTGATTTTCCTCGTGACGCTGACATTGGTCATCTGGCAGCCTAAGGGTCTTGGGATTGGCTGGTCAGCGGTAGGAGGAGCCATTCTAGCATTGATCTTCGGTGTTGTTGACTTCCAGGATGTAATCGATGTTACCGGAATCGTTTGGAATGCAACACTCGCATTTATCGCAATCATTATCATATCACTAATTTTAGATGAGATTGGATTCTTTGAATGGTCCGCCCTGCACATGGCGAGGGCTGCCAAGGGGAACGGCGTCAAGATGTTTGTGTACGTAACCCTGCTTGGTGCGGCTGTTGCTGCATTGTTTGCGAATGACGGGGCCGCACTAATTTTAACGCCGATCGTTCTAGCGATGGTGCGTAACCTGAAATTTGAAGAAAAAATGGTGTTTCCATTTATCATCGCGAGTGGATTCATTGCCGATACGACGTCATTGCCGCTGGTTGTCAGCAACCTGGTGAATATCGTATCTGCTGACTTCTTTGATATTGGATTCGTCGAATATGCATCCCGCATGATCGTGCCGAACTTCTTCTCATTAGGTGCAAGTATTTTAGTCCTGTATTTATTTTTCCGAAAGAGCATTCCGAAAAATTACAAGATGTCGGATTTGAAAAAGCCCGCTGAAGCAATTAAGGATGCGAAGATGTTCCGCTTATCATGGATTGTTTTAGGAATCCTGCTAGTAGGCTACTTTGGAAGTGAATTCTTGAATATCCCGGTATCTTTCATTGCTGGGATCGTCGCGATTTTCTTCTTGATGATGGCAAGAAGGAGCCCGGCTGTCCAAACGTCCACCGTCGTAAAAGGGGCGCCATGGGCAATTGTATTCTTCTCAATTGGTATGTATGTGGTCGTTTACGGTCTGCGTAACGCTGGATTGACGAACATCCTTGCCGATGTCATCCAGGCTGCAGCTGACCAGGGGTTATTTGTCGCAACGATCGGCATGGGCTTCATCGCAGCGATTCTTTCTTCTGTTATGAACAATATGCCAACAGTCATGATTGACGCGCTGGCAATTGCAGATACTAACACGACAGGTGTCATCCGCGAAGCACTGATTTATGCGAACGTCATCGGATCCGATTTAGGTCCGAAAATCACGCCGATCGGTTCACTGGCAACATTGCTGTGGCTGCACGTCCTTTCCCAGAAAGGCGTCAAGATTTCATGGGGCACTTATTTTAAAACAGGAATCATTTTAACCATTCCTACTCTGTTCATCACTTTGGTAGGTCTATATATTTGGTTACTCATTATTTAAACAAGGGAGCGAATCTAAATGTCGAACAAAAAAACAATCTACTTCTTATGTACTGGAAACTCTTGCAGAAGCCAAATGGCTGAAGGATGGGCAAAAAAATACCTTGGAGACGAGTGGGAAGTTAAGAGTGCAGGTCTTGAAGCTCACGGCTTGAACCCTAATGCTGTAAAAGCAATGAAGGAAGTGAACATCGATATCACGAACCAGACTTCAGATGTGATTGATCGAGAAATCCTGAACAATGCTGACCTAGTCGTTACACTTTGCGGCCATGCAGATGAGCACTGCCCAATGACACCTCCGCATGTAAAACGCGAGCACTGGGGCTTTGACGACCCGGCAAAAGCCGAAGGAACAGATGAAGAAAAGTGGGCAGTATTCCAACGCGTGCGTGACCAAATCAGCGACCGCATCAAGACGTTTGCTGAGACAGGAAAATAAATAGGAACTAGCAGCCAAGGGGAAACTCTTGGCTGTTGCTCTAAGGGAGGAGAAAAATGAGATGAAGACAATTAAAATCTTTGACCCGGCATTATGCTGTCCTACAGGCGTCTGCGGACCTAATGTGGATCCGGAATTAACTAGGGTAGCCTCCGCCATTTTTATCCTGGAGAAAAAAGGCTTGCCAATCAGCCGCTTTAATCTTGCCAATGATCCAGCCGCATTTGTTGAACATAAAGAAGTGAACCAGGTATTGCATGAAAAAGGACCGGAGGCACTTCCGCTTGTAATGGTGGACGGAAAGGTCGAAAAAGTAGGCAGCTACCCTTCTAATGAAGAATTTGCAAGCTGGCTTGGCGTGGATGTCAAAGATCTGACCCCTGAGAAACCGCGCAAAACGCTGCTTTAGGAAGGAGAATAGCCATGTTTCAAACTTTCCATCCGAAATATGTAGTCAACACGCCTTATCTCTTTTTTACCGGAAAAGGCGGAGTAGGGAAAACATCTACTGCCTGTGCCACAGCTGTTGCGCTGGCGGATACAGGTAAGAAGGTATTGATTGTTAGTACAGATCCGGCATCGAATCTGCAGGATGTATTCGATATTGAAATCGGCAATCAGCCAGTCGAAGTTCCGTCTGTTCCGAATTTATCAGCCTGCAATATCGATCCCGAGGAATCGGCAAGGCAATATCGGGAAAAAGTGATTTCTCCTTATCGAAGTGCATTGCCGGAAAGCGTCGTCGCGACTATGGAAGAGCAGCTTTCCGGAGCATGCACAGTGGAAATCGCCGCTTTTGATGAGTTCTCCAATTTGCTCACCAACCAGGATTTGATTAGTCAGTATGACCATATCTTGTTCGATACGGCTCCGACTGGCCATACTCTCAGGCTCCTGCAGCTGCCAACCGCGTGGAGCAGCTTTTTAGAGGAAAGCACTCACGGCGCATCATGCCTTGGACCGTTATCAGGCCTTGGAGAAAAGAAGCAGTTGTATACTTCCACGGTAAAAGCGTTGTCTGATCCAAACATGACGACACTGATTCTTGTTGCAAGGCCGGAACCATCATCCATGCTAGAAGCAGAAAGGGCTTCAGCTGAGCTGAAGGAAATCGGCATGCAAAATCAGGTTGTCATCATCAATGGGCTTTTGCAAAATCATGTAGAAGAGGATCCTATATCAAAAGCATTCTATGACCGGCAGCGGAAAGCACTGGCAGACTTGCCAAAAAAGCTTAAGCAGGTCGGAATGTTCTCAGTACCTTTTGTGCCTTTTTCATTAACCGGGGTGGATAATCTTCGCAAGATGTTTAAACCTGCGACGTATTCAGCCGAGAGAAACGAAGTGGAATTGTCTGAAGCAAAATTGCATTCGTTGCAGGAACTCATTGATGATTTTGCCGAAAAGGATATGAGGATCATTTTTACGATGGGGAAGGGCGGAGTCGGCAAGACGACAATGGCATCAGCAATCGCTGTTGGTCTGGCTGAAAAAGGCTTGAAGGTCCATTTGACGACAACCGACCCAGCAGCCCATCTGGAGTATACATTCCAGCAGAAGGATGCCTACAGAAACCTGACCATCAGCCGCTTGAATCCTAAAAAGGAAGTCGAGGCATACAAAGAAACAGTCTTGTCTCAAAATAAGGATCAGTTAGACGAGGATGCGCTTGCTTATCTTGAGGAAGATCTAAATTCTCCTTGTACAGAAGAAATTGCCGTATTCCAGGCATTTGCCGATATTGTGGAGAAGTCGAAGGACGAGATTGTTGTCATCGATACAGCTCCAACTGGGCATACATTATTGCTGCTGAACTCTGCTGAGTCATATCATAAAGAAATTTCCCGCTCGACGGGTAACGTTTCTGAGAGCGTCCAGAATTTATTGCCAAAATTGCGTAATCCTGAGGAAACAAGCGTGGTCATCGTTACCCTCCCAGAAGCCACACCTGTTCTTGAAGCGACGCGGTTACGAGATGATTTAAAACGGGCTTCGATCGAGCCGGTATGGTGGGTTATCAATCAAAGTCTTTATGCACAGCAAACGACTGATCCGATTCTGCAGAGTCGAGCGGATGCTGAAAAAGTATGGATCAAGAGAGTCAGTGAAGAGATCGCCGAGAGGACAAGCATTGTTCCATGGCAGCCTGAAGAAAAAATTGGGTACGATAAAATGAAGGACTTGATCAATCATTGAAAGGTGGTTTCATAGATGAGTGAATACCAGGAATTAATCCCAAAGCGAATATACATTGGCGGAGCAGACGCCATTCCTGAATTGCTGAAGAAGGAAAAAATCGATGTTGTGTATGATTTGCGTGCAGAAAACGCAGAAGGCGATTATGATTATAATCGGAAGCACCAGCCAATCGTGGACAATGCTGAGAACCAGGATGAGTCAGTCAAGCAAGCCATTGATGAGGTAATCAACGCATACGAATCCGGAAAAAATGTTTATTTCCACTGTTCTGGCGGGAAGAACAGGACAGGCACCGTCGCGATTGGAACATTGCTGAAGCTTGGTGAAGCCAACAGCATCGAGGAAGCGGAAGCAAAAGCAAAAGGAATTCGCAGCGTCATCAATGTGAATCCCGAAATGAAAGCAGCGCTCGGAAGATTATTCCCTGGCGCTTAGATAGGAGGAAGTTTTTTTGAAAATCACCGATCAAGCTCGTGACAGCTTAAAGCAGCTGCTGCAGGAGCAAAATGCAACCGGCATCCGTGTGTTTTTTGCCGGTATCAGTTGAGGTAGCCCAAAATTAGGCCTGGCTCTGGATGAGCCGGAATCAGATGATGAAGTCATTGAATCAAATGGAATCAGAGTAGCAATCGACCCATCGATCGAAATCGAAGCAAAGGAATCGACGCTCGATTTTGATCAGCAGGCGAACGGATTCGTTTTATCTGGGAATGAGAGAGATTGCTGTTAGAAGACAGAGCCGGTGTATGATGAACTGTGCCCCCGTTTGCGGACAGTTTAAAAAAAGCGCCTATGCAGCTAATAAGTGGCCCCGGTATTGAACCGGGGTCATCTTATTTAAGCCCCATTGATAA
>NZ_JAGGQL010000013.1 GCF_018613315.1 Bacillus sp. ISL-37 | reverse complement strand
AGAAAAGCTGTCAAAAGAAAGTCTAACTTAAGACAGCTTCAGCGGGGAAAAGAAAAGCTGTCAAAAGAAATCCCAACTTAAGCCAGGTTTAACATGCAAAATCACCTTGACAGTCTAGCTTACTCATAATAAGTATCACTAGTCCTTCCTACTAAAACATAATGTTTCTTCAACACCCTCAAAAACGTCCTCCTACTAACCTTCCCATTACACCAATCATAAACGGTCTGCGTAGTGATCTTCTTACCAGGAAACAGCACTTTGATTTCCTCTATGTGCCGCACGATTGCTTTTTCTACCCTTTCGTGTAACCCGCACTTACCGCAAACGAGGTCGTAATCACCGATTTCGGTATTCAAAGACCCGCATTCCGAGCAATGCATCCCTTTTTCCAGTTGATCATATTGGTAGTCAGGCAGAGTGGCGAATGGATTTTTAACCTGGTGCAGTGAAAGCAAAGCTTGAGCGAGTTTCTTGTGGCTTTCATCCAATTTGGAGGGAGTAATGTTTAAGTCTTTTAGGAACCGATTAACTTGTGTTGGTAGAATGATCGGTTGATCCATTGGGGCATGGTATAGGGTGAACTCAGGATTGTTGAAAATGACGGAGGCACGGACTAGGTGATTCATCTTGAGGTTTTGTAGGAGCTGCCGGAAAAGGGTTTCGCTTCGTGTTAATTGAATGACGGGGTTTTTATATTCTCGACTACTGCGGACAGAATATAATTTGTCTCCTTCGAGATAGTAATCGCCTTCGTGATATTTGACATCAATCAGATAAATTCCATCCTGCGCAATGATTACTTTATCGAGTTGAAAAAAGGAATTATTCACTTTAAGCAGGAGATCGTCAATGATATACCTTTCTTCGGCTAGATTTTCGGTCATCTTGTCAAATAAGACTTCTCCAATAAAACCCTTTTCCATAGTCCAAAGCTGGAACTTTTCCTGGGATGATAACTCCATTCGTCTGTTTAAATGCCGTAATGCGATTAATTCCATTGGCTCAGTGCGTGCTTTTAGTAGCATGGTCCACTTCCTTTCTATAAGCTAATTTTAAGCTAAACTCACAATCTGATTTGTGAATTTTTTGTTAACTTTTCACCGTGTAATGTTAAAGCCGATTAACAGCAAATGTGGCGCAAAGCTGATTAACTTTTTCACCAACAAACTGCTCAAATGCTAAAAGGGCAACCAAGCGGCTTAAATATTCCCCGGATCATCGGACAAACTCTAATTTGCAAAAAAACAAAAAACCGCTCAACTGCCAATCGGCAGCAAGCGGCTATGTCACCAGGGTACAAATGTTTTTCTTGTTTCTGATTAACGGTTTTTAAACGGCCTTAGTCCTCTTTTGGATATTTCTGTTTTTAAAACTTTTGCCCATTCTTTATCACTTTCCGACTTTAATGCATCACGATACGAGACCACCAACTGTTCATTGCTCATAATTTTCATTTGCATTCCTCCTCGGTAAGAATGGATTGAATTTTCAAACTATAATGTATAGTTTCATTCATTGTAAAGGTTTATTAAAGATTTGAAAACCCATTATGAACATTTTTTATTAGAAATATTTTCTTGTTTTGGAAGCCGGTGAAAAAGCCAAAACATCATAGTCACATTATTAAACAAAAAAAGCTTGCATTTTATTATTCGAAATAATAATATATACCCATAAGGGTATTAGGTGGGGATTTGATACTCGACTTAATCATTTATTTACACTGGGAGGAATTATAATGGGAATGCAAGCTATTACTGCTGAAAAATTGAATGAATGGGTAGTAGAAAAGAAAGAGTTTTTTATTTTTGACGTAAGGAATGTTAAGGATTTTGAAGATTGGAAGGTTGAAGGTGAAAATATTGAATATCTCAATATCCCTTACTTCGACTTAATCGATGGTGTAGATGAAGTGGTTGATCAGCTTCCGAAGGATAAAGACATCGTAGTGATTTGTGCTAAAGAAGGCTCTTCTGTTATGGTGGCTGAAATGCTTGCTGATGCAGGATTTGATGTTTCTTATCTTTCTGGCGGAATGAAGTCATGGAGCGAATATTTATATCCAGTTGAAGTATTTAAAGATGACAAAATTAAAGTACTTCAGTTTATCCGTGTCGGCAAAGGCTGCCTTTCTTACATGGTCCTATCTGAAAACGAGGCACTTGTAGTTGACCCTTCAAGGTTTACAGACCGTTACACTGCAATTGCTGAGAAGGAAAATGTAAAAATCACTCATATTGTGGATTCACATTTGCATGCTGACCACTTGTCCGGAGGCAAGCAACTAGCTGATAATACTGGAGCAAAATATTATTTGATGAAGAGTGAAGGCGCAGTATTTGACTTTGAAGCGCTGGAGCAGCATGATAAAATTGAATTTGAGAACATTACTCTTGAAGTTTTGGCTGTTAAGACGCCTGGGCATACCCCTGGAAGTGTTTCGTTCTTTGTGAATAATAAACTTTTATTCTCAGGAGACACTATTTTTGTTAATGGTCTTGGCCGTCCTGATTTAGGCGGAAAAGCTGCTGAGTGGGCAAAAGACCTGTATGAAACAGTCTACAGCAAAGTATCCCAAATTGCGGATGACGTTATTGTATTGCCAGGCCACTATGCCGCATTTGATGACGAAGTAAATGCAGAAGGTTTCATTGGAAGCCAGTTAGGTTTGATCCGCAAGCAAAATGAAATCATGGAAGGCAAAACAGTTGAAGAGTTTGTCGACCATGTAGCACAATCAGCATCCAGCGAAACACCACCAAATTTTGAAGATATTGTTGCGATTAACCGCGGGGTTAAAGAAGTGACAGCAGAAGAAGCGATGGAGCTTGAAATCGGCCCTAACCGCTGCGCTGTGCACCACACTCACTAAAAAACAAAAGAGGAGAGCAGTGCTTTCCTCTTTTTATCGTTACCGGTGTGCTCGTAAATGCTTGTGAGGTGAGAATTTGGAAGAGAATAAGAAAAACAACCATTGTGCAGGCGGGTCCTGAGGCATCGGACCAAAGCGTACAGGCGAAGAGGAAAAAGGAAAGTTTTCCAGCTTTCCCCCTATATGACCGGCCACGTACGTATGGCTCCTGGCAGGAGTCATTTATTTGCTTTCTAAATTATTTTAATAGCAATTTTCGTAAAATAACCTCCCTTTTTAGTTAGAAGGGAGGCTACATAATCAGGAGGAGTATTAAATGCTAGATGTATTAGTGATTGGAGGCGGGATTTCAGGTGGGTCGGCAGCAATCTACACTTCCCAGGGCGGATTGAAGACGGCAGTCATCGATTCAGGGAAATCCCAGATCAAACAAGTTTCAAAGCTTTTTAATTATCCGGGAATTAAAGAAATCACCGGTTCAGAACTTCTCGAAAATATTAAAGATCAGGCTTTCGCTGCAGGCACTGAATGGATTGAGGGGGCCGTGGAAACTGTCAAAAAGAATGATAACGGCTATTCAGTTATTTTGGCTGACGGTAAAGAGTTTGCTTCAAAGCATTTGGTTATTGCCACGAATCTTCATACTTCGTTGCTAGAAAGCCTTGGGTTCGAACTGGCAGTAAATGAGAAGGTACCAAGCGGGAAAATTAAAAAGGTTTTGGGCATTGACCCGGATGGCACTACAAAACTGCCTAACCTTTATATCACGAGCTTGTTAGCGGGACTTTCTAGTCAATCCGTCATTGCTGCGGGACATGGCGCTTCTATAGGCATATCAATTGTGTCAAAAGAAACCGGAAAAGCTTATATGTGGCATGACAAATAAGGATGAAGCAGGGAATTTTCCCTGCTTTTTTATATTTTTAGGAAAAAGGGAGGAATACATTCCAAAAATATTGAATATTCAAACTAAGGTGGTATAGTTATTAGTAAACGCTTACATATTTAACTAATTTAGGAGGTTAATAGATTGGAGAATTTGCTGCCATACACTGTAGGTGAATTATTGGAGGTTCAAGCCAAGAAATACCCAGAACACGAAGCGGTTGTTTATGCGGACCGTGACCTGAGGATGAATTACCGGGAGTTCAATATGTTATGCCGCAAAGCTGCCAGAGGATTGATGAAACTGGGAGTGAAAAAAGGTGAGCATATTGCTGCCTGGTCTTCTAATACTCCTGAATGGGTAGTATCCCAATTTGCCACCGGGAAAATGGGGGCAGTCCTTGTAACAGTCAATACAAATTATCGGACGGCGGAATTGGAATATCTTTTAAAGCAGTCAGATTCGACGACGATTATATTAATGGAACAATTTAAAGACGCGTCTTATATTGACATGGTGTACGAGATTGTTCCAGAGCTGAAAACGAGCGAGCCAGGCAAGCTCGAAAGCAGTACGCTGCCATATTTGAAAAATGTCATTGTAATGGGAGAAAAACGTTTCCCGGGGACTTACAGCTGGCAGGATATTCTGGATATGGCTGATGATGTGACAGAAGAAGAACTGGACGAGCAAATGGCAACTCTAGAGCAGAATGAAGTCATCAATATGCAGTATACTTCTGGTACGACTGGATTCCCAAAGGGAGTAATGCTGACTCACAGCAATATTGTCAATAACGCGTATAATGTTGCAAATGCAATGAAACTTACGGATCAGGACAGACTTTGTATTCCGGTGCCATTTTTCCATTGCTTCGGTTGTGTCATGGGGACACTGGCTTGTGCCACAGTGGGCGCCACAATGGTGCCGGTCCAGGAATTCAGTCCAAAGGCAGTTCTTGAGACAGTCGAAAAAGAAAAGTGTACAGCGCTTCACGGCGTTCCAACTATGTTCATCGCCGAGCTGAACGATCCGGAATTTGAAAAATACGACCTGTCTTCCTTAAGGACCGGTATCATGGCTGGTTCCAATTGCCCGATTGAAGTGATGAAAGCAGTAAATGAAAAAATGGGAGCTAAGGAAATAACAATTGCTTACGGTCAAACTGAATCCTCTCCTGTTATAACGCAGACAAGGACTAACGATCCACTCGAACTGCGGGTTGAAACTGTTGGAAAAGCCCTTCCTGAGGTCGAGGTAAAAATCGTCAAGCCAGGTACAATGGAGGAAGTTCCAAGAGGAGTTCAGGGTGAACTTTGCACACGCGGCTACCATGTAATGGACGGATATTATAAAAATCCTGACGCAACTAGGGAAGCGATTGACGCAGAAGGCTGGCTCCACACTGGCGACCTGGCAGTAATGGATGAAAACGGCTATTGCCGTGTAACCGGCAGACTAAAGGATATGATCATCAGAGGCGGGGAAAATATCTACCCACGCGAAATCGAAGAATTTCTTTACAGGCATCCGAAAGTCCTTGATGTCCAGGTTGTAGGAATCCCGGACAGCGTATACGGAGAGGAAGTCATGGCATGGATTATTTTAAAGGATGGAGAATCTGCAACAGCGGATGAAATCAAAGAATATTGCAAAGGAAAAATCTCGAAGCACAAAATTCCAAGATATTTAGAGTTCACTGAAAGCTATCCAATGACCGCTTCAGGGAAAATTCAAAAATTCAAGCTTAGAGAACAGGCGATAGAAGCAGTAGAAGAGCTAAAGAGAGTATAAAAGTCAGGATGGAATCTCAGGATTCCATCCTTTTTTACTCGTGCTTCCCATTGATTTCTGAGAATCGAGGTTCACTCTGTCTTGAACTTTCCTTCTATATACAGATTAACTCTATATGTCTAAAATTAACTAAAAGGTATATTATGGAGGAACATATATGTTGATAAGTAAAAAGGATTACAATATTAAAAGTTTGTATTATACAATCCGGTCTGCAGTTGAAGCGGATGCAGAAGCTTTGTCTGAATTAAGACTGCAAATCGATGGTGAAACTGAAAATCTCGACAGGGAACCAGGAGAGGCATTCATTGATTCGCAGGGTTTTCAATCTATTATAAATGCAGACAGTGAGAGTGCCAGAAACATATTTTTAGTAGCAGAAACGAATGGAAGACTTATTGGGTTTTCAAGGTGTGCTGGAAATGACTTAAAGAGGTTCAGGCACAAGGTAGAGTTCGGGGTAGGTGTTTTGAAAGAATTCTGGGGTTATGGTATCGGCAAAAAACTTTTACAAGAATCGATTTCCTGGGCAGACGAAAACGATATTAAAAAAATGACTCTCAATGTGATGGAGGCCAATGAAAATGCCCGGAGGCTCTATGAAAAGCTTGGATTTGAAGTGGAGGGAATACTGAAAGATGACAAACTGCTTTCTGATGGAAATTTCTATAATATGATAGTGATGGGGCGGATCAATAAACAGAATAGAGGGATTAACAATGGTTAGTGCATTACAGGAAGTTTTTAATAAATCGACATATCCATTGCCAGGCCATGGCAGACGAAACGTTCAAGTATTAAAGGATGCTTTTGAAAATATCGATGGACAACTGGATAGTGATATTTACGGAACAGGAAAGGTAATCGAAGCCTTTCAGGATAAACTGGCAGCGTTCCTTGGCAAGGAGAAGGCTGTTTTCTTTCCGAGCGGAACGATGGCCCAGCAAATCGCAATGCGTATTTGGTGTGATAAAAAAGAACAACAAAAAGTAGCATACCATCCGTTAAGTCACCTGGAAATTCACGAGGAGGATGGGTTAAAGGAATTACATAATATCAAGACAGTTTTGCTTGCAGACGAAACACGTGTTATCGAGCTTGATGACGTAGTATCCATGGAGGAAGAGGTTGCGTGCCTATTGCTGGAATTGCCGCAAAGGGAAATAGGCGGGCAACTGCCTAGCTACGAAACTCTAGTAGGAATTTCAGAATATTGCCGAAAGAATGGCATTAAGCTGCACCTTGATGGAGCCAGGCTCCTGGAAGTGCTGCCCTCTTATGAGAAGACAGCATCGGAAGTGTGCGAGCTTTTTGACAGTGTCTACCTCTCTTTTTACAAGGGAATTGGAGGGATTGCCGGTGCAATTCTTGCCGGCGAGGAAACGTTCATCTCTGAATCAAAGGTTTGGAAAAGAAGGTACGGTGGCGATTTGATTAGCCTGTACCCATATATTATTTCAGCAGACCACTATTTCAATCAGAAATCTGACAAAATGCCGGAGTATTATGAAAATGCAAAGGAACTTGCGGTTTTCTTTAATTCTTGTCATCACGTATCCACACTGCCGGAAATTCCAGTTTCGAACATGTTTCATGTCCTTTTTCCTCATTCTAAAGAGGAAATAGAACCAATTTTGGTAGAAGTGATACGCGAAACGGGAGTTGGCTTCATTAATCACCTAAAGGCAACTGGAGAATCTTCATGTTATTTTGAAGTGAGTATTGGGGACCGTTATCAGGAAGTTCCAAAAGCAGCCGTGAAAAATGCATTTCTGCAGCTGGATAGATTGATGAAGAACAAATTTTCTTTTTAAGTGTTTTTAATTTTGCAAACAATTAACACCTTTTTGACGAAATTAAGAACATCATTATGAACATTTTGTTACAACTGCGCTAGCTTTATATTAATTAATAACATATCTCCCTATAATATAGTGTATACACCTGAACTTGGAACTTGTATAAGGGTTTAGGGATATTGGAGGTATGGTCGTATGAAATGGCTATGGGTTATATTGCTGTCGATCATAAGTGGTTTGTTCCTTATTAAAGGGATTGAGCTTTGGTCGGTCATTGACCATGTGGATGGGGATGGCATCGGTATAACATTTCTTGGCTTTAGCATAAACGATAGAGTTTTAAATGAAAGTATATCAGGTTATGCGCTTGGATTTACAATTGCATCAATCATTCCATTCCTGGTAGCAGCGAATATTGCACTTAGGGTTAAAATGAAAAAGAATCTCAATGCTGAAAAAATATAGATAAGTCAAGCTCAACGAAGCTTGGCTTATTTTTTTATCGTTTGGGTAATTATAAAAATTATTTAGTTGTGAATAAATACATGTAGTATTCTTAATCTAGCTACAGCGCCTAGCCCCTCGAGTCGCTTCGGTCCGCCCAATGAAGTCAAAGAACGACTTCACTGGTCGGCCCTCCAGCGCTTGTCGGGGCTTAACAAGGCGCTTGCGCTTTTTGTTCTGACAGAAGATGTTAATTCCTGAAAAGGACGGGAATTATAGTAAAAAACAATCGGTTGGAGGAAAGAAAATGTGTGGAAGGTTTTCATTATTTGAGGATATAGGTTCATTGAAGGAACAATTTCAGTTCGACTTCCCGGATGAACTTGATGCCAGGTACAATATAGCTCCTGGACAGGACATTTTGACGGTGATTGATAACGGGGAAGGCAGGATAGGGACGAGAATGAGGTGGGGATTGATTCCTTTCTGGGCGGATGATGAAAAAATCGGTTATAGAATGATTAATGCTCGCGGGGAGACAGTTGATGAAAAAGCGAGTTTCAAGCATGCTCTTAAACAAAGACGCTGCCTGATCCTGACTGATGGATTTTACGAATGGAAAAAAGACGGCAAACAAAAACTTCCATACCGATTCGGTATGAAAAATAAAAAGCCGTTTGCTTTAGCTGGGCTCTGGGAAAATTGGAATAAGGATGGGAAGGAGATTACTTCCTGCACAATTATCACTACTAGTCCGAATGAGGTCACCGAAAAAATTCATGACAGAATGCCTGTGATTCTTCCTGAAGACAAGCTTGATATATGGCTTGACCATTCTATTGGCCAACCTCAAAAACTTAAACAGCTCTTGGTTCCATTCGATGCCGACTCAATGGAAGCTTATCCGGTTTCCACTGCAATTAATTCGGCCAAAAATGAGGGAAAGGAGCTAATTGCTCCAATTAACAGTTTGTAGGGAAAATTACCCTTTACCTCCGGGATGTTTAATACAAGTCTTGATTGTGGTATAGAATGACACAGCCAAACACCAAGATGAAAACATCCTGGAAAGAGGGGTTAACATGAAAGGTTTTACTAAAACAGGTTTTTATGAACTGATTTACAAAAATGAACGTTTTTCTTTTTTACAATATATTCGCAAAGATGTAATCTGTGATGTTTGTTATATAACTTTGAAAAATGTAATTACTGGCGAAACAATGACTTTTGATAAATCGGAAGTCCGTGGTTTGAAAATAGCCGGCGAGGAAGCGAATGCCAGCTAACTATTGCGTATTGTATCATCTTTTCTTTATACTATAGAGTATGAAACTCATATAAAGGAAGTGCAGAAGATGATCCACACGAACTGGCACGAACGTGAAACGGTTAAGACTCTGAAGTGCGTTCACACAGATGCAAAAAAATACATTGTAAATAACAAGCTGACAACTGGAAAAGTATATGAAGTAAAAAACGAAACCGAAGAATTTTATTTCATTGTTGATAATACCGGCAAGGTCGGCGGCTATTACAAGGAATATTTTGAAGAGGTAAAATAAGTTCGCAGGCTGTCCGGGAGACCGGGCAGCCTTTCGTTTGGAGATGTCCTTTTTTATGAATGAAGGAATTCCCAGACGATCTTCCCCAGTGGTATGATAAAGGAATATACAGCCAATTGGGAGTTGGGAAGATGGATAAAAAAGTCACTCTAGAAGGTAAAACTGTAAAGCTTTTGCCAATGGAAACTTGTCAGCTTGATAGTTTGTGGGAAGCCGGGCAAAACCAGTCTATATGGGAATTTACATCTTCGAAGGTCAGATGCAAAGAAGACATGAAAAAGGTTATTGAAGCTGCAATGGTTGAGAGAGAGAAAGGAACACAGATACCATTTGTTGTTCTTGATAATAAATCTGATAAACTAGTTGGCAGCTCAAGATACCTTGATATTTCAGAAGCGCATAAATCACTTGAGATTGGCTGGACATGGTACAGTCCTGATTACTGGAGAACAAGTGTGAATACAGAAACAAAATTGCTCATGCTCCAACATGCTTTTGAAAAAATGGAAGTAAACAGAGTGCAATTTTGTACAGATTCTAGGAATGTACGCTCGCAAAATGCTATTTCCCGTCTCGGTGCCCAAAGAGAAGGGGTGTTGCGCAAACATCGAATGATCGCTGACGGTTATGTTAGGGACACAGTTGTCTTTAGCATTCTTAAAGAAGAGTGGCCGCAGATTAAAAAAGGATTACAAGATAAATTGAACCGAAAATAGCAGTGCAAAAGGAAGGTTATTTCATTGGTATATCTAGGAGTAGGGCTTGGGGGAATGTTAGGCAGCCTCTTGCGGTACTTAGTCAGTCTTAGCACAAGCGAATTATTTAATAATGGATTCCCCATGGGTACATTAATTGCCAATTACACAGGCTCTTTGTTCTTGGGGTGGTTCACGGCCCGCATCATAGCAAGAAGAAAACTGAATCCTGTACTGTCGGCAACAATTGGTACGGGTCTAACAGGATCATTCACAACATTTTCGGCTTTCAGCCTTGAAACGCTGGTAATGATAGAGAACGGCAGTATAGGGATGGCAATATTCTATGCGGTTATCAGTGCTATTGGCGGACTGATCCTTGCCGCGGCAGGTTATAAGCTTGGCGCAGGATTTGGCAGGGAGGCGGGAAAATGATTGGGTTTGTTCTGGTTGCTTTAGGTGGAATGGCTGGAGCTCTATCAAGGGTCGGTGTCCAAAAGTTAATGCCCCAATCGGTGCTGCCTGTCGCTACACTTACTGTGAACCTCCTTGGGTCTTTTCTGCTTGGGTGGATTGTTGGTCAAGGAATCCAGGGTCATTTCTATCTTTTTGCTGCCACAGGCTTTATGGGGGCATTCACCACTTTTTCCACACTGAATGTTGACATAGTCAAGCTAATCAACAGCAAAGAAAACAAAGCTGTGCTGGTGTATGTAGTAAGTACATATGTCGGCGGCATCTTAAGTGCAGCCGCAGGACTTGTTATTGGAAGATTATTATAAGAATGGGGAAACACCAGTTTATATGATCTGCACCCAGATGTTAGACACACAATCTAACATCTGATGTGCAGTTTTTGTTTTGTTTTTTTCAATGAACTAAGATTATGAAAGATCTCTTTTCTTTTTCAATAGCTCTGTAAGATCCTTATCGAGTTGCTCATATCCAGGCTCACCCTTGGTCATGAAAGACAGTCTGCCAATGATGGCGTTGATTTCATTTTGGAGGACCATCAATTGTTCTTCTTTTTCCTTGCTGCCTGTTTTAGGAGAAGATTTTTTGGTGTTGAATTCCTTCATGCCAAATTCTTTCCTGATAATCTTTCCGTTATCGATCAATAAAAGTTTATTACTGATTTTCTCTTGAAAATAAACATCATGTGATACAGCCAAAACCGAACCCTGGAAATTCAATAAGGTTTTTTCGAGACTTTCCCTGCTGGCCAAGTCGAGATGGTTAGTAGGTTCGTCTAGAATCAGCAAATCGATTTCTTCCAAAAGCATCATCACTAGCTTCACTCTCGTCCTCTCGCCAAGGCTAAGGGTGCTGATTGGTACTGTAAGCTTTTCTTCTGACAGTCCAATATTGGCAAAAATCGTCCTCGCCCTGCCGATTGATTCTCTGTCTGTAAATCCTGTATATTCCAGTGCCGTTTTATCGAGAGGGAGGTCTGATACATCTTGGCTGAGGTAACCAATCCTTATCGTTTCGCTGGCCCAAACGTCACCTGATGTAGCTGTTTCTTCTCCGAGCAATATTTTAATCAGAGTAGTTTTACCGCTGCCGTTAGGACCTAACAATGCTATTCTTTCTCCGTGGTTCATATAAAAATGGCTCTCTTCAAACAAACAGCGGCTGCCAAAGAATTTTGAAAGCTCGCGAGCTTCTAATATGCGTTTTCCTCTCTTTCGGCTATCCTGAAATTCGAAGCGCACCTTGGCTTCCTCCATGGGCGCTCTAACCTCATTCTTTTCAAGCTCCTGATTCAGCCGTTTCATCTTCGACTTTATTTGGTTATCCATCTTCTTTGCTTTCATACGATGGTATTCCTTGTATCCTATTTGTCTTCTTTCAGAGGCCGAACCTTGTTTCGTCGAATCACGGTGAGCTTTTTCAGACCAGTTTTTAAGATTAGCCATTTGCTGTTCAATTTGTTGTTTGTGTTTTTGCTGTATTTCGTATTGATGCAGCTGAATTTCATATAATCTTTCTTTTTCCTGACGGTAAGAAGAATAGTTACCTTTGAATAATTTTGTTGATCCATCCTCGATTTCGATAATTTCTGCCACGGTCCGGTCGAGGAAATATCGATCATGGGAAATAATGATTACGGCGCATTTAAAAGTTTTCAATTCGTCTATCAGCCACTCTGCTCCTTGCAAGTCCAGATGGTTTGTTGGCTCATCTAATATGAGAAGTTCTGGCCTGCTTGCCCATACACTTGCAAGAGAAATTTTCAACTTTTCACCGCCGCTTAACTTACTCCAATCAGGATCAGCCCAATTAATATCCTTGTTAAGACCTAACTGACTTGAAAGCTGAAAGAGCCCGTTTTCAGCAAGAAAATAGGTGTCCTCAAATTCATGTATGGAATATTCAGTGGATTGTTTAAGGTAGCCAATGCTCACGCTGCTGTTAAAAGTGTCGATTATTCCTTTATCAGGGATGATACTCCCATATATAATATTCGCCAATGTAGTCTTACCGGCGCCATTATTGCCGACCAGTCCAATACGGCTGTCTTGTTTTATATCAATTTCCGCATTTTGTAATATTTGCTTTTCATTAAAGCTCTTCTGGATACCTCTTATTTTCATGATTGTCATAAAAAATTCCACCTTTCGTTTTGTAACTATTGAATGAAGGTGAGTATTTTATCCATTAAAAAAACCTCCCAGGTGTCACCCGGAAGGTTCTGCAATACACTCACAATAGATTCAAACGCCTCCAAACAAGCATTGTTACGCCAAAAGGCAACATGCTTTGATCAGGTTATAAATCGACTGGGAATGGCTAAAAGAGCAGACTAATCCTATTTTCGGGCAACACGTTTTTTCATATTAGAAAAATCGGGCAGAAAATAAGATTAGTATTTCATCGGCTCTTTACCATTCCCTTCAGATATCATTAATTCAAAGTATAACTTGGTGAAAAGTTTCGTGTCAACCATATAATTCCACTAAAAAAGCCTGGGGAGCAGCAATTCCCCAGGCATTAGTACATTAAGCTTGGTTCTCAACCCTAATTGGACTTTCTTTTTGGGCATAGACCTTTCTAGCCAGTAATGTTTGTACAATCAAGAACATCCCGCCAACTGTCCAGTAAAGGGGAAGGGCAGACGGGGCATTTAACGAAAACATCACAATCATAACTGGTGACAGCAACCCCATGAACTTCATTTGCTTTTTCTGCTCCTCCGTTACATTGGACATCGAGACCTTAAACTGCAGGTAGTAAATCAGCCCGGCAGCTGTCGTGATCCAAATATCAGAATGTCCCAGGTTGAACCAGAGGAAGGAGTGGCTGGCGATTTCGGCAGAACCGCTAATCGCATAATATAGGCCCATCAAAATTGGCATCTGAACCAGCATCGGCAGACAGCCAACAGAAAGGGGGTTTACTCCATGCTTCTGATAGAGGCCCATCATTTCCTGTTGTAATTTTCTTTGCTCAGCTGGATCCTTAGTCCCTTTCAGCTGCTTCTGGATTTCATCCATTTCAGGCTTGAGGACTTCCATCTTTTCTTTCATGTTCTGCTGGTTTTTATATTGTTTTAACATTAAGGGCATTAACACCAGCCGGATGAGCACTGTAATCAAAATAATCGCCAGACCGTAGCTTTCTCCTGTGATGCCGGCGAATAGCTTGATGAGCCAGGTAAAGGGGGTGATGAATGTTGACTGGAAGAACGACCCCTCGCTTGTAAACGCCTGGCAGCCAGTTAATAGTGCTGGTATAAGTAGAACAATAATCATGGTGAAAAGCTTCTTCATTTTTCTCCTCCTAAATTATATCTAGTAATTAACTATAGGAGAAAAATGACTGTCCTCATCACCCGGATCAATTTTAATTTTTATTCGCTTAAGAAATTGCAGGTGAAACTTCAACCCAAGTTCAGCTTTATTGTTAAAAGCTATTTCAGAAGTGGAAGGCTTCAGCCTGATTCGCAATAAACATGATTGGATAATAGAGGCGTCGCGATATAACCAGAAGACGGACATCGACATGCTGATGAGCAAAGTCAAATAAGCGCTGTAAACGGCTGTTGCATCAACAGACTGAGCATAAATTTCCAATAGCATGCCATCACCTCTTTTCGATCATTGCTCAATTATATTTGAAAAATCGACTCTAAGCAATCCATACAATATATACGGAAATAAACTTAGAAAGTTTCATTTTCCAAATAGTGGGGGTTTCGAAAATTAGAATAGTGGCTATGTATATAAAACAAACTTCCCAATCCGAAAAGGGGTGGCAAATCATGAAAAAAATAGTTTATGGACTAATGATTAATTCAGGTGACGCTGACGAAATGCTGTGGGACCATGGTGTATGGGAAACAGAAGAAGCAGCGAATGAATATATTGAAAATGAAATGTCTACGATTAGCGGCGTTTGGGTGGGAGAGCTCAAGGTCAATGACTCCATTCCAGAAGCAGCAGAATTTGATGAAGAAGAAATGATAGAGTGCCCACTATGTGGGGTCGAGTACAATCCAGAGGACGTAAACACAGTTGATTACGACGAAGCAGTGTGCATCAACTGTGAGCCTGGTTATAAGGAAAATATGAATATAGCATAAGTCGAATTGCCATGGACTAGACGTCCATGGCTTTTTGGTATCAGAATGTTATTTGGTTATGACAAAGGTATGGTTACTGCATTTCACAGGTTGCTTGCTTTTTTTGAACAGGTAACTGCTCAGTCATATACATTAAATCTGCAAGCAAACAAAACTCCCGGAACAACTGAGTAATTATTAGGAATTAGCATGGATTTAGACAGCTTTTCAGAGAAAGGAGGCAAAGCTGTCAAGAAAAGCTCGTTATTGTGACAGCTTTTCAGAGAAAGAGGGCAAAGCTGTCAAGAAAAGCCCGTTATTGTGACAGCTTTTCAGAATAAGAGGTCAAAGCTGTCAAGAAAAGCCCGTTATTGTGACAGCTTTTCAGAATAAGAGGTCAAAGCTGTCAAGAAACAGCTGTTATTTAGACAACTTTTCAGTGAAACAAATTTACGACCCCCAATAAGTCACTGTATCAAAAATTCCCACGATAATTAAAGTATATCCTGCTAATTTCTGTACCACTGAACCCAGCTTGCGACTTTTTTTCAACAATGACCCGTTCAGACCGATGTAGGAAATGAAAGCTGCGAAGATAATCAGCGGGATGGAAGTGCCAATGGCAAAAACTGAAGGCAGAATTGCTCCGTAGGATGTATTCAGGACAATCGGCATAAGAGTAAAGAAAAATAAAGAGAACATTGTAGGACAGAAAGCGATAGAAAAGCTCACCCCCATTAAAAAAGAGCCTGTTTTTCCGCTGCCTGTCCATTGTGGCAAAACTGAAGTGAAACGATTGATCCAATTGAATGCGAAAAGACCAGTGAGTGACAGGCCGATCAAAATGAAAAGAGGCCCCATCAGTTTACGGAACCAGGAAAAGAAGCCCGGCAAAATTTGCTGGAAGCTCTGGCCTACTAGCAAGACTGCAAGGCCTAGCAGTGTAAAGACCAGTATTTTCCCCAGGATGAAAAACATAATCTCGATCCACTGGCCTTTCGTTTGCAGACTTCGATTGCCATAGTAGGTGATTGCACCCAGATCGCCTGTTAGCTGGCATGGAGCAAGAGCGCCGACAAGACCCAGCAGAAAGCTTGCCAATAATGGGATTTGTTCAGTCTGGTTCACAAGGGTGAAAAATGGTCCGCTCAGAAAATTACTGATTTCTGTAAACAGTTGATACATAAAGTACCTCCACAAAAACTATTACCACTATGATACTAAAAAACTATCAAAAATGTATGCAGAGAAAAACAGCAGGAGAGTATCCTGCTGTTAATTCACTGCTATATGGGCTGTCAATAGCTTATATGCATTCTCCACTTCATCGTCGGATGGAGGTTCAACATCCTTAAGAGGGTACTGGAGCCCTAATGCTTCCCATTTATAAACGCCAAGCTTGTGATACGGCAATACCTCAAGCTTTTTTACATTTTCCAGTGTGCCAATAAACTCGCCTAATTTCGAGAGATCCTCGATTTCATTTGAGACCCCAGGGACCAGAACGTGGCGAATCCAAATTGGAACTTGATGATCAGATAAAAAGCGGGCGAAATCCAAGATGTGATCATTGGCCATACCTGTCAGTTTGATATGTTTTTTTCTATTGATATGTTTTAAATCTAATAGAATCAGGTCAGTGTAATTCAATAGCTCAGCCAGCTGCTCTTGAAAAAGAGGGGCGGTTGAATAACATCCACCTGAAGAATCAATTGTGGTGTGCACTCCGAGCTTTTTGCACTCCTTAAAAAGTTCAGTAATAAAAGGAATTTGTAACAGTGGCTCACCGCCGCTTACAGTGATGCCGCCGCCAGATGCTTCAATAAATGGGAGATAGGATTTCAGATCATCAATAATTTCGGAAACAGACATCTGTTTGCCTGTGCCGATCTCCCAGGTGTCTGCATTATGGCAAAACTGGCAGCGCAGCAGGCACCCCTGTGTGAAGATGACATAGCGTATCCCGGGTCCGTCTACAGTCCCAAAGGTTTCAATAGAATGAATGTTTCCGTTCATGATGATTTCTCCTTTCATTAAAACAGGAGTTCCCGCCATGGGAAAGGAGGGAAACTCCTGTTTCGGTACACTTGTATTATTTACATTGTTTCATGGAAAGTCCGGTTGATTACATCCATCTGCTGTTCACGTGTAAGCTTGATGAAGTTTACTGCATATCCAGATACACGGATTGTCAGCTGCGGATATTCTTCAGGATGCTCCATCGCATTTAATAGAGTTTCTCGGTTAAACACGTTTACGTTTAAATGGTGACCATCTTTGATCGCATAGCCATCAAGAATGGAAACTAGGTTATTTGTACGGCTGTCTTCATCTTTTCCAAGCGCTTTTGGCACGATGGAGAATGTATTGGAAATTCCGTCCAATGCATAGCTGTATGGCAATTTTGCTACTGATGACAGGGAAGCGAGTGTTCCTTTCGTGTCGCGGCCGTGCATTGGGTTAGCACCTGGCGCGAATGGTTCACCAGCACGTCTTCCATCCGGTGTATTTCCTGTCTTTTTACCATAAACAACGTTAGAAGTAATTGTCAAAATAGACATTGTATGAACAGAATTGCGATATGTTGGATGCTTGCGCAGCTTTGTCATGAAGTTTTTCACAAGTTCAACTGCGATGCTGTCCACACGGTCATCGTTGTTTCCGTATTTAGGGAAGTAGCCTTCTGTTTCAAAATCAACTGCAATGCCGTTTTCATCACGGATTACTTTTACCTGTGCATGCTTGATGGCACTCAATGAATCCGCTACTACGCTTAAGCCTGCAATTCCAGTTGCCATTGTGCGAAGGACTTCTGTATCATGCAGCGCCATTTCGATTCTTTCGTAGCTATATTTATCATGCATGTAGTGGATGACATTAAGAGTATTGATGTAAAGGCCGGCAAGCCATTCCATTACAGTATCGAATTTAGCCATAACTTCTTTATAGTCGAGCACATCGGATGTGATCGGACTTAAAGCTGGAGCAACTTGAATCTTAAGCTTTTCATCGACACCGCCATTGATTGCATAAAGCAAAGCTTTCGCCAGGTTGGCGCGTGCTCCGAAGAACTGCATCTGCTTACCGATTTCCATTGCGGAAACGCAGCAGGCAATTCCGTAGTCATCGCCATATTCACAGCGCATCAAATCGTCATTTTCATATTGGATTGAGCTCGTTTTAATTGACATCTCAGCACAATACTTCTTGAAGTTCTCAGGCAGGGCAGGTGACCATAACACTGTCAGGTTTGGCTCTGGAGCCGGTCCGAGATTATCAAGTGTGTGAAGGAAGCGGAAAGAGTTCTTCGTTACAAGCGATTGCCCGTTATGCGCCATACCGCCGATTGATTCAGTTACCCAAGTTGGGTCACCACTGAATAACTCGTTATAGTCAGGAGTACGCGCAAATTTCACCAGGCGAAGCTTCATGACGAAATGATCGACAATTTCCTGTGCTTCTTTTTCAGTAAGTGTTCCATTTTGCAGATCTCTTTCAATATAGATATCCAGGAATGTTGCGACACGGCCAAGGCTCATTGCTGCTCCATTCTGTTCTTTGATTGCTGCCAGGTATGCAAAGTAGACCCATTGGAATGCTTCCACTGCATTGGATGCTGGCTTGGAAATATCATAGCCATAGCTCTGGGCAAGCTGCTTCAATTCATTCAATGAACGATATTGCTCAGAAATTTCTTCCCTCAGGCGCATTGTGTCCTCAGTCATGACACTGCTAGTCGTTCCATGATCTTTCTTCTTTTGCTCCATCAGGAAATCTACACCATAAAGAGCTACTCGACGGTAGTCACCAATGATGCGGCCGCGTCCGTAAGCATCTGGCAGTCCAGTGATGATTCCGGCTTTACGCGCCTGGAGCATTTCTTTTGTATAAACATCGAATACACCCTGATTATGCGTTTTACGGAAGTCAGTAAAGATCTTTTCAACTTCTTTATCCAATTCATAACCATATGCCTCGCATGCTGCTTTTGCCATCCGAATGCCGCCAAAAGGCTGCATAGAACGCTTAAATGGCTTATCGGTCTGGAAGCCTACAACTTTTTCTTTGTTCTGATCAAGATAGCCCGGTCCATGGGATGTAATGGTGGATACTACTTTTGTGTCCATATCAAGTACACCGCCATTGTCACGTTCCTGCTTTGTTAATTCCATAACCTGCTGCCATAATTGAAGCGTTTCCTTAGTTGCACCTTCAAGGAAGCTGGAATCACCGGTATATTCAGAGAAGTTTTTTAGAATAAAGTCCCTAACATTGATATCTTCCTGCCAAGCACCATTTTTAAAGCCTTTCCATTGTTCCATTTAAATTCACCTCTAAAGTAGATGTTTATATAACAGTTACCACACTTTTATCATACTACGGATATAACAGATTGAGTGTGACATATTTGTGAAATAATGAACAATACAACATTGATATGCATTTTAGGCTTATATTTGGTTCTGGATTTAAAGGCTGTTATATAATTGTGTGGAGTTTTTCTGTTGCTGTTATATAAGAATTTCTTTATGTATATAATTCTATCAGGAAAATTAGTACCGTGTTTATAGTGTTATGTATGTTTTGTGTCAATTTAAGAAGTGTAACCAAAAGAAAAAACAGGATGCAATATCCTGTTCCAGTGGTACCAAGCGGGATCATCAGGACGATCCAATAGATTCGATTTTAATAAAGATCCCCTTATGCAGCGATGTTGCCTTCCATAAGGGTACAATAAGTCGAAAAAGGTACCCTTATACAGCAAGGTTGCTTCCCATAAGGGTACAATAAGTTGATAAAGGTACCCTTATGCAGCGATGTTGCTTCCCATAAGGGTACAATAAGTCGAAAAAGATACCCTTATGCAGCGATGTTGCCTCCCATAAGGGTACGATAAGTGGAAAAAGATACCCTTATGCAGCGATGTTGCCTCCCATAAGGGTACGATAAGTTGATAAAGATACCCTTATGCAGCGATGTTGCCTTCCATAAGGGTACAATAAGTGGAAAAAGATACCCTTATGCAGCGATTCAGCTTCCGATAAGGGTACATAATACCGATTATCTAATCGACAACGATATAGGCAATCATAGGCCCATTATGTTCAGCTGAAGGGTGGGTCAGACAAATCAGCCTGTAGGTTCCTTCTTTATCAAACTGCAAAGGGACGACTGTTTCTTCCCCTTTTTTCACCACGCCTTTTATATCCGTTCCTTCAATGATGAAAGGATGTTCTTTTCCGTTGACACCCAGTATCTTCAAACGAACCTTTTCTCCTTTTTCCAAAAAGATTGTTCCTGGATCCCATCGGTATGCTTCAATTTCCTTTCCATCATCCGTGGTAGATTTGAACTCGCCTGTCACCATGTGAATTTCGCGGATTTGTTCATTTTGCCCACCTATTGCCGGAGTGGCATCAGGCTTTAGGCTCAACCAAAGAGAACCCATGATGGCAATAAAAACGATTAAGCCAAAAAAATATAATGTTTTTCTTTTAAACACAAAGAAATGCATTTTTTCACCTCCTCACTATCCTCTATAAATATCTATGCTCGTCCCCAGGCTGAACTTGTCTAATTTTTTGATTTTCTCTTGTATAGATTATCTGGGCAAAAACAAACTATAGATTAGATACAAGCCAAGGAGGAAAATATGTACCGTTTATTTACTCATAATGATTTGGATGGGGTGGCCTGCGGAATTCTATTCAGGCTTGCATTCGGAGACAAAGCAGATATCCGATATAATTCTGTTTCTGGACTTAATTTTCAGGTGGAGAAATATTTCGAGCGAATGAATGACCGGATGAAAAAGGAAGACCATCTATACATAACAGATTTATCTGTCAACCATGAAGTCACTGAAAAAATCAATCAGTTTGTAAAAGATGGGGGAAAGGCAAAGCTGATAGACCACCATAAAACAGCATTGAATTTCAATGAATATAGCTGGGGTATGGTAAAAGTGGAGGATGAATCCGGGACACTGACAAGCGCGGCGTCACTAGTATATGAATATTTAGTACAGGGGAATTATCTTGTTAGAAATGGATCTCTTGATGAGTTTGTTGAGCTTGTCAGGCAATATGATACCTGGGACTGGGACCTCCTCAAGAATTATAAAGCTAAGAATTTGAATGACTTATTTTTTATGGTATCAATAGAAGAATTTGAAGAACGGATGGTACCGCGTCTTAAATCCGGGGATAACTTTGATTATGATGATTTTGAAAAAAAGCTCCTTGAAATGGAAGAAGATAAGATCGAACGATATATAAGGAGGAAAAAACGCGAAATTATCCAAATTGAAAATGATGGTTTATACGGCGGGGTCGTTCATGCAGAATCCTATCATTCAGAATTAGGGAACGAACTGGGCAAGGAGTATCCACATCTGGACTATATAGCAATTTTGAACTTGGGAGGAAAGAAAATAAGCTTCAGGACAATTCATGATGACGTAGATGTCTCTGCTGTCGCTGGCGAATTTGGAGGGGGCGGACACGCCAAAGCTTCTGGATGTTCTATGAATAAGGAAGCTTACAACCGATATATTGAACAAGCATTCCCGCTGGATCCAATAAAGCCGGACGCTTTTAAAAATACCTATAATCTAAAGGGATCGAAAAATGGATGTCTGTATGAGAATCGTGACCGGGACATGTTTCTGATTTATACGGATGGAACCCGGTATTTTGTTCAGCAGGAAAGTAAAGAGCGCCATGGCCCCTTTGACAGTTTTGAAGCAGCCGAACGCTTTGTGAAAAGAGAATATGGAGCAGCACTCGTCAGGGATGACGTATATATTTCCTATCTCGAAAATATCGTATTTAACGGGAGGAATTGAGTACAGCCCTGTCGGTGACGAGCTAGGCTGTCAATGCTAGTCAATTGTTTTAAAAGGTATTTACATTTAGGTCACCGATGTTCTTTATTGGTGACCTGTTTTCTTAAAATTACACATTTCCTCTCACCAATAGGCATCATTGGCGCCCTGATTTTCAAAAAACTGACTCTTAAGGTCGCCAATAGGCATCATTGGTGCTCCGATTTTTAAAAAAACTGGCATTTGCGGTCACCAATAGCCATCCTTGGTGCCCGATTTTCAAAAACTTTACAATCACCAATACGTATCAGTTCTCCAGAGTCTCGCTTATTCAACCTCCAACGGACTTCACAAGTACTTTTTAATGAATTATAAGTTTGGCTAGGTTTTTAAATCTTTACAAACCTTTCGGATTATTCCAGTTTGATTAAAAAATTATAACACCAAACACCTTTCGACAAGATTCTGTTAAAATGGTTGGAGAGAATAGGACACTGGATGTGGTTTGATGAGGAAATTTTTGGCTCTGTTTATGTTGTTATTTGTAAGTATGAATGCTTCTGCTGAATTGGTTGAAGCAGAGGCAGATGCACCTGCACCTGTCTTAACTTCTGAGGCCGCTGTTTTGATGGACACCCAATCGGGTGCCATACTATTCGGGAAAAATGAAGAAACAAAGATGTATCCTGCGAGCCTGACAAAGATTGCAACAGCCATTTACGCTATTGAAACAGCTGACTTGGATGAGCAGGTAATTGTTAGTGAGGAAATCGAGAATATTGATGGTACAAGGGTTTATTTAAATCCTGGCGAACAGGTATCTTTAAAGAAGTTGGTTCAGGGAATGCTGATCAACTCAGGAAATGATGCCGCGTTGGCAATTGCCATTCACCTGGACGGTTCTTTAGAAAGTTACTCTGAAAATATAAATAAGTTCCTGGAGACAAATATTGGTATAGAGGATACTCATTTCATCAATCCGCATGGCCTGTTTGATGAAAATCATTATACAACAGCCAAGGACCTAGGCATGATAGTAAACTATGCAATTAACAATCCTGATTTCCGGGAAATCTTTGGTACTAAGGAATTGGAGTGGGATGGGGAGTCTTGGGATACAACGATTCTTTCCCATCATCGTATGTTAAAAGGTGAAATTCCTTATGAAGGAGTTACGGGAGGAAAGACAGGCTTTGTGGACCAATCGAAGCAGACGCTTGCTACCACAGCTGATAACGGGAAGTTGAAGTTGACAGCCATTTTATTGAAATCAGAATACAAACGTAAAATTTATGAAGATACTTCAAAACTCTTTGATTTCGGCTTTGCTAATTTTCACTCAGTTCAAATCAGGAAAGGTGAGAAATTCAATAGCGGCAACCTGAAATTCAAGGCTGGAGATGATATGTATCTGACTGAGCCGAACGGACAGAGTGAAAGAGTGGTAGACGACGGGGGCGTACTAAGAGTAGAGAACGGCAGTGGGGAAACGATTCATTCTGTTGAACTGAAGCCTTTGATAGAGAAAAAGCCCGAAGTGAAGAAAACCACAGAACAGCCTGAGCAAAGCGGGATGCTATCCATGAATACCTTACTGGGTGCAGCGTTGTTTATTTTGGCTGCAATTGCGTGGGTGCTGAATCGAAAACAAAAAAAGAAAAGAAGAATTCGTAGCAGGTGAGTGATCACCTGCTATTTTTATTTTTTCCAAAAGTGAAATGAAGGAATTGTGAAGAGTCTTAACATTAACACAATGTTTTTTTACATTGTGTTAATAAGAGGTTAATAGTTTTCCAGTATATTAAAAGTCGTAGTAAATAACATTCCTGGAGGTCTTGTAATGATTAAGGCAAATTTTAAAAAGAAGATTCTCCCGATCGCTGTTCTATCCACTGTAGCGTTCGGCAGCTTAGCAGGTACTTTTGACGCAGAAGCAAAAAATAAAGGAAAAGATAACCGTTCAGAAATTAAGAATGTTATTTTCTTAATCGGTGATGGAATGGGAGTTTCTTATACTTCCGCTTACCGCTACTTGAAGGACAACCCTGAAACTCCAGAAGCCGAGAAGACGGAATTTGACAAATACCTTGTTGGCAGCCAGATGACTTACCCGGAAGACCCTGAACAGAACGTAACTGACTCTGCCTCAGCTGCAACAGCGATGTCGGCTGGAATCAAAACTTATAATAATGCAATTGCAGTGGATAATGATGGGTCAGAAGTAAAGACAGTTTTGGAAGCTGCAAAGGAAAACGGCAAAGCTACTGGCCTTGTTGCTACTTCTGAAATTACGCATGCCACTCCAGCTTCTTTTGGTGCGCATGATGAAAGCCGCAAAAACATGAATTCTATTGCAGACGATTATTATGATGAACTGGTTAATGGTGAGCATAAAATTGATGTAATGCTTGGCGGGGGAGTAAGTAACTTTGTTCGTAATGACAGGAATCTGGCCGAGGAATTCCAGAAAGATGGCTATAGCTATGTAACGAACAAACAGGACCTGTTAAAAAACAAGAACGAAAAGGTACTGGGGCTTTTTGCACCAGGTGGAATGGACAAGATGATCGATCGCAATGAAGAAACTCCTTCCCTAGAAGATATGACTAAAACAGCAATCGAACGTTTAAACAAGGATAAGGATGGATTCTTTTTAATGGTAGAAGGTAGCCAGGTCGACTGGGCTGGACATGACAACGATATTGTTGCTGCCATGAGCGAAATGGAAGATTTTGAGAAAGCATACAAAGCAGCAATCGAATTCGCTAAGAAGGACAAGCACACCTTAGTTGTGGCCACTGCTGACCATTCAACTGGCGGATATTCCATTGGTGCTGATGGAATCTATAACTGGTTTGGAGCACCGATCAAAGCTGCAAAACGCACTCCAGATTTCATGGCTGCAGAAATTGCTAACGGTGCTGATGCTGAAGATACATTAAAAAAATATATTGACTTTCAATCTGTAGGTCTCCCTGAGCTGACTTCAGAAGAGCTTCAGGCTGTTAAAGATATTGCTCCAACAAAGAAAGTCAGAGACATTGACAACGCTATTGAACAGATTTTCGATAAACGTTCACACACCGGCTGGACAACCGGTGGACACACTGGTGAAGACGTCCCAGTATATGCATTCGGTCCTGGTAAAGAGCGTTTCTACGGACAAATTGACAACACTGACAATGCGAAAAACATTTTTGATATCCTTGAAAATGGCAAAAGAAAGTAATGAATTTGAAAATCTCCCGCCGAACCTTGGATCTGCGGGAGATTTTATGAAAAGGGGGTTTTAAAAATGAAAAAACATTTGCAGGTAATGTTAGCTGTTTTACTGCTGAATGGTTGTTCGTTCGCACAAGCTGATACAAGTGACGAAATCAAATCTGTTGAAAAATCTGCAGAAAAACCAATACAGAAAAATACAGAAGTATTTGTACCTAATCCACAAGTCACAGACGACAGGGAACTGAAAAAAGCAGGGGATTCTTTAATTGACGATAAAGGAGAATTAACTCTTAAGGCGGTTAAAGAAGTCAATGAAACTTTCAATCTCGATGGTATTGAATATAAGGTTAAAGAAATTAAGTTGCTACACTTTATCCCTGATTACAGCCTGATCGATTTCTTCCATCCATATACACATGATGAAGAATTTGATTTTGTTAAAATTGGAGTTGAAATACAGAATAGTACCAAAGAAAGTTATCACTTTGGACCGGTGGCAATGGTGAATATAAATGATTCAATTCACAAAACTTGGGAAGATGATTTTTACCTGGAAGAATTACATGGTGAAATTGCAGGCGGACAAAAAAAGCAAGGAAGCCTTGGGTTTATCGTGGATGACCTTGAAAACCTCGATAAAGTGGAGTTCCTCTCAGGGGACCTCGTTGACAAGGATAAAAAGAAAATAGGGGCACCCGTCAACCTCGTTGTAACCTTTGAATAAGAGTGTATTATAACCTGGATTTTTTCCTTTTCAAAAGCATGGGTGAATACATCACTTTAGAGTCTAATAGAATGCAAGAAAGCCATGGAGGGTCCATGGCTTTTTCTATACGATTTGTTTGGGAATTTCCAATCAGAGGATAAATCCGTTCATAATGGCCGGGTAATCGGTATGCTCCTTTTATTGCTTTAATAAGGAAGTGGAAAGCAGCATAAGGAATGATATTCCAACCATGGCAATTACCCATAACCAGGCTGATTGCATGTTTCCAGACTCTAGTGCTACATAGATTGCCGTTGGGACTGTCTGGGTTTTTCCAGGCAAGTTGCCGGCAAACATCAGGGTTGCTCCAAATTCACCCAGCGCTCTGGCAAAGCTTAAAATAAGCCCGGTGATTAATGTTTTCGCTGACAGGGGCAGAGTAACATATAAGAAAACCATCCACTCATTTGCTCCATCTACCCTCGCCGCTTCCTCCGCGCCAGGATCAATCGATAAGAACCCTGTCTTGGCTGATTGATACATCAACGGAAAGGCCACGACTGACGCAGCGATAACAGCTGCCCACCAGCTAAAGATAATGGGACTGCCGAAAACATTTTCAATTAATCTTCCAATCGGACTATTTATGCCAAAGATGACAATCAATAGAAATCCTACTACAGTTGGAGGGAGTACTAAAGGCAATGTTAACAGCGTTTCTACGGCTGTTTTACCTAAGAACTGCCTCCTTGCCATAAACCTTGCAGCAAATATGCCGAATAAAAATACAAATACTACCGACACTGAGGCAATCTCAAGGGAAAGTTTAATCGGGCTCCAGAACTCACTGCTCATAAAAATCATTCCAATGCTGCTGTAAAGCCATATTTTTTGAAAATCTTCATTGCTTCTGGTCCTTTTAGGAAATTGAAGAAGTCGATAGACTCTTCAGGATGCTCAGTTCCCGCAATGACACCAACAGGATAAACAATAGGGTCGTGTAAGTCTTTTCCGTCTAAAGGGACAATTTTTACTTTATCGGAAACGAGTGCATCTGTTTTATATACAATGCCAGCATCAACATTTCCTGTTTCAACATATGAAAGAACCTGGCGGACGTCCTTAGCGGGAATGATTTTTTTCTCGAGATCTCCCCATAATTGCAATGATAGCAATGCTTGTTTTGCATACATGCCTGCAGGAACAGATTCGGGAGTGCCTAGGGCGATTCTTCTAATATTTTCGTTAGTAAGTAATTGTGCTGAATCGATATTCTTGTTATCTCTTTGTGTGATCAACACAAGTTCGTTCCTAAGAAGCCTAACGCTGTGTTGTTCATCTATAAGCTTTTTGGAAAGTAAGTAATCGAATTTATCCTCAGCCGCGGAAATAAACATATCTACGGGGGCACCCTGGGATATTTGCTGCTGCAGGGAACCGGAGCCGCCAAAATTGTAGACAATTTTAATTCCTGGATTATGTTTCATATATTGTTGCCCAGCTTCTTCCATTACATCACGGAGGCTTGCTGCTGCAGAGATGGTAAGTTCAATTGTGTTTGACTCACTGTCATCCGCACAGCCCGCAATGAAGAGTAGTAGGGCTGCGAATAAAACAATATGTATTATCCTCAATCAAGACATCCTTTCAAAAGACCTTTTTAAACATTTACAATAGATATAACTGATTATATCGAATTAAAAGGATGCTACATAACAAAAAATATCACAAGTTGGTGAAATTATCATTGATTTGAGTTATTGGGGAGTAAGGAAGATTTAAAATAAAAAACTGCCAGGTGGCAGTTTTGTAAATACTATTGATTCTGTCCAGTTTTTTGATCAATCTGGCTGCAAACCTCGTCAGCGGAAAGGCCATTTGCTTCAATGACTGATCCTTGGATGGAGGCATCCTGCATACCCATTACGTTTGAATCGATACCAGAAACCACGCAGCAATCACAGCCTTGTACATCGGCTTCAGAGCGCAATTCAACGACGTCATGGCCTCTTTCACGCAAAGCTTCCGAAATATTAGTAAGCGATTGTTCTACACCAACTCTTGCCATCAATAACACCTCCTCACTTAATTTAAGTTGTCCGGCGCAGGTATAAAATATACCAATCACCAGACAATAGAAGAGCATACTAATGATCAATGGGAGGTGCAGACATGAGTAATATAAGGAAAAAGGATCCTTCGACTATTGGGTTGAATTCATCACAAGTAGAAGGGCAGGGGACCACAACCAGCGAAACCGGAAGCAAGACCTCCTCTTCTTCGCGGAAAAAGCAAAAAAGAGGTTAGTGGCATTTTTAAGAAGCAAAAATCAAAACCCTCGGTTAATGTCCGAGGGTTTTGGTGTTTAAGCATACATTTCTGCAATTTGTTTTTGAAGCTCTTCATTTTCTAGGTATTCGTCATAAGTCATCTGCTTATCAATCAACCCTGAAGGAGTGATCTCCATAATCCTGTTTGCCACAGTCTGGACGAATTGGTGGTCATGGGACGAGAAAATCATTGAACCTTTAAAATTAATCATACCATTATTCAATGCTGTGATCGATTCAAGATCCAGGTGATTCGTTGGTTCATCCAGCAGAAGGACGTTTGCTCCAGAAAGCATCATCTTAGAAAGCATGCAGCGGACTTTTTCGCCTCCGGAAAGTACGCTTGCTTTTTTCAGTACGTCTTCACCTGAGAACAGCATACGTCCAAGGAACCCGCGTAGGAAGCTCTCGCTGTCATCCTTTGGTGAGAATTGGCGAAGCCAGTCAACCAGGGTAAGGTCACTTCCTTCAAAGAACTCAGAGTTGTCTTTAGGGAAGTATGCCTGGGATGTCGTTACGCCCCATTTGAAAGTCCCGCTATCCGGCTCCATTTCACCAGTTAGGATTTTAAACAAAGTCGTAATCGCAATTTCGTTTTTCCCAACAAGCGCAATTTTGTCATCTTTATTCATGATAAAGCTGATGTTATCCAAAACCTTTACGCCGTCAATCGTTTTGGTAATTCCATCAACTCTCAATAAGTCATTACCGATTTCACGGTCGGGAGTAAATCCAACGTATGGATATTTACGCGATGATGGTTTGATATCATCGAGAGAGATCTTATCAAGCAGTTTTTTACGTGAAGTAGCTTGCTTGGATTTAGATGCGTTTGCACTGAAACGCGCGATGAACGCTTGCAATTCTTTGATCTTCTCTTCTTTTTTACGGTTCGTATCTGACTGCATTCTTAGTGCAAGCTGGCTGGATTCATACCAGAAATCATAATTTCCGACATAAAGCTGGATTTTACCGAAATCCAGGTCCGCTATATGCGTACAAACCTTATTCAAGAAGTGCCTGTCATGGGAAACGACAATAACGGTATTTTCGAAATTGATCAAGAATTCTTCCAGCCATTGTATTGCAGCGATATCAAGGTGGTTCGTTGGTTCATCAAGAAGAAGGACGTCAGGTTTACCAAATAAAGCTTGTGCAAGAAGTACTTTTACTTTTTCTCCGCCGCCAATATCAGCCATTTTTTTATCATGAAGCTCTTCACCAATTCCTAGGCCTTTAAGAAGAATCGCTGCTTCGGATTCTGCTTCCCAGCCGTTAAGCTCAGCAAATTCGCCCTCAAGTTCTGCAGCCTTCATGCCGTCTTCATCAGTGAAGTCTGCCTTCATGTAAATAGCATCTTTTTCCTGCATGACTTCATATAAACGGGCATGTCCCATTATGACGACTTTCAACACTTCGATATCTTCATATTCGAAGTGGTTCTGCTTCAATACAGCCATACGCTCACCAGGTGTCATTGAAACATTTCCTGTTTGCGCTTCAATTTCACCTGATAAGATTTTAAGGAAAGTGGATTTGCCTGCACCATTTGCTCCGATCAGGCCATAGCAATTTCCCGGAGTGAATTTAATATTAACATCTTCAAAAAGCTTGCGGTCACCATATCTCAAGCCGACATTTTGAACTGTAATCATTTATTTAGTAGCCTCCATTAATATATATCCCAAAGATTATAACATGTTTGAATGCTATGAGCGAATTCTTTTTAAGACTCTTTTCTCAAACTTTGTTACTATTGATTACAAAATTGGATTGAATTAACTATATACCTTCGTAAAGTTGACGCTTCTTTTGAGAAAAGAGCATGCAAACTTAATACCGACCTGCAAAATGTGTATATCACGTTAAAATCGGTCTTAGGATTTTAACAACAATCTTTTCGAAAACAGCCCATTATAAAGATGAGTGCAGGTATTAGAGTGAATAGATACGATTTTTTTGTGGAATGGTGTTTTTAAGGGAGTCAAATTGGGAAAAGGCGAGAGTAGTAAGTAAGCGGGGTAGTTTTTTATTATTAATCACAACATCCACAGAGTGTCTATTGGGAAAATTGTGAATTTTTTTTGCTAGCTGATGTCAATTTTTTTGCTCATTTTCACACATTTTTCATATTTTTCATGTAAAATAATAATAGACAAAGATGGATAAAAGGAGTTTTTGAAAATGGCTAAAAAGCAGCTGGTTGATTTTGTTAACCGCCTAAAGGAATCAGGGATAAAAGTCAGCTTCACTAAGCCAAAATCAGAATTTTTCTCCCTGCAAAAAACAGAGAAACATCCCACCACAGTGAATTCACATTAAGAGATAGACAGGCTCTCCCCATGATGCAGAACCCTACATGAATCTCATCCTAGGAGTCATAATGAAAAGCTAAATCAGCAAAGTAAACAGCATACAAAAAAGCGGTGCAAACGACCGCTTTTTTTGTTGCTTAGATTTCGTCCATTATTTCTTCGAACACTTCATCTTTATTAAAATCTTCCCCCATCGGGAATTTTTTTATGAATTTATTATTCTCATCAATCAGGTAAGTAAATGTACTGTGGACGTAAAAGCCATTTCCTGGATCACGGTACTGGAATTGGAATGTATCGGCAACCTGTTTGATTTTCTTTTGTTCTTGCAATGTGTCTGCTGGGTCACCCGTCAAGAAGATCCAATTCCCGTCGTTTTCGAGTCCGAAATTGTCCATATATTTCCTCAAAACTTCAGGCGTATCCCGGTACGGATCAATTGTAATAGTAACGAATTGTACTTTCTTACCGTAAACACCTTCTTGGATTAAGTCTTTACGAAGTAGGTTCATTTTTTGTGTTGTCGTTGGGCAGATATCAGGACAATGAGTATAAATGAATTCTACAAGCTTGATAGTCTCTGTTTCTTCACCAAAAGTATAATTTCCTTCATCCATGGTGACAAGCGTGATGTCCTCTGGAATTTGTGCATTCGCATCCCGGATTAGAAAAAATGAGATTCCCGATGTAATTCCTATTAATATAATAAGTGAGCTGATAAGATAGATTTTTTTCATAACACAATCCTCCCCCTTATAAAGATATAAGAAATATGAGGAAAATCATATGGACATTGTGTGAACTATGTTTAACATAAGCTTCCAAGAAAAAAGATAAGTGAATATTCTTGCAATATAACGAATGAGATTTATAATGAATTGTAAAACAATTTCAAGGTCTAGGGAAATATAAAGGGGATTTAAGCTTTGACAGCTGATAAAATCATAAAATACTTATTGCAAATCACAGGGTTGATCCTGATTAACAAGGCCGGCTTTTATATTGTAGAACTGTTCGAGCTGCGTATTCCGGGTAATGTTTTGGGAATGATTCTACTTTTCGTGCTGTTATGGACGAGGGTAGTCCGGCTTGAATGGTTTGAAGGCGCAGCTGATTTTCTCGTCAGGCATCTATCGTTCTTTTTTGTACCGATTTCAGTTGGTTTGATGACTCTCGGGGGACTTATTGCAGAAAATGGCATACAACTTGCGGTTATTTTAGTTTTGAGCGCTATAATAGGCATGGTGTTTGCGGGTGGCACTTCACATATGCTGGTAAAGCGTAAGGAGGGAAAGGAAACTGGAAACTCTGCTCACGATCTTTAGCATTATTATAACCTTGCTTGCTTACCTTTTTGCCAGGAGGGCTGCAGGTAAATATCCATCTCCGCTAACATCTCCGGTATTTTTAAGTACAGTGATTGTGATTGCTGTGTTGCTGTTGCTGAATATACCTTATAAGAAATATGAACCAGCAAGTGAGATTATGACCTATTTTCTGGGGCCGGCTACTGTGGCTTTAGCTGTACCATTGTATCGCCAAAGAAAGATCATTTTAGCCTACGCGGTTCCTGCTTTGTTCGGTCTTATAGCAGGGATAGTCTCGACCATTATCTCAGCTGTGTTCGTAGCGTATTTGCTTAACTTATCAGATTTGATCTTAGTTTCTTTGACGATCAAGTCTATCACAATACCTGTAGCTTCGGAGGTTGCTAGGATCATCGGGGCAGACTCGATTTTGGTTGCAGCATTCGTCATGATCACAGGCATGCTCGGGGCGATGATTGGCCCATTTCTTATGAACACCATGAAAATTGACGACCCTTTTTCGAGAGGTTTGGCCATCGGCACCATTGCTCACGGAATTGGTACAGCAGAAGCAGCCAGGGAAGGAGAGTTGCAGGGCGCAGTTTCAGGAGCAGCAATGGGTATGGCCGCTATAATAACTTCGTTGTTCCTGCCCATAATTCTCCCAGTATTTTTATAAGGAAGCATATGAAAAAGGAGACCTCCACAGGTTTCCTTTTTTAATTCAATCTATATTACAAAACACTATTGGACAATTCTCGCAGTCTATTTGTTGTTTAAGGTAGAGTAGGTCATGAATGATAATTCTTTTTTTGTGTATGGAGATGATCCCTTCATCGCGTAATTCCCCAAGCATACGGCTGACGCTTTCCCTGGCAGTTCCGCAATAATTTGCTAAATCCTGGTTCGTGATCGGTACGTTGATGTGAATGCCATCGTCCTTTTGAATGCCGTAACTATTGCTCAGCCTGATAAGGGTAGAATACAAGGCTCCTTTTTTGCCGTGCAGGACAAGATCGCGGAATTTAGTGATTGTTTTTCGGATATGGTCATTCATCCATTTTAGGAATTGGTATGCAAGCTGGCTGTTGTTGAACAACGTTTGTTCAAGGTTCTCAATATTAACCGCTGCTGCCTCACCATCTTCAACTACTCTTGCATTGAATAAATATCGAGGACCCACAGTAAAGAGGGTTAGCTCGCCTACAATATCGTTTTTATTACATAATCTTAAATACAATTCTTTGCCTTCCGCATTCATTTTTGAGATCTGTACTTTGCCGGACAGAATAATAAACATTTCTTTTGCTTCCTGTCCTTCGCGGAATAAAAAAGTACCTTTTTTAAATTTAATGATTTTTTCTGAGGCTTTTATTAATTCGCTCATCTCATAAGTTAAATTATTTTGATTTTCCTGGCCGGCCACAATATCTCCACCTTTTCCGTCCGTTGTTTAACCTAATTTAAAATGAAATATAAACAAGAGGTCAATAGAGAAAATGTGAACATTCTTTTTCACACGTGTTGGTTTTCTATATTTTTCTTTTAATTGGATAATTGTGGTTGACTATATTGGTGTAGAGGAGGTAATCTATTGTAGAAAATATTTTTTTATATTAGGGAGTATGTTTTATGTTAGGTGTCGTTCTTAACTAAACCGTTAATTTCATACGGTCAATCTGGTTTTTCTTTAAACCTTTTATAGGTTTATTTAATTATGCGCTGGATTGAATGTTAAGAACAATGAACATAGTAAAGCATGCTCGATATCCATGAGCAGAAGCTGTGTACTTGTACACAGCTTTTTCTTTTGGAGAGGAATGCCTGCAGAGATGACTGCAAGGTATTTTAAGAAGCCGCTGTGGACTTGTTCCATTGCGGCTTTTTTATATTTTGGCTGTGTTAAAGTAGGCTGTTGATTTCCGTTCCAGTCGCTTCGCTTTCCGTGGGAGGACCGGGGAGCCTCCTCGGTGCTTTCAGCACCTGTGGGGTCTCCCCTGACCCATGCTCCCACAGGTCTTCACGCCTTCCACTCCAATCAACAGGGTTTAAAAACTACAATAAACTTTAACAAGGCTTCTATATTAAAGGAGGAATATAAATTGAACGAACAAACGTTTACGGTTCTTGGTTACGACAAAATTAAGGAGGAGATCGCCGGCTTTGCTTTGACTGAATCAGGGCGAATAAAAGCAAGGGAAATGCAGCCATCCGTCAATATGCAACAAATTACATCATGGCAGGAGGAAGTCTATGAAGCGATTGAAATTCTCAAGATTAGTTCTAGTGTACCCATACATGGGCTTGAGGGAATGGAAATGGTTCTTAAAGGCTTTAACAAGGGAATACCACTTAGGACAGATCAACTGATGCAGCTGCTTTCGTTCCTGGAAACCTGCAATAAGATCCGCCGGTTTATGAAGGATAAGGAGTTTGTAGCTCCTAGAGTCTCTGCATACGTCTTTGCGATCGAAGAACTTCCCGAACTTGCTGCTGAGATACAAAGATGTATCCGTAATGGCCAAATTGATGATTACGCAACAAGGGAACTATTGAAGGTGCGGAAACAGATTGGAATACAGGAAGATCGCTTAAAAGATAAACTTAACCAGTTGCTGAAATCTGCAAAAATAAAACCATTTCTTCAAGAAGCTGTAATCAGTCAAAGAAACGGCAGGTATGTTGTTCCTGTAAAAAAGGAATATCGTGGAAAAGTAAGAGGGGCGGTCCTTGATACATCAGCATCAGGCTCAACTCTTTTTGTAGAACCTGAAGAAATTGGATCGTTCCAGGATCAGATGGAGTGGCTTTATTTAGAAGAGCAAGCGGAAATGGAAAAGGTGCTATTTGCCTTGACTGGATTGGCTGAGGGGAAAGAGAAGGAAATCCGAATGGCCATGGAGACAATGGTTCATTATGACTATCTGTTTTCAAAAGCAAAATATTGCCGGTCTACTGATGGCAAAAGAGTAGAAATTCATCCCGAACCAATCATTTTATTTAATGATGCACGCCATCCGCTCCTTGGTGAAAAGGCAGTTCCATTAACAATTGAAATTGGAAAAGATTATCATGCTCTTGTCATTACCGGGCCAAATACAGGCGGGAAAACCGTGTCCATCAAGACAGCAGGACTGCTGTCGTTGATGGCACAAAGCGGTTTGCTTCTGCCGGTTGAAGATGGGAGCGTATCAGGGATTTTTCATAAAGTACTTGTCGATATAGGAGATGGTCAAAGCATTGAGCAGAACCTTAGCACCTTCAGTTCCAGGATTGTCAATATTATTGAGATATTAAAGGAGACCAATGACAAGACGCTTGTCCTCCTGGATGAGCTGGGATCTGGAACTGACCCAGGAGAAGGGATGGGCCTTGCTACAGCCATCCTTGAGAACCTGAACAATAAAGGGGCAACTATATTTGCGACAACTCATTATAGCGAGATAAAAGACTTTGCTGACAATCATGAGGATTTCATGAACGGTTCAATGGAATTTGACATTGAAACACTTAAGCCTACGTACCGTCTGCGAATCGGAAAGGGCGGTGAGAGCCAGGCTTTTGCCATTGCGCTGAAACTTGGCATCCATCCGAAGTTGATTGAACGAGCCCATAATATAACCTACAAATCTGAGAATGATTACACTGTCTTATTTGCGAATGAGCCTGCGGAGCTGAAAGCAAGAGAGCAGCAAATCATAGCAAACAAACACAAAAGAAAGAAGTCTTCTACAGTTGCGAAGCAGCCGGTAAAACGATTTGAAATGGGTGATAGTGTACATGTGCTAAGCTCAGGTGAGCTAGGGGTGGTTTTTAAAGGCCCTGACAGTCAGGGTAATTATCTCGTCCAGATCAGGGATCGTAAAATTGACGTCAATTATAAACGTTTGAAGCTGAATCTGCCTGCGTCAGAACTTTATCCAGAAGACTATGATTTCAGTATTATTTTTGAATCCAAAGAGCACCGAAAGCTGTTGAACCAGATGAGTAAAAAACATATTGAAGAGCGTGTTATAAGGGATGATACTTGAGCCTATTTTGTTTTTGATATTGTAATTTTTGCAAGGAGAGCCTTATTGAAAAGGGCTCTTTTTTTCGTAATAATGATTGTATATATTGCAACATTATTGTTAGCATCTAAAGGATTTCCCCTATATGTCTTTATGATTAGAATTCCGATTTTATTAGAAACGCTATATATAAGGGATGAAAACGCTTCGAAAATAGACATAAACAGTTCATCGTGTTTACTATTAACAAACCCTGATTTCAGGTTTAAGATTAATCTAACAGTAAAAATGTGACTTTATTCACAAATAGAGGAGTCTTAAAATGAGTGAACAGCCAATGGAAGTAGCGATCGCCACAGCTTTAAAAAAGAAAAAGTATCTCAGGGAGTCCAAAGCAAAGTACCTGCTGCGGGCAGCGCTTGCTGGTGTTTATATCGGCTTTGGCATCATGGTCTCATACCGGCTGGGAGAATATTTCTATGATACTCATTCAGCAGCGACACCTATCGTTAGCTCGATCTTTTTCGGCTTGGCTCTTGTCCTGATTTTGTACGGGGGAGGAGAATTATTCACAAGCAACACAATGATGATGACAATCAGTTCATTAAAAAAAGCAACGACGTGGAAGGATACCATTGAAAATTGGATAGCGTGTTATTCCGGAAATTTGTTGGGAGCAGTATTCTTTGGAATACTTATTATGATGTCGGGCATTTTTTTATCGCCAGAAAAATCGCAATACATGATGGAAACGGTGAGCATGAAGATGAACACACCTGCATATCAATTGTTCTTTCGTGCAATCTTGTGCAATTGGCTTGTGTGCCTTGCTGTATGGGTCCCGTTTAATGTAAAAGGAGATGGAGCAAAAATTGGAGTCATGATGCTTTTGGTTTTTGCTTTTGTAGTGTCAGGATTCGAGCATAGTGTTGCTAACATGGTTCTCTTTTCAATTGCACTCTTTGTTCCCCATCCTGAAACTGTCAGTATTGCCGGAAGTATATACAATCTGGTGCCTGTAACATTGGGAAATATAATAGGCGGAGGCTTTTTTGTTGGCACTCTATATGTCTACCTGAATGCCAAAGGAGTAGTTGGCGAAAAGAACAAAACGACAGCCCAATCAGTGTATGGTCAAAATGCACTTAAGCGAATGTAAGCGATAAAAAAATCCACGGAGGGATCCGTGGATTTTTAGTTTCGTTATATTCACATTGATTGTTTTAATAATGTAGCTCCAAATTTAAAAGGAGATGGGCTCTTTTCGAGTGGATTAGGCTTTTATTACGTAATTTAAAGCTTACGAAAAGAACCTATGTTTATATACCTCCTGTCACCCTTTAAAAGAATTCAAGATCCATTCCCCGACAATTCCACCTAAATAAACTCCTACAATTCCCAGGACACCTGCTAGTACAGGAGGTGCAGGAAGAGGGAGCTTCAGGAATTTAAATAGGATCCCTACGACTAAACCAGCAACTAAGCTTAAGATGATTTCTTTCATGTTTTCACCGCCTCTTATGGCAAGATGGTAATGGATTATCAGTGAGCAGACGTCTGATCACCTTTTGGCAACATTATTTTATCATGCCCTGCATAAAATGAAAACGCTTTATTTATCCTTTTATCATGCATGAAACGAAATGATCTATTCTTATATTAAAATAGTGGTAAAATATAGCTCTATAATTCGTCAGTACGGAGGATGCAGATGGACAAGCACGTCAAGCGCAACATCTTTACTTTGCAAGGTTTTTATCTTTTTGTATTTTTTGGCATAGGTAGTTTATTCCCTTTGTTAAGTGTTTACTTAAGCGAAGTTGAAAATTTAAATGGGTATCAGATTGGCATGATCCTGTCCATTGGTCCAGTGATCATGATCTTCTTCCAGCCGTTTTGGGGTATGCTTGCCGACATGAAAAATTCCCATAATGTGCTGCTTACTTTAACAACGCTGCTAACAGGGGTTGTCGCTTTGGGTTATATTTTCTTCGAAGGCTTCTCTACGTTCATAATTGTAGCAATGATTCTTGCGATTTTTCAAAGTGCGATCATTCCTTTATCAGATAGTATTTCCTTAAAATATACAAGCAATGCCGGAGTTAATTATGGAAATGTACGATTATTTGGATCCCTCGGTTTTGGACTGGCAGTTTTTGTTATGGGCCGATTATCCGAGTGGAATCCGCAAGTGATATTCTACGCGTTTTTCTTGACATTATTGGTTTCCGCAGCATTTTCGATGCAAATGCCCAGAGAATCTTCTGGTCGGCCAAGCGGTCTTTTCGCAGGAATGAAGGATTTAATAAAGATGAAGAAGTTTCTTATTTTCCTAGGGGTCACATTCATGGTTTTTGGTCCTAACCTGGCCAATAACTTCTACTTCAGTCTATTTGTGGAGGACCGAGGCGGCACTTATACAGGAATTGGTATTGCGTTCCTTATCGCTGTGTTATCCGAAATTCCATTTATGAGGGTTGCTGGAAGCTGGATCAGTAAATTAGGGCTGCTCCAGGTCGCTTTTATTGCAGCGCTTGTATCATTAATTAGATGGATTTTTTATTTTACAGAGCCTGCTCTAGCTCTTGTATACGCATCAGCTGTTATTCAAGGTTTTTCACTTGGATTGTTCATTCCTGCAGGTTTGCAGTATATTCGGGATATCACACCACTGCATATTACGGCTACGGCAGTAACAATTTATTCCGCAGTTGGCAACGGATTAGGCAACTGGTTTTTCACGTTTTTCGGTGGCATCATTTTTGAGGAATTCAGTATTTATGGGGTGTACATATTCTTTGCTGCTCTGACTTTAATTGGTGTTTTGCTGACAGTCTGGTTGTTGCAGGATGATAAGAAAAGCGCAAGCTCCATGGTCAGCCCCGACTAACGCTGGAACTAGCCACTAATTCAAATAAAAAAAGATTATACACGATAATCATTAGAAAACGTCTTTTGAAACAGGTTATTAGTGAAATCTATAAGGATAATGATGATTTACAATTATTCACAGAAAAAACTCTTCTTACATGAAGTGTTTTTTTTGTTTTTTAACAGGATTGAAAAGAAGTATGGTTTTAGTCTTTATATCAAAAAATAATTGAAGTACGAAAGGAGGGACTTTCATGAAAGAGAATAAAGGTAAAAACCTTGAGCTTGCAGGGCGTATGTACGATACTTCTGATTATCGAAAAAATGACGAACTTTCAGATGGGCTTGCAATGACCCATGAACAAGCCAGTGACAGTTATGTAGAAGGGCAGGTCGGCGGAAAGATTGAGCGCTCGTCGGGAGCCGAAGATGAATTGAATAACAGAGGTTATCAGTAAGCAGGAAATGAGGGGTACAAGTGTCGCATAAAGGTGAATTTCAATCGAATAGCGATCAATACAAAATGCCAAACGCGTTAAAACAAAAGAAAGATTTTGTCTATCGAGTAGGATACACTTCAAGTACCGGTAATCAAACAAATAACGAAGAGGAACCGGTAAAGAGATCGGATCTATAAAAAATTGCAGGCCCTTCTAAAGAAGGGCCTGTTTTATCGGGGACGTGCTATGATTCCGTTATGGACTTTAATAAAGCCGTGCCTTAAAATGTCTAAACCGTTCTCATATAAATATAGTCCCATCTGCTCGACTGTCATCAGCTCCCTGTATGTATGGTTCATGACATCAGCCATGATTTCATAATAAAGCTTGGATTTTAACTGAGCCCGGGGTGTTGTCATGATGATATATCCACCCGCTTTTAGGAACTTTGTGTGCCAATCCACGACTTCGCTTTTTAAAGAATCCGGGAAGTGCTCGAGTAATCCGACGCTAAGGACGATATCGAATTCTCGGCCAAAAGGGAGCTTGCGAATATCTTCAACAATGTATTCAGTCTCAAAATCACTTTTATGGTAGACTTTATTACCTCCTGTTGAGGGGTTGCTTCCCAAAAATGGATAAGTGTCAGGGAATTCCGCAAATCTTGTATCCTTGCAGAAAGGATCATAATCTACAAAGACTATATCACCACCTGGATACATTGCGCTTAACTGCATTGCTTCATATCCTTCAGCGGCTCCAAGGAAAAGAATTCTTGGCTTAATTAAATCAAGTCCTTCAAACAAAGCACGTTTGCCCCTTGGATCCCAAATGCCATCCTCGATCCGGTGAGCGTAGTTCCACAGGTGTATTCTGATCAATTCACCCAATGCAGATTTTGTTTCTGTCAGCTTGAAATTCGTAAGACTTTTCATGAAATTTTGTTTCGACTTGTCCATTTCAGCAGGAACATCCTTAACGAACCACTCGTGGAACGACCTGTTGAACATCTGCCAGGAGATATTCGCCGGAAGACTGTGTTGATTTACTTCTTCCCAATCCTTCTTATCCTGTGCGAAAGATGTAACCTCGTATGGTCTTCCTACACCTCTCCAGCTTAGCTGGCTCCAATCATTCACGGTATTCAATTTTACAAACTTGTTGTATTCCTTTTCTGAGAAATTTCTAAGGTCCATTCTGTAGGAAGGTTGCAATCGGGTTTCATTTGGATTCAAGGCCGGCTCAATTTCTATTTGAAGCAATCTGGTCACCCCACATATTTATACTGCTTAATAAATTCGTCTAATATTAAGAAAACCCTTTAATTTTCTAAAAATTACAAAAAAGCACACCCTGGATGGATGTGCTTCTAGAAAGAGGATTTGCAGATTTAAAGCTTTCCACGTCGTATCACTTTGTTGGGGGTAAGGGTGCCTTTCTTTAGATAGACAAATCCTCCTTCAAGTGCAGAGCCAATAACGAACTTAGAAGATGCTGATAAAACTTTCATCTTCATCCCTCCTAATGGAAATTGGCTTGCGTTTCTATTTTTACCCCTATAAAAAGCTCTTAAAACCTTTGGAAAGGGAAGGGGTTACTAAGTGTTATAAGGGTCCATTGCATCAAAATAAGCTTTTTCGGCTGCGTCTTGTGTAGCAAACAGAGCATCATCGTCTTCAATTACATGTAAGGTTTCGTTCAGGAATAGGGCGAACTGATTAGGATCTTTTGGGTGAGGAACAATTTCACCAGCTTTTATGTTTGAAACAGAAGGTACATGAGGGTTCCGATAAATGACGAACACTTCATCACCAAATTTCAAATTTTTGGGATCGAGTAAATCCAAGTTTAATACCTCTTTTCGTTAAGTTTTAAGCATTGGTTGTATTATATGTCGGTGACATATATTGAATCATAAATTTTCATTCTGCTGTTTTATCTCATCCCCGGTAAGAATAATATTTCCAGCTTCAAAATCCCTATGCTCATCAACGGATCCACCTGGTACATAGCGTTGATTTGGTGTGTATGTTGAATTAAGTAAATCCTTATTCCGTTTTAAATCATCTTTTTTATTATCCATTATCTCACCCCCTGGTAATACTAGTTTTTGTATTGAGATATAGGATATACGGGTAATTTAACCTGTGTTATAAATATTGGAAAAGACACTAATTTGTCACAAATGTAAGGGTTTACATTCGGAAGTGGTGGTATAATAAGAGTGTAGAAAGAAAGTGATTAACATCTTAGGAGGCTCAACCAATTGTGTTCGTTCCGTAGTGAACGAAAAAAGGTTTATTCCTAAAGTGTCGTTACCTTCTCTTCACAAAATCAGTACCACCAGCCACAGGGATCTTGAACCTAATAAAAGTTAAACCAGAAAGAATGTTGTCCTTCCAGTGGTTCAATTCAAAAGGGTAAAAGCAGAAGTCCTGCCTATTATTTACTTGTACGCAGGAAGGAAGCTTTTAACCAACAGAGTATCAAATTCAACAATTGATACTTGGAAAAGCACCATTCTCAAGGAAAGTCAACAATTTTCAGGTATAACAGTCCTTAGGAGAACATAACCTTGATGGCAGCTAACCATCCAAATGGAATGGTCAGCAGGGACACATGATGCAAATGAAGAAAAGTGCTAACCGAATACTAAATGGAATAATGAGTCTCTCGGTGATTATACCGAAAAATGTGTTTGTAAAGAGTCGTCATAAAGTAGGGAAACCTTTTTATGAAATGACACTTTAATGCGGAACAAACACACATCGGCTATAGTAAGAGGATCATACAACTCAATAGTTCCAAAAAGTTTTGGGCTGATGCTGGTTGGGTCTCCTAAGATGTTAAAAAAGAAGCTCGCAATTGAGCTTCTTTTTCTATGTGAGTTTTTTCTTCGGGTTATACAAGAAGGCACCTTTTTTTAAAGGTGCCTTCTTGTATTATTCCTCTTTTTTTGATAAGCAACGGTCACATTCCATTAAATATGACTCAGCTTGTTCGTGCATTCCTTCACCACACTCAGGGCAAACCTTCTTTGGTAGATTACGAAAAAATTCAACCGGACTCATCATAAAAAAATCCTCCTTTTATAGTACAATTTATATTTTACTTAACCTGTTATAGTACAGTATAAACATTATTAGCAAATTTGTGTAGCCTTTTTTTGAAAAAATTTAAAAATAGGTGTTTGTTTGTTCGTATGATCTGTTTGGGGTAATAGTTAATAAGTGCCAGGGTATATGTTATCCAGGATTGGTAAGTTCATTATGCCGTTTGCAGAGAACTCAACTACAAAAGGAAAGGGAATTCCATAAATTTCAATTGTCAATAGATAAAAGTGACAAAGTTATTACATTTTATTTAAGAAACCCTTTTATTCTTTTCAGTTTTAACATACAATCGAAATGAAACTTTAAATGGGGAATGATGCCTAAATGGATAATCCGGAATTATCCTTCAATCCAATATTACTGCTAGTAGCCATTTTATTGACAATCATGTCATCATATACAGCACTCGATTTATTCAGTCTAATAAAGTCATCAGATCGAAATAAACGGTTCCTGTTTTTGGGTGGGACATTTTCACTTGGCATAGGGATATGGGTTATGAATTTCTTTGGAATGCTTGCAATGAACCTAAATGGCAATGTGTCTTACAGAATTCCAATAACAGTATTATCGATTATTTTAGTTATTTCATTTACAGCAATGGCGTTCTATTCAATGACAGGCAAGTCAGTAAAAAAAAGCAATATGCTTGCAGGAAGCTTCTTCATGATGCTCGCAGTCCTTGTTGTCCATATTCTTGGCATGTACTCTATGAGGTTAGATTTTAGTTATCAGCCTTCTATTTTACTGGTAGCACTTGCCCTTGTTTTCGTGTCTTTTTACTTTTCCTTCTGGATGCTTTTCTTTTCGAAAAGTTTCACTCAGGGAGACCATGGCTGGATAAAGCCGTTAAGTGCACTTTTCGTGACGGCTGCAATTGTAGAAGGTCATTTTCTATTAACTAGATCATCTTCAATCAATGTGAGCAACGGTGTTGCCCAGCAGACGGGGATTCCAGAGTCGTTGATCAGTTATCTTATTGTTTTTATCTCGGTTCTCATCCTTGCTGGCTTGATCGGTTCAAGTGCGTTAATCAGCAAAAGGCTTGCAGTTTCAGATACCAACTTGAAAGATATTACAGATGCACTTAATTCATCAGCAATTGTTGCGATTACGGATCCTAAAGGTAATATCACATATGTTAATGAAAAATTTATTGAGATTTCTGGCTATAGTGAAGCTGAGCTTTTGGGTCAAAATCACTCGATCTTGAATTCTGGACTTCATACTAAGGAATTTTTCAAAGATATGTGGAAAACGATTGGTTCTGGAGAGGTTTGGAAGGGTGAAATACGGAATAAGAAGAAAGATGGTTCTTATTACTGGGTTGATACCACGATTGTCCCTTTCCTGAATAGTAAAGGCAGGCCGTATCAATATGTCTCTATTCGTTCTGATATAACTCAACGAAAGCAGGCGGAAGCGAGCCTAAAGGAAACACTGAAAGAGGTCAGTGATATTAATTTTGCCCTCGATCAATCATCCATCGTGGCTTTTACTGACGAGAAGGGGATTATCAAAAATGTGAATGATAAATTCTGTGAAATCTCTAAATACAACAGGGAAGAATTGATTGGTAATGATCACAGCTTATTGAATTCCGGACTACATTCGAAGGAATTCTTTAAAAATCTGTGGAAAACCATTGGATCCGGCCAGGTTTGGAAAGGGGATATTCGAAACAGGGCGAAGGATGGTTCCTTTTACTGGGTGGATACCACGATTGTTCCTTTCCTAAATGAAAAAGGAAAGCCATATCAATATCTTGCAATTCGTAATGATATCACAGAGAAGAAAAAGTCAGAGGAAATGCTGCACCGCCAGGATAAGCTTGCTGCTGTTGGCCAGCTAGCTGCTGGGGTTGCCCACGAAATCAGAAATCCGCTGACATCAATGAAAGGATATGCCGAATTCCTGCAGCTTGACGAAACAGATCCACAACGCCAGGAGTTTATTGAAATCATTCTTGATGAAATTGACAGAGTCAATAATATTGTTGAAGAGTTCATGGTACTTGCAAAACCAAAGGCTGTGGAGCTTGAAGAACAAAATATCATTCCGATTGTCCAAAATGTAGTGTCCATGTTGAAATTCGAAGCAAGAAAAAGGAATGTCAAACTGGATTTTGATGCTACAGAGGAAATCATCCAGATTGAATGTGATGAGAACCGATTGAAGCAAGTATTCTTGAATTTTATAAAAAATGGAATTGAAGCAATGCCTGATGGTGGAGATTTAAAAGTGAGAACAGAAATACAGGATGATAATGTCGTCATCTCCATAAAGGATACAGGCGTAGGAATTCCTCCAGAAACGCTCAAGAAAATTGGCGAGCCTTTCTATACCACCAAGAAAAATGGCAATGGACTCGGCCTGATGGTGAGCTTCAAGATTATTGAAAGCCATAATGGTAAGGTATACATCGAAAGTGAGCAGAACAAAGGTACAACATTCAAAATTATGCTCCCGGCAAAAACTGCATAATAGAAAGTCTGAGTAAGGCAGGAGGTGATCCTGCCTTATTTTTTATACTTTCTGAGGGCCAAAATCAAAATTTGTCGAAAAAATGTTGGAAATATGACAAAAAAATCTTTTCGATTTTCTACATCGCTTTGAAAATTTAGACTACTATGGAAGTAAGAGGAATTTATCTAAAATGCCGGAGGGGAAGCTATGTCATCGATTAGCCAGGTTAAGACGGTCTGTGGTTATTGTGGTACAGGCTGCGGTTTGATATTGGAAGTAGAAGATAATAAGATTGTTAAAATCAGAGGAGACAAAGAAGCGCCGGTAAATAAAGGACAGACATGTGTAAAAGGTGCTTTTGCCTATCAATATGTCCACGCTCCGAAACGATTAAATACACCTATGATCAGAAAAGCAGGAGAACTGGTAAAGGCTACATGGGATGAAGCATATGATTACATCGCAAACCGATTGTCTGATTTAAGAGATAATTTTGGTCCAGAATCAGTTTCGATGTTCGCATGTGCCCGTACGACCAATGAATCGAACTATGTTACCCAGAAGTTCATGAGGACTGCTGTCGGAAGCAATAATATTGATGGCTGTAATCGAACCTGACACGCTCCTAGTGTCGCCGGTCTGGCGACTGTTTTTGGAAGCGGTTTCCCAACAAATACATTAGAAGATATTGATGAGGCTGAGGTGCTTTTATTAATGGGTTCCAATACAACGGAAGCCCATCCGATCATTGGAAATAGAATCAAAAAAGCTGCCAAAGGCGGTCTCAAGATAATCGTGATTGACCCACGAAGAATTGATATGGTCAAGTCAGCTCATAAACATCTGCAAATTAACGTTGGTACAGATATTGCGCTGATCAACGCAATTATTAGAGTTATCATAACTGAAAAACTGTATGATGAAGGCTTCATTGGCAGGCACACTGAAGATTTTGATGTGTTGTTGTCAAAGGTTGAACAATACACACCGGAATATTCAGCTGAAATCACAGGATTGGCTGCAGAAGATATCATAGAGGTTGCTCGCTTGTATGCAAATGCTGACAAGGCTATGATCGCTTATACACTTGGTATTACAGAACATCACTGTGGAGTGAACAATGTATTCGATATTGCCAACCTTGCATTGCTGAGTGGCCATATCGGGAAACGAGGTTCCGGTATCATGCCTTTAAGAGGACAGAATAACGTCCAGGGCGCGGGAGATATGGGCTGTTTACCGAACCAGCTTACCGGTGCTGTAAGCTTATTGGACGACGGGTACCGGGCACGCTATGAGAAAAAATGGAATATAGCAATCAGTAAAAAAGTCGGTGACACCCAGACAAGGGCCTTCGATAAAATCGAAACCGGTGAAATCAAAGCATTATATTGCATAGGGGAAAATCCGCTAGTTGCAGATGTTCATATGAACCATACGAGAAGCTTATTAGAAAAACTCGATTTCCTTATAGTTCAAGATATCTTTATGACAGAAACAGCTGAGATGGCAGATGTCGTGCTTCCAGCCAAGTCATGGGGCGAAGTTGACGGGACATACACAAATACAGACAGGAGAGTACAGCGTGTACGCACCGCGGTCACTGCGCAGCCAGGAGTGAAAGAAGATTGGGAGATATTGTGTGAACTCTCCACGAGGATGGGCTATCCAATGGGGTATAGTTCAAGCGAAGAGATTTGGAATGAAGTCAGAGAACTTGCTTGGGAGATGTATGGCGGCATATCATATGCACGTCTTGATAAAGAGTATGGAATCCACTATCCATGTCCAGATGATACTCATCCTGGCACGAAAGTACTTCATGAAAGGTTCCATGCTGAAAAAGAAAATGAAAAGCGCTCCAGTTTCGTACCAGTTGAATTCACACCACCTTTGGAACAGCCTGATGAACAATATCCTTTTACCTTGACGACCGGAAGGAGGTATGAGTCCTACAATACTCATACCCAGACCCGGCACTATGCAGCAGGGGTGAAAATTAAACAAACAGAGGAAACCTTGGATATTCATCCCGAAGATGCACTGCGCCTTCATATTAATGACGGCGATCTTGTAAGGGTAAGTTCACGGCGAGGAACTCTTGATGTAAAAGCGAAGATAACAGAACAGGTAGTTCCGGGACTCGTTTTCATGAGTTTTCACTGGTCCGAAGTTCCAACCAACGTCCTCACTCTTAATGAATATGACCCTATATCCGGCACAGCAGAATTTAAAGCATGTGCAGTTAAAATCGAAACAATCGCATAAAGAAGTAAAAAGCTAAAATCCTCTTCGGGGATTTTAGCTTTTTTATTGGGATAATCATATCTAAGTGGCGTCCTCGTATTTAATAATTGCCGATGCCTCGAAACTATCAGTAATTCTAAAATGAGGTCACCAATGAAGCTGATTGGTGCCCTAAAAATTCAAAAAAGGGTATAATAGGTCACCAATGTAGCAGGTCAGAACCCAAACTATTAATCTAAACTCGAAGGGAAAAAGTGGATTCATAGGAATTACATAGAATAATTTTCAAATAAACTAGAAACTATTCCTACGAAAGTATTATATAGTCAAAATTTTCAGTAAAAATGACATGTTCTCGTTATAATTCTGTTATTCTCGTAATCCAATTTAAATGTGCTTGTTCTTTTTGTACCGAAATTCTATGTTACGATAATTCACGTGATAAAAATTAGCCGATGGGAGGCAAACAAATGAAAAAGTCATTATTATCTTTGGTTGCAGCAGCGGCAATTTCTGGAGCTGCCGGCACACAAGCACAGGCAGAGGAAATCGTCGTACATAAGGGTGATACACTTTGGGGTATTTCTAAGGAATACGGCGTAACAGTAGATTCACTAAAAAAATGGAATAACTTATCGAGTGATGTAATTCATCCAAACGATTTACTAGAAGTATCTCCTATTAAATATGCACAAGTTAGAAAAGGTGATACACTTTGGAGTATATCTAAGGCTTACGGTGTTACAGTAAATGATCTTAAAGATTGGAATAAATTATCATCAGACCTTATTCATCCTGGAATGAGTCTGACTGTGTATACAAACATGCCAGCTGATATGAAGGTTGAGAAAAAGTCTGCCAAGCCGGCTGCAACTCCGGTTGCAACGCCCGCAGCTGCACCTGCAACTCAGGTCACAGCACAACCAGCTGCAACAAAGCCTGCAGCAGCGACAAACCAGATTACCGTTGAAGCGACAGCTTATACAGCCAATTGTACAGGATGCTCAGGGATTACAAAGACAGGTGTGGACCTGAAAGCAAACCCAAATGCAAAAGTAATTGCTGTTGATCCAACTGTTATTCCTCTTGGATCTAAAGTATATGTTGAAGGCTATGGCTATGCCACTGCTGAAGATATTGGCGGAGCCATCAAAGGAAACCGCATTGATGTCTTTATCCCTACTCAAAGCGCTGCTCTTCAGTGGGGAAGAAAGCAAGTGAAAGTTACAATCTTGGATTAAAAATTAGTATAGAAATCTGATGGGATGTAGTTCGCAAAAGCATTGGCAATTTGCCAATGCTTTTTTTAACAGATAAGAAAGTATAAATTTCACTTCGATAATTGTCCAGCTCCAGCGCCTAGCCCCTCGAGTCGCTTCGGTCCTGCCAATGAAGTCAAAGAACGACTTCACTGTCAGGCCCTCCAGCGCTTGTCGGGGCTGAACAAGGCGCTTGCGCTTTTCTTATCTTTCCTGTTTTGTTTTTGTCTTAAACGTTTTACCTTTAATAATTTTCTTTTGAGTGATATTGGGCATGATAAGGCTTAAGAAAAACTGCGAGAATTTGGAGGACTGTTCTTCAATTTTTTCAAGGATTGAGTTAGCTTTTTGCGATAAAGATATCTTGATGTCGCCAAGTTGATCGGTGATTGTTTCACCAACAGCATCTTGTTTCCCGAGTCGTTCCATAATTGTTTCATGGAATATTCCCTGCAAGTCTGCATGTTTTGCCAGCATATCCTGCAGCTCTTCTTGCTTTTTAGCCTGGATAACCAGTGCTTTAGTGACATCTTCATATTCAAGAAGCTTTCGGTTCAAGTCCTGAATCATTGATTGCTGATGGGCAAGCTGGTTCAAAATCGCCTCGCTTGTTAACTCCCGATTCAAAAGTGCTTTTGAAAATTGTTCGTGCATTTCTTCGAGCTTGATCAGTTTATCATCGATTTCAGTTGTGGATTCTTTTTGTTCTGAGATGTTTTCCATGACTTTTTCTGAAAAATTCTCCTGTTTCGCCAGAAAAGAAACCATTTCCTGAAACTGAGTATATTGTTCTTGTCTGTTATGCTCCAGGTTGCGATCGAATTTTGTTACGCTGCCTGTTAACTCATCATTGAACTTTTGCTGCTCATTCAGGATTTCTTGTAAATAGTTTAGACGAAATTTCTCCTGGTTGCTCTGCTCTGCAATTTTATCGCTATTTCTAAAAACCTGTGGTGAAACATATCCATTTACAAATAAAGGCATAGGCATCACTCCTCGTTATAAGTTGTCATATATACTATGACTTCTACTGCAATAATGGTACTTGCGGGAAAGATAACACTTATTACCTTTTATTAAATAGAGCAGATTGCAGCAAGCTAATAAAAATCGATTTAACGAAAGGAGCAGCTGATATGCTAACACAAGGGCAACTGTCGGCATTCAAGGCAGAGCTTCTCAAAAACAAACAAGACCTTGAATCCCACCTTGACGGGAATGACCATTTTGACCTGAGAAGTGGACATGCTCATGAGTCAACTGGTGAGCTTTCGAGTTATGATAACCATCCAGGGGATGAAGGAACCGAGTTATATGAACGGGAGAAGGATATTGCACTGAACGATCATGTAGAATATCAAATCCAAAGTATAGATAAAGCCATACAGGCCATTGAAAAAGGAACATATGGAAAATGCGAGGCTTGCGGGCGTGAAATTCCCTATGAGCGTCTTCGAGCTGTACCAGAAACGACCTTTTGTATTGAACATACACCTGACCGCACCGTTTCCCATAACCGACCTATAGAAGAAGGTGTGCTCATGCCGCCTTTTGGAAAATTCGATCTTGATAACAAGGATGAAAATGTTGCCTTTGATGCAGAAGATTCCTGGCAAGAGGTTTCTAGCTGGGGTACATCAGAAACTCCTTCTGATTTTGTGACGCCACAGAACCACTATAATGACACTTATATTGAGTCAGAAGAGAATGTAGGGTATGTTGAGGATTTTGAGAATTTTATTGGTAACGATATTACCGGCAAGGAAATAACCGTTTACCCAAATAAGCAGCATGAGAAGTACGAAAACGAGCTCGATGAAGAGGGAATTATGACCTCCTTTGGCGACCTTCCAGCTTATGAACATGATCCATATGTAGAGGGCGATAAGTAGAAATGTGAAAAAGACCAGCGATGGTCTTTTTTGTTTCTTAGAAAATTATAAAATTATTTAGTTGTGGAGAACTACATGGAGTTTTCTTAATCCAGCTCCAGCGCCTAGCCCCTCGAGTCGCTTCGGTCCGCCCAATGAAGTCAAAGAACGACTTCACCGGTCGGCCCTCCAGCGCTTGTCGGGGCTGAACGAGGCGCTTGCGCTTTTTGTTCCTTGCATTATAATAGGATTTTTTGTCATGATTAAAACCTCTCATGACGGGGAAAAGACAAGCATACTTAAACGTCAATGAGAGGTGAGCCATAATTGAAAGAGAAAATTAAGTACTACGGAAAGAGCCTGCTGGGCGAGCTGAAAAAAGATCGGGCAACGGGCTTGGCTGCTCAACAGGCGTATTATTATATGCTGGCATTGTTTCCGTTGCTGATCCTATTGATAGCAATTGTTCCTTATTTAAATATTGATCCCCAGCAAGCAATAATTGTCGTGAATAAATTATTGCCCTCGCAATCAGCTGAATTATTACGAGATAATGTTGTCAAACTGGTTAGCGAACGAAACGGAGGACTGCTTACTTTTGGTATCATAGGTACGATTTGGTCAGCATCAAGTGGGATGAATGCTTTTATAAAAGCAATGAATATTGCGTTTGATGTAGAGGAAACAAGATCATTCATCAAGGCAAGGCTCGTATCTATTATGCTTACACTCGGACTGATCCTGGCGTTTGTTGTGGCGCTCCTCTTGCCGGTATTTGGCAGGGTAATCATGGATACAATCCAATCTTTCATCCAAATCCCGGAGCCTTTTGAAATTGTGTTCACCATTGTTAGATGGGTTGTAGCTTTAGTCGTAATGGCAGCAGTTTTGGCAGGCTTATATCGAGTAGCTCCAAATAAACATTATCCTTTCAAGCATGTAATACCAGGAGCGATTTTCGCAACAGTTGTTTGGCAGTTGATTTCCCTTGGATTTTCTTTTTACGTTAGTAACTTTGGAAACTACTCAGCCACATATGGCAGCATTGGCGGAGTCATCGTATTGATGCTGTGGTTATTCCTGACTGGACTCGCACTTGTCCTTGGAGGGGAAATCAATGCGCTTTATCACAGGGACAAAACTGGTGAGGAGCCCATCGAAGAGCATGCAGCTTCAGTGAATAGTTAAGTCTATTTCACATTTCACTTTTCTTTTGATGAAAGCAAAATAGTTTATAAAAATTAATTAGTAAAAAAACAGCAGATTACTCTTCTGCTGTTTTTTATATCTTTTAATGTGTAAAAGTGGTAATGATTTACACTGTTCAATAGAGTAATTCATATACTTCATTTAATTGTTGTGCTCTTTTTTCATCTAATTCATTTTTTGCATATTCAATCGCTTCAGGGAGGATTTTATTCAAAAATTCTATTTCTTCAGTCGTTAGGTCCCTGACAAAGTCACCCTCAGAAGGATAATCACCTTGTTCTAAGCGTTGATAAATCTTCTTGCTAAGTGGATACGTCTCTGTGTAATTGGAAATGATTTCGCGTAAATAAGCCTGTGTTTTTTCCATATCTACTCCTTGAAATATTCTTTAAATTGTTCAGAATCGGTGATTTGGTCGTTTTTGAAATAAGGGTTATCCTCTGTTGCATCACTCGGGTCCAGATTTGTTTTAATGACCAGCTGCGGACCATTTGCAGGTTCTGCCATAACTCGGTCTGTCATTTCCTTGAAGTCAGGAAGGTTTTTACTTCCAGGCTGTTTATTTTTCATTTTCAACACCTCCATTTTATAACTTGCTTTATTGAAGGGTAGTTTATGTACAGAGCTAATTATTGGAAAAACTTCCATAGGTGTTTTCTCTGATAAGTTGGGGGGAAACATAAAATGTACTTAACTGGAATGGGGTGGCGAATTATGAAAGCAGTTACTTATCAAGGTTCAAAAGACGTTCAAGTGAAAAACGTAGAAGCACCAAAAATAGAACATGAACAAGATATGATCGTGAAGATTACCTCAACAGCTATTTGCGGGTCGGATCTCCATCTTTATCAGGGCAACATGCCTCTCCGTCCAGGCTACATCATCGGACATGAACCCATGGGTATTGTTGAAGAAGTGGGTCCTGGCGTTAAGAATTTAAAAAAAGGGGACCGTGTGGTCATTCCTTTCAATGTTTCATGTGGTGAATGTTTCTACTGCCAGAATCAGATGGAAAGCCAGTGTGATAACACTAATGAATACAAAGATACAGGGGCGTATTTTGGGTACACCGAACAATATGGCAATCACCCGGGTGGACAGGCAGAGTATTTAAAGGTGCCTTACGCTGATTTCACATCATTTGTAGTACCTGAATCATGTGAGCTTGAGGATGAATCGTTATTGTTCCTGTCGGATGTCATTCCAACAGCATGGTGGAGTGTAGAGCACGCTGGCGTAAAAAAGGGAGATACAGTCATTGTTCTTGGCAGCGGGCCAATTGGATTGATGACGCAGAAATTTGCCTGGATGAAAGGGGCAAAGCGAGTCATTGCTGTCGATCACCTCGACTACAGGCTGATGCATGCTAAAAAGACAAATAGTGTAGAGATTTTTGATTTTACACAGGAAGATGATCCGGGTAAATTCCTTCAGGACTTGACGGATGGCGGTGCCGACGTAGTAATTGATTGTGTAGGAATGGATGGAAAGAAGTCCGTGGTGGAAAAAGTGGAACAAAAACTGAAGCTGCAAGGAGGAACCCTTTCCGCTTTGGAAATTGCCCATACAGCTGTTCGTAAATTCGGAACCTTGCAAATCACCGGAGTTTATGGATTAAGGTACAATATGTTCCCGCTTGGCCGATTCTTCGAACGCAATATTACAATGAAAATGGGACAGGCTCCTGTTATTCACTACATGCCAAAACTATTCGAAATGGTTTCTAATGGTGAATTCGACCCAACTGACATCATCACGCATAAGATTCCGCTTGAAGATGCAGCCAAAGGATATGAGATGTTCAATGACCGTAAAGATGACTGTATTAAGGTAATTTTAAAACCTTAAGATTGTTGATATTGATTTTGAAAAATCAAAAAGAATGGGTAACAGGTAAACATTGTTGCCACCAATAAGGGTCCTGGCTAAAGCAATAGCTTTTCCAGGGCCTTTTTTATTATAATAGTTTAAAACGTAACAGATAGGAGCACTTATTTTGGGAAAATCGTTTGCTTTTTTTTATGATACTGTAATGGGACCTCTTGAGAAAAGGTGGATAGCGCGTATCAGGAAAAAGATAGTTTCTGGACTACAGGGGAAGGTTCTTGAAATTGGCGCAGGTACTGGTGCGAATTTTCCTTATTATTCTAAAGTTAAGGTGGAACGGTTGGTAACATTGGAGCCAAATCCCCATATGCTTGATCAGGCAAAACGCAGGGCGAAAGAATTTGAACTGCCAGTCGAGTTCCATCAGGGGATGGCAGAGACACTTCCATTCAATGATGATGAGTTTGATACAGTTGTCGCCACGCTTGTTCTTTGTTCTGTTAGTGATCCGCAAAAAGTTTTTCAGGAAATGAGAAGAGTATGTAAACAAGGAGGGAAAATTGTCCTCTTTGAGCATGTCAGAACAGAATCGAAATCGCTTGCGGCACTGCAGGATGTCCTGACTCCGGCGTGGAAGCGGCTTTGTGATGGCTGCCATTTAAATCGTGATACAGGTCGCTATATGAAGGAATCCGGAATCAAAATGGTAAAAGAAAAGAAGTATTTTAAGGGTATTTTTGTTGAATATGAGGGGCTTAATCCAAAATAAACGGAAGCAAGCACGCCCTTCACTCCTCTCCATACACTAATACAAAGAATTTGGGGAGGATAGACATGTATCCATATTATGACCATTACAGACAGAATCAAAAGCTTGTTAATGATCTAATTAAAGCTATAAATGGCGAATACAGTGCGACACAATGCTACGTTAAGCTTGCAGGTATGGCGCCTAATGAGGAACAGCGGGACCAAATCAATGAAATACTAAATGATGAAAAAAAGCATCTCCGGCAGTTTTCGCAAATTTATACAACTCTAACAGGAAAGCAGCCACGCCCGCAGATGGTGGAAGAATGCGGTGAAACGTATTTGGAAGGACTTGAAGCTTCTTTCAAGGATGAACAAAAGACAACTGATTTTTATCATGAAATAGCGGATGAAGCTGCAGACACTGTCATAAAAGAAATTTTCAGGCGGGCGGCTTATGATGAGCAGAACCATGCCGTGTGGTTCCTCTATTATTTTGGAAAAGAAAAGTAGGAGCTGGAGCATTCCAGCTCCTTTTTCCTATTTTTATAGTTTTCACTATTTCTACATATTTAATGTAAAAATACTAGAGTTATCTATACTAGAATGGGTATAGAGAAATTGAAGAGGCATTTGCAGAAACTACATAAGGAGGAAAACATTGTGAAAAACAGTCTTGCAATTATTATCGGATTTTTAATCGTTGGTTCATTATTCGTCGGCTGGAAAATAAGCCAGGATCTGGGGCCAGTTGAAACAGCAACTGCGCCTCAGCCGCAAACTGAGAGTGCCAGCAAAGAAATTGAGTTCAACCCGCCAAGCATGGAGGACGTACCTGATGGTCCTCTTGGGGAAAGTATTAAATATGGCCATGAGCTTGTCATGGAAACGAATACAGTAGCCGATGAGTACGTCGGCAATAATCTTTCATGTGCAAGCTGCCACGCAAATGGAGGTACAGTGAAAGAAGAAGCACCGATGGTCGGACTTTCTGCAGTCTATCCAGAATACAGGCCGCGCGAAGGTGAGGTTTACACTCTGGAAGATCGTATCAATGGATGTATGATCCGAAGCATGAATGGAAAAATGTTCCCGACTGACAGTAAAGAAATGCGTGCGATGATTGCTTATTTGCAATACATGTCAGAAGGTGTACCGGCTGGAGCGGACCTTCCGTGGAGAGGGCCTAAAGAGCCTAAGCAATACCCTGTTCCTAGCATTGAGAACGGAGAAAAGCTTTACGCACAATCATGTGCAAGCTGCCATGCTGCTGATGGATCTGGTACTGGAACAAACACAGGACCTGCTGTTTGGGGAGAAAACTCTTTCAACGACGGTGCAGGTATGTCGAGAATGACGAAGATGGCGGGATACGTTCAGAAGAACATGCCAAAAGGGCAAGGTGGAACTTTATCTGACCAGCAAGCAATCGATTTGGCTGCATTTATCCTTTCACATGACAGACCAGAATTCGAAGGACATGAGGGAGACTGGCCGAAAGGCGGGAGACCGGCAGACATCATGGATAAGGAAAAACGTGAACAAGTCAAAAACGGTACAATCGATTGGGAAGCAATTCTCTCGGTAAAAAATTAGGTCTAGCAGAAACCCAGCACCTGCATTTGAAGGTGCTGGGTTTTATTATAGTTCGCCTTTATACAATGTCAGGTAACCAAGCTTGTGGGAGGTAAAAGCACTTACAAGAACTATGCAGATCAGTAAACATAACAGCAGCCAATCCCTTTTAGAAACGGCGATTTCCTTATAAAATTCTCGGTTTCTATCTCCTGTGAAACCTTTTGACTCCATCGCAATAGCTGTTCTTTCTGCTTTTCTGATTCCGCTCGCCAGTAAAGGAATGCCATACTTCTTTATTTGCTTCATTTTATCCAAGAAAGTTTCTGTTCTTCCTGCACCTCTGATTCGATGGGCGCTCCTGATTATCTCAAATTCATCTTTTATCAAAGGAAGAAATTGATATCCCGCCATGATGGAATAAGCAATCTTCGGAGATAGCCTGCATTGCTGCATCAAGCTAAGCAAAAAGTTAATCGGATTTGTCGTAAGGGCAAATAAAAGCGAAAGGGAAGCGAAACTCAGCACTCTTAATCCAAGCGATATGCTCCTTTGGAATCCTTCAGCAGTGATGGTGATGAACCACCATTCCCAGATGATGCTGTCTCCCGGATCTATTCTCGGAAACAAAAGTGATGACCAGACATAGACAATCGCCATGAAGAGAAAAGGAGAAAATAACAGAATCCACTTCCTAAAACTAATCTTCCCCAAAATTAATGTAATCGCTATGGTCAAAACGAAACTTAGCAAAGGTGTGACCGGATCGAAAAATATCGATAGCAGCAAGATGCTGACAAGAATGCCCAGGGCTTTAATGCTCGGATTCATCTCATTTAACAGCATATCTTCCCTCCACATGCATTTCTAATTCCCTAAGGAAAGGTAGTTTTAGATTAGCTCTAGCCAAAATTTCTGGTTGATTCCAAAGTTTTCCTGGAGACTCGTAAAATATCATTTTTCCTTTTTCGAGTACCAAAACTTTATCTGCATAACGATCAATTATATCCATATCATGGGTAATCATGATTATGCTCCCTGTCTCGGGTACAGACTTTACAGCAAAGTCGATGATTTCCTTTGAAGTGATCGCATCCTGGCCAAAGGTTGGTTCATCCATAATCAGCACCTCCTGGCCATTGACCAGCATGACTGCCACACTCAGTCTTCTTTTTTGGCCCTGGCTCAATGAGAAGGGATGACTGTAAACCTGGTCGGCCATACGAAGGGTTTTTAAAATTTCTTTACTCTTATATACTTGTGTCCTTTTCTCTTTCGCTTGAAGGCTGTAATTTATTTCTTCGATAACAGAATCAGTAATAAATTGGTGCTCAGGATTCTGGAATACATAACCGAGCGTTCTCCACTTTTGTTCCTCAAGCCAATCTTCTAAAGAGTGACCATACAACTTTATTTCGCCTCGTGATGGAATCAAACCGGCCAAACATTTGGAGAAAGTTGTCTTCCCGGATCCGTTAGCCCCAGCTATTGCAATAAATTCCCCAGCATTAAGTGATAAAGAAATATCCTGGATTATCAACTGATTGTCTCTCGAATAGCTGACATCTTCCACTTCGAAAATGGAAGGAGAGGGGTTCACCATTTGCTTGCGGACGTTAGTTGATAAAAATTCAATTGTACGACCTATATCTTTACTATTTTCAATAATTTCATTGATTGTCATTGGCAGGGAAGAGTTCTTTAACAAACCGACGTCCCGCAGTTTTAATCCTGCGTCAATTGTGCAGGGGAGCCATATGCCTTCACTTGCGAGTTCTTTGGCAAATTCTGCAAAGCAAACGTTTGGCGGACCATTAAAAAACAATTCACCCTCAGAATTCAAAATGATGCAGCGATCGACAATATCGAGCCAATTGTCCAAATTATGCTCGATAACGAGGACGCTGAAGGAATGGGTATTCTTTAACTTTTTTAACGTTTGGACTAATTCAAACCCAGAAGCGGGGTCTAGATTAGCAGTTGGTTCATCAAGGATCAATAGTTCCGGTTCCATTGCCAGTGCACAGGCAATCGCCAGCTTTTGCTTTTGCCCTCCAGAGAGAGTGTGGATCAGCCTGTGTTTGAAGGGCAGCATGTCTACTAAATCAAGGAGATAATCTATTCTTTCTCCCATTTTTAATCTGGGAAACTGAATATTTTCTAATACGAAAGCCACTTCTTCCTCGGCAGTTAGCATACAAAATTGCGAATCTGGATCCTGCATGACCAATCCGATTTTTCGGTTTACTTCTCCTGGCTCAAAGGAGGATAAAGCGCGCCCTCTATAATTAATATAGCCTTTCATGATTCCATCAACAGAAGATGGATAAAGATTATTCAGACAGTATGCAAGTGTGCTTTTACCTGAACCACTTGGTCCCAGAACAAGGAGATTCTCATTTTCATTTATTTTAAAAGTGATGTTTTTTAAGACAGGATCCTGGTCAGGATCAAATCTGAAAGTTAAGTTTGACACTTCAAAAAATGGATGGCTAGGCTGAGATATCATCGTTCTGCTTTGCCTTTCTGGCTTCCTTTCCAAGCGGGAAGCTATTCAACGCTCCAGTTTTAGCGAGGCTGTCACTTATGTATTTACCTAGTAGGCCGGCTAAGATTGCTCCGCTTGCAAGCCTGACGAAAAACATTGCAGTTACATAACCAGGTGAGAGTGCAGCGAATCCTCCTAAAAAGTAACCCCATATGAAACTGGTGATTGAAGAACCCATTCCTGCGGCTACCAGCACCCAAGTTGAATAGTTCTTCCATTTGGTTGCCGCAAAAGCAGCTTCTGCACCTAGTCCTTGAATAATGCCAGCAAGGATTAGGCGTGGCCCCACAGCATTGCCAAGCATGACCTCTATTGTCGCCGCAATCGTTTCTGATAACACCGCTGCTCCAGGCTTCCTGATGATGTATGCAGCTATGATGGAAACGATGAACCAGATGCCGAATATCAAATCATAGCCAATAAGGCCGAACATACCAACAAGCACATTGCCGATTTGTAAGAATAGGAGGTAGATGACCCCAAAAACGACTGCCAGGACAGATAGGACAACAACCTCACGAAGTTTCCAGTTTGCGAGCATTATTGATCCTCCTTGCGAGAAGGGCTATTGGCTGACATGGTCACCGTCATGACAATGTGTGAAGAATCACTGTTTCGGGCACCTTCAAACGCACCTTCCAATGCGGCAAAAACCTTATTGGTCTCGCCGTCTAATCTTGAGGCATAATGAACTCCTCCGCTAAAGACACCATCCTGTTCTACCGTCTTTATTTGGTCCATAATTACATCCATATATCCTGGAAAGCCTAACGGATAGAGAGCGAACTGGGTTGCGACCTCCTGGTTGATTTTTTGTGAAAGCTCATCATTCAATAAAATTGAATCTTCCGCCATGAAAGCATCACCGGAACTATCACCAGGACATCCATTTGAGAACGTAGCATTAAGGACCACATGGTCTCCACCCTTTGATGCATTTAAGAAGATTGCTTTAACCACGTCAAAAACATGTTCAGAACGACCTCGCACACAAGTGCTGACATCATCCGTCTTCATCCAAACCTTTGTTGTATCAACTTCCTTCAGTGCAGAGAGGATAATATCCACGAACTTGTCTGACATTGGGTAAATGGAAAACCTCGCACCTGTAATCTCGCTAGTACCACAAAGAATTTCTTTCATTACGTTACATCTCCTTTTGTTCATTGATTGGAAAACAAAAAAACTGCATCCAGCGGGGTGGATGCAGTTGAATTCTATCGTTAGAATAAAAAAGTGATATAACGAAGAGCTTCACCTGCACTTCCCCACGCTGGTATTATCCAGATCGGGTAATAAGGGTCAGAACAAAGTTCTTCTCAGCCTAAAGCTCCCCTAGTGCAAAAAACTATGCAGTTGTTGTTTCCAAAATCATCTTAATGTAAATAGTCAGAATTGTAAATGCCCTAATTTAAAAAAATGAATCATTCGGTATCACTCCGGAAAAATTTTCTTTCGCAGTAGCTGTCCAGGGTGCCGAGCTCCTTATTCAACAGCCACTCCATTTCCTCCAACGCGGTTTTCGAGACAACAGGGTCACCAAAGGACCAATTCACAGTATATACGAAGTAGTAATCTTTGATTTGCCGGAATATGGCGATCGAGTTGGGAAAAACGTCAAATTGCGCTTTTATATTATATCTCTTTGTGTAAGACCATTTTATAAGCTTCATAGAAAATCTCCATATATTTTCATAAACTTTTAGAGGGTACGACTCAGATAGTAATTACCCTTTAAGACTGGGGGAGAAACGAATCTCAATCCAACATAGTGTTGCAAGATGACGGAATATGTTAAGATAGAGAACGTTGCAGCAGGGTTAGCGACATATATCTACATAATATCAAACTGCTAGCAATATGATAGATTTTTGTTTTTATATAGAAGTGGAAGTATTTGGAGGGAAGTCGAATCCATGAATGAAACCCAGAGAATTCAATTGAACGTTAGAGTCTCCAAGGATACATCTGACAAGCTTGATGAAATTGTAGAATACTATCAGGAAAATACGAAAGTCGGCAGAGTATACAAAGGTGATGTATTAACAGATATTATTGAAAAATCATATGAGATCATGCAAAAGCAGAAGAAGTTGAACAGATAAAGCTTTTTTGGCACAGATTGTAGCTTTTTGAACATATATCAGGTCCCACATTATAAAGGTTTTCCCAGGAGACTTTCTGAAAAAGATTGTTATAATTAGTTGAGAAAACAACAAAGTTTACCAAAAGAGCAATAGATAAAAAGTACTATGCCAAATTGTCAATTCAAAAATGTGGCAAATTAGTGACAAAATAGTTGCGGTAATTAATAATTAGTCGTATTATTTAAATAATCTGATAATACGATAAGGTGGTTATTGATATGATGCGTATGGCAATTGCAGGTGTAGCCGGCTTTGTCCTTGTGTTCATTGAGTCATATATTGTGATGGTTTTTAAACAGTATCAGACGATTGAATTTGGAGGAATGGCCCCGTTTGTGAGCGTCTGGTCGATGAACTTTTTCCTTGTTTTCTCGATCCTTACCCATATTAAATTTTGGTATGAAGAACGAGAAGCAGAGCGCGAGGAAGAGTCGGCAGAAAGAGACCGTTTCATCAGTTAAGTAAAGAATATGTGGATATCAATAGTTAAAGAAGTAATGGGGAGAAAGGCAAAATTGCCTTTCTCTTTTATTATGCCTTGCTTTGATTTGTATCTGCATGGTCACGTTCTGCCTCTTCAGCTGCTATCCTTAATTCCTGAAAAAATAATTGATCATTGCACACCATGCTGTGCTGCTGTTCATTTTCCTCATTTGGATTTTTTTGATTATTTTGCTTTTGGTCCATTTATTCGGCCTCCTTACAGCTAGTTAATAGTTGTTTATTACCTTTTTCCCTTATCAGAAAAATTCATGCTTAGGGTCATGTCGTTGTAAGTATTTACTAACGAATTTAAATCATGCAAAACAAATTCATTAACTTTTGCTTGCTGTGGGAAACTATTCCTACTTTACTAATGGAGGGAAACTATGGATGCACTGAAATCGGTTTATCACTTTGATAATGACCAGCAATTTCTTAAAATTGAGTTTCTAATTGCCTCAAAACAATCTCCGTGGCATGCTTATGTTTTTGATGAAAATTGGAATGACATCATCAGTACTGCTGCAGCCATTTCCGACACACTGGCCGATAGTATTGAATATGCTTATGAAAACATGGGAATTCGCGGGAGGGTTGCTGTACTGGCAGATATCATGCCTGGCAATTCATTGACAGATATTATTGATGTATCACTATTCCATCTGCAGGCATTGCTTTTCGCTTCAGCAATCATCGTAAACGGTGATTACGATGATTTAGAAAGCTTTGGTTTTTCTAAAGGAAAATCCCCTAGTGGAACTTCCCTGTATATTCTTTCCTCTGATGAAGTGGGGAATGATGCCTGCCGCTTTTTATAGAGTAATACCATTGTGCAGAAATGAGGACTTGTATAAGGTGTGTAAAAGTATGGAAAAATGGAGGTGAGACCTGAAGGAGTGATAGAATGGGTGAAAAGGATTTGCAAGATATGTTCGATTGGGCAGGTTTATCAGATGTTTATGAACAACACGGCTATAAAATGTGGCTGAGCGGCCTTGAAGATAATATTGATACCGAACTATTGGATCACTTTTCGGACGCTTATTCATTTGAAAGTGCCGAAACGATGTATTATGATGAGTTTTTATTCCATCTAAGAATTTTCAAGAATATCCGCAAAAATAATGAGCTGCCTCCCCGATTTTGGTGAGTGCATAGATACATAAGATTGGAGAGGAGTGGGATTGTGGAGCCGATTTCTGATCATTTACGTGAAAACCTTGACGTCATTTTTGTTGGTTTCAATCCGAGCATCCGTTCGTCTGAAACAGGGCATCATTACGCCAATCCAAACAATAGATTTTGGAAGATTCTTTTTGAAGCAGGCATAACGCCAAGAAAGTATGATTCTTCAGAGGATACTCAGCTACTGGATTTAGGCTATGGGATGACGAACATAGTTGCGCGTCCGACTAAAGCAGCGGATGAGATTACGAAAGAAGAATACCAGCAGGGGAAACTAGAGTTAAGGAGTAAAATCGAGAAATTCAGTCCCAAAATCGTTTGTTTCGTTGGTAAAGGTGTCTACCAGCAATACAGCGGCAAAAAAGATATTCCATGGGGAAAACAGGATGAACCTGTCGTGGCTGGTACCATTGACTTCGTTGCTCCTTCCTCAAGCGGGCTCGTGAGGATGAAGATGGATGAAGTAGTGGGGATTTATAAAGAACTCACATTATTGAAAGAACGTTTAATATTAAAGTAAAAAAGGACCTGAGGTGAAGTGAACCAAAAAA
>NZ_JAGGQL010000012.1:10256-99385 GCF_018613315.1 Bacillus sp. ISL-37 | reverse complement strand
AGAGTTTCTCGACAGCCTGAACCTGCAGCAGCAGGTTCATTCTAACGTGGTTCATATATAACGGTTGTATCGGCAAACAGGTCATGCAACCCCTGTTTCTTTTTTGTAAAAGCAACGACCAAATATAAAACAATGATGGTCGCTGAAATGAAGCGGCCGATCCACTCGCGGAAAATAACGGTTCCCCAGGTTAGGCCCTTGCCGTCCATCTCCACCACTTTCAAGCCAAAGACCATTTTTCCGAGGGTCTGGCCGAAGTACTTTGTCATTAACACAAAATATAAATAGAAAACGACAGCTGTCGCGATGGCCATCGGTGAAAGGATCCCATCCTCAATTAACGGTACATCCAGTGCCCGAAACACAGGATTGATGATCATTCGGTTGATGCTCCCAATTACAATCAAGTCAAGCAAATACGCCCAAAAACGTGTCCAGAAACCGGCATAGAGGCCGGCGTATATTTGATTCTCGGGTCCAGCCTTGTCATGTTCATAAACCTCAGGTTGTGGGTTTCCTTGTTGTAATTGTATAGTTCTAGATTCAGACTGAGGTACTGGATGTTCCGCTTCATTCTGCAAACGCGCCGTGTCATCAGAGATTCGAGGCTCATCCATGACTTCTTTCGGTTCAGATTGAGAGGGTACATTGTCCCGATCTTTATAATCATCCGAATTCATATTTTATCCCTCCTTATTCCGCATATAAATACATCAGGCGTGGAGAATTAGGCTGGGATAATAACTTCATTAAGCCTGCCATTTCTGCGTCTTTCCCCATGATCTTTTGTGCTCCCATGCTGAAGAACGAGCCAAACCCCATGCTTTCTGTGTACTTTACGACAGTAGCATCGCCGAGCTTTTCGTCCTTCCTAACATTCTCGATGACATCCTCAAGATAACCAAATCCATCGATTAACTTCAGCTGCTTTGCCTGACGTCCGTCGTATATCCTGCCATCCGCTATTTCCTTGACACGTGCAACAGACATATCGCGCCCTTCAGAAATGACTTTTACGAATCCTTCATATGAGTTATCGATCATCGATTGGAGGATCTCGCGCTCATCCTCTGTCATCGGTCTTGATGGACTCATGATATCCTTGTATGGGCCACTTTTGATTGTCGTGAATTCAACGCCATACTTTTCGGCAAGGCCAGCATAATTAACTCCCTGCATGATGACACCAAGCGACCCGGTAAGCGTTTCAGGGCTGGCAAAAATTTTATCAGCAGGCGCAGACACATAATAACCTCCAGAAGCGGCCATCGACCCCATCGAAACATAAATCGGCTTTTTCGTTTCCTTCTGGATTTCCTTGATCTTGTCATGGATTTGCGCACTTTCCACGACACCGCCACCAGGCGAGTTCACTTGCAGGATGATCGCCTTAACATCCTTTGCTTCTTTAACATAATCAAGCTGTTCCATGAACGCTTTATGATTATAGAGCGGACTTTCAAAGAATGATTCAGCATCCCCTGTATCCTGGATTACCCCATTGATGGACAATACCGCTATCTTGCTCAGCATGTCACCTTCTTCGATTATTTCTTCAGCGAACATTTCATCCGTTACGGCAAACATATCCGTAAAAGCATTTTCCGCGTCACTAAATGCCACTGTAGACAGAAGATTTATAACTGTTGACGCAATGAATAATCCGGCGGCTATCCCTAATGCCGCCCATCTTTTACCATTCATCTTGAAGCCCCCTTGTAAGTTTCTCGTACTTTCAAAACCTTATGAAAAAATGATAAACTGATGTCAATAACATTTATTTTAGCAAAAGATTTCAAAAGTGGGTAAAATTATGGAAGAAATACGAAATGTTTGGAGGAATTTATATGCCAGATCGCCGTAATATTTATTTTCACCATACACCCGACACAACTATGTTGGAAAAAGTTGAGCCTCTTTATGAGCTGGCTCGCCGTTATGATTTCAATATCGTGTCCGACTATCGCACAGCAAATATTATCGTAAGCATTGGTGATGACGGTACCTTCCTGCAGGCTGTCAGAAAGACCGGTTTCCGGGATGATTGCCTATATGCCGGTATTTCAGTTACTGGCTCCCTGAATATGTATTGCGATTTCCATCTCGAGGATACAGATAAAATGATTGAAGCAATCACAAATTCACAAATCGAAGTCAGACGTTATCCGACGATCGAGGTAACAATCGATGGTGATACAACATTTGGCTGCTTGAATGAATTCAGCGTTCGTTCAGCGATCATTAAAGCTTTTGTCATGGATGTTTATATTGACGACAAGCATTTTGAAACCTTCCGTGGAGATGGGATGATCGTTGCTACTCCTACTGGAAGCACAGCGTATAACAAGTCGGTCAACGGAGCAGTTGTCGACCCGCTGCTGCCTTGCATGCAGGTGAGCGAGCTAGCTTCAGTGAACAACAATGATTACCGTACACTCGGCTCATCCTTCATCCTGAGTGGAGACCGGAAGCTTACCTTCAAGGTTGCCCAGGATGGCAATGATTATCCTATCATGGGAATGGATAACGAAGCCCTGAGCATCCAGCATGTTGAAAAATTCGATATACAATTGAGTAACAAAATTATCAAGACTGTCAAACTGAAGGACAACTCTTTCTGGGAAAAAGTGAAGAGGACATTCTTATAATTGAAAAGAGCTGTGGAAAATCCGCAGCTCTCTTCTTTTACATCGGCATTCCTTTTTCTTTTTTTCACTTAACTGTCAACGCTGATGCCAGCTTTGTCCTTGATAAAGAGTAAAGGATCAATGCTGACCAGATAAAGGTGAAGGCAAGCAGGTGGATTGTCGAGAATGTTTCGTGATAGACGAAAACTCCAAGGATCAGTGTCAATGTCGGTGCAATATATTGCAGTATCCCAAGTGTTGCCAGCGGAATTCTTTGCGCTCCCTTAGCAAAAAAGAGCAGTGGAACTGCCGTAGCTGCCCCTGCGCCTGCCAGCAGCAGCGTAGTCGACAATGAACCAGCAAACAGTGAGTTCGTTCCCTGGTTTAGGAGGTAGCCAATGTAGATGGCTGCGAGCGGCATAACGACCAGTGTTTCGAGCGCAAGGCCTACAGCAGAATCTACCTTGATCAATTTCTTCGCCAATCCGTACAGGCCAAAGGAAATTGCGAGTGATAGAGCAATCCACGGAAATTGTCCGTAGGAAATCGTCATGATCAATACACCGATTGCTGCGAGCGCAAACGACACATATTGCAGCATGGAAAGACGTTCCTTCAGGAATACCATCCCAAGAAGGACACTTACGAGCGGGTTGATATAATAGCCAAGGCTTGCTTCGATCATCTGGTCTGAATTCACAGCCCAGATATACATGAACCAGTTAATACTGATTAGCATTGATGCCACAGCGAGGGCGGCTAATTGCTTTTTGTTTTGGGCCAGCCCGAGCAATGTCCCTGTGAAAAGTCTCCATTTCTTATTAAGGACCAGAATAAGGGCGATGAAGAAAAACGACCAGAATACACGATTAGCCAGGATTTCATCAGCATTTACATGATCTAAAAGCTTCCAATAAACAGGAAGGAATCCCCACAATATATAAGAAAAAGCTGCGTATAGGACACCAGCTTGTTGTTCGGTCCTTTTATCCATCCGAACAGCCCCCTAATCTTTCTAGACTCGAAATAATATCATTATAAAGGGGAACGCTGCGGACTGACAATCTTTTTTTAAGACTAATAATAGACAATTAATGCACAATGTTTAATGTAATAAAGAAAAATAACCCTGACCGGGTTATTTTTCATTTCGTGGTTTTAACTTGAAGTTATAGCCAAATGTCTCTTCGGCAGAGGATATTTTATAGCCGAAACCTGGCTTAAAATCCAAGAATATTTTACTTGGTAGGGATTCCAGCGATTTTTCTGGTACGAAAAAGTTAACACCGCTTTCTGTAATCACTTCATCATCTGCCTGCTTTTCTTCAATTTGCAGTTGAATGTCCGTTGCGATCGAACATGTCCCAACAAACTCTGCTAAAATTCTTATTCCTTCACTTTCGCCGAATTGGACCTTACTTAACTCCTCCAATGCAGCATCTCTAATTTCGATTTTCATAAATAATCACCCCTTCTAAATTAAATATACCCAAGTTTTCAACCTCAACGCATCCACTGCTTTTTGCTGTGTACTTCACTGAAAAATCAGGGGTTAAATTAAATACAAAAAGCAGACCCAGCGGCCTGCCTTTTGTTAAACTTTTATTTTGCCCCTTCCAATTCCTTTTTCCTTAGTTCGATGCGGCGGATTTTACCAGATGTTGTTTTTGGAAGTTCTTCCAGAAACTCAATCTTTCTTGGATACTTATATGGAGCCGTTAATTCCTTCACATGCTGCTGCAGCTCAGCCACAAGGTTTTCCTGTTCAGGGCTTACGCCATCACGCAGGACAACAAATGCTTTGACGATATGACCGCGGATTTCATCCGGTGATGCGACTACAGCACATTCACTTACATAAGGATGTTTTACCAGTGCATCCTCAACTTCAAAAGGCCCGATTGTATAGCCGGAGCTGATGATGATGTCATCGCCGCGCCCCTCAAACCAGAAGTAGCCTTCTTCATCTTTGCTCGCTTTGTCCCCTGTTACGTAATAATCGCCACGGAACTGCATCGCTGTCCGCTCTGGATCCTTGTAATAGTTTTTGAATAACGCAGGTGTTTCAACATGGACAGCAATGTCCCCAACTTCTCCTGGGGCACAAGGCTCACCATTTTCATTGATGATCTCGACTCTGTTTCCAGGCGTTGGCTTGCCCATCGATCCCGGTCTCAATTCCATGCCTTTTGTCACGCCGACAAGCAATGTGTTTTCTGTCTGTCCATAACCGTCGCGCACCTCGACATTGAAATGCTTTTTAAATGTATCAATTACTTCACGATTAAGCGGTTCTCCAGCAGAAACCGCACTGTGAAGCCCTGGCAGGTTAAAATCATTTAAGTTTTCTACCTTCGCCATCAGACGGTATTCCGTAGGTGTGCAGCAAAGGACGTTCACATTGTATTTTTGTAAAAGTGATAAATACTTTTGCGGCTCGAATTTACCCTGGTAAACCAGGCCGGTTGCGCCGGTTCCCATAACGGATAAAAACGGGCTCCAGATCCACTTTTGCCAGCCAGGACCTGCAGTGGCCCAGACAGTGTCACCGTCCTCGATGCCAAGCCAGTTCGTCGCTGCTGTACGAAGGTGGGCATATGCCCATCCATGTGTATGGACGACCCCTTTTGGATTGCCAGTCGTTCCGGAGGTGTAGCTAAGGAATGCCATGTCATCGCGTTCTGTATCAGCCAGCTGAAGGTCGTCCGAAGCAGATTTCATTTCGGCATCCAGATGGATCCATCCTTCCTTTTCGTCTCCAATAACGAATTTAGGGAGGTCATTCGCTTCCTCGATCCCCGTGAATTCATTGGTAAAAGGAGCATAGCTGACAATCGCTTTTACGTCGCCATGGTTGATTCGGTATTGAAAATCTTTCGTTCTTAGCATTTCTGAACTAGGGATCACAACTAACCCCATTTTTAAGGATGCAATATAAACCTGATAGGCCTCAATCAATCTCGGTACGACGACCAATACGACATCCCCCTGCTGCAAGCCATGTTCCGAGAAAACGTTTCCAATCCTATTCGCATTATTTAGTAGTTCACGGTATGTAATCTCTTTTGTGCTGCCTGTTTCATTTTCCCAGATTATTGCTTTTCTTTCCTGATCCTGAGCGAAACGCTCCATCTCTGATACAAGATTATACTTTTGTGGCGCAATCAATTGTTCTCTGTTCATACTCTTCCCCCTCATAATATTTTGTTAAGGCCAGTTTCGCTTATGCGACTACTTGCCTTCTTTATCCCCAATTCCTATTATACAAAATTATTTAAAAATTTAAAATTATATGATAACACTTTTTTGATATAATAATTTTTCCTGCAAAAAAAGAGCGGGGCATCTGCCCCGCTCCTTGTAGCCATATTATTAATTTTTAATTAGCGAGAGAATCCGCCACCAAGTTGTTGTTCAGCCATTTGAACCAAACGCTTAGTGATCTCTCCACCTACAGAACCGTTAGCGCGAGAAGTAGTTTCTCCGCCTAGCTGTACACCAAATTCAGAAGCGATTTCGTACTTCATTTGGTCAAGAGCTTGTGATACTCCAGGTACTAGAAGTTGATTTGAGCTGTTGTTGTTTGCCATGTGTTTCACCTCCTTGTGAGTATAGAGTGTGTAAAAACACATGGCTTAATTCAAATCTTTAATTGGTAATTGTTCACAAATTCATCATAAATCATAAATTAAAATAGGTCATCCATTGAATCATCTTTTCGTTCTGAAGCCGGTTTGAGAACCATACGCTCCGTTCCTTCGACGGCTTTTTGGATCAATTCCTCGAAGTCAAAGTAGCTTTCAAAGTTTTGAACCTTATCGAGCTTTGGTTTTGTTTTCGGTGATGAAGGAACAAAAACCGTGCAGCAATCCTCATATGGGCGGATCGATATGTCATGGGTATCGATATCTTGAGCAATATCCATGATTTGAAGTTTGTCCATTGTAATCAAAGGTCTGATGATTGGTGTAGTAGTCACTTCATTGATCGCATACATACTTTCAAGTGTCTGGCTCGCTACCTGCCCAAGACTTTCACCAGTAATGATCGCAAGGCCGCCCTGTTTTTCCCTGATGGCGTCCGTTATGCGGAGCATCATTCTCCTTGTCGTTGTCATCGTATAGTTTTCCGGTATTTGCTTGTGGATGGCCTGCTGAATTTCAGTGAATGGCACAATGTGAAGTGCAAAATGGCCGTTTACCTCTGCCAATTTTTCCGAAAGATCGATAACCTTTTGTTTTGCTCTCTCACTTGTAAATGGAGGACTGAAGAAATGGACGCCTTCAACCTCGAGACCTCTCTTCATTGAAAGGTAACCTGCTACAGGACTGTCAATTCCCCCGGAAAGCATCAGCATCCCTTTGCCCGCAGAGGCAGCAGGGAGTCCGCCAGCACCTTTTATTGTTTCTGCCGAAATATAAGCGGCTTCTTTCCTGATTTCAATCTGAAGATTTATATCAGGGTTGCGGACGTCTACTTTCAAGTCATCAACATTCCTTAAGATATGGCCACCGAATTCCGAGTTGATCCCGTTTGTATCCAATTCAAATGTCTTGTCCGAACGTTTAGCAGTGATTTTAAAAGTCTGGCCTGGCTTATGAATCTTCCTGAAAACTTCGAGTGCAGCATCTTTCATTTTATCGAGATCTTTTTCAACTTTTACAGCCGGACTGAAGGATTGAATCCCGAATATCTCTTTCAGCTTCTCTCCAATTCCGTCGCTATCCTCACCATTAAGAAGGATGAACATGCGGTCGCGTTCTGCCTTGATGGCTACATTCGGATAGTTGTTTAAAGCTCTTTTTATATTTTTTCTCAGTCGATCAATGAATTTATTCCTGTTTCTTCCTTTTGTCGATATTTCTCCATACCGAACTAAAATACGGTCATACATCATTTCTTTACTACCTCGCTTAAATGTTTTACTGTTTCAGCAATTGCCTTTGTTGCTATCTCTGCTTCTTCTACTGTATTGCTGTATGTCAGGCTGACTCTAATAGCGCTTTCTGCTTCATCTTGTGGCACTCCCATTGCCAGCAAGGTCTTGCTTGCAGCTTTCTTTTTGGAGGAGCAGGCGCTAGTGGTTGATACATATATATTTCTTTCTTCCAGCGCATGTACAAATGTTTCTGCCTTCAACCCCTTGATTGAAAAGTTCAAGATGTGGGGGGCACGATTCTCCATTGGCGTGTGAATGGTGATTTCCTTGATTTGGCTGATACCACTTCTTAATCTTTCCATCGCTGCTTCCATTTGATTCAGCTTTTCTTTACTCTGTTCAAATGTCATTCTCAGTGCCTTTGCCATTGCAACCATGCCTGCTACATTTTCCGTTCCGCTTCGCTGCTTCCATTCCTGATTTCCGCCGGAGAATAATGGAGACAAACGGACGCCTTCTTTTATAAACAATGCACCTGTCCCTTTCAACCCATGGAATTTATGCCCCGATATGGTGGACAAGTGGATTCCGGCTTCATAAAAGTTCAATGGCACCTTCCCAACTCCCTGAACGAAATCAACATGGAAAAACGCTTTTGGATACTTTTTAAGCAAGGTGCCAATTTCCCTTATAGGCTGAATGGTGCCAATTTCATTATTGACATGGATCACAGACACCAGGATGGTATCATCTCGCATTTCTTTCTGAATTGACTCCACGCTGATAAAGCCGTTACCATCTGGTTTTACATATGTTATTTCATAGCCAAGCGATTTAAGCTGCACCATAGCATTGTGGATGGATGCATGTTCGATGCTTGTGGTTATGATATGCCTGCCTCTTTCCCGGTGAGCCATCGCGATTCCTTTAACCGCAAGATTATTACTTTCCGTTCCTCCGGATGTGAACAGGATTTCCGTTTCTTTTACATTCAGCAGCTTGCCAACCTGGGAACGCGCCTGCTGTAGCAACTTCTCTGCCTGCCCACCGATTTTATGAAGTGATGAAGGATTTCCGAAAAAATCCTCTGAGACCTTTACAAATGAATCCAATACTTCCTTATAGGGTTTAGTTGTTGCGCTGTTGTCTAAGTAAATCACCGTATCCCCCCTTGTTCAATACGTTTATGCTAACTAGAAATCTTATCATAAGAAGTAATCAATGAAAAATAATCGGAATTGACATTATATAGTATGCCCGGTAGCATGTATCTCCCAAAAAAACAGGTCTCCATGACGGAGACCCACGTTTTTCATCACTCTTTTTCAGCTAACATTTGCTCGATTCTCTTCAGGGCACCAGGTTCTACTTCCTCAATGGAAGTAGCCGCCTGTTCAAGTGCATCACGATAATCGTAATTCCGGAAATACTCTTCTGCTTCTCGGAGTCCCCGGTCAACCGAAGGATATCGGCTGCGGTACCTGTTGCCATATTGAATGACTCGCTCAGCCAGCATGACGGTCTCGACGATTTCTTCAGTCGATGCTTCAAGCTTTTCAACCGTCAGCACAGCGATTTCTAAATACTGTTGGACAACAGGAATATCCAGCGGCTTCTCCTCAAGCTTTTCATTGACTTGTTTGATGCTTTCATTGGCATCTTCAAGAAGGTATTTGTATTCCTGTGACAAACCAGGCATATTGCTTTTAGAAACGGTCCGGATTAGTTCGGAAATCTTTTTCGACAGATCCCATACCTTATCCCTAGCCGCCATTTCATCCTTCCTTAGGGCGCTCAACTTTTCCATCAATACTTTTTGCTCTTCAACAAGCTCATCAAGCTGCTGCTTCGCTTCTTCAAGCTCCACCTTTATCAGGCTTTGCGCTGTGTCGTTTTCAGTAATTCTGTGATCGATTAACTCGAAGCGCTTAAGCAGGCCTTTGAGCTGTTGTTCTACATTCGTTTGTGCCGACAACTCTTTATCATTCAGGTGATAGCTCTCCTGGATATGCTTTGTCTCTTCTTTCAACGTCTTGCTTTCTGTTATTGCTTTTACGAGGGTTTCTTTTGCCTCGTGTTCTGTCTTCGTAATGTATTGTTTAGCCAGGACCTCAGCTTCAAGGAGATCAAATAACTTCTCAACACGTTCCTTTAACCCTTGAATGCCCTGATCAGCGATTTCAACATCGCCCTTTTCAAGGGAAGCCCGATATTCAGTCAGTTCCTTTCCGATTTCCTCAACCTCTTTTTCTGCGTTCAGATGGTCAAGTACATATCCCTGTGCAGCCATCTCCCTGACTCCGTCCTTCAGGTCGCTGACTTGGGCAGGAATGACCGACTGACAATCATGCAGCAGCGCTGGAATGGATTCCATCTTGCTGGATACCTGTTCAAGCAGGGCCTGGATGGACAACACAGTTTCCCTTGCTTCAAGGTAATTGCCATTATCCGTTTTTTCATCAAAATCGATGAATTTTGCCTGGATGTTTTCAAGCATTGCTTCGAGACTGGCCTCAGCGCTTCCAAAGCTGTGGCGGTGTGATAGAAGGTTTTTCTTATTATCCCTGTATTGCTCCTTCAGACCATCGATTTCTTCACGATTTTTCTCCTCGCTACCGACAAGTTCATTCAACTCACCGAGGATTTTTTTAATCTTATCCTCTGTTTCCGTAAGCTTACGATCAATGACGGCAAGAGATTCCTTCGCCTTTTTGAATCTGTATTTATCAATGTACTCTTCAGCATCGAACAAATAATCTTCGATGCCTGGCAGCTTGGACGTAACAAGTTCATCCCATTCCTGGCGCCAGCGCTCGAAAAGCTCCTCTGTCTGGCCAGTCATGTTCAGCTGTTTTACCTTTGACATTTCATCCAGCACCGGCCGGTTCATGATATCGATTTTCCATGACTCATACCGGTCGACCTCACTGTAATACTTCCGTTTCATAAAATATCCGATTAAAAAAAGAATTATCAATATAGCTATTCCGCCGATTATGTACTCCATTGTTATCCCCCTGGCCTCACAAATTCCAAGTTCTGAATCCTTCTATATAAAATGAATTTATAAATGCGTGTATAATGTATTTATATTACCATGTAAACGACAATTTTTGACTATTAAATTCATATTTTTTGTTGAAATTATCCGAATTAAGCCGATTTAACTTGAAATCTCGCATAATATATTACTTTAGGAGGCCTGAAATCATGAAAGATGGGCACGTACACACATCTTTTTGCCCGCATGGTACTAAAGATTCGATAGATGATTACATCGAGAGAGCGCTGAAGCTCGGCTATACAGAAATCACGTTCGCTGAGCACGCCCCTTTGCCGGAAGGATTCATAGATCCTACACCAATGAAGGATAGCGCAATGCGTTATGAGGATTTGGAGCCTTATTTTCAAGCTATAGAAGAAGCGAAGGTAAAGTACCGCGGGAAAATTAAAATCAATACTGGATTTGAGATTGATTTTATCGAAGGATACGAACTTCAGACTACCAATTTCCTCAACGAGTTCGGTCCTCGTCTCGATGATGCCGTTCTATCCGTTCATTTTTTGAAAAACCTCTCAGGAAAATATGATTGTCTTGATTACAGCCCGGACAACTTTGGAGAAATGGTGAAAGAATATGGATCTGTGGAAACTATCCATCGCCATTACTATCAAACTGTACTGAAATCCATTCTTGCTGACCTGGGTCCATATAAGCCAAAAAGAATCGGACATATGACCCTGGCGAATAAATTCCGCCTAAAATACCCTATCGCGCTGGATTGTGCTGACGAGATCACTGAAATACTGGAGAATGTTTCGAAGCATGATTATGAGCTTGATTACAATGGAGCCGGTACAACAAAACCTTTATGCCGTGAGCCATATCCTCCAGACTGGGTAATAAGCGAAGCCAAAAAGCGTGGAATCCAACTCGTTTACGGATCAGATGCGCACCAGGCGAAGGAGCTCGGACAGGGCCTTGAGCGAATGCACATAAAAAAATAAGGAAACCGGCAGCTTTACCGGTTTCCTATATATTGATCAACATTTTCTCCTGCACTTTATGATCTGCACAAAGAGTTCCTTTGATCCATTGTGAAATCTCATAGCTGAGCATATCGGCAAAGTATTTTTCATGAGGCTGCACATGCAGAACCTCCGTCACATAATGGGTATTCAAAAACGGCATCGACAGCAGCCCTTTTAATTGTAAAATGCTGAACTGGATGGAATGCTTTTTAAATTCTCCGTTCCCCATTCCAGCTTCAAGCACCTTTTTAAACATATAGCGTTCTTTCACATGATAAGTGGACATAATTTCCCGGACAACCTGCGAGTCTATTGTCATCTCTCTTAAAATAAACCTTGTCAATTGACTGTTTTGGCACTGGTATCTCAATACATTGTCAACCATCGCCTTCAGGCATAATTCCGCACCGTATTCTAGCAATGAAAAGCCTTTTTCCAATTCTTCCATATAGCTTTCGAAGAAAACAGTAAAACAATTTTCGAGGAGTCCATTTTTATTCCGGAAGTAGTATGAGATATTCGCTGCATTCACGTCTGCCTTTGCCGCAATATCCCTTACTGATGTCCCATTGAACCCCTTCGTATTGAATAAGTAGATGGCCGCATCAATAATCGCAGCTTTTGAATTTTTTCTCATTGCCCCACCCCTCACTTTCCGCAATTAACCTTACTGTTTACCTTTCTGGAAATCATTTAAAATTCCTTTATAAAAAGCTCGACAAAGTCTCCATTGTTTCGCCGATTTTTGATACAATGTAGATTAAAACTTCAATAATGAGGGGGAAAAACTGTGTTTAAAGTCGAAACATACAGCGACAGCCGTGAAAAAAATTACGATTTATTGATAAAGCAACTCAAAGCATTGGTGGAAGATGAAAAGAATGCGATTGCGAATTTTAGCAACGCTTCTGCTTTATTGAACCAATTTCTCGATCGCGTCAACTGGGTCGGCTTTTACCTGATGGAAGATGGCGAGCTTGTCCTCGGACCATTCCAAGGCCTTCCAGCCTGTGTAAGAATCCCGCTCGGCAAAGGAGTTTGTGGTACAGCCGCATCCAAGCAGGAAACAGTAAGAGTTGAAGATGTCCATGCCTTCCCGGGTCACATCGCATGTGATGCTGCGTCACAATCGGAAATCGTCGTTCCAATCGTCAAGGACGGAAACCTACTTGGCGTCCTTGATATCGATTCACCAGAAAAAAATCGTTTTGACGAATTAGACCAGCAAAAGCTTGAGGAATTCGTAGCAGTGTTGGTGCAGTATATCAGCTAGTTTTAAATAGAAAACGTAAAGAAACCCTCCCGAATTCCGGGAGGGTTTCTAACTGAAATTAGGATTCTCTTAAATCGAGCCAGTCTCCATAGTGCTTTCTTTCCTTACAGCTTCGAATGCTGCTTCAAGGTCATCCCTTAAATCTTCCCATGCTTCCAATCCAACTGACAGTCGGAGCATGTTGTCTTTGATCCCCATTTTTTCTCTTGCTTCTTTTGGGACTACAGCATGTGTCATTGTCGCAGGGTGCTGAATCAGTGTTTCTGCATCACCAAGACTTACAGCAATTTTAATGAGCTTTAACTTATTGATGAATGCCTGCGCTTCTTTTTGGCCTCCTTTGATGTTAAAGGAAATAAGGCCGCCCGGCTTGCGCATCTGCTTTTTCGCAATCGCATAATCAGGATGCTTAGGGTCGCCAGGGAAAATGACCTCCTCTACTGCAGGGTGATCAGAAAGATATGCTGCTAATTTTTCGGCATTGTCACAATGACGGTCCATCCTTACTGGCAATGTTTTTAGACCACGAAGCAATAACCATGCATCGAATGGTGAAATCACGCCGCCAATGTCTTTTTGCGTTGTCATCGATATTTTAGTCATGATCTCCTTTGGCCCCACTGCTACGCCGGCAATGACATCACCATGTCCGCAAATATACTTCGTTGCGCTATGGATGACGAAATCACAACCAAGTTCGAGTGGATTCTGGAGATATGGCGAACTGAATGTATTATCAACAACTACTGGAATCCCTTTTTCCTTCGCAACGTCCGCGACCATTTCCAGGTCAACCAGTCTCATTGTTGGGTTGATCGGCGTTTCAATATAGATGACTCTTGTCTCTGGGGTAATGGCAGCCAATACTTCTTCTCTCGTCGACATCATCGAAAAATCATGGTTGATCTCATATTTTTCTTTCATGAGCTGTAGAAGTCCGAACGTACAGCCATACACGCCCTGTGAGCAAAGGATATGGTCGCCTGTGCGTGTCAGCGCTACTAATATCGCAGAGACAGCAGCCATCCCTGATCCAAACGCAAGGCCTTTTTCCCCTTTTTCAATCGTTGCCATCCGCTCCTCAAGCATAGCAACTGTAGGGTTTCCAAGACGTGAATAAATGAATCCTTCCTCTTCTCCGGCAAAGCGTCTTTCACCCTGTTCAGCAGTATCGAAAGTGAACGTACTAGTTTGAAATAACGGAGGCGCAAGGCTTCCCCTGAATTCGTCAGACTTATATCCGGAATGGATAACTTTTGTTTCGAATCTTTTCTCTCCCATTACGATTCCTCCTATATATTCTGTAAACGCTTACATTCTACCCCCATAATCAGAATATGACATTTACCCTGATATGGAAAGTGATTTCACTCACACCAGTTGAAAAAGTCCTGTGGTCTGTTAAAAGAAAAAAGCACTCAATCTTGAGTGCTGTTAAAAGTAAATTCTTCTTCATTCTGTACGACTACTTTATTTTTCCCTGAGTCCTTTGCTATATAAAGAGCCTGGTCTGCCCTTTTGAACACGGTCTTGGTCGTGTCTTCCTGTCCCCTGATCCATGTGGATACCCCGCATGAAACCGTGACATTCGGGTTCGTATGTTTTTCTACTTTAGCTACTAGCCTATTCGCAATCATGACACCAGTATCGAGAGGTGCTCCTGGAAGATAAATCGCCAGTTCCTCTCCACCCCATCTGGCACCAATGTCAGTCCCACGGATATTCTTCGCAATCTGGCGGGCCAGCTGGATGAGAACCTCGTCTCCCACCTGATGGCCATACTGATCATTAACGCTTTTAAAATTATCAATATCAATCAAAATAAAGGTTCCCTGCTGATCTTCAAGCATTGAAAGATTCATTTTGTCATCCAAATACCCACGAGAATAAAGCTTCGTCAAATGATCCGTCACAACCATTTTTTCCAGCTCTTCACGCAGCATTGAATTGGTAAAAGCTAATGTTGAATGGTGGATAAGAGATTGGAGCAGTTTGAATGTATCAAACGCAAAGTGATACGGCTCCTCATGCATGACAAGCGCAAAACCCTTTAATTCCCCGCTCTGGATCATCGGGACACCCATTATCGAGTGAAAGTGTAAAGAGGCGTCTTCTCTATCAGAGGAGATATCTCCGATGAATAATGGTTCCATTTCCTGCTTGATTCGTTTGGCGATCCTCAATATATAGCTGGAAGCATCTTTCGAAAAGAAAAAGCTTGTGCTGCCTTTCAGGACTGAGTAATCATCACGGTCTTCATCAAGCATGATGAAACCGACTTCCTGAGCATTAAAAGATTTGATGATTTGTCCGCAGATAAACTTCATCGTATCTGTCAGTCGCAAGCTAGTATTCAACTGATGCGAGGTTTCATTGATTAACTGCAAATCGGCAATCAATTTCCTGGATTGCTCATATAGCTTGGCGTTTTCCAGCGCACTGCCGGCGGTATTGGCGAGCAGCTTAATGAATTCAACTTCATTTTGCGGGAAAACAAGTGAGTTCGGGGCAATCACCTGCAAAACTCCGTAAACACCCTGTTTGCCTTTTAGAGGTGCATACATGATTGAATTTTTTTCAATGACTGAGTCCTCGAACTGGATCTGCCCGCTTACATACGATTGCATCGCAGTCAGGTTATCGCTATCGTATTCAAGGTCTTTAACCGGCAATCCACCATACCCCTTATGATCATGGGACAACAGCAGATAATAGGTGAAAGAAGGATAAACTTCCCGTAGTGTGGAAATGATTTCACCGAGCACGGCATCCATATCCATCGTCGAATGGAATTTTTTCGTCACCCTGAATAATTGCTTATATCTTTTTTCTTCTTCCATTGTATCCGCCAGGCTACGCGCCTTCTCAATAAATACATTGCACTCAAAAGAAAGCTTATTAAAAAATCGGTCTGATAACCGGGTTAGTGAACCACTGGTGAATTGAAAGCCAAACAGACCCTTTGGTTTTTCATTAGCGGCCAAGACAAGCAACAGTTCGTACTGAGGCATAGATACTGGATATTTAATGAAAGAATAGGGTTTCTCAGCCAATTCACTTACCAGACAATCAGGAAAAGTACCAATCACTTCGTCATTTGTCGCTAATCGTGTTGTAGCCTCCAGGAGCATTCCCTGTTTCCATTCCTGGCAGCCATAAAAATCGATTTCATCAACTTTCAGGAGTTCTTTTAAAATAGCCATCATTTGCGAGAGAACTTCTGAGAAAGAAAAAGATAATCCGCCAGTGCTGATCAAATCAAAAAATCGGCTTTTCAGTTCTAATATAATCTCGCGCTCTATTAATTCTTCCATATATATCACCTGTTTTAAAATCACTTAACAGCGATTTGTAAGTAGCTGTTTTGACAGGCAGCAGCCTGAATAAACTAAAATGATTCATCACGTGGCAAGGTAATATCCAAATATTTGAAAAATATAACAATTACTAATCATTATACCATAGACCTAGTAAAATAGTATGATATAAAAGACAAACTTTTTAGTGAAAAACTAGCTGAACATTTCTTGATTTTCAAATATGCCCTTGACTTTATAGCAACAGAAATTATATAATACTCTTTGTGTAAAATATCGCAGCCTATGTGATCTAGATTATGTATGTATTTTGTTCCTCGAACGCTGTTTGATGGTGTATCTCGTAACCCGCTGCTGCTAGGGCGAAGGTACATGAAAACAAAATACCCATAAGTGCTTAATCACAATCTGTTTTTATTTTACAAAATAAAAACTAAGGAGGAGTCATTCATGGCTCGTTATACCGGCCCAAGCTGGAAACTATCCCGCCGTCTTGGAATTTCACTAAGCGGTACAGGTAAAGAATTAGAAAAACGCCCTTACGCACCAGGTCCTCATGGTCCTAACCAGCGTAAAAAATTATCCGAATACGGATTACAATTACAAGAGAAGCAAAAGCTTCGCCACATGTACGGAGTTACTGAGCGCCAGTTCCGTAACTTGTTCGACAAGGCAAGCAAAATGCCTGGTAAGCACGGCGAAAACTTCATGATTCTTCTTGAAGCTCGTCTTGACAACGTTGTTTACCGTCTTGGTCTTGCTCGCACTCGTCGTGCAGCTCGCCAGTTAGTAAACCACGGTCACATCATGGTTGATGGCGCACGCGTAGATATCCCATCTTACCGCGTAGCTCCAGGACAAACAATCACACTTCGTGAAAAGTCACGCAACCTTGATGTTGTTAAAGAAGCAATCGAAGTTAACAACTTCGTACCTGACTTCTTGACTTTCGATGCAGACAAGCTAGAAGGAACTTTCACTCGTATGCCTGAGCGTTCTGAACTTCCAGCTGAAATCAACGAAGCTCTTATCGTTGAATTCTACTCTCGTTAATAGAGTGCTAAATAAAACCCCGGCCGCTTTGGTCGGGGTTTTTGTTTCATTCAATATTCTTTCTGTTGTACTAATACTCACCCCCACTCCTCCCAAGCGTCTACTACTTTTCGAGTTGGTCGATATATTCTCAAATGTGGTCGATATATTTGAAAATCCGCCGATATATTTGAAAATGTGGTCGATATAATCAAAAATCCGCTGATATATTTGAAAATGTGAACGATAAAGTGAAAAACAGATTTTATTTTTATAGAAGAAACAGCCATCTGGTATCCAGAAGGCTGTTTTTATCATTTATATGAAATGTTTTTCGCATGAAGCAATAAAGTTTCCGAAAAAAAACTCTAGTATTTAATCATAAAGTACTTCTTTTTTCCGCGGCGGATGATGGTGAACTGCCCGTCGATCTTGTCAGCATCGCTAAGGACATATGCAGTGTCAGTGACGCGCTCTCCATTCAGGGAGACTGCACCGTTTGTTACATCTTCACGCGCCTGGCGCTTGGATGGCGAGATTTTCGCCGCAACCAGCAAGTCGACTAATCCTTGTTCTTCCTTCTCTTCCACTGTAAAAGAAGGAACATCTTTGAATCCTTGCTTGATTTCATCAGCGCTCAGGTTTTTAATGTCGCCGCTGAAAAGTGCTGCTGAAATCCTGATTGCCTGCTGAAGTGATTCTTCGCCATGGATCATGCGTGTCATTTCTTCTGCAAGGGCTTTTTGAGCCTTGCGAAGATGTGGCTCTTCCTCAACCGCTTTTTCCAGCGCTTCGATTTCTTCTTTTTCTAAGAAAGTAAAGAATTTCAAGTACTTCACGACATCAGCATCAGCTGTGTTGATCCAGAACTGGTAGAACTCGTATGGTGACGTTTTTTCTGGATCAAGCCATACAGCTCCGCTTTCTGACTTTCCGAATTTTGTTCCGTCTGCTTTCGTTACAAGCGGTATTGTAAGTCCAAAAGCTTTGGATCCTTCTGCGGACATTTTACGGATCAATTCGAGACCGGTCGTAATATTGCCCCACTGGTCGCTTCCGCCGATCTGCATTTTGCAGCCATGTTTTTCGTATAAGTGGTAGAAATCCATCGCCTGCAGGATCGTGTATGTGAATTCCGTAAATGAAATACCCGTTTCTAGTCTTGAAGCGATTGTATCTTTTGCCAGCATGTAGTTCACGCCGACGTTCTTCCCGAAGTCACGCAGGAATGTAACGACATCCATGGATCCTGCCCAATCGTAGTTATTGACCATCATAGCGCCATTTTCGCCTTCAACACTGAAAATTTGCTCCAGCTGCTTTCTGATGCCGTCTACATTCAACTGAACTTGCTCGAGTGTCTGCAGTTTACGCTCCTCACTCTTGCCGCTTGGGTCGCCGATCAAGCCGGTCGCTCCTCCGACAAGAACAATCGGACGATGCCCAGCATTCTGGAAACGGCGCAGAGTCAGGAACGGAAGAAGGTGACCGATATGCATGCTGTCCGCTGTTGGATCAACACCGCAGTAAAGAGAGATTTTCTCCTTAGAAAGCAGATCCTTAATTCCCTCTTCATCTGTTTGCTGGTAAATAATCCCGCGCCATTCGAGATCTTTTAGTAATTCCATCTTTTCTTCCTCCATTCGAATATATTTCTTAACCGGATTTTTGCGAAATAAAAAACGCCCCTGCAATAAATGCAGGGGCGCTGTATGCGCGGTACCACCCGGCTTGAAAACAAAATAAAAACTGTCTTCCACTCAATAAAATAACGGTTAAACCGTCCGCGGCTACTGATGAATATGTTCACTGCGGCGCTCGGGGAGGTAATTCATCCTTCTGTTTGTACCGGCTCACAGCGGCCGCCGGCTTTCTGGAACATTGACAGAAGCACTACTAATTCCCTTCAAAGCTTTTTACTATAAAGTTAATAAAGCATTTTTACCATAAAGCAATACTTGTTGTCAAATTCGACATAAATTTTCAGAAAAATTCACATTAACATCTATTCGACAGCCTGTTTATGCTATAATGTATGTGATTTTAGGGGGAATGATATGAATGCATGAGGGAAAACAGGCTTGGAAAGAGAAGCTTAAATCCTTTGGTGCTTTTTTTACGAATAAAAAGACCGTAAAAGGAGCCCGGATTACTTATTCAGTTGTCTGGAACATGCTGTTGTTATTGATCATTGTATTGGTTCTCGGTGGTGGATTCGCCGCTGGTACAGGTGCCGGGTACTTCGCATCCCTTGTCAAAGATGAACAAATCCGACCTTATGAGAATATGAGGAAAGATATCTACAACTATGAAGAAACATCGGATTTATATTTTGATAACGATGTTTATCTTGGCAAGCTCCGAACGGATTTATACCGTGAGGAAGTAAAGCTTGACGATATGTCGAAGCATTTGGTAAATGCAGTAGTCGCAACAGAAGATGAGTACTTTTATGAGCATGATGGCGTCGTTCCAAAAGCAATCATGCGCGCACTTTTCCAGGAGGTAACAAACTCAGCGACATCCTCCGGAGGTAGTACACTCACACAGCAGCTCATTAAGAACCAGATCCTGACGAATGAAATTTCCTTCGAGCGTAAAGCGAAAGAAATTCTGCTCGCACTTCGTCTCGAGAAATTTTTTGATAAAAAAGAAATCCTTGAAGCCTATTTGAATGTCGCCACGTTCGGACGAAACGCGAACGGCAGCAACATTGCCGGTGTCCAGGCCGCAGCTCAAGGAATCTTCGGAAAAGAAGCGAAGGATCTGACATTGCCTCAGGCTGCCTTTATTGCCGGTCTTCCGCAGAGCCCGTTCGGTTACACACCGTTCAGCAGTGACCATGGCAAGCTGAAGGATCCAAAAGGACTTGAGCCTGGCCTTTCCAGATACAAGACAGTCGTTACAAGAATGCATGGAGCTGGTTTCATTTCCGACGAAGAGTTCAAGGAAGCGATCAACTACGATATCACAAAGGACTTTGTAAAAGAAGTTCCTAGTGATAATACCGTTGAGGAATATCCTTTCTTGACGTTTGAAATCGAGAAGCGATCCGTTACAATCCTCGCAGAGATTCTTGCTGAACGTGATGGCTATGAACTAGAAGACTTGAAAAAAGACGATAAATTGATGGCAGAATACCAAGCACTTGCGGACCGTGACCTCCGTCAGAATGGCTATAAGATTTACACGACCATCAATAAAGAAATTTATGAAAAACACCAGGAAACAGCAAATAAATATCCGTATTATGGAAGCAACAAACCGCAGGAAGTTCCTGATCCAGATGACCCAAACAAGACGATTGTCATTGATGAACAGGTTGAAATTGGCGCCGTGCTGATTGAAAACAAGACTGGTAAAATGATTAGTTTTGTCGGCGGGCGTGACTTTGACATACAGCAAAGAAATCATGCCACTGACTCACCTAGACAAAACGGTTCTACGATGAAACCGCTGCTCGTTTATGCTCCTGCAATGGAGTTAGGGAAATTGCATCCCGGTTCTGTTCTTCCAGATGTCCAGGTATTTTTGAATGGTCCTGGCAAAGCTTGGCCAAATAACTATGATATGCGATACAGCGGCTTGACTTCAGCGAGACACGCATTGACAAAGTCTTATAACGTCCCTGCTGTTCTTGCCTACAAGAGTATCCTCAACCAGAGGCCAGCAACCTTCCTGGATAAAATGGGATTCTCTAATCTGCATAAGGATGACTATGAAAATCCATCAACATCGATTGGATCATTGTCCGGTGGTGTCACTGTTGAAGAGAACACCAATGCATTCGGTACATTCGCAAATGGCGGGAAATTCATTGATGCTTATATGATTGAAAAGATTGTTGATAAGGATGGAAACGTAGTTTTCCAGCATAAATCAGAACCGGTAGATGTTTTCAGTCCGCAGACATCATATCTTACAATCGATATGATGCGTGATGTTATTAATCGCGGAACTGCAACCGCTGTAAAGAGCAGACTGAAGTTTGGGTCTGACTGGGCAGGTAAAACAGGTACTGGACACGATTTTTATGATTCCTGGTTTGTAGCTACTAATCCGAATGTATCCTTCGGGGTATGGCTCGGCTACGACCACAATAAACCACTGGAAAAACGATATAAAGGACTTTCATATGGCCAACGTACCCAATACATCTGGGCAGACTTAATGAACGACGCTTATGATGTTGCTCCACAGCTAGTCGATCCAGAAGAGCGCTTTAAGATGCCTGGTGGAATTGTTAAACGTTCCTATTGTGGAGTATCTGGTTTGCTTCCATCGAGTGCTTGCTCCAAAGCAGGACTTGTTGAATCAGATTACTTTATTGCAAAGTATGCTCCATCAAAGGTTGATGACAGCCTTGTCGAAAACAAATTCGTAACCGTAGGCGATAAGCGCTATATCGCTCTTGATTCAACACCATCTGAATTCACGGATACTGGAGTGATCCTGAATCCAGAATATATGGAAAGCATCATTGGCCATAAAATCAGAGATCCGCAGCAGCTGATCCCTAAAAAGGATGCATGGAACAAGATTCTTGTTGCGGATGATAAGCTTAGTGAAAATGGCAAAACTCCTGCAGCACTGGGAATCAAGCTATCAGGAAAAACAATTACCTGGGGCAAGCATCCTGAAAATGATATTGTCGGCTATCGAATCTATAACAACAAGAAAAAGGTCGGCAGCATTAAAGCAGGAGCAGATTTAGCTTTCAATGCTGGAGACGGCTCATTCTATGTCACAGCAGTCGATATTGCTGGAAAAGAATCAAAGCCATCTAATATCATTGAAATCGGACAAAAGCCAGAGCCTAAGGATCCGCCAAAGGAAGACAAACCGAAGGATCCAAAGCCAAAAGACCCGCCTCCAACTGACCCTAAACCGAAGGATCCTCCTAAGCCACCTCCACCACCACCTCCTGGAGATGGAGATGGAGACGGCGACGGTGAAGGTGACGGGAACGGCGATGGGAATGGAAATGGTAACGGAAACTAGCAATAGGATATAAGTAGAAACACCGCATCTTGTTGGATGCGGTGTTTCTTTTTCCTGTAAATATATAAGAGCGTGAAGTCCAACTTCACGCTCTTCTGTACGTTTCTATTAATCTTCCATTGTAGAAAGGTCGCCAGTTGGGAGGTCAAGTTCCCAAGCCTTCAATACACGGCGCATGATTTTACCGCTTCGTGTTTTCGGAAGCTTGTCGCGGAATTCGATCTCACGCGGTGCAGCATGTGCAGCAAGGCCTTTTTTAACGAACTGGCGGATTTCTTCGATCAACTCATCAGACTGCTCATAGCCATCACGCAATGCGATGAACGCCTTGATGATTTCGCCACGAACTGGGTCTGGTTTGCCAATGACACCAGCTTCAGCAACTGCAGGGTGTTCAACCAGCTTGCTTTCTACTTCAAACGGTCCGACACGCTCACCTGAAGTCATGATGACATCATCAATCCGTCCCTGGAACCAGAAGTAGCCATCTTCATCCATATACGCTGAGTCACCGGAAACGTACCAGTCACCTGGCATGAAATAAGACTCATACTTCTGAGGGTTGTTCCAGATTGTATGCATCATCGATGGCCATCCCTTTTGGATTGCTAAATTGCCCATTCTGTATGGTGGCAATTCGTTGCCCTGGTCATCAACAATCGCAGCCTTCACGCCTGGGATTGGTTTACCCATTGATCCAGGCTTGATTTCCATGCTTGGATAGTTACAGATTAATTGTGCACCCGTCTCAGTCATCCACCATGTATCATGGATGCGCAGGTTGAACACTTTCATTCCCCATCTGACTACCTCTGGGTTCAGCGGTTCACCGACACTCAGGATATGACGAAGACAGCTAAGATCGAATTTCTTCACTACCTCATCGCCCGCACCCATCAGCATCCTGAAAGCTGTAGGGGCACTGTACCAAACAGTCACTCCGTATTCTTCGATCATCTTATACCATGTCTCTGGATTGAAGCGTCCGCCAATGATTACATTGGACGTTCCCGCAAGCCATGGGCCGAAAATTCCGTATGAAGTTCCTGTTACCCAGCCTGGATCCGCAGTGCACCAGTACACATCTTCCTCTTTAAGGTCAAGTACCCATTTTGCTGTCTGATAATGCTGGATCATCGCATTATGGACATGGAGAACGCCTTTAGGTTTTCCAGTTGACCCGGAAGTGTAATGTAAAATCAGGCCATCTGTACGATCAACCCATTCGATATCAAGCTTCTTGCTGGCTTCAGATAGCTTTTGCTTGAAATCAACATACTTGTCGTTTTCCTCAATATTGTCGCCAACAAGAAGAATATGCTTCAAATCAGGAAGCTCATCGACAGGAACACGTTCAAGAAGCTCAGGTGTTGTCACCAATACCTTTGCCCCACTGTCCTCCAGTCTGTCACGGACAGCACCTTCCATGAATGCTTCAAATAATGGACCTACAATCGCGCCTAGCTTGACCGCCCCGAGAACAGCAAAATACAGTTCTGGAGAACGAGGCATGAAGATGAACACGCGGTCTCCTTTTTCCACATCAGCATAAGTTTTAAAGACATTCCCAGCTTTATTTGAAAGCTCCTTCATCTCTTTAAAAGTATATTTTTCCTTGCGCACCCCATCCTGATAATAAAGCGCAATTTTATTTTTCCTGAATCCTTCTGCATGGCGATCAATTGCTTCATATGCCATATTGACCCTGCCTGTTTCAGACCAGGAAAACTCTTTCTCCGCTTCGCTCCAATCAAATTGTCCATGAAGCTCTTGATAATTTTTTAAGTTATGATTCCCTTGTGTAACTGGTAGCGCTTCCACTTTCATGTATCCATCCCCCTTGGCTTTATATTTAAAATACATTATAGTATAAAAATTCGATTTTCTCAATTTTTAAAATATTAGTAGAAAATAAAGGGTTGATTAAAATTTTCATTGGAGTATGTAAGGATTGAAAGTACGCACCGCTTTACGGCGGAGTATACCAATAATATTGAGGATTTTCTTTTAAAAATATTAATATTTAAATACAGAAAATTTTGTGAAAGCGCTTTTATCTGTTAGATTTTATGTATAATAGAATTATCGTTTGAATTGTTGACGGGTGGTGACTGAATGGAACATAAAAAGACTTATAACGCAAAAGAATTGAAAACTCCTCATGGCCGTTTAATCATTGAAGGCCCGATTTCTCCTGAAAAACTTGCAAGCTATGAATTCCATGAAGATTTAGTGGCGTTCCGTCCCCCTGCCCAGCAGCACAAGGCATTGGTTGAGATTGCCGGGCTGCCGGAGGGACGTATCATCGTAGCGCGCTCAGGCCATATGATTGTCGGTTATGTTACTTACCTTTATCCAGACCCGCTTGAAAGATGGTCAGAAGGAAAAATGGAAGATTTAATAGAACTTGGTGCAATCGAGGTCATTCCTGAATTCCGCGGCAGCCGAGTCGGCAAGAATTTGCTGATGGTTTCCATGATGGATGACGCGATGGAAGATTATATCATTATCACGACTGAATATTACTGGCATTGGGACCTAAAAGGAACCGGCTTGAATGTTTGGGAATACCGCAAAGTCATGGAAAAAATGATGAATGCCGGCGGCCTAACCTGGTACGCGACAGATGATCCGGAAATCAGTTCCCATCCAGCAAACTGTTTGATGGCGCGAATTGGCAAAAGAATTGCGCCGGAATCAATCCAGCAGTTTGATCAGCTGCGGTTTATGAACCGTTTTATGTATTGATGATACCTCATCATTCAAGGAGGAAGGAACCATGATCGTCGAGGAAATTATGAAAAAGGATGTAACGACACTTTTTCCTGAAAATACAATTGCGGATGCAATCAAGCTAATGGCAAATAAGAAGATTCGCCATATCCCAATAGTGAATAAGGACAATAGTGTGATCGGACTGGTATCCGACAGGGACATCAAGGATGCTGCCCCTTCTGTGTTCCATTGGGATGAGCATAAGGGTGAACTCGATAACCCAGTCAAATCGATTATGACAACTAATGTGATCACTGGGCACCCTCTAGATTTTGTCGAGGAAATTTCGGCCATTTTTTATGAACATAATATCAGCTGCCTGCCAATCACCAAGGATAAAAAGCTGGTAGGTATCGTCACTGAGACCGATCTTCTTCATACACTCGTTGAGCTTACTGGCGCACATCAGCCAGGCTCGCAAATCGAAGTTAAAGTACCAAACAAAGCAGGAATGCTTTGTGAAATTGCTTCTGTTATCAGTATGAGGAAAGCCAATATCCAGAGTGTGCTCGTATACCCTGACCAAAAGGATGAACGTTTTAAAATCCTCGTCGTAAGAATCCAGACGATGAATCCAATCGCTGTGATCGAGGACTTGAAAAAGGCCGGACATCATGTACTCTGGCCGAACCTTCCGGGAGTTTCATCATGAGCGATCGCTCTGTATTTGTCTTTTCCGAAGGGCTGCTGAATTATCGTTTCAGCAGCCATCATCCTTTCAACCAGATCAGGTTGAAACTTACGCTGGATTTGCTGCGTAAAATTGGCGCAATTGATGAGGAATATATTGTAGCGCCTCGGATGGCAACGGATGAGGAACTCCACCTCGTTCATGACCCCAATTTTGTAAACGCTGTTAAGCTTGCTGGCCAGGGAAAGCTTAAGAGTGAATCTGCGGAAGGATATGGATTGGGAACGGAAGATACACCGATTTTTGCAAATATGCATGAAGCAAGCGCTTTGCTTGTCGGGGGCACCCTGACAGCAGTGGATTATGTCATGACCGGTAAAGCCAACCACGCACTTCATCTGGGCGGAGGCCTGCATCACGGCTTCCGGGGAAAAGCGTCGGGCTTCTGTATTTACAATGACAGTTCTGTAGCGATCAAATACCTGCAGGAAAAATACAATGCCCGGGTACTATATGTCGATACCGATGCACACCATGGAGATGGCGTACAATGGTCATTTTATGATGACCCTAATGTATGCACTCTATCGATTCACGAAACCGGACGTTACCTTTTCCCGGGTACAGGAAATGTGAATGAGCGAGGTCAGGGCAAGGGCTATGGATATTCTTTCAATATCCCGGTCGATGCTTTCACAGAGGATGAATCATGGCTAGATGCCTATAGGAATGCACTGATGGAAGTTGCCGAGTTCTTTAAACCAGATGTAATTCTTACGCAAAATGGAGCAGATGCTCATTATCTTGATCCATTGACCCATTTATCGTCTACGATGAGAATTTATCGGGAAATCCCAAAGCTGGCCCATGAAGTTGCCCATAAATATTGCGGCGGCAAATGGGTTGCTGTTGGCGGCGGAGGCTATGATATTTGGCGCGTTGTGCCAAGAGCCTGGTCACTGATCTGGCTTGAAATGATTGAAAACTCAAACTGTTATGGCAGCTTGCCGCAGGAGTGGATAGAAGAATGGAAGGATCAAGCACCTGTAGAATTGCCACAGGAGTGGGACGATCCTGACGATTTATATCCGCCCATCCCGCGCAAACCGGAAATTACCGAAAAGAATGCCCAGACAGTGGAGAAAGCCTTGTATCCAATCCGTTCAAATAAGAAATCTGAAACTGTGTGAGTTAGAAACCGGGAGCATTTGACCCGGTTTTTTGTATGTTTTTTTAAAGTATAGGATGAAGCGACATCCATTGAGTTGATCGAATTAATTGTGGATTTGGTCGAATTAATTGAAAAAGTGGTTTAATTAATTTGATATGTGGTCGAATTAATCAAAAAAGTGGTCGAATTAATTGAAGATGTGGTCGAATTAATTGAAAACATTGCTAAAATAAAATGAATTCGTGGTTATTTTACCTGAAAAAGTGGCTGCTATTGCATTAGATGCTGATATATCTAAGTCTTTGGCCGGTAATTTTATTATAGCTGTCTATTTTGCCATTTTTCTCGTTGATTTCAATCGAATACCTAAACCAGCCTTCGTTTTTCTATAAAAAAGCCGTTTGCATCAACTGCAAACGGCTTCTCAATTTTATTTCGTAGATTTTCTGTTCTCAATTCGGTGTGGCAGGACGACGATATTCTCATCTACGTTTTCTTTGTTCATATATTTCGTCAATAAGCGCATGGCAACTGCACCGATATCGTATAGAGGCTGGACAATTGTTGTAAGCTGCGGACGTACCATAAGAGTAAGTCTTGTATTGTCGGAACTGATTACTTCGAAGTCATCAGGCACGCTGTAACCTCGGTCAAATGCACCATGGATTACGCCAAGTGCCATCTCATCCGATCCGACCAGGATTGCTGTTGGCTTCGTATCAAGCTCAAGGATTCTTTCAATAGCCTCGAGACCTGAATCATACGTATAATCTCCTTCGACAACAAGCTCTTCGTTATATTCGATTCCGGCATCTTTTAATGCGCGCTTATAACCTTCAAGCTTTTTATCCTTGTTGATTGGCTCCAGCTGTGGTCCAATAACGAATGCGATTTGCTTGTGTCCTTTTTCTACAAATGTAGAAACAGCATCGAATGTTGCCTGCTCATAATCAATATTGACAGATGGAATTTCACCAGATTCCTCAATCGAGCCTGCAAGGACGATTGGTACCGGTGACTTCTTGAATTCCTCAACATGGTCGGCTTTTATATTGCCGCCCATGAAAACAATTCCGTCTACTTGTTTGCCAAGCATTGTATTTAACAGGTGCAGTTCTTTTTCAATATTTTGGTCTGAGTTGCTCAGGATAATATTATATTTGTACATCGTGGCAATATCTTCAATTCCCCTTGCCAGCTCAGCAAAGAACGGACTAGCGATATCGGGAATGATGACTCCGACAGTCGTCGTCTTTTTGCTTGCCAGCCCCCGGGCAACAGCATTCGGACGGTATCCAAGACGGTCAATAACCTCCATGACCTTCTTCCTCGTAGCTGGCTTTACGTTCGGATTTCCGTTAACAACACGTGAAACCGTTGCCATTGAAACGTTTGCTTCCCGTGCCACATCATATATTGTAATATTCATCTATTTCACTCCTTCAGGTAATAAACGGCGCTTTTCAGTTAGTTTACAGCAAAAATTGCCACAATAATCATTTTTTAAGTTTGTGATTATATGTACAAGCATAATTATGTTATTAATCATACGACATCCTTATCAATCCCGCAATCTGAACAACTTAATTTATTTATTTTTATCAATATTTCTGTTAAAACCACTTCTTTTTAAGTTACCCTTAAATGCTCCATAAAAAAACCTTCCTAAAGAAAGGAAGGTTTCAAGAACTTTATACTCTCACAAATGGAGTGTTTTTCAATCCCTCTAAAAACTCATCAAACTGCTTCAAATCCATCTGTTGGGCATTGTCAGATAAAGCTATTGCTGGATCTGGATGAACCTCTGCCATGACTCCATCTGCTCCAATTGCAAGTGCTGCTTTGGCTGCTGGCAGCAACAGGTCTCTTCTGCCAGTAGAGTGGGTAACATCAACCATGACTGGGAGATGTGTTTCTTTTTTCAAGATTGGCACTGCAGAGATATCAAGTGTATTCCTTGTAGCTCTTTCGTACGTCCGGATTCCACGCTCACACAGAATGATTTGGCCATTGCCCTGTGACATGATATATTCAGCCGCATTGATAAACTCTTCGATTGTAGCGGCAAGTCCACGTTTTAGTAAAATAGGTTTATTCACAGCTCCTGCAGCTTTAAGAAGCTCGAAGTTTTGCATGTTGCGGGCGCCGATTTGGATCACATCAAGGTAGTCGACAGCGATTTCGATATCGGCAGGTGTGACAATTTCACTAATGACAGCGAGATCGTATTCATCTGCTACTCTCTTCAAAATCTTAAGTCCTTCTATCCCTAGTCCCTGGAAGTCATAAGGTGAAGTCCGTGGCTTGAAAGCTCCGCCGCGCAGCAGCTTGAAGCCCTTCGCTTTAACTGCTTCAGCCACAGTCGCCACTTGTTCATATGACTCAACCGAACATGGACCGAAAACAAAGTCTGGTGTACCATCGCCGATTTTTAAACCCTTAATATCAATGATTGTATCTTCAGGCTTTTTCTTCCTGGAGACGAGAAGAGCTTTGCGGTGGTCATCCGATTGAAGCTCAAGGCCTGCCTTGAAAACTTCCTTGAAAATATGTTCTATTGTTGAATTCTCAAAAGGACCGTTATTTTTTTCCTTGATCAAATCAAGCATTTCTCTCTCGCGCACAGGGTCATAACGGTAGACACCCTGAGTTTCTTTTGCACGGCCAATTTCCTGGACGAGCAGGGCTCTTTCATTAATTAATGATAGAAGCTCTAAATTCAATTCATCCACACGATTTCTAAGCTGGTCAAGATTTTTACTCATTTTCTGTCCCGTCCTTTCGGAATTCATTTTAGTCCTAACCCTAAGACTTTTCAAACAAAGACCATTACTTCACTGCACGCTGGAAATGCGTATAATCTGATCTTTTTTACAGCACCAGAATTTCTGATGGTGCAATTTTTATAAAATCAGCTTTCTGCAGCTCCGAACCTAAAGCAATGTCACTTCAAAGCCGATAATATAATAGAAGCCAGATGTAATAAAATGCAGCAAATGTGCTATGAATCAAGCTCTATAATATGATAAAGGTAATTATATCTGAAAAAATATTGATTGTCACGTAAAAATTCTTTAATAATTAAACGCTTTTAAGTGATAAAGCATCGTATGAGATCTTAAGTTAGAGGGTGCATGAATTGCATGTGAATAATAAACTGTTTGCGTTAGATATAGGAACCAGATCTGTTGTGGGAATCATCCTGGAAGAATCTGATGGACATTATGAAGCTGTCGACATCATTGTCCGTGAACACAAGGAAAGGTCGATGCTGGATGGCCAAATCCATGATGTTTTGTCAGTATCAGAAATCATCACTGAAATTAAAGAGGCACTGGAAGTTTCACATGGCCCCTTAACAAAGGTCTGTGTTGCTGCAGCTGGCCGTGCTCTGAAAACTGAACAATCAAAAGCTGTAGTCGATATTTCCGGCAAGCCGATGTTTTCAAAGCAGGACATCCTCCACCTTGAATTAAGTGCAGTCCAGCTGGCACAAGCTGCTGTTGCTGGTGAAAAACACAATGATCATCACTATTATTGTGTCGGATACTCAGTACTTTATTACCAGCTTGATGGAGAAGAAATAGGAAGTCTTATTGACCAGCGAGGAAATGAAGCATCTGTGGAAATCATAGCGACCTTCCTGCCAAAAGTTGTCGTTGAATCACTGCTATCTGCTTTAGACCGGGCTGGTGTTGAGATGGACGCTCTTACTCTTGAACCGATTGCTGCAATCAATGTGTTGATTCCTGCGTCTATGAGGAGATTGAATGTCGCTCTTGTTGATATAGGCGCAGGGACATCCGATATCGCTCTCACTGACTCCGGTACAGTAATTGCCTATGGAATGGTCCCAGTAGCGGGGGATGAAATCACTGAAGCGGTTAGTGATGAATTTTTGCTGGACTTCCCTCTTGCTGAAAAAGCAAAGCGGGACCTGCATGAAAATCAGTCAATCTCAATCACAGACATACTTGGCTTTGAAACAGTGGTCAGCAAGGATGAAGCTGTACAACGTATCGCCCCTGCAATTGACCGTTTGGCAGAAACAATCGGTGAAGAAATCTTGAAGCTCAATGGCAATAAATCCCCTAAAGCAGTGATGCTTGTTGGGGGCGGAAGCCTTACACCTGATCTGCCCAGGAGGCTTGCTACCAAGTTGAACCTGCCGGAAAACAGGGTCGCCATCCGCGGACTAGACGCAATCAATTCCGTTTCATTTGCAGATCATATAACGAAAGGTCCTGAACTTGTGACGCCAATCGGTATTGCCATTGCAGCGAAGCAATCTCCTGTCCAATATCATACAGTTCATGTGAACGGCCAGCCGGTAAGGCTATTCGAGGTAAACAAATTGACCGTTGGAGACTGTCTGCTGGCTGCCGGGATTAAAATGAACAAGCTTTACGGCAGGCCGGGGCTCGCCATGATTGTCAGCCTGAATGGTAAAAATGTGACCATACCCGGTAAGCATGGACAGCAACCCGTATTATTGAAAAATGGTTTACCTTGCTCATTCGATGATCAGGTAGATGGAGGAGATAAATTAACTGTCCAAAAGGGAGAGGATGGAGTCAGACCAGAGCTAACACTTGGTGACTTGATCGGTGAGCTTCCTTCCAAGACCGTCATTATCAACGGTAAAAGATATGAAGTTAGCGCAGGTTTAACCTGCAATAGTTTTCCTGCTTCGATGTCCCAACCTGTCGCAGACAGAGACGAGATTATTTTTGACATGGCCACCACTGTTGAAGGCGTTCTAAAGGAGCTTAAACTAGCAGAGCTCCTTAATGACACTCGCCCATTTTTTATAAAGATTGACGGTGTAGAACACAAAATCACAGAGTTCATCGGAAAAATTTATGTAAACGGCCTGGCAGCAAAATTGCAAAATAAAATTGACCATCTTGATGACATCCGTTTTGAAAAAGGTACGGAATCAACACTTAGAAGACTGGTAGAAATACTGGGGATACCTGTTTCTGAATCAATGCCGATCTTTTTCAACGGCCAGCAAATCCAGCTTCAACAGGAATTAATTCAATTCACCCGTGATGGCAGTAAGCTTGGGATGGACGAACGCATATATAGCGGGGACCATCTATCCACAAAGAAAAAGGATGTCCAGCCGTTTATCTTTCAGGACTTATTCAACTTTGCACAGGTTGATATCCCTAAAGACAGCCGCGGATTCACCCTGTTGAAAAACGGAGAAAAAGCAGCGTTTGACGATCTTCTTGCACCTGGTGATGAGTTAAATATAATCTTCGAAAGCCCAATAAGTCTAAAGTAAAGGCTTTTTTCTCAAACTTTGTTGCTATTGACTACAATATAGAAGTGAATGAACTATGCTTCTTCGCTAAGTAGACTCTTGTTATGAGAAAAGAGCATGCCAACTTATACCGACCTACAAAATAGCTTTATATTACGTTAAAATCGGCTTTAGGATTTTAACAACAATCATTACGAAAACAGCCAAAGTAAAAAAACATCCTGTTTGGATGTTTTTTTACTTTACATTTTCTTCTTTAGCTCCCGCCAATGATTTTGCGGTGATTTTAAAATGAGAAGCATGCCATGCTACATCTGAATTCACAAATAAAATTGCCTGAGGCGATTCATGTTTAACATGGAACTTCTCAGCAATATGGTTTGATAGGTCACGTGAATCCTGGACTGTTAGATAATATAGATTATCGTTGCCGGCGTTTTCGAACTTCGCGAATTCATCATATCCTGCAGCGCTGATTGGGCAGGTCGTGCTGTGCTTCAGCATGAAGAATGTTTCACCAGAATCGACAAGTGTGTCAAACTGTTCGATTGAATCAATCTTTTTCATACTACTCTCTCCTTTTATAAGCCTCTATGTTACTTTCACTACTAAAAGCAACAATCCCTCTTGATTTAATAATCAAGGCGAAAACAGGCTTTTATAAAAAATAAACGGTGAAGTTATCTTACCACTTCACCGTTTCATTGACAAACTTACTGATTCAGCTTGTTTTCAGTATCATCAAAAGCTTTTTGCGTTTCTTCAAGCTTCTTTTGGATTTCTTCTCCAGTAGCAGTATGTGTGTTTTCCATTGTGCTTGTCTCTGCCATGGAAGTTGGTACTTCTTGAAGTTCGCCTTCGTCAACATCCGTGTTCTCTGAAGTATTACCGTTCTTGTTCTTCATGTCTTTCACCTTGTTGGCAATCGTAGAAGACTGCTGTGAAACAGTTTCTTTCAAGCCGCTTGCTTTCTCCTTCGCTACCGATGCAAGGTCAGCACTCTTGTTCTTTAGTGTAGAAGTTTGCTCATTAAGCGACCCTCTTAACTCTTTGCCTGACTTAGGAGCAAGCAATAGTGCAGCCAGTGCTCCGGCAAGCCCGCCAACAATTGCTCCAGCGACAAAATCTCTGGAATTATTGTTGTCCTCTCTCATCTGTCCGTTTACATCATATTGGCTTTGTTCTCTGTTCATAACTCTATCTCCACCTTTCATTAATACCGAACACGTTCACGCTGCCTCGTTACCATCTCTTCGCCTTCTAGTTGATGGTCAATCTTGGCTGTTTTTTTTGATTGCCACTTATCCCTCAACTCAAGGAATACGTTACTCCATTGAACAACCTGAGAAATCTTGTCCTTATTTTTGTCAATCTGAAGGTCCACCATTGTTTGGACATTATGAATAGATTGATTGAATCTCTGAACAGAATTTCCTACATCCTTCACAGCATTAACGACACCGTTCAAGCTCTCAGATTTTCTGGAAATATCGTCGGCCAAATTATTTGTTTTGTGCAGAAGCTCCGTCGTTTCACGAGTTACTCCATCCAACTGCTTTTCCAGGCCATCAAGTGTGCCTGATACACTGTCTAAAGTTGTTTGTAAGGATTTTAGAGTTTTGGATAACGAAACGACCAAAACCAAGAATGCAATTGCTATTACAGCAACACTTAAATACAAAATAATTTCCACTGTTGAACACCTCCGTTAGCATATGTACATTTTACCCCGCAGTTAGCGACGTAAACCACCTTGTCTAATATGTATTTCAATATAATCATACCCTTTTCCTTCCTGAATAAGAATATCTTTCTACAAATTAAAGTTCAAGATGTTTGTAATTGGAGAGAGAGTTAGTCTAGCAAAGCAGGTAAATCTTCGGGACTAGCGGATGTCTTTATTCAACCAGTGCCTCCTAGTATTGGTTACCGTATTTTCCAGAAAATCACGTTTTTGGGCGCCAATACGCTTTATTGGTGACCCATTTTTCCATATAATCACTTTTCCGGGCGCCAATACGCTCTATTGGTGACCCATTTTTCCATATACTCGCTTTTCCGGGCGCCAATCGACTTCGGCCATTGTAACTGCTTCTAATTTTCGCGGAGTTAGTCCCTACAAGTTCCCACAACGAAAAGAGTACAAACTGCGGCGTTTCGGTTACAATATGGTTATGTGCTTTATTTTAATACATAGGAGTGATTTCGGTGAAAGATCCACGGATTCAAACACTGGCAAAAAACTTGATCAACTACTCGGTCAAACTTCAAAAAGGAGAAAAAGTCCTGATTGAAAACTTCGGCCTCCAGCGGGAGCTTGTTACGGCTTTAGTGAAAGAAGCATACGAAGCAGGTGGATATCCATTCGTATCATTGAAGGACCACCAGGTGGACCGTTCATTGCTTATGGGTGCCCAGCAAGAACAATTCGACATGATTGCTGAATTTGAAGCAAATGTGATGAGTAAAATGGATGCTTACATTGGCCTCCGTTCTGGAGATAACATCAACGAACACGCTGATGTTCCGGCAGATAAAATGAAGATCCATGGCAATACGGTTGGCAAGAAGGTACATAGGGACATTCGCGTTCCAAAAACGAAATGGGTTGTGCTGCGTTACCCTAACTCAGCAATGGCACAGCTTGCGAAGATGAGCACTGAATCCTTCGAAGATTTCTACTTCAACGTTTGCAACCTTGATTACGGAAAAATGGACAAAGCAATGGACAGCCTGGCAGATTTGATGAACCGTACAGATAAGGTAAGAATTACCGGACCAGGAACTGACCTGACCTTCTCAATCAAAGATATCCCGGCTGTAAAATGTGCCGGTGAGCTGAATATCCCTGATGGCGAAGTTTACACAGCACCTGTTCGTGATTCAGTCAATGGGGTGATCACCTACAATACACCATCTCCTTACCAGGGATTCACTTTTGAAAATGTGAAGCTTACTTTCAAGGATGGAAAAATCGTTGAGGCTACCGCAAATGATTCAGAGCGTATTAACAAGATTTTTGATACAGATGAAGGAGCTCGTTATGTCGGGGAATTCGCGATTGGCGTGAATCCATATATCTTGCATCCAATGCAGGACATCCTGTTTGATGAAAAAATCGATGGAAGCTTCCACTTTACACCAGGACAGTGCTATGACGATGCATTCAATGGAAATCATTCGAATATCCACTGGGATATGGTCAACATCCAGCGCCCTGAATATGGCGGCGGTGAGATTTATTTCGATGACGTACTGATTCGTAAAGATGGAATTTTTGTCATTCCTGAGCTTGAGGTCTTGAACCCTGAGAATCTTAAATAAGTGAAAGCTTGAGGACATACAAAAGGATGCGGACCAATTGGCCGCATCCTTTTTACAGTATCCGAATGTATAAATTCTTAACTTCGAGAATTGTCCAGCTTCAGCGCCTAGCCCCTCGAACGCTTCAATCCTGCCAATGAAGTCAAAGAACGACTTCACTGTCAGGCCCTCCAGCGCTTGTCGGGGCTGACCAAGGCGCTTCCGCTTTTCCTACACTTGCAATTGATTTTCATATGCTTCCTGGAACTTCTGGATATCACCTGCACCCATGAATAGGATGACACCATTTCCATGTTCTTTCAGACGTGATGTATCTTCCTCAGTGATGATTTCTGCATCGTCGATTTTATCTTTTAGATCGGTAATCGATAATTTTCCATGAATCTCACGGGCTGAACCAAAAATTTCGCACAAGTAAACCTTGTCTGCTTTATTTAAGCTTTCTGCAAACTCATTCAGGAAAGCTTGTGTCCTGGTAAAGGTATGCGGCTGGAAAACCGCGACGATTTCACGATCAGGATACTTCTGCTTCGCAGCTTCGATTGTTACTTTGATTTCTGTAGGATGGTGAGCGTAGTCATCAATGATCACCTGATCTGCAACCTTCTTTTCAGAGAATCTCCTCTTCACGCCCTCAAACGTTTCAAGCTGAGCCTGGATCACTTTTGATTCAATGTTTTCGTAATGGCACAAAGCAATGACAGCAAGCGAGTTCAGGACATTATGGTCTCCATAAGCCGGAATTGAGAACGTGTCATAGAAATTATTCCTGACAAAAACATCGAATGTAGTGCCTTCAGTTGACTTGACGATATTACGAGCCTGGAAGTCATTTTCTTCGCCAAAACCATAAAATACAACTGGCACCTTAGCCTGGATTTTTTGCAGCTGCTCATCATCACCGCATGCAAAGATACCCTTTTTAACTTGCCATGACATCTCCTGGAAAGCGGAGAAAACGTCTTCGATATTGGCAAAGTAATCCGGGTGGTCAAAGTCGATATTCGTCATGATTGCGTAATCAGGGAAATACGAAAGGAAATGGCGGCGGTACTCACATGCTTCGAATACAAAGTATTGAGCATCTTTGTCACCTTTCCCAGTGCCATCGCCAATAAGGAATGATGTAGGCTTGGCGCCCCTCATCACATGCGCAAGCAATCCTGTAGTCGATGTTTTTCCATGAGCCCCAGTAACCGCAACACTTGTAAAGTTTTGCATGAAATCACCAAGGAATCGATGGTATCTGATGATTGGAAGGCCCAGCTTCATTGCCTCCTGAATTTCCTCATGTGTATCCGGATAGGCATTGCCTGCAATAACCGTCATCCCAGGCTGTATATTTTCCTTATCAAACGGAAGGATCTTTATTCCAGATTTCTCAAGGGCCACCTGGGTAAAAAAGTGCTTATCATAATCGGAGCCCTGTACCTGATAATCCATATCATGGAGAACTTGAGCTAACGCACTCATTCCAGACCCCTTTATACCTACAAAATGGTAAATAGTCATATAAAGAACCTCCAACAACGTCTGTATGTAACACAGTATATGACAGATATCCTGAATTGCTCATTTCGCCTATTCCCGTTATAAAACAGCGCAAAATACAATGCGGATCGTATCTGTCTCTCATGTATTGAATCATTATAACATCATTACGGTAAATAACACAGTTTCATTAATGCTGTTTTCATAAGGTGCAGCTATTTCACAGCCCTCATAAATATGGGCTGTTCCAAAAACTACATCATCAAAGCAAAATGTCTCCATTATGACCGTAATCATCAATAAAAGTACATATTCCCTTTATTAGTTGCTTTCAAACTTGTTAAAATTCTACTTTTTCAAGACGGGGATTCGGCCTGTACTTTCTGCCTGACTTCGCCTGATGTTTCCCGTTCAACATGACATTGTCACCAGTAAAACCAACTTTCAATTTTAAAAGGCTGCCGCCTACTCCATACATGTCGACTGGTACATATTGCTTTTCAAACTCCAGGATCCTTTTTTCACTGAAACCGCCGCTCACGACAATTTTCACATGGTCATAGCCTTCGTCATCAAGCGCTTTTCTTAGTGCAAAGATTAATTCTGCATTGACTCCGCGAGGATCAAATGTCCCAAGCAAGTGCTGGTTGCGAAGGAAATACTGGTCAATTAGTGTACGGGAAGTATCAACTCTGACACCCTTCAGCTTTTCCCCAAATTTCCTTGCGACTTTCAATGAGTCAGTAATCGCATCATTATTATAATCAACAAGAGCGATCAAATCATCATTTGGGAAGGTTTCCTGATAAGCCTGGGTTGCTGCGACGATATCGCCGTTGAACATCTGGATCAATGCATGCGGCATCGTCCCCATCCCATGCTTGCCCCACCACTCATTCATCGCATGGGTGGCCTGGGCTGTAGCGCCTCCTATATAGGCAGCATAACCATCCCCAGCCTGTGTTGTATAATGGTCGTCACGGTCTCCCATGAAAATGACCGGCTTTTGCTGGCCTGAATAGCTTGCTGCCTTTACGACATTATAAACATTCGTTGAGACAGAAGTTCTTCTTGCCAGGATGCCGTCAATAATTCCCTCAAGGTAACCAAAACTTTGGTATGGTCCTGTAATGGTCAGGACTGTTTCAAACGGGGAGATTTTATCTCCATCCTTAAGTGAATGAATCTCTAGCTCCTCAGGACGGTCAGCAAATGTTTTTACCAGTGCGATCACTTCATCTGTGCCGCACAAAACAGCTTCGTCCTTCTGGAAAAACTGCATCGTAATAATATTGTCTTCATGATATTTCTTTACAAGCTCTCGAGTTTTTAGAAAATACACAGCTGAAAACCAGCCATCACGAATCCTTTCATCAAACTTAAATGTATGATTGGTTAGACGGCTGATTTTCCCCTGCATTTTCAATTCGATTTCTTTCATCCAAAAAGCTCCTTCAATAACAACCCAACATCTATAGTTATTTATCCTTATTATAAGTACATGCTAATAAAGAATACCATTTATTAATTGAATGTACTAGTTTCCTGGAGGGCCTCAAGATCCGCAGCAGTAATCAGGACATCCCTCGGCTTGCTGCCCTTGCCCTCAGAAATGAATCCTTGCTGCTCCATCATCTCAATCAGTCTGGCCGCCCGGTTATAGCCAATTTTAAAACGGCGCTGGACACTTGAGGTTGAAGCGCCACCCTGGTCGATGACAAATTCACATGCTTCATAGAAAAGTTCATCTTCGTCTTCCGTCACCTGGGCCTTCTTGAGCAGTTCATCCTGTTCAAACAAGTATTGTGGATCCCGTTGCTCCCTGACAAATGCCACAATGTCATCAATCTCATTATCGGTAACGAAGGTTCCCTGCAGACGGAATGGCTTTGATGATCCATTTTCCAGGAACAGCATATCACCGCGGCCAAGAAGCTTTTCTGCCCCACTGATATCAATGATCGTCCTTGAATCCACCTGTGAGGAAACAGAGAAGGCAATCCTTGTAGGAACATTCGCTTTAATCAGCCCTGTAATGACATCAACGGAAGGACGCTGTGTCGCGATGATCAAATGGATGCCGCAAGCCCGTGCCTTTTGGGCAATCCGGCAAATAGCCTCTTCCACGTCGCCTGGAGCCATCATCATTAGGTCTGCCAGCTCATCAATCACAATTACGATATACGGGAGCTTATCAGATAACCTGCGATGCTTCTCGGCAAGTTCATTAAACCTGCCTATATCACGGACACCTGTATGTGCGAACAATTCATAACGGCGTTCCATTTCCTCAACTGCCCACTTTAGCGAGGCTGTCGCTGCTTTTACATCAGTGATGACCGGGCTGACTAGGTGAGGAATTCTGTTATAAGGTGCTAATTCAACCATTTTCGGATCAATCAGCAGCAGCTTCACCTCATCTGGATGTGCTTTATAAAGCAGGCTGACAAGCATCGTATTGATACAGACACTCTTTCCAGATCCAGTGGCACCGGCAATCAATCCGTGCGGCATCTTTTTCAGATCAGTGACGATTGGATTTCCGGCAATATCAAGTCCCAGGGCCACTGATAACGGAGATTCAAGATCCATAAAACCTGCAGACTGTAAAATTTCACTTAACAATACAGGCCTGCTCGAATGGTTCGGCACTTCAATCCCGATTGTATGCTTTCCTGGTATTGGAGCTTCAATTCGGATATCTTTAGCAGCTAAGCTCAACTTTATATCATCAGATAGATTAGTAACTTTATTAACTTTAACGCCCGGTTCCGGCTGTACCTCAAAACGGGTAACCGATGGTCCCTGTGTCACATTGACCACCCTGGCGCCTACATTAAAATTCCTCAACGTCTCATTGAGCATATGCTCCTGCTCCGAAAGCCATTCAGGATCAGGCGCTTTGAAAACAGGCGGGCTCAAAAGTTCAAGAGGCGGGAAGTCGTATACCGCTGCTGGGTGGACTTCTGGCTGTATAGCCGCTTCTCGATCATTCGATTGGATTTCTTCCCGTTCGTACTGAGGGTTGATTGGTACAGAAGAAGAATTCGCCACAGCCGGTTCGGCTTGCGTTTGCTCTTCGCTTTTTGATGGAACCATTACTGGACTAACTTCAACTGATAGAGTTTCCTGCTGGTTTTCAGGACCCGACGCATCTTCTGCTACTATTAAGGTTTCCTGCTGGGCAACTGAAGATTGTTCCTGCTGAACTAGCAGAACATCTGATGAAGTGCTGCCTGCCGACAACTCGCCTTCTAGCACTTGATTTTTCTGGCCACTAACATCTGAAGAAGGTGCATCAACATCAGGATGAGTTTGGCGTGCGCTTGTCTTTCTTCCTTCAGTCATAAAAGAAGGATATTTAGACGTGTTACGCTCTTCCCACTTCCTCTTATCCTGCTTAAGCATAAGCACATTGAATGGAAGCTGCCTTTTTGGTCCTGCAGGCTTATCCTCTATTTTCGGTTCAGGGTCAGGACTGTGTTCTGGCTCTGATACCTCAAAAGATTCTTCCGTTTTCGTGTTTTGGACCTTAGCAACATCGACAGGCTGAACATTTAGCTCATGTTCGATTTGTTGATAGCCGTTTACTTCGTCCTCTTCAGGGCTACTTTGAATGGCGATTTCTTCTGCCACTTCAGGGCTATTTTGAATGGCCATTGCTTCTTCCGGTCTACTTTGCATACCGGATGCTTCTGTCTCTTCCTGGTCATGTTGATAACCGACCAATTCTGTCTTTTCGGCACCCTGCTCAAGCTCGACTTCAGTGATCGTTTCAATTCGGGAATCCACACTACTATACTCTGGTCCAGGCTCGCTATTAAAAATTATATCGAGCGCCTCTGTTTCCAACTCTGATTGTTCTACTTGTTCATCTACTTCAGTGACCTCAAGATCCTGAGTTTCAGCAAGATCATCTTCTATGTATATATCTTGCGTCACTGCCTCATCCTGACCTTCTGTTGAAACAGGAACTTCCTTTAAATCCATAGCTTGCGACATGATATTTATATCGTCATGCTTTATTTGTTCAACTGCATTGCTCTGACCCTTTTCAAAACCAGCCAGTTCATATTCAACACCCTCCAGGTCCATTTGGGTCGTACTTTTTCTGGGAGGTCTGTTAAATGCATAAATAGGGGACGGAATTTCGGTTGGTTTAAAAGGCTGCCTAAATTTCGGTCCGCTGTCTTTCCGAGTTTCATAATGGAACTTCGGTGCAGAGTCCACAGTTTTTTTAGGCTTGTATGGTTCAATTGGTTCTCTCGCAGTATCACGTTTGACTTTGCTCCGGGAATCCACGGTAGGCTCACGGCGTTGATTGTGGAAGGTATCACTTTCAGCTTGCCGCTCATTCTTAATCCTCAGTGAACCTTGCTCTTTAATGAACGGTTTGATCTCACCATCCTGGCTAACCCTTTCTGGGCGCCTTTTTGTCGGCTTGGATTTTTCAGGAACTGAATCCTCATCCGGGATCAATGGAAAACGAAACTGACCTTTTGGATATTGGTATAGTACCTTTGCTTCTATATCCCTTTTTTCATTCTGTTCTTTCTTTAATGGCTTTGAAACAGGTTGTTCTTGTTCAATATCATTAAATTCATCATCGTTTTGGAACATGGTAAAAATCTTTTTAATCCAACTCAATATAAATCACTCTTTCTTTCGCATTTCATTATTATTTTAACAGTAAATCAATATTTTTCGAGATAAAATGAAAGAATGAGCATTTTTTACGAGAAGAAATCTACAATAACAATCAACTTTAGGCTCAGTTATTTACAAAACATGACATCATATGTACATAAAGGAATGTGCAAGCGCCTTGGTCAGCCCCGACAAGCGCTGCCCGACTAGAACGCCACGTCCTGTGGCTGTCGGGTCTGCACATCCTGTGCCTCAGAGGTCCGATCGGTGAAGTCGCTCTTTGACTTCATTGGCAGGACCGAAACGTCTCGAGGGGCTAGGCGCTGGAACTAGACAAAGGAAAAAAGCCCGTTAATTCCGGGCTTTCGCTTCTACCGCTACTATTCCTTTTTTGTTTTACCTAAAATAAAGATTGGCTCCAATTCTCCATCTTCATATAGGAAGCTTAGGGCAGTAATTGGCACTCTTCCACTCGCAAAAAAGCTCATCGTCATCTGGGCCAATATATCATAACCTGTGTTATTTTCCACATCGGCGATGATCAAAACATCTTGATGGGGAACGGCCACAGTCATGGTTCCCTTCATCTTTTTCTTCATTTCATTCAAGAAACTTGTATTCAAAATCCTGCTGGCATCATAGCCGTCATTACTGTTGAGGAAATAAAATGTGTTATCAGCGACACGGTCCTCTTTTAATTTTACGGATAGTGAACGGACATTGAACAAAGCCGTCTCACGGACCTGGCCCGCTGACCATCCTTCTTTTTCCAAAAGCTTCGAATCAATCAGCCTGTATGTAGTGCCTAAATCCAAAGCGTAATAAATCCGTGTTTCCGCGGTATGATCGTCAAAAAGGAATGGAATCCCTTCCTCGGCTTCAGATGGAAATGAGGTTGACCGAATGACAGGAAAGATATTTTTTTCCTTCCCTGACAGCTCGACCTGGCTTTCCATCGCATTCAAGCCTTCCGACACATAATAAACAACCTCATCAATCGCTTCTTCCTTATGATCCTGCCACTTGGCGACAATCCCAGGCAGAGCAATGGTGATTCCGCGACCAGTATTTTTATTTTCAATTCTCAACTGGTCCTTTTCCCGGTCATAGGAAAAAGTCCGGTCAGGATGTTGAAGACGATTCTCAAGCTCTTTCCGCATTTTTCTGCTATCCATTGTCTTATCCCTCCATTTCTTCGGGAGTTTCTGCAACTCATTTTACATGAAATTTCCCTCCACCTCAAAAGATGGAGGGAAATGATTAATTAGGCAAGACCTTCAATAAAGTTTTCGATTTCAGCCTGTGTCTTTCTGTTCTTGCTGACAAAACGGCCAAGCTCCGTGCCGTTTTCAAAAGCGACAAAACTAGGAATGCCATATACATCGAGCTGGATGCAAAGATCGATGAAATCATCACGATCCACAGAAATGAATTCGTATTCGCTGTATTTGCTTTCAATTTCAGGCAATACCGGCTCGATTACACGGCAGTCAGGGCACCAGCCAGCAGTAAATAAAAATATATGTTTACCATCGTTTTTCAACGCTTCGAACTGTTCCATTGATTCCAAGTTTTTCATAAGAAAACCTCCCGGGAAAATCTCATTGTACTTCACTTATTTTACCCATGCATTGAAAAAAAAGAAACTAATCTGATTAAAGCTTTTTGGCCACCACAAGAACTGGAGATAAGAAAAGCGCAAGCGCCTTGGTCACCCCCGACAACCGCTGCCCGCCTAAAACGCCACGTCCTGTGGCTGGCGGGTCTTGCACGTCGTGTGCCTCGGAGGGCCTGACAGTGAAGTCGTTCTTTGACTTCATTGGCAGGACCGAAACGACTCGAGGGGCTAGGCGCTGGAGCTGGACAATTCTCGAAGTGAAATTATATAAATTCTGATATTATAAAAAAAACGCCATCATCGAATGGCGTCACTTAATATTAACAGAGTTGGCAATTTGCATCATCGCTTCTGCGTCTTCTCTCACATTCTCAGTTTCTGTAGTCAGCTTAACGCCGCCAATCCCGACAATCAGTTGAAAATGGTTTTCTTTCAGCTCTTTTACAAGCATATAGCCAAATTTGCCATCTTTACTGAAGGTTTCATTAGCGTCCCATTCCTTCTGTTGCTTCACAGTGGAATCATAGACGACTTTACTATCTTCTTTTTCATGCTGATTATAAAAAAGAATATAAGTTTTTGAGCCATCTTTGAGCAATACATTATTAGGTGTTTCTTCTTCCACCTTGACATCAGACGGCAAGTAATAATCTATATCTTTAGTACTATTGTTTGTTTTTTCTGGTTGGCTTTCAAAAGTAGACGCAACTTCCTTTTTTATTTCAGCCTTCTGTTCGGAAAAAGAGGCAGAACAAGCGCTTAGCAGGAATAACCCCACTATAATAAGCCCAAATGCCCTTCTGAACTTTATCATACTTTTTTCCCCCTTGGTAAGGACTTAACCACTTCTTTTCTATCATACCTTTCTTGTTTGACGGGTGACAAGGCTTGTCGGGCATTTTTTGTTGAAATTTATGATATTTTTCAGAAATTTGTCGATAAATCTTTGGTTACGGACTATTGGTGACCTCTTTTTCTAATTTCTCACTTTTTTAGGCACCAATCGGCTTCATTGGTGACTGCTTTATCCACTATCTCTCAATCTTGGGCGCCAATCAGCTTCGTTGGAGACCTCTTTTTCCAATTCATTACTTTCTCAGGCATCAATCGGCTGTATTGGTGACAATTTTTTCCGCTTTTTCACTTTATCGGGCGGCAATTGACTTTATTGGTTATTCTTCCTTCCAATTTTTTTCAGGACATGCACCTACGCTTCTTCATAGATTGCCCTTAAATCTAGAATCAGAGTGAGCAAATAAAAAAACAGCCATTAGACTGTCTTTTTACCTTGCCCTATTTGATATTCATATTGTCCAACTAGCAATTTCATGACATGTGTGAACATTTCGCTTCTGTTGATTTGTCCATTCGTGAAGATTCCGACTGCGCCTTCGTTTTTGCGGACGTTTTGCTTTTTTGCGTATTCATCCATTACTGGACCAAGTTCGGCACCCATTAGTAACTGTTGGGCAATTTCGTCAGGGAGTGGAATCCTTGCGCCACCGGAAATGATTGGATCCATTCCTTTGGCAGCCAGAGCTCCCCAATTGCAAAGCATCAGCCCATAAGGTGTCTGCTGAACGCCACCTTCGAGTCCGATGCCAATTTCAGCTTCACCTATTTCAGCCGCTTGTATGGCCCTGTTGACTGCCCCTTTGATAGTTTCCTCATCAGACATCGGCTGTTCGCTTACACCTGATTCAGCATCGAAAGAAATGATTTCGTACTCATACTCTTTAAAAGCTTCTTTAACTGCATTAATTTTAGCTGGATTCTTTGAACCAACTGCAACTTGCATAACTTGTGCCACCTTTCATGCCATGAAAAAGGAGCAGTTTTACCTGCCCCTAATTTTTCTTTTCATTAGCTATTATTCTTGATTGTTTCCACAGTTGTCCTATCTGCTGCTTTTACAAGCTTGACGAGTAGTTCCTTGGCTGCCGCATAATCATCAACATGGATCATTGATGCTGCAGTATGGATATAGCGTGAGCAGATACCGATTACTGCGCTTGGAATGCCTTGATTGGAAGTGTGTACTCTTCCTGCATCCGTGCCGCCCTGGGAAACGAAGTACTGGTAAGGAATATTATGCGTTTCAGCCATATCAAGAATGAACTCTCTCATACCTCGGTGCGTAACCATTGAGCGGTCAAGGATTCTCAACAGCGTACCCTTGCCGAGCTGGCCGAATTCGTTCTTATCTCCTGACATATCATTAGCTGGACTTGCATCCAATGCGAAGAAGATGTCCGGGTCGATCATGTTCGCTGCAGTCTGCGCGCCTCTTAAGCCGACCTCTTCCTGAACTGTAGCACCTGAGTACAGCATGTTTGGCAGCTGGATGTCCTTCGTTTCTTTTAAAAGCTCGATTGCCAGGCCGCATCCATAGCGGTTATCCCAAGCTTTAGCAAGAATCTTCTTATCATTTGCCATCGGAGTGAATGGACAGATCGGTACGATTTGCTGTCCTGGTTTGATGCCGATCTTGATGGCATCTTCTTTATCATCTGCACCGATATCAATCAGCATATTCTTGATTTCCATCGGCTTATTGCGTTTTGACTCATCCAGTAGATGAGGCGGAATCGAACCGATTACACCTGTTACCGGTCCATTGTTCGTGATGATCTGGACGCGCTGTGCCAAAAGCACCTGGCTCCACCAGCCGCCTAGTGTTTGGAATCTGATCATCCCGTTTTTCGTAATGGATGTTACCATGAAGCCAACTTCATCCATATGGCCAGCAACCATAATTTTTGGGCCGTTCGGGTCACCTTTTTTAACGCCGAACACACTGCCTAAATTATCCTGGATCAGTTCATCAGAATACTGTTCTAATTGCTCGCGCATGAATTTCCGTACTGCGTGCTCGTTTCCCGGTGCTCCAGGCAATTCTGTCAACGTTTTAAACAGGCTCAATGTTTGCTCGTTCATTTAATTTCTCCTTCTCACCAAAAATTTAGATTTACTAAAGATTATGTATTTATAGATTCCATTTTACAGAACATTCATTATCCTTGCCAGTCTTAATCCTGTCATGCACATTTTTTGCAGTATTATTTCTTTGCTACACCTGAGCGATTTGTTATGATGAAGGTAACTTGAAATTCCATATTTAACCTTGGAGGTCCTTGACTATGAACTGGAAAGCCTTTTTCATTGGCGTTGGCGCCGGCCTGGCAGGTGCGTATGCTGTAAAGGAACTTGCTTCACAAAAAGAAACCGTGTCAGCTGATAAAGTACTGAATCATGCGAAGGCGGCGTTTAAAAAATCAGGGCCAATCAGCGGCTCATGGATCAATATGACTGCCGAGCCTTATTCAATAGCCCCCCTTGATTACCAGGTATATAAAGGCGGTATCTCCCGCAATAACGGTGGCAAGGTGGAACAATATGAATTCATCGCTGACGCTTCCACTGGAGCGATACTCGATGCTTATCCGTTAGATTAATATTGATTGGAATCTAGACCTGCTTAGCGCAGGTCTATTTTTTTCTCGCAATCGTATCTGTTATTTTTCCGTCCTGATCGAATTTTACTGCACGATAGACCGCATCATGATAAAAAGTGAACCAGGCTTCCTTGCTGATTCCAAATTCCAGCCATTTCTGCTTGGCGAAAATCGAATCCATAGGGTAATCATCGTACGCCATCACCCAGAGAGGATTCTGGTGAGCATGAGTAGGCATGATATCAGCCATGTGAACGACTGTCATCTCTTCATCTTCAATAATCAGGATTGAATGTCCATCACTATGGCCACCAGTGTGGAGCATTTTGATTGGGCCAAATGACCATTCCTTCTCAAATGTCTCAACCTGCTGTTCAATCCCCTGCCAGTTTTCTTTCCAGTATGTACTCTTGGACCTGATATTCGGATTGCGCATCTCATCCCACTCTCCCTGGGAAGTGATGATTTTCGCGTTCTGGAAAACCGAAACAAGTTCCCCGTCTGAATTCTTCGTCAACCCGCAGGCATGGTCAAAATGCATGTGCGTCATCAATACGTAATCGATATCTTCTGGCTTCAAGTCCAGCTTTTCCAACTCTGAATCCAGACTTGATTCCACGAGGACTCCAAAATTGCGTTTTTGCTTCTCATTCAGTTTTCCATTACCCATGCCGCTTTCAACAAGGAAATTTTTCCCGGCGGCCTGGATTAAAATCGGATCTGTCCGCAACTCAATCTGGTTTTTGTCATTCACAGCATATTTGCGTGACCATAACGGTTTCGGGACAACCCCAAACATCGCACCGCCATCAAGATGAGTGACTCCACCGTTCAGCCACTCCAGTTTAACATTCCGAAGCTCAAGCTTTTCCATCTTGCATCCCCCTTTTTTTACTTGATTGTAACACTCGGATTTTAAATTTTTAAATAATTCATCTTATTTTGCTTCATTTCTTGCACAGTTTCACAATTTTTTGGTCCAACCACATTAACAATAAGCCTGAATTACAATTTTCCACCTACTCATTCGATCATTATGTTTATTTCCTAGCCTTTTTTCATACAAGAAAAAACTTTATTGGCGGTTTTCACATGTTTATTGGCGAAAATTTATTTTTATTGGCGATAAATAGATTTTATTGGCGAAAATAAATTCTTATTGGCGGTTTTCACAATTTTATTGGCGAACTGGAAATTATCGTGATTTTTTTCCAATTTAGCTGATCTTTTTTCCATGCAAAAAGCCGATCGACAGATCGATCGGCTTCTTTACTTATTTAGATTGAAATTGTACCTCACAACGATAAATGCGGCTGCCGCGTGAGGAGAATTTCTCTTCATATTCAGTCATAACATTGCCTTCGAAATCACTGTTGTGAAGATCGAGGCTGACATAGTTAAGCTTCATGCCGTAATGCGAGAAGCTGACAAGGGAGTACTCGAACAATCCCTGGTTGTCTGTCTTGAAGTGAATCTCTCCATTTTTGACAAGAATCGATTCGTATACTTCAAGGAAGGACTTGAATGTCAGTCTTCTTTTTTCATGGCGTGTTTTTGGCCATGGGTCAGAGAAGTTCAAGTAAACGCGGCTGACATCTCCGCTTTCAAAGTACTTTGCGAGCTCTGCACCATTTACGTTCATCAGTTTGCAGTTTGGCAAATCTTCTTCAATCAGCTTGTCCAGTGCGCTGACGATGACGCTTTCCTGCAATTCAATGCCAATATAGTTAATGTCCGGGTTGGCTTTTGCCATTCCAGTGATAAACTGGCCTTTTCCGGTCCCAATCTCAATGTGGAGGGGCTGATCCTTCTCAAAAACTTGACCCCATTTTCCACGGTGCTGTTCCGGTTCGTGGATAACAAAATTTGAATACTCACGTAATTTATCTTTAGCCCATGGCTTGTTTCTTAGTCTCATACTGACACCTCTGTACTATTTTCATTCGTTTCAAACAATATCATGCAACCCATATGTTTTCAAGATGAAATTTATCCTGGCTGGCAGCTCGATGCATAAACACAAAAAGGAATCCACAATCTATATGTGAATTCCTTTAAAACGAAAGGGTGATCATCGTGCCTTTAAGCCACCATGACCAGGTAAATTTATTAAAGGATATATTAAGCAACCAGCAAACTGACTGCTGCGGTTCGGTTGCGGAGTATCAACAGTTGGAACGCCTGATCAAATCGCTGATGGTCAACACAAATGTTGACGGCAACATCAAATCGATTCTTCAGGATGTTTATCAGTATAGCCAAAATGGCGTAAATGCCTCTGACTTGGAACAGCATATCCAGACAAACCAGGGTCAGCTGTCGCAATGGGTAAATGATATCGGTCAGTTCTCATAAAAATTTAAATAAGTGCTTTTAAAAAATCAATCCATTTGTCCATTTCGGGAATGCGATTCTGGTTTTTATGCCATTGGATTGCTGAAAGTGATTGTGCAAGTGCATACCATTTCATTCGGTGCTTAAGATTTTCGGTCAGGATGATGCCGTATTTATCCAGCCATTCCTCCCATTCCTCTTCCGGTATATATGAATACAGGAGAAGTCCAAGGTCGATGGCAGGGTCGGCAATCATTGCTCCATCCCAGTCAATTAAATACAACTGGTTGTCTTCAGTAAGCAGCCAGTTGTTATGATTTACATCACAATGGCAGACGACCTTCTCGTCCACATCAATATTGCCAACGTTTACAGTTAAAAACTTCAATGAATCTATAACAGCTTGCTTCGTGCGAAGCTCCTCATCCAATTCCTCATTAAGCGCTGAAAGGAACATCTCGGGTTTCAGCGGGCTTTTTCCCAGCCTGGTAAGCATCCCAAGAAGCGGTTCAGAAGCATGGATTTTCTTCAACAACTTGGCCACACGGTCGTTGTTCATATCCCCGGGCTTTAGCTCTCGTCCATTCATCCATTGCTGTGCCGTAATGACATCTCCGTTTTCTAACCTTTTCGTCCAAACAAGCTTGGGTACAATTCCTTCTGCGGAGAGAACAGCAAGAAAAGGGGATGAATTGCGTTTTAAAAACAGCCTTTGTTCTTCATGCTGCGCAAAATAAGCGGCACCGGTTGCACCACCTGCAGGAACGATCTCCCAATCCTGTCCAAATAAATGTTCCAAAGTTAGTCACCTTCATTTATCACTATTTCCCTTATGCCAAAACCGGAAATGGATTCTATAAAATCAAAATTCACTGTTGTTGTATCTATTATCGGAAATAAAAAGACAGCTATTGATAGAAACAATAGCTATCTTATAAATTTTATCCCCAGTGGCTTTGTACGTCAACCCCATCGACCCTAAATTAATATTGTGAAAAAGCTATCAAAACAAAAGCAGAAGCCTTTTATTGAGTATCTATAAGTGCCAGACACTGTACTATTCGAGACTCTGCCTATTTTGCCAGCACAAACAGCGAGCATGGCTCCAGCAGCACCTTATCTCCTTCTATATGGCGAAATGGCTGTGCTGAAGCCTTTTCATGGTCAGCAAGGACACTCCATATCGCATCTTCTGTTAGTTCCACAAGCTGCTGATCCATTGATGGGTTTATGAACACGAGAATTTTTTCCCAAGGTCCACTTTGTTTTATTTCTTTCAGCGAAAATCCGATCAACCGTGCTGGTAATGAGAAAAATTCCATTTGCCTGCGGATTTGTTCACTGTCAGGAAGCCGGAAAGCTTCGTTTGATTTGCGTATATCGATGATTCCTTTGACGTATTGGACATTATCCATGTTTGCATCACGAAGGTCCCAATCCAGCCAGTTTATTTCATCGGGAGACCGGTAGCTGTTGCCAATTCCTTTTTTCGATCTGAAAAATTCCTGGCCGCTGTGCAGAAATGGTATTCCCTGGGCCAGTAATACCATCGAAGTAGCCAGCCTGTGCTGCTTTTTTAAAATAGCTTCATCCTGGTCAGGATCACTTATTTTCAGCTTATCCCATAATGTATGGTTATCATGAGATTCAATGTAATTCACAGATTGTCCCGGCTGCAAAAACAGGCCATGTTTCCGCTTACCAATTCCAATGCTGCCAGCCATCACCTGTTTTGCAGCTTCCAGGTAGCGATCATTCCCTAATGCGTAGCCCTTATCATAAATGTTAAAAGTACTGCCTTTAATGGAATCGCGAAACCAATCATTAAACTGGCCTATTCCTTGCAGCTTTGCCTGGTTTGAAATATTGGCCTTCCGATCAGGCGGCAGAGGTGTATTCAAATCCCAGCCTTCCCCTATGATCAAAATGGCAGGACTCACGCTATTCACCGAATTCCTGATAGCAGCCATTGTCTCGATATCCAAAATACCCATCAAATCGAAGCGGAAGCCATCGACATGATATTCTTCCAGCCAATACATGACAGAGTCAACGATGTACTTTCTTGCCATCAGCCTTTCGGAGGCGATATCGTTCCCCACTCCGGTTCCATTTGAAGGAAGGCCATGTGCATCGTGGCGAAAAAAGTAACCTGGAACAATTTTTTCAAAAGAAGAGTCCTCACGAATGTAGACATGATTATAGACCACATCCATAATGACACCCATTCCCTGGCTATGGATCGCAGAAATCAACTGTTTAAGCTCGATGATCCGATTATAAGGATCCCCGGGATCAGAAGCATAGCTCCCATCAGGGACATTATAGTGAACGGGATTATACCCCCAGTTATAGTCCCTGGCCCGATCAAGTTCGTCTACTCCTTCGAAATCGTGAACTGGCAGGAGTTCTATATGTGTGACACCGAGATTTTTAATGTAGGAAAGCCCGGTCTCCATTCCGATTGCGCTTTTTGTTCCCGTTTCCGCTGCACCTAGGTATGTTCCCTTCCTTACAGCTCCACTGTTCGGGTGCATCGTCAGGTCCCTGATATGAGCTTCATAGATGATAGCATCAACCGGCCGTTTTAATTTCGGGGCATCAATTTCGGCTGCCTCTGTTTTTGCCGGGTCGATCACGACGCCATATTCACCATTGACCGTTAATGCAGTTGCATAAGGATCAATAGCTTCTCTCCACTCAAGATTAATACATACCAGGAACGAATAGCGGTAAAGCTCCAAATTCCGGGCTACCTCTATGCTCCATACGCCCTTATCAATCCTAGTCATATCGATCAGCTCGCGGTTTTGGTCATCTTCCTTGAAAAGCCTGAGCTTTATTTTTGTAGCGGTAGGAGCCCATAACTTGAAAAGAGCTTTATCAGGTGTGTAGCTGACACCAAGATCATCGCCACCGTAAAAAAATAATGAGTCAAATTCTTCTGTTCGGATGACTGCTCCTATTTGCAGATCCGTTTGACCGCCATGTTCATCCAAAATTACGTATGTTTTGCCGATCTCAGGCCTGATACTCGAAAAGCAAATGTATTTTACTGCATCCTCCAGCAATACCTTCTCCTGGATTGCCAATGGCAAATCAACACCTTCTCCTTTTAGGCGGAACTCATTGGAGTTTCCTTCAAAATATGAATAAGGAAGCAATACAGTAATAACGTTCACTTGATCAAGATAGGCGTTAAATTCCCTTTCAATGGCAATCATTCATTTTCAACTCCTCGGTATGCCCTGGATTGTTTTTACCAGATAGAATTTTCAAGACTTTTGGACATGCCTGGATTTTCAACGGTGTATGTCCGATCGCTTCACCATCTGCATGGGCTAGAACTTCTTCGGTTGATTCAACGGTGATCGATTTGCCGGTAAACTGCTCAACCTCCCGGAACATTGTATGCTTTCCCCAGAAGACGCTGACGAAAACCAATAGCAGCTTCAATCTCGAGATCCGGTGCACGACAGTGATATCGAGAATTCCGTCATCCGGGAGAGCAGCAGGGGCAATCTTCATGCCCCCTCCGTAGTATGGCTGGTTCGAAATCGTGACAAACCAGGCGTTGCTGTATTTGTACACTTTGCCATCAATCGTCACTTCTATTGGAATCGTTCTGAATGTAAGCAGTTTTCTGACAAGAATATATACATAGACCAGCCTGCCCAGTGAAAAACGGTTCAGCAGCTGTTTCATCCTGGACTCATTTGAATCCTTCGCGACAGCAGCATCAAAGCCTACTCCCATATTATTCATAAAATAGGTTTTCTGTAATTCTTTATGCTGAATTTTTCCGATATCGATTTCGGTGGTGTGGCATTTACTTTTATCAACAATCAAACTTAAAGCATCTACTGACTTTTTCGGTATTGCAAAGCCTCTTGAAAAATCATTCCCTGACCCGCCGGGAATGAACCCGACAGTTACGTTTGAATAGGATGCGGCGCCGTTTACCACTTCATGCAGTGTACCGTCCCCTCCGACTGCCACAATAACTGCGGGTTTGCCGTCAGCCTTACGGGAAATTGCCTCCGCAAGCTCCTGCGCATGCCCGGGGTACTCTGTAAAAAACGCAAGATACGGTATTTCAAGACTCCCCAGCTCTATCTCTATGTTTCTCCAAATCTCCCGGCAGCTCCCGTTTTTTGCATTGGGGTTGACGATAAAATAGATCTTCTCCATATGATCAACCTTTATCTATTTATTAGGTTTTTAAAATTTTTTATTCGCTCTTAGGATTGTTTTCCCACTCAAGCCTTCTGACGGATGTTGTCTGGCAGTATTGCAGAAGAACCTGTGCTGCTTTTAATTGCATATGCTTCAATGGAGATTTCATGCCTCTCAGGGTCATGAACCATTCCTCAAAATTACGTTTTTCAATGAATTGCACGCCATAAGGCTGGAGTGGATAGTCAAAGAATCCATTCCTGCTGATCAGCAGCTTTTGCACAGGAAGATCGACACCGTACATGTCAAATAGAGTCTTGACGATTTTCTCTGTCCGATTAAGAGCAATCAACGGATTAAGGATTTTCTTTTCCTTATTTCTCGTTTTCTTAATCCAGAAGCGGTCTTTTGATCCGACATAAGCAGCATCCTCTTCGGCTTCGATAAACGAAATGCACAAGGCTGCAGCAGGAGTGATGATGATTAGCTCCGCCTCGACCGGCGCTTTTTTTAATAAAAATATAGGTTTATATAAAATGAGGAAGGTATCAGGAAATCGCTGCAGCAAAAATTTTAATGTCGGATCATTGTTGTATTCTTTTGCGATAAATGATCTTTCCGTCAAAGTCGAGCTGGCCCATTTCAGCTGGAATGGCAGCAATCCATCGAGGAAATGTTGTTTTAGTTCTTCGATTGTTTTTATGTTAGTGATTGAATTCAAAGAACCAGCGTCCATCAAATTCTCCTGGTCTTCCAGGTTCTCAGGAACACTCTCCTCATACACTGGTTCAGGCTGTCGCACGATGCCTTTGAGCTTATGAAGGATATTATTGGGCTGCTCTGCCTGTTGTGGATTAATGAAGCCTTCAATATTTTGGTCAGGACCGTTTTCCCATTTATCCTTAATGCCCTCCCATTGCTTTTTCTTCAGGCGGACATATCTTGAGGGGTAAAGGTAAATGTCCTGGGCATAGCGTGATACATAGTCTTGAAGCTTGATTAATTGTGCCATAGATTGACCTGCCTTAATTCCTGCTTCCAATTCATATTAAGACCGGGAAGCAAGCGGGAATAGTGTAATTGGTTCATATTTTGGACTTTTCCCCAAATGAGTCTTGTACAAAACGACCCTCTCGGCATGAAAAGTTAATTCTTTTTTAAATGGGTTCATTGCCTCAAGCTGGTCAGCGGTGAAAGCTTCCTCGCCGACCCATTTCCTGGCGATGGTGATATGAGGACTGAACGGGCGTGTTTCAAGGGTAAAACCTGAGTCCACGCATGCAGTAAACACAGCATCTCTAACATCATTCATTTCTGCGGATCCCTCTAGCCCCGCCCAAAAAATCCTTGGAGAGTCCTTTCGGCCGAAAATGCCTAAATGATTGATTTTCATTTTAAATGATGCTTCGTTATTTAGTGCTGCGTCAATCACTTCATTGGCAGCCTGTATTTTAGCTTCTGGAGCATTTCCAAGGAATGCGAGCGTAATATGTAAATCCTGCGGATGTACCCAGGTTTTGAAAGGCAACTCACCTTGCAGGCTGTGGATTTTGCCTTTCAGGATTTCTTTTGTCTCCCCAGGAATCTCGAGAGCATAGAAATAATGTGTTTGCTGACCCGTCAATCAAATACACCCTTTCTTGTCCACTTGAATTTATTGTAGCAAATGGTTTGTAATATTGGCAGAATTTCCTTATGAACATTTCTAATCCCCACAAGTTGATAGGAATAGTCTTTTTTTATATGATAAGAAGAAGCTAACATTATTTTTCAGTTGCTTATCATCAATTATTCACTTAAATGGAAATACTAAAGCAGGTCGATATCGATCAAGGAGGCTATCACATGAGAGTCGTTAACAATATTGCTTCATTAATTGGAGAAACACCGCTTGTAAAATTGAACAGGCTGGCACCTGAGAACGGGGCAGCGGTTTACTTAAAGCTTGAATACTTCAACCCTAGCAAAAGTGTAAAAGACAGGGCAGCATTCAATATGATTGTTTCAGCCGAAAATGAAGGAAAGCTGAAACCTGGTGCTACAATCATTGAGCCCACAAGCGGCAATACCGGCATTGGCCTGGCCATGAACGCTGCGGCAAGAGGTTATAAAGCGATTCTTGTCATGCCAGACACGATGACAGAAGAGAGAATCAATCTGTTAAAAGCGTATGGAGCAGAAGTCGTGCTGACACCTGGCGACGAAAAAATGCCTGGTGCGATCAAAAAGGCGGAAGAGTTGGTAAAGGAGATTCCTAACAGCTTTATGCCGATGCAGTTTGAAAATGGAGCGAACCCTGACGCACACAGGCAAACAACAGCAAGAGAGATCATGGAGGCGATGGAAGAACTGAAAAAGCCACTCAGCGCGTTCGTAGCTACAGCAGGGACTGGCGGGACCATCACCGGTACGGGCGAGGCTCTAAAAGAAGAGTATCCTGACCTTGCAGTACACGTCGTTGAGCCCGCCGGGTCGCCAGTGCTCTCCGGCGGCAAGCCCGGGAAGCATAAACTGGTCGGCACAAGTCCAGGCTTCATCCCAAAAATCCTCAATCAGGATGTATATGAAAAGATCCATAAAATTGAGGATGAAGATGCATATGAAACGGCACGAAGACTGGCCAAAGAAGAAGGCATCCTAGTCGGACCGTCATCTGGAGCCGCCTGCTTCGCCGCCATCAATGTCGCCAAGGACCTAAAGCCGGATGAAGTCGTCATCTACATTGCCTGTGACACAGGAGAAAGATACCTCTCAAGCGATTTATTCAGGTTTGAGGATTAGTCATGAAAAGGACTCGCCATGTATTTGGCGAGTTTTTTTATATAGGAGGAGAATCGAACCTTCACGGCGTTTTGGGTACCCTTATGGGCTGGAGTTCTCTTGCATAAGGGTATCTTTCTAGCTTAATAGAGTACCCTTATGGGACGAGATTCTCTTGCATAAGGGTACCTTTCTGGCTTAATAGTCCCCTTATGTAACGGAGTTCTCTTGCATAAGGGTACCTTTCTGGCTTAATAGTGTTCTTATGTAACGGAGTTCTCTTGCATAAGGGTACCTTTCTAGCTTAATAGTACCCTTATGGGACGAGATTCTCTTGCATAAGGGTACCTTTCTGGCTTAATAGTACCCTTATGTAACGGAGTTCTCTTGCATAAGGGTACCTTTCTGGCTTAATAGTACCCTTATGTAACGGAGTTCTCTTGCATAAGGGTACCTTTCTGGCTTAATAGTACCCTTATGGGACGGGCTTCTCTTGCATAAGGGTATCTTTCGGGAGCTTGCCATTCTTTCTGTTGCAACAAAAAACTGCAGACAAACGGTAGTTTATCTGCAGTCTGAAACATGTGTCAGCCACACGCCTTTTTTACTCGCTATTTTTCCATCTCTTCTTCTTCATCCTCAAAAATCGTCCCCGAATGGAGCGTCACCCCTGATACGATCTCTTCCATCTCAGCTTGAAGTCTTTCGGTGATCTCTTCTCGTTCTTCAGGAGATAGTGATTCCTTCGAATAACCGAAGAGATAATTATCCAAATCAAATTCTCTAAGTTTGCACTTGGTGTGGAAGATATTTTCCTGATAAACATTGACATCGACCATATCGAATTGATTTTTAATATTTTCGGGGATATAGTTTTGAATCGAACTGATATCATGGTCGATGAATAGTTTGTTGCCATCTTTATCTCTAGTAAATCCTCTTACCCTATAATCGATGGTCATAACATCGGTTTCGAAGGAATGAATCAAATAATGCAACGCCTTCAGCGGCGAGATTTCTCCGCATGTCGATACATCGATATCTGCCCTGAACGTACTGATTCCTTCGTCCGGGTGGAATTCTGGATACGTATGGACGGTAATATGGCTTTTATCCAGCTGTAAGACGACATTGTCAGGCAGCGGGCCTGGCGACTCGTCATACGCTTCATCAGGCACCTCGACGACCGGTCCTTCAGAAACGAGGATGGTGACACTCGCCCCCTGCGGCACATAATCTTGCTTGGCCACATTCAGGACATGGGCACCAATGATATCTGAAACGTGAGTGAGGATCTTAGTAAGCCTGTCGGCGTTATACTGTTCATCAATATAATCAAGATAAGCTTCACGCTCTTCTTTTGTCTTCGTATAACAAATGTCATACATATTAAAACTTAATGATTTCGTCAGATTATTGAACCCATGCAATTCAATATGCTGTTCAGAAGTGATCTTCATTTCTGTTCCCCCTGTTCGGTATTCTGCTGTAGTTTGTCTAAGTATGAACAAAAGCAGGTATCCTGATGATTTAAATATTTTTATGATACCCATTCCTGCCAGGAAAAAACAAAGCATGCGTTAAAACCTTCAGGTGGAATTATCAGCAGTCTCTTTTTTTAAAAAATAACCCGCAGCTGTATAGCCGCAGGTTAGAATTTATAAATTGCCGCACTGGCGTTCAATTTCCGCTTTAAAAAGGTTTTGCAGGTTCCTGGTGACAGGACCTGGCTCCCCATTTCCTACAGGCTTCCCGTCCACTTCAACAATCGGCATGACTTCGACTGTTGTTCCAGATGAAAACACTTCATCAGCCGATGACAATTCGTCAAGGGTGAATGCACGTTCTTCAAAATCAATACTCTCATTGTTGCAAATCTCCAGCACCTTTTGTCTGGTGATTCCATTGAGGATGAAATTGTCTGCCTGGTGTGTGATGATTACGTCGTCCTTTACAATCGAGATGTTGGAATGGCTTCCCTCAGTTACAGTTTCTCCTCGATGAAGGATTGCTTCAAAACAACCTGCCTCTGCTGCCTTTTGCTTCGATAACAAATTACCAAGCAAGTTCAAGCTTTTAATGTCACAACGAAGCCAGCGGATGTCTTCATCAAGGATTGTCCTGACTCCTTTTTCCATGGATTCCACAGGGCGTGCCACCTTGCGCGTGTAAGCGACAAAGGTTGGCGCAACATCACCGGCAGGGAAAACATGATTTCGAGGCGAAGTCCCTCTTGTAAATTGCATATAAACAATACCAGTGTCTAATTCGTTTTTCGCAATCAGCTCTTCCATTTTGGACTCAAGCTCCTCAGGACTGAAAGGCAACTTCATCCTGATTTTTTCTGCACTTTCTACAAGCCTGTTCAAATGCTCTTTTCCAGTAAACATTTTGCCATTATATATCCGGATGACTTCATATACACCATCGCCAAATTGATAGCCTCTGTCCTCAATGTCTACCTTGGCGACCGTCCGGTCAAGAACCTCGCCATCTACAATTACATATTCCATGCTCTTCCCCCTCCTTGATTTACGGTAATGTCTTGTTTATTTTGCCAATTCATAGATAGCCTGCGCGTAGATCGCAGTGGCTCTAAGAAGATCTTCAATAATCATATATTCATCCTTCTGGTGGGCGATATCAGGTCTTCCTGGGAAAAGTGGACCAAAAGCCACACCTGACCTCAACGACCTTGCATATGTTCCGCCGCCAATAGAAATAAGTTCCGCTTTTTCACCAACCTGCTCTTCATATACTTTTTTCAACGTCTGGACGAGGAAGTCACTTTCATCAACATGATGCGGATTAGAGTTTGAGAAATTCTCGATAGAAAGTCCTTCAGTTTCTAATACCCCATTTAATATTTCTTTTGTCTTTTCAAGACTGGTTGTCACCGGGTAGCGCATATTCAAGCCAGCGCGGCCACCGTTTTCCCGTGAATAAGATAGCTTTCCAACATTGATCGTCAAATCTCCGGTAATGTCATCGGCATAAGCGACGCCCAATTCCCTGCCGCGTGAATCTTTGCCCAGGTAGTTTGCGACAAATTGAAAAAACTTTTCACTGTTTCCATCAAGATTAATCTCGGAGAGGAAGCTTGCCATATAAAGTCCTGCGTTTTTCCCATTGTCCGGCTCCATGCCGTGAGCTGAAACACCTTCAAGCTCAAGGATCAGTTTGCCGCTTTCTACGATTGCCTTGCCATCCAATTCATTGTTCCTTTTGAATTCATCAAAGCGCTGAACAACATCCGTTTGTCCTTGTTGTACAACCAGGACAACCTTCGCAAAATCCGGTACCATATTGTAACGGCGGCCCGATGAAAATTCGATAACTTCAGCATCGTAGTCTTCTTTTTCGATCCCGGCAGCTTTTGATACCAAATCATAATCTGCGATTCCTTTTTCAGCGTAGATAATCGGGAAGTCAGCATCCGGTGCAAAGCCCATCGCTGGCATTTCTTCATGTTCAAAATAATGGTCAACACAGCGCCATTCACTTTCCTCATCTGTACCAATGATCATCCTGACCCGCTTGTTCAGAGGCAAGTCTAATTCTTTAACAATTTTCATTGCATAGTATGCAGCCATGGTTGGACCTTTGTCATCGATCGCACCGCGGGCATAGATTTTTCCATCGCGAATATCTGCTCCATAAGGGTCACTTGTCCAGCCATCACCTTCAGGTACAACATCCACATGGCAAAGTATACCGACAATTTCATCTCCTTGCCCGAACTCCAGATGGCCGGCAAGATTGCCAACATTCTTTGGAGTGAAGCCATCCTTTTCACCTAACTGAAGCATAAAGTCCAATGCTTCCTTGACCCCTTCACCAAGCGGTGCCTCCGGAGACGTATTATCTTCGTCAAGAACACTTTTGATTCTCAGGAGTTCCTGTGCGTCTTTAATTAAATCACTCTGTCTTTTTTCTACTTCCTGTGTCCAATTGATTGAAGTCATCCATGTAACCTCCCAATTTAATTTTATATGTATAAAGGTGGTATTCCCTTTTCAGGAACACTTAAGCGAGAAGATGTTCTTATTGTACTCTAAATCCCCACTTGAAAACTTGAATATTATTTTACTCCTTATAACCTCTTTTCGTAAACTCTGGGTAAAAGGTAAGTTACAGTCTGATATATTTTCGTAATTTTCTAATAACTGTCATATTTAACCTGTTTAACACCATATTGTTAAGTATATAAACCATTATGAAGGGGGTACATTCTGAGTAAATTATTAATTTTTCATAAAAAACAGTAAATTATCTGGAATTATATTTTATTAAAGTGTAAAATAGTCCAAAAGGTAAGACATCTTAGGACTGCCTTTAAAATGGACGCAAAAGGAGCTGTCTGGAAAGAAGAAAACTACATACTTGAGGATTCGTCTTCAATCAATTGTCGGTTGCAGGAAAATGACAAAGGGGTTTAAAAAAGGATAGGGAGTGGTTGTTTGAAACCTTCGACTAACCGGATGATAAACCGCATCAAATCCATCTACATGTATATATGTCAGAATGGTACTGTCACAACTCAAGATCTTGTAGAGGAATTCGGAATTACTCCTCGAACCATCCAGAGGGATTTGAATGTCCTGGCTTATAACGACTTAGTGAAAAGTCCGAGCCGAGGTAAATGGACAACGACCCAGAAAAAGGTAAAGATGTCATCTTAGGTAGAAATAAAGATTACAAAAAATCGCCAAAGCAATTTTGGCGATTTTTTTATACTTCATAGGTTTGCAGCATTTCCAGTTCTTCGTCGGTCAGCTCCCTGTATTCCCCGAGCTCCAGCGTTTCATCGAGCTTCAGCGGGCCCATAGATAATCGTTTCAGGTAAATGACCCTTTTTCCGACCGCCTCGAACATCCGCTTCACCTGATGGAATTTCCCTTCTGTGATTGTCAGTTCTATATCAGACGTCAAGCCTGATTTTAAAATAACAAGTTCACCTGGTTTTGTTTCATAACCATCATCAAGAGTGACACCTTGTTTGAATGCTTCAATATCCTCTTCCGTCACTTCTCCCTCAATTACCGCGAAATACGTTTTTGGTACATGTTTTTTTGGCGATAAAAGCTTGTGGGAAAGCTGGCCATCATTGGTGATCAGTAGCAGGCCCTCCGTATCCTTATCTAGCCTGCCTACCGGGAATGGCTCAAACACCTGGTCTTCAATCTCAAGTAAGTCAATTACTGTCTCATCACGGTTGTCCTCCGTCGCTGATATGACACCAGGCGGCTTGTTCATCATTAAATAAATAAATTCTCTATAATGAATTTCTTCACCGTTTAAAATAATTGAATCATTTTCAGGATCTACATGGTGCTTTGCATCCTTGATGATCTCATTATTAACTTTTACAGCGCCATCTTTTAAAAGTTTCTTCACGTCTTTCCTGCTTCCATATCCAAGGTTGGAAAGCACTTTATCGATTCGCATTACTGTACCTCCTTTATTCATATGGGCAGATGCCCATTCCATTTCTAGCTAGCTTACATAGACTAATATCATAGTTTACTACAGATGATGAGGAGATGACCAAAATGAACCATCGACAACAAGGACAAGGCTTGTACATCCCGATTCCCGGCCTGCCAGGTGGAGGCGGCGGATTCCCCGGTGGAGGATACCCTGGCGGCGGATATCCGGGTGGAGGCGGCCAATTCGACCAGAGACTCGATCGCCTTGAACGGCAAGTTCAAAGACTGAGCAATCAAATCGATCGCCTGGACCGCAGGGTCGACAGAATTGAACGCAGTTTAAATATCCGTGATAACGACCAGCAGTTTTACTATTAGAATTTTAGCAAAAATGGCCTTCATAGCAGAAGGCCATTTTCTTATTATACAGGCAGCCTCAATTTACGCTTGATCTTGGAAACCCGGTCCCCGAAAAGCCTGTCCACCAGCTTTGTCCGGAGGCCCAGGTAAAAGTACACCGCAGCGCCTACCAGTGCAGAAATTCCAATAATCAAGATAGACTGGAACTTGGCAGCTGGTGAAAGGAATTCGACAAGCACCTCATAGAATGCCATCGTAACGCCAGCCATCAAACCTGAGAAAATCAAAATCAGGAATATCCTTCTTGTCACAAAGCCCATTGGATATTTGGCGAATTTTTTAATAACAATCATGTTAATGATAATTGCCGCGATATAACCTAATGCTGTTGACATCACAGCCCCCTGTGTTTCAAACAGCTTAATCAACGGGATATTAAAGGTTAGCTTCACCAATAATCCCGTCAGCAAACTCAAGATCGTGAATCGCTGCTCGTTGATCCCCTGCAGGATGGCAGCTGTTACCGAGAAGAGTGCGAATAGAATGGCTACTGGGGCGTAAGTAGTCAGTACATCCGTGCCCAGGTCATTATGTGCATAGAAAACGGTATACATCGGCTCAGCAAGTATCGCAATCCCAATCGCGGCAGGGACGGTTAGGTACATCAACACCTGGAATGTCTGGTCAAGCTGCCGTCTCATACCCTTGCGGTCGTTTTCGGTAAATGCCTTTGTGATGCTTGGTACCAGTGTCAATGAAAATGCCGTAGCCAGAGAAACCGGAATGATGACGAGCTTATGTGATTGGAAGTTCAAAACTGAAAATGCCGAACTCGCCTCATTTTGGCTGACACCTACTGACATCATCGCCCTAGTGAAGGTCATCATATCAACAAACTGGAACAGAGGGTTGGCAATCCCGACAAAAACAAAAGGTGCTGCATACAGCAAGATTTCCTTATAAATATCCTTTAAGGAAATATCCATCGTCTTCTTGTCATTTTCAAGCAGTTTATCTAAATGCGGTTTCCTTTTCATCCAGTACCAGCCAAGGACTCCAAGACTGCCAAGCGCACCGATGAAGGCAGCGAATGTGGCTACACTAACAGCTGTAACCATGTCTCCTTCAAGTACTTTCAGGACAAAAAAAGCACCGGCCAGCACGAATACGATCCTGACTATTTGCTCAACAACCTGGGAAACTGCTGATGGCCCCATTGACTGATGTCCCTGGAAGAAACCGCGAATCAAGCTCATGAACGGAACAACAATCAAGGCAAAGCTGACTGCACGAATAACCGTGGTCACATCTGCAGCGGTTATTTTCACATTTTCATCATTACTTGTATCCATGACAAGTTCAGCAAGCCCTGGAGCTGTAACATACATAATCAAGAAAGATAGAATCCCAGTTGCAAGCATGACTGCCACACCAGATTTAAACAACTTCCTTCCAACCGCATATTCTTCAAGGGCATTGTATTTCGCTATAAATTTAGAAACAGCAAGCGGTACGCCAGCTGTAGCAATACTAATGAAAATTGTATATGGAATGTAAGAGAAGGAGTATAATGCTGTCCCATACTCTCCCACTATCGCAAAAAAGGGAATAACATAAAACAGCCCAAGCACCTTAGATAATATCGTGCCAAGCGTCAATATGAACGTCCCTCTCAAAAGCTTAGATGACATAAGATCCCTACTTTTCAATCTATAAAATAAAAACAGATTACAAACTTGTATTTTACCATAAACACAATCAGACACTATGATATTTATCAATGAATACAGAAATTTCCTGCATCCCGTATAAAGAAACTTCCTGAATCCCGGATGCACATTTTCCTGCATTCCCTAGTTTACTCTTTCTCCAGCCTGACTGCCAGTTTTCCGGGCTAATTCATTAACTGCCGTTTGAAGAACATCATTCAAAGGCAATGTTTTTAATGAAGAGATGGATTATAATAATAAAAGTGCTTAATGCATCTAAAAAGTGAAACGAAAAGTTGGTGAAGCAATGAAATACGATGTAATCGTCCTTGGCGGCGGTCCGTCTGGCTTGATGGCCGCAATTGCTGCTGGCGAGCAGGGCGCAAAGGTGCTGCTGATCGACAAAGGAGACAAGCTAGGCCGAAAGCTGGCTATCTCCGGCGGGGGCCGCTGCAATGTGACCAATCGGCTGCCAGTGGATGAAATCATTAAACATATACCCGGAAATGGACGGTTCTTATACAGCGCACTGGCGATTTTCAGCAATGAAGATATCATTTCATTTTTCGAAGGACTCGGAATCAAGCTTAAAGAAGAGGACCATGGCCGGATGTTCCCGGTCACGGACAAAGCCCAGTCCGTTGTTGACGCTCTTTTATCAAAGCTTAAGGATTTAAAAGTGGAAATCAAGACGAACACCCCTGTTGCCGATGTCCACTACAAAGATAGCAAGGCTGAATCTGTAGAATTGAAAAATGGTGAATTGTTTTATGCGGACAGTGTCATCATTGCTGTCGGTGGAAAATCAGTGCCTCATACAGGTTCCACCGGGGATGGGTATGCCTGGGCTGAAAAAGCGGGCCACACGATCACAACACTGTTCCCGACTGAAGTTCCATTGACGTCCTCTGAACCTTTTATAAAAGAAAAAGTTCTGCAGGGACTTTCGTTAAGGGGAATTGGGCTCAGCGTGCTTAACCCAAAAGGGAAAGCGCTGATCACTCATAAAATGGATATGATCTTCACACACTTCGGCATCAGCGGCCCAGCTGTTCTGCGCTGCAGCCAGTTCGTCGTCAAAGCGATGCAAAAGTGGAACCTAAAAGAAGTCGTCATGTCCCTTGATGCGCTTCCTGACATGAAAGAAGAAGAATTGTTCCAGGAAATCAATAAACTGATTAAAGCCGAGCCAAAAAAAGCGGTGAAGAATTTATTGAAGGGTCTTCTGCCAGAACGGTATCTACTGTTCCTGCTTGAGCTGAATGAGATTGACCCAGCGATGCAGGGCGGTCAGCTAGGCCATGAAAAAATAAGAAGCTTCGCCAAATCAGTAAAGCAATTCGAATTCAAAGTGAACGGCACCCTGCCGCTTGATAAAGCATTTGTTACCGGAGGCGGCGTATCAGTCAAAGAAGTCGAGCCTCAAACAATGGCATCCAAGAAAGCAGAAGGACTTTACTTTTGCGGTGAAATCCTCGACATCCATGGATATACAGGAGGCTACAATATCACCTCCGCACTTGTTACCGGTCGGCTTGCGGGCAGCAATGCTGCTGGATATGCGTTACAGAAATAGTAATTGAACATTTGATTTAGTTGATACGGGTAGCTTTCCTGTTTTCTCTAAAATTCGTGTCCGTCATGACCTTAATGACGGACACTTTTCTGTTTTCACCGGCATTTTCTGTCCGTCATGACCTTGATGACGGACACTTTTCTGTTTTCACCTGCAATTTCTGTCCGTCATAGCCTTGATGACGGACACTTTTTCCGGTTTCCTGACTATTTCTGTCCGTCATAGCCTTGATAACGGACATTTTTTCTGTTTTCCTGACTATTTCTGTCCGTCATAGCCCTAATGACGGACACTTTTTCTCGTTTCCCCCCTATTTCTGTCCGTCATAACCTTGATGACGGACATTTTTTCTCGTTTCCCGCCTATTTCTGTCCGTCATACTAAATAGAAACAGAGCCTGAGTGAATTCACTCAGGCTCTGTACACGACCATGGCTGAAAAACAGTATATCTGCTCTTCGTCCATTTCTTCGGGAATGACCGCGACATTGTACTTAATGTCCAAAAGCTTTTTTTCATCGAGCTTTTCAAGAAATCGGTTCATTTCCTGCTCAAGATCTTTTTCATGTTCATGATCAAACACTCTGACCTGGATCAAGGGAAGTCATCCTTCCTTTTTTACATCCATTCTGGCCAGATTTTCAGAATTTTATAATTACGGGCGCTTTGTTTCTCCGCCCCAGCTCATCATGCCGCCAACCATGTTGCGTACTTTGAAACCTTGTTCGTTCATGTAGTGGCAGACGTTGCCGCTGCGTGCGCTTGAACGGCAAATGAAGATGTATTCCTTGTCCTTGTCGAATTCGTTCAGTCTTTCAGGAATTTCGCCCATTGGCACATGCTTAGCTCCAGGAACCATACCAGATTCAACTTCATCATGTTCACGAACGTCAACCATTTCTGGCTTTTCTCCAGCTTCCAGCTTCTTTTGAAGTTCTTCAGGTGTGATTGTTTCAACTTTATTCATTAGTCATTTCCTCCATTATTTAGTAAATTTAGTCCCATTTAAAGGATACAATACCTTACTGTATTTTCCCCTATTTATTATATAAAAACCAATTTTAAATTACAAAGGATAAACCTTATGGGGTATTTTATTTTAGAAAAATAAAAGGGTCGCCATTACACGACCCTTTTAGGAAAAAATCTTAATTTGCGACTATGTTAACTAGCTTTCCTGGTACTGCAATGACTTTGCGGACTGTCTTTCCGTCAATTTGTTCTTTGACAGCATCATCACCCATTGCAATCTGCTCAAGCGTTTCTCTGTTTGCATCTGCTGGTACCATCATTTTTGCTTTGATTTTACCGTTTACCTGGACAACGATTTCGACTTCGTCGTCGACTAGCTTGGCTTCATCATAAGCTGGCCATGCTGCATATGTGATTGACTCACTGTGGCCTAGCTTTGCCCAAAGCTCTTCCGCAATATGCGGGGTAATCGGCGCAATCATTTTTACAAAGCCCTCAACGTAAGCTTTTGGAAGCTCTTCCGCTTTATAGGCTTCATTGATGAAGACCATCATTTGCGAAATAGCTGTATTGAAACGAAGCCCTTCGTAATCTTCCGTCACCTTTTTAACAGTCTGATGGTAGACCTTCTCAAGGTTTATGTTTTCAACATCCTTGATTTTCTCACTCAGGCTGCCGTTTTCATTGACAAACAGGCGCCAGAAGCGGTCAAGGAAGCGTCGTGATCCATCCAGACCATTTGTCGACCATGCGATGGATGCTTCAAGTGGCCCCATGAACATTTCATAAAGACGAAGTGTATCAGCACCATGACTTTCAACGATTTCATCTGGGTTGACGACATTGCCTTTTGATTTGCTCATTTTTTCATTATTTTCACCAAGGATCATTCCCTGGTTGAAAAGCTTTTGGAAAGGCTCCTTCGTGTGGACAACACCCACATCGTAAAGGACCTTGTGCCAGAAACGAGCGTAAAGCAAGTGAAGTACAGCGTGCTCTGCTCCACCGATATAAATATCAACCGGAAGCCACTGCTTTAATTTTTCCTCATCAGCTAGTGCCTGGTCGTTCTTCGGATCGATATAGCGCAGATAGTACCAGCAGCTGCCAGCCCATTGCGGCATCGTGTTCGTTTCCCTGCGGCCTTTTTTGCCTGTTTCAGGGTCAACAACATTCACCCAGTCATCAATATTGGCAAGTGGAGATTCACCTGTGCCTGATGGCTTGATTTCAGTTGTTTTTGGCAAGACAAGCGGCAGCTGGTCTTCAGGTACAGCTGACATCGTTCCATCTTCCCAGTGGATGATTGGAATCGGCTCACCCCAGTAGCGCTGGCGGCTGAACAACCAGTCACGAAGGCGATAAGTAACCTTCTTCGTACCGATTCCTTTTTCCTCAAGCCATGCAATCATCTTATTGATTGCCTCTTCCTTGCCCATGCCGTTAAGGAATTCAGAGTTGATGTGCTCTCCGTCGCAAGTGTAAGCTTCTTTTTCAATGTCTCCGCCTGCAACGACTTCTCTGATTTCAAGATCGAATTTTTTAGCGAACTCGTAGTCGCGCTCGTCATGGCCTGGTACTGCCATAATTGCCCCTGTTCCATAGGATGCAAGAACATAGTCAGCAATCCAGATTGGCATTTTTTCGCCATTTGCCGGGTTGATCGCATATGCACCAGTGAAGACGCCTGTTTTGTCCTTGGCAAGGTCTGTACGCTCAAGGTCACTCTTGCTCTTGATTTCATCGATATATTTTTCGATTGCTGCACGCTGTTCAGCTGTAGTGATTTTATCAACCAATTGATGCTCAGGTGCAAGCACTGCATAAGTTGCGCCGAACAAAGTATCCGGACGAGTCGTGAACACGGTGAACGTTCCGTCATGTCCTTCGATGTTGAATGTGATCTCAGCACCTTCTGAACGGCCGATCCAGTTGCGCTGCATATCCTTCAGGCTTTCCGGCCAATCCAGTAAATCAAGATCCTCAAGAAGGCGATCTGCGTAGGCAGTGATCTTAAGCATCCACTGTCTCATTGGACGGCGTTCAACCGGGTGTCCACCGCGCTCACTTTTTCCGTCGATTACTTCTTCATTGGCTAAAACAGTTCCAAGTGCCGGGCACCAGTTAACCGCAACTTCATCAATGTATGCAAGACCTTTTTCATAAAGCTTAAGGAAAATCCATTGCGTCCACTTGTAGTATTCTGGGTCGGTTGTGTTGACTTCACGGTCCCAGTCGTATGAAAAACCTAATGCCTTGATCTGGCGGCGGAACGTGTTGATGTTCTGCTCCGTGAACTCTGCCGGGTCATTCCCTGTATCCAATGCGTACTGCTCAGCAGGAAGTCCGAACGCATCCCAGCCCATTGGGTGAAGGACGTTGAAGCCCTGCATCCTTTTCATGCGTGAAAGGATATCAGTCGCTGTGTAACCTTCCGGGTGCCCAACGTGAAGGCCGGCACCAGATGGATACGGGAACATATCAAGCGCGTAGAACTTTTCTTTCCCTTTATCTTCAGTCGTTTTGAACGTTTTGTTCTGTTCCCAATGCGATTGCCATTTTTTCTCGATTTCCTGATGGTTAAAACTCATCGTTTTTGTCCTCCTGTTTTAGTCGATTTATTTTAGCGGATGAAGTTTGCTAATTGAAAGCCAGCGACATTGTTGGACATGCTGCCCAGTCAAAGGCTCCAGAAAAACAAAAAACTCCCGCCCCTGTAAAAGGGACGAGAGGTTATGTATGATCTCCCGCGGTACCACCCAAATTAGTGTGTAACACTCGCTTCATTCATCCTTAACGCGGAAAACGGCAAACGCTACTCGTGTTCACGTCTGCGACTCAAAGGCGAGTTCATGATGGTCCTGTCTGGCTTGCACCAACCGCCAGCTCTCTACATCAGGCTTTGCACCACTACTACTCCTTGTCGAAGTCTTTCGTTATGAATATAGAGATATTGTAATAAAATTCCCTCCCATATGCAAGCAGAGATAAAATAAATGATTATGGAGAGTAGTTTATGTCTGTATCTTTTGTTTGGTGTGGGATTTTGAAGGTGGATTTGGACACAAAATTGGTAAAAAACGCGGTGAATTTCCAGTTCGCGGAATTAAGGTCTACTTTCGCGGAATCAACCCGTACTTTCGCGGGATTATATGACAATTTCGCGTGATTCGAAGCGTATTTCGCGGAATTAAATAAATTCGTGATCAATAAAGGATTTTTTCCATGGATAACGAATGTAATTGGTATCAAATTTATATGGAGTGATGCAAGTGATAGCTAAATATCGTACGATCCCCATTGAAATCCTCATTTTTGACGCAATTACCCGCCGTTTACCTGACAATCATCCTCGGAAATCTGAATTCCTTTCCAAACTAATCCGCTGGAAAGCAGGGTACAAGGGAGAAATAGAAGTGGACTATTACCTTTCCCTGTTTCCGGATGATGACTTAACGATATTCCAATACCTCAGGCTCCCACATAAAAATGGTTATTTTCAAATCGATACCCTGATTATTAGTCCGTGGTTCATGGTCATTATTGAATCAAAGAATCTTGCCGGTACAATTGAAATTGATCATGAATTGGACCAGCTACTTCAAACCTATGATGGCACGGAGAAAGGATATAATAATCCAATATTACAAGCAGAAATCCAAAGTGCTCACCTCAAAAAATGGCTGATCAAGCATCAACTGCCTTTGCCTCCCCTTGAGACTTTTGTAACAATCAGCAACCCCCAAACGATAATCAAAAACCCTACTAATAATAAGGTAGTATCATACAGAACCTGCCGTGCTGCGAGAATCCCTTTTAAAATTTCAACCTTACAAACACAATTCTATAAGGAAATTTTAACAAAGAAAGATATTAAAAGAGTCACTCGTTTGCTGCTCAAACAACATGTACCATTCGTTCCTGATCCCAAGGCCATGGATATTCCCAGCGATATCTTAACTGGAGTCCAGTGCCCATACTGCAGCCTTTTTAGTATGGAACGCATGCATGGCACATGGTTTTGTGAAAATTGCGGGAAGACATCAAAGGATGCACACATACAAGCAGTTAAAGACTATTTCCTCTTGAATGGCTCTGCACTAACAAATAAAAAATTGCGGGAATTCCTCCGTATAAATTTAGAAGATACAATTACTCGAATCCTTCATTCACTGAATCTTGTTTTTACAGGTACAACAAAAAACAGAACCTATTCCCCGCCAGAAGATTTTTTCAACGGACTATAATGTAAAAAGCCGGCTACCAAAAAGGTAAGCCGGCTTTAAACTTATTGAATCGTATACCCTCCATCAATGACAGCCGCCTGGCCTGTGATTCCTTTGGCCGCATCACTGGCGAGGAACATAACATAACTTGCGATTTCCTCTACAGCCAGCAGGCGTTTTTGCGGAACGAGCGGAAAAATTACTTCCTCGAGCACTTTTTCAAGTGGTACATTCCTTGTCTCCGCCAGGCTGGAAAGCTGGTTGCGCACAAGCGGTGTATCGACATAACCAGGGCAGACTGCGTTTACGGTGATTCCGTGCTCAGCGGTTTCAAGAGCTGCAACCTTTGTAAGCCCAATAACTCCATGCTTGGCACTGTTGTATGCCGCTTTTCCGGCAAAACCGACAAGCCCGTTGATGGAGGCCATGTTGATCACCCGGCCAGAACCTTGTTTTTTCATGACTGGCAGCACATGCTTCAAGGCTATAAATGGTGCTGTGAGCATCACCTTTATCAACAGTTCGAATTTTTCCGTCGGGAAGTCTTCGATCATGGAGACATATTGCAAGCCAGCATTGTTGATGAGAACATCGACAGTACCAAAGTGCTCAATGCATTTTGCCACTGCCTCCTCAACGTCTTTTTCGCTAGTGACATCACATTTAAAACCCGCAGCATCATACCCCTGCTCACGCAGACTGGCTGCCGCTTTTTCCACAGTGTCTTCCTGTAAATCTGTTAAAAAAACCTTCGCGCCCTGCTCAGCAAAACTTTTTCCAATCTCATAGCCGATTCCCTGGGCGGCACCGGTAATCATCACGATCTTATCTTTTACCATTGGGAATCTCCTTTCTTTAAATGCCTAATCCTAGAGAGAATAGAACAATCGCTATTGCCACACCAATCAACGGAACAATGACAGTCACAGCAGCAACTGGATTGTACGCATCCTGATGGGACTCGCCACAGATTGCCCGGACGGTCGTGACGACGTAACCATTATGCGGCAGTGAATCAAGCGCACCGGAGGAAATTGCCGCTACCCTGTGCAGAGCTTCCGGATTGACGCCCATATCCATGTAATGCGGAGCAAGCAATGGAAGCGCAATGGCCTGACCACCGGATGCCGAGCCAGTCATACCGGCAATGACACTGACGGCGATTGCCGCACCGATCAATGGGCTTCCTGGAATATTCGTCATCGCATCAACAGCAGTCTGGAAAGCCGGCACTGCTTTTGCGACACCGCCGAATCCTACGACTGCAGCTGTGTTACCAATCGCAATCAATGCGCCCATCGTTCCTTCTGAAAGTGCTTCCCAGAAATTTTTGAAATACTTGCGATTTAATAGATAGGCAGATACAACCCCACCAAGCAGGGCAATGATCAGTGCTGACTGTTTTAATGAATCATGGAAAATGAATGAGATCACCAATACCACTACCAAAGGAATCAGGCCCATAAGAGGATGAGGAAGCTCTCGCTTTTCCATCATTGGATCGGTCTTCCTGGCTTCAAATTTTTCTCCTTTTGCAACGGCATTAGTAATCATTCGTTTCAGCCACCAGTATCCAAAAATCATCATGAAGACGGCAACGATGGCACTGACCTCCCAGCCTGCAACTGGCGAAGTATCCAGGAATTGAATCGGAATCCAGTTCTGGATTTCCGGAGAACCGGCAGAAGTCATCGTAAAGGTAACCGAGCCGAAAGCCAGTGCTGCCGGAATAAAACGCCTTGGCAGATTCGCCTGCCTGAACAAGCTTAATGCCATTGGATAAACCGAAAATGCTACAACAAACAAGCTTACGCCGCCATAAGTCAGCACGGCACAGGCTGCGACGATCGCAAGCACGGCAAACTTCATCCCCAATTTGTCAACGATGAACTCCGACACACTGTCAGCCGCGCCGCTATCCTCCATCACCTTTCCAAAAATCGCCCCGAGCAGGAACATCATGTACCATGCAGTAACGAATCCAGAAAAACCAGACATATAATTGCCGACAAAGTTGGCAGCTCCTTCTTCAACGAGCTGCGGAAACAGTGGCATGCCACTGAACACAGCAACAAACAACGCAGAAATCGGTCCAACAATTAGCAGGTTCATGCCTCTCATCGTCAAATAAATCAATAAAGCCAGACCGCCAATCAATCCAATCATACTCAGCATTCTTTTTCCCCCTTGTTTTTTAAAGTAAAGACTAACGTACCCTACCCTCCCTGTTCGATAAGATGACAACGCTTACAAAATATTGAATAAAATTGCTGTATTATCTTATTGCAACTATCGTGCCAACTTTTTGAAGTATGAGAATCAGTGTTTATTCTCAATTTTCAGTCATTTAATTCCGGAATTCCGGACTCTATCAATCTTCCATTACCATTACTTAATAGATTTTACCTGTCCAATTCCCTCTGATTAATTACCATTCATACAGTGAAAACATATTAAAATATTGCTAGAAAAAAGAAAGTCCGAAAACTCGGACAGCATTCCGAATTCCCGGACTACAAGAGGCCGTATTTATTAAGCTTTTCATAAAGGGTTGACCTGCTGATCCCCAGCTCCCTGCCTACCAGGACTTTGTCATCTTTATTTCTTTCAAGACTTTGCATCAGTACCCATTTTTCTGTTTCTTCAATGATATCCTTAAGCTTCTTGTTATTGAACCGATACATGGCTGTATGTGTTTGCAGATAATCCGGCAAGGAATCCAGCGTAATCTGTTCTCCTTTTGTCAAATGGACCGCAGCTTCGATGACATTTTCCAATTCGCGTATATTTCCCGGCCAGCTGTATGATTTCAGAATTTCCTTTACATTGCTTTCGATTCCTGCAATCCGCTTGCCTAGCCGATTTGTGACCTTGTCGATGAAATGAGCGATCAGCAGTGTTAAGTCCTCAGCACGTTCCCTTAATGGTGGAACGCTGAAAGGAACGACATTGATCCGGTAAAATAAATCCTCCCTGAATCGCTTCTCTTCAATCATGTTTTCAAGCGGCCGGTTAGTGGCAGCGATGATCCGGACATCAACAGAAATGGATTTCGTTGAACCAATCGGTTCTATTTCCCCATCCTGGAGGGCACGCAAAAGTTTTACCTGCATGCTTAGCGGCATGTCCCCAATTTCATCCAGGAAAAGGGTACCGCCATTAGCCAGCTGGAATTTCCCCTTTTTCCCTCCTTTTTTCGCGCCTGTAAAAGCTCCTTCTTCATAGCCAAACAACTCGGATTCGAGCAGGTTTTCAGGGATTGCACCGCAGTTCACCTTGATGAACGGCTTCTGGCTCCGACTGCTTAGCTGGTGGATGCTGTGAGCAAACAATTCCTTCCCTGTTCCGCTCTCTCCCCTGATCAGAATCGAAATATCGCTGTTGGATACCATTTTGACTTTTTCTTTTAAACTGATAATCTGCTGCGACTCACCAAGGATGTCATCAAGCGTATATTTCACGCCTGAATCAATTTTCTGGATGTATGGCTGCATCCTGGTCAGCAGGCTTTTTACATGGCTGTCCATCTTCATCCATTCCTGAGTATCCCTGAAAAATACCGTTCCAAAGGCGGCAATTACTTCGCCATTTTTAATGATTGGCACCCGGTTGGCGATCATGTAATTGCCCTTGATAAATTGCAAGTCAGCCAGTTCCTCTTTTCCAGTCTGGGCCACAATATGCATCCTGGTATTTTCGATTACTTCGGTCACATGCCTGCCAATCGTTTCTTCACGATTGACTTCAAGGAATTCACAATAATTATGATTGATATAGATGATCCTTCCTTCTCGATCAACAACAACAAGCCATTCGAACGCATTCTCTACAATGGTTTCAATAATATCTGCGGGTATATGTAAAAGCTTCGCATTCATAATCCGTCACCTGGTTTTTCTTTTGATTTTATCACACTTTTCTGAAAACAATGCAAAGGCAGAAAAAAAGCACCTAAAAAAGGTGCTTTAATCTACATTAGCTGCATTGTTGTAATGCAAGTGGCGTCATTCTCAAAAGTGGATATTTCTGATTCAACAGTTTTACCGTTATATCCAATCTTTGTTTTGAATTTTTTATCACGCGGGAGCCACAAATCGATGAAACCGTTCTGGTATGACATCATCTTTTCGTCAACGACCACGTTTCCATCCTCATCCTCAATATATACATCAAACTCTTTTTCAACTAGTTCACCTTGACAACCTGTCAAGCTATGATTCGTTCAAGGATGGGTTTGATTTTCGTAAGGCGCGATTGAGACGAAGAAGTCTTCTTCCGAGATATCATAGACTTGCTTGTCCCCTTCACTGTCAGCAACTGTCAGCTCTTGTGAGGTGATGGAAGCATTGTGGCCCTTAATTTTGCCCGTGCTGTAATCACTCACCAATTCCTTGATGTTTTCTTGTTGTTTTTCAGGTTCAGCAGATTCTTCTCCGCCACTACAGGCAGTTAATAAACCCGCAGCCAAAAACGCAATTCCGAGGATTTTAAATTTCAACCCAATCACCCCCTTGTCTTTCAAAGTATGATTATATCATAATCTCACAGTCCTATATTAGATGTAAAATATGCATTTTTTATCGAGAAAAAATGCATAAATTGTGACTGATTAGATAGGAGCAGGCGCCTTCTTCAGTCCAGACAAACTCTGGTGCCGCACATCCCCAATTTTTTAAAAAGAGCCGGGCATCCTGGGCCCAGCTCTTTACTGATTCTTTATGCTTGTGCAGCCACATTGTGAGATTCCTTTAGTTTCCGATCGTAAATGACAGTAGTAAAAATCCCGACAAACATAAGTGCAATCAGAATCGCGAATAGCATTGGCATGCCGTACAGGTCGACTAGGATTCCACCCATCAGAGGGCCAATCATCCTTCCGCCAGTTGCGGTGCTGTTGACGATTCCCTGGTAAAAGCCTTCACGGCCTTTTGGCGCCAGGTCATTTGCGATTGTCGGAACGGCCGGCCAGATCAGCATTTCTCCAATCGTCAGGATTACCATAGCAGCCACGAATCCCGCGAATGCTTGAGCTCCTGCAGCAACTGCATAGGAAACCATGAAGATGACCATTCCGATGATGATTTGCAATTTCAGTTTATTCTGGAACGGCTTGATCAGCCTGTTTACAACTGGCTGGCCAAGAACGATCAATGCGCCGTTGATTGTCCAGAGGATACTATATTGGTTCAGAGAGATGTTCAATTCCTGAGTATAAGCTGCGATCGTTGTTTGCCACTGTACGTAACCAACCCAGCAAAGCAAGTAGCCAACAGCAAGGATAAGTAGCGCATACAGCTTGGTATGGCTTTTGATCGCTCCGTTTTCCTGTAGGACGTTCGTCTGCTTCGCTGCCCGGGTGTCAATGCTGCGATAGCCAAAAATAGCGATCATCATAAAGATCAGGTACATGGCGGCGTTGGCCATGAAAATCAGCTGGAATGAATAAGATGCGACAAGTCCGCCAAGCGCAGCTCCAACCGCAACTCCGAGGTTCTGGGCCACATAGATGGCGTTGAACGCTTTACGGCCGCCTTCCTTCCAGACCGAACCTGCCATTGCGTACATTGCCGGAAAGACGATTCCAGAACCAAAACCAACCAGTGTTAAAAAGAAAATATACTGGGGCCAGCCAGGCCATAAGGTCAAGCCAAGCAGCGCTATGATGGTAATGCTGATTCCAAGAATAATAGACTTATAACCGCCAATTTTATCAAAAAGACTGCCGCCAAAAAGATTGCCAATAACGCTGGCAGCAGAGTTTAGCATCAATACGATTCCGGCAACAGACAACGATTTGCCGAGGTGATCATGTATATAGATGGTGTTCAGAGGCCATAAAAACGAAGATCCAGTAACATTGACTGCCATCCCGATAATTAAAAGCCACAAGGCTCGCGGCATGAAAAACGCCTTCTTTCATTAAATAAGTTTCGAATACCAAAGTAATTTTAGTGGTTTTCACAATTGGTTGCAATAGGAATTTATGAGGGGATATGAAGTTGAAATTTTCTATTTTTTTGAAGTTAAATTGGAAAAAATACTCGATAATTTCCAGTTCGCGGAATTACCATGTATTTTCGCGGGATTCTGAGCATATTTCGCGGAATCAAGCAGCTTTTTCGCGGGAATATGAGGGCTTTTCGCGGAATAAAAAGCTTTTGCCCGAATTGAAATGAAGATTGCACCTATTACCGAGCTCGTTTTCCATGTTAAAGTATGCTTTGTTCAAGAATTATGCATTTTTACATAGGTTGAAGTGATTTTACGTGGGAATCATGCTCGTTTTCCAGTATTGAAGTGATTCTTTAGTTGGGATCATGCTAGTTTTCCAAGGTGAAGTGATTTTCACGCAGAAAACATGCTAGTTTTCCAAGGTTGAAGTGATTTTACGCGGAGATCAGACTCGTTTTCATACTCCAAAAAATCTTTGTATCAAGTCCAGCACTACTTCCATGTTTTGAATTTTCATTGCGCAAGTCCCCAATAAAAATGTTCTGATCTATCTCGATTTCCCGCTAATTTTTCATAAAACGAATCCCTGATTATTGACACTCAACCCATTTTCTGCAAAACTAAAGAAAACACCGTACAAACTACCATTTGCACAGTGTTTTCGTATTTATCTTTTCTCTAAATTTACTATTCTCTATTTTTTCGGAGCTGGCTGTTGTGCTGGGAAGTAACTATTGACTGCTTTTTCTTTCTTCTTGAAGTTATCTTTTTCGTCGTAAACAGCCTTCTTCACTTTTTCAATCTCTTCTTTGACTTCTTCCAGGTTTACGCCTTTCTTTGTCAATTCCTCGATGGCAAGATTGATCGCCTCATTCGACTCTTCAATCGATACTCTCAATGAATCCATTGCTCCCTGCGGATTATGGAATCCTGCCGCACTCTCAGCCGCGACGATATCCCAGAACCATTGTCCTTTTCTGATATGCTCCTGAGCTTGCTTAACCTTTTCTTCGCTTACTCCAGAAGTAATCATCTTATTCACGTAATAGTGTGAGGTAATCGAAATATCCTCAGCTTTATGAAGTGCTTCCATATGTTTATCCTGGATACCGATTACACGCTCTTTCAGTTTATCCATATCCCTGTTGGTATGGCAGGTTGCGCATGACTGGTCCATCGTCTTAAGCGGTGACGTCCACCAGTGTGAGCTTATTTTCTTTTTGCCGTCTACCCTGTCATATGGCATGTGACAGTCTGAACATGTAACTCCTGCTTCACCATGCGGGCCTTCGATATGAGTCTCAAAGTCAGGGTGCTGTGCTTTTAGCATAGGTGTTCCTGAAACGTTGTGGACCCAGTCTTTTTCAAAGCCTTGTTCCTTTGCGGTTGTCTCATAATACTCGTACATATCTTCAGGCTCGAAGCCGTTTGCCCAAGGATAAGTTACTTCTCCGTTATCTGCAGCAAAATAGTACTCTACGTGGCACTGGCCGCAAACATAGTTCCTCATATCATTCTTCGTTGGGTTGGTCATGTCGATTCCCTGTGATTCCATTCCCTTGATAAAGCTTGGACGGGTAACCCTCAAGTCCATTGTCTGTGGATCGTGGCAGTCCGAGCAGCCGATTGGTGAATGACCCATCGCTTCTGCTTTTGGCCAGATATCTTCGTTAAAATTGCCGCCCCAGTAATCGTCTCCCATTTCCTCAATCATGTGAGGAACAGCAGTCGACTTACAGGTTAAGCATGATCCGATTGATTTGTCAGTGATACGCGCGATTGCCCGGACATCCTCATTTGCATAGATATGGCCGCGATCCTCATTGTACTCAGTCGCAAAGCCATAGCCGTTAAAAAGGACTGGCAGATACGGTTCCTTATCATGGTCGAACTTGCTTCGTTTGACGGAACCGCTGTACTTCGTATCCTCCATTTTTTCATTTTGCTTGTAGCTGTCATATTGCAGCGGGAAAAGGTCCTTAAAGGCCTCATTGCTGATTTCGTCTTTGCTCAGCCCCGTTTTCAGCTCGCTTGCGGAAGTTGCTTCTTCTTCCGAACCGGAGCAGCCTGTTATGATGAGCATGACAGCCGCAAGGAGCAAGAATGCCCAGCGGAAATTTCTAGCCATTGTTCATCGTACCTCCTTTATTTTCTAAAAGCTCGCCAGGTTTCGGCGGTTTAAAATAGTCTTCTGTTTTAAAGCCTTTGCCGTGCGGCACTGCCTGGTGGCAGCTTGAACAGCTGTCTTTCGCATCATGTGAAACGTTGTCCAGCGTACTCTCATGGCAACTGATGCAGTTCTCATTTATGACTTCTTCGGAACCTTCTGTTGCGTGCAGCACCTTAGGGATTTTTGCCTCGCCTAGTGTATTGAAATACACATGCGTCATTCCGGCCTTTGCCTTATAGGTATATTTATTCACCATGGTATCATGCGGCAAGTGGCAGTCACCGCAGGACAGACCGGCGTGGTTGGAATCAGAGAACGAGTCATGGACCTCTGTCATTATATGGCAGCTTGAGCAAAATTCAGGTGAATCCGTATAAGCAAGCGTTTTGACAGTGACGACAGAAACAATGATTCCAGCAAATACGCCAATGAATAACAGCATCTTTTTGTCTATTCCCAGTAGCTTTTTCAGCATCTTTTTCTCACCTCCCTTAAAGCGGATTATCGCAATCTACTAAAAGCTGTTTTCGCTTGATTTTACCTTAAAAAACTTACTCCTGTTTTACATTAGTCGATTAGCAGCTTTCTGCGAAAACAGCTTTATTAAAACACGGATGTGCTTTAACCAAGGTTATGGTGAAACTTTTTCCTGGATCATACTGATTAAATCGTCTTTCGTTGTCGGGCCGGAGAAACGTTCAACAATGACTCCGTTCCCGTCGATGATGATGGTTTCAGGCTGGCCGATGACGTTGTAATCTTTTGAAATGTCTTCTTTTGTATCTAAAAGATACGTAAGCTCAGAGCCGCTTTCCGAGATGTATTTTGCCATCCGCTTTTTTGACTCACCTTTCGCGAGGATCAAAAGCTTTGCATCCTTATACTCCTTGCCGAACGCTTCCAGTTCAGGAGCTTCGTCAATGCACGGTGCGCACCAGGTTGCGAAAAAGTTAAGGACCACTGGCTGGCCTTTAAAATCCGATAATTTATAAGTGTTGCCTTCGATATCCTGCAGCTCAAAATCGATGGACTGGTCACCAGGCTGGGCCGATGCTTTTCCTTCCAGTCCACTGACCAAAAAGCCGAGAACTCCGATGACGGCAGCGATGACAATGACCGGAACAATCTTTTTGCCCATTCTATTCACCCGCTTTTTAAAAATCTGAGTTCCATTCTTCAAGTAGTTCAAGCTCTTTTTTCAGCTGCTTCTGGCGGCGGCCAAGCACTACTACATAACCCGCGATCAACGTCCAAATAACTGAGTAAGCCATGAATAAGTAAGTCATTTTAAATTCCTCCTTAGTAATTAGCCTGCAAGCTTTTCAATTGCTTTTGACTTTGCCTTTTTGACGATGTGCCTCATTTTTTCAATTTCAATCCCCTTGCGCATTAGGAACGCGTACAGCACGGTAATCGTAAAAATCGAGAACAGCAGTGCGACGAGCATATCTGGTTCAATTCCGCCGCCGGACTGGTTTTTGCCTTCACCGAAGACGACTGGATGCAGCTTCGTGTTCCACCAGCGGATGGCCATGAAAACAATCGGGACATTGATGGCGCCAATGATGCCAAAAACAGCTGACAGCCTGGCGATTTTTTCAGTTGAACCATCCATCTTGCGGACGAAAAGATAAGCTACATAGATGAACCATAGAATCAGTGTTGTCGCAAGACGCGGCTCCCATGTCCACCACGTATTCCAGCTCGATTTCCCCCAGATCATCCCGGTAATCAGCGTTATCGTTGTAAACAGAACGCCGATTTCTGCGGAAATTCCGGCATTGATATGATGCTGGAGTCTTGGTTTGATCAGCACCCTCACGCTGTAATAGCCAACGACTCCGAAGGCCAAAAAGGCTACCCAGGCACTGCCCACATGAAAGTAGAAAATTTTCTGTGAAGCGCCCATTATCCTTTCAACAGGTGACCATATAAAAATCAGATAAAGTGCAATAAAAAATGACGGAATCAACGTAAACAGCAACAGCCGGTCGATAATGCCAGTATTCTTTTTCATCAAGATCCCTCCATAATAAATTCGAATAAGAAAAAGCACGCAGCCAGGAACAATAAATCGTAAGCACCCATCAGCCTGATCCATGAAGCAGCATCTGCAATCATTTCATTTTCAAGAATGATCCTTGTTGCCTGGACCCCGGCGATCAGCAACGGACTTAGCAACGGCAGCAGCAAAACCGGCAAAAGCATCTCGCTGTTCTTGGCGTTTGCCGATAGCGCGGCCAGGAAGGTCCCGACGATGATGAAACCGAGCGTACCGATGATGACCACAAGAATGAACCAGCTCACTTTTCCAAAAAAGCGGTAGTCGAACAGCAGGAACAAGACTGGAATGCTGACCAGCTGTACTGCCGTTACGAGGATGAAGTTCGCTAACACCTTTCCAAGATAGATGCTGGAAGGGTCGATTGGTGCCGAACGCAACCCAGTCAGGGCATCGTTTTCGTGTTCAGAAAGAAAGGAACGATTCAGCCCCAGAATTCCGGAAAACACGGTAATCAGCCAGACGAGCCCTGGAATGACGGCCTTTACCATATTGTTTGTCGGATCGAAAGCAAAGCTGAAGATCAGGACGACGAGACTCGAGAAGATGACCATCATGCTGATCGTCTGCTTTGTTTTGATCTCATTGCTCAGGTCTTTACTGGCGATCGTCCACGCATCTTTAAGGATCGAAATCATGAGCTCTTCACCTCTGCTTCGTACCAGGTTTTCATCTCTGCCAGGCTTACTTCTTTTCCAAGGTGCCTTGTTGAGACGATTTTCCCTTTCTTCAGCACGGCCCCCCTGTCAGCAAGTGCATGAACCTGCTCAAAATCATGCGAGATGATCAGGATTGACGTCCCGCTGTCCCGTTTGCTTTTAATGATGCCATTAAGCAGGGCCACAGCCTCCTGATCGAGGCCTGTGTGCGGCTCATCGAGCATCAGGATATCAGGATCCGGGAGCAGCACTCTCGCGATGGCCAGTCTTTGCATCATCCCTCTTGAAAAGGAGCGAATCGGCATATCCCGAAAAAGATAGAGCCCCACTTCCTTCAAAAGCTCATTGGCTTTCCTGTCAAGATCCTTTACTTTGTAAAGCTTCCCGTAAAATTTGAGATTCTCAAGCGGGGACAAATTATTATAAAGAAATGATTCATGACCCAGAAACCCAATCCGCTGTTTTACCTGTGGTGAATTTTTCTTAACCAGGCTACCGTCCAGGTAAATTTCCCCGCTCGTTGGCTGCAGGAGTCCGACCGTGCATTTAAAGAATGTGCTCTTCCCTGCTCCGTTCGGGCCAATCACAGCTAAGATCTCCCCTTTTTGCAATGAAAGGGTGATATTCCTTAAAACGAGTTTGTCTCCCAGCATTTTGGTCATTTTCTTCAGTTCCAGCATGGTCCCCAACTCTTTCGTTAAGTGTATTGTTCCAGTTCCTTGTTTACCTCGGCGAGATGGCTCTGGTAATCAAGTTTCAGTTTTTCAAAGTTCTCTTCAGTGATTTCCGCTGCTGACAGCCTTGCTTCAAGTCCGGCCAGCTCCCCTTCAATCACTTTTTTTCTTAGTAAAAGGTGTTTGAACAACTGGTCTTCCTCACCAATGGTGTCCTCGGCAGGCTTCCTCTGCTTTCGTAAAAACCAGACAACAATAATGACAGCAGTTAAAAATATCAGCAAATAGTGTGGATTCACCATGTTCAACCCCGGAGTACTGTGCCAGAATTTCACAAGCCATTCAGGATGGTAGGCTGGCGCCATACTGATCACCCCTTCTGCTGGCGAAGCTTTTTCAGTTCTCTAAGAATTTCTGCCTCTGCTTCGGCATCTTTTATCTTCTTTTTGCTCTCTGGCAGATGTTTTGCCTTGCGCCCTTGCGTTTCTTCTTTTAACATTTCGGCGGCGAGCAATTGGTAATCCTCTTTCAATTTCTCAAAATCCTCACGAGTGATTTTCTTCATTAAGAAGTCCATCTCCAGCTCATTCACAGCGCTATAGACTTGCTCAAGCGTCAGCTTTTCGCCATCCGCCTCCATTCCCTCAGCTGGCATCTCGCCTGATGAGAAAAAAGGAGATATGATGAAGTAAAAGCAAGTAATGATTACAAGTGAACCAATTATTAAAAATAGATAATCCATTTTGATCAGCTCCTAGAAAAGCTTCCGGCGCTCTTCGTCAAATGTTTTTGCAGTAATTTCTTTCTCGATTTCCGATTTCCACGCTGTCTTCGCCTCAAGCTTTGTTTCTGCCTTCTTGACTGTCAATTTCCTGAGCCAGACACCGACAATCACGCTGCCGATTCCCACTCCCGCAGCTGGCATTCCCCAGGCAATCCAGCCACTTTTGCCGCCACCCGGAGTTCTTAAAGCTGCCTGCCCGTATTCATCAACATATGACTGGATGATTTCCGGTTCTGATTTGCCGCCGTTCAGCATCTCAACCACTTCATCGTAGTAGATTTTTTTTACTGAACAGGTGGATAGCTCATGGTCAGCATGGCCCTGCATATCAAGCTGTCCGATGATCTGTTTGAATTCCTTCGAATTATACGTAAAAGCTGTCGTCATACTTGGAATCAGGATAAGCAAAAGAAGTGTTGTTAAGAGAATTTTCTTATTCATCTTCTTCACCCTCCCACTCTCGAAATGCCTTTATTGATTTGGTAGCGGGATGTTGTCGGCTTGCCACCTACGAGGGCGAATGCTGTTCCAATTACCATGATGATTCCGCCCATCCAGATCCAGCTTACGAATGGATTTACTTTTACCATGAACGTCACTTTGTCTTTGTTCTCCCAGGAACTGAGCACGACGTATAAGTCCTGGCTCCAATTTGTCTTGATTGCTACCTCTGTAGATGGTTCAGGCCATGTTTCATAGAAGATCTTTTCAGGCTTGATTTTGCCAATATCCTTGCCCTTATACATAACATCGATATCGGCCTCCACTATTCCATTGCCGTTTTTCGTATGTTCGGTAAGTTCGTTGAATTTCAAGCTATAATCCCCGGTCTTGATGCTGTTGCCGGCATCTACCGTTTTAAGCACTTCTGTTGAGTAAGTGTGCGAAGATATGACACCGACCGCGATGACTGCAATACCGATATGGACGATATAGCCACCGTAGCGGCGCTGGTTTTTTACCGTCAGCTTGATCGCAGCCTTCAGGACATTTTCCTTTGTAGCTTTTCGTCTTGCGCTGATGCCTCTAGCGAATTCAAGCAAGTGCGTTCCGAACATGAAGCTTGTTGCCGATAATCCGATAATGGCGTAAATTCCCTTGACGCCAACAGCGAATAGGATGATTGCTGTGGCAACCCCCATTGCCAGCGGCCAAAGCGTATTTTTCATGAACTTTTCGAACACCGCTTTTTGCCATGCAATGAGCGGGCAGATTCCCATCAATACAATCAGCACCAGCAGGATCGGAGCCATCACTTTATTAAAATATGGCGCTCCGACATTGACCTTTGTGCCGGTAAATGTTTCTGATATCAGCGGGTACATTGTTCCCCAGAAAACCGCGAAAGCAGCAGCAACGAGAATCATGTTGTTCAGCAGGAAGCTGCTTTCTTTTGAAAAATAAGCTTCAATCGGACTGCTATCTTTTTTTAACAGTCCGTATCTTGTCATCACGATATAAAGAGAAAACAACATCATGAAGGCCATGAAAACTAGAAAGTAAGTACCCAGATTGCTGTCACCAAACGCGTGGACACTCGTCAGGATTCCGCTTCTGACAAGGAAAGTCCCAAACAATGTCAGGATGTAAGACAGAATGATCAAGCTTACATTCCATGTTTTCAGCATGTTTTTCCGTTCCTGGATCATCACTGAATGAAGGAAGGCCGATACGGTCAGCCATGGAAGGAACGACGCATTCTCAACCGGGTCCCATGCCCAGTAGCCGCCCCAGCCTAGCTCAAGGTATGCCCACCAGCCGCCAATCACATTGCCGAGCGTCAGGAACAGCCAAGCAAGCAGCGTCCACCTTCTCGTCAGCTTAATCCACTCTGAATCTATTCTTTTCAGGATCAGTGCCGCAATTCCGAACGCGAATGGAACTGCCAATCCGACATAGCCCATATAGAGCGTTACAGGGTGCAGGATCATCCCCGGGTTTTGCAGCATTGGGTTAAGCCCTTTTCCGTCTGCCGGAATTTTATCGGTCATTTCGAATGGGTTTGCATTAAGTGCCATTACTGTGAAAAAGAACAGGATGTTCACCATCAGGATGCTTGATACATACGGCATCATCGGGTTTTTCTTTTCTTTTGAAAAAACGACCATTGCTGCGTATAGTGCTAAAAGGACGGCCCATAACAGCAGGGATCCGGCGTTCCCTGCCCAGAAGGCTGTCAACTTATAAGCCATGGGCAGACTTTCATTTGTATAGGAAGCCACATATTTATATTGGAACTGGCTTGTGCCGAGCAAGTAGAGCAGCAGGAAAGAAGCGATGCTTGCCACAAAAGCAAGAGAAAGTACTGCACCTCTTGCACTTTCTAGCCACTTGCTGCTTTTCTTCTTGATCCCGACGATATTGGCAATGATTCCATAAAGTGAAATCACGATTCCAAGGTAGAGTGAGATGTTCCCAATTAGATACATACAGATAACCACCCATCTGTTTTATTCCTGCTTGTCATTTTTGTACATTTCCTTATGCATTTCGGTATCATAGTTCTCCATGTCTTCGCCTTCATATTTTGTCGGGCATTTCGTCTGGACTTTTTCTGCTTCGAACACTCCGTCTTTTTGGATAAAACCCTCCACAAGGACGATGACATCCTCCGAGAAGTTATCCGGCTTGATGCCTTTATGGAATACTTGAAGCGTTTCCAGCCCCTCTTCGTAAAGTTCGAATCGGAGTTCCAGCTTGTCAGCATCCCATTCTACTGACTCTTTATTGAGCAGGCCCTGCGTCATAATATAATCGCCTTCATATTTCGAACCATTTTTACTGAGGTCGGCAATCGTGATTTCCTTGCTTCCTGCGCTTGGCATTGTCGAAAACATCATGATCACGAACGCTACTGATGCAAGGGCCAACCCCATTACGATTTTTTTATTTTTGGACATTAATTCCTACCTCCCAGCTTTTTGATTAATTCGTTGTATTCCACTTCGGTAATGCTTCCTTCCACCAGCATGGCACGGAGCTTTGACTTTTTGGCTTCATAATCATTTGAAGCATCATCTTTAACCGGCTTTACTTTCTTTTTCTTCATGATGAAAATCAATAGTACTGCCGCAAAAATTGACACACTGCCAACGACTGTAATGACAAGCCACAAAGGCATTTTTTCATCATTTTGTTTTACGGTGCCGGCCTTCTTTGCATCCCCGGCCATAGCCTCCATGATTTCCGCTGTAGTCCTATCGTCAGCTCGTTTGTATTCAAGTGAGATCTTCTTTTCATCACCAGGCTTCATTCCCTGGCTTTGATAGAGGAACATGTTCATGTTGTAAGAGTTTTTCTGGTGCTGCTCGGAAGCAGGCTCCAGCTTGAAGCTTTCCGAATTAAGCGGCTCAACAAAAATCAAATTCAACAATCCGATATCAGCGAAGTTTTTAAATTCGTAAGTCAGTGTCTTAGTGTCGTCTTTTTCCTGGATGCTGTTGGTATAGTACTCAATCACAAACTTGTAGATCTCCTGCGGCTGTATTTCCTCGCTCGTTTCCCAGGAAATCGTTCCGTTTTCCTTATCAAGTTCATATTGAATTTCATTCATTTCAGTCAGGTCACGAGAGTAATCAGCAACAAAACCAATCCTGAAATTCTTCTCATCCATTGGCAGCGGGATGACTACCTGGCCTTTTTGTGCTTCTTCTGCATTGTTCTTCAATGCTCCATGATAGCCGACCAAAAGTGGGGCATTCTTCTTCTTATCTTTTGGGTGATACGAATATTCTGGCATCACCTGGATCGTCAGCTCCTCCATATTCAGGACATTGGATTTTGTCTCAGCACTACCCTTATCAGGCAACTGGAATATGAATAATAAAATGATGGCCGATAATAACTTCATAACTTTCATTTGATTGGCTCCTTTCTATATGTGACAAATTCGTGAATGTTTTCACAAGACAACTTACATTGAAAATGACAATTTATTTTGGCTAGGGATTTTTCCAAAATGAAACTTTATTTTCCTCAAGACCCTTTTTGGTCTACCTTATTTAAACCATTTCTAAAAGCTCCCCTTCTGTGATATAAATCACGGAATTTTCGTCAGTTTTATCCGATTTGTGAACGGGGGGTATTATTAGAAAAGCGAAAGCGCCTTGGTCAGCCCCGACAAGCGCTGGAGGGCCGACCGGTGAAGTCGTTCTTTGACTTCATTGGGCGGACCAAAGCGACTCGAGGGGCTAGGCGCTGGAGCTGGACAATTCTCGAGAGAAAATCAAAAAAACCTCACTTCCTTTTGGAAGTGAGGGTGTTACAAATTTATGAAGATTGCTCTGGTTCAGGATGGAATTTTGATTTTACGGGCTGCCCGCCGCTTTGTTCATATTTTTTCTTCGCTTCTTTTACCGGATCATGGTCCATTCCGAGCTCTAGATCCTGGTTATTGATGCCGTTCCTTGTTTTTTGTTCAGGATTGTTCTGCTTTGAGCGCTTTTTCAAGATTTTCCCCTCCTGTTTAATGATCAAGCAAAATCATATTGTTTTGGACTTGCTGCAGTTGAAGCCTCATTCTGTGCAGTTGTTCGCGCTGCTGGGAGTTTGCGCTAAAGGAAAGCTTGGCCAGATCATTATATGCATCCTCGAGCGCCTGCAGTGCATTGGTAAAATCGCCGTCATTATAATGCTGCTGAGTAGCGGCATCCTTGTATTGATCCTGGGCCAGATTGATTGCATCCTCACATTGCTGAAGTAACTGGTCAACCGATTGACGTGTAGCCAATTGTAGCCCCTCCTTTATTTGATGCTGAAGCAAAGTCTGCTTCTTCTTTATTTTGTTCACAAAACATTTTCCTATCACGATTTTGCCAATGTTTAATGATGCCAATTATATTGGGTACACATAGTCATCTTTTTGCAATTGGATTCACGTTTTCTAAATGGTACAATTTTTATTATTCATTTAGGCTTTCTTAAACTTTGTTGCTATTGACTAACAAATAGGATTGAAGGGCCTATGTTTCTTCGCAAAGTTGACTTTTTTTGAGAAAAGAGCATGCAAACTTAATAACGACCTGCAAAATGGCTTTATATTACGTTAAAATCGGCTTTAGGAGGTTTCTGGCATGAAACAGACCAACCCTTTTCACTATGCTACTGACGATAAACGGTACCATACTTGGAATTACCATTTGCGCAACCATTTTGGCCATAAGGTTTTCAAGGTTGCACTTGATGGCGGATTCGATTGCCCGAACCGCGATGGCACAGTAGCCCATGGCGGCTGTACGTTTTGCAGTGCATCTGGTTCAGGAGATTTCGCCGGTGACCGAGTAGAAGATCTCGGCACACAGTTCGCAAAGATAAAAGAAAAAATGCATTCTAAATGGAAAGATGGCAAATACATGGCCTATTTCCAGGCTTTCACCAATACACACGCACCAGTCGATGTGCTGCGGGAGAAGTACGAAACTGTATTGAACGAAGAAGGAGTTGTCGGGATTTCGATCGCAACTAGACCGGACTGCCTTCCTGATGATGTCGTGGAATATTTGGCTGAGCTGAACGAGCGAACGTATTTATGGGTTGAACTAGGACTTCAGACAGTCCATGAAAAAACCGCCAATTTAATCAACCGCGCTCATGATTATGAAACGTACAAAGAAGGCGTGGACAAGCTCCGTAAGCATGGCATCAGGGTTTGCTCCCATATCATCAACGGATTGCCGATGGAAACTCCGGAAATGATGATGGAAACAGCACGTGAAGTCGCGAAGCTTGATGTTCAGGGAATCAAAATCCATCTTCTTCATTTGTTGAAGGGAACCCCAATGGTTAAGCAATATGAAAAAGGATTGCTTGAATTTCTTAACTTCGAGGACTATGTAAAATTAGTCTGTGACCAGCTGGAAATACTGCCTCCTGAAATGATCATCCACCGAATTACCGGGGATGGACCGATCGAGCTGATGGTCGGGCCGATGTGGAGCGTCAATAAATGGGAAGTACTGAATGCGATTGATAAAGAATTGAAGTGTCGCGATAGCTGGCAGGGGAAATTTTATACTGGGAACAAAGTGGTGATTGAAAATGAAGCTTGAACGGATCCTTCCATTTGCCAGGAACCTTCTTGAATTAGCCGTAAAGCCAGGTGATATCGCTGTCGATGCGACAGTCGGCAACGGGCATGATACCTTATTTTTAGCCAACCTGGTCGGACCTTCCGGGAGGATTTACGGCTTCGATATTCAGGATGAAGCCCTCATGTCCTGCAAAACGAAGCTTCGCGAACATGATTTGCAGGATCAGGTCACACTTTTCCATACCGGACATGAAAACATCACTGAATGCATTCCGCCACTGCATTTCGGAAAAATAACCGGCGCCGTTTTCAACCTAGGTTATCTTCCCGGTGGTGATAAGGACATCGTCACTGTCCCCGAGACAACCATCTCGGCCATCGACCAGCTGCTGGAAATCATGGCCCCAGAAGGCATCATCGTAATTGTGATCTACCACGGACACCCAGAAGGCAAGGTTGAACGTGAGTATCTATTGCGGTATGTAAAATCATTGGATCAAAATATCGCACATGTATTGGAATATAAATTTCTTAACCAGAAAAACAATCCGCCCTTTATTATTGCGATTGAGAAGAGATAAGAGAGGTCCCCTTTTTACGGACACCTGTTGAAGATTCTCCGGATTTCTGTCCATCACCGCCATGATGACGGACATTTTTTCGAGATTTCTCATGACTTTTGTCCGTCATCGCCCTGATGACGGACATTTTTTC
>NZ_JAGGQL010000012.1:0-10218 GCF_018613315.1 Bacillus sp. ISL-37 | reverse complement strand
CATGAATTTTGTCCGTCATCCACCAGAAATGGATACTAAAAAGGATTCAGACAAAAATCTCACAAAAACAAGCCAAGGCTCAATACCCTGGCTGCAATCTACTTTATAAACGCCCTCACCACTCCCGAAGGAACCCACCTCTGCAATGATCGATAAGCTCGTCCATTGATATAAAAGAAGTAGCTGACGGGGCCGGCTGTCTTGATCATTTCCCTGGCCAGCTTCCTGATTCTTTCCTGGCGCCTTACTTTTTCATCGGATAGGTAGACGCCTAAGAGGCCACGGTTGATCAGTTTATGGAATCTTTGATGCGGAAGCTTGGCCGTATGATGATCAGCGTTTTCCACGAAATGTCGAAGCCGTTCAAACAAAACTTCTTCATTTTCATAATAAAAACAGAAGTTCAAATCGCCGCCTTCACGGTCTTCTTCCTGATCGATGAAATAATCGAGCAGGATGTGAAGGCCTTGTATGTATGGAAAATATCCGTTGCGAATGCTATCGGCATATTCTGGTTTAAAATCATCGCGTAGCGCGTAGGATACGAGGCAAAAGATTCCGAGCGTCGAGCCGGTGCACGCTGAGAATTCATACCACTCCATCTCGGGGATATTGTCACGGTGGCTGTCAAACCATGTTTGCAACCTTGGGACACGGTCTTTTACCTCGACATGCTTGTGGATTTGCAAGTCGCAATAATAATCACAAAGCTCGCTCAAATGCTGTTGGATATCCTGGTAGTGATCTAGCTCCGACAGGATTTCCCGGCAGACAGTCACCAGCTCAATGAGATATCCCCCGTCATTCTGGTCTTCCCGCTCCCGATAATAATTTTTCAATTGGCGGTCCGGATTCAAAGCGTCTGCCATTGATTCATGCAGCGCAGCGAAATCGGCTGGATCCAATGATGTACTGCGGTCACAAAGATTATCGAGGTAATCGCTGATCGTCTGGTAAGCAACTATGAAACGGATCGCTTTTTTGTAATTCTTCTTCGCAGTCAGGCTCAAAATCGAGCCTCCTTCGCAATGGAAGGTTTTATGCTCAATACTGGCCAGGGCCTGTTTCCTTAATTCTTTGTTCGGAATCTCCTCTGCCCTGCTTTTCCAATATGACAGCTCCCTGTGTACTTGAGGCAGGACTTGTTTGTATACACGATACATTAAACTGACTGGCATTGATGGGATCAACATGTATACACCTTCATCCTTTCCATGTAAAACAAATATCTAGTAAACATAACCGATTGCCTTCAGCTGGCTGATGACAAAATCATGGGCATAATCAAAAACCTCTTCGCGTTCAGGTTCGTTGAACACCTCATGATAGCACTTCGGCCATTCTTTATATCTTTTTTCGGAGAGCGGAGCATTGTTGAACCATTCCTTGACAGAACGTTTATCCACAATCCGATCATCGCCGCCTTGCAGCAGGAGCGTTGGAACGTCCTGGACCTTCCCCATGTTTTCAAACGCTTGCTCCATTGCCGCTGCCAGCTCGCGGTACCAGCGAACCGAAACCTTCGTAATGTATAGTGAGTCATTCGCGTCGACCGCCCTCACATCTTCATTCCTGGTTGCCATCTCGACTGACAGACCTGAAGCGATTCGGAAAGTCGGAACAATGACATTCAAGCCGTGTGAAAGCATATCCAGTATTTTCGAAGGATAACTGACCAATCCCAGACATGGCGATGACAAAATGAGTCCGGCAATTTCGACACGTTCCTCCTGCAGCATGCGAATTGCCACTAGACCACCCATACTATGGCCGAGCAAAAATACTGGCAAGTCAAATTCATAGGCTGCCTCAACCCATTCCTTCACTTCCAGAATGTATTCATCAAATGAATCAATATGGCCACGGTTCGCTCTTGTTGTTAATCCCTGTCCAGGCAAATCACCCATTATGACATGAAATCCGGATGAGCGCCAAGCTTCAATTAGCCACCCGTATCGCCTGTGATGCTCGAGTGCACCATGAATCATCACGATTACAGCCTTAGCATCCCCGTCAGCTTCCCATTTCCACATGACCATTCCCCCACTCAAATACTTTTTCTTTCTTTAAAAGAACTATAATATATAATTGATGAAAAATAAAAATGAAAGCATCAATTAAATCTATTTTATTTAGGAGTGTATTAAATGATTTATCCTTACAAAGGCAAGACACCTAAAATAGCGGATTCCGCTTTTATTGCAGATTATGTAACGATTAGCGGAGATGTCGAAATCGGCGAAGAATCGAGCGTCTGGTTCAATACCTCGATCCGCGGCGACGTCGCTCCCACCATTATCGGTAATAAAGTGAATATACAGGATAACTCTGTCCTCCATCAGAGCCCCAATAACCCTTTGATTCTTGAGGATGAAGTGACTGTTGGCCACCAGGTCGTCCTCCACAGCTGCATCATCCGAAAAAAAGCCTTGATTGGGATGGGCTCCATCATCCTCGACCAGGCTGAAATCGGAGAAGGTGCTTTCATTGGTGCCGGCAGCCTTGTCCCTCAAGGCAAAAAAATCCCGCCGAACACACTGGCATTCGGGAGGCCGGCCAAGGTCATCCGCGAGCTGAATGAAGACGACATCCAAGACATGGAGCGAATCTCAAGGGAGTATGCGGAGAAAGGCCAGTACTATAAAAATCTCCAAAACAAAGAATAATGATTGATTAAACAAATCCCGCACCAGTCCGATATTAATTTATATATTATACCCTGCAATTTTTAAAATATGCGGACGGGCCAGGTGATCGATTTGGATATGTTATATATATCAATTGCGGCTGTTGTACCTCTGCTAGTCTTGTTTTTTCTGTTAATACGAAATCAAAATAGCATGATAAAATCCATCTTGATGTTCATGTTTGTTTTTACATCGGTGGCCGGTGCTTTCCTGCTCGAGAACCTGCAGGCTTCACATGTCGCCAAGGCTGTCCAGTCGGTCAAGGAATGGCTTGATGAGCCTGAACCAAGTGCGCCACGACAGGCAGCTGCTATCGTCGAAGAATACAAACCTGAAATCATCCCAATAAAAAACCAGGTTCTCCTGGATGCTCCGGTCATCTGGCAGATGCCTGAGCTCCCAAGAGGATGCGAAGTCACTAGTCTCGCCATGCTCCTGCAGTACCAGGGTGTTCAAGTGGACAAGCTGACACTTGCCAGGATCGTTAAGAAAAACCCAGCTGAATACCGTCTCAATAATGGCAAAATCTATTTTGGCGATCCAAATGAAGGATTTGTCGGCAATATGTACACCTATACTCAACCCGGACTGGGTGTCTACCACAAACCGATTGCTGAACTGGCACAACAATACCTTCCTGGGAAAATAAAGGACCTTACAGGCGGAGAATTCCTGGAACTTAAAATCCACTTATCAGATAACCGACCAGTATGGATCATCACGAACACTGAATATAAAAGATTGGATGATAGCTTTTTCCAAACATGGTATACACCCAATGGAGAAGTCAAAGTTACCACAAAAGAGCATTCTGTATTGGTTACCGGCTATGATGAAAATTTCGTTTATTTCAACGACCCGTTGACAGGTGAGAAAAATAAAAAAGCACCCATGAAAGACTTCGTGGAAGCCTGGGTGCAGATGGGAAGGCAAGCAATTACCTACCTTCCCTGATTTTTAAGATTGTAAAACTTTCTGAGCCTCATACTCCTTCTGGAAGGAGTATTTTTTTTCGACATAAACATCATGCCACATCATGAACATCAGCACCGTCCAGATTTTACGGCTGTTGTCAGCCTTGTTCTGGCAGTGGTCATCCAGTAGCTTCAATAAGTAAGACTTATTGATAAGATGCTCTGTGTTACTTTCCTTGATGATGTTCTTTGCCCAGTCATTCATTTCATTCTTCAGCCAGTGGCGAATCGGCACCGGGAAGCCAAGCTTTTTGCGTGTAAGAACGTGATCAGGTACAACACCTTCAGCAGCTTTACGCAAAATGTACTTGGTTGTGTTGTTAGCTGTTTTCAAGCTTGTAGGAATCTTTGAAGCTGTTTCGAAAACAATCTTATCAAGGAATGGTACGCGAAGCTCCAAAGAATGAGCCATCGTCATTTTATCAGCCTTCAGTAAAATGTCGCCGCGCATCCAAGTGTGGATATCAATATATTGCATTGTATCAACCGGATCGTAGCCTCTGCTCTCACGATAAAGAGGCTTTGTGATATCCCTGTAATCGTACTGTCCATTATAAACGTGGAGCAGCTCGCTCTTCTCTTTTTCAGTGAACATCTTCGCGTTTCCAATGTAACGCTCTTCCATTGGTGTCACGCCGCGTTCGATAAAGCTCTTGCCCTTCATGCCCTCTGGCATCATTTTTGAAATGCCCTTCAGCATCGACTTGCCTACCTGGGGAATCTTATTGAACATTTCAAGGTCCTGCGGCTCACGGTAAATGTTATATCCTCCGAACAGTTCATCCGCGCCTTCTCCGGAAAGGACAACCGTTACATGCTTCCTTGCTTCACGGGCAACAAAGTACAAAGGTATAGCAGCCGGGTCAGCCAGCGGGTCATCCATATGCCACATGATTTTCGGAAGTTCATCCATATATTCCTGCGGACTGATCACATAGCTGATGTTTTCAACTCCGAGTTTATCAGCCGTTTCCTTCGCGACATCAATCTCGCTGAAGCCATTTTGTTCAAACCCAACAGAGAATGTCTTGATTGAAGGATGATACTGCTTCGCAATCGATGCGATGATCGAAGAATCAATTCCGCCAGAAAGGAAAGAACCAACTGGCACATCACTGCGCATGTGGATTTTCACCGATTCGAACAGGACATCCCGGATTTCCTTCGTGAATTCATCCTCTGATTTATGGATCGGCGAGAAGCTCGCTTTCCAGTAACGCTTGATTTCCATCGGCGAACCGATTTTCTTTGTAAAATAATGCCCTGGCTCAAGCTTGTAAATGCCTTCGGACATTGTATTAGGTTCAGGCACAAATTGATAAGTCAAATAATGCTGCAGTGCCTTGTAATCGAGGACATCATTCTCAAGCGCAAGCAAAATGCTCTTCTTTTCAGACCCGAAGAATGTACGATTCTCATCTTCAAAGTAGAAAAATGGCTTGATGCCGAAATGGTCACGCGCACCGTAAAGAATCTGTTCCTGTTTATCCCAGATGACAAACGCGAACATCCCGCGAAGCTTGTCAACAGCCTGCTCTTTATAATGGCTGTATAGGGCAATGATGACTTCAGTGTCCGAATGAGTTTCGAAGGTAAGCCCTTCTTCTATCAGCTCTTCACGAAGCTCAAGATAGTTGTAGATTTCTCCGTTGAAAATGATCCAGTAGCGTTCATTTTCATACGTCAATGGCTGATGGCCAGCCTCAAGGTCAATGATGCTCAGACGGCGGAAGCCGAACTGGATATGCTCATCATAGAAATACCCATCATCATCGGGACCACGGTGGGTGATGATGTCATTCATATTTTTAAACAGCTGCTTGTCATCGCTGCTGAATTCCTGTGCATTTTCATGTACACAACCGATAAAGCCACACATTATGTACTTCACCTTCTCCATTTCAGATAAAAATTGATTGTTATTTTTCCAGTGATTTTACTGTCTAAAAACATACCATCTAATACTATCATTAAACGCAAAGTTTTTGCAGTAAAATCTAAGGGAAATTTAAGGTAATACTCTATTTTACACCTTTTGGACCATTCGCAAACCTTAAGGACTTTTGCGTCTTCCCTGGATTAGACGGCAAATAATAAAGGGAGTTACATATTTCTATGCAACTCCCTTTGTGATTTTATTTTCCTTGAGCTTGAGTGCGAAGTACCTCAGCCTTGTCTGTACGCTCCCATGGAAGGTCAACGTCTGAACGGCCGAAGTGTCCATAAGCAGCTGTCTGCTTGTAGATTGGCTTGCGCAGGTCAAGCATGTTGATGATACCAGCCGGGCGAAGGTCGAAGTTGTTTTCAACAACGTCGATCAAGACATCTTCGCTCACTTTGCCTGTGCCAAATGTATCGATTGAAATCGATACCGGACGAGCAACGCCGATTGCGTAAGCAAGCTGAACTTCAACTTTTTCAGCAAGGCCAGCAGCTACGATGTTCTTCGCAACGTAACGTGCAGCGTATGCAGCTGAGCGGTCAACTTTTGTCGGATCCTTACCAGAGAATGCACCGCCGCCGTGGCGAGCATATCCGCCGTAAGTATCAACGATAATCTTGCGGCCAGTAAGACCTGCATCACCCTGTGGTCCGCCGATGACGAAACGGCCAGTTGGGTTGATGAAGTATTTTGTGTTCTCGTCGATTAATTCTGCTGGTACAACAGGATTGATGACATGTTCTTTAAGATTGCGCTGGATTTGCTCAAGCGAAACTTCCGGGTGGTGCTGAGTTGAAATAACGATTGTATCGATACGGACAGGCTTGTCGTTCTCATCGTATTCAACTGTTACTTGAGTTTTTCCGTCCGGACGAAGGTATGGAAGGATCTCTTCCTTGCGTACTTCAGTCAGGCGGCGTGAAATCTTGTGTGCCAATGAAATCGGAAGAGGCATAAGCTCCTTCGTTTCGTTGCAGGCAAAACCGAACATCAAGCCCTGATCTCCCGCTCCGATTGCTTCGATTTCCTCATCTGACATTTGCCCTTCACGCGCTTCAAGTGCCTGGTCAACACCCATTGCGATGTCAGCAGACTGCTCGTCGATTGAAGTCAAAACTGCGCAAGTTTCAGAATCAAAACCGTACTTAGCGCGAGTGTAGCCAATTTCCTTGACTGTTTCACGAACAATTTTCGGAATATCTACGTATGTAGATGTAGTGATTTCCCCTGCAACTAGTACTAGGCCTGTCGTAACTGATGTTTCAGCAGCAACACGTGCGTTAGCATCTTTTGCAAGGATCGCATCCAAAATCGCGTCAGAAATCTGATCGCAAATTTTATCCGGATGGCCTTCTGTTACTGATTCAGAAGTGAACAAACGGCGTTTGTTTGACATCTGAGTTCCTCCCTCATTTATAAAAATTGATCGAGGCTGTCCCAATACAGACCTCGGTTGATACGGTACTCATTCCCTATGTAGTATGAAATAAACGCTGAGTTTTTATTAGAAAAATTTGTTTTTGATTCATGGTGAATTTCTTTTTTTCTAATTTTCACCCACGGGAGCAATGACACCAAAGAAGGCAGTCCGGTTGCATTCTCATGCAATTGGACAGAAAAAAGCAATATAAAAAACCTCTCCAATTTCGAGGAAAGGTTTATGCTTAAATCCGCGCCTTTCGCTCTTATCGTTCAAGGGCAGTTCCCTTGCGTCAGGTTAGCACCTTTGCCCGGAAAAAATCAGCATTTCATTAAGCTGAGCTTTCACGTCTGCAGGTTGCTGGGTTTCATTGGGCCTGTCCCTCCACCAGCTCGGGATAAGAGAGTATCCGTTCAAGACCAAATCATAACGAAACTACAATTGCATGTCAATGATTTTCTCGGTAAAATTGTCGATTGTTGTGGAAAGTTTTTTTATATAATAAAATGGCCTTGAAAAGCTTCTTTTTGCTTGACTATATAAAGAAAGAATTATATAACGCAAGTTAGGTACAAGGTAATTTTTCGAGTCATTAGTATAGATTAATTAAACCAATGTGTTATACTAATACCGAGATGTAAACACTTACAAAATATTAAACTTTTAAAAAGGAAGGTATTCTCCGATGAATGTTGTAGGAATATCAAATGAACTTTCAGCATTATTAAAAGGAAGCAATGTAAAGGTACAGTTATCAGTTCCCCAGCTTGTTGAAAAAATCCTTAACCGAAACGAAGGGCTCCTGACTTCCACTGGTGCTGTAAGAGCAACCACTGGTAAGTATACTGGCCGTTCACCTAAAGATAAATTCATTGTCGAGGAAGAATCCGTGAAGGCCAAAATTGACTGGGGCTCCGTCAACCAGCCGATTTCCGAGGAATCTTTCACAAAACTATATAATAAGGTATTGAATTTCCTTAAAGAAAAAGAGGAAGTTTTTGTATTCAAAGGATTTGCAGGTGCTGATAAGAAATACCAGCTTCCGATCCAGGTAATCAATGAATACGCGTGGCACAACCTTTTCGCCCATCAATTGTTCATCCGACCAACTGAGGAAGAGCTTGTTGGTCATGAATCTGAATTTACGGTCATCTCTGCCCCAACTTTCAAAGCGGACCCTGAAGTTGATGGAACGAATTCCGAGACATTCATCATTGTTTCTTTTGAACAGCGCGTCGTGTTGATCGGCGGAACAGAATATGCGGGTGAAATGAAGAAATCGATATTCTCCGTGATGAACTATTTGCTGCCTGAAAACGACATCCTGTCCATGCACTGCTCCGCAAATGTGGGACGCGAAGGCGATGTTGCATTGTTCTTCGGTCTATCCGGAACAGGAAAGACAACTTTATCAGCTGATAACAATCGCCGCCTGATTGGTGATGATGAGCACGGCTGGTCAGCTAACGGTGTGTTCAACATCGAGGGCGGATGCTATGCTAAGTGCATTAACTTATCCAAGGAAAAAGAACCGCAAATTTATGATGCAATCCGTTTCGGTTCTGTACTTGAAAATGTCGTTGTCGATGAAGAAACCCGTGTTGCCGACTATGATGACGGCAGCCTGACTGAAAATACACGTGCAGCTTATCCAATCCAGGCAATTGAAAACATCGTGGACCCAAGCATTGCCGGACATCCAAACGCGATCGTATTCCTTACGGCCGATGCCTTCGGAGTTCTGCCTCCAATCGCCAAGCTTACAAAGGAACAGGCAATGTACCATTTCTTGAGCGGCTATACATCAAAGCTGGCAGGTACGGAGCGCGGTATCACTTCACCGCAAGCAACGTTCTCGACTTGCTTCGGCTCACCTTTCCTTCCGCTGGCAGCAACAAGATACGCGGAAATGCTCGGTGAAAAAATCGATGAACACAACGCGAAGGTATTCCTTGTGAACACAGGATGGACAGGCGGAGAGTATGGAACCGGAAGCCGAATGAAGCTTGCATACACTCGCGCAATGGTCCAGGCAGCACTTGAAGGCGAACTGAACAACGTCGAAACCGTCAAAGACGAAATTTTCGGCCTTGATATTCCATCACACGTACCAGGTGTACCTGACGACGTCCTTCAGCCAGTCAAGACATGGAGCGACAAAGAAGCCTACTACGCAAAAGCAAATGAACTTGCAGGCAAGTTCCGCGAAAACTTTAAGAAGTTCTCAAACGTACCGTCCGTGATCGAAGAAAAAGGCGGTCCGACAGCGAAATAGGAAACTGATGAAGGCCATCTCCGGTGAGGAGATGGCCTTTTGTTTGGATTGGTTGGGATCAATCATCCACTTACTGCTTACTTCTTTTGAACAGGCCGTGGATTAGGATAAAATTTCCGCTTCCGGCCTGGAAATTTGTCCGAAGTTGCACCAGGTTCGGACATATTTTCACTTTGAGCTCGTCATTTTGGCTGAAGTTGCACCGAGTTCGGACATATTTCCGCTTCCGCCTTGTGATTTTGGCTGAAGTTGCACCGGGTTCGGACATATTTCCGCTTTTGACCTGTGATTTGTCCAAAGTTGATCAGGGTTCGGACATATTTTCGCTTTTGACCTGAGATTTTGTCTGAAGTTGCACCAGGTTCGGACATATTTTCGCTTCCGGCCTGAGATTTTGTCTGAAGTTGATCAGGGTTCGGACATATTTTCGCTTTTGACCTGTGATTTTGTCCGAAGTTGACCAGGGTTCGGACATATTTCCGCTTCGGCCCTGGGATTTTGTCCGAAGTTGCACCAGGTTCGGACATATTTTCGCTTCCGGCCTGAGATTTTGTCTGAAGTTGCACCAGGTTCGGACATATTTCCGCTTTAGACTAGTGATTTTGTCCGAAGTTGACCAGGGTTCGGACATATTTCCGCTTCGACCTTGGGATTTTGTCTGAAGTTGCACCAGGTTCGGACATATTTTCGCTTCCGGCCTGAGATTTTGTCTGAAGTTGCACCGGGTTCTGACATTTTTTCGCTTTTGACCTGAGATTTTGTCTGAAGTTGCACCAGGTTCGGACATATTTTCGCTTCCGCTCTGGGATTTTGTCCGAAGTTGCACCGGGTTCGGACATATTTTCACTTCCGCCCTGGGATTTTGTTTGAATTTGCACCGGGTTCGGACATATTTTCGCTTTATGTCTGAGATTTTGTCT
>NZ_JAGGQL010000011.1:99135-135075 GCF_018613315.1 Bacillus sp. ISL-37 | reverse complement strand
CGCAAACGGGGGCACAGTTCACGTTCAGGAAGCCGCTCTTTTTATTAGGAGGATGTCTCAAGACAATCCAATTCAACAATCACTGTGGTCCCTTGGCCTTTTTCACTGACAATCTTCATTGTGCCATTATGCTCCTGGATGATTTTATTGCTGACGGTCAGTCCAAGCCCGATTCCTTTATCTTTTGTGGTATAAAAAGGCGTTCCAAGGTATCGCAACCGGTCCGATTCGATGCCTGCTCCTTCGTCGACAATGCTTACCAGCACTTTACCCGGTTCATTCATCTGAAGGTCGATATAGATATTTCCCCCTTCAGCCATCGATTCAATCGCATTTTTTAAGAAGTTTAGAAATACTTGCTTTAGCTGGTGCGAATTGCATGACAGCTTACAATTCTTTTCTGGATAATTAGTGATGATTTGGACATTATGCATTAGCGCCTGCGGATGAATGATGTTAATTGTGCTGTCCAGGATTGACTTCAGATCTTCTTTTACATATTGCACCGCCTGAGGCTTTGCCAGTGACATGAACTCATTGACAATCGTATCGATCCTATCGAGTTCATTCATCATGATGGCAAGGTAATCACCTTGCTTCTTCTTATCGAGGCATGTCTGCAATAACTTCGAAAATCCCTTCAACGAAGTCAGCGGGTTGCGGATTTCATGAGCCACTCCCGCTGCCAGCTGGCCGGTGACAGAAAGCCTGTCCAGATTCCGGATGGTAGCATCCTGCTTGACCCGGTCCGTAATATTTCTGCCGACACTGACAAAGGACTCTATCTCTTTTTTCTCATTATATATCGGTGAAAAATTGTACTCTGTGTAAACGATATTTTGGTCACAAGTCGTAAACTTCTTCCGTAAAATCTGCGGCTCGCCTGTTTCGATAATTTCCGCCAGCTTTTTATCAAGAATGGCATCTTCCTCAGCCGACAAAAATTCACTCAAGCTTCTGCCTACAATTTGCTCCGGCTTCAGACTGATTACTTTTTCATGTGAGGGTGAAGCGTACACAATCATCTTATCCTTATTAATCACCTTGATCATGTCACTCGTATTTTCGGTGATCAATTCATACAATTCCCGGGTTCTATTTAGTTCACTCTCCATGCTCACTATTTTGGTGATATCACGGTATATCGCAATGATCGCTATGATTTTCCCATGCTTATTCCGGAAAGGAGAATAAGAGACTGCAATATCCAGCATGGAACCATCTTTATGGAATCGTTTCGTTATCATATTGGTAAATGCTTTTCCATTCTGCACTTCAGAAATGATTCCCGGGACGAAATCGGGATTTGAAAACTCATAAAAAGTTCTCCCAATCAAGTCTTCTTCTGTATAGCCGAAAATTTCCGTATACTTATGGTTGATCCTTAAAAAACGATTCTCCATATCGACAATAGCAAATCCGTCAGCCGTGCAATCCAAAAATAAACTCAGCAGTTCATCAGGATTATAGATCGTTTCATCATCTGTCCCAAATATAGGGAAACTACTTCGCATAGAGATCTCTCCAAACTTTTTCAACCTTATAACTCTATTTTACAGAAGATTATGATATTAAAAAAGAAGTATTTGGTTATCTCTCTATTAAAAGTAAAAACCGCCATCTTTAAAAGATAGCGGCAGGAATTGTTATAAGGACAGATGCGCGATTACTTTATCGACCGCAGCCTCCGCCTGATCGATACAACCAGGTATGCCAACACCCTCAAATGACCCTCCGGCAAGGAAAACACCTGGGAGTTCCTCGTCGAGTTTCTTTTTAACATGAGCAATCTTTTCAAGATGCCCCACCGTATATTGAGGCATCGCTCTTCTCCATCTGGTTACGACATGGAAGATTGGCTTTTCAGTGATATTCATCGTCTTGTTCAAATCTTTCAACACCAGTTCGACGATTTCATCATCTGATAGTTCGACCGCTTCCTGGTCATCCGGTTTGCCGACATAGCAGCGGAGCAAAGCCATATTTTCAGGAGATGTTCCAGGCCATTTCTTGTGTGTCCACGTACATGCAGTGATCCGGAAATCACTGTTTCTCGAAACGAGGAAGCCTGTTCCGTCGATATCTTTTTCAATCGCCGTTTTCGGAAATGCCATCGCGACATTTGCCACCGAATTGGATGCCATATCTTTGAATTGTTCCATGAATGCATACTCCGAAAGCATGCGTTGCGCATGGAAATGGTCAGTCGTGATGACGACACTGGCCGCTGTTTCAACCTCTCCAGTTTCAAAGTGGACTTGATAGGTACTGCCTGTTTTCACTACCTTTTTTACAGACGTTCCTTTCACGATCGTTCCTTCTTCCAGTCGGCTCTCGACCTGGTGAATCAGCTCCTCAAGGCCCGTTGACAATGAGATGAACATTCCTTTTTTAGAACCAGGCTTTTTAGCTGTTTTTGGCGGCTTTGGCATCGATTTATTTAATCCAATCACAAGGCTCCGATGCTTCTGTTCGATTTCATAGAAGTTCGGAAACAACGCCATCAAGCTGAGTTCATCAATATCGCCAGCATAGATACCTGACAATAGTGGATCAATCAGGTTGTCGACCACCTCGTCGCCAAGCCGATGGCGGAAAAAGACTCCGAGCGACTGGTCTGCTTTCGGCTCGCCTTTTGGTAAAATAAAATCCCCCGCCGCACGCAATTTCCCAAGCGGTGAAAATAATCCAGATAACGCAAATGGCGTCACCTTTGTTGGGATGCCCATGAAAGACCCCTCAGGCATAGTGTGAAGCTTGCCTCTCGCGTAAATATAAGATCTCCCGGCAGTATTGGAGATGATTTTATCTTTAAGTCCAACTTCTTCTATCAATCTCATAGCACTCTTTTTTCTCGCTATGATAGAATCCGGTCCTCTTTCAATGACGAACCCGTCTCGCTTCTCCGTACTGATGACACCGCCAAGACGATCGCTTGCCTCAACCAATTTTACTTTGATGGGCAGTTGCTTTTCCCTTGCTTCCTTTTGGAGATAATATGCTGTTGCGAGTCCAGTAATCCCGCCGCCAACAACAATGACCTTCTTTTCATCCATTCCGCTCACCTATTCTTTAGTAATGTATTGATTATCCTATAGTTGAATTAACTAGGTATGTGCAGTATTTAACATATTTAAAGTATATCACCGGAAATTCAAAGGAAGATGGGAGTTTTTTTACTAAAATGTGAACGAGGTTGCTGGAAAAAATCCTTGATAATTTCCAGTTCGCGGAATTATCCTGGATTTTCGCGGAATTAAGTGGGTATTTCGCGAAATTAAGCGTCTTTTTCGCGGAATCAGGTGGGTATTTCGCGGAATTAAGCTTCACGCTCCCGTTATTAGGTGAAAAATTCGTGGAATGCCTATACACTTTGGAGAAAAAATGTGTGGTATTCACAAAATACCCAATAAAAATCTCCATCTCCAATAAGAAAATCCCGGATTCCCGGGATTCTCAAACATTCATATCTCTTTTTCGATAAAATACGTAGGTCACGATTGTCAACCCGAACAGCAGCACGGCTGACAGTGCCAGATAAAGCGGTTCGAACCCGCCTTCCTCCAAAACAAGCTTCGCGTCATAATATTTAAATGGAGTCAGGAACTTCAATCCATCCAGCTTTTCATTCATATCAATTGCTATTGATAAAATGAAAAGGATAAGCAAGATTCCTGTTGCCAGCGATGTGGCTTTTTTCGCATTTTTATAGATAGCAGCGATTGCGGTTCCGATAACCAGGAAGATCAGCTGTAGGATGAACATCCCGGCCATCAATAAGGAAATATCCCCGATCACACTTTCGCCTTCCGCATATTTCTGGACCATTGCCACAGAGGAAGCGAAGGTCACAATATTGAAAATCAGAATGTTGACCAAAGCGGCTATTAGTTTGGATGTTATCATTCTCGTTCTTGAAACTGGTTTGACCAGCAGGAACTCGACCGTCTTGTCACGCTCTTCCTTGGCAATGATGTTCGAGCCGAGCATCGCGGCATGAATGGCTGCCATCACAGTCAGGTATAAGAATAAGACTCCGTAATAACCAACCGGTGTGGACAGATCGAGTGACCCCGTTCCCATGATGGCCTGCAAAGATTTAGGCATATCAGCCATCAGCGCATTCATCGATTGCCCCGTCCCTTCAAGGCTTGAGTACTTGCCCATGCCCGCGGCGACCATGAAGACGACTCCGATGCTCCAGATAATTAAGGACTTTCGGTTTGCTTTCATTTCCCTTTTAAATAAATTCATGACTTTCCCTCCTCCCTAAACGGAATGGACATCTTTTTTTGCGTAAAAATAATAGCTGGCCGAGACCGCAGCGATGATAAAAATTACCCCCCCTATGACAAATGAAGTTTCATAGCTTGAATGTTGTGTGATGTACGTTGAATCAAAGTAATTGAACGGCGTCGAATAACGCAGGGCTTCATCTTCTGTCGTCGAACTGATCATTCCGAGCATGAAAAATCCAAAAACAGTACCTAGTGAAACGGATATCACCGATTTTATTCTCGGGAAAATTACCGAAATGATAATTCCTAGTGCCATGAACATTAGCTGGATGAAAAACAGGGAAATAGCAATCAGGAACAAAGCTTGCTTGTTAAAATCGTCACCTTCTACAATAGACGCCATCACGAAAGTCGCTCCGATAAAAACGATGTTGGTGATTACCAGCGAAACCAGCGCTGCCAACAGCTTGGAAGTGACTACCTGAGTCCTTGTCACTGGCTTGGTGAGCAGAAAGTCGGCTGTCTTTTCCCGTGTTTCCTTTGATAGGATCGAGGTTCCAAGATTCATAGCCTGGATGGCGCCCGCTAGCTTCAGGTATAGGAATGCGTAAGAGAAAAAACCAATCAATGTCGCGATGCTGTCCACTGACAATCCAATTGCTTTCCTTAATTCAACCGGGAATCCTTCAAGCAGCTTCTTAAACTCTTCTGCATCCTTTGAAAAGGAAGGAAACATTGATAAAAACAAGACAACCATCGCCACCAACGACAAGGTCCATATAATAGTCGACTTTCGATATGCCTTCAGTTCATGAAGGAATATATTCATGTTCTATTCCTCCTTTTCATAGTAATGCATGAAGATCTCTTCCAAGTCAGGCTCCTCGACCCATAGGTTCGCAATCTCGATTTCAGCAATTTTCTTCGTGATGGAATTGATGTTGCCTCTGAAAAGGAAGCTGACCAATCCACCGTCCTGCACAAGCTGGTTCACACCGTCAATATTGAAAAGGGTTTTATCGATTACGGAATTGGTTTCGATTTTGAATTTCTTGTAGGTGTTTTCTTTTAACGTGCTGATTTTCTCGACAGTGACAATCCGGCCATCCTTGATAATCGCAACCCTGTCGCACAGTCTCTGCACCTCGCTGAGAATATGAGAAGAAAAGAGAATCGTCGCGCCTTTCTTGTTTTCTTTTTCAAGAAGGTCAAAGAACTTCTGCTGCATGAGCGGATCCAGCCCGCTCGTCGGTTCATCAAGGATAATTAGCTTCGGTTCATGAAGCAGTCCCTGAACGATGCCAACCTTCTTTTTGTTACCAAGCGAAAGGTCATCGATTTTCTTCGTAAGGTCGAGCTCCATGATGTCAGCAAGCTCTTTAATCCGCTTTGTGCAGTCCTTTTTGTAAAAGCTTGCGGAATACTTGAGCAGATCCATAACCTTCATATTGTCATAGTAAAATACCTCAGATGGCAGGTACCCGATATCCTTTTTGATTTCCGGAGCAGCGGTGATGATATCTTTTCCAAATATCGTCGCGCTGCCGCTCGTTGGATAAATCAATGATAGTAACGTCCTGATCGTCGTTGATTTCCCTGCGCCATTCGGGCCAATGAACCCGAAAATTTCTCCTTCCTTCACATTGAAACTAACATCCTCAATTCCCCTGGCCTTGCCGTACATTTTAGTCAGATTTTTAATCTCAATCACGTTCATGCCAGACCCTCCCAGATTATAATTCTTTTTATCTTTTCATTCTCTTTTTCTTAGACATTCTTGTAAAAAGCCTTCTTCATCATCTCGATATACACTTCGACTTCTTTGAATGCTTCATCAAAGTCGTGATGTGCTTTGTTCAGCTTTTTGGCTTTTTCTAATTCCTGGTTGCTGAAGCCCTGGAGTGTCCACATTATGATGTTGATGGCTCGCTGGATGTCGACTCCAGCTCTGAACCTAGTGATGTCAATATTCTCGAATAGCCTGCTGTAACTTGCCTGGATCAGCTCTGTATTTGTGTTATTCAATATTTCCTTTACTTCTTCCGCGGTTTCCATGGAGGCTGCCACCATGAAGTCGAATACTTCCGGATGCCTTGCCATCAGTTTGTTTTTCAGGATCATCAGCGTTTTCATCCGTTCGAAAATGTCGCGTTCGCTCAGGTCCAATTCATTAAAGAACTCTTCTACCATCACACCGGCAAAGTGGTTATAAAGGAACAGATAAAGTTCTTTCTTGTTATTAAAATAGTGGAATAGCAGTCCTTTTGAGATGCCTGCTGATTTGACGATTTCATTCGTGGATGCCTTTTCGTATCCTTTCAGGGCAAACTCCTTTAGAGCGGCGTTCAGGATTCGTTCTTGCTTTTCAGGATTCAAGCTTAAAAACTTTGAAGACATAACGCCCTCCTTAAATTATTATTGACCACATCGGTCAATTACATCTTACTCCTCATTGACCACATCGGTCAACAATGTTTGTGGCAAAATTTTCGACAAAAAAGAGACTGCACCAAATGGCAGCCTCCCTCTTCTAACTTTATTTAATTTCACGGATCACGGCTCTGACAGGACTGCCGTCACCCTGTTCCAGCGGCAGAGGCAGAGCAGCGAGCTCGTATTCTCCTGGTTCAATTTTATCAAGTACCAATCCTTCAAGGATATGAATGCCCTGGCTGTTCAATTCATGGTGGGCCCTCAGTTCCTTGCTATCCAATGGATCGACCGATGGCAAATCAAGACCAAGCAATTGCACTCCTTGCTCAGCAAGATAAGCAGCCAATTCAGGCTCGATATGCGGAATGGATTCAGGGAACACAGTCTTATCCTGCCACGCGTCCGTACGGATCATCAAACGCTTGACCCCCTGCAAATCCAAAGATTCTACTTCCTTAACTCCGATACTGGCTGGATTTTGCAAATGGATGACCTTTGCAGGGCCGATATAAAGGTTAAAGTCGAGATCGATCACTTTTCTTCCATCGTTTTCGAAATGGAAAGGCGCATCGATATGCGTGCCGGTATGCGTGCTCATCGTCACCTGTCCGACATTCACAGAGCCGCTTTCTTCCATTCCCCAGCTCACTTCATAATGAAATGGAGTGTCGCCCGGCCAAACAGGAATTTTATCATTTAAAACCTGCGAAATATCAATCCAATTTCCCATACTGTTTCCTTCTTTCTTTTAAGCTCTTTTCTCAAACTATTGACTACAAAATAGGATTGAATGACACTTTTTCTTTGCATCCTTGACTCCTTTATAAAGAGAAAAGAGCATGCAAACTTAATACCGACCAGCAAAATAACTTTATATACGTTAAAATCGGCTTTAGGATTTTAACAACAATCTCTAGTAATCAGCCCTTATTTTATAGCTTCGTCCTCAGGCTCCATAGCTCAGGGAAAAATCGGTGGTCTACGACCTTTTTCAGATAGGATACACCGGCGGAACCGCCTGTTCCAGTTTTGTGGCCGATAATCCGTTCAACAGTACTCATATGGTTAAAACGCCAAAGCTGCTGCTGGCTGCCGATATCGACAAGCTTCTCCGCAAGCTCATATAAATCCCAATATTGATCGACGTTACGGTACACCGTCAGCCACGCTTCCTCGACACTGGCATTTGGTTCGTATGGAGCAGACCAATCACGATTTAAGGCTGCATCATCTATCGGCAGGCCGCGCATCGCCATCGCACCGATCGCCGCATCATAAATCGACCGTTCATACAGCGCATCCTCCATCTTTTTATACAGGTCCGCATCGTGCTTATAAACAGATAGAACATGAGATTGTTTTTGTCCCAAAGCAAATTCAATCAAACGGTTCTGATAGGATTGAAAACCTGATGAATGGCCAAGCTTGTCTCGGAATTCCATATACTCAGCCGGAGTCAGCGTCGATAGTACACTCCACGACTGGATCAGCTGCTGCTGGATCCTCGACACCCTCGACAGCATCTTAAAGGATGGCTCCAGGTCATTTTTACGGATGCAGTCAATCGCCGCGCTCACTTCATGTAAAATCAGCTTCATCCACAGCTCGCTAGCCTGGTGGATGATGATGAACAGCATTTCATCATGGTGATCAGACAAGCGGTGCTGGCTCGATAGGATGTTATCCAATTGCAGATAACTTCCGTAAGACAGCTCTTTTGAAAAATCGGTATGAATTTCATGTGAAGTTTTTTGTTCTTCCTTCATTGCCAGACTCCCCCCTACGCTACAACTCCGCGCTCATTGCTGAATTTCTCGTATAATTTATGATCCATGATTTCTTCTAACATCTGGACAGCATTCCAGACATCAGTGTAAGAAGTGTATAGGGCCACAGGTGCCAGTCGGACGATGTTCGGAGCGCGGAAATCAGGGATGATTCCTTTTTCCTTCAACGCCTTGCAAATCCTTGCTGCTTCTTTGTGCTCAAGACTGACATGGCCGCCACGTTTAAAATCTTCAACAGGACTGCCGATTTTAAAACCTGCTTCGCCTAACTCATGCTGAATCAGGTCCATTAGATATTGATTAATCCTCAATGATTTTTCGCGGATATTCTGAATTCCCGCTTCGGCGAACATTTCCAATGAGCCAAGTAAAGGAGCAAGGCTCAACACATGTGGTGTACCAATCTGGTAGGCACCGGCATTCTCTGCAGGTGTCAGAACATGCTCCATATCAAACTGTTTATCTTTCCTTGAACCGAACCAACCTGCAAGACCAGGCTTCGTGCCAAAATGCTTCGAGTTCACATAAAGACCTGCCACAGCCCCTGGCCCGCCATTCAAATGCTTATAATTGCACCAGTAGGCAAAGTCGACTCCCCAATCAGAGAAAGCATGAGGAATTGCGCCAATTGAATGGCAGCCATCGAAGCCAATAAGGATTCCACGCTGGTGAGCCGCCCTTGTCAACCGCTCCATATCGAGGATTTGCCCACTGCGGTACAGCACAGTCGGCAGCACAACAAGCGCAATTTCTTCGGTCATTGCCTCAATGATATCGTCCTCAGCCAAGAACCTGCCATCCCTGCTTTTCACTCTGATCAGGTGCGTATCCGGATCATAGCCATGGATTCGCAGCTGGCTTTGAAGCGCATAGATATCGGACGGGAAATTCAATTCATCAGCAAGAATTTTTGTCCTCTTCCCCTCAGGCTTATAAAAAGTAGCCACCAGCTGATGCAGGTTGACTGTTGTGGATCCGCTTACAATAACCTCTTCAGGAGCGGCACCAACAAGCGGAGCAGTCAATTCTCCTAGTTTTTCAGATAAATAGAACCACGGATGGTTGCCTTCCATCCAGCCATCGATGCCAAGCTCGCGCCAGTCGGCCAATGATTCAAGCAATGTTTGTTCAGCCCGCTTTGAAAGAAGACCAAGCGAGTTTCCATCAAGATAGATTGAATCAGGTTTCAGGTAAAATTCATCCCGGTAACGGGCTAATAGATCTTCGCGGTCAAGCTGTGCGGCAAATTCCGCATCAGGTTGAAAAGAATAAGGCTTCATCGTCATCTCTCCCATTCCATTTGCAACTAGAGAAATCGTAACAAAGAACAGAAGCAAGCGTCAACAAAAGGTCTGATAATTCTATGAAATGCGAAAGCGCCTTGGTCAGCCCCGACAAGCGCTGGAGGGCCGACCAGTGAACTCGTTCTTTGACTTCATTGGGCGGACCGAAGCGTCTCGAGGGGCTAGGCGCTGCAGCTAGACAATTCTCGAAGTGTAAGTTATATTTTTTTCTAAAAAGAAAAAACAGCCCCCAAAGAAGGCTGCTTAAGCAAATCGATAATAAATCAACACAAAGGTCGATAAGACGAAAATGAAGTTCAAAAATATAAAGATGAATTGGTCCACTCTTGTTTTGTGCATTTTAATTGGCGGATTATAGAAGGATACGCCTTCGATGATGAAGATGATCAGGACAATATGAATCATAAAGTGGCCGATGATTTCAGTAAAACCGAATAACATTGTCGTTAAAATAAAAATCGTTGTGACTACAAAACCAAGCACTCGATTCAGGATACCGACAACCAGCAAGTAGCCGACTACGAATTCTACAAAAGCGGCCATGACGATAAAAGCTGCTGGTTCAAAGCCGAAGGTAGGTACCTGGTGGTTTGCGACGATATCCAGCGACATGGTTGGGTATACCCATTTTTCAACGGCGACCCAGCATAATGAAAGTCCTGTCCCCAAATATAAGAATGGGAAGCCAACGTTTTCAAGCTTAGTGCTGCCGACAAGCAGCACGCCGATGATAGCCACATAAAAACCGTAATCAAGCATATAAAAAATACCATGCTTTACCGTGACCATGATAAATAGGATCAGTAAAATGGATGCCCCTAATTTTGTTGAGATATGGTGCGGAACAAGGAGCAGGCCAATCGTGATCCACGCTAAAACCGTCATCAAGGTGCTGTCCAACTGGAACTCCGGTGCAAACAAGGTACCGTTTGTGACCTGGATAATCAAGGCGACTGCCGTTCCGTACTTCAATAGATATCTAGAATATTTCCGGAAGCCTGAAAGGTAATCATCCCACTTTTGGATTAGCGGCATTTGAGCCATTTTCGGAATAATTATAGTCAATGAAGCGAGAACAACTGCCGCCAGTAAGGCAAGACCCATAAATAACGGCGATAATATATTTTCAATACTTTCTTTCTTTGGCGCAACTTCGGTAAACCACTTTACGTGAGCATTTGTATAAAAAGGGGTCAGAATAAGTCCTAATCCAATGATGATTTGCAACAGTTTTTTCACTATAAAACCTCCTGGCAATATAAACACTATCTAGATAGTAATAATACTACTGAATCATAAGATATTAGCAGCAAAGTTTTGAACATAATGTGAATGTTTTCACAAAATCTGACTTTGGATAGTTTTACTATACAAAGTTTGCCCTGTCACCAAGCTAGTATGCTTTTTTAATCAAGTATTAATGGGTATATTGGTGATAAGGAACGAAGGATGGTGAGAAAACTCTTGAGACGTTTATTTTCACTCTTGCTTTTAGGGGCTTTGCTTTACTTTGCATGGCCATTTTTGACGAATGAAAAGAATCTTCAAAATTTAAATACTGAAATAGATAAGTTAAAAGAAAATCCCGAACTCAGCAAAGCATTGGAAACGGTGAACAGCGGGATTAATCAGCTGATCTGGCAGCTTAATGAGAAAAAGGAAGAATTGACGCAGGATGAGCAAAACCTTTTGCCCAAAGTGGCTAAGCCCGAGCTGGAAACACCTTCTGAAAAAACATTCACCTTCCATAATATTGGCATTGGCGATGCAAAGGGTGATGTAGAAGCTCAGCTTGGTGCCCCTAAACGGGTTTCCGTGAACGAGTATGGAACAGAGTGGCATGCTTATCATGAAAATTTCCAAAACTTCATAATGGTTTCCTACAGCAAAGATGGGGTTGTGAATGCTTTGTATACAAACCAGGATTTGATTGCGACTAAAACCGGAATCAAGTATGGCACTCCAAAAGAAGAAGTCCGTCAGTCACTTGGGGAACCACTTAGCGAGATTAGGAAAGGACTTGTCTATTACCAGTTCCAAAAAGACCAGGACTATGACGTCTATAATTTGGATGACAGCTATGTGACGGTTTTTTATGATAAACATCAAAACAATACCGTAACAGCAATCCAGATGGTCAGCGAAAAACTTGAACAAAGCAAGGCGGGCTTTTATACGGAGGCAAGTGAGGCTTTGAAGGAAGGGTTTGAATACCAGCTGTTTGACATGACCAATGCTTCAAGGTTGATGCACGGTCTTGGCATTCTTACCTGGGATGACGAGGTGAGGGTCACTGCCAGAAAGCACAGTGCCGACATGGCGGAAAACTCGTATTTCAGCCACACGAACCCTGAGGGACAATCGCCTTTTGACAGGATGGAAGAGGATGATATTGCGTTTTCGGTCGCCGGAGAGAATCTTGCGTATGGACAGTTCAGCAGCATCTTTGCCCACGAAGGCTTGATGAACTCGCTAGGGCACCGTGAAAACATCCTGAAGTCTGACTTTAAACTGCTAGGTGTCGGCGTCGCATTCGGGCCGAAGCATGAGCCTTATTTTACTGAGAATTTTTATAGTAAGAGGAAGTTTTGAACCGAGTCAGATTGGCTCGGTTTTTTTAGTAGAAAATCCGAAAAAAATCGCGGATAATTTCCAATTCGCTATAAAAACGAATTTTTCGCTATAAAAACGAAAAAGTCGCTATAAAAATCAGAAAGTCGCTATAAAATTAAAATTTTCGCTATAATATCATTTTTTTCATGGAAACAGGCATGTTCAAGTCTAGTTTTCAATACAAGTTTCAACCCTTTTTCATGCGTGAATCATTTTATTGGCGATTTTCAATTTTTATTGGCGAAAAAATAAATTTATTGGCGATTTCCACTTCCTTATTGGCGAAAATCAAATTATATTGGCGAACTGGAAATTCCGGGCGTTTTTTTCCAGTTCGCGCTCCACAGTTTACATACAAGATCAAGCACCCGTTTCCAACAAAAAAACCGCTTAATCAGCTCGATTAAGCGGTTTTTCATACTATCTTTACTTCACACGCGGGAATCCAAATCCTGAAGCATAATCATCACCAGATGCTGCTCCTGATCCGCCAAGGATGTCGTTAGCTTTTGCACGGTTCTGAAGCTCAGCACGAAGCTGTGTATGGCTCATGCCTGGATTTGCAGCCCAGATTTTTGCTGCCAATCCGGAAACGTGCGGAGTTGCCATCGATGTTCCGCTGATTGTGTTGTATGAACCGTCATACCAGGTTGATTCGATTGCTCTTCCTGGCGCGGACAGTTCCACGTCAAGTTCCTGGATGACATAGTCACCATCTGTCTGCGGATTTCCGCGGGACGAAAAGTCAGCGACACGGTATGTACCGTTTTCCTGAACATCTTCTAAAGCGGCAACTGCTACTGCATTCACAAGGGCTCCTGGATAACCAATTGTATTGGCATTAGGTCCGCTGTTTCCAGCCGCTGCAACAACAAGGACACCTTTTCCGTATGCATAGTCTACAGCATCAGCAATCATTGCACTCTTGCTGCTTGATCCAAGGGACATCGAAATGACCACTTTTGAGCCTGTTCGCGCTGCTTCATCCGCAGCATGCCTGATTGCTCCTGCGATATCATCAGAATAGCCTGATCCTCTGTCATTCAACACTTTATAAGCCCAGAGGTCTGCTTCTGGTGCAACTCCGTATACTCCCAAACCTGTTCCGCCATGAGCCAGAACTGTCCCTGCAACATGGGTTCCATGACCATTTTTATCGGAGCAAGAGTTATTAACGATCGGTGACTTTCTCTGTGTAAAGTCCTTACATTGTTCATCGCTTCCAGCTAAGTCGGTATGGTTTATGTTGACTCCAGTATCGAGAACCGCTACTTTTACACCGTTACCACCGGATGTTGCCTGTAAATTGCTATCATTATAGATTGCTTCCATTCCCCATGGTGTCTGGTCGGTTGGCGCTGCCTGAGCATCAGAACCCGGCTTTGCTTCCAGCTGTACCTGGGAAACAGTTTCTACGTTAAGATTCTTATTTTTAAGTAGGGCCTGGTATTGTTTTGCATTAACAGTTGTTGTAAAACCATTCGCTCCGAAATCCCATCTCTTGCCGAACTGATCTTTTGCCTTTGCTTGTTCAGCTTTGGGACCCTGAATTAATACCCGGTAAGAATCCTGTGCCTCTGGTGCCTGGCCAAATGCCCCAGCCGTAAACATAGATAAACCCATTGTCATGCTTAATAGTGCGGCTCCTAGTACTTTCTTCTTTTTCATTCAACCACTCCTCTGCATTTTATGGTGTTGCATGTTTTACAGACTCTATTATATTTAAAATTTTCTGATAATATCAATATGCTAATCTGTTCATTTTTAAGTCTTTCGAATCAGGTAAAAATGCGCGTTTACATAAATTTCACATGTATAAAGTACCATTTTAAAAATTTCCCAATATCAATGGAACTAAAAAGAGTGACCATTTTTTGACAGGTCACTCTTTTGCATTGGAAAATAATAGGATATTATGCACTTGTCTTTTAGATAAACAGCAGCAAGCTGACGGCCATTACTGCCATCCCGGCAATTAAACCATAAATAGCTAGATGTGATTCATCATATTTTTTTGCCGCTGGCAGTAATTCATCAAGTGAGATGAATACCATGATTCCAGCTACGGCCGCGAAAATGACGCCAAACATAATGTCATTCAGGAATGGCATTAAGAATAGGTATGCTGCAAGTGCGCCGATCGGTTCGGAAAGACCTGACAGAAATGATAGTTTAAAGGCTTTCTTCTTATCGCCAGTCGCAAAATAGACCGGTACGGAAACGGCAATTCCCTCAGGAACGTTGTGGATGGCAATCGCGATGGCAATTGCCACACCCAAAGCCGGATCTTGGATGGCCGAGGTGAAGGTTGCAATTCCTTCAGGGAAATTGTGTATCCCGATCGCGAGAGCTGTGAATGTTCCCATTTTCAGCAGGGCAGCATCTGTGGCAGGTTTTGAAGGAGCATTCATATCCTCGACTTTTTTCAGTTCATGAGGATTTCCCTGCTTTGGTATGAACTTATCAATCAAGGCAATTAGCAGAATTCCCCCGAAAAATCCTCCGACTGTTACCCAGTTTCCTAACTGTGCGCCCATCGCGGAAACAAGTGAATCCTTCGCTTTGACAAAGATTTCAATCATCGACACATAAATCATCACACCTGCTGAAAACCCAAGTGCAATTGAAAGAAATTTTGTATTGGTCCGCGATGTGAAAAAGGCAAGAATGCTGCCGATCCCAGTGGCTAGACCTGCAAACAGTGTCAAACCAAATGCGAATAAAATTTCCTCTGTCATTTTTTATTCTCCTTTGAATATCAATTTTGAGCCTGCCCAAAGAATTTTTCAAAAAGAAACAAATAATCTTTAATTTATGCCAGAACACGAAATTTGTTTCATGAACGAAACTTTTGGTCATTTTTATGACCAAATGATGGTCTAACACTAAAATGTTTCCTTCAGCCAACTTTCGGGGTGCAGAACTCCATTTGTAAAAATAATATATGCATTCGGATTAAAAAGTTTCCTTTGGTAAACATTTTATCGCAAAGGAAACTTGACCTGCAACTAAATAATTTTAGAATTTTTATAATTCGCGCCATTTTTCATTAAAAAACCCCTGCAAAACGCTGCAGAGGCTCAATAACTAACTATAGATAACTTTTAATTTCATATTCTGCTTTTTTCTCCTCCAGCCAATTTGGATACTGTGCCTGGATTTCCTGGTCAAATAACAATTCTTTAATCTCTTCCTTATGTTCATTAAATACTGCGGCCTTGGCAGCTTTTTTATCAACAAGCTTGATGATATGGTAACCAAACTCTGTTTTTATCGGCTCACTAATTGAATCGACTTCCAATGCGAATGCTGCATTCTCGAATTCCTCAGCCATTTCTCCTTTTCCGAAATACCCGAGGTCTCCGCCATTAGCCGCATTGGATGAATCTGTTGAATATTCTTTTGCCAATTCAGCAAAGTCTTTTCCATTATCAAGCTCTTCTTTAAGCTTCTTGGCCGTTTCCTCATCTTCTACCAGTATATGGCTCGCCTTCACCTGTTCCTGTTGGTCAAAAGATTCCTTATTTTCCTCGAAATAGGTCTTCATTTCTTCTTCAGTCACTTCAATGGAAGTTCCAATCATTTTTTCTGCGAGCAGGTAAATTTCGATATCCTCCCGGATTTTGTCCATTGAAACCTGGTTTTGCTCAAGTGCCGAAGCGAATGCTTCTTCGCCGCCATATGATTCCTGCAATTTTGTAAGCTCGTCATCTATCTCATTCCCGGTTACTTTTACCTTTTCTTTTGAAGCTTCCTTTTCAATCACTTTGTTTGTGATTAAGGAATCCAATATATCTGCACCATACATTTCTGTCAATTTCGTATTCAGTTCTTCCTTGGTGATTTTCTCCCCATTGATGCTCGCAGCAGTTTCTGTTTTGGTAAAAGCTGTTGCAAAAATTAAGAGAAGTCCTAAGAAAACCGCTGTAAATACCATTAAGAGTTTATTATTTTTCATTAAAGAAATCATTATTTTCCTCCATTTATTCTGCATTAGCAGCAGACAATGCTACCTTTAAAGTTTGCTGCTTGCCGTCACGATATATTTTCAATTCGACATTGTCGCCAGTTTCAAGTTCCGTATACATGTATCTTCTTAGATCACTTGCATTCCTTACTTTTTCATCATTGATCCCCACGATGACATCTTGTTCCTGGAGTCCTGCAGCAGCAGCCGCAGAATTAGGGTCAACATAGGTAACCATCGTCCCAGAGTCCACGTTCTCTGGCAGGTTGTCGAGATACATATCTGGAATTTGCGCCAGATCAGCAAGGCTTACACCCAAATAAGGACGTTCCACTTTTCCTTTTTCAATCAGCTGGTTGACGATTGGCAAAGCTTCATTGCTTGGGATTGCAAACCCGAGGCCTTCCACGCCATTTTGCGAGATTTTCAAGCTGTTGATGCCAATTACTTTACCGTCTGTATTAATTAACGCGCCGCCGCTGTTGCCTGGATTGATTGCTGCGTCCGTCTGGATAACGATCATTTCCCATTCCCCTGCAGAGGTTGGCACAGAGATTGAACGGTCTACGGCACTGACGATTCCCTGAGTCACTGTCCGCGATAAGTCGAGCCCAAGCGGGTTGCCGATGGCCAGCACCTGGTCGCCAGCCCTTAACACAGATGAATCACCAAATTCGATGACATCCGCTGCTTTAGCTGCATCAATTTTGACTACCGCTAAATCAGTCAATGCGTCTGTACCGACAACTTCTGCATCAACTTTCTCACCATTGTACAGGGAGACCTCAACCTTTGAAGCACCTTCAATCACGTGGTTGTTTGTGACGATGAAAGCACTGCCCCCTTCTTTCTTAAAAATAACCCCAGAACCAGATCCGCTCTCAACATTGCCCTTGCTTTGGGAAAATGGATTGCTTTGCGATTGGATATTCGTGATGCCGACAATTGATTTCGAAGAAGTTTCAATGATATCAGCAATCGTTCCAGAGCTTTTTGATGAGGTTGGTGTCGTGACGATATTTGAATTATTTTCTGTGACTGATTCTGTTTGAGGCTGCAGCTGTTTTCCTGCGTCTGTTTCTGTAAAATTCACCGCTGCTAGTGTAATCGCCGAACCGACTACCCCAGCCATAACAGTGGACATTATGCTTTTGAATTTATTTGTTTTTTTGACCGGCTCCTGGTCCTGATACCGGGAATTCTGTTCAAAGTCGTTCATGATTTTTCCTCCTCGCTTCTAACTTGTCTTCATCTTAACCAGAAATTATGAACAAATTATTAACAAACTGCGGCGAGGTTTTTAAAATATGGGGAAGATTTTTGTTGTGTTAAAGGTGGGATTATTCCTGGGGCTACCAAACGAAGTATTTTCCATTGAAAAATAAAACTGCAGACAATTTTGCCTGCAGCTTCATAGAAAGATTAAATTTCAATATCCTTCATCAAATTCGCCATTTCAATTGCTGACATTGCAGCGTCCCAGCCTTTGTTGCCGGCTTTGGTGCCAGCGCGTTCGATTGCTTGCTCGATTGTATCCGTAGTCAGGACTCCGAATATGACAGGTACACCTGAGTTCATTGCTGCGGCTGATACCCCTTTTGCTGTTTCATTGGATACGTAATCGAAGTGTGGAGTGGATCCGCGGATGACTGTACCTAATGTGATAACCGCGTCATATTTATTGCTTTTAGCCATTTTTTGCGCGACCAATGGGATTTCGAACGCACCTGGAACCCAGGCAACATCAACGTTGCTTTCCTCAACCCCGTGTCTTTTCAACGCGTCCTGAGCGCCGCCCAAGAGCTTGCTTGTGATGAATTCATTGAAACGCCCTACAACGATTCCGACTTTAAGACCTGTTCCTACTAAATTACCTTCAAAAGTTCTATTCATGTCCTATTCCTCCAATTATATGGTTTAATTTTCATTAAAAATTAAGTAAATGGCCTAATTTACTGTGTTTTGTTTTTAAGTAATTTTCGTTCTCTTCCCTTGTAGGCATTTGGATTGGTACCCGGTCGACTACTTCCAGGTCATATCCTTTAAGCCCTTTGATTTTCCTTGGATTGTTGGTCAGCAATTTAATTTGCTTGATGCCAAGGTCTTTCAAAATCTGAGCTCCAATTCCATATTCACGCAGGTCGGCACCGAATCCGAGTTTTGCATTTGCTTCTACGGTGTCATAGCCTTCTTCCTGTAGCTTATACGCGCGAAGCTTGTTCATCAGGCCGATGCCTCTGCCTTCCTGGCGCATGTACAGAAGGACACCTCGCCCTTCCTTGTTAATCTGGTTTAATGCCGCATGCAGCTGCGGGCCGCAATCACAACGGAAGGAGCCGAACACATCTCCTGTCAAACATTCAGAGTGTACTCTCACCAATACTGGTTCATCAGGGTCGATTTCACCTTTTACCAGGGCAATATGTTCTTTGTCATCTACTACGTTTGTATAACCGACTGCCTTGAAGATTCCAAACTCAGTAGGAAGATTGATCTCAACTTCTCTGTTAATCAGCTGGTCCTTCCGGTTGCGATATTGAATAAGATCTTTGATCGTGATCATTTTCAACTCGAACTGATCGGCAATTTTTCGGAGTTCCGGGACTCGAGCCATTGTGCCGTCTTCATTCATGATTTCACAGATGACGCCTGCAGGCTTGGCACCGCTTAATTTAGCCAGGTCCACAGCCGCCTCTGTATGGCCGGCTCTCCTTAGTACTCCGCCCTTCTTGGCAACAAGCGGAAAAATATGTCCAGGCCTTTTAAAATCAGCGGCCTTTGATTCTGGGTCAAGCATGCTCAATACAGTTGCCGAGCGTTCAAAAGCAGAAATTCCGGTTGTTGAATACTTATGGTCGATGCTGACGGTAAAAGCCGTGCCGTGTGGATCCGTATTCCGTGATACCATCGGCATTAAATCCAGCTTCTGGGCCATATCCTGTTCAATTGGCACACAGATCAATCCCCGGCCATGTGTTGCCATGAAATTGATCACATCAGGAGTCGCCTTCTCTGCCAGAGCAATGAAGTCCCCTTCATTCTCACGATCTTCATCATCACAAACAATGACTACATTTCCCTGCATCAGTTCGTAAATGGCCTCTTCAATTGGATCAAACATTTTTCATCACCCTCACATAAACCCGTTTTCCTCTAAGAATTGGGCTGTAATATTGTTCCCTCGTTTTGGAGCTGCAGGGGCCTGGTTACTTAAAAAGTGCCCTACATACTTGCCGATCATGTCACATTCGATGTTGACAATATCTCCTGTATCTTTGAAACCTAGGACTGTATCTTTTAATGTGAGCGGGATGAGAGATAAGGTCAAGCTGTCTTCCGATATCCCAAATACAGTCAGGCTTGTACCATCAACAGCGACGGAGCCTTTCATGATGACATACCTCAGCAATTCAGGGTCTACTTGAATTTCATAGTAAACCGCGTTCTCAATTTGCTTTTTCCCTTTAATGGTTCCGACTCCATCCACATGGCCGGCGACAAAGTGCCCGCCGAATCGGCCGCCCGCTGCCATCGCTCTTTCCAGGTTCACCTTCGATCCTCTTTTTACCGTTTTCAGACTGGATGCTTTGACCGTTTCCGGCATGACATCCACAGTAAATCTGCTCTCAGTGAAGGAGGTGACTGTCAGGCATACTCCGTTAACAGCAATGCTGTCTCCAAGATGGACATCTGTCAGCACTTTTTTCGCATCAATTGTCAGGACGAATGATTCACCGCTATGCTGGATGTTCGCGACTGTCCCAATTTCTTCTATAATCCCAGTAAACATACAAACCTCCTTCTATACCGGCTCAGCAATGATCCGGATATCCTGGCCAATTTGTTTGACATCCTTAATTTCCAAAGGAACTGTATCGTCGAGTCGGGCAATGCCCGCGCCTCCGTATGCAGCAGGAGCATTTTTCCCGCCGATCAGCTTTGGAGCGATATAGGTGATTACTTGCTGAAAGGCTTTTTCTTTTAAAAAGCTGCCATGGACCTCGGCTCCGCCTTCTACGTAGACAGAAGTGATGCCCCGGTCTGCCAGTTTTTTCAGCATGTCATGAATCCCAATTTTCTCAGTTTCCAGCTTGATAACCTCAATGCCTAGCTCAGTAAATTGCTTTATCTTATCCGGATTTACTCTTGCTCCGGTCACAATAATCGTATCGGCAGCTCTATCATTTGCGATCCTTGAATCCAGCGGGGTGCGAAGGGTGCTGTCCAGCACGACCCTTACCGGATTTTCCCCTCCAGCTTCAAGTCTGGTCGTCAGGCTCGGGTTGTCTTTTATAACGGTATTGACGCCTACTAAAATCGCGTCATGTGTATGACGGAATTGATGAACGTCCTTTCTTGCTTCTTCTCCTGTAATCCACTGGCTCTCTCCCGTTACTGTAGCAATTTTCCCATCAAGGCTAGTGGCTGACTTCAGCGTTACATAGGGCAAGCCAGTGTTTATGTAATGAAAAAACACTTTGTTCAGCGCTTTCGCTTCTTCCTCCATTATCCCAACCTGGACATCTATGCCTGCATCGAGCATCTTTTTCACCCCTGCTCCGCCGACAAGCGGATTCGGATCGACCGAGGCGATAAAAACTTTCTTGATGCCTGATTCGATAACCAAATTCGAACATGGCGGCGTCTTTCCGAAATGATTGCATGGCTCAAGGGTCACATACAGTGTTGCTCCTTTGGCCTTTTCACCTGCCATGGAGATTGCGTGCACCTCAGCATGGTGTTCTCCCGCCTTCAAGTGGGCACCCATCCCAATGATCTTGCCGTCTTTTACAAGAACAGCACCAACCTGGGGATTCGGGGAGGTTTGGCCTTCAGTCGCACTGGCGAGATTGATGGCTAGTGCCATATAATCCTGGTCATTCACCTGACTACCTCCTTTCTAATTTTTCCTTGGGGCAATTAAAAAACAAAAAGACCCCGAAACAAAATTGCTTCGGGGTCCTAAAAAAGGCAATGTCAAACTAGAGAGTTAAAAAAGGGCATACTGATCCCGTTCTTTTAATCCTCGTTTTTTTCCTTCTCCCATCCAGACTTTAACTGTCGGCCCTGGAGTTTCACCAGATCCACCGTTTAACAAATGTTAACCGGGTCACGGACTAAGAAGCGAAAGCTTCATCACCGCCGGTTGGGAATTTCACCCGACCCCGAAGGAATGTATTAAGTTAAAGTTGATTATACAGAACTTTAAGTTAAATGAAAAACAAAACAACCTTTTATTTTTTCATCAACTTCTCAATCGTAGTCAACAGCTCATCAACCACTTCATTGTCGCCTTCCTGGATCCGTTCGACAATGCATGATTTCATATGGCCTTCGAGCAAAAGTTTGGCCACACTGTTCAAAGCAGCCTGTGTTGCCGAAATCTGCGTGATGACATCGTCACAATACGTATCTCTCTCAATCAGGCCTTTAATGCCGCGAATTTGTCCTTCTATCCGATTCAATCTCGTCACGAGATTCTTTTTCGTTTTTTCAGAGTGATGGCTCTTTCGTTCTGATGAGCAACAGCTGTCACCACATTCAGATGGGTTCACTTCGGGCTCTAAAATGTCCATCTAAAAACCCCCTTATATCTTTTAATCTTATTTTATCATACCCCCATGATTTACTTAATCGCAAATGCCAGATGGCCCTTGATTCGCCCCGTCATCTCCCTTACTTTGTATATTTTGGCAAATCAATTGGAATAACTACTTCTAACAATTAAAGCTTACTTACTTCAATAAAAAGTGGTGTAGTTATGAAAAAATTTAGGCTACCGAAGAGCTTCCATCAGGATACGAAAGATCAAGCTATTTACAATAGCATCTACCAAAGTGTGAAATCTGTGTTCGAACATACAGCAGATTTTAAAGAATTGAAATTTTCTAAAGGTGACATATCCTTTATATTTTGCTTTCTTGAAACCTTAGTCTCAAAAGAACATTTCAATGAATATTTATTGGTACCATTGTTCGAACATGGGTCTAGTGTCAGCAGGGAAAATTTACAATCTTTAAATGGCGTGGAAAATCCCGATTACAAAGAACTTATAGAAGGTATCCTTGACGGTGGATATGTGTTGTTTCTATGTGGCCGTAATGAATCCTGGCTATTCAAATTTCCTAAAAGTAATCAAAGGGCGATACAAGAGCCTCAGAACGAAAATGTTGTCCGTGGCTCTCACGATGGTTTCATAGAAAATCTCGAGGTAAATATCAGTCTCTTAAGACAAAAAATCAAAGATCCTGATTTTACTGTTAAATATCACGTGTTAGGTGAAAAAACTAGAACAAAGCTTGCAGTTGTGTTTATTAGAGGAATCGCTGACGAGGAGGTTGTCACTGAAGTAGAAAGAAGATTATCCTACATCTCAACTGATATGGTAATAAGCCCAGGATACATTGAAGAATTCATTGAAGACGATCCCTTCTCTTTGTTCCCTCAAATCATTAACACCGAACGGCCTGACAGGACTATGGCAAATTTAATGGAAGGGAGGATAGCTTTGATTGGTGAGGGTAGTCCTACTGCATTAATTCTTCCAGTGACGTTTTTTTCATTTTACCAATCATCCGATGATTACAACAGCAGGTGGATATCGGCGACCTTCATCAGGATGCTAAGATATGTAAGCTTTATTATTGCGATTACTTTTCCGGCATTTTATATCTCAATAATTGCATATCACCTAGAAGTCATTCCACATGAATTGATTTTGTCATTGAAAGGATCAGTGGAAGGAATACCTTATCCCCCATTGTTGGAGGCCTTCTTAATGGAGATTACGATTGAACTGATCCGGGAAGCAGGAATCAGGCTTCCAAAGCCTGTTGGTCAGACAATTGGCATCGTTGGTGGTCTTGTTATCGGAGATGCTGTAGTCAGTGCCGGGCTCATCTCTAACATAATGATAGTCATTGTGGCTGTAACGGCTATTTCTGCCTTCGTCGTTCCCTCAAATGAAATGAGCACGACAGTTCGCTTGATCAGGTTTCCACTTATGGTTGCTGCATCATTCATGGGGTTTGTCGGTTTGATTTTTGGGTTGATCATAATTTTCATCAAGCTTTGTAAATTAGAGTCATTTGGTGTTCCTTTCTTTTCTCCGCTGGCTCCATTGCACCTAAAGGACTTAAAAGATACATTCCTCAGGCTGCCGCTTTGGAAAATGAATGATCGACCAAAAAACTCCCGTGCTATAAACACTAAAAGACAGCGGGATACAAGAGGATGGAAGATAGATGGACAATAATAAAGATATGATCACATATCAGCAATATTTCTTCTTGCTCATCCATACCCAATCAGGGGTTGGCGTACTTTCGCTACCATATGATATGCATAATTCTGTCCATTCAGATGGATGGATTTCCATTCTCATTGCCGGAGTGCTGGTACAGGGTTTATTAATTGCTTATTTGCTCCTATTCAAGAGATTTGACTCACAAAACCTTCTTGAAATTTCTAATTTGCTACTTGGCAAAAAGATAGGTAAAGTAATCTCTCTATTTTACTCCCTATATTTCATAAGTGTCGGAAGCTTAATTTTAGTTCTTTATATTGGGATTATCGACCGATGGATACTTCCCTATACACCTAACTGGATTATTGGGGCGTTATTGGTTCTGACTGGGATTTATTTATGCATAGACGGTTTGAATGTATTAGCTCGTTTTTTTACGTTGGTTACACCCCTAATGGTTATTCTCTTTTTGCTAGTTTCCTACACATTAAAAGATGCAAACATATACTACATCCTACCGATCGGCCAGAGTGGCATAAAAGATATATTTTTTGGTAGCAAAGATGCCTTCCTGTCCATGCTCGGATTTGAAGCAGTCCTAATGATTTTCCCGTTAGTAATGGGGTCAAACAGAAAAAAGTTCAAGGCAATGACTTTTGCAAATTTGTTTATTACGCTTTTATATGCCTATCTGCTACTCGTCAGTTTCATGTATTTCAGTCCAGATGAATTGAAGATTATACCAGAACCTCTGTTATATATGCTAAAGTCTTATACCTTTAAGGTCATTGAGCGAACGGACTTGTTATTCCTCTCAATATGGATAATCATGGTTTTCACATCTTTTAGTAGCTATCTGTTTTTGGCAGCAAAGTGTGGCAAGAGTTTATTTAAAAAGGCACAACATAAAAAGCTGATTTATTTTGTTGCTTTAATTTGTTTTGGATTATCGTTATTTGCAGAGTCCAATATTCTTTTCGCTAAATCTATGAGTGGATATATAACAAAAGCCAGCTTCGCCTTTCTTCTTTTCCCTATTCTCTTACTGCTTGTCTCATACCTGTTTAAAAAAACAGCGAAAGGAAAGATCCACTATGATCAGGCCAAGTAATTTCTTATGCATCGCATTCATGACAATCTTTTTAAGCGCATGCTGGGATCAAAATTTATTGAAGGATGTAAGGTTATACTTGGCTGCCAGTTTTGACTTGGATACGGATGGAAGAATAATCGATACAGTTTCTTCCCCGATTATAAAAAAGGCAGACCAAGGAGAGGGATCAGCAGAAACCTACCAGATTATCACTGGGATTGGAGATACACCTAGAAAAGCAAGAGGAGATATAGACAAAAGAGTTTCAAAAACATTTGATGCCTCAAAACTCAGAGTACTCATTATTGGAAATAAACTAGCAAAAGAAGATATATATCCAGTTCTTGATTTATTTTATCGAGACCCAAAAAGCTCCCTTAGCGCTAAAGTTGTTATTGCGGAAGGTATGGGGAAGGGAATTCTCGAGCTTAATATTAAGGACCAAAAAATAAGTGAATACCTATTTGAGCTATTAGAAAGCCAGGAGGATTCATTACTTATACCAGAGGAAAATATCCAATCGATTTGCGCTGAAATGTTTGATCCAGGTGAAGATTTGAGTCTCCCTTATATAAGCCAGGAAGAAGGTGGGACTTTGGCAAATGTAGAAGGAATAGCATTATTTAATGAACGTAAATTTACAGGACATATTTTATCAGGTGATGAGGCGGAAATATTTCTATTGATGGACGGCCACACTGGGAAGACAGTTTCCTTCACAAAGAAAATTGCAAATCACGATGATTCTGATCTTCGTGAATTTGTTTCTCTCAATGTGAAAAAAGCAAAGAAAAGGTTGGAAGTAACGATTGAAAATGAAGAAGTAAAAGTTAACATCAATCTAAAATTAAAAATTTCACTTACTGAGTATGCCAGAAATCAATTGTATAATAAACAAGAAATCAAGTTTCTGAATGAAGAGCTTTCTGAGATACTCACAAAAGACGCAGAAACTGCCATAAAGAAACTTCAAGAAGCGAACAGCGACAGCTTCGGCATTGGCCGGCGACTTATTTCGCTCCACAATGATTATTGGCAGCGCGTGGATTGGAAAAGTGTATATCCAAATATTTCAATCACCCCAAAAGTGAATGTAGAAATTATTGGACATGGAATTATAGAATAGGCGATCCGATCCCGGATATTCTCCTGCCTCGATTTTCCAGTGACCCGATATTAATTCAAAAATACTCCCATTGAACTTCCCATAATTAAAGGATGTTCAAAAGGAGTATTTTTATTTCCAAGTTAAATCTCTCTATTTTCTCTCCTTGAATATGCAATGAACAGAAGTTCTCTTGAAATACCAGCCGCAAACAGGCAGCCTGCTAGAAGCGCCAATGTTCCGTACAATGGGTCTGTCACCTTTGAAAAAATCAGTTGGACATAGAAGTAAAATCCTGCTCCGATGGCTAGAATGAGTAAGGTATTCAAAAAGTATCGGTACATTTTTTTGCCTCCTGAACCTTATATTATTTAAAACAATATCATAGACTTTACTAGTTGGTTATTGGGAAATTTACTGTCGAATACAGTTGAGAAATGAAAGGAGTGTCCAAAAAAATTGAAACAAAAATCTACAGCAATCATCATATTTTCACTCGTTATCATCTTAGCCATCATTCCGTTTTTTCATACTGAAGAACCGCCGGCCAGGGCTGTTGAGCCAAGTGGTGAGTTGTCCATAGAAATAGGTAAGCTGTTAACAAATGAGCCGGTACTTGATGGAGCTTTGGCTGGTGTCAGCATCAGGTCTGCCGAAGAGGGAAAGCTTTTGTACGAGCATATTGGGGATACTCGGTTGCAGCCTGCTTCGGTGCTGAAAATGTTTACAGCTGCAGCGGCGTTTTCAGTTTTAGGGGAAGAATACCGCTTTACAACCGAAGTACTGGCAGATGGAAAAATTGACGGCGGGACTCTTGCGGGTGACCTTGTTCTAAAAGGAATGGGTGATCCGACCCTGCTTCCAGCAGACTTTGATGAAATGGCACTAAAACTTAAGAATAAGGGAATCAAGAAGGTCTCTGGCGATTTAGTGGCTGATGATAGCTGGTATGATGATGTCCGTTATTCTAAAGACCTTACCTGGAATGACGAACATCAATATTATGGAGCCCAGGTTTCTGCCCTTACTGCTTCGCCAAACCAGGATTATGATGCAGGCACTGTTATTGTCAATATTTTACCAGGCAAGAAAGGAAAAGCAGCAAACATTTCACTTGAACCTGAAACCGATTATGTAAAAATCTTAAATGAAACGGTAACAGTAGATTCCGAGGGAGAACATGACATAATAATTGAACGAGAGCATGGGTCGAATAGTATTTTAGTAAGGGGAACGATCCCGGCTGGCGCTCATAAAGCAAGAGAATGGGTTGCCGTCTGGGAGCCTTCCTTGTATGCAGGAAGTATCTTTCAAAAGTCATTAGAAGAACATGGGATAAAAGTAGTTGGGAAAATAATAACGGGACGTGCGACAGAGACAATGACCAGGTTAATTTCTCATAAATCCATGCCGCTTGCAGACCTGATGATACCATTCATGAAATTAAGCAATAACGGACATGCTGAAGTGCTTGTTAAGGAAATGGGCAAGGTCGTTCATGGTGAAGGCAGCTGGGAAAAAGGACTTGAGGTTATGGCTGCTGAGCTTTCCCGAATCGGGATTGACACCAGCCGGCTTGTGTTGCGAGACGGATCCGGAATCTCTCACGCTAATCTCATTCCAGCCAATGAAATCACAAAACTACTATACCTTGCACAAAAGGAGAAATGGTTCCCTGCTTTCCAGCATTCACTTCCAGTTGCCGGAGTTGAGCTCAGAATGGTCGGAGGAACAATGCGTAATAGGCTGAAAGAAGAGCACCTTAAGGATCGTGTATCCGCTAAAACAGGGACACTGACAGGTGTAAGTACGCTAGCCGGATATGTAAAAACAAACAGTGGGGATACTCTTATTTTTTCCGTCTTGCTGAATAACCTGCTGGATGATCGAGATGGCAGGAAGTTTGAGGATAGAATCGTTAGGATACTTGCAAGATAGCGCATTAAACCTTGAAATGTGCCCTTATGTAGATGAATCGCGGTGCATAAGGGTACATTTAGCCTTCAAATGTTCCCTTATGTAGGTGAAATACGATGCATAAGGGTACATTTAACACTTGAAATGTACCCTTATGTAGATGAATTGCGGTGCATAAGGGTACATTTAGCCTTTAAATGTTCCCTTATGTAGATGAAACGCGGTGCATAAGGGTGCATTTAGCCTTTAAATGTTCCCTTATGTAGGTGAAATGCAATGTATAAGGGTACATTTAGCCTTTAAATGTGCCCTTATGTTGGTGAAGTGCAATGTATAAGGGTACATTTAGCCTTCAAATGTGCCCTTATGTAGATGAAATTCGATGTATAAGGGTACATTTAGCCTTTAAATGTTCCCTTATGTAGGTGAAATGAGGTGTATAAGGCTGCATTTAACCTTGAATGGCTTTTTGAATTTCCTCCAGAAGGATACCTTTTTCATATACTTACTCTAATAGCAGATAACCCTCTTTATTTTCTTTAATTGTATAGTGAGCACTACGGCCACAGCCGCTCAATGTAAAGTCATCTACAAGAATGTTCCTGATGGCTTTTTTCGTTTTGATTGATTTGCACCAATCTTGAATCTTGCTGACTGTAAATTCTTCTTCCGGAAAAAGTAATTGAAGGTCTCTAACGCTTCTTAATACTGCTTCATGAATATTTTCCCGCTTCCCGCAATTATTGCATATTAATGTTTTTCTCGTGACTATTGTATTCAATGTATGACAATGAGAACAGGCTATTCCCTTCTTCAATTTCTCGAAATTATGTTCAGGGAGCCTCTTATACGGTGAATCGTGGGAATGCAGGGAAAGCAGCCTATCTGATAGATTTGTATGAGTATTTTTTATTGGGGTAATTTGTTTTTGCAGATTATGAAGTAGTCTCGGAATCTGGTTGGGAAAGATAATTGGTAAATTACGAGGAGCTTGATAGAGGTAAAAGTTCGGGTTCACGAAGACTAGAGTTGATTCGATATTAATGTTGAATCCAAGGTCTCGTACCAACCTTCGCAGGAGAGACTCTGCTCTTTCCATTTGTTGTAAAGGATTCTTGATTTCTGTTCCATTGCTGGTGTACCACCTGTCACCTTCAGTATAATAATCGCCTTCGAAATACTTTACTTCAAACAAGTGGGTGATCTTGGAGATGAATAGGGAATCGATTTGAAATTTGGTATTTCCATGTTCAAGAAGCAGGTCATTCATTACCAAGAAGCCTTTTTCAATCTCCTCCATCCTGCGATCAAAAATTACTTCTCCTTCATAACCTTTTTCCAGGTAGAGATAGTTACTGTATTCTTTCGGAGACAAGTTCATTCGGGCATTCAGTATCCTCAGAATCTGCAGTTCAAGGGATTCAACACGTGATTTAACTATCAAAAAACATTCCTCCATTCGCTATGTATTGCAATTAAATAGTATGTTTTATTTGAATATTTAACAAGTTTTTTTACTTTGAGTGTCATGCAAAAAGTTTCCGCATAACCAATTGAGAAAAAGCCGTGCAGATTGAGAATATGCACGGCTTTTTCTGGCTTAGTTCGTTACCTTTTGTTAAGGTTACTTAGCAAATCTATGATTTCCAATTGTTACGGTCACTTCTCTTGAAAACACCCATTTACTTACTGCTGTTTTAGGGTTGAAGAAGAACAATGAGCCACTTCCTTGCCCTCTAAATGCTAGCGCTTCTTTTACAGCTTTCTTTGCTTCTGCATCTGCCGGCTTATTGATCGCGCCATTTTTTACAGGAGTGAAGGCATAGTACCCATTAGCCTTTTCATAGACGACTCCCTTTACTGTGTTAGGGAAATCTGGGCTTGCTACTCTATTCAAGACAACAGTTGCTACTGCTACTTTCCCTGCATATGGCTCGCCTTTTGCTTCAGCGTGGACCAGCCTTGCAAGCAAGTCCTGATCTGCTGCAGATACGGCTGAAGCCGGGATGGTCAACTTTTGTCCTGGATATAGTAGATTGCTAGTTCTATTGTTCGCTTTTTTCAATTCTGTCAGTTGCACACCATATTTGCTGGCGATTCCCCACATCGTATCTCCTGTTTTCACCTGGTAAGTTGCCGCTTCAGCAGCTGCACCCGTTGAAAATAATGATAAGGATACCACCGCTGTCAGCGCTGCCAATGTCTTTTTCATTTTTCTCATTTTCCATACCTCCCAGTAATGTTGCTCTCTTTCTCTACTAATAAGGCTAGCAGTTGTAACATAGTCATTCATTGCCCAATAAGTACCAGATAGGAGAAATGGTGGCTCTCCATTGAAAACGCTTGATTATTTTTAAACATAGAAATTTATTCCACCTTTGCTTGCCTTCCTTCAATAACCATACTTGTAAGTTTACGGCTCAAATTTTACATAGTGTTACAGGTTTGTAACTTAGTTAATTGCTACCTTATATAAATTAAACCATCACGATATCTACTAACAGGATCATCACCTATTAAAGCATAAGATTATACTTTATTGATTTATACTTTATTGGCGAAAAACAAATTATATCGACCACATTTAGCAATATATCAGCGGATATTTAATCTTATCGACCACATTTGAAGATATATCGACCACTTTCCCCAATATATCGACCACTCCACAGAATATTCGACCAAGATCAAAATGAGAGTTTTACATTATATTAATTTCTTAATTAAAATTATTATAATTAAGTATTGATTTTTAATTGAAAAGTGTTATCATTTAGTTATAAATTAAATTCATTATAAAGGCGGGTTGAATAAATGAGCAATTATCAAAAGAATCATCTAACTACAAGCTGGGGAGCGCCGGTTGGGGACAACCAGAACTCTATGACTGCGGGACAAAGAGGTCCTACTCTACTACAAGACGTACACTTGCTGGAAAAATTGGCCCACTTTAACCGTGAGCGTGTGCCAGAGCGTGTTGTGCATGCAAAAGGTGCCGGTGGACATGGCTATTTTGAAGTAACAAATGATGTGTCAAAATATACAAAAGCTGCTTTCCTATCAGAGGTTGGCAAAAAGACACCTCTATTCATCCGTTTTTCAACGGTTGCTGGTGAACTCGGATCAGCAGACACTGTCCGTGACCCGCGCGGTTTCGCAGTGAAGTTTTATACAGAGGAAGGAAACTATGATATCGTCGGGAACAATACTCCGGTATTTTTCATCCGTGACGCGATCAAGTTTCCTGATTTTATCCATACACAAAAGAGAAACCCGCAAACACACTTGAAGGATCCAAATGCAGTTTGGGATTTCTGGTCACTTTCACCTGAAGCATTGCACCAGGTAACCATCCTGATGTCCGATCGCGGCATCCCGGCTACCCTACGCCATATGCACGGTTTCGGCAGCCATACGTTCAAGTGGACAAATGCCGAGGGCGATGGCGTCTGGATCAAGTACCACTTCAAGACAGAACAAGGCGTGAAAAACCTTACAGCAGATGTAGCCGCTAAAATTGCAGGCGAAAATCCTGACTATCATACAGAAGATTTGTTCAATGCGATTGAAGCTGAGGACTTCCCTGCATGGAAGCTATATGTGCAGATTATGCCACTTGAGGATGCGAACACATATCGTTTCGATCCATTCGATGTAACAAAGGTATGGTCGCAGAAGGACTATCCATTGATAGAAGTCGGCCGCATGGTATTGGATCGGAATCCGGAAAACTACTTTGCGGAGGTTGAGCAGGCTACATTCTCTCCTGGAAACCTTGTACCGGGTGTCGATGTATCACCTGATAAAATGCTGCAGGGCCGCTTGTTTGCATATGCTGATGCCCACCGCTACCGTGTTGGAGCAAACCATAATCACCTGCCGATCAACAGAGCAAAATCAGAAGTGAACTCCTACCAGCGTGACGGCCAGATGCGCTTTGATGGCAATGGCGGCAAAGCAGTGAACTACGAGCCTAATAGTTTTGGAGGACCAACGGAAGTCAATGAGCACAAGCAGGCATCATTCCCTGTCAGCGGCATTGCTGAAAATGTTGGATATGACCATAACGACCATTACACCCAGGCAGGTGACCTGTACCGCCTGATGAGCGAGGAAGAACGCGAACGCCTTGTGGCTAACATTGTCGCTGCGATGAAGCCAGTTCAGCGCGACGATATCAAACTTCGCCAAATCGGCCACTTCTACAAGGCAGATTCAGAATACGGAACACGCATTGCTCAAGGATTGGGCCTGCAAGTGCCACAGGAAGTTTAATATTACGAGAAACGGATGCCCCTAAATTGGGCATCCGTTATTTTTTTCTTATATAAGCTGATGAGTGTTAGAAAGTTCTATTGGAAAAACTCGGGAGAATTTCTCGAAAAAGTGTCCGTTAGACGCGCTCTATCGGACAATCTCAAGACGATTTCCTGAAAATGCGTCCATTAGCAGCACTCTATGGACGAACTCACGACAATTTCCTGAAAATGTGTTCGTTAGAAGAGCTCTATCGGACGAACTCACGACGATCTCCTTAAAATGTGTCCGTTAGAAGCGCTCTATCGGACGAACTCACGACGATTTCCTGAAAATGTGTCCGTTAGAAGAGCTCTATCGGACAATCTCACTTTGGTTTCATGAAAAAATGTCCGTTATAACTACTCTATCGGACAATCTTAGTGAGACTTCCTAAAAAAGTGGCCGTTAAAGCCCTTCTAACTAATAAAGCAGGCCGATATATACCGGCCTGCTTCCGTCTATTATTCATTAAAACGTGTGCGCCAAATCCTTAGCACGCGCGATTCCGTTTTCTTTGATTTCCTGTGCTTTTTCTGGGTTTGCATTGTGGCCTTCCAGGTATAGGCCTTCAATTGAAGGTACACCGAAGAAGTTCATGATCGTTTCGATATAGCGGTGTCCCATCTCCATGGTGGCCGCCGGTCCTTCTGAGTAGTAACCGCCACGAGCCTGGATATGAAGGGCTTTTTTGTCTGTCATTAATCCGACAGGTCCTTCCTGTGTATATCTGAATGTTTTGCCTGCTACTGCTACCGCGTCCAGGTATGCCTTCATGACTGGCGGGAATGAGAAGTTCCAAAGCGGTGTCACGAAAACAAATTTGTCTGCTGCTGTGAACTGGTCAACCAGTTCAGCCAGACGGCCTACTTTTGATTGTTCAGCTGCTGTTAGCGCGGAGAACTCAGTTCCTTTTTGCAGTTTGCCCCAACCGCCTAATACGTCGGCATCAATGTGGGGAATGTTTTCTTTATATAGATCCAAATGAATGATTTCATCATTCTGGTTTTGTTCTTTGTACGTATCAATGAACGCTTTTCCTGCTGCAAGACTGAAAGATTGTTCTTCAGTAAGCGGGTGTGCTGTGATGTATAAAACTTTAGCCATGTTGTAATTCCACCTATCCTTTTAATTTAACGCTATTTCGTGAAATATAAATCTCGAATTTAAAATAGCTTACTTCGAGATATTAATCCGTTTTTAATGAAAGGTCAAAAGAAATGCTTGTCTTCTTATCTTAAAGATCTTAGTACACCGCTCCATGCCTCAACCTCATCAAGCATCGCATTGACATTATCTAGGTGCAGGGCTTGTGGCTTGAATTCTGTACCATTCTCAAAGTCTGTAAATAGTGATAGTGTTGGATGCGTACGAACGTCAGCAATTTTTAATTCACCACAGATTCCTCTTAAATGCTCAGCTGCTCTGGCTCCACCCGTTGAACCATAACTTACGATTCCTGCAGCTTTGTTATTCCATGCTTCGCGTGCAAAATCAAGAGCGTTCTTCAAGGCACCTGTAATACTGTGATTATACTCCTGGACGATAAATACGAAACCATCAAGGCTTGCAAGCTTTTCATTCCAGGCAGCAATCCCAGGCTCGGAACCGTCAGTTGTGCCCAGGAAAGGCAATTCAAAATCAGCGATGTCCACGATCTCATAATTTACATTTTCTCGTTGGTCAGCAATCCCCTTCACCCATTCGCCAACCTGAGGGCTTACACGGCCCTGTCTTGTACTGCCTAAAATAATTCCTATGTTCATTTTTTCAGTCATCATTGTTTCCTCCTTTTTATTACTGCCAAAAAGCTTTCTTAAAAAACTCATTATTTTCACCTTCAATTCCTTTGATTTTACTTGGCTGTTTCCAAGATGATGCGGTTTCCTGAAGGATCTTCCGTAATGAAAACGCCTCTTTCTTCTTCGACAGCTGCCCCGATTTCTTGCAGGCGGACTACTGTGTCTTTCAAGCTCACTTCGTCGGGCAAGACGAGTGTATAAGATTCGAGCCCTACGCTATTAGCAGGCGGCTTGGGAGCACCTACTCCATTCCATGTGTTCAGCCCAATATGATGATGGTACTTTCCTGAAGAAATGAAGAGTGCTTGTGGTCCATAACGGCTTATCACGTCAAATCCAAGTCCCTTTGTGTAAAACTCTTCTGTTTTTGCTAGTTCTGCGACATGTAAGTGGATATGCCCCATTACTGTTCCTGCAGGAAGCCCATTCCAGGCTTGCTCCACGCCTTCTGCAAGAAGGTTTTCTGCATCCAGTGCCTGAGTCGCCATCACTACATGCTGCTCATTCCATTCCCATTTCGAAGCAGGTCTGTCTGTGTAGATTTCAATTCCATTTCCATCGGGATCTGCTAAATATAGAGCTTCACTTACAAGATGGTCAGATGCCCCCTGCAATGGATGTCCAGTCTGCAGGAAGTGTTTCAATATTTTTGCCAGGTCAGACCGTTCAGGCAGCAATAGTGCAAAATGGTACAATCCAGTTGCTCTTCCCTTCTTCGGGATCACATCGGATGGCTGCTCAAGGCTTAATAGCACAGTTTTTCCATCGGCAGTTAACTTGGCGGATTTTTCCGTTTTTTCATATACCTTAAAACCAATTACTTCTTGATAAAAGGTAAGAGAGCGTTCCAAGCTTTGTACCTTTATATTTACTTGCCCCACAAAAGTGACTGGCGGTTGATGAAAACTCATAATCATTTCCTCCTTTAAGCATTCTTTGATTGAAAAATAACATTATCCAGAGCAAAAAGCGATTTGTTTGTAATGGCAAGGAAGATGGAAATTGCCAGAAGGGCCAAATCAAGTTCAAATCCGGCCATTTGACCATTTCCCAGGAATCCCCCGGCAAGCTTCACCTTTACAACAGCTACTGCCAAAACAATTGCAAATAAAATCGAAACTACCCTAGTTCCTACACCCAGAACCATCGCTAACCCTCCAACAAGCTCTACTAAGGCTACAATGTATGCCGAGAATCCAGGGAAACCTAAGCTTTCAAAAAATCCGACTGTATGTTCAATTCCCCCCTGGAACTTTGCTGCTCCATGGATCAAAAATGTAGCTCCTAACACTATTCTTAAAATGGTTGCTGCTGCTTCATGCTTTTTAAACATTTCCATTTCTCTCCTTTAGAATTAATTTAGTTAACTTAGCTGCAGTAAGTTTGTTACTTTATGTAAGTAACTATATTACTGTAATTTAATTACGTCAAGTACCTTTTTTATAAAAAGTAATTTATTTTTCAGTTGTTATGTTTATAATGTTAGTAAGGAGTGATTGATATGGATAAGTCGATTTGTCCCAGATTTGAAAAAGCCATGACAATCCTAAGCCAACGTTGGACTGGCTTGATCATATACCAGCTGCTTTCCGGACCACAGCGTTTTTGTACGATTGAATCCTCTGTAGGAGTTAGTGGAAGAGTGCTTTCAGAGCGATTGAAGGATTTGGAAAACGAAGGGATTGTAAGACGTGAAGTTCATCCTGAAACCCCAGTCCGAATCGAATATTCTTTGACCGAGAAAGGTAAGTCTCTGGAACCTCTTATGACGGAAATAGAAAAATGGTCACAGAGCTGGCTGGAAGCGGAAGTGTAAATTATAGATTCCAAGCAGGAATCCTCATCCTAAAAGCACCCATTGAATGGGTGCTTTTTACATGTTGGAATTTACTATTTTTTTATAAGACTAAAACGCCACGCGATAATGAAACATTTATTAGATATTTCGCTTCAGCATCTTACTGAAAATGTCCATTAAACCCCTGTTATTTGACATTTCGCTGCTGCCTTTTGCTTGAAATGTCTATTAAACTCCTGTTATTAGACATTTTGCTCCTGCATCTTACTTGAAATGTCTATTAAACTCCTGTTAATAGACATTTCACTCCGGCATCTTGCTTGAAATGTCCATTAAACCTC
>NZ_JAGGQL010000011.1:91941-99097 GCF_018613315.1 Bacillus sp. ISL-37 | reverse complement strand
CATGTTATTAGACATTTTGCTACTGCACTATTACTTGAAATGTCTATCGTAAAAAGAGAAAAAAGACGTATGCGATTACATACGTCTTGCTTCACTCATTTATTATCTCCCCAGGAAGGAATTCAGCATCCACACATGTTTCTCTAAGCCTGAGTGAATGGACAGCAGCAGGTCGCTTGTTGTTTCATCATTGACTTCCTCTGCCAGCTCCATTCCCTTCTTTAGTTCTTGAATCATTGTTGAATAGTCATCTACTATGCTTGCGACCATGTCAGTTGCGCTTTCATTCCCTGATGCTTCTTTTACAGATGCGATTTCAAGTGCACCGGACATGGTTGCGACTGGTTTGTCACCCATTGCCAGCAACCTTTCTGCAAGTTCATCGATATGTAAGGCAGCTTCATTGTAAAGCTCTTCGAATTTTGTGTGCAGGGTGAAGAATTCCGGTCCGGTCACATACCAGTGGTAGTTGTGAAGCTTAATGTAGAGTACAGTCCAGTTTGCGATTTGCTTGTTGACTGATTGCGTCAATTCATTTTTCATCTTGGATCCCTCCTATTTATATGTACGGATTCATTATAGTCCAAGATTATCCAACAAAGGGTTTGAACCCGGAATTGTTCACTTGATTGTCAACTTTTTAGACAAGTAATGTGCTAGTACCGGGTCAAAAACCAAATTTCTCCATAAACTATACATAATAAAGCCATTATTTCTCCAAACTATGCATAGAACTGGAGGTGTATAAGAATGGGATTATTTAATGCGCTCAACCAATGGAGAAATGCAAGATACGAAAATCACCTTACGACTATGAAGGACCAGAATAAATGCCCGGACTGCCATGGCAGAGGATATTACGCTTTTTCCGCGAATGAGTTTGTTTATTATGCGGCACCATACGAATGTCCTGGCTGCAGCGGCAGTGGATTATATACAGATTGGAGCAACAGCACGACGTAAAAATGGCCACTGCTTGTGCAGCGGCCATTTTTTTCTATCAATTAATAAAGAAGGTACTTTTCCCTCACCTGCTTGAACTCATTCAATTCAGCTTCCCACATAGCCTGGATGTCTTCCACGGATGTTCCGGCTTCAATTTCTTCCCTGATCCAGCCGTTTCCTGTCAGAAGATCGAAGAAGGAAATTCCCCTGCTGTCTTCAGCGCGGAATTGGAAATCTTCAGGATACATATCGTGAATTGTTTTTACAATATGGAGTCCTGTTACAATCGGCTCAAACGAATCTTGGTCGGTAATATGAATCTGGATTCCATGTGACAATTTGCCTGCATGCTTTGAGAATGTCGGAGTGAATGAAGCTGCCCGGAACTTAACCCCTGGAAGATCCAAAGAGTTCAATTTTGCAGACAGGTCATCGGAATTGATGAATGGTGCCCCAATTAGCTCAAACGGTTTTGTCGTGCCTCTTCCCTCCGATACATTCGTTCCTTCAATCAATGCGGCTCCCGGATAGACGAATGCTGTATCCAGTGTTGGCATGTTCGGTGAAGGCATGACAAACTCAAGCGGCGTATCATCATAATTCATTGTGCGCTTCCAGCGGTCCAACTCAACGACAGTCAAGTCTGCACCAATATTGAATTCCTCATTGAAAAGCCTTGCCAGCTCGCCAACAGTCATGCCGTGTCGCAGAGGGATTTCATAGTTCCCAACAAAGGATTTATATTCAGTTTCCAGGACAGGCCCTTCCACTTTAACACCGCCAAGCGGGTTCGGACGGTCAAGAACGATGAATGGGATATCGTTTTCCTTTGCCGCTTCCATCGCATAAGCCATTGTGTAAATATACGTATAGAATCTTGTTCCTACATCCTGGATATCAAACAGCAGGATATCTACGTTTTCAAGCATTTCTGGAGTTGGCTTTTTCGTTTGACCGTAAAGGCTGTATACAGGAAGCTGCGTTCTTTCGTCGATATAGTACTCGACATAAGCACCAGCCTGGGCACTTCCCCGCACGCCATGCTCCGGACCGTAAAGTGCCGTCAACTCGACATCTGGATCGTTAAATAGCAGGTCGACAACACTGTTCAGATTTTGGTCTACTCCAGTAGGATTCGTGATCAGTCCGACTCGCTTGCCTTTGATCAAATCCTTGTGGTCTTGTAGCAATGTTTCTACACCAACCTTGAATTTTTTCAGGTCCTGGCTCTTGCCCTGTCCGCTATCATGGTTCGCCAATGCAATGGTCAGTGAAGAGAGAATGAGGACGGTCGTCAATAATCCTGCCAGCCATTTTTTCAACATGATCACTCCTGTTTTTAATGGATTTTAAGACTATCATTTTGCGATGAACCTTACTGTTATTAAAACCAAGGGCAGGCCCCTGTCACGAAGCCTGCCTATTCACTTTTTAGTAGGTTAATCCGTGACCGAATTCGTAAAGGACTCCGCCATTATAATCTGGAATCGTGATAGGCAGCTTTCCTGTTGGCGCGAATTCTCCAAATATTGCTCCGGCCGCTGCTTCAAAGCTTGCTGGACGGAAACCGTATTGGGTTAGGTACGCGTCGATCTCAGGGTAAGCCATAATGTCGTATGGATTGCGGATGCCAACACCGATAACAGGAGCATCTGCAAGCTTAATGATCTGGTTGACCATAGCCATCTGAGCACTAGAAGGTGTACGGCCTGATACATTATAAGTATAAGTGCCGACTACCACCGCGCTGGCGTTTTTAATTGATTCCAACTGATCCTCAGTCAGCTTATAAGTTGAAGATGAGATGACGGTTGTATTTTCATGATGCTTTTTAATCGCCTCACCCAGGCTGCTGATATAAGTATTGCCTACAACGACGATTTTCTCACTTGGATCTAGGTTCAATGGCAAGTCTGCATTATTTTTAACCAACGTGATTGATTTCTCAGCCGCTTCTTTTTCAATTTGCTTATGCTCGGCAGAACCGACCACCTTCACTGCATTCGCAATCTTTTCTTCAACTGAAACTGGAGTTTCTTCCTTGACCACGCCTCTTTTTACCTTCAAGGTTAAAATGCGTCTAACAGATGCTTCTACCCGTTCTTCAGTAATCTCACCAGTCTTCACTGCTTCCAGCAGACCTGTTGCTACCTCTTCAAGACCAACCGGCATCAACACGATATCCGTGCCTGCTTTTACCGCGCGGATGGCTGCATCAACAGGGCCGAAATGGTCAGCGATGGCTTTCATGTTCATCGCATCTGTAGTGATGACACCTTCATAGCCCATTTCTTCACGCATCAGCTCTGTCAGCACCTTGTATGAAAGGGTTGCCGGAATTGCGATTTCTTCTCCCGTTTTTTGAGAAATCGCTTTTGTTCCATCGATTTTAGGGAAAGTGACATGTGCTGTCATAATCGCATCAATACCTGCTTCCATTCCCTTTTGGAACGGATACAATTCGACTTCCTTCAAGCGTTCTTTATCATGTGGAACTTCAGGCAGTCCTAAGTGGGAATCGACAGCTGTGTCCCCATGTCCCGGGAAGTGTTTTGCTGTCGCTGCGACACCTGCGGCCTGTAGTCCTTTTGTATAAGCTACTCCCATGTCAGCAACAAGCTGTGGGTCTTCGCCAAATGAACGGACTCCGATGACCGGATTGTCCGGATTGTTATTGACATCCATAACGGGTGCAAAGTTCATGTTAATTCCCAAAGACGCCAATTCCTCGCCGATCGCGTTGCCTACGTTATAAGCAATTTCTGGTGACCTTGTTGCGCCTAATGCCATATTTCCGGGCATATCGGTCCCAGATTGAAGCCTTGTGACAATTCCGCCTTCCTGGTCAATCGTCAGCAGCAGGCCGAATTTTTCAGCTGCAGCTTGATACTCAGATACTAAACGTGCTGTCTGTTCGGTTGTCACCACATTCTCACGGAAAAGGATGACTCCGCCCAAATGGTATTTTTTCACGAGCTGCTCAATTTCCGGCAGCATTTCCGTTACATTTTCACCTTTCCAGGTCCTGAAATCCGGCATCAGCATTTGCCCTGTTTTTTCCTCCAGGGTCATTTTGCTGATTGCATTGCCAATCAAATCATAGCGCTGACCTTCCTGTTTAATGACAGCACCTTCCGATTCAGGCTTTCCTTTTTCCCCTTCTTCTTTAGAGGATGGTTTCACTTTATAATCGAGTGCAATCCGGTCTTCGAAAGTACCGTCTGTCACTGTAATGAACGTCCGTCCATTCTGTCCTGTGAACTCCACATTTCCATCTTCGTCTACTGTTGCAACATTTTTATTTGCCGATTCCCATTTAAGGTTTTCAGATGCCAGCATGAAATGTCCTTCTGAATACACATGGAGTGCTTTCAATTGTATGCTTCCGTCTTTTACTGCTGCTTCCGCTTCCGGAACGTTTTCGTAAATCACCAGATCCTCCACCTGGTTCTTTTCCTCGGCACTAGCCTTCTTCATAGAAATGCCAGGCAGTATTTGTGAAAAAGCCAGCACGAACACTAGTGAATAGAGCATAAGCTTGCTGAGTTTCTTCATCGTATCTCCTCCATTTTGCATATTTTATCCAATTTATTGAGAATTACTAATGTTAGTAATTTCTTTGATGCCAGCCCTCTCCTGAAAACTCTGGGTCCACCTTTTTACCATCAGAAGTTACTAGTCTAATATTGTCGACATACCAGCCGCGTCCATTTGTATAACTGTCCGTTTGGTAGCGGAAACGGATATGCTTGGTCGTTGCTGATATTTCCACTTCCTCTGTATCCCATTCCACGCTGCTTCCTGTAAAAATAGCTGCTTGTTCCCAGTTTTCACCGTCTTCGGAAATTTCCAGATAACCATAATCCGCATCCGCTTCAATCCGATGCCAGGTGTCGAATGATAGTTTAGCAGGCTTTTCAAGCTTTACTTCTGCTGTCAAGGTACGTTGGAGTTTGTCTCCATATCCTGAAAACCATGCTGACCCATCCGGAATATTTACCGGGATTGAATCGGCAATCTGTCTTGCCAGCTGCCTCCGCGCAACATTCGTAGAAACCGTGCTGCGGCTTGGATGCACCCTGTTAGTCAGCAGGATTGCGATCGTGCCATTATTCCTGTTGACGACAATCGAAGTCCCGGTATATCCCGTGTGACCAAGCGATGAACCCTCAGATAAAGCATCCATGAACCACCCCTGGGCAAGCTCCCAGCCTAATCCATGATCATCACCAGGGAATTGAGGGATTTGATTTTCAACGATCATGTCCACTGTTTCTGGCTTTAAAATGACTTCGCTGCCATAACGGCCATCATTCAAATACATATGCGCAAGCTTGGCGAGATCCTCTGCAGTCGAGAACACACCTGCATGGCCTGCAACACCATCCAGCGACCATGCGTTTTCGTCATGGACTTCACCCCAGACGATTCCGCGGTTCGTCCATGGCTGGTATTCTGTCGCTGCGATTCGCTTTTTCAGTGATGAAGGAGGATTGTACATTGTTTCTGCCATTCCTAGAGGCTCTGTAATATTTTCTTTGACAAACTCGTCCTGGCGCTGACCTGAAAGCCTTTCGATCAACAAACCGAGCGTGATCATGTTGAGGTCACTGTATGTATAAGTACTACCCGGCTCATTATTTAATGGATGCTCCAAAACAATTTTCATCCTGTCTTCACGGCTGCTTCCTTTTGTATAAAGCGGAACCCAGGCTGTGAAACCAGATATGTGGGTAAGGAGCTGCCTGATGGTGACGTCTTCTTTTCCATTGGCGGCGAACTCAGGAATATGCTTAGAAACTTTGTCGTCAAGCTGGAACCTTCCCTGGTCATATAGAATCATAGCTGCTGTGGTGGTGAAAATTTTACTGATAGAGGCAAGGTCAAAAATTGTATCTTCCTCCATCTTGATTGGATTACTAGATTCAGTGAATTGATCATCTTCATATCTGTAGGCAAATCCATAGGCTTCCTGCTTCACGATATGGCCGCGGCGTGCGACGAATGCGACAGCACCTGGCATCACGCCATCAGCAATCATTTTTTCCATATGCCCGTCAATATCGTCAAGCGGCTGCTGTACCATTCCAGCTCCCCGAACCGATCCTTTATGAAGGACTGGCGATAAAGGGCCTGGCTTGTCCCATGAAAATACAGGATGGACTTCCTTGAAGCCACCTTTGCCCTCCCTCTGTTCAATTGAAGCCCCTGGTGCCTGATTGCCTTCCGCAAATGACACTGGAATCATCACTCCTGTACCGAGAACTGCTGCTAACGCAATCGACAATGATTTGTTCTTCATGTTTCCTCCTTTTCCGAGCTATTGCTCCATTTAATCTAGTAAACTTTGAAAAGGCTTTCATGTTGTAACCTTAGACTATCTAAATAACAGTATAGATGTCTATACCACTATAGACCCAACCCTCCTGAAAAATAGAAAGATCCCGGGACTGCTCTCCCGGGATTTTAGAATCATTTTTGTTAAAATATTCAAATAATTTCGCGGAAATTTTCCCAACATCATACTTAATGAATTATTTCCGTTTATTCTCCTTTTGTTTGATCCAATACCTGATTCCCTTGCCTGCCAAAGGTTCATCCTTGAATCGCGGTATGACATGCAAATGGGCATGGAAAATCGATTGTCCGCCTGCCCTTCCCGTATTCCAGCCAACACTGTAACCATCGGGAGCAAACTTTTGACCGAGTATCTTCTTTGCACCAAGCAGCAAATCCCGGGAATCCTTCCACTCCTGGTCTGATAACTCAAAGACATCCTGCTTATGAAGCTTCGGGATAATCAGCCCGCTCCCCTGCAGGACCTGCTGCTCAGACTCCTTTTGGATAAAATAACAGGTTTCATTCTCCAAGCTGATTTGCTGCTCTTCATCTGCATTCACATTGCAATATGGGCAATTCTCCTGGTACATTTTCTAGTGCCTCCATTCCCGTCACTTTATTCTCGACAGCTTTGCGCTTTATAGCCTGAAACCTGTCATAATAAATGCGTTTTCTTGACAGCTTTATGCTCTCCAACCTGAAACCTGTCATAATAAACGTGTTTTCTTGACAGCTTTGCGCTCTCCAACCTGAAACCTGTCATAATAAATGCGTTTTCTTGACAGCTTTGCGCTCTCCAACCTGAAACCTGTCATAATAAATGCGTTTTCTTGACAGCTTTGCGCTCTCCAACCTGAAACCTGTCATAATA
>NZ_JAGGQL010000011.1:0-91851 GCF_018613315.1 Bacillus sp. ISL-37 | reverse complement strand
TTGACAGCTTTGCGCTCTCCAGCCTGAAACCTGTCATAATAAATGCGTTTTCTTGACAGCTTTGCGCTCTACAGCCTGAAACCTGTCATAATAAATGCGTTTTCTTGACAGCTTTACGCTCTCCAGCCTGAAACCTGTCATAATAAATGCGTTTTCTTGACAACTTAGCGTTTCTACACCTTAAAACCTGTCAATCATTCGCGGAAATTCCAAGTTAGAGTGAAAAAACTAGTTCATTGGCTGTTGCTTTTCAAACCTCAGCAACTTTTCCCTTATATCATTTGATGCTCCAACTTCGATTAACGAAGTGAGTCTTTATTTTCCATTACTTTTTTTACCTAATTTATCAAGCCAAGTCTCATAAAACTGATATACAAACCCAGCAGCGACAAAACCGATCACCAGCATGATGACTGAAAGTGTCTTTTTGACCCACGTGAAGTCAATGAAAAGGAACAGCGCTCCAGCTACCGCAAAAGAAATAAATATGATGAGCCACCTTCTAAGAATCATTGAATCCTTATCCTTGCTCATTTCTCACACCTGCCTTCCCTTATTTACTAATACGTAAAAAGTGATAACAGGTTTCAAAAAACAGGGCCCAAAATCGGACCCTGCCATTATATTACTTTACTAATTTTCTCATCGCGTGGATTTGGCCAAGATGATAAGCCTCATGAAATAAAGCCATGTTCGCAAGCTCTCCAAAAGTCTCCAGACCCAGGAAAGGCTTCTTAAGCTTCTCATCCAGCATCGAAGTTGGAACTTCCTTGATCCTCCCCAATTGGGCTTTCATTTGGTCACGCAAAACATCGACAGAAGGAACATCACCAGTCCACTCAGAAGGCCGGGTACCATTTCCGAATAATTCTATGTAGTTAGCAGGAAGATGATTTGATTTTTTCGGGAACCCCATCATGAATTGTTCTGTAACTGTCAGCACATGCCCGATGTGCCAGTGGATGTTATTATTGAATCCTTCTGGCTGCACAATTGCCTGTTCCGCAGTGATGACCTCAATGTTTTTCAAAAAAGAACCTCTTGTTAATTCAAACTGCTTAAATAAGAGCTCGCTCATATTTCCCTTCCCCTTTCCAGCTTGTACTTCGTCATATATTTATTCTATATATTTCCAATATATGCAGCAAGGAAAAAGGAATAATCCTATTAATACCCCTTTAGGTATTCTATCCCATTAAAGGGAATCCTTTGACAAAATTTGTTCATAACATTATGGCTGATATGTGTCTTCACACTTTTTTCACAGATTTCCATAAATTGCTTTGATATCTTATAAGTGTACTAATTATTAACTTTTGAAGGGAAGCGATTTAGATGTTCGCTAAATGGTTAAGAGAAAACAATATTGCTGCTGGTCTGTTGACTGTGATTCGTGTTTGGCTAGGTTACAACTGGATGACTGCTGGATGGGGCAAATTAACTGGTGAAGGATTTGACGCAACTGGATATTTGAAAAATGCAGTTGCCAATCCAGTAAAAGGTCCAGACGGAAATGCGGTATATGGTTGGTATGTAAACTTCCTTGAAAGCTTTGCAATCCCGAATATTGAATTATTCAACTTTATCGTACCTCTAGGCGAATTCCTTGTTGGTCTTGGTTTGATCCTTGGAACACTGACAACTGCTGCAATGTTCTTCGGCCTGGTGATGAACTTCAGTTTCTTCCTTGCCGGAACAGTATCTCACAACCCAACTGACATCTTCTTCGGCTTCATCATCCTGTTCGCCGGCTACAACGCTGGTAAATACGGTTTAGACCGCTGGGTAGTTCCTTTCATCCGCAAGACTGTTTTCAAACAAACACCAGAAGCTACACATAAATCTGCTTAACAATATAGATAATGCCCTCTGCCATTAGGCAGAAGGCATTTTTTACATAGATTTTCCCTCAATTGTTTTGAGCATGATCTTTTTCCTGAAGCCGCCGCTGCGAGTCTTCTTAAGCTGGCGCATGAACTCCACTTCAGATTCGGTGATGCCGCGATGTTCGGCAATCGCATATACCACTTCAAGCAAGTCGACGATCTCACTCAACAGCCTGTCCGTTCCAGCATTACGGAACTTCTCGACTTCCTCATTGAACTTCTCCATAAGTTTTTCACTATATTGACTTCCACCCAAAATCTCAAATTCCACATTCTTGCCTTTTTCCTTCATTAATTCGGGAAAATAGTCTCTAACAAGCTTGTTATATTCCTTTTTCTCCATGTCGATTCCCCTTTAGCTGTCCTATTGATAAACATAACCTTTATCCGAGATGTTCAAACACTTTTTTAAAATATAGAAAACAGGTTCAGCCTTCTTACAAAATTAATAGAGTAATAGAATAATAGAAAAAGCCTGTGGATCGGTCCACAGGCTTCAATCTTGTTTTAAACTACATAATCTTCAGTTAATTTACTGCAGGCATTTGATAGATTCTGCAGGCATTCCATTCTTAGCTTCTCGTCGCAGATAAAATCATTCAGCAGCTCTTCTTCAAGCTTCATTTGAATTTGATTGATTTCTTCTTTCAGCCGCTCTCTTTTTTCAACCTCTGATAAATGAAACTCAATTTCACGTTCGAAGTACTCTACCGTTCCAAATAATACTGTCAACGATTCCTCCACCTTCCGTTAAATTTTAAATCCTATGTGATAAAACCAAACCTGCCAAAAGGATTATTTTATTTCGTCCTGTCAAGTTACTTAAGGATTATTTATCCTCTCTCGCAATCGGCAAACGTGAAATTTAGTTCTTTTTGCAATATTGAGTAGAAAGGGACATTCCAAATAAAAAAATCCCCAAAAAGATGGCGGATTTTTTCTACAAGCGGTAAAACAAAACCTTTTACCTATCTTCTTATTTGCATCCGATCTTTTTTGGCAACCCGACGATCATAGCTAAAACGCCTTAGACTCGTGGCTTTGCGTCCTTACCTTTCGATAAGTTTGCCTTTTTCAGTTCTAATTAAAATATAAATCTTAAGAACCATTTTTTCAACAAAATTCGCCAAATAATTACAAATATAAGTCTATTTTCCTATAAAAATTATTAGGAAATTTTTTTGCGAGACTTAAATTATTTTAAGGGAAGGACTTGTCGGGACATTACTCCTGCTCTTTCACGTGATTTTGTCCGAAGGCAGCTCCACTTTCTGGCTAGATTGTTTTAACAATGTAATATACCAGCAATCTCCATGTAAAATTCAATTGCTAGAATAGAGAGAAGAAGCTTTATTACAGGCGAATGGCAGGAGGATCCGTATGGAACAGCATGTTAAGATGTCGCTAGATGAATGGAAAGCAGAAATTGAAGAGATTCTTAAAGAGATTGATACGGAATATGAAGAAGTGAAGAATGAGCTAAAGGTGTATACATATAAATTCAACATTACAAAGCAGGTTGTTCAGTCAACCGTCAATCCTGATTTGAACAGAAAGATTCGCGAATTGTACCATCAGCCATTTGAGGAAAAGTTCAATGATTTGAAGGAATATATCAAGGAGCTGGAAGAGAAGAAAAGAGTCTTCCAAATGTTCACCGATAAAATTGAAAAAGTCACTGAAAAAGAAGAAACACCACAATTTGCAGTTGCTCAATCGGAGTAAAATGAAAGCCTGGCTGATGAAAAATATCAGCCAGGCTTCTTTTATCTTATTTCTTCCACCAGGAATCAAACATGGATGCAGGCATATGACGTTTATGCTGTGAAGTAAGATATCTTCTTTCAATCTTAGCTGCATCAGCTTCGTCAATCTGCTTTCCTTCTAGATAATCATCGATTGCTTCATAACTCACACCAAGCTCGGTTTCATCTGCCTGGAGCGGCTTGTTGTCTAGAAGGTCGGCCGTCGGCTCTTTGAGATACAATCTTGGTTCTGCATTCAATGCTTTGAGCAGCTCCCTTCCCTGTCTCTTGTTCAGGCCAGATAGTGGCAGCAAGTCGGCTCCGCCATCACCATATTTTGTAAAGAAACCTGTAACCGCCTCCGCTGCATGGTCGGTACCAATCACAAGCAATCCTTCTTGACCGGCAATTGCATATTGCGTAATCATCCTCATGCGTGCCTTCGCATTCCCTTTGTTAAAATCGGTCATTTTACCGCCGATTGCATCTTCAAACTGCGTGTTGAAAGTGTCTACCGCCGGCTGGATGTTAAAAGTGATCGTTTTATCAGCCTGGATGAACTTCAACGCTTTCTGTGCATCATCTTCATCTTTTTGCACTGAATATGGAAGTCTAACAGCCACAAATGCAGCCTCTGTACCTTCTGAACGCAGTTCCTCCACTGCGAGCTGTGCCAATCTTCCGGCAAGGGTGGAATCTTGGCCGCCACTGATTCCAAGAACGAACCCTTTTGCTTTTGAAGCTTGTAAGTACTCCTTCAGAAAATCAATTCTGTTCCTGATTTCCTCCTGAGGATCAATTTCCGGACGGACATTCAACGCTTCTATAATCTGTTTTTGCAAGCTCATAATAAACCTCCTAAATCACTATTAACTATTCATCATGCTCTTTCGCTAATTTAGGTTAGAACACCATTATAAAAAGAGCATATCCCTTAAAAAGTTTAAAGTCCAGATGTTGGTCAGGAAATCTAACATCACGAATAATAGGTTCACGCTTTATTTTACCCATTAGCTTGTTGTTCGTAACATTTTGTCCGACAAGATTTTTTTGCTAGACTATAACTTAGACTATAAATGCTTAATTAAATTGGAGGCATTCACAATGGCAGCTAATGAAAAATTTACAGGGTATTTCGGTACATATACAAAAGGTGATAGTGAGGGCATCTATTCTTTTACACTGGATGCAACCAATGGAAAAATCATTGATGTGAAGGCGGCAGCAGCGCTTGAAAATCCAACCTACCTGACAATCAGTGAAGATAACCGCTTCCTATATGCAGTGGCAAAGGAAGGAGGAAGTGGTGGCGTGGCTGGATTCAGCATTAATGATTCAGGACAATTATCGTTCATTAATACCCAGCTTTCCGCAGGAGCATCTCCATGCCATGTGAGCGTGAACAGAGAAAACAACCTGCTTTTATCTGCGAATTATCATAAAGGATCTGCAGATTCGTATCTGCTAAATCCTGAAAATGGCAGTATCGAGGCCGCTTTATCAAGCGCCGTCCATGAAGGTTCAGGCCCTGATGAGCGTCAGGAAAAAGCGCATACCCATTATGCAGGTTTCACTCCGGATGGGAAGTACGCAGCAGTCATTGACCTTGGCATCGACCAGTTGATCACTTACTCCCTGGATAACGGTCAGTTGATTGAGAAAAGTGTATTGGATGTAGCTCCTGGCAGCGGTCCAAGACACCTTGTTTTTCATCCGAACAATAAAATTGCCTTTTTGATGACAGAATTCAGTTCAGAGGTTCTTGTCCTGAGCTATCACTCTGAAGAGGGACGTTTTGAACAGCTTCAAGCAATAACCACTCTGCCAGCTGATTTCACTGAAAACAACCAGGGAAGCGCCATCCATATTTCCTCTGACGGGAAATTCGTCTACGCTGCCAACCGCGGCCATGACAGCATAGCGGTTTTTAGCGTGGCTCCTGAAAGCTATGAGCTTACCTTTGTTGAACACACTTCAACAGAAGGAAATTGGCCAAGGGATTTTGTACTGGATCCTAGCGAGAAGTTCTTGATTGCGACAAACCAGAATTCTAGCAATGTCGCTCTCTACTCACGCGACGAAGCAACAGGCAAATTGACATTATTGCAGGCTGATGTGAAAGTTCCAGACCCAGTTTGTGTGAAGTTTTTAAATTACTAAAAGAAGAAGGGAAGGTGCCTCCTGTGCACCTTCCCTTTTATTTGTCACTCGGGAATCTGACTCCAATTTGCTTTCTTGCTTCATCCAGAATTGCCATGGTGACTCTTGAGTTTTCAAGCGAGTTGTTCACTGATTCTGTTTTCCCTTGCTGAATCAAAGTGATGAACTCCTCAGCTTCATAAAACATATTATCAGCAAGCTTCTCTCTTGATATATCTTCCTTTTTCCCGTTTCGATAGATGATTTCCACTTTTTCAGGGCTACTGATTTTATCGATTCTAATGTTGCCATCTTCACCGTGAATTTCAGATGGAAGGGTCGAATCGGTGATTTTTGAGAACATGATGACAGCATCCATTTCATCGTATTTCAATATCAGGCTGCCTTCCCCATCTACCCCCGACTCAAGCACATAGCCATTCGCCTGGACCGACCTTGGCTCTCCAAACAAGACTACTAGCGGATAGATGCAATAAATGCCAATGTCCATTAAGGAACCTGCCGAATATTCGGGGTTAAAGGCATTCAGCACTGTGCCCTCTTTATATTTGTCATAACGGGAAGAATACTGGCAATAACTTGCGAAGTACCTTCTGACCTTGCCGATTTTATCAATATGATTCTGGACAGCTTTGAAGTTTGGCATAAGGGTTGATTTTAATGCCTCCATCAAAACTACCTGATTTTCTCTTGCAGTCTTTATCATTACTGCAAGCTCATCGCTATTGGACGCGATAGCTTTTTCACACAGCACATGCTTGCCATTTTCCATGAACGTGATTGCCTGGCTTGCATGCATAGAATTCGGGCTCGCGATATAGACTGCATCAATCACATCGCTTTTCGCCATCTCTTCTAAATCAGTAAAAATGGTATTCACTCCGAGTTTTCCCGCAAACTCCTCAGCGCGTTCCCCTGTACGCGAATAAACTGCAACTAGCTGAAAATCCTCATGATGACTAGCTCCTTTTATAAAAGCTTCTGTAATCCAATTCGTACCTACCACTCCAAAACGAACCATAAAACTCATCCTTTCCAAATAGCAAAAGCTGGAGGCAATGCCCGCAGCTTCTTTTTTCATCTTATCGAAAAGGGAGCTCAATCACAAACTTTGTCCCTTTTCCATGCTCGCTTTCAACGGTAATTTTTCCGTCGTGCATCTGTACCAGCTGTTTGACGATCGACAAACCAAGCCCAAACTCACCAAACGGATTGCTAGTCCTCGAGATGTCTGCTTTGTAAAAGCGATGCCAGATTTTTTCGATCTCAGCAGGTTCAATGCCGATCCCTGTATCCTCGACTTCGATCACGGTTTTGGTCCCATCCATCCTGCCGCGAAGCCAGATTGCCCCATTTTCAGTGAACTGGATGCTGTTCTTCGTAATATTGATGAGAATCTGGACAAGACGGTCATAATCGGCATATACCATTGCGGATTCCTCCGCTTCAATTTCAATGGTGTTATTGCGCTCCTCCGCCTGCAATCCGAGCTGATCCTGGATGATTTCCAGAACCTCAATCAATTCAATATCTTCTTTAAAAAGCTGTACCTGATTTGAACGGATTTTATCATAGTCGAGATTTTCATTCACCAGTCTGATCAGTCGTTTCGTTTCCTGGCTGACCAAATTGATGCCGCGCCCCTTTTCAGCTTCTGGAATCATATTATTCCTCAACCCTTCGATGATTCCGCTGATTGTCGTGAGCGGTGTCCTCAATTCATGGGAAACATCCGACATGAACTGGCGACGCCTGTTTTCCAGATTTTCGATCTCAGATTTTGATTCATTAAGCTTGCTTACCATACTGTTAAAATCATTCGCCAATTCCCCGATTTCGTCGAAGTCAGAGGACGGAACTTTTATCGTATAATCCCCTGCTGAAACGACCGATGTTGCTTCCTGAAGTTTTTTGATCCGATTGACATGGATGCGCGCCAGCACCCAGCTCAGCAGGAACGATACGGCGAGCGCAATCAGCATTGTATAAAATAAGTTCTTATTGATTTCCGTGATCATTTCCCGTGTCCCGCTGATTGGAGAGGTGAGTAGAATGCCGCCAACGAAATTTCCACGATCCACATATGGCAAAACAACCAGGGTCACGGCCCTGTCATAACGTTCGAGATCATAGTTTTTAACAATCGGTGTTCCCTTCGTAAGCTGGCTCCATTCACTCTCCGTTAATTCAATCGCCGGTCCTCTCCATCTAATTGGATTGAGGAGCTGGATATTCTCATCAAATACACTGAACTGGATATCCCGGCCAAAAAGAACGCGGGCATATTGATTGATCACCTGGTCAGGGCGCTCACTGCCACGATCGAGATCACGGAGGATGTTTTCTCCGTAGGAAATCAGCTCCTCGGTCTTGTTTTTATAAACGAGGGTTTCCACATACTGTGTGAAGACCAGGCTCAGAATGAGGAAAGCAACGATGATGATACTGATATGGCTGATGAACTGCTGGTAAATATACTTAACTTTCATTCCCATCAACCGACTCATCGAATTTATAACCGACGCCCCAAACAGTATGGAACAATGGCTGTTCGGGCGTACCCACCTTTTTTCTCAGACGCTTGATATGGACATCTACAGTACGCTCGTCTCCGTAAAACTGATATCCCCATACGCGTTCGAGAAGCTGCTCCCTTGTGAAAACCTGGCGGGGATGCTGGGCGAAAAAGAGAAGCAGGTCGAATTCCTTCGGCGTTAAGTTCGTCACTGGTTTGCCGTCCAGGGTCACTTCACGCGTTTCCTTATTGACTTTAAGCAGGCTTGTCCCAACTTCACTGTTCTCTTCTGGTTTTTGCTTTTGATAGCGGCGGGCCACCGCCTTGATCCTTGCCAACAAAGCCAGCGGACTGAAGGGCTTTGTCACATAATCATCCGCACCCATTTCCAGTCCGAGCACCTGATCCGACTCACTGTCCTTCGCCGTCAGCATGATGATCGGCACATCTCTGCCCTCCTGCCTGATCTTCCTGCACAAGGTGACACCATCCATGCCCGGGAGCATCCAGTCAACAATCAGCAAATCCCAATCTTCATTCTTAAAAGCCTTGTAACCTTTCAGGCCATCATTCACAAACACGCCCTGGATGCTCTCTTTTGAAAAGAACATCTCAATCATGGCGCAGACACTCTCATTATCCTCTATGACTAGTATTTTCACGGTAATCCCCTCTTATCGGATATCTGTTATATCTAAATTATCGCGCAACGCTAGCAGAATCAACTGTTAAGCCCGTTGTTACAGATTATTTAATAGGTTGGTCATAGTTTGTTCATGATTTAAGGGGGGCTGGATTTAGGATGATTGGTATCATTGGCGCCGCTTTTACATTGTTACAAATCATGTTCTCCCATACCCTTCATTGGAACACTTTTTTTACTGGCTATTGCAAAATCATGTTCCAGAACGCTTTTTATTGGTGACCTGTTTTTCTCAAATCTCAAATTTTCGGGCGCCAATAGTCTCTATTGGTGACCTCTTTTCTCATATTCTCACAAAACCGGGCGCCAATACGCCTCATTGGTGACCTCTTTTCTCATATTCTCACAAGACCGGGCGCCAATACCCCTCATTGGTGACCTCTTTTCTCATATTCTCACAAAACAGGGCGCTAATACGATTCTATTAATCCTTGCAATCCAAAGCTCACACTTAGTAAATGTAAAAAAACCAGCTCATCACATGAGCTGGCTCTAGGTTCATTAATCTTTTTTAACAGGGAGTCCTTCTTGTTCCCAGGCGGAGTAGCCGCCTTCGAGATTGACTACGTCTTTGTAGCCGTTTTTCAGCAATAGGCTTGTGCCGATTGCGGAGCGCGCGCCTGACTGGCAGTGTGCGATGATCTTTTTGTCTTTAGGAACCTTATCCAGGTTGTCAGTCAGGTTTCCGAGCATCAAGTGGTGGGCACCTGGAATATGGCCGCTGTCCCACTCACTCTGGTTGCGGACATCGATGACCAAGTAGTTTTCATCATCCATCAGTTCTTTTGCCTCGCTGGCCGATACGGTCTTGTATTCTTCCGGGCTTCCCCCGAGCTCTTTCGGATCAACATATCCTGTGACCTGGTCAAGTCCGATTGACTGTAGGGATTTTTCCACATCAGGCAATTTTTCAGGATCAGCAATCAGCACGATGTCCTGATCATAGCTTAATAGCCATCCAGTCCAGTTTGTGAAGGATTTATTGTACGGAATGTTGATCGTTCCTTCTGCATGTCCCTCCGCGAACTCATCTGCTGGACGGGTGTCGACAACTGCTGCATTGCCAGCGTCAGATAATGACACCTTAGGGGTTTCTTCACGACGCAACAATTCTGGGCCAGCTTTATTGAGCTTTTTCATCTCGGCAAAGTACTTAGGAGGTTCTGGCTGGCCTGCAAGCAGCTCTTCTACGAACTTTCCCTCCTCATTGATTTGGAAAGCCCAATTGAATTTTTTCTCATAGCCTAAAGTGGACATTGGCACAGCGCCGAGGGATTTTCCGCATGCACTGCCTGCGCCGTGAGCTGGCCATACCTGCAGGAAGTCCGACAGCTTTTCCACTTTGCGGAGCGATTCGAACATCTGGCGCGCCCCTGATTCAGAAGTATCCTTAATGCCTGCCGCTTTTTCCAAAAGGTCCGGACGGCCAACATCGCCAACAAACAGGAAGTCACCGGTGAAAATGCCCATCGGTTCATTAGCACCGCCGCCCTTGTCAGTCAATAGGAATGAGATGCTTTCCGGTGTATGGCCCGGCGTGTGTATAACCTCAAAATAAATATTGCCAATGTTAAACGTCGAACCCTCAGTCAGCAATTCATGCTCATACTGATCGACATATTGATACTTCCAGTCTTTATCACCTTCGTCTGATACATAAAGCTTAGCGCCATGATGGTGGGCAAGCTCCCTTGCACCAGAGAGATAGTCTGCGTGAATATGAGTTTCTGTTGCGGCTGAAATATTGAAGCCTTCTTTTTTCACGATATCAAGGTAAGGCTGGATATTTCTTGCCGGATCAATGACAATGGCCTCACCCGTCCTCTGGCAGCCTATTAAATAAGACATATGTGCTAACTGATCATCAAAAAAAGATTTGAAATACATAGCGATTCCTCCTACATTTTTTGTTTTCATAGGTTCATGAAGACTATACTTCTTTATACCCTGCACCATATTTTTTAAAAGCATTAAAATATGCCAGTAGGCGCTGCCTTAATTCCAATATATACCTATAACTGTATTTTACTTTGTATCGCCCTTTGCTTCAAATAAAAAACCTGCTCCGGTATGGAACAGGTCTAATTTCTCACAGTTCTTCTTCCCATAAAAATATACAAGATAATCGAGATTGAAACGGAAATGGCTGAGGCAATGTAGATGCTCCCATATCCAAGCCAATGACCGATTTGTCCAAAAGCCATTGCCCCGACGCCAACGCCTAAGTCGAAAAAGGAGAAGAAGGTTGCGTTCGCCATTCCCTTGCGATTCATTGGCGCATCCTGGACGGCCCATGCCTGCAGTGCCGGCTGGACGGATCCAAAGCCGAATCCATATAACCCCGCGGCGATGAACATAACTAGGCTATTCGGCAGCCATGCCAGCAGGATCATTGCGATCATGATTAATAAAGTCCCTGGCAGGAAAACCGCGCCGTGGCCTTTTTTATCATAGAGCTTGCCGGCAAAGGACCGTGACAGCATTAGAGCCATCGCAAAAATAAAAAAGTACCACTGGATTCCTTCAATACCTTTCTGGGCGGAATAGAGTGGTAGAAAGGATGCGATTCCTCCAAAAGTCACCGTGATGAACAAGAGTAATAAAGATGGCTGCAAAGCAGATTTCTCATATACATCCCATTTGCGCCGGTCAACTTCCCTCTCGCTTTTTTCAACTGTTTTATACGTGATCCTTGATGCTAGTACGAAAGCTGTCAGGCCGAGAAAGGCACTACCTAAAAACAGCTGTTTAAATGTAATGACTTCAGCTAGTGCCAGTCCGAGAGTCGGGCCCATCGCAAGCGCAACGTTTCCGGAGAGCCCAAAATAGCCCATCCCTTCCCCTCGGCGCCGGGGTGGGATTAAATCAGTAGCAATTGTGCCAGAAGCAGTAGTAGAAAAACCCCAGCCAACTCCCTGCACTACCCTCATTAAAAACAAGAAGGCGATGCTGACTGCAAACCCAAATGAGCCCACCGATATCACGAATATTGCCAGGCCTATCAAGTAAACAAAGCCTCTCCCCTTTGTTTCAAGCATTCTACCTGCGAAAGGACGGACAAGCAATGCGGAAAAAGTGAAGATTCCTACGACGAAACCAATCAACTGGTCATTTCCACCTAGCTGTTCCACAAACAATGGTATCGTCGGCAATGTCATTTGAAATCCAAGGAAAATAAAAAAGTTAGCAAGGAAAATGAATAAAAAGTCCTTGCTCCAGATTTTCTCAGTGCCCGGGTTTTGTTGAGTTGCTCCTGATTGTTGATCCATCTGTTTTCATCCTTTCTGTTAGGCGCTTTGCTTAGGCACTGTAGCCGACATTTCCTCTTTTCAGGGTTCGTGTTCAACAATCCGTCAATTTGTTGTAGCGTTTTTGTGAACAGATTCACAAACCAATCATTTTTATTTCGGATTCTGATATATTGTAAGTGTAATCAATAATTACTTATTTTTGAAGGGAAGCGATTTATATGTTCGCTAAATGGTTAAGAGAAAACAATATTGCTGCTGGCCTGTTGACTGTCATTAGGGTTTGGCTCGGATATAACTGGATGACTGCTGGATGGGGAAAATTGACTGGTGAAGGCTTTGACGCAACTGGATATTTGAAAAACGCGGTAGCGAATCCAGTAAAGGGTCCAGACGGAAATGCGGTATATGGATGGTATGTGAACTTCCTTGAAAGCTTTGCAATCCCGAACATTGAATTATTCAACTTTATCGTACCGCTAGGCGAATTTCTTGTTGGTCTTGGTTTGATCCTTGGAACTCTGACAACTGCTGCAATGTTCTTCGGTCTAGTGATGAACTTCAGCTTCTTCCTTGCCGGAACAGTATCTCACAACCCAACTGACATCTTCTTCGGCTTCATCATCCTGTTTGCCGGCTACAACGCTGGCAAATACGGTCTGGACCGCTGGGTAGTTCCTTTCATCCGTAAAACTGTATTCAAAAGAGAAGCTGAAACTGCGCATAAAGCAGTTTAACTTAAATCATTAACAGAGAGCCTGGCATTTGTCTGGCTCTTTTTTGTTATCTTCACCGCATGTGTTCCCTTCCGTTACCCCTCCGCATTTGTTCCTCTCGTCTTTCTACCGTTATCATCTTCGCCAAGTGTTCAAAATCCTGACAATATGTTTTTGCTAATTTGTGAACAAAGACTTCCAGCCCGCATTTAAAATTTGCAAGTCAATATATTGTAGTGTAATCAAATAATAATTCATCCTTGAAGGGAAGCGATTGATATGTTCGCAAATTGGTTGAGAGAAAATAATGTTGCCGCCGGAATTTTGACTTTTATACGTATATGGCTAGGTTACAACTGGATGGTTGCTGGTTGGCATAAAATGACCGGGGATGGCTTTGACGCAACTGGATATTTGAAAAATGCCGTCGCCAATCCGGTAAAAGGTCCTGATGGAAACATGGTTTATGGCTGGTATGTCTCTTTTCTGGAAAACTTCGCGCTGCCGAACATTGAGCTTTTCAACTTCATAGTACCGGTCGGTGAATTCCTTGTCGGTTTGGGACTCATCCTCGGCTGTCTGACAACTGCCGCCATGTTCTTCGGTTTACTGATGAACTTCAGTTTCTTCCTTGCCGGAACCGTATCCCACAATCCAACAGATATTTTCTTCGGATTCATGATCCTCTTCGCTGGTTATAACGCAGGCAGATATGGATTGGACCACTGGGTAATACCATTTATTCGAAAAACTTTCTTCAAAAAGAAAACAGCCACTAATTGAATTGTCAGCCTCCTGTGCTTTTGCAGGAGGCTTTTTCTATTCCTTGTCCCAATTGGAAAACTTAGCTATAATTTTACATAGTATGCCTACTAGAAAAGGAGCGATTCCTTTGTTCAATTTCGATGCGATAGAAACTCACCAACTTTTAAATAAAATCAATGAAAATATCTTAATCGCTAATGAAGATTACAAAATCGTTTTTATCAATGATTCGGCGATGCAATTATTGGCGCAAATTGGCCCTTATGTAGGAATCAATGATCCAGTGGAATTTATCGGCAGAAATTTGGGAGAGTTCCATGGCAGCCGTCAACAGAATATCCTGGCCGGAGGAAATTTCCCTCACTCTGCTAGCATTTCTTTGTTCAACAAATTCTCGGCTGAGATTATGGTTGATCGACTAACCAACAATGAAGGCAAGGAAAGCGGATTTATCCTTACGTGGAAAGATGTAACCGAATTCGAAGAAACTCTGGAGGAAAACAGGAAACAGCTTCAAGTACTTGATATGCCTGTCATACCTCTGTCAGTTGACACTGCTGTGCTTGTTCCGGTTATGGGAAAATTGACTGAAGATCGACTGGAACTGCTTGAGGAAAAAATCCTCTCACACAGCGCCCAGCAAGGAAATCAATATGTTATCTTTGATTTTACCGGTGTTTCGGATGAACTGGATGCGCCTATCGCATTCCGTCTGCAGCAGGTCATCAATGCCCTTAAGCTTATGGGGGTGCAATCGATTTATGTAGGAATCCGGCCTGAAATGGCCAAATCAATCGTACTGAATGGGTTGCTTGTTGATGTTCCGACCTTCAATACATTTGTCCATGGAATCCGCTATGTGTGGAAAGAAACTGGATTCCAACTTGTAAAAATTAGTGAATGAAGAAGAGCTTGGTCATTGGACCGAGCCTTTTATTTTATATCGATGGAAGTTTAGAAACTGTTCTGTCATTCACTTCATCCCCCGTATTAAGGGTTGATTTGGGTTCAAAGAAGATGACATGCGCTTCTTCCTCCGCAATGGGAAGGTGCTCCACTCCTTTAGGTACAATCATGAATTCCCCTTCCCCCAGGTGCACGTCCTTATCCCTGAACTTTAGCAGCAGATTTCCTTTCATGACGAGGAACATCTCATCCTCATGTTCATGTTTATGCCAGATGAACTCACCTTTCAGCTTGGCGAATTTAACATGCATATCATTTATCTCTCCGGCGATTTTCGGACTCCAATAGTCACTAAAAAGCGAGAACTTTTCGCTGATATTTACCTTCTCCATCTTCGCCACTCCTCTAATTTCCGAAAGGAAACTCCGTATCAATTTCCCAATACTTTGTAATCGTCTTTCCGTTTTTTTTAAGCAAGCCAATTTGCACTTTTTCTGTACTATTTTCAAAGGTCATGATGCCGTGCGGTAAATAATCGTATGTTAAGCCGCTATCATACTTGAAATTCCGTGGGCTTTCATTAATGTCTAATATGATCCTTGCAATCTCGTCCCTGTCTTTTATAACCTGGATTGTTGTGCCTTCCATGCCACTGATGGTCAATTTGTCAAAATTACCGGACAGTATCTTGTGATGGTACGCCCAATATGATGTTAATAGGACGGCACTCACCAAAACGAAAATTAATGATACAAGTAATTTCCTTTTAGCCATGCATTCCCCTCCCATCATCATATTACCATTTATTTCATATTCATGAATACAGAAAAAGACCAATCCGGAATTAGATTGGCCTTTCATTCATTTTACAAAACAATAAGCTTAAAAATCGTCAAACCGATACCAATAAGGAAACCGCATACGGCACCATTCACCCTGATCCATTGCAAATCTTTTCCGACGTTGTTTTCCATCATATCAATCAGGGTTTCTGTATCAAGCTTGTCAAGATTCTCACGGACAAGCTTGCCGATTTTGGAATGATTTCTTTCAATCAGGCCTGCTATTTTAGCGTGGAGCCAGCTTTCGATTGCCGCTACCTTACCCTCATCTTCTTTGATCTCCTGTATGAACCTTTTCACCACTGGAGTAACGGTATCGTCAACAAAGCTGTCTGCTTCGATAAAAGCAATGACACGATCCTTTGACTTTGCCAGTACACCCCTGATTTGTCCGGTTAAATCCATATCCTCGACCATCTTGTTTTTCCATGCCTGGATTTCGGACATTAATGCTTCGCGCTCATTTATGTTGGCAAGTTCTTTGCGGATTTTCTCAAGAATCATATGGCGGTAGCGATTATCTTCCTGCTGCAGATTTTTCATTCTTTTTAAAATAAAGGACTGCAAGATGTTGCCGACTTTTTCTTCAGTGATCATATTGCTGAACGATTGGATCGCAAATTTTAACAGACCATCCGCTTCCGTTGTATCAATTGCCTGTTTTCCAAGTTTCCCAAGAACCATTTTCGCTTCATCCTGCGACGCCCATTTCTCTGTCTCTATCAGCACATAATTGAATGCTGCTGCCTCATATTCTTTCGACAATACGTGGCTGGAGGCTTTTTGCAGAAGATCGGAAGTATCAGCTGATAGCAGGAAACCTTTGATTTCCTGTTCTATTGTTGGCGAAAACCTTTCTACATCTATCTTTTTCACGACATCCAGGCTGAATGACTGGATGCTCTGCTTAACAGACTCAGAATGCAGTTCCTTCTCAACCGTTTCGAAAATTTTATCCAGAATATGAATCTGCTTGAACTTATCCATGATGCTCTCTTTCGTGAGCCAGTCATTTTCAAGCATATTGATTAACGCGCGCGTTACTTTATCACGATTTTTCGGCAGAAGCGCGGTGTGAGGAATCGGTATGCCCATCGGATGCCTGAATAGTGCTGTTACAGCAAACCAGTCCGCAAGACCGCCAACTAGACCGGCTTCAAACCCGCCCATCAGCAATTTGCCGATCAACGAATCCTGGAACGGCATCATAGCGAGGAACCCCGCACCCATAATCGCCAGCGAAATAGCCGCCAAATGTCTAGATCTCTTATCTCGTTTTTCCATATATCTCCCTCTGTTACTGTTAGATTGATTCCAAGTGACATTCTATTACTTGTGAAAGGCTCGCAGTGTCTTTTTAAGTCCTCGTCCCGCCTGTAGAATATTTTTCTATGTGACCTTTTCTGGCTCGGCGGCCTCATTTGGGCTTATAGATTTGTTCTATAGGACCTTTTTTAGCTTGGTGGCCTCATTTGGGCTTATAGAATTTTTCTATAGGACCTTTTCTGGCTCGGTAGCCTCGTTTGGGCTTATAGAATTTTTCTATGTGACCTTTTTTGGGTTGGAGGCCTCATTTGGGCTTATAGTTGTTACCTTTCCGCCTAGTTAGTGCAGATTCTACTATAAAAGAACAAAAGAGCCTTCCTAAAAAGAGTCTCTTCAATATTTTAACCAATTTATAGGGGAGAAAGCTATAAAAAAGGAAAAGTCCCGGGTGCTTTGGCTGCCGGGACTTCATTATGATAACTATTCTACTCCATCCACTCTGGCTTTCCGAAGCCTTTGAACTCTTCATCGATGATTTCTTCAAACTCAGGTGATTCTACGACTTCTTTGATGTCTTTTGCAAATTGGGCATCTTGGTCTTTTGTATTGATGACGACGCGGTTGCGGTATTGGTCTGGCATGTTCTCCAGCTGAAGCGCATCAAGCAGGTCCATTTTTGCAGCTAGTGCAAAGTTGCCTGGTACAGCTGAAAGGTCAACACTTTCGACTGCTCTTGGAAGCTGTGCTGCTTCAATTGGCTTGAACTGCAGGTTCTTCACATTGTCTTTTACATCTTTTTCGGAAACTGTTAGTGGGTCAGCATTAGGGTCAAGCTTGATTAGTCCAGCATCTTCAAGAATCAGGAAGGCACGCGCTGCATTTGTTGGGTCATTTGGAATCGCGATGGCAGAACCCTCTGCAACTTCATCCAGTGAGTTGAATTTCTTAGAATAGATTCCCATTGGCGCGGTTGGCACGACGATTACTTCTGATAGCTCAAGTTTATGTTCTTTCGCGAAGTTTTCCATATAGACCTTGTGCTGGAACAGGTTAGCGTCAAGATCACCTTTTGACAAAGCCAGGTTCGGCTGGATGTAATCGCTGAATTCGACTACTTTTACTTCATAGCCCTTTTTCTCAAGAAGTGGCTTGATAGCTTTTGAGACCATATCACTGTATGGACCGGATGTTGCGCCAAATGTCACTTGTTTTTCGTCTGCTTTCGCATCGCCGCTGGATGCTGAGTCGCTGCCGCATGCAGCCAGCAGACCGATTGATAATAACAATACTAATGAGAAGAATAAGTTTTTCATTTTAAAAGAACCCCCTAATTTTTATCTTTTATCTACTACTCTTGCAATTCTGTCCCCGCCAAACTGGATCAGCTGGACAAGGCAAATCAGGATAATGACTGTCGTGATCATGATTGTATTGTCATATCGGTAATAGCCGAAGCGGATTGCCAGGTCGCCAACTCCCCCTCCGCCGACAATGCCGGCCATTGCCGAGTAGGCTACAAGGCTGATGATCGTGATGGTCACACCCTGGACAATGCCAGGCTTAGCCTCAGGAATAAGGACATCTTTGATGATCATCCATGGAGTCGCGCCTGTCGCAACGGCAGCTTCAATGACTCCTTTATCGATTTCCCGAAAGCTTTGCTCTACGATTCTAGCAAAAAACGGAATCGCCGCTACCGATAACGAAACAGAGGCTGCTGTCGGACCGATTGTCGTGCCTGCGATTAGATTCGCCAGTGGCAGCAGGGCAATCAGCAGGATAATAAATGGAACCGAGCGGATCATATTGACGATGAAGCCGGCAATATTTTTAAAAAGCTGGTTTTCCAGGAACAGACCTTTGTCGGTGACAAAAAGCAGCACTCCTGTCGGCAATCCAACAATAATGGCAACAAGGATGGAGATGCCAACCATATAGATGGTTTCAAAAAAAGCTTTGTTCAATTCCGGCAGCAATGCAATCAGGTTATCAAGCAGCATCATCCATCACCTCCAGGTTTTTCGTCCTTGCAGCTATGTAGGCAATCGCCCGGTCAATCTCAACTTGTTCTCCCGTGACCTCCATGATGAAAATCCCCAGTGGAATGTCCTGAATATATTCGATTTTTCCATGCAGGATATTGCCACGAACCTTAAACGTTTGGAAAACATCTGAAATGACGCCTTGCTCGGCGATCTCACCCTGAAAATAGATTTTGATCAGCTTTCCTTGACGCTCCTCCAGCAATCTTTCCGGGAGTTCAAATTGAAGGATCGAGTTGACGAAGTCCTTTGTGAGCTGTTGTTGCGGGTTCGCGAAGACTTCGTATACATTCCCTTCTTCGATGATTTTTCCATCCTGCATAACAGCCATCCTGTCGCAAATCGTCTTGACGACTTCCATCTCATGGGTGATAAGGACAATGGTGATACCCAATTCACTATTAATCTTTTTAAGTAAAGACAGAATCGACTTTGTAGTGCTCGGGTCAAGAGCAGAAGTTGCTTCATCGCACAAGAGCACTGATGGATTGTTCGCCAGCGCCCTGGCAATGCCGACCCGCTGTTTCTGTCCGCCTGACAATTGTGCCGGATAGACATCCTTTTTATCTGAAAGCCCAACCATTTCTAAAAGCTCCGTCACTCTAGCACTGATTTCCGCTTTTGGAAGGCCAGCAGCTTTCAACGCAAAGGCGATATTTTCACTGACTGTCTTTGCGCTGACAAGATGGAAATGCTGAAAGATCATCCCGATTTTCAAGCGTGCTTTTCTCAGTTCAGTCTTGCTCAAAGAAGTAAGCTCTACCCCGTCAATTTGTATCTCTCCAGATGTCGGTTTTTCGAGGAGGTTCAAGCATCGGATCAAAGAACTTTTCCCCGCACCGCTGTAACCGACAATTCCGTAGATCTCTCCCTTTTCCACTTTTAGTGAAACATCGTCAACGCCTGTAACCGTCCCTTTTTTCGTTTCGTATATCTTGAACAGGTTTTTCACTTCAATCATGATTGCACCCCCGATTTTTCAAAATAAAAATGCCTCTTTCATTCAAAGAAAGAGGCATCGTAAATATCTATACGACTTATCTTTCAGAATGAAAACATTCTGCAGGAAGTGGCACCTTTCCCAAAAAGGAGGTTGCCGGACGTCACAGGGCCTAATCCCTCAGTCTCTCTTGATAAGTTTCTTATTAAATTAATTTCGATAATTGAAATATTAAGACTATCTGATTTATTTGTCAATAAAGTTTTTTCAGAGATTCTATAGTGATACCGCTTACATGATTGAGGGAGTAAGGAAATATTTTTTTATTTTAAAAAAGAAAAACCCTTGTTTACGATAAAACAAGGGCACCGTAAACAAGGGATCCTGCAATAACATAGGCAGGGTGGACTTTTAATTTTTCCATCAGGATGAAGCTGATTCCGCCAATCAAAATCGTCTGCATCATACCGACCCCCTCATAGGAAGAGAAAAAGAAATCATAGGTCATGACTCCTAAAAGGACGGCAATGACAGGGCGGACGACAATGGTCAGCCTTTTGACACGCGGGGAATCTTTGTATTTCATCAGTAATCCGAGCAAGCTGATCATTAGGATTAAGGATGGTGCCACCGTGGCAAATACTCCAACTATCGCACCTAGAATTCCGCCTTCTGCATATCCAATATAGCCTGCCATCTTGGTTGCAATCGGTCCTGGCAGGGCGTTCCCCATCGCCAGCACTTCACTGAATTCGTTGACTGACATCCATTCATAACGGTCAACAACTTCATTTTCGATTAACGGGATGGAGGCAGGGCCACCGCCATATCCTAAAATCCCCGGAATGAAAAAGGCCAAAAATATATGGAAATAAATCATTGCTGCTCCCCTCCTCTTTGTTTATTTTCAGCAGGAGCAGAGTCTTTTTTCAGCAAGGCACTCAGCAGCAAAACAAAAATTAAAATAGCGGGATGCAGATTCAAGAATTGAAGAAGTACCAGGCTGCCGATAAGCGCTACAGCTGTCCAGGCCCATCCAAGCTTTGATTTACCTGACTTCTTGATAAAATCCCATGTCAGGACAGCGAGCATGACTGCAACAACTGGAACAACAGCCTCCGCCATTCCTTTCACCCATGGCTCATCTTTGTATGAGTTCAGGCCGGTCAGCAGCAGGATCATCAGGATGATCGCCGGGATCATCGTCGCTGCAAGAGCATTGATCATACCCAGGTAACCTCCTACACGATAGCCAATGTAGCCAGCCATTTTTGTGGCAATTGGTCCTGGCAGTGCATTTCCTAAGGCAAGGACATCCCCGAACTCATCTGAATCCATCCATTTATATTTTTCTACCACTTCCTTATGTACAAGCGGAATCGAAGATGGGCCGCCACCATAGCCGAGGATTCCGACGCGAAAAAACGCTAAGAATAAATCTCTTTGTTTCAAAACTTCACCTTCTCTTCTGTTATTAGTGCCTAAAGCGGTCTCTTTCTATAAATCTTATTGCTTTTATTTTATTATAGACTCATATATTCGATCCTGCATGTCAAATTCAAGTTAATTTACCGACGGTGGCATCTTTTATCGTAATTCTCGCTATGTAAATGTTCCTGCTCCCATCGCGAGGCAATATATTGGCGAATTTGAAATTTTTTCGACCACTTTTTGAATTATTTCGACCACATTCACAATTATTTCGACCACTTTTTCAATAAATCCGACCACATTCACGAATATTTCGACCAAATCGCAATTCTGCAGCAATCTGAATAACTATTCGTATAAAAAAAGTACCACAGCCCAAAGGCTATGATACTCGTCAAATTATCTATTAAACTTAAAAATCGAAACTGAATCATTCAACTCACTCGTCAGCTTTCTCAAGTCAGTAACCTTTTTCGATAGGTTGCCGAATGCCGATAATTGTTCAGTGGTGGAAGCTGAGATTTCCTCGCTGCCTGCTGCTGTCTCCTCGACGACTGCACTGATGGATTCGACATTATGGAGGACCTTGGCTCCCAGTTCTTTTGAAGCCTCCATCCCTTTAACAAGTTGAGAAACTTTTTCCGAAATGCCGGTAACTTTCAACTCGATATTCCCAAATGCACTCATTGTTACATTCATTGACTCCATCTGCCAGTCCGCGATGGCACCGCCTTTGTTCACTGCTTCTCCTATCTCATCAAGACCCTTTTTCAGCAAGTTAACCATATCAAAGATTTGCGTAGTGGCAGTATTTGATTCTTCCGCTAGCTTTCTGACCTCTGCGGCGACAACCGCGAAACCTTTTCCTGCCTCGCCTGCCCTTGCTGCTTCGATGGCAGCGTTTAAAGCGAGCAAATTCGTTTGGGCTGCTATTGCTGAAACGGATGCGGCCATATCTTCAATTTTTGCTGCATAGCCTACGAAATGGTCAGTTGCTGTCTGGATGGACTGTGAAGCCATTTTGTTTTCCGAAATTAAGGCTTTTTGTCCTTCGATTGCTTTTCTTCCTTCGCCAATTGCTTCCACAGCTTCCTTGCTGTAAGAAGACGATTCCTGGGTGTGATCCAGGTTAAGCATAATTTCTTTATCCATATCATCAATTAACTCAACTGATTGCTGTAAATCTTCTGAAACGGTTTGTGCTCCTGCAGAAAGCTCATCCGTTGATACTGCTACTTGATTGGAGATTTCCGTCAGCGCGATATTTTCCTGCTCAATTTCCGCTGCGAAATCCTCTACTTCCCTGCTCGCCATATTCACCTTTTGCAGCAAGGCTGTCAATTGTGCCGCCATCAAATCAAACGACTCATTCAAGGTTCCTAGCTCATCTTTATGTTTATAAGGAACTTTTTCGATCATCAAGTTCCCTTTGGCGATTTCTTGTGCATTGATAGCAATCTGCTTCAATGGTTTGGTGATTGTACTCGTCAGCCTGATCCCGATTCCGCCGGCAACCACCACAAGCAGGATGCTGCCTATGATCGCCGAGAATATTATGAATTGAATCTGATTTTTCAATTCCTCTTGCAGAAAATCGTAATATTCATTGACCTGTATATTCAGCAGGTGAAGGTCATTCAGGACACCTTCACTGCGCAGTGACTGGCGCTTCACTTCCGCACTATTTTTCTCATCAAGCGCTGTTTTCGCTTCACCCTCCAGGGCAGTGAACTTTTCAAAAGACTTGTCCAAAACTTTTTTGCTATCTTCCTGTTGAATCAAGCCTTTTGCCTCCGTAAAAATCTGAGAGGTCTTCTCCATTTTCGTCAGTGCATCCTGCCTGTTCCCCTCGGTTGGGTTGAACGAAAAATTGCTAAGCGATTGCTTCGTTGCAGATGTCTCAGACTGAAGATTCTGCACCGTCAACAATACCTGTACGTAATCTTGGTTCGATGCCTGGACCATCAGCATTCTGTAAATAATAAATGAAATCATCACGATCGATAATCCAATCGCGAGTAATAAGTTAAGCAGTAATTTCTTTTTTATTGTCATGTTGGCTCCCCCAGTTGCAACTTGTTAATCTAGCTGTATTGAAAGCTCATTAGTTGATAATTTGGCTTTCAGGTCTTCTAGGCTTTTTTCTTGTTCCGAAGTCAGCTTGATTACCCTGATTGGAGCAAGCCCGACACCTTTTTCGTTTATTCCAAGCTCAATCTGCTTTGCTTTAAGCTTATTTTCCGCCTGGAACTCCTTGACTGTTTCATAAAGCGCGACATCGACATTTTTCAGCATCGAGGTAATGATGGCTTTTTCAGCAAAAAAGTACTGATCACTATCCACACCAATAGCAAACTTTTTCTTGGATTGCGCTTCCTTCAATACACCGACACCTGTAAAACCTGCCGCAGCATAGAGAACATCCGCGCCTTCATCAATCATTCCTGAAGCAATCTTTCCTCCAAGCTCTGCATTGCCAAAATCATTCGCGTACGCAACTTTTACCTCTGCTTCCGGATTCACAGCCTTTACTCCCTGTTCAAACCCAGCTTTAAACTTGTGAATCAGTGGCACATCGGCTCCGCCAACAAATCCAACGATATTTGACTTTGAAGCCATTCCGGCTACAGCACCCGCCAAGAAGCTGCCCTGTTCTTCTTTAAAAGTAATGGAAGTAATATTATCCAATTGTGATACTGAATCAACCAGGATAAATTGCTGTTCCGGATACTTTTTTGCCACCTTCTCAAGATCCTCAAGGACCATAAAACCCAAACCAATAACGATATCATTTCCTTCTTCTACAAGCTCGGTGAACCCTTTTTCATAGGTGCCTACAGACTGAAGCTCTCTGTAATCAAAAAGAATATCAAGCTCGTCTCTCGCTTTTACCAGACCGGCAAAAGCCGCATCACTGAAAGATTGGTCTCCAAGTCCGACGTCAGACAACATAATGCCGATTTTGACCCTTTCTTTCGCCTTGAGCTCCGAGTTTGCACACCCAGCAAGGGTGCCTGTCAGTAAAAATAAGATTACAAGCATATTCATAATTCGTTTCATCTAGATGTCCTGCTCCCTTTTAAAAATTTATATGTATTTCATCGACCATAGCGATTTTTTGTTTACGAATATGCAGAAAGTCTATCTTTTGTTAATTTTCTAACTTCTAATGAATAGAAAAAGCAGACTGTGCAATACAGCCTGCTTCAATTAACATTATTTAATTTTCGTGAACCTGTTCAAGTCGCCATTTTCGCCAAGGACAATCAGGATATCCTCTGCTCTCAGCGTTTTCTCTGGATCTGGAGAGATGTCGACCTTGTTGGCAGTTTTCACGCCGATTACCGTGATATTGTATTTGGCACGCAGGTTGATTTCAATCAAGTTTTTTCCAGCCATGCTTATAGGAAGCTTGATTTCCTCAATACTGTAATCATCGGAAAGCTCAATAAAGTTCAATACATTGGGTGAAGCCATCAGCTGGTGGGCGACTCTTTCCCCCATATCCCTTTCCGGGAAAATGACTTTATCAGCGCCAACCTTGAACAATACTTGTGCATGGTGTTTGTTAAGAGCCTTGGCAACGACATTTGAAACTCCCATTTCTTTCAAAATCAGAACGGTGAGAATACTCGCTTGGATGTCGTCTCCAATCGCCACAATGACAGTATCAAAGTTCCTGATCCCTACTGCCTTCAATGTTTGCTCGTCCGTTGAGTCACCGATTACCGCATGGGTTACAAACTCCTTATAGTCCTCGATATGTTGTTCACTCTTATCAATCGCCAGCACTTCGACTCCTTCATTGTATAAAGTCGTCGCTACACTTGAACCGAAACGGCCCATGCCGATTACTGCGTATTGTTTTGCCATAAAAACATCCTCCTACCCAATCATCACTTTTCCAGCTGGATATCGATAATGATCTTCTTTTCTCTTTTTCGTAACTGCAAATGCCAGTGTTAACGGACCAACCCGGCCCGTGAACATTGTAATGGTTATCAATATTTTTCCGTATGATGACAGCTCAGGCGTTAAACCCATTGAAAGCCCGACAGTTGAAAAGGCTGAGACTGTCTCAAAGAATATCATCAGAAAATCTTTTCCTGATTCGGTGATCGTCAATATCATTGTAATAGTAAACACTAGGAAAAGCGCAATCAGTGTGACCGTCAAAGATTTGGAAATTATGCTTTGATCCATTCTTCTGCCAAAGAATGTGACATCCTCCTGCCCGCGTATTTGTGACTTGACTGCACCGATCAAGACGGCAAAGGTAGTTGTTTTAATTCCGCCGCCTGTCGATCCTGGAGATGCTCCAACGAACATCAGGCAGATGATCAAAAACAAGGTTGACTGCTGCAAGTCCGGGATATTTAAAGTATTCGAACCTGCTGTCCTAGGAGTGACAGCTTGATAAATCGCACCGAATATTTTACCAGTCATTGTTAACGGCTTCAAGGTCGACGGATTGTTATATTCCAGGATGAAAATCAGGAGAGCTCCTCCGAATACCAAAATACCTGATATTGCCAAGACAATTTTTGAATGCAGGGAAATTCTCTTAATGCTTCGATACTCAAAAAGCTCATTCATGACGATGAACCCAATCCCTCCAAAACTAATAAGAAAGATCATCGTGATATTGACAATTGGGTCTTCGGCATATGCGGTAAGCCCGCTGAATCCACCCATCAAATCAAATCCGGCATTATTAAAATTTGAAACAGCATGGAAAAAACCAAAATAAATCGCTTTACCTGCAGCCATTTCCTGTGAAAATCTCATAGATAGAATGATTCCGCCAGTGATCTCCACTACCGCTGTAAAAAGGAAGATTCGTTTGACAAGCTTGACAATCCCTTCTACAGTCGCGTTGTTCAATGATTCCTGGATGATCAGCCGTTCTTTAAATGAAATTCTCTTTCCTAAAATAAATGCGAACAAAGTGGCGAAACTCATAAAACCCAATCCGCCAATCTGGATCATCGACAGGATGACCATTTCCCCGAAGCGGGTGAAGGTATCACCGGTGTCAACTACTACAAGCCCTGTTACACAGGTTGCGGATGTTGCAGTAAACAATGCATCCAAAAACGGAAGTCCCTTCCCATCAACTGTAGAAGATGGCAATGACAGCAACAGTGTCCCTAACAAAATAATTACTCCAAACCCATAGACAAGAACTTTCGGTGGGTCCAGCCTTAAAAGTATTTTCCTGCGCATGATCCTTCCTTCTTTCCCTAGTATGAGGAATTATGCGTCTAATATTTCTTTGCAGGGACTTATGATTACTGGAATTTTAAAATAGTCGACATATCTAAAATACAGCAAAACAAAAAAGCCCCCAGAGGCTAAAAGATAGCAGCCTTGTGGACTTTTGAATATTCTCGTCACACAAGCTTCATCTTCCTCTTCTGCAACGCTTACGGAGTTAGCTGTCGGATTAGGGCTCAGAATAGCCCCGCCTATCATTCAGGCCTCACCCCAAGTGGATTGCCTCCACAAAGTTGGTTCCCCCGTTCCAAACGGATTCAGCGATTTAGAAATATGAAACTCATTTAATTTTTGTTCAGAAACCTGAAACTGTTGTAATCATACTCCTCCGACATTCTAATTGTAAACATGAAAAGGAAGCCAAAAATGACTCATTTTATTCAATTTAATCCAATATTGATGCCAAATCACAGTATTTCTTACTGAATCACCGTTTTTCTTGGTTTTTCATTTTGGTATATTGGCGATTTCCACTCCAGTGAACGCGGTTTATAGTCATTCATTTAAAGGTAAATAATAGGGTTGTTATATGTTTGTTTTTGAGATTAGATTTTTTGGGAGGTTATCGTGGATGAAAGCCATGATTATATTGAATCCATCGTCAGGAAAAGAAAAAGCGACTGACTATGCTGAAAAAATGGAGGAAACCTTACGGGAGAAATACGATGATATAGAAATTCGAAGAACCGAGAAAGAAGGCGATGCTGCTGCATTTGCTACCGAAGCCTGCATTGCTTTATACGATGCGGTCATTGCCATGGGCGGTGACGGGACAATCAACGAGGCCATAAATGGTGTAGCTGAACAAGCCCATAGACCTGCTCTCGGCATCATCCCACTCGGAACGGTCAATGATTTTGCCAGGGCACTAAATATTCCTCTGGATCCCTATGAAGCAATTTCAATTCTCGATGAGCAAAACCTCCAGCCTGTTGATATAGGTAAAATCAATGAGGATTATTTCGCCAATGTTATCGCTATAGGGGCGATCGCAGAAGCTTCCTACAGTGTAAGCCCTGAACTAAAAACAAGACTAGGTTCACTGGCCTATTTTATGGAGGGAGCAAAATCGTTCTTAAGTGGCGACGCAATCAATTTACGTGTCGAACATGAAAACGGTAAATGGGAAGGCAATACGTTTCTATTGATTGCAGCGCTCACGAATTCTGTCGGTGGGTTCGAGCACCTTGCCCCCGAAGCTAGCGTGAATGACGGAAAATTCCACGCTTTTATTATCAAGAAGATGTCCGTTCCGAAAATCGCTTCACTCATCCCTTCGCTACTGAAGGGTGAATTGGAGGAAAGCGAAGATGTAGAATATATACGGACCTCTTTTCTTAATATAGCTTCCGACAAAGCGCATATGGTGAATATCGATGGTGAGGAAGGCGAGCCTTTACCTTTTAACGCTAAGGTTCTTCCTGGACATTTGGATGTTTTTGTACCAGGAAAAAATGAATGAACCAAAAACCTGAGCAAGGAATCCCTGCTCAGGTTTTTTGGGTGTTTATTTTACACTTGAATTAAAGTTGTAGAAGAATTTAGCTGTAATTGATCCATCTGCGTTTTCCTTGATATCTGTTACGTGAATTCCGGAATCAGCCGGTGTAGCACCATAGCCCTTCCAGAAGTAGTAAGAACCTGTATGGACATTGCCGCTTACTGGAGTCAGCTTGCTTCCAGTCTTGAAGAAGTCAGCTGCGTCACCGCGGTTAAGGTTCTTTTCAAGATCATACTTGCCGTCTGCCTGAAGGACAGATAGACCATAGTGTGTTACTACATCACCGCTGCTTGCAGTCTGTGACTGATTGAACTGGAAGCGCTTGTTCATCCAGTTTTCAACGTTGTTCGGACGGAAGCCCGCTGTCTGGTAAAGGTTGATGACATTTTCATCAACATGCCAAGCAAGTAACCCTTTAGAGTCTTTGCCCTGGCGGATTAAGCCCTGATTAAATCCATCCTGCTGGACGTTCTCAAACAGGAAGTATTCTGTTCCATTCGAGCCTGGAACTTCCATTTTCACAATCGCGTTGTCTGCGTTTGCTTTGTTAACCGGAGGCAATGTGATTGTTTGAACTCCATCCTCTTGCTTAACTTCGACAGGATTAACCCAACCAAGGAAAATCTTTGAGAATGGATCAAAGTGTGTTGGAGAGTTTCCGCCATACACAGCTGCATCTGGATAGCGCATCCAAGAACCGCCTGCCATCATGGAGTAGTTACCAACACCTTCAGATGAATAAACAGTGTCATAGAAATCCGGAAGACCTAGAGCATGTCCAAATTCATGTGCATAAACCCCAGTTTGAGCAGGGAAAGGACCCGTTTTTGCTTCTTCTTTGTATGAGTTAGTTGCTGCATCGAAACCAGCTACGTTTCCGCCGATACCAGGCTGGATGTTGTAGTTGTTTACGACTACGCCATCATAGGTCATGTCTTCAGCAATTGTTTTATCAATCCATTCACCTTGGGTCATACCCGCATGAACATCCGCTGGCTTACCTGTTTCATAGTATTTTCCATAGTAAAGCGCGCTTAGCAAGCTCCACTTGTGTGACCAGAATTGAGCTGGGTCACGGCTGAATTCAGCCCCAGTTCCTTCATGGACTACGAAAATATTTGGTACTTCACCATCTTCTGCATACTGTGAGAAATCAACCTGCTCGTCTGCAGCCTTTAACAAATCACGAATGAATTCGCCTGTATGTGCATCCCCGTTTTCGTTTCCAAGAACGTATTTACCGTTTTCTGCGTATTTTCCTTCCTGGTCAAGATAGTAAGATGCACCATGAGGAAGTTCTACCCATACAAATTCAGTATCCTCGTTGCGAACCAAGTTGGTTTTTCCGTAACTTGATTCTTTATAAGCATTTTGCATCGTACGATCCTTCGGTACGTCTGGACCATCAAATTGCTTGAATTGATCCAACTCATAAGGATTGTACTCAGTTCCGAAAATCAGGTCTTCATAATATTTCGCTGGAACCTGACCAGGCATGTCACCGATCGGCTCATCTCCATCTTTGTACTTAGCAAGAATAACAAGTACCGGAATATCACCTGTTGCTTCTTTGTATGCCACATGGTTATCGCCTGGCTGCTGGAATTTCGCTCCATTTTGTGCGGCCTTTTCAGCAGGATCGACCTTAGAAATATCAATTCCTAATTCCTTTGCTCTATCTACTAACTCTGGTGCGGCACCTACATGGTGCGCAAGGCTTAATTCATATTTACTTTGTGGCTTTACTGCGGAATCAGTTTGGCTGACTCCTGCAAACACCGCGCTTCCTGCCAATGCAAGAGAAAGCGCTGAAGTTGAAAGGACTTTTAACACATCGTTCACTCCCTATTAGAATATTTCTATTTCCTAAATAATATAAAAAATTCAGTATATTCTAAATAGGGATAAAGTATTGTTTGATAGTTTTTTACGTAAGTCGAAAGGCTTAACTTTTTAAGATTCACTATAAAAATAGGTATATTACCATAATAAACCAAATAATAGTTTTAAACTGGTTAACTCTTCATGAATGGTTCAGGTCATACCCTAGTTCAGCCTCATGATTCTGTCGGAAGTCACCCCAAGCTCGGACAAATTCTCCAGCTTTTCCTCCAAACCTGTCATAATAACGTCGGATTCTTGACAGCTTTGGGGCTAAGCGCTTCAAAGCTGTCATAATAACGATGTTTTCTTGACAGCTTTGCGGCTCTCCACTTGAAACCTGTCATAATAACGTCGCTTTCTTGACAGCTTTGGGGCTAAGCGCTTCAAAGCTGTCATAATAACGATGTTTTCTTGACAACTTTGCGGCTCTCCACTTGAAACCTGTCAAAATAACGTCGCTTTCTTGACAGCTTTGGGGCTCTCCACTTGAAACCTGTCTTAATAACGTCGCTTTCTTGACAGCTTTGGAGCTCTGCACTTGAAACCTGTCACAATAACGCCGGATTCTTGACAGCTTTGAGTCTCAGCACTTGAAACCTGTCAAAATAACCTCGCTTTCTTGACAGCTTTGGAACTCTGCACCTGAAACCTGTCTTAATAACGTCGCTTTCTTGACAGCTTTGGGGCTAAGCGCTTGAAACCTGTCATAATAACGTCGGATTCTTGACAGCTTTGGGGCTAAGCGCTTCAAAGCTGTCATAATAACAATGTTTTCTTGACAGCTTTGCGGCTCTCCACTTGAAACCTGTCACAATAACGTCGCTTTCTTGACAGCTTTGGGGCTAAGCGCTTGAAACCTGTCACAATAACAACGGATTCTTGACAGCTTTGAGGCTCTGCACCTGAAACCTGTCACAATAACGATGTTTTCTTGACGGCTATAGACTTCCCACCTTTTATCTCCAAAAAAACAAGACTCCGCGGAAGCGAAGTCTTGTTTAAATTACAGAATATCCATCCAAATCTTAATCGCAGTTCCCAAAATCAATACTGCAAGGATGTACTGAAGGATCTTCGTATTTACTTTCTTACCTGCGTTTGCACCGAGTGGTGAAGCGATCAGACTCGCTACAACCATGATCAATGCTGGCCAAAATTCTACCTGGCCAGTGGCAAGCTTACCAACTGTGGATCCAATTGAAGAAATGAAAGTGATGGCAAGTGATGTTGCGATTGTCATTCGAGTAGGAATCTTCAGCACGACTAGCATGATCGGCACTAGCAAGAATGCACCAGCCGCACCTACGATACCTGCTCCAATCCCAACGATAAATGCGAAAAATGCTGCCAGCCATTTATTGAAAGTTACCTGGTCTAGCGGGATATCATCCACGCCCTTTTTCGGAACAAACATCATGATTGCCGCAATCAAAGCCAGGATTCCGTATACCAGGTTGATTCCGCCTTCAGTCATGAATCTGGAACCGTAGCTTCCGATCAGGGAACCAACCAGGATCGCGGAACCCATATAAATGATCAAGGTCTTGTTAAGATATCCGCCCTTACGATAAGCCCAGACACCACCAATTGTGGCGAAGAATACCTGGACCGCACTGATTCCTGAAACCTCATGGGCACTGAATGCTGCGATGCCGAACAATGGCGGTATATATAATAACATTGGGTATTTAATGATTGAACCGCCGATGCCAACCATCCCGGAAATATAAGACCCGATAAAACCAATTAAAAATATGACGATAAGAAAAGTTAAATCCATCAGGCTTCCTCCTTATTTAACAAACTTAAAAAACAGGCCTGTTATCAGGCACATTCCTATCCACAAAAATCCTATGAAAATGTAAAAGAAAAGGGAGACGAGCTCCCCCTTTTTCAATTACGCCTTCTTCATCCAGAACTTGAACACACCGTTTTCTTCTTCATGCTTCAGAAGTTCATTACCAGTGGATTGAGCCCAAGCTGCTAGATCTTTTACAGCGCCTTTATCAGTTGTGTGGATTTCTAGTACTTCTCCAGATTGAAGGTCAGTGATTGCCTTCTTTGTTTTTACGATTGGCATTGGACAAGCTAGTCCTTTTGCGTCTAATACTTTTGCTACGTTCATGTAAAAATCCTCCTTGGTTGTATGAAAAATAGTATTTTTTGATTACCATCCCGGGAGCTAAGTCCCCTGGATCAATTTATCTTACCGCACAGCGGTTTGGTCCGATTTCCATTTCTCTTTGCTTTTCATCGTCTGGGTTGATTTTACCCATGTTTGTTTCACGAATTTCCTGGTATGCATTTGGCTGCGGTGGCAGATTCTCAGTTACAAGTCTGCGGAACTCTGCTTCGTCTTCGATGTTCAATCCGTGATTTTTCGCGAAAAGTGTACCTAATTTTTCAGATACGCTGCCATCTTCATTCAACTCTTCAATGATCATGAAGTGTGCAGGCAGAACAACAAGCTCATCAGAAAGCTGCTTGTAACGAGTGTAAAGAGAGTTTCTCAGGTCTGCTACCCAGTCTTCTGCTTTACCAGCCAGGTCAGGGCGTCCAATTGAGTCAATGAATAGTATATCCCCAGAAAGAAGATATTTTTCATCTACTACAAATGAAGTAGAACCGATTGTGTGGCCTGGAGTGTATAGTGCATTGATGTCGATGTTTGTTTCACCGATTTTTACATTGTTGCCATCTTCTAGAGATTGATAGCTGAATGTTACTTCATCAGCGTCTTTCGGAGGCAGCCAGTAAGTTGCACCTGTTGCTTCAGCAATTTTTCTGCCGCCGGAAATGTGGTCTGCGTGCAGGTGTGTATCGAATACATGCTTGATTTCAACGTCAAGCTCTTTAGCGAAATCAAGATACACATCAGTCATTCTTGTCGCGTCGATCAAAGCAGCCTCACCATTTGAAACAACTGCGTAAGATAGGCAGCCTTTACCAATTCGGACGAACTGGTACATTGCTCCGCCATCCTTAAGATCGCCAACCTTGACTGGCTCAAGGTGTTCGCTCCATGCTTTCATTCCGCCTTGAAGATAAGATACTTCACGGCCTGCTTCCTCAAGCATTTCAGCAACCATTACTGATGAACCTTCTTTTGCACATACAACAAGAACTTCTTTATCAGTTGGTACTTTATCAAGGATTTCTTCTACTCCATCAAGAAGATCGAAGTAAGGAATGTTAAGGTATTCGAAGTTTTCGCCTTCGATTTTCCAGTCGTTGAAGTCGCTCTCGTTGCGGACATCAAGGATGAAAAATGGTTCTTTATTGAATACTTTTTTAGTCACTTCTTTAGACGTCATTGCTTTCATATTCGGATTTACCTCCATAGGTATATTTTTATCAAAAAAAAAATTAGTTTAATTTTGATTCAGTTGGGCCATTCCATTCAGACATACCTGGAACCACATTCCAAACGTTTTCGAAGCCTTTGCTTGAAAGTGCCTGGGATGCCATGTCACTTCTATTGCCTGTACGGCAAACAACCAGAATTGTTTTGGACTTATCTAGTTCAGCGATACGATTTTCAAGGTCCCCAAAAGGAATAGATACAGCATTTGGAATATGTCCGAAAGCATATTCAGCCGGTTCCCTTACGTCAAGGACAACAACATCCTCATTTGCTTCAAGCTTTTTTACAACATCGTCGTTTGAAACAATGTTTGGATATTTTGTTTCTTCCTGTTCTTCACCTGAACCGCCTTTGCGGATATAGTGCTTAAGGACATCGCCTTCTTCAATTGTTCCAAGGTATTGGTTGCCAGAGCTTTTAGACCAAGCCTGGATATCTGCCCTAGAACCTTTATCCGTTGCGAGCACTTCTAAAACCTCGCCTGGATTTAAATTGTTGATTGCTTTCTTCGTTCTGACAATCGGCATTGGGCATGCAAGCCCTTTTGCGTCGACTGTGAAATTTGTTTTTACAGATTCCATTTGTAGACCTCCAATTAAAAGTTTCTATTAGATGAACAGATTGACGTTACCGTCTTCTGCATCAGCAAGGTAAGCTGCTACTCCAGCAAACTCTACGCCTTCCATGATTTCTTCTTGCGTAAGACCAAATAAGTCTACTGTCATTTGGCATGCAACAAGCTTAACATCCTGTTCTTTTGCCATGTCAATCAAGTCTGGAAGCGGCATTGCATTGTGCTTCTTCATTACATCCTTGATCATTTTTGGTCCAAAACCTGCATAGTTCATTTTTGATAACCCCAATTTGTTCGCGCCTCTTGGCATCATCTTAGCAAACATCTTCTCAATAAAGCCTTTGTCAGCCTGGATTGGCTCATCTTTTCTTAGAGCGTTCAAGCCCCAAAATGTGTGAAAGATTGTCACTTCATGATCATAGGCAGCAGCACCATTAGCAATGATATAAGCAGCCATGACTTTGTCATAATCCCCACTGAATAAAATAATTGTTGTTTTCTTCTGTTCTCCCATTTTCTCTCTCCCCCTCGTTAATTACGGTAACGGGTATTTATAACTGTAAAAAAATATTATATCTTTTCTAACGTGATTACGTTGTTAAATACCTTACAGGGTATATATTACGAAAGATTATTACCTTTGTCAACCGTAATTATGAATTTTTTATGACTTTTTATTTTGTGATTTTCATATCGTAAAAAACGCCTTCTGATTATGATATGTTCCTTTGACTGAATAGTTGCTTTTAATGTGGATTTGAATTTGAGTTTGAATAGCAGGGGATTTTAAAAGAAGAAAATGGAACTGATGACATATTATATAGAAGAAAAAAGTTTTGTGAAATAAAGATAAGTAGAAATGTGCAGTGAATATAATAAGAAATAACGCAGAATAAACTAGTGGAAGTAATAGTGGAATAATAAAAAGAAATAAAAGCCCGGGTTCATATATCTTTATAATTAGCAGATTGTAAAGATTGTGATCCAGGCTTGATTAATCTTCATCAAGCATCCTATATTTTACACTTTCATCGTAAAGCCCGTTTTTCTTGCTCCAAGCCCAGATGATCCCCGCCGAGGCAGTGAATGCGATCATAACCAATAGTAAGATCCAAGCTCCTGGTGCCATTTTTTACACCTCCCTATCGTTAAAAATCCTATACTATCGAATTACTCTAACAGAAATCCCGGAAACCGTCCAGAGTATATTTTAGGGGTTGTAAAAAAAAAACTTTGGGATTACAATGTGTTCAAATTAATTTGGGAGGTAAGCAAATGGAACATGAATCCCTGGGTTTTTACTTCGATTTCCTTTATTATATCGGAGTCCCTATCCTGATTATCTTCGTCCTAGATACACTTCGCAAAAAGAATAATAAAAAAGAAGAACAAAATTAATAATCCCCTGACAGAGCGAAATCTTTTCGCTCTGTTTTTTTTTGGAAAAGTTGTAAATTAACGCGGTTTTTTTCCAGTTATACAGCAAGTATAAAACAATTGGATAACACTATAAAAAACTTGAATAACTTTATTTCTGTATGGGATGTATCATGTAACATAGCAGATTGTGAAGAAATTGTGAAATATTTGTGTTTATTTTATGAACAAGGGAGTGTCAAAATGTTTACAGACGAAAAATGGAGTTCTTCCAAGAACTGGTTCATCGCTGCTGTCTTCTGGATCATCATCGGCATGAGCATGGGACTTCTTACTGCAACAAAACAAATCTGGCCAGAATTGTTGAACAATCGCTGGTTCACTTACGGGCATGTTCGCTCGGCACACGTAATGCTCGTCATCTACGCATGGTTATCGATGGCATATGTAGGCTCAATGTTCTATATGATTCCAAAGCTTGCTAAAACGAAGGTTTATAGCGAGAAGATGGGGAATTTCGCTCTAGTATTTTATAACATTGTTATTTTGGAAGGGTTCTTCGCATTGTTGCTTGGCCAAACCGAGGTCATCGAATACGGAGAATTCCCATTATGGGTAGACGTTCAGCTTCTTGTCGCAATTGGACTCGTTGCTTATAACCTTTTCAAGACAGTTGGACGCCGCCAGGAAAAAATGCTTTATGTCAGTCTTTGGTATTTCCTTGGATCATTGCTATGGCTGCCATTGACTTGGATTGTCGGTAACTTCCCGGCACAATGGATTCCAAGCGGGGTACAGCAAGGTCTGATGGGCTGGTTCCTAGGCCATAATGCAATCGGCCTTTGGATGACAACAGTCGGTGTTGGACAAATTTATTACCTGCTGCCTAAATTGACTGGCCGTCCGCTATACAGCCACCAGTTATCCATGATTGGTTTCTGGGCAATCGCTACTTTCTATGTATGGAATGGTCCTCACCACTTGATGAATGGACCGATTCCAGGATGGATTTCTAAAGCTGGAGTTATTCCTTCAATTGTTCTTTTGATCCCAGTTTGGGCAGTTCTAGCCAATTTCTGGGGAACGATGAAAGGTTCTTGGTCACAAACAAGAACGAGTGTACCGCTACGTTTCACAGTTGCGGGTACGATTTTTTACCTGTTCGCATGTCTCCAGGGACCTTTGCAAGCCCTTCCATCTGTAAGTTCAGTCATAAAGTTCACTCACTGGACTGTCGGGCATGCACATATGGGACCATTCGGTGCGTTCTCTTTCACATCTTTCGCAGCAATCTACTACATCCTGCCTAAAATCGTTGGACGCGAAATGTTCAGCAAGAGAGCAATGGAAGCACACTTCTGGTTCTCTACTGTCGGTTTCTTAGTATTCGCATTCTCATTGTGGATCGCTGGTGTTGTCCAAGGATTCGCATGGATTGAAGGCGTTCCATTCCTGCAGACTGTATTGATGATGGAACCATACGTACAAGGCCGCGCAATCGGTGGAACAATGATGTATGTAGCTCAATTCTTCCTGGCATGGAACATGTATAAAACTATTAAACTTGCAAAACTTGAGAAAAAACAGCAAGCACAGCACCAAGCTGCTACTGCTTAATGAGGAGGGAACACGTTGGAACGTAAACCATCAGCTGTATTAATCGTTGCTTTAATTCTATGGACTTTCGGTGTAGCCGGAACGGTCATCCTTCCCCTCTTCGATCAGGAAATCAACTCTGCGACTGCGAGCGGTGAGCTCCGCAACTATCCAGAGGATTCTGCTGAAGCAAGAGGAAGAGAAATTTATGTCCAAAATGGCTGCCAGACTTGCCACACACAATTTGTAAGAGCATTGCCTGCTGATACGAACCAAAACCTTGGTCCTGTAACTAAGGGCGGCGACTACAAATATGATTTACCCCATCTCTTGGGCTCTAACCGTACAGGCCCTGACTTGATGTGGGTCGGCTTGAAATATAACGAAGACTGGCAGCGCCAGCACTTGATTGATCCTCAATCAACAAGCCCTGGAACAATCATGCCTTCTTTCGATTATCTATCCAACCAGGAGCTTGATGATCTTGTCGCATACTTGATGAGCCTCAAGCCAACAGAAGAAAGATTGGAAGAATACAAGAAAGAATTGAACGACGCAAAATCAAACTCTAACTAAGCCTCATTTTCATAACCATTACCTTAAACCCCCGCGGTTTAAGGTAATGATTTTCTAAAACAGCATTTTAAAGGCAGGTGTAAAAAATGAAAAAAGAATATCAGCAACATGATAGCAAAGAGGCGGATATTGTCTCTGATATTAAAATTGAACACAATAGAGTGCCAAAGCTCCTGGTAGCTGTATTTTATGTTGTCGCGATCTGGGCCATCGGATATGCGATCTTCATGCCTGGTAAGCTCGCAGTCGAACCTGCTGCTGCTCCACAGGATAATAAAGGAGAACTTATTTTTGAAGGCACTTGCCTAAGCTGCCACGCCACTGGTGCAGCACCTGACCTAAGCGGGGTAACTGACAGGATGCCTGAGGAAGACATTAAAAATGTCATCAAAAAGGGCCGTAACACGATGCCGGCTATCGGTCATCTTTATACCGAAAAAGAAATTGACATGGTCTACGAATACTTAAAGGACTATAGATAAGGAAAGGAGGATTCTCGTGGGTAAAACTATAACAAGATGGGCATTTTTCATCATTATTTTCACTCTGCCGTTCTGGAACGGCTTCAGAATGGATATCGACAATTCAAAGCTGTTCCTATTCGGCTTCGAATTATCCTATGAAGCTGGCTATCTATTTTTCGTTTTCTTATTCTTGTTCCTGATGGCTTTCCTTGCACTTTCAATGATCGTGTACAGGGCGTTTTGCCAGTATGCATGCCCGCACAATACGTTCAGCATGCTTTTGAACAAGATTGAATCAAAATTAGGTGAGAAAGGCAAAGCAGTAACATTTTTGCTTGCCCTGTTCGTAAGCATCTTCATGGCTTACGCGACAGTAAGTTACTTTTACAACCCTATCACGATCTGGGAATCACTCGTTAACTTTGAAATGAACAAATACTTCTTCCTTGTAACTTCAACTGCTGCCTTATATACAGCTTTATCTTACAAGGCAAGAAACTCATTCTGTAAGGTTTGCCCATACGGACTTGCCCAGGGCATTTCACGTGTGGATGATAAAACACAATGGCTTACACATCCAGGAGTCTGGATTACATGGGGTACAACAACTGCCCTTGTACTAGTCCTGCTTGTTGGATGGTTCTAAAGAAAACCAAAGCGAGGTGAGAACATAAATGAATAAAATCTTGAAACTGTCAGCATTCGCACTACTTTCAATTTCACTTACTGCCTGTTCTGAAGCCGCAGTAAAAGATGCATCACTTGATAATAAAAACGAAAAAGAACTTCCTCCAATCCATGAGGACTATTCTTCTAACTGGTGGAAAGACCAGCCGAACGGCAACGCGGATACCAATATGGATTGGGACGGGGAGGGCTGGATCCTTTCTGCGAACGAAGTTAGTAACGGCATTGCCATCGCTGATATCAAAACCGGCAATCCGGTAAAATACATCCAGAGCGCGGGTACTCCCCACCATGTTCATTTAAATAAAGACCAAAGTTGGGCTTTTGCTACTCAGCGTTATGGAACAAGTGTGTTAGCCATCAACATGGAGACACTTGAGTCACATGATATCGATTTTCCCGGCTTTGACAGCGACCCTGCCCCTCAGCATATGACGTTTTCAAGGGATGGCAAATATGCCTTCACCTCTTTGAACGGCGTTGGCGCGGTTGGAATGATTGATGCTGAGAAGGCTGAACTTGTAAAAGTCTTCAAAGATGTTGGTAAAAAGCCAAGGGATTTGAATGTCACTCCTGATGGCAAAAAGCTATTCGTCAGCTTACAGGCAGAATCGTTCATCACAGTCATCGACATTGAAACTGGTGACATGAGATACCTGGAAAGAACAGAGACTGATTACGGAAAAGGAACTGGTTCAGGACTGGACATGTCAAACGATGGAAAGCTTGTCGCTGTATCCAATACAGCTGACAATGAAGTTGCTATCTATGACGCAGAAACTGAAGAGCTTCTTAAGAAAATTGGAGATATACCGAAACCTGTTAACGTAAGCTTCATGGGTGATACTTACGATTTGGTTACCGGAAATCGTAATGATGGGTCAATCTCCATCATAGATGCAAAAAAATTAAAGTTCATCAAGACAATTAAAACAGGTCCCGGAACAAACATCCCTTATCTTGGTCCAGACGGATACTGGTATACTTCCCAGAATGGTGCAGGCTTCTTGACTGTCCTCGATCCTGAAGACAACTATAAAATCGTAAGGAAAATCTGGGGCGTGCAAAATATCCACTGGCTAAGCTGGAGTCCTGATGGCAGCATGATGTTCGGTTCAAACTGGGGTGACAAAACCCTTACAAAAATCGACCTTACAAAGAAAAAGGACTTCAGACAGACAATACCTGTTGGTTTGAATCCAAATGGAATTGCCATCAAAACAAATGTACCAAAAGATCAAATTTTAGCTAACCAAAAAGGCAATGAGGAAGAAGCGAACAAAATCAAGAAAGCTTCTACTCTTGTGTTCCCGGATGCGAGGAATGTCAATGAAGAAGCCTTCCTCGGCACTTGCCTGACATGCCACGATATCGGCCGAATCATGAGAAACAACAGTAAAGGTGCTGAGGCATGGACTTCTGTTGTAGACCGTATGGCTGGGAACGGAGCAAAAATGTCCGATGAACAAAGACAACAAATCATCGACTACCTTGCTACAGACGAGCATAAGTCCCTTTCAATTCAAACTGAGCTTGAAATGGAATTGGCTGAACAAAAGAAGGATAAAGAATAACAAGAAGAGTTCCGGCGCTGGAGCAGGACAAAAGAAAAATCCTAATGCTTCTTAACAGGAAGCATTAGGATTTTCATCTAATTCTCTTATGAAGTTCCACAATCTTTCATGTAGATTGGACTTGAACTGTTTATCTTTTCTTAACAGGAAGAATGGGCGGAATCGGTCCCTGTCTTTAAAAGGACTGACAATAAGCTGCCTTGAGTGAATCTCAGGACAGATTGCCAGCTTGGAAAAGACAGCGACACCAAGTCCATTTTTCACACCTTCTTTAATGAGCGTGTTGCTATTGTAAACAAGGACGGATTTCGGCTGGATATTCAAGCCTTTCCATAAATCCAGCGTTGCCTGCCTCATCGCACAACCCGGCTCACGGATCAGCCAGGTCATTTCTTCAAGCTTCGCAGGTTCCTGGTTTCCCGGGTCTACCCTAAGCTGTGGAGAAACACCAAGTACGAGCAAGTCATCATAGAACTCATGAGAAATAAAGTCATATCGGCCGGCTTGTCCCTCGACAAGGGCAAGGTCAATATCAGAAGCATAAAGCAAATCCGTAATATGCACAGATGTGCCGATGGTGATTTGGATTTGATTGCTGGTTATATCAGGATTCAACCTTATAAAATCCTGAACCATTTTCGAGATCAGGCATTCGCCGATTGTGTTGCTGCAGCCAATCTTGATTGATTGACTTGAGTCCCCTTCTGCCAGAAGATTTTCCATTTTCTCATTCAATGCTATCAACTGCTGGCCATGTTCATACAATGTTTTTCCAGCCTCTGATAATTTGATTTTGCGATTGGCCCTGATGAACAACTGTTTATTATAGTAGGTTTCTAACTGGCTGATTTGATGGCTTACGGCTGGTTGGGAGAGATTCAGCATCTTCCCTGCCTGGGAGAAGCTCTCATATTTAGCCGCAGCAATGAATGTCTTGAGATGTTCCAGATTCAATATGATTGCACCCCTTTATACTATATTATTGGAGGGAATAAAATGAAAAAGTTAGATATCATCATTACTGTTGTAGTATTATCTGTATTTATTTTCGGCTTGATGTACTTTACAAAGGATGATTCCGTCACATACCGCGACGTTAAATTCGAAATTGCCTCATTGGCCATTTTAACCACTGTTTCCCTGTTCACTTATTTCGGTATCAGAAGAAATTTAGAGCATTAATTTGCATTATACCACACAGGGTTTAAATTGTGAGGGGAAATAAAGATGTAAAACCTAGGAGACTATCCTGGGTTTTATTTTTTTTCCCGAAAACAGTATACTAGCAATCAAATGTAATTATCTTGAGCAGTGATGTGAGGTATAAATTTGAAAGTTTTCTACAGTAATTATAAAATATATACATAATACCGACATGGGTATATTTTTAAAACTCTTAATTAATCCTTAACAAAGACATCAGATTATAATAACAGAAAAGGAGTGAATATTTTATTATGACTGAAATTGGATTATTCTTTGCTTTTACTGCTGGAATCTTATCTTTTTTTTCACCATGTGTGTTCCCGCTTCTCCCTGCTTACATAACACATTTGACTGGCGGGAAGATTGAGGGATCTAAAGTAGCTGTAGATCGTGCAACACTTTTTACCCGTTCATTTGGATTCATTATCGGTTTTAGCTTAATTTTTATCGTCATGGGTGCCTCTGCATCATTCCTTGGACAGGTTTTCGCAAGTTACCGGACAATTGTGATGCAAATTGCTGGATTGCTGATCATCATTTTCGGCCTGCAGATGGCTGGCTTGTTGAATAACAAGTTCCTGATGATGGAGAAAAAGGTCCAATCTGAAACTAAACCAAAAGGTGCATTCAGTTCAGTGTTTCTAGGAATGGCGTTTGCGAGCGGATGGTCTCCTTGTGTCGGACTTGCACTCTCCTCTATTCTGCTTTTGGCGAGTTCATCCGATACTCTGTATCAGGGTATGTATCTGCTGACTTCCTACTCACTTGGAATGGCAGTTCCTTTCCTAATCATATCGTTTGTCATTTCTTATTCCTTGAAAGCGATTAAGAAGATCAACAAGTATCTTTCTAAGCTTGCACTCGTGAATGGTATGATTATGGTAGGAATGGGCTTCCTTGTCCTTTCAGGGCAAATGCAGAAAATCAGTGCATGGCTGTCTGCTTACAGCTTATTCGGAGTATAAAGCGAGCTGTATAGCTTAAAATTGATGCCAGGCTGTGTAAGGAGTGACCTAACAAGTGAAGAAAGAATTGATTGGCAAAAGTGTACTCGTCGTTGAAGATGACCCTAAAATCCGCACACTTGTTAAGATTTATTTGACGAATGAAGGCTATGAGGTGCTAGAGGCTGACAACGGCATTGTCGCTCAGGAAATGATTGAAAAATATGATCCATGCATCCTTATTCTTGACCTGATGCTCCCCGGCAAAAGCGGTGAGGAGGTCTGCCGCTGGGTTCGCAATGACTTGGAAAGCATGATGCCTGTCATTATGCTTACTGCAAAGGCTTCTGAGAAAAGCAGGATCGATGGCTTCAAGCTTGGAGCAGATGATTATGTCGTAAAACCTTTCAGCCCTGCTGAGCTGATGGTCAGGATTGAAGCGGTGTTAAGAAGGACGGCAAGCAGATGCGGAAAACTGACTTTTACAGGTCTTACAATCAAGCCTGCAAAAGGGGAGGCACTGGTTGATGGCGAGCCACTCGATTTGACCAATTTTGAATTCAGGCTCCTTCATATGTTCATGCAGCATCCAGGTCAAATCCTTTCGAGGACCCAAATACTCGACACGATCTATGAAAACAACGAAAAAGCTGTTACTGAGCGGACGATTGACGTCCATATTAAGAATCTCCGGGAAAAAATTAAAGAAAAAACGCCTAAAGATTATATCCAAACAGTAAGAGGAATGGGGTATAAATTTGCGGCGAATTAAAAGCATGGCGGATTTGTTACTATCTAAACTTGTGGCAGTCAACAGCGTCGTCATCCTGCTTGTCATCATGCTTGCAGGTATATCCGTGAAAGATTATGCCTGCTTCCTTGTCAATAACCAACAGGTGACTGGGACGCAGCTGGTTGACACATTGAATTCATTCCTTATCAAAGTTAGCATCATTGCATTTGTCATTGCCGGGCTTTTGCATTATTTTTCAGTAAAGCGGATCGTGAAACCGGTGAGGACAATGGCGTTTGCCGCAGACCAAATTAAAGAAGGCAAGATCCCTTCGAAAATAGATGTCACTGCAAGCGGTGAATTAGGCGAACTTGTAACGAATTTTAACGCAATGTCAGAAACTCTTTCTGCTGTGCAGACTAGACGGGAAGAAATGTTAAGAGACATCGCCCATGAGTTGAGGACTCCGTTAACGAATATCAACGGCTATCTTGAAGCCCTTCATAACGGTGTATTGCCAGGCAACCGTGAGCTGTTCGGCTCTCTTTTGGAGGAATCCAAGCGGATTACCAGGATTGTCGACCTGATTGCTGAGCTTGACGCGTGGAATAAAGAGGTTTACTTTCTTGAGAAACAGTTTGAAGTAACCGATATTAAACAAGTCATGGCAGAATCACTGGCAGCCTTCCAGCTGAAGTTATCGAACAAATTTGAAACAGTCAATCAGCATATAGAACATGCCCCCATTTTTGGTCATGAAGACGGCTTAAAGCAAGTCCTATCCAATCTGCTGCAGAATATCATAGATTATGATACTGGCGGGAACCTTTCAATCGCTGCACAATCTGACGGTAAGGTGTACAAAATTACTTTTTCCCACCAAGGAAAGTACATTGATCCGGAGATGAAAGAACTCATTTTCGAACGATTTTTCAGGCTTGAAGAATCACGCAGCACAAAAGCTGATGGTGCAGGACTCGGGCTTGCCATCGCAAAAAGCATCATTGACGCCCATCAAGGGAATATTGGAGTTGATACAGATGGGCATAATCATACATTTTGGATAACGATTCCAATCCACCGGAATTCTTAATCATTCCTTAACAATACGATCACATACTGGACGGTAAATGATGTTTTCGTACAAAAGGAGCGATTGTGATGGAATTTACGTATTATAATGAGAAACTAATTGGCCAGCTTGAATATGGATTCTTGCCAATATCTCCAAATACGGAGATGGGCTATAGGCCTATGGAGCTGTTCGTATCCTCTTTAACTGGATGCAGCACCTCGGTGCTCGCAAATATTCTCACCAAAATGAGAATAGACTATAAAAGAATCGACGTACAAGTGTCAGCAACGCGGAATCCGGAAGAAGGAAACCGGATTGAACAGCTGATTTTCAATGTAAGTGTTCAGACTGATACTATTGATAAGGCTGATCAAGCTGAAAAGCTTGCCGGACTTGTCCTGAAAAATTGCGGCATGATCCAATCTGTAATCGGAAGTATCGACATCGGTTATCAGATTGAGTTCACGCCAGACCAGCCAAAAAAAGGTGATGTTGCTTGAACTATATAACTTTTGGCAGATTCACACTGCCAGCAGATTTGCTTGCAGCGTTTGCTGCCATTTTTATCGGAGCCCTGATTTACCGGGCCAGAGAGAAAAAGAGTATCGATGATTGGTATTGGAACAGCTTCTTCCTTTACATTGCGATTTATAAGCTCAGCTATGCAATTTTCAATTTCAAGCTGTTCATTGATACTCCCTTCTCCCTTGTCTACTTTAATGGCGGTACAGAGGGCCAGATTCTTGCATATATCGGAATCGCAATCTATTTATATTGGCTAACAAGGAAAAAGGGCAGCACCATCAAACCAGAGGAGTATCTCCCTGTGTACCTTATATTCTTTTTACTGTATTGGACAGGGTTATTTGCATTCTCACAGGATTATCTCGCAACTGCTATACAGGCCGGCCTTTTATTAGGCTTCATTTTGTTTTTCTTCAAAAACATTAAGCTCATTGCTGAGTATGCAATATTGTTTCTCATGCTTGAAGCACTAATACTTAGCCTTTTTTCGGATATGCTCTCATTGGAAAACATTTTGATCTTCGCACTCGGAATTCACTTAATCATTTTTCAGCGTTTTAATAAGGAGGAAATTCAGCATTGAATAAAAATCTTTTATCTTTGGCGATTTTAGCACTGGCTGTTGTCATTCTTGTCGTGAACATCTGGAAACCAGGATCAACAGAAAGCGAGAAGAACACCACAACAGCTCCAGCAGGCGAAACTGTAGAAACAACAGAAGACATTCCAGGCGCGAAGCTTTCTTCGTTGCGTGAAGGCGCTGAGGCACCTGATTTTGAATTGAACACCCTTGATGGCAATACAATCAAGCTTTCTGATTACCGTGGCAAAAAAGTGATTCTCAATTTCTGGGCTACATGGTGCCCTCCATGTAAGGCCGAAATGCCACATATGCAAAATTTTTACGAAGAATATAATGACCAGGGCGTTGAAATTCTCGCTGTCAACCTAACAAATATGGACAAAGGCGAGGATGAAGTCAAAAAATTCGTTGAAGAATATGGTTTGACCTTTACGATTCCTATGGATGAAGAGGGGAATGCCGGAACGACCTACCAGGCGTTTACCATCCCAACCAGCTACATCCTTGATGAAAACGGCGTAATTACCAAGAAAATCGTTGGCCCTATGGATGAGAAAATGATGAAGGACCTTACTGGGGTTAAGTAAAAAAGTCGCGGCTTTGGCCGCGACTTTTTTTGTGTCTTAATGGACATTTTTGCGCTGCTTCTCTTTTAAAATGTCCATTAACCCCTCTTTCTTGGACATTTTGACTTTGCCTCGCCTTCGAAATGTCCATTAACCCTTCTTTATTAGACATTTTGACTTTGCTTCGATCCCGAAATGTCCATTAAACCCTCTTTCTTGGACATTTTGACTTTGCTTCGCCTTCGAAATGTCCATTAAACCAACTTTATTAGACATTTTGACTTTGCTTCGTCTTCGAAATGTCCATTAATCCTTCTTTATTAGACATTTTGACTTTGCTTCGACCCCGAAATGTCTATTAAAACATCCTGGAAACAAATATTACTACGTACTCAGGATCCTTGGTTCCCCATCAGCTTTGAATGTTCCGTTTTCCTTCAAGAATTGCTTAATAACTTCAACAGCATGGACACCATGATAGGTTTTATCTGCTTCAGCACCTTTAAACAGCTGCTTGCCGGCCCCGGCAACCTTGTATTTCTTCTTCAAATCAATCTCTTGTCCGCCTACGAGCAGCTTCTGGATCCTGTTGCCTTCCGGATTGTATGGCTTGAAGGACATGAATAACCCAGAGGACCTTAATATATATCCGCCTTTTTGCTTAAACGGGTCTCTTGAGAACACCATCTCCAAATTCTTCTCTAGGGCATTCATCAGCCGTTCTCCCGTCATTTCAAGCGTGAACATTTCCGGATTCGTCGGGATGATGGTATGCAGGTCATATTCGGTTATATCTCCGGCAGGAACCGGCGTACCGTACCTCCACCCGTGTGAAAAAGCCAGATCACTATTGTAGACATGAAGATAGGCATCTGTAATCAATTGGTCCATCTGTGCTTCATTCAAGGTCATTCTGTGTAAAATTGTTTCCGTCTTGCCGACGATATTGCCCCGTTCCTTACCGTATGGCTCTAATATTTCAGAAATGATTCCCGCCATTTCCTCATCCTCAGGGAAGCTTTCGCCAATCGCCACTAGTTCGTATCGATAGTCCTCCATCCTTCCGCCTTCAAAGGTAATATCCAGTTTTCCAAGGAAGGATGCACTTGAACCAGCCTGAACGACGAGCGTATCATTGACGGTGATCGGCTCTTCTACCCTGTCATGGCTGTGTCCCGACAAGACGATATCAATACCATCTACAAGGGTTGCCAGCTCGACATCAAGTGGGAGTCCCATATGGCTTAATAACACAATAAGATCCACCTGGCCCTTTAACTCTTCCACACAATTACGCGTTTCTTCCACGCCTCTTGAGAACGCAAGGCCTTTTGAGAAGTTTTCAGGCATGGTCTCATCGACATGTGGATAGGTCAGTCCAATGACACCCACCTTAACTTCCTCAAGCTCCTTGATGATAAATGGCTTCATAAACGATTCATTTGTTTCTTGATCCTTTACGTTGCAAGCGACCGAAGGAAAAGGCAATGCTTTTAACAGAGAAGACAGCTGCTCTTTTCCGTAGGCGAAATCCCAGTTTCCAGGGACCCAGCCATCCAGCCCCATTTTTTCCAATGCTGGTAAAATCGCTTCGCCTTTCGACGCCACTTAAGGGAGTGTCCCATGAAACAGGTCTCCTCCATCTAGGAATAAAACATTTTCTGCTTGTGATTTAAGATCTTTGATATATCTCGCAAGCCTCGGAAAGCCTCCTGTATTACGTAGTTCAGGTTTGTTGTCTTTCCAAAAAAGTTCAGGATGGAGTTCCAGGCTCCCATGTGTATCGTTTTGCTGTATAATCGTCAACTTGGTCATAGTATCCTCTCCTCCACCTCTTTTAAAGCTATTTCCATAAACGTCCTGATTGGCATGAAGCTTATGGAAAAAGCCTTTTTACCTTATATACAAAAGGAGTACCCTGCATTAGGTACCCCTTTCTATTTATCTAACTGCACATCGGTTCGGGCCAATCTCCATTTCTTGCTGTTCTTCGATATCCGGGTTGATTTTACCCATATTCATCTGCCTGATTTCCTGGTAGGAATTAGGCTGTGGCGGAAGGTTCTCGGTAACTGTCTTCCTGAACGTATCTTCATTGTCGATTTGCAAACCGTGGTTCTCGGCATACAGGACGCCAAGTTTTTCTGAAACGCTGCCGTCATCATTCATTTCATTGATTCCCATATAGTGAGCTGGCAGAACAAGTAGTTCATCCGCAAGTTCTTTATATCGTTTGTATAAAGTGTTCCTCAAATCTCCTACCCAGTCCTGAGCCAATCCGGCCAGGTCAGGGCGTCCAATTGAGTCAATGAACAGAATGTCACCAGTCAATAAATATTGGTCATCAATGATGAACGAAGTACTTCCGATTGTATGACCCGGAGAGTACACTGAACGGATTACGGCGTTTCCAACCTTGATTTCATCGCCATCTTGAAGAGGCTCATATTGGAACGTTACTTCTTCAGCGTCTTTAGGCGGGAGGTAGTATTTAGCTCCCACTTTTTCAGCTAGCTTTCTTCCACCAGAAATATGGTCAGCATGAAGGTGTGTATCGAGCAGGGCAACTAACTTGTAGTCCTTGCCTGACATGAACTCTTCATACTGTTCAATCATCCGGTTTGTATCGATAATTGCAGCCTCGCCATTTGATTCAACGAGGTAGGAAAGGCATCCTTTTCCGATACGGACAAACTGGTAAAGGGAACCGCCGTCCTTAAAGCCGCCGATTTTCACAGGCTCCAAATATTCACTCCAGGCTTTCATGCCGCCTTCAATAGAATAAACATTTGAGTAACCTGCCTCTTCAATTTGCTCGGCAACAAACTCGGACGATCCACCTTTTGCACATACGACATAAATCTCCTGATCTTTAGGCAAAACATCCTTTATTGGATCGATTCCTTCAAGCAGGTCAAAGTACGGAGTATTGTGGACTTTCACATTTCGGCCTTCGATTTTCCAATCATCGAAGTCATCTGTATTTCTTGCATCAAGGATAAACAGGTCTTCATGGTTAATGACTTTTTGCGCTATTTCTTTCGCTGAGATTGTCTGTACCATTTGATTCCTCCTGTTATGCTTTGATTTCTTAAAATGTCAATGTAATGTCAGCGTCGCTTGCGAAGTGAAGGAATGAAGCGGCTCCACCTACATCGATTTCATCAACAAACTGATCTTTCTGAAGAGACATTACATCCATTGTCATCTGGCAAGCGATCATTTTCACGCCCATTTCAGCTGCCATTTCAACAAGCTGTTCTACTGGAGGAACGTTTTCTCTTGCGAAACCTTCCTGGAAGTGTTCAGTTCCTGCAGGCATAGGAAGTTGCTTGTGCGCTTCCTTATGGATCAGGTTCAACCCTTCAAACGTGAAGAAGATTCCCACTTCTGCGTCTGTTGCTGCTGCTGCAGTCGCGATATTGAATACTTTGTATGCGTCGAACATTCCGCCGTTAGAGGCGATGATAGCTACTTTCATTTTTGGTTCCTCCTATTTTTCAACTGAAGTTTCGGTAGGGCCTGTCCAGTCCTTCATTCCCGAAACGACATTAATTGTTTTTTTGAATCCTTTTTCAGACAGCTTCTTGGCTGCCATGTCACTTCTTGAGCCGGAGCGGCAAATGATATATACATCTTCTTCAGGATCCAGTTCATTGAAACGCTGCTCCAACTCCCCAAGTGGAATTGATTTTGCATTCGGAATGTGTCCAAAAGCGTATTCAGCTGATTCCCTGACATCCAGAATCGTTATTTTTTCATTTCCCTCAAGCTTCGCCAGCACGTCCTCAAGTGAAGCTGTGTGTGGATGAGGTGACTCATTGTTTAGTTCTTCTTCACTAGCCTTACGAAGATAGTGTTTAAGCACATCTCCTTCAGTTATTGTACCGAGGTATTGATTGCCTGTACTTTGAGCCCATGCTTTTAGATCTGTCGTAGATCCTTTGTCAGTAGCCTGCACTTCGATGACTTGCCCTGGCTCTAACTCATTCATGGTTTTCTTTGTTTTGACAATCGGCATCGGGCACGCAAGTCCTTTTGCGTCCAGTACTTTATCCGCAGAAATTGACATAGTAATCCCCCTTCCTACACATTAGTATTTATGAATTCGCGGAATACATACTGCAAAAATCCCCCCTAGTTTATATACCCTCTACGGTAAAAACTATGCGTATATTGTAAAAAAGATAAAAAAAAACAGCAACCATTTTGCCTTGGCTGCTGTGCCTGCTTATTCCTTGCAATAATTTAGTACCATTTGTCAGTAAGTATCCCAGGGAGAGTAGTGTCTGACTAATTGGATGTCGCTGCAATAGCGAAAAGGCCAAAAAACCACGGCAAACGATGCTGTGGCTCCACCTATTCTATTCTTCCGTTCTCCAGAAGCTGATTCCATGTCTTGCCTCCATCCTCGGATTCGTATAGATCGTTCAGGATGGTGATGAATGCAATCCGCCCTTCCTGCTCTGGGTCAGCTGCTATATAGGTAATCGGATTGTCATAATTAAGAATGGGGATTGGAAGCTCCTCCCCTGCATTTTGCTGTTCTAGTGAAAGTCTGACAAGCTTAATCTTTTCATGGATTACTGGTGCGATATACAAGGACTGCCTGGAATAGGCTGCAGCGGTTACCATTTGATAATCTCCAGCTCTCGTCATCGTTTTCCCAAAATCGCCCGATACAAAAACGCCTTCCCTTGTAGACATCGCCAAGGTTCCGCCGTTTTCAGGATGAACCGCGATCATACCAAAGGAATTTGCATCCAGTCCATTAAGTTCTACAGGCTCCCATGCTCCACTTCTATCTTTGGAGACATATACGCCTCGCTCCAGCTCAGAATTGGGTTCTTCATTAATCAAATATAAGACTTTATCATGATAGCTCGCAGAGAGGAAATGAAAATCGCTCTCTCCGTAAAAAGCTATTTTATCAAGTGTTTTTCCCTTGTCCGTACTTTTTACAAGGCCAAGCGGATTTTTCAGGTCTGAGCCCTCTGCTGGATGGCCACTTGCAAAAAAGCCATCTTCAACAGCCTGAAACCCCATGTAGTCATGGTTTTCACCCGTCGTTTCCAGCCATTCATCATTTTTGAATATCTTCAAACCATGGTGGGAAGCCACATATAATCCCTCATCATTTCCCGGGTAACCAATTCCATGTATATGTTCAATTTTTTGTTGCTCTGCCTTAATAATAAAATCAGTATCTGATTCCGCCTGAGGTTCCTTTTGCTCCTCGTTTTCCGCTTTATTTTCTTCAGAAGCAGCATTACCCTGTTCCTGATCTACTTGACCTGAACATCCGGTAAACACGAGCATGACTGCTGTAAGGATAGTGATCAACACTAATCTAAATTTAAACATTTTCTACTTCCTCCGTTTTCTCTTTGCTGCCCAATAATAGTAGCAAATCCCAGCTACCACCGCAAAAATTGCTGCAGCAAGCTGGTATTCGGTTTCCCAGCCAAGTACTGTATGAACTGAATACGCCTCAATAAAAAGAGCCGGTATTTTGCCAATAGTACTTGAAATCGCAAAGGCCCATGTCCCCATCCTACTGTATGATGCGGACAGGGTGACGAGTCCGGATGGTGCGAACGGAAAAAGCCTTAGTAAAATGACAAGCACGAACGCCTCTATGCCATGTGTTTGCTTAAGCCTTTGCAATATGTTAATCGACTTTGATGAATCGATATTGCTACTCAGCTTTTTAAGCCCTTTCCGATACAAAATAAAACTTATGACTGCCCCTAATGCTTCGCCGAGAATGGAGAGAAGAAGTCCCCAGACAAATCCGAAATAAACAATGTTCGCAGCTGTCACAAAAGCACTCGGAACAATACCTGCTATCGCGATCACTATACTGACTGCAAGGCTAATGATAATGGCAAGCCAAACCGGCTGGCCAGATAAAGTTTCTAATAATGACATATGCCAGCCTCCAGTGAAATTTCAAAACTTTGTCACTGCTTCTGCTTAGTTTTTGCAAATTGTCCCGGTAAGATTTATGTATACCTGAAAGGAGCTGACCAGGACATGAAAAAACTAACGTTAAGTTTTTTTGGCGCAGCATTGATAATTGGAGCAAGCACTGCTGCCTTTGCAGAAGAAGGGACAGAAGGTAAAGGTACTTTTAATTTTGGTCAAATGAAGCCGTTAATCGAAAAGATGCACCCAGGCTTGTCCGATGAAGAAGTCAAGCAAATGTACAATGACTGCCACGGTACAAACGGTGCCATGCCGAGCAAGAACTTCAATATGATGGACCCTAGTCATATGGATATCGTCGACTAAAATTTGTAGCCGATGTGGCCATCAGCAATTTAATAATAAATATTATAGGTTCTGGAAGTTCCCAGAGCCTTTTCCTAATCCGAAAAAATATACGTTAAAGTTTTAAAGAGTATAACAAAATTGTTTTAAAACATAAAAAACAACCTGACCAACAGGTTCAGGCTGTGCGTAAAAATTTACGACATTGTATTACTATAACTATGTTGAGAAGGAAGATCCTCTGCTGTATCACCCTGTGAATGCTGCGACGGCAAGTCCGCTACTGTCTGGCCTTCCTGCGAGTGCTGCGACGGCAAGTCCGCTACTGTCTGGCCTTCCTGCGAGTGCTGCGACGGCAAGTCCGCTACTGTCTGGCCTTCTTGCGAGTGCTGGGACGGCAGGTCTGCTACTGTTAGCCCTTCCTGCGAGTGCTGGGACGGCAGGTCCGCTACTGTCTGGCCTTCCTGCGAATGCTGGGACGGCAGGTCCGCTACTGTCTGGCCTTCCTGTGAATGCTGGGACGGCAGGTCCGCTACTGTTATTATCTCTTCCTGGGAATGCTGGGACGGCAGGTCTGCTACTGTCTGGCCTTCCTGCGAGTGCTGGGACGGCAAGTCCGCTACTGTCTGGCCTTCCTGTGAATGCTTGGACGGCAGGTCCGCTACTGTCGAATCCTTCAGTGAATGCTGTGATGGAAGGTCTGCAACATTGTAGGATGTTGCGCCCAACCCAATGGCAGCAAAAAGTACAGTCGCAATCGCAGTCAATAACAGAGCTTTTTTCATTTTATAATCCTCCTCTTACACTGGTTGTTCAGTATTATGGGATTAACAATACTTCAATAATTTTTCCATTTCAGTCTCTACTAAACTAGCAAACTTCTCATTTTTCTGTAGGCCAAAAATAGTGATTGCTTTTTCCAGATAGCCTTTACCTTTTTCTAATTTACCCAATTTTATAAAATTCATGCCTGTTTGGTAATGAAGTTCACCAAATAAATACATATTTTCTTCATATATACAGTTATCGATCCCTTTACTGCAATATATAAGTGATTCTTCATATTTCTCCAGCTTCGATAATGCCTGGGCCAGTCCATATAAAATCCTTAGCCAGATGCTTGAGTCTTGTACCTGAGGGAGACTTGCAAGATTATTCAAGGCACTAAGGAAAACTTCAACAGCCTTGTCCAGGTTTCCACTATCTTTCTCAACAATGGCGATACTGGTCAGAATCTCGATCTCACGTTCTGTCAAAGTATCCGCCTTATTGGTCATAGACAAAGCTTTAAATAGCAAACCAACGGACTTCTCCTTATCTTCCTCAAGATAGTATGTACTGATCCCCTCATGCCACAGCAAAAATTGGCTGAAGGAAGTATGCTTGAACAGAGGATTACCCTGCTCTTTTTGAATGATTTCATTGATCGCAGCATAATCCCGTTCACGCTTATATTTCTTAATTAATTCCGTAACGGCGATTGCATAATTATAGGTATCAGTAGATGCAAAGTCAAAGAAGTGATTAAGCTCAACATCCAACTTCAATGCCATTTTATATAATTGGTCGATCGTTGGATATTTCTCTTCTTTCTCAAATTGAATTATTTCCGCTTCTGAACAAATTCCTTCGGCCAACTCTGCCGGATTCAATCCTTTAAAATTTCTTGAAGACTGAAGAATTTCCCCGAAGTTATATCCAACCAGGCTCATCCCTACACCCCATTTAAACGTAATTATGTATATATTATCATAGTGTTTGTAAAATTTAAAAATTTGTAGAAGAGGAAGAGACCAGAATGACAATTGAGCCATCATTCATTGATAAGAAATGTAATGCAATGCGATACACGCTAATGCTAAAAAAATGACAACAATAGATCCTATTTTATTTTTTTGCCGCCAGAGCGTTATTCCAAATAATAAATAATACATAATGATGAAAGCAATGGCAATCCACATAATTACTATCATCTAATCCCTCACTTCTTCAAGCTTAGGCAGTTTCGTCTGGCGTCCAAATTCACCAAATCGAATGGAGACATTTACCTTCACTTTTGCATCAGGATATGTCTTCATCCAGTCAAATTCTCTGAATGCCCCTAGAGTTGCAAACTCTTTTCTCATGGGGATCGATAAATCAAATGTATCTCCTTTTAACTCTTGCTGGGTATACAGAATAAATTCCGTGAAATTCTTTTCTAACGCAGCAGTAAGAGACTTTTTAAGCTCTTTAACCTTTTCTCTATTCTTTGCGTAATTGATCATGCTTGGGTCGCTGTATACTTCAATAAATAACGGAACATCTATTTCAATGGTCGGCCTGCCCTTTTCAGGTATTAGCTTATACTTATTTTCTCTTTTTTGAGATATCCTTATGGACAGCTTATATCTTTCATCAAACGGATCTTTAATGGCAGTCAGGATATCCTCGGTATTCCATGTATTGTCCAACAGACTCGATATCCTTGTCTCTTCTCCTGTTATTCTGCCAATCATTTTTCCTTCCTTAAATACTGCCGAACCAATAAACTGGGCATTGTTCGTCGTACCCTCCACTTGAATTTCCCCAGCCAGCAAGTCATCATCTGTTGTTTGCGCTTCATCTTTCTCTATTTTTTCTGTGGTTGCGTAAATCGCCAGATATAAATCTGCATCGCTTTCCGTGACACGGAAAAATCCATTCAGGTCAGCTTCGGGAATCATGCCTGTTTCCTGCCCCCTTTCGATCATTAGTTCCAAAAACTTATGGGGTCTCGTTTCAATTTTCGGCTTATTATTTTTTATAAAATCACCTGCATTTTCCCGAGAGACAATAAATTGCGCACTTCGCTTAATTTCCCGGTCCTTAGTTGCACTGTATATCATCCTGATAAAATCAGGATCCCTGGCTAATTCTTCTGAGACGATAAGAACTTGGAGAAGATCGTAGGATATTTCCTTCGCCACTATAGTATTAGCTGTATTACGCGATGAGATAAAATCATCCGCGACCAAAGTCACGATTTCCTGTGACGGTTCATTCGCTCCGCCTGCAGTCTGCTGTGAACCCACCTCCGGGTTTGCAATCAGATATGTTACTTTAACCTTTCCCTCTACATTATGTTTATCAAGTCCTATACCAATGACATATGCTTTCTCGTCCAGTTCCTTATGGTCCCAGCAACCTGACAGGCTCAATGTAACTGCCGACAGGAAGATCACTTTAATTATCTTAGAGTGAAGTTTCATTCTTAAAATCCCCCCGAATTTTTGCCACGATCCACATAAATGGCGGAAGAATCATGAAGGCAGGACTCAATAATACAAGTATTTTTTCCCTTACATTATAGAGAGTGATGGATGGAGCATCAGGTGATAATCCGATTAGCAAGATGATTGTCGCGATCAAAGGAATGAGATATTCAAACTCCTTAATCTTCAGAATCCCTCCCAGCAATGTTGCGATTAGATATAGATAAAACGAAAAACGGATGAGAGTTGCGACCAGCCAAAAAGGAAAAAATAATGTTTCAACATTTGCTAAAAAGCCAATCTGAATAAATCGGATTGTTTCATGAAAAGGATAGTTCAGCATTTCAGCTGTGGTGTAGTCAAATAAAACAACATACGCCACAAGTGCAAGGCTCAGTTCCACTGTAATAAATCCCAGACCTAAGAGCGTTCCTTTTTTCATATCCTTATATGATGAGATGAGTGGCATGATCAATGCAAGGTAGAAAAAATCGACAAATATCGAAACATTTTTTACAGAGGCTTTTGCCACTTCAATAGGTCCTTCACCCCAGAACGGGAAAAGGTAGCCTAGTGTACCTTTTTTAAAAGTAAAAATCAGGGCAACGAACAAAGTGATTTTAATATATGGAAGCAAAAGCCAGGAAACGGTCCCAATCTGTTCTATTCCCCTCTTTGCTCCGTAAGCGCAAATAACCAACAAGATGATGTAAAGGATGATAGCCGGCGTTTTCGTAAAATACATCGAGCCAATAATGTCCACGTAGGTACCTGAGTCAGCTATGACTGCCGTTGTTCCACCGATTAACAGGCAAATAGATAGGAGAGTTCCAAAAAACCTGCCAAAAAGATGCAGCAGAATTTCATGCAGGTTTTTTCCTTTATGGGCTGAATAAACTTTTATTAACAAAATGATAGGAAGTAATGACATAAATCCGATTAGCAACGCTGCCAACCAGCCGGCATTTTTTGCGTGTTCATAAATGATTGCAGGAGTGTCGTCACTTAATTTGGCCCCAACAGTCAACGAGATAAGCGCGAAATATTCTTTTATGCCAATTTTCCCCTTATCCTGTTTCATCGCCTATTCTCCAGTAGTCTTTTTTTGTAAATCCGTCGTTTTTAAAAAACCAGGCCTTAACGTTTCATTTTTGGTTAACCTGCGGAAAATCGTATCCTTCGAGGACTTGTAATTTGGTGACATAGGCGCTAAATACGGTACGCCAAATGACTTAATAGAAACCATGTAGAATAAGCCTCCCACAAACACTGCAGTCATACCGTAAATTCCCATCATCGCTGCACTCAGGATAAATAGAAAGCGAGTTAGCCTTACTGCGAAATTCAAACTTAGATCACTGACTGCAAACGAACTAAGTCCTCCAAGTGCGACAACAATAATAACAATCGGACTGATAATATTTGCTTCGACGGCTGCCTGTCCAAGGATTAAGGCTCCAACAATCCCGATGGTCGGTCCTATCGGACTGGGAACACGTAACCCAGCTTCCCTGATCAGCTCGAATGCCAGCTCCATGATCAATATTTCAATCACCGCGGGAAAAGGAACTTTTTCGCGAGATGCAGCAATTGCCAGCAGCAAGTCTGGCGGAATCATTTCAGCATGATAAGTGGTGATAGCCACGTAAATAGCTGATGTGAAAATCGTGATGAAAAGGGCAGTCATTCTTAACGCTCTCGTAAAGTTCCCATAAAAAAACCTAAGATAGTGATCCTCAGGACTATGAAAAAAAGCCCAAAATGTCGCAGGGAGAACGAGACTATCAGGTGAATTATCCATTAGCAAGACGATATAGCCATCTTCTAAAAAAGAGGCTGCCCTGTCAGGCCTCTCTGTCGAAAGAATGCTAGGAAACAATGAATAATTCCGTTCCTCAATGTATTCCTCCAGCAGCGAAAGATTTTGGATCGAATTCACATCAAGACTGCCCAATCTTTCCTTGATATTGTCGATCAATTTCTCATTAGCGAGCCCGCGAATATATAGGACAAAAACATCATTATGGGACCGTTGCGAGACTTCCACTGCTTCAACAATAAGGTTTTCGTTCCTGATTTTTTTTCTGAGTAATGATATATTCGCTACAGCCTTTTCATTGAACGCTTCCTTAGGTCCCTTGATGAGAATCTCACTTTCCGGCTTTTCAATCGCCCTGCTTTGAAAATCAGGACAATCCATAATGTACGCCTTAGGTTCTCCATCCAGGATGAGGAGCGCATTTCCTTTGTTAATATCCTTGACTGCATCCTTAAATAAGGTGATTTCTTTTACCATTTGGATTGCAACTATATCCTTCACCTTTTTATTGGAAGCTGTATTTTCCGTTAGAGGCTTTAGGATATTTTCTTCGATACTCTTAACATCTGTAATCGTGCTAATAAACAATAATGCTGCCTGCTTATTAAAGCCTTCAAGGTACAATTGTCGCAATTTAACATCCTTATTATCAGGAATGCTGTAAAGCTGCTTTAATATCGATAGATTTTCCTGGAGATTTCTGCTGAATCCCTTTTCCTTAAGGGATGTCTGCTCTCCCTCCAGCTTATCCACTGCGGGAGCTGTATTCCTCTGCTGTTTCGTAATCAGCCTGAGCATTTCCTTTAACATCGTGAACCTTCTCCCTGCCGCACGGAATATTTCTTCCTTTTCTTAACTTTTACTAATCTGCTATGTTTTATGAGTTTTGAGCATGAAAAAAACTCAGGAAAGTTCCTGAGTTCATTATTCCTTATATTCGTTTACGTGCCGCCAGTAAATAAACAGCTCCTGCACCTAATGCAATAATACTTACAGGTATTATGAAAGGTTGGGCCACTTCCTTGATGCCTGACCAATTTTCGCCGAGAACTATGCCGAGATAGAGGAAAAAAATTGTCCATGGAACCATTGCTGCTATTGTATACAGTGTGAATTTGAGCGCTGACATCCCGGCGATGCCCGCAGGAATAGATATGGCATGCCTGACCACCGGGATGAACCTTGCCGAGAAAATCACACCAGGTCCATATTGCTTGAACCATCTTTCAGAAACATCCAGATGATGCTGTTTGATCAATAAATACTTCCCGTATTTCTCCAGCATCGGCCTGCCGCCATAATATCCGAGCCAATATAAGAATAACTGCGCGATGGTCCCGCCAATTGTACCAGCAACGACCGCACCGATAAAACCAATTGCCCCTTCAGAAACCATATATCCTCCGTAACCAAGGACGATCTCGCTTGGGATGACCTCAAGCATTAATCCGAGGGCTATCCCTATGTACCCAAGACTGGCCAGCCAGTCCAAAACAGTCATAATAAATTCATGCATGTATACCACTCCTATTCCTTGCACTCTTAAAAAATATATTTATGGATGTCCAAGTTTATCTCTATTTTTCGAAACAACACGAAAAAGAACCTGCCGATTAGACAGGTTCTTTACAAGGAAAGTCAGCCGCGCCAACCGCCTCTGAATAATACCCTTAAGCCAATAAAGATAATGACGAAAGCAAAAAGCACAATGACAATTACTCCAATAATACCGAAAATGCCCAGCCCTGCAAGGGTCAGCAGCAACGGACCAAATTCAATCAGCGCCCATCCCGCGAGCATGCAAGCAAGAAAAAGCAATACATTAGATCCCCAGTTGAATGACATATCATAATCCCCTCCTTTACTACCCAACATATGTATGTACAGTATTTTTGGTACGGGCTAATGAACAATTACTTATTTTCTGTGTAAAAAAGATTTTGCTCGACAAGAATAGAATTACATATTTCAGTTTTTGATTAGAGAAACAGGGGAAAAGTAAATATTGTTTTCATACATATAGGAACAAAAAGCGCAAGCGCCTCGTTCAGCCCCGACAAGCGCTGCCCGCCTATAACGCCACGTCCTGTGGCTGGCGGGGCTAGCACATCGTGTGCCACGGAGGGCCGACCGATGAAGTCGTTCTTTGACTTCCTTGGGCGGTCCGAAGCGACTCGAGGGGCTAGGCGCTGGAGCTGGATTAAGATGACTAAATGTAATGATCCAGAACTAAATTGTTTTATAAATTCCTATTAAACGAGAGAAAAAGAGGAGGATTAGAATGACCAGTCACTTATATATGCGTTTTATCAAGCTGCCGATATTAGCAAGGATCCTAATGATTGCCTCTATGATGATTACTCTGTTTGGAGTCGTCATTCATTTTGTTGAACCGAAAAGCTTTCCAACAATCTTTGATGGGGTCTGGTGGGCTATCATTACTGCATCAACAGTAGGGTTCGGAGATTACTATCCCGTATCTACATGGGGACGAATAACAGCAATACTTCTCCTGCTGATTGGTACAGGATTTTTATCGTCCTATTTTATCCACCTTTCAGCAGCAACTGTTACCAAACAAAATGCCTATGCAGAGGGGAAAGTAGGCTTTAAGGGTAATGATCAGATTATCATCATCGGGTGGAACGAAAGGTCTCGTTCTGTTATCAGGTCTCTCATTGAATCTGATGAACTAATCATATTGGTGGACGATTCATTGGGGTCTAATCCCATTAAGGATGACAATGTTCATTTCATCAGGGGAAGGGCGAACAAAGATGAAACTTTATTGAATGCCGGTATCTCAACAGCCAGAAAAGTAATTATTACATCCGACCAAAACCTTGATGAACTGCAAGCTGACATGAACACCATCCTCACGCTGCTAGCCATCAAAGGATTGAATCCGGATATCCGCTGCATTGCAGAAATCCAAACCAGCGAACAGATCAATAATGCTAGGAGAGCGGGAGCAGATGAACTGATTCCTGCTAATTCTTTGACTAGCGCCGTACTATTAAACAGTATCGCTTCTGCGGAAGTTGTGAACCCTTTGCTGGATTTACTTGGGGAATTAAACGGAAAGCGCTTGTCTTATATTGAACCGGAAGCTTCTCTTATTGATAAAAATTTCCAGGAGGCAAGCAGCTTTCTGCTGAACGAGCGCAATATTATATTGATTGGACGCAAAAGAGGGGATGACATAATCGTCAACCCCAAAAACAATATCAAAATTAAGTACGATGATCAGTTGCTTGCGATTTCCAATGATCAATGATCAATGAAGCAAAGCAGATTCTACTTCGCGGACAAGCGACTTTCCGACTTCGATGTATTTTTCCGGAAAGCTCGCATCCTTGTCCACAGGTTCCTGAAATTGATTGAATGAGGCGCTGGCATTCCCGATCTCTGCATGGTCATCGATTCCTCGCTGATATTTATGCGAGAGAAGGAATGGGCGCTGTAATTTTACAGTGCAGCCTTTGGAATCAAGCTGGCCGTCAATTGCCTTAAATGGCAGACGCAAAAATTGATAACCCACTTCATCATCAATTTTATAATCAAAAGCACCATGGTCATAATCCCAGTTTCCCCCGATGGAATATCCTAAAGGTTTAAGCAGTTGCTCCAGTTTAAATAGATCAAAATGTTTGCCCTCAAGCTCAGATTGTATCTCAATCAATGGTCGTTCCGCCTTTCCATTCATTTTCGCTTAGTTTTAACCAAAAGGGATATTTTAATGAGTGGCGAAAGCTAGACTCAGGTCTGAAACTGATTTAGGTTGGTGATGACAGACACTTTCTTCGGTAATTTTGCTATTTCTGTCCGTCATAGGCTGGATAACGGACATTTTTTCTACTGTCATTACGTTTATTGGCGATAATTTATTTTTATTCGCGGTTTTCACAACTTTATTGGCGATAATCCAACTTTATTGGCGATTTTCACAACTTTATTGGCGATTATCAAAATTTATTGGCGAACTGGAAATTTCACGCGGTTTTTTCCAGTTTTCAAAAAATCATCTACACAAAAGGAGCACCCGCTTGTATTGGGTGCTCCTTTTCACTATTATTTAAGTCTCTTTTCCAATTCTGCTTTCTTTTCTTCGAAGCCTGGTTTGCCAAGCAGTGCGAACATGTTCACTTTGTACTCTTCAACACCTGGCTGGTCGAATGGATTCACTCCAAGCAGGTAGCCGCTCATTGCACATGCTTTTTCGAAGAAGTATACAAGGTATCCGAAAGTATACTCATCAAGCTGAGGGATTGTCAAAACAAGATTCGGCACGCCGCCATCAGTATGAGCAAGCATTGTTCCTTCGAACGCCTTGTTGTTGACGAAATCAACCGTCTTGCCAGCTAGATAGTTCAAGCCGTCAAGATCGCTTGCAGCTTCTTCAATTGTCATTTCATGGCGAGGGCTCTCGACCTTGATGATTGTTTCGAACAAGTCACGGCGGCCTTCCTGCACATATTGTCCAAGTGAGTGAAGGTCAGTCGAAAAGTTTGCTGAAGAAGGATAAATCCCCTTCTGGTCTTTTCCTTCGCTTTCGCCGAATAACTGCTTCCACCACTCAGAGAAGTACTGAAGAGATGGCTCATAGTTGATCAGCATTTCAATTGTCTTGCCTTTGTTGTAAAGCGCGTTACGGACTGCTGCGTATTGGTAGGCAGGATTTTCTTCAAGCTCTGACTTTCCGAAATCCTCTCTTGCCTGTGCCGCGCCTTTCATCATGGCTTCGATATCTGAACCGCTGACAGCGATTGGCAGCAAGCCTACAGCCGTCAATACAGAGTAACGTCCGCCAACATCATCAGGAATCACGAATGATTCATAGCCTTCTTCGTCCGCAAGTGTTTTCAATGCACCGCGTGCTTTATCCGTTGTTGCATAAATGCGTTTGCGGGCTGCTTCCACTCCATACTTCTCTTCAAGAAGCTTGCGGAAAATACGGAATGCGATTGCAGGCTCAGTCGTTGTTCCAGATTTTGAGATGACATTGATCGAGAAATCTTTTCCTTCTAAAAGATCCATAACATCTGTCATATAAGATGAGCTGATGTTGTTGCCGATAAAGATAATTTGCGGTGTCTTGCGCTTTTCTTTTGGAAGAGCATTATAGAAGCTGTGCTGTAAAAATTCAAGCGCAGCACGTGCACCAAGATAAGAGCCGCCAATCCCTACAACAAGCAGAACATCAGAATCACTCTTAATCTTTTCCGCAGATTTCTGGATGCGTGCGAATTCTTCTTTATCATAGTCTACAGGCAGATCAATCCAGCCTAAAAAGTCGCTGCCTGCACCAGTCTTTTCATGTAATGAATGATGGGCTACTTTTACAAAATCCCTTAAGTATGTAACTTCGTGTTCACCAAAAAAGCTTAGCGCCTTTGAGTAATCAAAACGAACATGTGTCATGTCTGATCCTCCATTATTTTATATTCTCTATCACTTTATCGAAATGAATCCCAATAATCAAGAAACACTCTCAGATGTAAGCGTGCCCAATTGTGAAATTTTAAGTAAACTTTTCAAAAAAGTTTTTTTGTCACGATTGGGCACCCTTATTGTCCTTTTTTCCAAAATAAAAGAGTCCGATTGAAAGCCAGACCGCAAACAGGATTCCTGTCCCAATCAAAACCGGTACCGGGCCAAACTGTGCGATGAGCGGCATGGACGCAGCGGTGAACAAACCGCCTCCAACAATCGGCTCAAACAGAATTTGTTTATAGCCAAATCCTTCAAGCGCCGGTGTTTCATTTTCCGGATCGACAATCTGGAGCAAAAGCAAACCAGTAGTTGTCATGCCCATTGATTGCCCATATTGAAGAATCCCTCTTTCAAGCCAGAACTCCGGCATTATTCTTTTCGCAAGCAAGAAAAACGCAGCGAGATTCAGCGCGATCCCTGCTCCAGCTAGGATAAGGAATGGCAGAATATGCTCACTGATCGCTGTAACGGATAGGGTTGTTATAGATGCAACGATCAAAACATCCAGGGAAAAGCCTTCAATCCTGCCGAGCACCTTTTTATCAATAAGCTTGAACGGGCTGAACCGGTCGTATAGCAGCTGTGTTGCCACACCTCCAAGCAAGGCCATCGGAAACAATGGGACATGCTTGATAATTTCTATATCGTAAGCCGGTCCCCAGGTGGTATTTTCCAGGAACAACAGCCCTTTTAATAAAACCATTCCTGCGCCGACTGCCACAAAGATGAACATGAAATTGACTGTCAGCGATTCAATCGATTCCGATCTTGTTGATAATTCTCCAGCCGACTGTTCTTCATCCTCAGGATACAGGCCTTTTTGCTCTCGGTCAGAAAGCTCGGAAGCTTTTTTCGCTTCCTTGGCAATTCCTTTCCTGATTCCCCAATTGACAATGATAATGCCGGTGATCACACCAGTCAGGATTCCGACTGTTGCCAGGCCAAGCGCGATGCTGGCCCCTTCGGAAAAATCCAGTGCATCAAAGGTTCCTCTCATCCCGGCAGCCGTACCTGGACCGCCTTCAAATCCGATTTCAATCAATGCTCCTGCCATAGGAGGCAGTCCAAAAACTGGCTTCAAAATGAAAATCGCCAAGAGGATTCCGACCACATACTGGCCCCATGATACAATTTGGCCATAAGCCACTTGAGGACCGGCAATTTTCCATATCTTTTTGATTCCCGGTATTTTTTTACCTAAAAAAAGGGACGCAAAAATGATGGTAATCGCGACTTCAGGAATCGAAAGCATCACGTCGTACACTTTTTCAGGATATACGCCATTTTCCAGAAAGTCTGCTCCCGGAATGATCGACCCCAGTTTTCCCAATGCTTCCTTACTCATTAACAATCCAATTAGACCTGCAATAAGGGAGGTAGGGATAAAATACTTTTGGAAAAAAGGAATCGTCATCCGTAGGAGCATTCCCGCAGCCAGCAAGACTGCAATAAAGACGAATGCAAGCAGAACACTGTTAAATTCCATTTTCTCCTCCTAGATATAATCATTTCTCTTAATCCCTTACCCTCTCATCGATGGCAAAAACACAGAATCTATTATGGTTTGATTTTCGCTTTGACAATCAGTCTGTGTGTTGCCGTATCAATTGGCGTACATGTAATAAGGGTTAGTACCTTTTCATCCTGGCTGCCATTTAATACGGAAGTTTCATGTGGCTCCACCACTAAAGTTTCGTATACTTCATATTGGTAGGTGTTGCCTTTATCCCTTACAGTAACGGTATCGCCTTTGCTTATTTCATCAAGCCTGTTAAACATACTTCCATAAGCTCGGTTCCGGTGGGCGGCAATGGCACTGTTCCCTGGCATTCCCGGAGCCGGCGTTCCTTCCAGCAGACCAGCTCCTTTATCCAAATTTGCATCCGACGCACCATTTAATATAGGCAGCTTCACGCCAATCTTGTCTATTTCAATTACACCGACCATGCCGGCGGACAGTTTCTGTTTTGTCTCCTTTTTATTTTCGGCCGGTAGCTTTTCAGCCTCTTGTTTTTCAGCTGGCGGAACTTCATCCACACTGCTCTCTGCATGTGTTTCAATACTGAATACTTCCTCAAGTTCCCTCAGACTCTCGGCAGCCACCTGATTCTCCTGACCGCTGTCCTCCCATGTATCAATCATTTTCTCCTGATTGTAGGAAGTATAATAATCTTTTGCAGCTGGATAAAAGAAGACCGATAGACCAGCAAGAATCATTAATAACGACAATACTTTTCTCATAATTTCACCTCGTATAAAAATAAAAGAGGGGAATCGCTTCCCCTCCAACTCGAGTTTAGTTCCTCAATGGATTCCTGAATCTTAGCATGACTCCTCCTGCTGCAATCAAGAAGCCAAGTACATAGAACATTGTCCTGCTGCTTTCACCGGTTTGAGGAAGGACCTCGCCGTTCCATAGCTGTTTATTTGTTGTGCCATCAGATGTATTTCCGGATCCTGAATTATTTCCTGGTGCTGTCGTATTAGTATCCTCGTCTGATTCCGCCTCTTCTGATTCTTCCTCTACCATTTCACCTTCCATATCCCAGCTTAATTGTAGTGTCAGCACACTATCGACAATTTCCAGGGACTCGATTTGCGAAAGCAGAATTAATTTGGTTTCGCCGTTGCTGGTAATTTCAAGGCCACGAATCAATTCCAGTTGTATTTCTTCCGTCAGAGTGAGGCTAAATAGTTCATTGATTCTTTCAAGATCAATTCTCTTGCCGCTCATCATTACCAATGTTACTTTTTCAATTGGACGTGGAGTCTCGTCTATCAAGATTCTAATCATTGATAGTATGTTCATAGTTTCATCAGTATCCTCTGAATCACCCGGTTCAGATGGTTCTTCTACAGGAAGTTCACAAATATCCAGCCAATAATTAACCGAGCCCTCTGCTTCCACTCCTACTCTTACTTCACTGACTGGGATGACAAGCTCTTCACCTGTTGTAAAAATCAGTTTGAAAGCCGTAACATCATCTTTTATGAATTCACCATCATCAAAAGATTTATATAAAGGGGATGAACCCGGATTCGTCATTTCCTCCCACTGGCCATTAACCTGAACAAAGGCTGTTTCAACAGAATTGACACATTTGTCGATGTGCAGGTGAATCTGCGTGCTTTTATTTTCATCTCCTGGTACGGTACCATCATCAGCTGGTGTCCACTCATTTTCGCTTTCTTCAGCAGCATTATTTTCTTCTGAATCTTTATCTTCTTCTGATGCATTCTCTCCTTCTGAAGCATTATCTCCTTCTGGTGCATTATTTTCTTCTGCATCATTAGTTTCTTCTTGAGTATTATTTTCACCTGAAGCATTATTTCCCTCTTCAGCATTGTCTTCCTGATTGTCACTATTTTCAGATGCTTTAGGTTGATTTGTTGTTTCTTGTTCAGAGTTGATTTCCGTTTGGTCAGCTGTTGTTTCAGTTTCTGAATCTTCCTCAGTATAGGCTTCATTTTCCGTAGATGCCGCTTTTACAACACCATTAGACTTTTCTTTTTGATCCGTAGTCTTTGCAGCTACTTTGCTACTTTTTTGTTTAACAGTACTTTCTTGCTGGGAGTTTGTTTTTTGCTCGCTATTTTCAGCAGCAAACGCACCTGTAACCGGAAAAGTAATCATAAACAATAACATGAATGCAACTAAAATGGATATGCGCTTTTTAATTTTCAAAATTTCTACCCCTTTTCGAATAAAATTGTGCACAACTAATAAACTGAATATTCAGTTATTTAAAGAGAGTTCTCGCCTCCTTTTCCATGTATTCATACTTTTTATTAGACAAAACAACAGCCAGAATATCTCTAATTTCATGGCAGCTAGGTCAATCTTAGCTGGAACACTGCAGCCTTAGACCCCTTGCTTTGCGTCCCTGTCTTTCAACAGGTTTGCCTTGAGCATGATTGGTGTTAATATGAATTCTTATGTAAATAATTCCTACTGCTCCATTGTCTTACATTTAGAGACTTACCACAGTTACCCAGCTACTTAAACATTTAGTCCTAGAAAAAAATATTGGTAAATTTTTCTTTATTTTCTTTATTTACCCGAAAAAGATGATGAATTCAGTGCTTAGGGCTCTATTTTTAAAGGAAATTCATGAGATGTTTTGCCCATGTAAAGACAAAGGACCCAGGGTATGCCCTGAGTCCTTAAGCTCTTTATAACGACTTACGATAGATTTCCAGTACGTCGTCTCGATTTAATTTTGCAAAGTTGCCAAACTCGCCATTTACCATCGCCTTATCTGTCATTACTTCCAGCTTGCTGTCATCAATGTCATAATCAGCAAGTCTTGATGGTGCACCAATGCTGTTCCAGAATTCACGCAGCTTTTCGATTCCTTCCAAACCTGCTTCTTCGTCTGTCTTGCCTTCTGGATTTACTCCGAAAACTCTAACAGCCATTTTCTTGAAGCGTTCTGGTTTCACCTTAAGATTATGCTTCATCCAGTTCGGGAACAGGATGGCTAGCCCGCCTCCGTGTGGGATATCATACACTGCTGATACGGCGTGCTCGATATTATGAGTCGCCCAATCGCCGCGGTATCCCATGTTAAGGATCCCATTCAATGCCATCGTTCCCGAGTAAAGAATCGTTGCACGATACTCGTAGTTCTCCAGGTCCTCAAGCAGTTTTGGAGCTGTTTCCATCACTGTCAAAAGCAAGGATTCCGCCATGCGATCCTGGAATTCAGTGTTTTCCGTCAGATGGAAATAGTGCTCGAATACATGCGACATCATGTCAACAATGCCGTATATGGTTTGGTCCTTAGGAACTGTAAATGTATTTACAGGATCCAAAATTGAGAATTTAGGGAACGTCACTGGGCTGCCCCAGCCATATTTTTCGTTCGTTTCCCAATTGGTGATGACAGAACCGGCATTCATCTCAGAACCTGTAGCGGCCAATGTCAATACAGTCCCGAATGGAAGTGCTTCTGATGCAAAAGCCTTCTTAGTAACAAGATCCCATGCATCGCCATCGTATTTGGCTCCGGCTGCAATAGCTTTCGTGCAGTCAATTACACTGCCGCCGCCCACTGCAAGCAGGAATTCAATACCTTCTTCTTTGCATATTTTTACACCTTTATGAACAGTTGACAGCCGAGGGTTTGGTTCAACACCCGAAAGTTCGAATACCTCCGCGCCAATTTCATTGAGAGTGTTCATGACAGAATCATAAAGTCCGTTTCGCTTAATGCTGCCACCACCGTACACGAGCAGAACCTTCTTGCCATACTGAGGGACCTCATTCTTCAGTTCCTCAAGCTGACCTTTTCCAAAAATAAGCTTAGTTGGATTATAAAATGTAAAGTTATCCATTTTTATCACCTTCCTCAAGGTTAATTATGTTCCTTTTTAAAAAGCAATGCAAAAAATACACTTCTTAATGTTCTCCAATGTGCTCCAAAATGTTTCATCTTTTTACTTACGGATAAAGATTTAATATGTTCAGGATGAATAATTCATCATCTGCTGAATCACTCTATAAAAGAACAAATTTATTTTAAGGAGGAAACACCCATGAGCGGTATTCAACGTGCAGCACTTGTTCTTACCATTATCGGGGCCATCAACTGGGGGTTAGTAGGATTCTTCCAATTCGATCTTGTTGCAGCAATTTTCGGCGGACAGGATTCAGCATTGGCTCGAATCATTTATGGCCTGGTTGGTCTTGCTGGTCTAATAAACATCGGTCTTCTTTTCGCACCAAGCGAGAGAGAGGAAAGAGCGGCAGAGCCACGAGCTACTCGATAATTCGAAAAGCGCAAGCGCCTTGGTCAGCTCCACCGATGTTTACATGAAAAAACCCGCCATATCGAGGCGGGTTTTCTCATTTTTATGATAATACTTTCTTGATTCGTTCAATTGCCCAGTCCAGCTCTTCCTGGCTGATGACAAGAGGCGGTGCGAAGCGGATGACGGTATCATGAGTCTCCTTACAAAGCAGACCTTCTTCTTTCAAATCTTCACAATACTTACGTGCAGGTTCCGTTAACTCAACACCAATGAACAAACCGCGGCCGCGGATATCCTTGATGATGGAATTATCGATTTCACGGAGCTTGCGAATGAAGTATTCTCCAAGTTCAAGGGAGCGGTCTGCAAGCTTCTCGTCGATTAATACATCCAGGGATGCGTTCGAAACTGCACATGCCATCGGATTACCACCGAAAGTTGAACCGTGTGAACCTGGATTGAACACACCCAATACATCATTGTCAGCTACAACACAGGAAATCGGGAATACTCCACCGCCAAGTGCTTTTCCAAGGATGTACATGTCGGGCTCGATATCCTCCCATTCGCATGCGAACATTTTTCCAGACCTTGCGAGACCGGCCTGGATTTCATCAGCGATGAACAGGACATTGTTTTCTTTACATACATCGTAGGCAGCTTTCATGAATCCTTCTGGTGGAATAACGATTCCCGCCTCACCCTGAATCGGTTCAATCAGGAAGGCTGCAGTGTTAGGAGTGATCGCTTCCTTCAGCGCATCAAGGTCACCGTAAGGAATCAGTTTGATCCCTGGCAACATTGGGCCGAAGCCGCGTTTGTATTCGTCTTCAGAAGATAAAGAGACCGCCGTCATTGTGCGGCCATGGAAGTTGCCGATACAAGCGATGATTTCAGCCTGGTTGTCCGCAACACCTTTAACATCGTATGCCCAGCGGCGAGCAGCTTTAATAGCCGTTTCAACCGCTTCCGCTCCAGTGTTCATCGGCAAAGCCATTTCTTTATTCGTCATCTTGCAAATCTTTTCATACCATGGTCCAAGCTGGTCATTGTGGAATGCTCTTGAAGTAAGAGTCACACGGTCAGCCTGGTCTTTAAGCGCCTGGATGATCTTCGGATGGCGGTGCCCCTGGTTGACAGCTGAATACGCACTCAGCATGTCCATATATCTGTTGCCTTCAGGATCCTCTACCCAAACTCCCTCTGCCTTCGAAATAACAATTGGCAGCGGATGATAGTTATTCGCACCATACTTTTGAGTCTGCTCGATCAAAGAACTAGTTTTTGTTGCCATGAACCTTCCTCCGTTCCAATGAAAAAATTGGTTAGACAATCATATTGTAACCTGTAAGCTCTTTCATTTTAACCCCCAAAAAAAGATTGAGGGCAGTTTTCCGCGGAACTTGTCTGCAGCAGCTATATGTTCTGACAGCTTTTCACGGTTTTCTTCGGAACTTGTCCGAAGTTGGCTCATGTTCTGACAGCTTTTCATGGCTTCCTCTGAAACCTGTCGGAAGTTGGCTCATGTTCTGCATTTGCAGGCAATAAAAAAACCGGACGAAAGTGTCCGGTTTTTGCATTAAAACTTATTTCTTAGCCATATCTGACTGGTTGATCCACTCTTGAAGCTTATCCTTCAAAGTGTTGAAGCCTTGAGCTGAGTCATCCTGGTGCTGAACTACAGCAGCTGGACGCTTGGCGCCGCGTGGCTTCTTTGCGCGTTGTGGTTGTTCTGGTGCTTCTTCAGTAGCACGGATTGATAAACCAATTTTTCCAGCAGCTTCATCAATTGACAAAACTTTCACTTTCACTTCATCGCCAACTGTAAGGTGCTCGTTAACATCCTTAACATAACCGTGTGTGATTTCTGAAATGTGCACAAGACCTTGTGTATTTTCATCTAACGCTACAAAAGCGCCATATGGCTGTATTCCTGTAACTTTTCCTGTTAAAACGCTGCCTACTTGAATATTTTCTGACATGGAAACACTCCTAAATATTGTTTTATTTTATCCCATTAATACGCAATTAAAAATTATATCATATTCTGTAGCATTTATCAAAAGGAATAAGATAATTCTCAAAGAGTGTTTCCATCCGAGCTTATTGTAATGGCAAATACTGGACTTTCCAGAAGCCGTCCTCCTGGACCATCTGAAAGACTGGAGCATCCGAGCGATCATTGAAATGAAGCTGGATTCCAATCACTTTTTCCGGATCATCATCCGGATGGTAAAGTGTGGCATATTCATATCCTTTCAAAAGGACATCGCCCAGATCCATATTGGCCATCTCATGTTCTTTTATATATTGTTCCATTGTTGGCTTCCCGTCATTCTGGCTATACAAAGCATACTTCGTTTCGTAATCCTTTAGGCTGTCAGCATAGAAGTACAGCTGCATGATTTCGAAGGGACCATAATCCTTTAGGATGTTATAATCCTTTTGGACCTTAAATCCCTTGTAGGCTGCCAGAAGGTCATCCGACAACAAGTGAATACTCTTGGTAAACCTCTCTTCCTGGTACCCTCGCTGCGCTGGAATCTGCAGGTATTCAGGGAAAAGTTCAACCCTTAACTCAGGTGGTTTTTTAAAACCGGATTTCTCCAATTTATCATAGTGAGTTTTCAATGCCTTCGCTGTATCAGTATCTGGATACTGGTTGATTACGTATTGATACCCCTTTTTAACTTCATTCTTTAAAAGATTATTCTCATCAAATAAAGGGTTTGAAGATGAGCCCCGTACAAACAATGAATATAAAGATTCGGCATCGTTGACTATCGTTTGGTGGATCGTGCTATCCTTCACGCCTTCGCTTTCCTTCTCCAGCTTGACTAATAGCTCCCCTAGCTTCTCGTAGGACGTAACAACCCCATTTCGATCCTGGATGGTATTGCTTCTTAAAACCAAGTATTTAATAAAATCCTCGTTTCCGTGTGGCTTCAAGCGCTCAGCGACTCTCAGGAAATCAATGTAAGGAAGAATCTTCCCTTCCTCTTCCCTGAAAGCATAACCATTATCAACAGCTCCTGCCGCCAGCTCTTTCAATCTTTCTGATGGCAAGCCTTTCCCGCCCCCATTTAGCTTTTCAACTACTTCTGAAGCCATTTCCTTTTTCATGGCCTGATCTAAATCCCATTCATATAACACCATGGATTGGATATAAGCTCCCAAATAGGATTCGAGCTGTAAAGATAACAACTCTTCTCTTCGCCCAACTTCTTTGTTGGCATCGCCTTTTGAAATGTCAGCGATGAGTTCTGCAGGCAGAGTAAATCCCTCATCGATTGTTCCCCTTAGTTCCCTGACAACTTCTTTGAATTCAGTTCGATCTGTGTTTTCAAGATTTTGAAGAATTTCCGCTTCAGTTGCCTTCAGTTCATCCATGCTATGAAACAGCCAATTTTCATACCCTGCACCAAGCCCTAATTTTTCTTTCGTCTCCTTCTGCCTGTCTGAATAATATTTTCGCAGTTCTTCAAACTCCTCCTTCACGTCAGCTTTATTCAGTTCGACTGCTGCATTTTCTCCAGATGCCTGCTGCTGTTCTGTTTTCTCGCCGGAAGGTGCATGATCGCCGATATACTGCATCATCAAAATCCCTGCGATCATCCCTACTCCAATAAAGCTCGCGGCATAAGGCAAGTGAATCCATTTATTCGCGCTTTTCTTCTTTTGATCCTTTTTTATCGCCGCAAGGATCGCTGAACGATTCTCTTCTTCCGGCATGTAGTCGTATGCTTTTTTAAGGCTTTCCAGACGCTTTTCCAATAACTGATCATCCATGGTTTTCACCCTCCTTCTTTTCGGCTAGAGTGAGCAATTTCTTCAAATGTTCCTTCCCTCTTGACATCCGTGTCTTTACATTTGCCAGCGATGCTCCTGAAATTTCAGAGATTTCTTCATAGCTTTTATCGTGAAAGTAAAAGAGCACGATCGGTACTCGATACTTCTCATCAAGTTTTTGGATACACTCATGCAGTGTCCTGTCTTCTTCAAACTGAAGGATGCTTTCTTCTGCTGTCTTCCCGTTGTATGTCCGCTCCTTGCCAACCTTCAGGACCTTTTTAATCTGTCTTTGTTTATTGCGGGCAAAATCCCTCGTGACATTCAAGGTAATTTTATAGAGCCAGGTAGTGAATTTGGCATGAGAAAATTGGTCGAGGAAGCGGTATACCCTGACGAACACTTCCTGGGTAATATCATCTATGTCGTCATATTTGTTCCCAAGCTGGAAAGCAAAGCGCTTGACGGTTGGAGTATGGATATCGATCAACTCCGCGAAAGCCTGCATATTGCCGTTCCGGGCTCGGAACACTAATTCATCATCATTCATTTTGGATCCCCCAAACTGATACCTTATCTTTTTTCTTTTTTAACGTAGACGACTGCTGCGGCCGCTGGCGATTCAGTCTCTTCAAGCGAATATCACTTTATCTATAAAACGACGCTTTTTGTTTTTTGTTTCAAAAAAATAACAAATCACTTAATAATTGTTTAAAGCCTGAAAATACTATGCTTTTTCCTGAAAAAATAGTAACATGAAAAGGTATTTTTTTATTTTGTCAGAAAATATAAATATTCAGACTTTTTTAAAGGAGTTTTCTTATGAACAAGCACGAACAATGGACTTCAAAGCTCGGGTTCATCCTCGCTGCGGCTGGATCTGCCATTGGGCTCGGGGCAATTTGGAAATTTCCCTATATGGCAGGTACAAATGGAGGCGGCATTTTTCTTATCTTCTTCTTACTGATGACCATTTTTATAGGCGCACCTATATTGCTGGCTGAATTCATCATTGGCCGCAATACCCAGAAGGACGCTGTTATGTCTTATAAGCACCTGGCTCCGAAAAGCGCATGGCCTTTGCTTGGATATGGCGGTGTCATTGCCTCATTCCTGATTCTGTCTTTCTATAGTGCTGTTGGCGGGTGGATCCTTTCCTATTTGGCGCGGAGCTTCACCGGATCACTTTCAGGATTGACCCAGGCGGAATACGGGGCAACATTTGAAAGCATCATATCCAATCCTATTGAGGCAGTTGTAGTACAGCTTTTATTTTTGATTCTAACCATTTGGGTCGTACAGGGCGGCATCCAGCAGGGCATTGAAAAGGCAAGCAAATACATGATGCCTGCTCTGTTCATCCTATTTATAATCCTGGTCATCAGGTCTTTGACACTGGATGGAGCGATGGCCGGGGTCGAATTTTTCCTGAAGCCTGACTGGTCAGCAGTTACAGGTCAAACCATTTTGATGGCGCTGGGGCAGTCCTTTTTTGCACTAAGTGTCGGACTGTCAGTAATGGTGACTTATGCTTCTTATTTGTCCAAGGGAGAGAGCCTTGCGAAATCCGCTTTTTCAGTAGTCGGGTTGAATATCCTCATCTCTCTGCTCGCCGGCCTTGTTATTTTCCCGGCTGTATTCGCGCTTGGCTTTGAGCCGGAAGCAGGACCTGGGCTTGTTTTCGTTGTACTTCCAGCCGTTTTTAATGAAATAGCCTTTGGCGGGTTATTCCTGACGATTTTCTTGATTTTGCTGCTATTCGCGACACTAACCTCGGCATTTTCAATTCTTGAGATCATCGTTGCAGTTCTATCTAAAGGAGACCAAAATAAGCGGAAAAAGTTTTCCTGGATTGCAGGTTTGCTTGTTTTTGCCGCAGGAATCCCGAATGCCCTCTCCTTCGGTGTTTTATCAGAGGTGAAACTTTTCGGAAAAACTTTCTTTGACCTCGCTGACTTCCTGACGAGCAATATCGCCCTGCCGCTTGGCGCCTTTTTCATCGCCATATTCGTCGGCTATGTGCTTCCCCGAAAAATGGTCAGACGCGAAATGGAGGAAGGGACTGGAAGTAATCTGTTGTTATTCAACATTTGGTACTTCTCCATCCGCTACATCGTACCAATAGGTATTGGCATTGTGTTTTTACAATCGGTTGGTATAATCTAAAGTTAAGAAAACGTTCACATTATTGTCGATATTTTCAAAAATTTAATGATAAACTTATAGTAAGAGATATTTTATTTTTGGAGGTGATGAGCGATGACTGCAATTGGACAGAATATCAAGATGTGCCGTGAACGAGTCGGAATTTCCCAGGAGGAGCTCGCTTTAAAAATCAGGGTAGGTACGCGGACAATCCAAAGATACGAAAGCGGCGAGCAGACACCTAAATTGCAGACGATTCTAAAGATCTCGACAGCCCTTGATGTCCCTGCGTCAGAGTTAATGGGAGAAATTCATTACGCTGCACCGCCAGAACTCGACCAAAGACCAACCAGCTTGTAACTTGAATAATCATCATACACCGTAGCAGGCAGACTTTCTGCCTGTTTTATTTTTTTATAAGGCAGTTTTCGTAAAGATTATTGTTAAAATCCTAAAGCCGATTTTAACGTAATATAAGGCCACTTTGCAGGTCGGTAATAAGTTTGCACGCTCTTTTCTCATAAGAAGCGTCAACTTTACGAAGGAATATAGGTAATTCAATCCAATTTTATATTCAATAGCAATAAAGTTTGAAAAAGAGCCTTTTATATAAACCTTTTTCGTTAAAAATCTTGAAAATTAATGTATATTATTCTGCCAATCTGGCTATCCTAGTCCCATAAGGCTTTCTAGTATTCCCCCCCTTTTTTAATGGACACCAGTATTGGTGTCCATATTTTTTTGTATTTTTTGTGTGAAGTTGGAATTTGCGGGGAAAATAAATGGCATACCTTGCCTAATTTGCTAATAATGTCAGGAGTGAAGGCCGATGGAATTCGCCAGGAATAAAACCGTAAGAGGAATCGATCTTTACTATGAGCACTACCAGAACCCAGAGTCGAAGGAAACACTGGTTTTGCTTCATGGATTTCTTTCCTCAACTTTCAGCTTCAGGCATTTGGTCCCCCTGCTAAAAGAGGATTATAATGTCATTTCCGTGGACCTTCCCCCTTTTGGGAAAAGCGGCAAGATTTCCAGCTTTAAATATTCCTATCAAAACCTTGCCGCAACGGTTGTTGAATTGATGAAATCCCTTGGCATCCGCGAATTTAATGTCGTTGGCCATTCGATGGGCGGTCAAATTGCCATGAACATTCTGTTGCATCACCCGGAATATGCGAAAAAGGGAATTTTGCTTTGCAGTTCGGGGTATTTGAAAAAGGCAAAGCTGCCGCTCGTACTTTCAAGCTACATCCCGTATTTCCACCTCTATGTAAAGTTCCACCTGGCACGCTCAGGAGTAAAGCAGAACTTGCAGAACGTTGTCTATGACCATTCAATGATCAATGATGAAATGCTGTATGGCTATCTCTCCCCATTTTTAGAGGATGATATTTTCAAAGCCTTGACGATGATGATCCGCCACCGAGAGGGCGATCTTTCAGCTGAGGAACTGCGAAAAATACAAGCACCATGCCTGCTGATCTGGGGTGAACATGATAAAGTTGTCCCGGTCCGTATCGGGAGAAAGTTGAATAAGGATTTGAAGAATTCCGAGCTGGTCATTTTAAAGGAAACCGGCCACCTTGTCCCCGAGGAACGCCCTGAAGATGTCCATCAGCTGATCAACAGGTTCATGGCAGCAGAGGAAACAGCAGAAGCAACAGCAGAAGCAACAGCAGAAGCAACAGCAAACGGCAGCCTTTGATGGCTGCCGTTTCTGCTAGTGAGTTGGTACAGTTTTTTATAAGGAACAGACATCTTCGTTCTTGATGGCCAGCAAGGTGTTTGCTATTGAAAGACACTCTTGGTATGGCAAAACTTGTTCAAACGAAAATTCAAATACAGACTGAATCCTGCGGGCGATTTTATCTGCTTCGTCATGATCGTGGACAGTCTGGAGAATATCAGCGATTTCCGGGTCGAATTCTCCTTCTCCAACTTTGAAAGGGTCCCATTTATTTAAGACATCGATCAATTTATAACTGAGTTCTTTAGATTCCAAATTCAATCACCTGATTATTTTTTAAAAATATCTTATCATATTGTTAGTGAGAGTTAAATTTTTCAGGAAAAGGGCGGTGCGTACATATGGAAAGAATAGATTTTGACAAAATAGTTGACCGGAACAATTCGCATTCAGTGAAGTGGGATGCAATCGATAAGGTTTTTGGCAAAGACGATGTCCTGCCAATGTGGGTCGCGGATATGGACTTCCATCCTCCCCAGGCAGTTACCGATGCGCTAAAGGACCGGATCGAACACGGGATTTTCGGATATACCTTTGTCCCGATGTCAGTGACAGAAGCCATCCAGGACTGGATGAAAAAGCGCCATGACTGCGAGTTCAAGAAATCATCTATTGTTTTTAGTGAAGGGGTCGTCCCTTCGATCAGCACCGCAATTCGGGCATTTACGGAAAAAGGCGATAAGGTGCTTGTTCATTCTCCTGTGTACCCACCATTTTTCAACATGGTCAATAATAATGAACGAACTCTGGTAACATCTAATCTCCTATACGATAACGGGAGATTCGAACTCGACTTTGCTGACTTTGAAGCAAAGCTGAAAGAAGGAGTGAAGATGTTCATCCTTTGTAACCCTCATAACCCGGGTGGCAGGGTATGGACGAGAGAAGAGTTGGAAAAAATCGGCGACCTGTGCGTGGAGCATGACTGCCTGATCGTTTCTGATGAGATTCACTCCGACTTAGTATTTAAACCTAATGTCCATATCCCAATCGCATCAATCAAGGAAGAGTTCAGAGAAATCACGACGACATTCGTTGCGCCAAGCAAAACATTCAACCTTGCTGGCCTGCAGGCATCCGCCGCATTGATTCCCAACAAAGAGTTGAAGGCAAAATTCAAGGAAATCCATGATCAGCAAGGCTTTTTTACCTTGAATGCCTTCGCGATCGCCGGAATGGAGGCAGCCTATCGCGGCGGCGAGGAGTGGCTTGACCAGCTATTAGCTTATCTGGATGAGAATATGAAAATAGCTACAGACTTTATGGCAGAACACCTGCCTGCACTCAAGCCGATGAAAGCAGATGCCACTTATCTTTTGTGGATTGACTGCCGAGAACTTGGTTTGAGTGACGAGGAGATAAAGGATACGCTGCTCAACAAAGGCAAGCTTGGACTTGAACCAGGCACGAAGTACGGTGAAGGCGGAGAAGGCTTTGTACGGATGAATCTCGCCTGCCCACGCGATACATTGAATGAAGGTCTGGAAAGATTGAAGCTGGCATTCAGTTAGACTTTTAAAAGCAAAAATGGAGCCGTCCCATTCGGGCAGGCTCCATTTTTTATGCGCTCACTTCCAGCGCTTCGTAATATGGCTCTAAGGAATATCCGATGATCGTGTCCATGAATGGATGCAGCTTTTCCGGAATCAGCATGCGTGCGTAATCCCAGGCATTCATCTCAATCTGGAGAGCAACCTTCTTTTTTAACACGTCATTGCCGGTTTCCTCCATCTGCTGGATTAGCTCCGCAAGTTCGCGGTCCTCGGAATGGCCAATTTCATGTGCAAAGACGACCGCAAGATAATCTTCAAATTGATCTAATGACGAAAAGAGCTGCAGGCATTGCGCCTTGATCTCTTCAATATATAAAGTAATCGTATGAGTTCCAAAATTATATTTCCCGCCCGCAAACCGGTCTCCAGGAAAAAAATCCTCAAGTTCAACCTGGACACTGCTGCCAGATTGGACAAGAATTGTTTCGACAATATTCTCTATCTGTAAGTTCTTCAATTTATACCCCTACTCTTGACTTTAGAATATAAATTGTATTATAACGCTTTTGTAAAATAATGAAAACATGACTTTTACCCCGGTTTTTAATTATCTAAACCTTTTTTGGAACATAATAATAGTTTAATTACGCGAAAAGAGAGAATAATCCCCTGAATCAGTGCTTGATTCCCCGAAAAGGAGGATAATCCCGCTAATCGGTGCTTGATTCCGCGAAAAGGGAGGATAATCCCGCGAAACCTTTGCTTGATTCCGCGAAAAACAATCGGAATTCCGCGAAATTTTATCATAATTCCGTGAACTGGAAATTCCGCGCGTTTTTTTCCAGTTCCAAATGGAGCAAAAAAAGAACAGCCAGTAAATCAGCTGTTCTCCTTCGTATCATTCATTTGTTTCATAATTGCCTGCTCGTGTTCCTTTGCTTTCTGGGCTTCCCTTTTGGAAACTTTAATGATGTATCGCATCGTCAGGATTGCCCCAATCAGGAAAACGAGGGAAGTGATCGCAGCCGGTATATATTCAGACTTGTCTTCTGGAAAATATAAAAACAATGAGATGACAAACCACTTACTCATTCTCATCTTCCTTTCTTAAGCTCTCAAAACATTATATCAAGCTTTAGGAATCCGTCCAATATGATGATATGTTCTACTTCAATACATTGATTTTTTCGATGACGACATCCTTCTCTGGCTTATCCTGTGCGCCTGTTGGCGTAGCGGCAATCTTGTCGACGACATCCATTCCCTCTACAACCTGGCCGAAGACGGTATGTCCGCCATCAAGATGTGGTGTTCCGCCATTTTCATACATCTTCAGCACTTCTTCGGGGTAGCCTGCCTGCTTCATCTTCTCTGGCAAACTAGCATCAAGCTCTTTATTCTGGACGATGAAGAACTGGCTTCCGTTCGTGTTCGGTCCTGAATTAGCCATCGACAGTGCTCCGCGAATGTTGAAAAGCTCCCGTGAAAATTCGTCTTCAAACGGACCGCCGTAAATACTTTCGCCGCCCATTCCAGTTCCATCAGGATCGCCGCCTTGAATCATGAACCCTTCAATAACGCGGTGGAAGATGACTCCTTCATAGTAGCCCTCTTCGCTGTGCTCAATAAAATTCTCTACTGCCTTTGGAGCCTGCTCAGGGAAAAGCTTGATTTTAACAGTTCCCATCGAAGTGACCATTTCCACAAGCCTTTCATTATCCTGGACTTCGGCAGTCGCTTGAGGGTAATCAAGATCCTCCTCGGCCTGGCCAGCTTGTCCAGCATTAGTTCTTTCTTCCTTCTGCTTGTCTGCTTCCTGCTTTTCATCAGCTGTCCCGCAGCCTGCAAGTACAACCATCATTGCAAATAAAATCGCGAATATTTTTTTAGTCATTGTATGTATCCCTCCTATTAGACACTTTAAACGATTACAAAATGTTTTGCATCTGTCTTTTTTGCTATAATATAAGAAATTAACATGAACCGTAAAGGAGCTTCAATATGGCTGAATTAAACATTGGCGATCAGGTAACCGCCATTTATAAGACCGGCAAATACATAGGCGAAATCACGGAACGCAGGCCACAGCACTATCTTGTCCGAGTATTGGCTGTCGCAAAACATCCGATGCAGGGTGACCTCCATAACCCTAAGGATGCAGCGGTTGGCTTTTTCCACGAAAGAAAAGCACTGTCTTTCCGCGAACAGGCAAACATCCCTGAAAAAATGGTCAAGCCATTCGATGGTGAAATCCCAGAATACCTTGAGTCATTAAAAGAAGCGACCAGCAAGCTTCGTGCCGAACTACAAGGCGACGATTCCGCCTGGGCACAGCAAAGCCTGAGAAATTTGGAGTCTTTGGAGAAGGATTATTTTAAAAACTAGAGAAAAGAAGCCTAATAACGCCAAAAGCCAGATTGTATTATCCAATCTGGCTTTTCTATGCGAATTTATTGAGCAGTTTGGAAAAATCGACCATGTCCCCGATTGTTGCTGGTTCTGGTTTTTGAAGATATTGTTTGTCTTTCTCCACGAGCTTGTAAATATGGTATGTCGTCAAAGCATCATCCAGCGCGCGGTGATGTTTTCCTGTCCCTTCCCTCCCATATTCCTGAACAGCCTTCCATAGACCCGTCTGATTCTGGTCGCCGAAGAAACGCTTATACTCCATTGATAGATCAATTTGCTTTCCTGGCAGCGGAAAAGATACTGAAGCCTGCTGGCAATTTTGCTGTAATACCTTCATGTCCATATTGCCCCAGGTGACAATCTGGCAATTCTTGCTTCCACCCATTGAGATAAGCTTATCTACCAAAGCCTTGAACGTGATACCTGAATTCACCTGCTCCTGAGAGATGCTCAGGAAAGAACGGCAGCGTTCGGTCAAAATTGGAAAAGCCATCGGCCGTACATAAGAAGAAAATTGTTCAACCACCTTGCCGTTCTCAACAAGAACAGCTCCAGCTTCAATGATTTCCGGGTAAAAGCCCCTTCTCCTGCTGTTGCGATCAGGCATCGTAAATTCAAAATCAATAAATAATGTTGTCCTTTCTTTTTCGCTCATGCTTCCCCAACTTTCTGAAAAGCCAGTAGTTGTATGTAACCAGTATATGCTTTTCGGTCGATTATTTTTTCTATTATATCACGTTCCTTGGTAAATTTTTAAATTTTCTGCAATTTAAACTTAGCATTTTTTTCGGCTTTCGTAATTTTCATATCAGCTCTTATTTTTCGTGTTAAAATATGTAAAAAACAAGGGTGTGTCCTTATGCTAAATGAAGGATTGAACGCAGTAAAAGATTACAGAAAGTTATTGAATACAGGAAAGGTACGAGAAATCAATAAATGGATTTCTGATGATTTCATTGGCTACTTTGGTTATTACGAGGATCGTGAGTACGAAGTTTATCACGGTGAGCAATACAGACTCGATAATATTGAAACCTTTAAAATGTATGAAGAAAAAAAACCTTCCTGGGTTTATAACGACTTGACCCATAGCTTGCGGGAAGAAAATGAACTAATTTTATCATCCATCGTTGATTTTTATTTTTCCGAGCAAAAAGTAGCCTCAGCCCTCGCAGTTGAAGTGTTCAGGAAAGAAAATAGCGGATGGAAGCTGTTCAGGCAGCATATGGAAAAGTACGGTCTACTCCAACAGGAAAGTAAATAATCGGCCCTGCCTTCCGATATTATACTGTGCTCAAATCATTTTTCACAAACTCTCGACAGAGTTCAAAGAAAGGAATTCCCGTGAGGATTATTACAGGCTATCTTTTGATTTTACTATTGATCCCAGCGTTTATTGCAGTTGTCATTTTAACTTATACAGAAGCGGGCAATGCTGTGAGCTTCAGTGATACTCTTGATAAAAAGATCGATCTTTCAGAGACGAAACTTTCTCAAACCAGTTTAATCCTTGCCAGTAACGGCGAGATCATCACCGAAATTTATCGACCGATGAACAGGAGCTATGTTGCGGGGCATGAAATCCCTGATTTTATAAAAGAAGTGTTCATTGTTTCTGAGGATCGTAATTTTGAAAAGCATCCTGGCTTTGACCTTCCGGCAATCGGCCGCGCTCTGGCAATCAATATTCACTCAGACGACATTGAACAAGGCGCGAGCACCATTACCCAGCAGCTGGCACGGAATCAATACTTAAACCATCACAAATCTTATAATCGCAAGCTGAGCGAAGTTTTATATGCCTACCAGCTGGAGAAGTCTTTTTCAAAGGCAGAAATTCTAGAGCAATATATGAATGCGATTTATTTCCACAATAATGCTTATGGGATCAAGGCTGCAGCGGATCTTTATTTTAAAAAAACGCCTGCAAGATTGTCTGAGGCAGAACAAGCTTTCCTCGCTGCCATTCCTAATAATCCGTCCTATTATGACCCAATCAAGCATTTTGAACGGACGAAGAAGCGCCAGGAACGGCTGATCGATCAGCTTGCACAACATGGAAAAATCAAATCTGAAGCTGCTGAAATGTTAAAAAAGGAACCAATCACCCTGAAAGTTGATTCCCGGAAAAATTCAAATCCAGATTATTCTTCCTATGCATTACATGAACTGAGAGAACTGATTTCCGAACAGGAAAATATCGATAATACTGATGATTTAACCGCTAGAATCGAGGAGTTGCTTCGTTTAGGGGTGACCATCCATACAAATCTTGATATTGAACTGCAAAAACGGACAGTCCAGGCAGTCGCTGCTCACCTGCCAAACGCAAAGGTCCAGGGAGCTGCCACAGTGATCAACCATGAAACTGGCCAGATTGTTGCTATTTCAGGAGGAAAGGGTTATCAGAGCGGAGACTTCCATCGCGCATACCAGGCTTTTCGCCAGCCTGGCTCATCAATCAAGCCATTGCTTGTCTATGCCCCATACTTTGAAAGGTTTGATGCAAACCAGGATTCTCCAATTAACGCAGGCCCTCTTTGCATCAAAGGATATTGTCCGAAAAACTACGGAGGTTCCACTTATGGGAAGGTTACACTTGAAAGGGCGTTCATTAATTCCTACAACACATCTGCCGTGAGAGTTTTACAGCAGGTTGGCGTGGACGAAGCGTTCGGTGACCTTAAAGCATTTGATTTTGGAAAAGTCACAGAACAAGACCATGTACTGGCATCAGCAGTCGGCGGGTTCACAACTGGAATGAGCCCGCTAGAAATGACATCAGCTTATACAGTTTTCAGCAATAAAGGTCTTTTCCTGAAGCCAAGGGCAATCTCGAAGGTAACAGGTTTTAACGGAGAGGTACTTTATAAATGGAATGACGAACCTGTCCAGGTTTGGAATCCTAGCACCGCCGAAAAAGTCCGAAGCCTCATGCAGAAGACCGTAACTTCAGGAACTGCACGAAAAGTGGCGGGTGCCGGCCCTGGTGCTGGCGGGAAGACCGGAACGACAAATGAATTTAAAGATTTTTGGTTCATAGGCTTCAACGGGCCGCTGACTGCAGGTGTGTGGGTCGGCAAAGACCAGCCAGAGAGCATGGAAAATATCAATCACCAGTCGCCGCATCTTTTGATTTGGCGTGATATTACGAAAAAATAAACCGGGCAGAAATTCCGCCCGGCTCCACTTAAATCATTATTTTTGACCGTCATCACCATTATGACGGTCATTTTTTCTTTCTTTTCACCTATTTCTGTCCGTCTTCACCACTATGACGGACACTTTTTCTTTCTTCTCGCCTATTTCTGTCCGTCATCACCACTATGACGGACACTTTTTCTTTCTTCTCGCCTATTTCTGTCCGTCATCACCACTATGACGGACACTTTTTCTTTCTTCTAGCCTATTCCTGTCCGTCATCACCACTATGACGGACATTTTTTCCTTCTTCTAGCCTATTTCTGTCCGTCATCACCGCTATGACGGACACTTTTTCTTTCTTCTCGCCTATTTCTGTCCGTCATCACCACTATGACGGACATTTTTTCCTTCTTCTCGCCTATTTCTGTCCGTCATCACCGCTATGACGGATACTTTTTCCTTATTCTCGCCTATTTCTGTCCGTCATCATTCACATTTAAATCGGCAAGCTGGCGAGTAAGCTGTTATACACTTTTACCGCAAGATAAATGATGCCAAGGACAAGCGTACTCCAGAGAATGACCTGGAAGAACACGATTCCGATCAAACCAGCCATGGTGAGCTTGGGGCTGATTTTATAGACAAAATAAATGAAATATACCATTGTTGCAACAGCGAAAATAGCCATTATACCGATAAAGCTGTAGAAGCTGAGCAAGGATACTACGCTGCCCACAAAATAAATCGTTGCACCATCGCGAATCAGATACAGGCTCTCCCCTTCATGATCTTTCGAGAAAAACAAGAGACTGACCTCGTTTATAGTATCGGCAATCAGCTTCATGGCCGCAAACACCATGAAATACACCACCATCAGTAAAGCCAGCAATGATAATTTAATCCCGGTATCAGAAAAGAACTCAAGCATTCCATCGTATATCCCGGCATTTTTCAGGATGGAGATCAACTCCATTTCCGTGCGCACGGATAAGGCCAAACTGAACAAAATAATCGACAGCAGCGGGAAGTAGCTTGTTAAATATGGGTTTCTCATATGACACTTCACTCAATTCTTTCAAATCCTACTATGTATTATGAAAGAAATTGTGGAGACCAGCAAGAAAAAGAAAAAAAGCCCCTTTGCAGGAACTTTAATTTTTTTGAAACCTTTATGAGGCTCGTCCGTATAAAAAGATTGGTGTTATTGTGGCACGATCCGGACGTATTCTCTTGAACCGAATGGTACATATTTGGCAGTTTCAACCTCGTCCAACTCTGACTGCTGGACTTTCAGCACTCCAGGTCCTTGCTTTGACAACGCTTTGTCATCCCTGTTATCAAGAAACATGAACCCCGAAAATAAACTAAGGAATATCCCAATGCATACTGTCAGCTTTCGGGCCATGGCTTATCCCCCCTATTCACTGTTAGTATGCAAAAAGAATCAGGATTTTATTCAGTGGTCGAACAAAACCTTGATTCATCAAGGTCGATGACATGCATCTGCAACTTTTTTACGATATAATTTTCACATCAGTGAGTTGGGGGCATGAACTTAGTTAAATTGGCAAAAAATATAATGTTAAGCCATGAATTTGGAATTAAATAAGGAGGTATTATCACTTGTCTTTACTTCATCTTGCAGTTTTATCACCGCTTTTACTCGCGATCTTAATTCCATTTTTACATAAGTATTTCAAGAACATTCATACAGGCTGGTTCCTTTTGCCGCTGCCTGCCGTGCTGTTTGCTTATTTCTTACAATTCATTAGCACGACCAGCCATGGCGGTACCGTTATGGAAACTGTTGCTTGGATTTCTTCTCTTGGAATTAATTTCACGCTAAAAGTTGACGGCCTTGGGCTATTATTCGCCCTGCTGATCACGGGAATCGGCGCATTGGTTGTGCTGTATTCGATTTATTATTTAAATCCGGACAAGGAAAAACTGAATACTTTCTATGTCTACCTGCTTTTGTTCATGGGTGCGATGCTCGGAGTCGTTTTATCCGACAACCTGATTGTTCTCTATACCTTCTGGGAGTTGACCAGCTTTTCTTCTTTCTTGCTGATTGGATATTGGAACCATCGCGAGCGTTCCCGCTATGGTGCCCAAAAGTCAATGCTGATCACTGTTTTCGGGGGATTATCCATGCTCGGTGGGATCCTGATGCTCTATATCATCACAGGGACCTTCAGCATTTCTGAAACAATCCAAATGTCCAATGAGGTCGTCAACCATCCTTTATTCACGGCGACATTGATTTTGTTCTTGCTCGGGGCTTTTACAAAATCTGCTCAGTTCCCATTCCACATCTGGCTTCCTGACGCGATGGAAGCACCTACGCCAGTCAGTGCGTACCTGCACTCTGCGACGATGGTTAAAGCGGGAATCTATCTTGTTGCCCGTATGACACCAGTATTCGCACATTCAGGCACATGGGTCTGGCTCGTGGCCGGAGTTGGGGTACTCACGCTATTCTGGGGTTCTTTCTCAGCTGTAAAACAAACGGATTTAAAAGCGATTCTCGCTTTTTCAACTGTCAGCCAGCTGGGGATGATCATGTCACTTCTTGGAGCAGGTGCTGCAGCCCTTCATTATGGCACGATTGAAGATGGCTATTATATTGTTGCGGTCACTGCCGCGGTCTTCCATTTGATCAACCATGCCACATTCAAGGGAAGCTTGTTCATGGTGACAGGGATTATTGACCATGAAACGGGGACAAGGGATATACGCAAGCTTGGCGGTTTGATGAATTTCATGCCAATTACATTCACACTAGCGATCATTGGAACATTCTCAATGGCCGGAATTCCGCCATTCAACGGATTCCTGAGCAAAGAAATGTTCTTTACAGGTATGCTGCGCGTTGCAGAAATGGATTTTTTCAATATGGATACATGGGGCATACTGTTCCCCATCATTGCCTGGTCAGCAAGTGTTTTCACATTCCTTTACAGCATGATGTATGTATTCAAGACCTTCACAGGGAAGTACCAGCCTGAAAAATTGGAAAAGAAACCGCATGAGGCACCGATCGGTATGCTGATTTCACCGGTTATTCTAGCGTCACTTGTCATCATTTTCGGTATCTTTCCGAATGTACTGTCACATAACATCATTTCGCCTGCCATGGGGTCGATACTTCCATCATTGCTCGAAAACGGTGAAGGATTCGATGTCCATATCTCTCACTGGCACGGGCCAACAGCTGAATTGTTCATGACAATCGGTGTTATTGCATTCGGATTATTGCTCTACAAGTTCATGCCTAAATGGGCAGGGATCTATAGTAAGCTTCCTTCACGCATGTCATTCAATCGTTTCTATGACCGCGGTTTGGAACTCATTGAGCTAACGTCTAAAAATATTACAAAGTCTTACATGACCGGATTCATACGGACGTATCTCGTTTATATCTTCTCATTCTTTATTTTGGCTCTTGCTTCGACACTCATTTTCAAAAACGCATTCAAACTGGATTTGAGCGATGTTGCACCTATCCGCTTTTTTGAAGTTGTGCTCGTGTTGATCATGGCCGTATCTGCGATTACCATCTTGTTTGCCAAATCAAGGCTGACTTCCATCATCCTGCTTGGCGCTGTTGGCTATACAGTAGCACTGTTTTTCGTCCTTTTCAGGGCACCTGACCTGGCACTGACACAGCTGGTCATTGAAACTGTATCTGTTGCATTGTTCCTTCTGGCGTTTTATCACCTGCCGCAGATTAGGAGAAATGAGGAGAGAATCCGCTTCAGGGCCACAAACGCGCTAATCTCGATTGCCGTAGGGGCAATTGTGACGATGATTGCCTTATCTGCCCATAGTAACAAGACGTTTGGCTCCATTTCGGAGTATTATGTTGAAAATACTTATAAAAAAGCTGGCGGCGAAAATATGGTCAACGTTATCCTCGTTGATTTCCGCGGCTTCGATACAATGTTTGAAATTGCCGTTCTTGGCATCGCGGCCCTTGGTATTTTTGCGATGATTAAGCTTCGGCTGACAAGGGGGAGGGAATTGGATGAAAACAAATGATGTCATCCTCCAGACTGTTACAAAGTTCGTCTTGTTCGTCATCATCCTGTTTTCGATCCACCTGTTTTTCGCAGGCCACTATTATCCGGGCGGTGGATTCATCGGCGGATTGATGACCTCTGGAGCGATTGTATTGCTTTTACTAGCATTCGATATTAAGACAGTCAAAATGATTTTGCCGTTTGATTATATTAAAGTTGTCGCTGTCGGTCTGCTCATTGCGATCGGAACAGGTGCCGGTGCGTTATTTTTCAATATGCCGTTCCTGACACATGCATATACTTACGCTTATTTGCCGCTCCTCGGCAAGACATCTTTGCATACAGCGGTATTGTTTGATACAGGGGTCTTCCTTGTCGTCATTGGTGTGACAATGACCATTATTCAAACGATTGGAGAGAGCGAATAATGGAAATCTTAATGGCGTTTCTAATTGGAATTTTATTTATGACAGCCACTTACCTCATGCTTTCAAAAAGCTTGCTCAGGATCATTATCGGGACAGGGCTGTTAAGTCACGGTGCCCACCTACTCCTGCTGACAATGGGAGGCTTAAAAAGAGGTGCAGCCCCGCTCCTGGGAGAACATGCCCCATCCTATGCCGATCCGCTGCCACAGGCACTGATCCTGACAGCGATTGTCATCAGCTTTGGTGTTACGGCATTCTTCCTGGTTGTGGCCTACCGCGCCTACCAGGAGCTTGGAACCGATAATATGGATCGCTTGAGAGGAAAGGAAGGACATGAATAATCTAATCATATTACCCATCTTGATTCCTCTGATTACAGGGGTTGTACTTATTTTTTTCACTAAAAACATCATGGTCCAGCGATGGATTTCAGCGATAAGCGCACTGCTCACGATTATTGCCTCCTTCATGCTGGCAAACCATGTTTATCGGAATGGCATCCAGACGATGGATCTCAGTAACTGGGAAGCACCATACGGCATAACGCTTGTATCGGACATGCTTTCCGCCTTGCTTGTATTGACGACAAGTATCATCGCCTTTGCGGCGTTGTTTTACTCCTTTAAATCAATAGGAGAAGCTCGTGAAAGATTTTTCTATTATCCAGTCGTCAACTTCTTGATTGTCGGGGTTAACGGAGCCTTTACGACGGGCGATATTTTCAACTTGTTTGTATTTTTCGAAGTGATGCTGATGTCCTCGTATGTATTGATTGTATTGGGCGGGACGAAAATCCAGCTCCGCGAGTCGATTAAATACATACTCGTGAACGTTATTTCATCCGCCTTGTTTGTTATCGCCGTTGCCTATTTGTATTCAGTGGTAGGGACCCTGAATATGGCGCATATCTCGGTGAGACTCAGCGAAATTGGGAGTGCTGGGATTATTACGGTGATTGCCGTATTGTTCTTGATTGTATTCGGACTGAAAGGCGCGATTTTCCCGCTTTATTTCTGGCTGCCAGGATCGTATTACGCACCGCCAGCACCAGTAATGGCACTGTTCGGAGCACTGCTGACCAAGGTTGGCGTATACTCAATCACCAGGACATACACATTGTTCTTTTACCATGATGTCGGCTATACGCATCAATTGCTGCAAATCCTCGCTGTCATGACGATCATTGCTGGGGTCATCGGGGCACTGGCTTATACTGATATCAAAAAAATCATTATCTATAACATCATTGTTGCAGTCGGTGTCATCTTATTCGGGGTATCAATCCTGACACCTGAATCTCTCACTGGATCGATCTTTTATCTGATCCATGACATGAACATCAAGGCGACGCTGTTCCTGTTGATTGGGATTATCGTTATGATTACCGGAACGAGCGACCTTGAGAAAATCAGCGGTCTGATCAATAGATACCCTGCACTTGGGTGGACGTTCTTCATTGCTACAGCCGCACTTGCCGGCATTCCGCCGCTTAGCGGTTTCGCAGGCAAATTGATGGTTGTGCGCTCTGGATTTGAAACTGAAAACTATATTGGTGCTTTCGTTGTACTAATGTCGAGCTTGCTTGTCCTGTTTTCAGTCATGAGGATTTTTATCAGAGGCTTCTGGGGAACGCCAAGGGCCTATAAGAATGAGGAAAAAGCACCTGTAAAATGGCTGCTCGTTGCACCTGTAATTCTGACTGTATTCGCTGTGCTATACGGCTTCGGAACTGAGGCTATTTATCCGGTTATTTCAACAGCCGCCGAAACGCTTGCCAATCCGGAAATCTACATCAATGCTGTTTTGAAGGAGTGATGAGCTATGGCTTTTCAAATCTTGCTAAATTTTATACTGGCCTTTGTCTGGATGTTCCTTAAGACATCCTACTCCCCGGCCTCCTTTTTTGTCGGGTATTTCTTCGGCCTGCTCATCATTTATATTTTCAGGCGTTTCTTCACTTCCCGCTTCTATTTACTGAGGGTAGTGGCCGTGCTGAACTTGATTTATATTTTTACTTTGGAACTGATTCTTTCGAATGTAGCCGTTTTAAAGGCAGTCCTTAGGCCAAAGCTTAATATCAAGCCGGGCATTTTCGCATTCCCGACAGAATTGAAAGAAGACTGGGAGATTACGATGCTCGCAAACCTGATTACTTTGACCCCTGGTACACTTGTCGTCGATGTTTCATCTGACAACAAAATATTGTATGTGCATGCAATGGACATCACTGATGCGGATGAAGCAATCCAGAGTATCAAAAATACGTTTGAAAAAGCGATTATGGAGGTGAGCCGATAATGTTTGAAGCGGTTTTATGGATATCAGTTACCTTCATATCACTTGCGATGATCGGCCTGATTTACCGAGTAATCAAGGGGCCTACCGTAGCAGATCGGGTAGTTGCCCTTGACGCCATCGGCATCAGCCTTGTTTCTGTGATTGCTTTAGTATCAATTGTTCTGGAAACTAGTGCTTTTCTTGATATCATCCTATTGATCGGTATCCTGACATTCATCGGAACAGTTGCCTTTTCAAAATTCCTTGAGAAGGGAGTAATCATGGAATATGACAGAAATGGAAATCGTTAAATTTTTTGCAGGATTGTTCATTCTGCTCGGAGCATTTCTTAGCCTTGTAACTGCCTTTGGACTGATCAGGCTTCCAGATGTTTATACAAGGAACCATGCAGCATCGAAAAGTGCAACAATGGGGGTCATGCTTGTCTTGCTTGGCACCTTCCTATACTTTTGGTTGGTAGAACATCATTTCAATTCCCGTTTATTGCTGGGAGTTCTGTTCATCTTCCTCACTTCTCCAGTTGCAGGGCATTTGATTGCGAGGGCAGCCTATAACAGCGGGGTTAAGCTTTCGGACCGTACTGTCCAGGATGACCTTGCAAAAGCACGGAAAAAGATGAAAGCCGAAGGACATCTGAAATAAAGATGATGAACAGCCATCAGGTATATCCACCTGATGGCTTTTTTTGTCCATGAAAAATTCAATTTTTATCCATACCAACCCAAGGGTCAGTCAAGTATAGTTTAGGTAGGAAGAGTTATGATTCCTGTTTTGCGGAATGGAGGTTAAGGATATGGACGATGCAAGCATTTCAATCGTTGGCGGCGGAATTAGCGGATTATGCACAGCGATTGCCCTGCAGAGAAAAGGAATTCATGCGAATGTCTATGAAAAAGAAAAAAAACTACATGAACCGGATACCGGAATCATCTTAAGTGGCAACGCCATAAGAGCCTTCTACATTATGGGATTAGGACCCGAATTGCGAGCAAATGGATTGGATTCTGACGGCTGTCTGCTTAAATCCGATTCTGGAAAAATCATTGCCGAATTCGACTACCATGCGCCATCACATATCCCGAATTACCTGTTCATCCACCGTTCCGAACTTCAAAGAATTTTGACAGATGCGCTCCTCCCTGGTTCTCTCCATTTAGATAAGCATATGATCGATTTTAAACACGACAATTCAATATCATTATTTTTCAAAGATGGTACCATTGTAGAATCAGATTATCTTATAAGCTGCGACGGTGCAGCTTCACAAATCCGCACAAAGCTATTTCCAAATAGCGGTTTGACATATTCGGGTTTCTCCTGCTGGAGAGGCATCATTGAAGACCCGCCAATCAAGGTGAATGCTTACACTGAAACCTGGGGAGCGAGGGGACGATTCGGGATTGCTCCGTTAATAGATAATCAGGTGTTTTGGTATGCATTAAAAAAATCCTCTGAAGAAAACGGCGACAAGAGCGATTGGTCCCCTATCGATTTATTGTTCAACTTTTTCTACTACCATGAACCAATCCAGGAAATACTGGAAAGTACCTCACCACACCATATCATTTACGACAACCTATATGAATTGAAACCCTTAACCCCGCTCCAATATGGTAAGATCCTGCTACTCGGTGATTCAGCACACGCTTCAATGCCCAATATAGGCCAGGGAGCATCACAGGCAGCTGAGGATGCCGTTTACCTGGCTAAATGGATCAGCAGCGAAGTAACAATTGTTAAGGCATTTTCCAAGTATGAAACACACAGACAGGATCGTATGAAAACAGTGAAAGATGAAATGAAAATATACGGGTTGGCATCGCGGATCGATTTCCCCGTACTTTGCTCACTCCGTAACAAGCTTCTTCAGATGACACCTGCTTCATACCATAATGCTAAGCTGAGGAGGGTAGTAGAGATTGAAGAGGATATGGATGCGTTGTAATCGAGTTTTGGATGAATGACAGCTTTGTCGGGTTTCCTCGGGAAGCTGTCTGAACTTTGGTTGACTTTTGACAGCGTAGAGCCGATTACACCCAAACCTGTCTGAAATACAAATCGTTCCTTGACAGCTTTTCATCCTAATAGCCCGAACCTGTCACAATAACGACTCTTTCTTGACAGCTTTTC
>NZ_JAGGQL010000010.1 GCF_018613315.1 Bacillus sp. ISL-37 | reverse complement strand
AAATATGTATAAGAGACAGTTACAATGCCGGTGCCACTTAGTAGCTGCATAGCCGCTTTTTTTAAACTGTCCGTAAACGGGGGCACAGTTCAGACTTCAATGGTTTTTTTTGCTTCAAAGGATTAGAAAGTATAAATTTTACTTCGAGAAATGTCCAGATCCAGCGCCTAACCCCTCGAGTCGCTTCGGTCCGCCCAATGAAGTCAAAGAACGACTTCACTGGTCGGCCCTCCGTGGCACACGATGTGCTAGACCCGCCAGGCACAGGACGTGGCGTTTTAAGGCGGGCAGCGCTTGTCGGGGCTGAACGAGGCGCTTGCGCTTTTTGTTCTGTCTTAATAAAAGTGTCAAAAATATCAACTTTAACTATTGATTTTATACCCCTTATGGTATATTATTTATATTGTAAGTTCAGTAATGAACAAGATATAACAAGAGGTGAAGAGTAGTTGCTCACAAGTTTAATCATCAGTCTCCTTTTGGTCACTTTAGTTTTCAACCGCTATGTTCCAGTAAGAAATCTACCAGCGGTAAAGGATTATGAAAAGGATGCAGTATTTGTCGATCTTAGAGATTATCAGGATTCTGCAAAAAATCCAGTAAATGGAGCAATAAATATTCCTTGCGGATATTTGAAACGATATATTAAAGAAATTCCGAACAGGCATATTGTCATCATTGCCTCCAATGAATTGGAAAAGAACTTTGGTGCAAGATTGCTAAAAAAATATGGTTACAATGTTAAAGGATATACCATTACTGGTCCATCACAATAGGAGGTGGCAAGGTGGAGTACAATAAGGAAATTGTCAATCGTTTGAAAAGAATCGAAGGACAGGTTAGGGGCAGCATCCGTCTGCTTGAAGAACAGGAAGAATGCAAGTCGGTGGTGACCCAATTATCTGCAATCCGTTCTGCAGTTGACCGTACGATTGCTTTGGTTGTCAGCAAAAATCTTGAACAATGCCTGATTAACGATATACAAGAAGGCAGAGAAACGTCACAGGCTGTAAATGATGCTGTAGAATTACTTGTCAAGAGCAGAAAATAATATGATTTCTATTCTTGACAAGGTGTTTTTTGTCACTTAAAATACCCTTATGGGTATATGGGATGACCATGATTCCATCCCTGCAAGACATGAATAACTAAAATGATAAAGAGGTGCATACGGATGGATGTAGTAATTAATGTATTAATTGTCGTTCTTGCTGTGGCTTTCTTATGGAGCCGTTTCGCTCCAACTAAGGGAGTTAATCAAATCACGACAGCACAACTAGGTGAAATGATGAAAACAAAGAAAACTGGAGTGCAATATGTTGATGTAAGGACTCCAGGAGAATATAAAGGTAATCACATCAAAGGATTCAAAAATATCCCGCTTCAACAGCTTGCTAACCGTACAGGAGAACTTTCACAGGATAAAGACGTAGTCGTCATTTGCCAGAGCGGTATGCGCAGCAGCCAGGCAAGCAAGTTATTGAAAAAAGCAGGATTTAAAAATGTTACTAATGTTAAGGGCGGCATGAGCGCCTGGTAATTATAAAGGGGGAAACTGAAAATGCAACAGACGACACCAACAGAAGTGCAAAACGGATTGGGCTCTAATGAATTTGAAGTTGTTGATGTTCGTGAAGTAAGTGAAGTAGCACAAGGAAAAATTCCGGGAGCAATCCATATTCCATTAGGACTTCTGGAGTTCAGGATGAATGAATTAGACAAGAACAAAACTTACGTAATGGTCTGCCGCTCAGGCGGTCGCAGCTCTAGAGCCACTCAATTTCTTGAGTACTATGGCTATAATGTAATCAACATGCAAGGCGGCATGATGGCTTGGCAAGGTCCAACTGAATAAAACCCAAAAGGAGATGGCGTGCGCCGTCTCTTTTTCTTTGCAAAATAGTAAATTCATTTTGGATGTATTATACTTAGGCATCGTCATATCCTGAAGTATTTTTCCAGTAAATGTCGAAATAGACTTGCTTGTTTTTAACAAAATTCGTACACTAATATTGAAAAGAATATTTCGACAATTAGTAACAAGGAGGAATTCTGATGTCTGGTTTAAGCCGCGTGGAGTTGGAACTTGTTAGAGAAAGTGTTCATGTCGAAGGTATCCGTGAGTTGTTAGTCAAGGGATGCTGGGTTGAAGATCAAGACCATCGTTGTATAGTATCTCAGGGGCAAATTGAGTTCAGTGGGGGGTTCCATGATTCTTATTTTAAGATCAACCTGAAACCTAACGAACTTATTATTGAATCAGACAGTCCATGGGAACTAGAAGTACTTGCTGAAGAACTGAAAGAAATAGCCGTTAAAAAGGCAATAATATTAAAATAACATTTACAAACTTTAGAACTTGTCACCAGAAACGGGGGCAAGTTTTTTCTTTTTTATCTAAATCTGTTGATAAAAAATACCCCGGCTAGTTCGATTTCATAGAATTATCACAAATTAGAGATATAATATTATGAGATACTTGTGAGAGAAAAGGAGTAAATTATGAAGTGGATTTATATAATTGCCGCAACGACTTTCACTGTTTTGTTATCTGCCTGTTCTTTTGAATCTTTTGAGCCTATACGAAAAGATTCTTCTATTATATCTACGATAAATATCAAGGAAATGACAATTTCATTCTATGACATGGAAAAGGGTGAGAAATTACCTGACTGGAATGTAGACCGCCCTTACATCGGAGGACTGATCCTTCCTGATAAGGATACGATATTGCTTTATGGCAAGGCTTTGAATACTGCTGACTTATACTCATTAAGTAAAGGGAAGAAGATTGAGTCCTGGAAAACTGGAGAGGGAATCGTAAATGCATTACTAGTCATGGATGGAACCCAAATTGCTTTCGCAGATCAGGAAAGGGACAGTGTCCGATTTTTCGATATCGGTGGAACAGAAGTGGATGAAGTTAGGGTAGAAAAAGAGCCGTTGACACTTCTAGAGGCTGAGAAAAAACTCTATGCGATTAGTTATAATCAAGAAATGCTGAGCATAGTCGACCTGAAAAATAAAGAGCGGCTTCCAGGGTTTGAAATCCATCCTGCAGCAGCCGGAGCACTAATGTGCAGGGAGAAGGATGAGCTATGGATTGGCGGGCACGGCAAAGGAACTGAAGTTGAAGAGCTGATTCACATATATGACCTTAATAGTGGACGTTTAATAAAAGAGATTTCAGCGCCTGTAATGCCTGTGGATTTCACAAAGGATGAAGATGATATATTCGTCCTGAGCCATGGATCGAATATGCTGTATAAATTGGCAGAGGACGGAACAAAGAAGGGTTCTTTAAAGGTGGGGGCGAATCCGTTCGAAATTGATTTCTTTGCAGATAAGCTTATTGTTGCTGGGTACGACAGCAACGAAGTGTATATAATTGACCCGGAAAGCCTAACCATCGAAAAAACGCTGGAAGTAGGCAACGGGCCATTTCAAATAGTAACGAGGGAGAGATAATAGTATGAATCCCATAAATGTTTTAATCATAGATGACGAAGAGGATATGCGTAATCTTGTTCAAATGTATTTGGAGAATTCCGGCTTTAAATGTGCCCATGCTGCTGACGGGGTTGAAGGGTTGAGAAAACTCCATGAACAAGAATTTGATCTTGTAATCCTTGATATTATGATGCCTTTTGAAGATGGCTTTGCTGTTTGCGGAAAGATACGGACCTTTTCACAAGTGCCGATCATCTTCTTATCAGCTAAAGGGGAAGAATGGGATAAGGTAAGAGGACTCCAGCTTGGAGGAGACGATTATATAGTCAAGCCTTTCAGTCCGGGTGAACTTGTAGCCAGAATCAATGCTTTGTTAAGAAGGACATCTTTTGTCAAAAATGATGAAGATACAGTGACTCTAGGAAAGATCAATATTGATAAGAAGGGCAGAAGAGTCAGTGTGGAAGGAGAGATTGTCCCTCTTACCCTAAAAGAGTTTGAGTTGCTCGTATTTCTCGTTCAGCACCAGGGTCAGGCTCTAAGCAGGGAGCAGCTTCTTGAATTTGTGTGGGGCATGGACTACCATGGCAGCCTGAGGACAGTTGACACCCACATTAAGACGCTGAGGATGAAGCTGGGGACTGGAGACTATATTCAAACAATCTGGGGTGTAGGGTATAAATTTGAGGTGCCAGCAACATGATTTCTTTTTCTGACAGCCTGTTTAAAAAACTTTGGCTGACGGTTACTGCAACAATTTTGGTGACCGTATTGTATTCCTTTTTTTTATCTTATCTCTTTTATGAAAAGTTATATGTCGATATAGTTGAAGAATCTTTGTTAGAAGAAGGAAACCGCCTCGCCAGCGATTATACAGGCGGCCCATTGACCGAAGAAATGAAGCAGCGGGTTGAATGGTATAATGAAAAGTCGGAATCTGAGGTATTTCTTGTCAGTAACCCCAAAGAATTAAGCGCCTGCCTCCCATATTCAATTGATTATGAAACATTGATAGGGAAGGAAGAGCGTGAACTGCTTTTAAAAGGTGAACCGGTCATGAAATCAGGTTTTGAGGAAAGGTTTGGCAGGAAGATTCTTGCTGTGGCAATTCCACTCCTTGATAATAACCGACTTGAAGGAATTATTTATTTATATGTTCCCCTCGCTAAAATCTCTGAGTTAACCGTTGATTTTTCTTTTTTATGGCTGATTGGCGGTGTATTATTCATAGTTATTGCTGCCTTCCTGGGTTTTAAAATGCTTCGCAGGCTAACGAGGCCACTTGCTGCCATGAAGGAGGCAGCCGAAAGAGTATCTGGAGGAGATTATTCAGCACGGGTCAATATTAAATCAGATGACGAAATTGGCCAGCTTGCAAAAGCCTTCAACCATATGTCAGAGTCTGTTCAGAAAGAGGATGAGAAAAAGAGGGAATTCCTCGCTGATGTTTCTCATGAACTCAGGACTCCGATCAGCTATATTAAAGGTTATAGCGAAGCACTGGAAACTGGAATGATAAAAGAAACGGATGAAAAGAATAAATATTTAAAGCTTATCAACAGGGAATCTGGCAGGATGGTTAAGCTCGTTGAGGATTTACTCGATTTATCGAGACTGGACGCGGATGAATACCGGTTAATAAAAAATCCTTTTCCATTAGCACAGCTCATGGAGGATTTTATAATCAAGTATGGTCCAGCCTTGAAAGAAAAAAATATCAGCCTAACACTCGATCTTGATCCAGATATCATCATTTACGGAGATGAGGGCAGACTCGAACAGATCTTCCAGAACATAATCGACAATTCGATACGCTATACAGAAAGTGGCGGAAGCATTTCAATAATGCTTTCCAAGCACGTCTATGGCTGTAAGGTTGAAATTGCAGACACTGGAACGGGAATACCAGAGAAGGATATCAACAAACTGACTGAACGTTTTTATAGAGTGAATAAGGCGAGATCAAGGGCAGATGGTGGTACTGGACTTGGTCTGGCGATTGTTGATAAATTAATTAAGCTACATGATGGTAAAATGGAAATAGCAAGCGAGCTAGGAAAAGGAACGACCATCAGTCTTTATTTTCCGGCCGTGGAATTATAGAGATTGTTAATAAAGTTAATCATCTTTCCGAATTTTGGAACCACGATAACACAAAATTATTTAAGGGGTAAATTGAATGAAACGATTGTTGGTTATATTAATGGCAGTATTGCTAGGTTTGTTAGCGACAGCTTGTGCACAGCAGGAAGTAGAAGAAGAACCACAATTTTTGGAAGTTGAGCTCACGGCAAATCCTGAAAAAGCTCAATTAAATGAAGACGTTACTTTCGAGGCTAAGGTTACTTATGGTACTGAAGAAGTAAAGGATGCCGACGAAGTGAAATTCGAAATCTGGCGCTCTCAAGCAGAAGAACATGAAAAGATAGTGGTCGAACATGACGAAAACGGGATTTATCGCTGGAATAAGTCATTTGAAGAGGAAGGAACCTACTATATCATTGCTCACGTTACAGCACGCAGCATGCATAACATGCCAAAGATTGAATTTGTAGTCGGCAATCCAAGTGAGCCTGAGGAAAATGGAAAATCCACTGAAATGGATATGGAGGACCATGATACAGAGTCTGATGAAGAGCATGGACATTAAAGGGGAAGCGGCGATTGCCGCTTTTTTTTCATTTTACCACTTTCTCATGCTAATGGAGGTAAGAACTGAGTGATTCCACTTTATCGTGTAACATACATTAATGATTGTCATATTAACGAAAAAAATGTCATCTATGATGTAAATCTTAAAGGCTGTCAATATCTTTATTATTCCTCTTTTTGGTTAAACTGGTATGGAAAATTAAAATATGAAAAAACCGGCATCCAACCTTAGTATGAAAAATATCTTTGAAAGTCTTTTAATCTCTGACATTCAAACTCAATAAGAAATATTTAACAAGATTATTATTCTCTGAATAATAGTATTTCCTTTTTAATCCAGGTTTATTACAAAAATCCCATGATATGATTAGTTTGCAAGAGAGAGACAAACTAAATTTTCGGGAGGAATTCGGGAATGAACAAGAAAATGATTCTTACAGCTTTTGCTGCAGCTGCCTTATTCGCAGCAAATCCAGCCATGGATAAAGCAGAGGCATCTACTATACAATCAAAGGTTTACTACTATCAAAGTGGAAATGTAAGCAATGAACAAATCAATTCTATCTTACAAAAGTATTTTAAGAACTACCAATTTTCATGGAAACAAGCTCAGCCTACTAACAATAATGTACAGGAGCCTGTTGAAAAAACAGCACCAGCACCTGTAAAAGAACCTGCTCCAGCACCAGCACCAGCTCCAGCACCAGCACCAGCTCCAGTTCAGGAGCCAGCTAAAGCACCTGCTGCAGCACCAGTTTCTTCAGCAGTTAGTGCCTATGAGCAAAAAGTAGTAGAGTTGACAAATCAGGAGAGAGCAAAGAATGGTTTAAAACCACTTGCACTTGATACTGAACTAAGCAAAGTAGCGAGGGAAAAATCCCGCGATATGCAAAGCAAAGGCTATTTCAGCCACACTAGCCCAACTTACGGTTCTCCTTTTGATATGATGAAAAAGTTTGGAATCTCATACAGTTCAGCAGGTGAAAACATTGCTATGGGACAGCGTACACCGGAGGAAGTAGTGAAAGCATGGATGAATAGTTCTGGCCACCGTGCAAATATCTTAAACTCAAGCTATACACACATTGGTGTAGGCCATGTAGCAACAGGCAACTATTGGACACAAATGTTCATTGGTAAATAATAAACTCAAAAAGAGCAGCCGCCAGGCTGTTCTTTTTTTTATCCTTTTTTTGTGAAATTCATTGGAATCATTTTGATATGTCAATTTCAGCGTATTGCATATCCACGATTTTATGAAGCCTTAATTCCAGTACTCCATCCCTGAAGTTTGCTGCCGCACCCTTCCGCTTAACGGTTGCTGGCAATACTAATGTGTGTTTATCTGACATATCAGGAATGTGTTCAATGATTACCTGATTTGAAGTATAGAGAAGCTTCATTTGTTTAAGCAAAGCCTCATCTTTAAGTGGAACCCTTACAAAAACAAAATCATGAGTTTCGAACATTTCCGCATTTAATCTCGCAGTCCCTTTGACAGGATCAGGTGAATTTTGCTGCTGCATACCTTTCAGCCATTCTTCAGGCTTTAACATTCCTTTCATATCCGGCTGAAGCATTTTACCCATCATTTGCTGGACATAATTTTCGATTTCATCTGGTTTCATTTCCAAAAACTTTTTCTGTGTATTTCGGTCGAACGGCAATAGATTCCATGGAAACAATTATATCCCGCCTTTCAAGCAGACCATCTTCGATATGGATATTATATGCAGGCATCGGCCCAGCGGTTAAAGTCAAATTGTTCCCAATATATGAAGGCTAAAAGTTGCAAAACAGCTTGCTTCTTTTTAGTATAGTGATAAGTAATCTAATGAGGATGAGGGGTACAGGTTGTGGAAAATAAAACGGCTTTGATTACCGGAGGTGCCACCGGTTTAGGAAGACGAACAGCACTGCAGCTTGCTGCCGAAGGTATAAACGTAATTATCAATTATCGGAACAGCAAAATAGAGGCTGAACAGCTAGCGGCGGAACTATCGGAAGTGTTCAACACAAAGAATATTTGTGTTCAGGGAGATATAACAAAATATGAAGATTGTGAAAAAATTGTTTCGCAGGCTTTGAAAGAATTCACTGCGATTGATATAGTCGTTCATAATGCAGGACCATATATTTCGGAAAGAAAGAAAATGGCCGATTATCAGATACATGAATGGACTTACTTAATTAATGGCAATTTAAACGCCGTTTTCTATTTATCAAATTTGCTGATACCTTCTATGAGGAAACGGAAGTGGGGGAGGATCATTACAGTTGGTTTCGACAGGGTGGAGTCGGCTCCTGGGTGGATTTACAGGTCTGCTTTTGCCGCAGCTAAGTCAGGACTGGCTTCATTGACAAAAACTCTTGCGTTGGAAGAGGCGGAAAACGGGATCACAGCCAATATGGTCTGCCCTGGTGACATCACTGGCGAATGGAAAGAAAGATCAATCATCGAATCCCTGAATGCCAGGGACTCTTCCGTACCAGTTGGCAGACCTGGAACAGGCGAAGATATCTCAAGGGTTATCAGCTTTCTTGCGAATGATGAATCCAGCTTTATAACGGGAAGTATCATCCCTATTACAGGCGGCAAAGATGTGCTGGGGAAAGCTCTCCGTGAAAACCTTTAAGAGGAACCATTAAAAACGCCAATCATGGCGTTTTTATTTCAAGATAAGAAAGTATAAATTTCCACTTCGAGAATTGTCCAGCTTCAGCGCCTAGCCCCTCGAGTCGTTTCAATCCGCCCAATGAAGTCAAAGAACGACTTCACTGGTCGGCCCTCCAGCGCTTGTCGGGGCTGAACGAGGCGCTTGCGCTTTTCTTATGGTACATTGAGGGTTTTAGATGACCGTTTTTGAAAAAAACCTAATTGAATAACCAGAAGCAGGTTGGGAAAACTAATAACAATTAGCAGTCAAATCGAATTGAATTATCTAATAATTAATAGTATTTAGTTTAATTCTGCGGGGTGATGAAAATGGGAATAGGGTTTAACATGAATAGGATCAATCCAAATCAGACGCAGGTTTTCTTTGAGGATGGACGGTATGAAACATTGACAGATGCCGAACTCGAAGCATTCCTGTCAGAGGCTTCCTTATCGGAGCGAGAAGAAACAACTGGGCAGGATCTGTTCAATTAGAAAACGCCCTGTATTTTTCAGGGCGTTTTGTATATTTGTGAATTATGCCTCCAACAAATGGGCTGCTTCTTCTTCCTGGACACCAGACCTTTTTAGGTACAGTGTATATTGATCCTTAGGAATTTCATACAGATCGTAAATCTCTCCATTAGCATTTAACTGCTCATAAATGTGCTTGCGGGTTTCGTTTGCCTTCACAACATAAGGCAGCTTTTCTGCTGCTTTGATAGAGCGGATATTAACTTTCCTGATACGCATGAAAATGGTCTCAATCCCAATTTCATAAAATAATTCCTGGAAGAAAGCATCTTTAGCCAAGGTGTTGTATCCTTTGCCATGGAAAGGTTTCCCCAGCCAGGTGCCTAAAAAACCGGCTCCTTCCTGGATATCAAATAGATTAATCGTGCCGATTGGAGCTCCCCACTCGTCAAGTATGGTACGGGAGATTAATTCTCCTTGTTCTTCTGCTTCAATCGTGTGCTTTGTAATAAATACGAATTCTTCATATGAATGTGCCTTTTGGCGCACAAAAGGGAAGACCTCCGGATGCGCCATCAGCTCAAATAATTCGTGGCAATCATGTAGATCGCGTTTCTTGAGCATTTTGTATCCCTCCACGCAGGGCAGTCCTATCTCGTGCGAATGTAACTACACGGCCACCCTCGAAATTTTTTGTATTGCTAAAAAATTTCGGGGTGGGAATCGAACCCACTAGAACCAGGATACTGGTGGCGCACCATTTGCCTTCCCTAATCACTTTGCTTTATTAAATTATATTTCCAAAGAGTATAATACAGGATTTTTTTAAAAAAGAAAATAGGTTTTTCACCCTTTTTTTTTGTGTTTTTTTGCCAATAATCTACACCGATTTTCGACTAAATCTGATAAACTATTTGGCCATTGATCATTGTCCAAATCGGCTTTGCGCTAAAGTGGAATGGATGTTGGTTCCAAAGGACCAAATCAGCATCTTTCCCGGGCTCAATACTGCCGACACGGTCTTCAACCCGCAGGTTCCTTGCTGGCAAAATCGTGATTCCTTCGAGTGCTTTTTGTTCAGATAACCCTTCCCTCACGGCGATGGCCGCACAAAGGTTTAAGTACTGGATTGGGGTGTATGGATGATCAGTCGTGACAGATACTTCAACACCATGGTCAGTCAGTTCCTGATAAGTTTTCCAGCTCTTATTCTTAAGTTCCACTTTCGAACGGCGGGTGAGTGTTGGGCCTACTGAAACTTTTAAATTCAGGCCGGCCAGCTCTTCTGCAATCAAATGGCCTTCAGTACAATGCTCGATCCGTAAATCCAGATTGAATTCCTCAGCAAATCTGATCGCAGACATGATATCATCTGCTCTATGGGCATGGATCCTTACAGGAATTTCCCTATGCAAAGCTTTAATGATCGGCTTAACTCTCAGGGATTCCGGATTTTCAGCATTCATCGCCTCGTAAAAAGCTTCCCTTAGCATTCCCATTATCCCCATACGGGTGATGGAATCTTTATTCCCCATACTGTGAATTCGTTTCGGGTTTTCACCCAGTGCAATTTTAAGTCCTGCTGTTTCTTGGATAATCATGTTCTTAACGTTTTTTCCAGCCGTTTTAATGACAGAAGTCGTTCCGCCGATTACATTCGCACTTCCAGGCATAACATGTGCCGTGGTAATTCCATATTTAAGTGCATCGCCGAATGCAGGGTCGAGCGGGTAGACTCCGTCAATCGCCCGAACGTGAGGACTCATCGGCTCAATTGTTTCGTTGGCATCATTTCCGGCCCATCCTGTACCTTCATCATAAAGGCCGAGGTGAGTATGGACATCAATGAAGCCTGGAAGCAAAAAGTTGTTTTTACAATCAATAACCTCGTACCCAGGTTCAATCGTAATTTCAGATTCTATTTTTATTATTTTTCCTTCTTTTATGAGAACATCACAATTTGCCTTTGGCTCAGAGGTGATTGGCATTACATTTGCATTCTTAAGTAGTATCCTATTCATTTTCCATCCTATCCTGTCTTTATTTTGTTGCACATTAGCTACACTTTGTTCCTTCTAAAAGGAAAACCCTTAATTTTCATTATAATGAAAAGGTTCATCTTTAATGAAACTTTTTTACTGTTTTTCCGTAAAGTTAATTATAAGAGTATTGGAGGGGAAACAATGCCAAAAAATGATGAAAGACTTATTGCAGCAGGCATTTATATTATTAGCTTTTTTACTGCTTTTCTTGGCCCACTGATTATCTGGCTCGTAAAAAAGGACGATTCCAGCTATATCGATTATCATGGAAGGGAATATATGAACTTTTTTATTTCTTATACTGTATATGGAATTGTCAGCGGTATTCTTGTCATCTTGTTGATTGGGATCTTTATGTTGTGGGTCATCGGGATATTGGCCATGATATTCACCATTGTAGGTGCGATAAAAGCATATGAAGGTCAGGAATATCGAATACCATTCATTTTCAGGCTCCTGTAACAAATAAGATCTTAAATACATTATCCGGCATCTTGTATGCCGGATATTTTTTATGCTTTTTTCACTCGGTTGCTTCTTGCTTGTAATTAGAATTGACTTTGTAGCAATGTTTTATAAAAATTCGCTCCTAAAAATTAAAATTCTTTGAACGATTTTTTACTTCAGCCGTCTTATGGATGTAAAACAAATAAGGAGGTCATCAAAATGGAATTATTCGCTGACATTAATTGGGCTTTAATTGCACCTATATTGTTCATTCAAGTTATTTTATTAGTTGTTGCGGTGATTGATTTAATAAAGATCGAAAAAACAAACGGTCCAAAATGGGTTTGGGCAATCGTTATATTGGTAGTTAACATTATTGGGCCTATCCTGTATTTCGTGATTGGAAGGAGAAATCAATAATGCCCTTAGTCACAGTGGAAAATTTGGAAAAGAGTTTTAAGGACTTACGAGTGATTAAAGGGTTGAATTTCCAGTTGGAAAATGGTAAATGTGTAGCTTTGATTGGAGCCAATGGTGCAGGTAAAACGACTACACTAAAAATGCTCTCTGGGCTGCTTGAACCAACAAAAGGAAAAATATCTTTCGCAGGGGAAAAGCAGGGGGGTGACCATCGTCGGTTGATTGGTTATCTCCCGCAGCATCCTGTATTTCATGATTGGATGACGGCAAGGGAATTTCTCGAGTATGTTGGAAAACTATCAGGATTGACTACAAAGAAAGCGAAGGAACGGTCAGCTGAGCTGCTAGAACTTGTGGGGATTGCGGATGCAAAAAACAGGAGAATCAGCAAGTTTTCCGGCGGAATGAAGCAGCGCCTCGGGATTGCCCAGGCGATTATCCATAGACCTAAACTGATCATGCTGGATGAGCCAGTTTCTGCTTTGGACCCTTTCGGCAGACGTGAAGTTCTTGAACTGCTGGAAAAGCTAAAGAAGGAAGCGACTGTATTATTCTCTACTCATATCCTAAATGATGCCGAAGAGGTTTGTGAAAGTATTTTGTTTCTGCACAATGGAGAAATTATTGAGTCTGGAACAATGGATGAATTCAGGGAGAAATATCACCAGTCAAAAATAGATCTTGTTTTTAGCCAAGAAGCCTCCAGCTTTTTAAAAACTCTTTCAGAACATCCACAAATCGATTCCATCCAAATGGACGGCAATAAAGCAAGTATTTATACTGAAAATCTTGAAGCAGTTAAAGAGGTTATACTGATCCAGGCAGCCAGGGAGAACTGGCCGCTTACTAAATATGAAATTGGTTCAATCAGTCTCGAAGATGTATTCATGAAGGTGGTGCAAAAATGAAGCAATGGTTCACGCTACTAAACAAAGAATTCCTGGAGATGGCAAGGAACTATAAATGGATTTGGATGCCGATTACCTTTATTTTGCTTGGAGTGATGGATCCTCTGACCACCTACTATTTGCCGGAAATCCTTAATTCTGTAGGCGGACTTCCAGAAGGGGCGATATTTGAAATACCGGAACCTGCTGCTCAAGAAATTTTTATCATGAGTTTGGGACAATACCAGATGATTGGAATATTGATCATCGCCCTCTCCATGATGGGAACAGTTGCAGGGGAGAGAAAGAGCGGTGTCGCACAGCTGATCCTCGTGAAACCAGTTTCCTATTTCTCTTATATCACTTCCAAATGGGCAGCTGCACTTATACTAATCGTCGTTTCATTGTTCCTTGGAATGTTGGCAAGCTGGTATTATACTGGCGTTCTGTTTGAGTTTATTCCATTTGGCACTTTCATGGAATCGTTCGGTCTATATTCATTATGGCTCATATTGGTATTGTCCTTCGTAATCCTTTGCAGTGCAATGTTTATGCACCCAGTCGCGGCCGGTATGGTAGCGCTTGTTACCGTCTTTATTTCTACAATAATAGGAGGTTCCTTCCAGCACCTCCTCGAATGGAGTCCGACACAGCTTCTTCCCTATGTTTCTGAAAGGTTGATTACCGAAAAGTGGCCAGAGCATGTTTGGCCAGCGACAGGTATAACTTTAACAATGACTGTTTTGTTTGTATTATTGGCAATATATATCTTTAAAAGAAAAGAGCTTGCAGATTAAGATCTGGTCAATGACCGGGTCTTATTTTTTTGCTAGGAAAGAAGAACTGTTTTAAACTGATATTTTGTCGAAATATTTCGATAACACAAATAAAAAAATGATTCTTTTAACATATTTCTACGGAATTTTATCTTAATGATATTCGTACGAATAATAATTTATACCTATTTTTCTGGATAATGACTGGATTGGGCTGTCGAATTCATTATATTGCTAAAACTTAGTTTTTGAATATAATGAAAATTAAGATAAAAGGAGGGGTAATATGTCGACAAGAAAAAAGCTTTATGCAGGAACACTCGCTGTCCTTCTGGGAACGGCTACCATTTTTAATGCAGGCGTCACAAAAGGGGAAGCAGAAACAAATACAGAAAATACATACCTGGTCATCTTTAAAGACCAGCAGGGACTTCCATCGGGTTATGCGGATGCGATCAAAAAAGCCGGCGGCCAGGTGGAAGATAAATTGGACAAGCTTGGAGCTGTAGAGGTTACTTCTAAAAATGCCAACTTCTTGAAGGAAGTGAAGAAGTCATCTATTGTCTTAGAAGCTGGTGTCGAAAATACTGTTTATCCTGAACAGACGATTGATGGAGAGACGGTAGAAGTGGAAGACCTAACTGAGGGTGCAGACTTCTATAATCAGTACATGTGGGATATTAAGCAGGTAACTAATGACGGCGAATCTTGGAACCTTCCAGGGGGGACGGGCTTGTCTGTAGATGGTAAGGATATCGTTGTTGGTGTCATTGATACCGGAATCGACTATAATCACCCTGATTTAAAGGATAATTACGCAGGTGGAAAATCTTTTGTTCCTGGCTATAGTGACCCAATCGATCAAAATAGCCATGGTACACACGTGGCCGGTTCTATTGCTGCAAAAGGCGAAGCTCTTGGGGTTGGGCCTGATCTTAAAGTAGCATCATACAGAGTATTTGGACCAACTGGCGGTGCAGCCACTTCCCATATTGCCGAAGCGCTAATGACGGCTGCAGACGATAATGTTGACGTAGTAAACATGTCTCTTGGGGGTTATGACTGGTTCCAGGACCCGGCGTATGCAACGAAGGACATCGTTGCGGATGTTCAATTATTCAATCGTGCTATCCAGTACGCAATTCAGAAAGGTGTAACCGTTGTCGGTTCTGCAGGGAATAATGCTGTGGATCTTAGCAGCCCAGGGAAATTGTCTGGTGATGACACAGGTGCAACACACAGAAGTCCTAGCAGCCAGACAATGATCAGAGTATCTGCTGGCGGAGCTTTGAAGAATCTTGCATTCTACTCCAACTATGGTGTAGGTAAAATTGATGTAATGGCACCGGGCGGCGACCTGGGACCAAACTATGACCCTTCTACTGGTGCTGGAAGAGATAATAGCTATCTTGCCTGGAGCACAGTACCTGTTTTAGATCCTGCGACCAAGGAAGTGATTGGTCATGGATACGGCGGTAAAGGCGGAACTTCAATGGCAGCGCCAAAAACTGCTGCACTTGCAGGTGTTGTAATCGCTAAGCACGGCAAGGATAAGCTTACTCCAGCTCAAGTCAAGGCAATCATCCAGAACTCTGCTGAAGATTTATTCAAACCGGGTTATGACGAGAAAACTGGCCACGGCTTGATCAATGCAGTAAATGCATTGAAATTGAAATAATCAAATGCAAAACCGGACGGGAAAAACTCCTGTCCGGTTTTTATGTTGAAAAAAGGTAGAATGATTGGGCTCTTTGATTAATAGACTTAGAATGACGAAGTAGATTTTCCTCAAGGAGATAATAGATATGAGTATTCAGCAATATTACCAGCAGACAGCTTATATTAGTTTAAACGGTTCTATTATATCAGCGGGTCTTCTTACGATGATTTTGGCGGCAAGCCTGCTGTTTTCCTGGAATATACCTCTGTTCCTGGTGGCAGTGCCATTCTTGTTTTTAGTTTTCCTGCATTACAATCGCTTTATTTTATATAAAAACAAATCAGAAGAGAGCGCGGAATCATTTCATCGATATGATGATAAACAAATCTTAAAGCAAAACCACCTGCTTATTGCTTTTGCTCCTGCGCCAGCAGTACGACTACTCTTTTTTACTCCAGACGGAATGCTGGCTGGCGAATTAAGAGAACTCACTACTAGAAGCTACCGCTGGTTCATCCCTTATTTTGTAGATAAAAGTATAAAAAAACAAATTGGAATATATGACTCAAAAGGAAATCTGCAAGGAAGGCTGAAACAGGAGCGATATAGATATAAAATACTGAATGAACAAAATGATATAATTGGTATATTTTTAGAGAAAAAGAAAGACAAAGAGACAATTGGCTCAGTTGTCTTAGATGGTGGAATAAAGTTGAAAATAGATAAGACCCCAGGCTCCATTCGTGATTTTAAACTTGTCCGAGAAGACGGCAATACGACCGCTACGCTGCGAAAAGGCTGGATGCCATTGGAGTGGACAAGGTTTTTCAAAGAAGCCAATACTCCTGTGCTAACATTCGACTATACAATGGGAAAGGCAGAACGGATGGCTGTATTTGCTGCTCTTGCCAGCCTCTATATGTATTACGATCATTAATTTGAAAATTGTTCCATTTTCGAAAGTTTCGTTTATCTTCGATTCGAAGAGGTTAACAACTAATAGACACTAGAAGGAGGTTGGGACATGGTGAACCAACAATATCAGGATTGTATCCAGGCGTGCATAGAATGTATTGAAGCTTGTAATGTTTGTTTTGATTCCTGTTTAAAAGAAGAAAATGTAAAAATGATGGCAGAATGCATCAGAATGGACAGGGAATGTGCTGAAATCTGTGGCATGGCAGTAACGGCAATGCAGACAAACAGCCACTTTGTGAACCAGATTTGCGGCTTGTGCGCGGAAATTTGTGAATCTTGCGGCAATGAATGCCAAAAGCATGACCATGAACATTGCCAAAAATGTGCTGAAGCGTGCTTTAAATGCGCAGAAGAATGCAGAAAAATGGCATCTTAATAACAGGAGAACCAGCAAACCAAAAGCTGGTTCTTTTTATACGTAAAAAGGTAAAAGTATAAGCTGTTCATTGCCCCAAACTCGTTTGAATAAAGAAAAAGGGTAAAAGGAGAAGCGCTGCATTGCCCCAACCTTGTCTGAATATAGAAAAATGGTAAAAGCAGAAGGCTTGCATTGCCGCAACCTCGTCTGAATAAAGAAAAAGGGTAAAAGCAGAAGCGCTGCATTGCCGCAACCTCGTCTGAATAAAGAAAAAGGGTAAAAGCAGAAGCGCTGCATTGCCCCAAACTCATCTGAACAAAGAAAAGGGGTAAATCCAGAAGGCTTGCATTGCCGCAACCTCGTCTGAATAAAGAAAAAGGGTAAAAGCAGAAGCGCTGCATTGCCGCAATCTCGTCTGAATAAAGAGAAAGGGTAAAAGCATAAGCGCTGCATTACCCCGAAATCGCCTGAACAAGGAAAAAGTGTAAAAGCAGTAATCGTAAAAAGTAACACGAATTTTACCCATTATTACCTTCAATATTGAACAATTCCATTATTTATGGCATCTTGTAATATAACGAAGTGTTTTGGGGGCGTTACAATGTTAATTGATTTGATTAAATGTCATGGTTCAAATAATGACTTTCTATTGATAGATGAAACTGACCGGAATTATAAATTTGATGATTTTAAAAGGCGGGATCTTGCACTGGCGCTTTGTGACAGGGAGTCCTCACTAGGGGCAGATGGCATCCTGTTCATCCGTCCCAGCAAGGTTGCAGACGCTCAGTATCGGATTTTTAATTCTGATGGTACAGAAGCATCTATGTGCGGCAATGGACTTCGCTGTGCAGGCCGTTATGTATGCGAAAAGCTTGGCGTAGAGGAAGCAGTAATTGAAACGATGAAAGCCAACCTCAAGGTGAAGAAGCATGAGGAGATTTTCGTTGATATTCCAACTTATCAGGTGGAAATCTCACCGGTAACTTTTAAACTAAAGGATTTGCCGTTAGTGCTCGACCAGGAGACACTAATTCAGGAAAAGATTCCGCAGTTGTCTGAGGAATTGACGTTTACAGCACTCGCGGTACCTAATCCTCATTTGACTGCTATAGTCAGCAAAGAGCAATTGGAATCCGATTTGCAGACCAGATTGAGTGAAAAGGTAAATAATCCTAATGATTTATTTCCTGACGGAGTCAATGTCAGCTTTATCAGGCTCCTTGGAAAAGGGAGTATCTATGTGAGAACCTATGAGCGAGGAGTAGGCTATACGAATGCTTGTGGAACAGCGATGTCAGCATCCACACTCGTCACATGCCTGATGGGGGAGAATGAACTTGACCAGCCAATAAATGTGTACAATAATGGCGGGATGGTTCAATGCGCTGTCCATAAAGAAGATGACACTTATACAATCGATTTGATCGGCAATGCTACTTTTGTCTATTCAGCACAAATTGAGGTTGATTTTACAAAAGAGGGAATACTTGCGGAAATACTTGAACAGGAAGATTTCAACGAAGATATCCTCTACAACAGGCTGCAGGAGCATGCTAAAAAGTATCTAAACCAATTTTAAAGAACATAAAGCGCAAGCGCCTCGTTCAGCCCCGACAAGCGCTGCCCGCCATAAAACGCCACGTCCTGTGGCTGGCGGGTCTAGCACATCGTGTGCCACGGAGGGCCGCCCAATGAAGTCGTTCTTTGACTTCAATGGGCGGATCGAAATAGAAATGTATAGCCGACTGTCCAGAAACGCAGAAACTGGAGACTCCGACAAAGAAGCGCTTTTTGCTTCTGCCGGCCGAGTTGAAGTTTCGGAGTTTCTAGAAGGCGACACTAGACAAGCGACTCGAGGGGTAGGCGCTGGAGCTGGATTAAGAAAACCACATGCAGTTATCCACACCTAAATAATTTTTTAATTTCCTTAACAACGAAGAAAATCCTGAGGAACTTCCTCAGGATTTTTTTGCTTTCAGGACATTCAGGACCGGTTCGAAATTCTGTTCTGCTTTAGCTGCAAAGTATGTCCTGAACGGACAGCCTGACTTTTGCACGCGCTGGATGATCGTCCCTAAGTGGAAATCCTCAATACTCAAATTCTCGTTCACTTCCTCCCAGAATAGCGGAGTGGCTACACCTGCATGTGATTTACCCCGAGCAGAATATGGACTGACAATCGTCTTGCCTTCAGCATGTTGGATGTAATCTACATATAATCTGTCGCCCCTGTTTTTCTTCAACCGCTCAATCGTGAACGATTCCGGGTCTTTTGAAACAAGATAGTTCGCGATGAAGGATGTGAACAATTTAGTATCATCATAGCTATAAGTATTATCCGGGAGCGGAATGTACACCTGCAGTCCTTTGTTCCCAGAGGTTTTTATAAAGCTGATCAGTTTCAATTCATCCAATACCTCTTTAATATAAATAGCAGCTTTAATCGCCAAATGGAAATGATCCCTTGAGGGTGGATCCAGGTCAAAGACGATTTCATCAGGCCCTTTGCTGTTGATTCTTTGGAAGGGGATATGAAACTCAATGGCAATTTGATTCCCGAGCCAAAGCAAGGTTTTCATGTTATTGCAGACAATATACTCAATGCCTTCAGATTTCGAAGTTTCGACGAAGTCTGGTGCATAATCAGGAACGTTTTTTTGGTAAAAGGCTTCGCCAAACATGCCGTGAGGATAGCGGATCACTGTTAATAGGCGGTCTTCCAGGAAAGGAAGCATATAGGGAGAAATCTCCCTTAAATAATGAATGTAATCAACCTTTTGAATCGGCGGTTCTTCCCAAATTGGCTTGTCTGGATGAGTGATTTCAATATCCGGTGGCAGGTTCTTTTGTTGGAAAACGAATTTTTCATACGTACATGAATCTGGACTTAAATCGAACCGGAATTGATGGAAATGAGGCTCACGAAGCTGCTCCTCATAGATTTCCAAGTATTTCACATCAAGGCATATGCCTGGTTCCACATAAATGAATTGTTCGTTTTCGCTACTTTTATTTTGCTTGATAATCTGATGGAGAGCATTTTTTTCTTCTGGCTTAAAGCCGAAGATCACAAGGCCGATTTGGTGAATGCTTGAGTCTTTATAAACAGAGATATAAAAGTATCCATTGGATTTCTCATATGCCGTCACAAAACAGGAGACATACTTCCAGTTTTTTGTCTTAATCCATGTTTCCGTCCGTTTGCCTTCTTCCCATTTGCTATTGTATTGTTTGGCGATTATACCCTCACCATCGTAGATGACGACGTTTTCCCATAAGCCTTTCAAATCCGTTTCACTTGGGACAAGTTGTACTAAGTCCGGATTTTGGTGGTTGGGAGAGAGTGGCAGATTAATCTCGGAACACAGGGATTGAAGTTTTGTACGCCTGTCTTTGTAACTTTCAGATGCTATACTTTTTCCTTCTATCCTCAATAGATCGAACACCATCAGCCTGCATGGATTCCTATCTGCTTCTGCTATTATTTTTCCCTGAGACCTCATTCTTCCCCTGATTTGGATCGCGCCAAAATTCGCCTTATATGGATTCTCCAGGTAAACGAGCTCTGCGTCAAATGTAAGAGGAAGATATGGCTGGAACTTTTCCTTATTGGCAGCCAGGAACTCCGATAATTCCGGAAACAGCGGAAGCAGCGGTTTCCCATTCCGGCTTGTCAGTTCAATTTCCTGATCCCAAGTCAACAGGGCTCGGAAGCCATCAAATTTAATCTCATAACGCCATTCATCCCCTTGTGGCGTTTCGAACGCAAGTGTAGGGAGCATTGGTTTCAGCATTTTCCCCATCCTTTCACCAGTCGTATTTATATTGTTCCTGTTTAAGCTCAAACTAGTACGCTGGCAAATGTTTTAATGCATGATAAATTCATTCTTAAGCACATTAGTAATAAAACGATAAGGTGGAGAACGTAATGCATACAATTTGGAAAGGGAGCATCAGCTTTGGGCTCGTCAATATCCCAATAAAACTTCATGCCGCGACTGAGGATAGAGACATTAAACTGCGTACCCTTCATAAAGAGTGCCACTCACCAATTAAATATGAGAAAACATGCCCTGTGTGTGATGTTGAAGTGAAAAACGAAGACATCGTGAAGGCTTATGAGTATACGAAAGGAAAGTTTGTCGTCCTTGAAGATGAAGACCTTGAAGCATTGAGGAAGGAAAACGAAGATAAAGCCGTGGAAATTATCGATTTTGTAAAAATTACTGAAATCGATCCAATTTACTTTCAGCGGAGCTATTTTATGTCCCCGAACGAGGGTGGCGGCAAAGCATATTCTCTTCTCAGGAAGGCTCTGGAGGAATCGCAGAAGGTTGGTATTGCCAAAATAATCATAAGAGCAAAAGAGCAGCTCGCAGTAGTGAGAGTCTATAATAATACACTCGTAATGGAGACCATTCATTTCCCTGATGAGGTAAGAAATGCTGTAGATGTGCCGAATGTACCGGAAGAAGATAAAGTAACGGAAAAGGAACTGGACACTGCCATCATGCTCATCGATCAGTTGACAACTGAGTTTGAACCAGAAAAATACAAGGATGATTATCGGACAGCATTATTAGATCTGATTGAAGCGAAGCGTACCGGTAAGGAGCTTGTCACTCCTACAGAAAAAGAGCCTGTTTCCAATGTTACAGATCTTATGGCCGCACTTCAGGCCTCCATTGACCGTACCAAACCAGAAAAGAAGAAAGAGCCAGCTCCAGCAGCAAAGAAGAAAAAAACTGCCGCGAAACCAAAGGCAAAGGAAAAGAAACAAGCATAAAGAAAGCACCTATATGACCCAACCGGCCCCAATATTGTGGCCGGTTTTCAATTTCTGCATTAGACATTAGAGGAAATTCACAAATCAAAGAAGAATTAGTCATTATAGAAAAGGGGGATTTTTTAATGAGGAGAGTTCTAGTGCTTGGAGGAACCCAGTACTTTGGGAAAAAGCTGGTCCTAAAGCTGATAGAAAATGGCGATGAAGTAACGATAGCCACAAGAGGAAGTAAAAGTGATCACTTTGGTGATAAGGTAAAGCGGCTGGTAGTTGATCGTGAAAAGAAAGAGACGATGGCAGCAGCATTTGGAGATCAAGACTGGGACCTGGTGTATGACCAATCCTGCTTTTCGCCAATTGAGGCGAGGGATACTGCAGAGGCGTTGAATGGCAAAGTGGGTCGCTATATTTTCACTTCTACACAGGCTGTGTATGAGTTTGGTACGCTGCATGCAGAAGGGAATTTTGATCCCTATACATATCAAATAAAATACAAAACCCGTAAAGAGTATCCTGGGTATGAAGGATACAAAGAGGCTAAAAGAGCCTCTGAAGCGGTATTCCACCAGCTTGGTTATTTTGACGTTGTTTCCGTCCGATTCCCGATTGTCGTTTCTGAAGATGATTACACAGAGCGCTTGAAATTTCATGTTGATAAAATACTTGCCGGCCAACCAATAGGCATACAGGATCCTGAATTGCGCTACAGCTTCATACATGCTGATGAAGCAGCAAGTTTTCTGTTGGAAATCGGGAATTCTGACTTTGAAGGGCCAATCAATCCAGGATCTGCAGGTGATATAAGCTTGCAAGAATTGGTTGGTAAAATCGCTTTGCTGGCCAATAAAGAAGCTGTTGTGGAGAACAGCAATACAAGCGGTACTGTCTCACCTTATGCATTGCCCGGTTCCTGGTCGATCGACACTTCCCTTGCAGAAGGGCTTGGCTATACATTCACCGATTTGAATCATTTGCTGGATCAATTGATAAAGTATTATATTCAACAAAATGACTAAATGAGGGTATAACCAGGTGCTGATATCTCGTGCACCTGGTTTTCTTCATTCTGCTTTTACAGCAATATGCATAACCGCATTATAGCCATAGCCTTTCTTGTTCCAGATCGCCTCTGCAGGCTGCGTTTTACCTTCGCTGTCTGTTGCTCTAACGGAAATGTGATATTCATTATCAGGTTTAAATTCTATAGGATAACTCCATGACACAGTCTGATGTTCTTTAGGAGTTTTCTCCAGTTTGGCTTGCGCCCAGCTATCGCCTTTATCAAAGCTTATTTCTACCTTCGAGATGGCGCCAGACCCTGTCCATGCGATTCCCTTAATTTCGTGAGTACCGCTTTTAACAAGCTGTTTATCTTGTGGCTGCTGGATTGTTGAGTTTACATGGTTTGTAGTCACTGGCTCAGATGTGCCGTTTTTATAATAATAAACATAGTCATTAGTCTGGAAAGGACCTGTAAATTTTTCTTTAATAAGAATGATTTCATTAAGCCATTTGACAGACGCCATCGCGTACCATCCTGGAACTATCAGCCGGAAAGGGAAGCCGTGTTTATGGGAGAGTGGTTTCCCATTATACTCATAAGCAATCAGTACATCAGGATGAAGTGCCATGGCTATTGGTAAACTTCTTTCGTAGTGAATATATTGGCGGTTTTTAACTCCAGAGTCCCGTCCTCTAAAAACGACCTCGGCTACTCCGGTTTTGATTCCGGCTAACTCAAGCAAGGTCTTCAGAGGTACTCCCTTCCAAACACCCTCACTCATCGCTCCGTTTTCCCACTGCTCTCCAAAGACTTTTTCCTCGAAATATGCTCTTTTATTACCTGAACACTCAATTAACACTCTTTTGGATTTGGAAGGCAATTTTAAGAGATCAGAGTAATTGAACAGTAAAGCGTGATGTACTGAGCCGGAAATTTTCAGTGTGAATGATTCTGGTGTTAAAATCGGGTAAGGAAAATGATTCCGGCGGTAAAATAGGGAATCAGCAACCGGTTCAATAAATGAAATAAAGTGTATAGGGGTTTCCTGGTTTTCAGGGTTAAGACTTCTGGTGGTTAAGTGCGGTCGCACCTTTCTGAAATTGAGATTCATATTCATTCCTCCTCATCGTAAATTTATTTATGGGACATTTATGGAAGAACCGGCTGTGGAAGGGAAATAATAAAAGGTTTTTTGTGATGGCTGTCAAATAATATTAAGACTAGATTTATTTGCGGTGTAAGAACGATAAGTTTTTAACGGGGGGCAGGCAGATGGAAAAGAAAAGCAAATGGAAACTTATGATTTTACCTGCAAGTCTGTTTTTGTTGGCTTTTGGTTTATATGCTGGCTATTCAATGTGGGAGACAGGTAATCTTCAAGAAGCCAGGGGTAAAAGTGGTTCAAGCAATCTTAAAAACGGAGGTCAGACTGTGGCTGTATTCCAGGAAAAGTCTGAACAAGAAAACTACTCAACAGTTGGCAGCTTCATTCGTGAATTCCATACTAAATATAATGATACTCTCGGTTGGGGCAGAATAGAATCTGTTGATTGGGAGGAGCAGAGGGAGATCGCTTCTGAAATCCTATCTGTTCTGGTAAATGTTGAAACAGACAATACTGCGCTCCAAGCTGATTTTGAAACCATTTTAAATTACTCCAAGACCATTGAAGGTGGAAAAAAAGATAAGAAGATATTACTTCAGCTTCACCGATATTTTCATGACCTTGATATTGAGTTCAACAGTTATAACAGGACGAGTGATTATTTTAATGTGACAAAATATAAAGACCCTGAGAATGGTTAATCGATTCCCACCAGGGTAACATAACAGAGAACAGCGAGCGAAGGGAGTGGGGTCAGCCGTGAAAATCGTGGTCATTTCTGACACTCATATGCCGAAAAAGGCAAAGCAGTTGCCTGAGAGGCTGCTCCTTGATTTGGAAGATTGTGATTACATAATTCATGCTGGTGATTGGCAGAGCGAGGAGCTATATAATCAGCTTAAACAGTATGGACCCGTTATTGGAGTTACCGGAAATGTGGATGGGCCTGAACTCAAAAGTCTGCTCAAAACGAAAGAAATATTTAGAGTAGGTGATTTTCATATAGGGATTGTCCATGGACACGGCACCGGGAAAACGACCGAAAAAAGGGCAATAGAAACATTCGAGGATGACGAGGTCGATTGCATTGTATATGGTCATTCGCATATTCCTGTCCTAAAGAAAATCAATGGCGTAATAGTTTTTAATCCCGGCTCACCGACTGATAAAAGAAGACAGCAAGAATTCTCTTATGGTATCCTGACAGTCGGAGAAGAAATCATGGCAGATCATATCTTTTTCAAAGATAAGAATTAAATCAATATATGCAAATTAAAGACAGGAGTGTTATTCAATTATGAAAACCTTTGAAGTGAATTTTCACGCAGAAGACCAGGTGGAAACAATGAAGGTCCAGAAATTAAGCAGTGAGGATTATGACCAAGTTACTGAAGGCGGCACACGTCATTTGTTTGATTTACATACGAATATAGGTTTTTTTGTCTTTTTTGATGCAGAAGATAAGGACGGCAAAGAATATTATTTGATGCTTCAATATGAGGACCAGAGCGAAGAGCCATCGAATTGCTACGGTTTCGAACTGAAGGATTTCTATGAGTTTTCTGCATTATATTTGAATGATCTGGAATTTACTGAAGAACTTAATGAAGATGAAGGGGAACTTGGTCCTGTGCAACACCTTGCCCATCTCCTTTACCATATCGTTGAGGAAGGTAAGACAGTAGAAGTATAAAATCAAATTAAAAAAGAGCAGAAATTCTGCTCTTTTTTAATTTGTATCCTCATCCGTTTCATCCTCGGCAGGCAAGTTTTCCTCACAATAGTTCTTTACTTGTACCACTTCATCATCCTCAAGTTCAAAATCGAGAACCTTTTCCGTTTCCTGTTCAATGAAGTAGCTTTGCAGGATCCGTCTTTCATCTCCGCTTACCAGGAAAAGAACCTTCAAAAGCAGGCCTTTTTCAGTATAGAGCTCGTCCTCCTCGTCTACCTCGATATTTAAAAAGTATTCATATCTGTTTCCTGTTAGAAGTCCGAATGGATCCTCAAGGAGTTCGACAGTATGTCCGGTAATATTCATGAATGCTCATCCTTTTAATTTTGTCACCTCTATTATATATCGAAAACATCAAAAACAATCAAGAAATTCGTCACCAAGCGAAAGAATGCAGGATAGAGAGCAGCTTTCAGGACATAAGGAAAACGGGCAGTATGTGGAAATTGAAACCGGGAACATATCTGCTTTTCTGTCCTCCGTTTAATGAACTCGGGCAGAAACTGAGAAGATAACCGGTCTTTATAAGCCCCGTTGCATGCGCTGGAATAGAGACCAATACCACATGTGAGATTATAAACAAAGAAAATCCAGTGTTGGTTAGACAGCTTTGAGGATTTGAGGTCGCTGTCAAGAACCGGTCGTTATTGTGACAGCTTAATCTGATATGCGGGCAAAGCTGTCAAGAAAAGCTCGTTATTGTGACAGCTTTTCAGGATTTGGAGTCAAAGCTGTCAAGAAAACGGCATTATTGTGACAGGTTTCAGGGTGTAGAGCCCAAAGCTGTCAAGAAAACGTGATTATTATGACAGGTTTCAGGGTGTAGAGCACAAAGCTGTCAAGAAAACGTGATTATTGTGA
>NZ_JAGGQL010000009.1 GCF_018613315.1 Bacillus sp. ISL-37 | reverse complement strand
TTTAGTTTTCAAAGAACAATTCATTGTCTCGCCGCTCAGAAGCGACTTTCATAATATAACATGTGACCGATTTGATGTCAACCACATTTTTTATTATTTTTTCCGCCGATCACCGTGTTACCGAGTGGCTCAGCAGCGACGTTTATTAATATAACAGGATAATTTATTTCCGTCAATAAGTATTACGAAAAAAGTTTCCTTATTGTTTATTAACCTTTATACATGCTTTTCTTCGCTGGCATATACTTAAGACATTCCTTAGGAGATGCTACTCTTTTAAAAAGCGAAAACAGTATTTGATATCTTTCTTTCATCGACCGCTTTACTACATGATCAATACGATCATCCTTCAGATCGAATAGGATTTCATCCATTTCCCTTTTAATTAAATATTCTAGCTCTTTCATTTCCTTTTCATTGATCAGAACACCAAGCATACATACACTCCTGTTCATTTTCACATAGTGCTTGTAGTGTTGTCTTTTTTTCGGATTTTTATAATCTGATTTTTTTATTATCATATCTTTTTGACCTGCGGAATAAAAATGAGACAAGGAGTGCATTGGACGAGGTGGTGAGAAAATGAATTTCTTTTATGTAATGAATGCTAAGTCGATTAAAACAGTTTTTGTCATCGTGATCGCAGCCTTTTTTACAGCTTGGTTCTTTTACATGGAAAACATGGTCCAACTCCCTGCTTTTTCAGCAAAGGATGGTCCTAAAGCCATTTATAAAGGGGAAAAGGATTTAGCTTTGACCTTTAATATTGGCTGGGGCGATGAAAAAGCGGAACCGATTCTTGACGTTCTGAAGAAAGAGAAAGCAGGAGCTGTCACCTTCTTCTTGTCCGGATCCTGGGCAGAAAGACATCCAGACCTAGTGAACCGGATGGTGAAAGAGGGATATGAAATTGGCATGCTTGGATATGAGTATAAGGATTATACCGATCTAGAGGAAGATAAAATCAGGCGTGATATCCTAAAAGCTCAGGAAGCATTTAAAAAGCTTAATGTTAAGAATATCGAGCTGCTGCGTGCCCCTACTGGCCATTTTGATCAGCGCACTTTAAAAATTGCCGAACGACTCGGGTATACAGTCGTCCACTGGAGTCTTGATACAAAGGATTGGACGAATCCTGGCACTGAGGTCATTGCCGAGAACGCTACAAAGGCAAAGAAGGGTGATATCCTGTTGATGCATGCGTCTGATTCAGCTAAACAAACAGCGGAAGCACTGCCTCTGGTGTTAAAGGATATCAGGTCAAAGAATCTGAAAATGGTCACAGTTTCAGAAATGATCGCCAACGGTGACTCTAAATCAGCAGAAATAAAATAACCGTCCAACTATGCGTTGGACGGCTTTTTTTGTACTTTTTCATTTGTTTTTGTTTTAGCCTTTTTTTCAAGGGCTTTTCGTTCTTTCTGTGATTTCTGGTTAAGCTTATGCAAAACCAGCAGTTGGTAGGCATTACATGCTAACAATGGAAACAGCATGAGATAAAGCCAGCTGTGCTCGTTTACCCGGAGTACGGGCACCCATTCGATCACTGTTACGACAATCATGAAAAACAATGCTGGTATTAAAGCTTCTTTGTTGGTTTGCTTAACCTTCATAAACGCTACAATCAACCCAGCAACCAGGACAATTACCGCGAGGCCTATATAAGGCATGATGCTGTCGCCGCTTTCCGCGAAGGCGTTAAAACGCAGATATACGAGGTCAAACAATACAAAAGCAATCAACAGGATTTGTACAGGATTCCATAGAGATTTAAAAATACCAAGGCCAAAACGATGTACGGTCAAATAAGCGAAGAAACCCATTTGGCTAAGAATGCTAAATATAAGACCCACACCCATTAGCCATACTAAAATTGAAAGGAATTCAAGAATGTTGAAATCACTTAACAGTTGCTGGAATTCACTCCAGCGGACAATAAAACCAACCACAGCAGTTGTCACCGCTCCAACAACCAGGGTGGTGAGAAATAAGTGTACCCAATTACGGCTTGTCACGATTTTTTCCCCCAAAAGAAAATTAAACTTCACCATTTGATTGTACCAATGCGGGTTTGAAAAATCTAGGTGTCGTTATTCGTGAATAACAATTTGTCATTTTACTCATCCTAAAATTAGGGCTGTCTATGTGAAAGGGGAATGGAAGATGAAGAAGATCATGAAGTTTTTACTCCCTGTAACCTTTTTACTTTTAGCTGCCGGCTGCGCTTCTCCAGCCGAGTCAGCAGGGGGGCAAGTCGATTACGAGGAAACAAAGAAAATGGTTGTCGACATCCTGAAGACTGATGATGGAAAAAAAGCAATTCAGGAAGTCATGGGTGACGATGGCATGAAGGAAAAGCTAATAATGGACCAGCCGGTCGTAATTGATACAGTCGAAAAGACAATGACCTCCGAAAAAGGCATGGAGTTTTGGAAAAAATCCTTCGAGGATCCTAAATTCGCTGAGAGCGTCGCAAAAAGCATGAAGAAGGAAAATGAAAAGTTGTTAAAGGACCTTATGAAGGATCCAGAATATAAAGGCATGATGATTGAAGTCATGAAGGATCCTGAACTTGAAAAGGAATTAACTAACGTCCTCAAAAGCAAAGAATATCGGGAACATCTGCAAAAAGTGATGACCGAGACCTTTGAAAGCCCGCTTTTCAAGGCGAAACTACAGGCTTTGATCGTTAAAGCCGCAGAAGAAATGCCGACCCAAAAGTCGGAAGGCGAATCTGAAGAAGGCGGCGGTGGATCCGGCGGCGGCGGTGGATCCGAAGAAGGCGGCGGCTCTGGAGGTCAATAATAATTGCAAGAAAAGCACAGGCGCTTTGGTCAGCCCCGACCAGCAAGCCCACCTGATATTCCAATGAAAGAGCCTCTCCTGGTATAGGAGAGGCTCGTTTTATTACTTACCAAGCATTTGGACAACTTGCTGGGCAATATTTGTATAAAGTGCGCCAATTTTATCGTCTTCCTGATAAATGGATGGTGCGAAGTCTTCTTCATTCCAGGTTGGCTGGCCTAATGGCAGTTTGCCTAACAGCTTAGTGTTTAGCTCGTCAGCCAGCTTTTCACCGCCGCCTTGTCCAAAGACAAATTCTTTTTCCTCAGTCAGCTTGCTTTTAAAGTAAGACATGTTTTCAATGACACCGAGGATTTCATGCTCTGTACGAAGAGCCATCGCACCTGCACGCGCAGCAACGAATGCCGCTGTCGGATGCGGAGTGGTCACGATGATTTCTTTACATGATGGCAGCATGGTGTGAACATCCAGCGCAACATCCCCAGTTCCAGGAGGCAAGTCCAACAGAAGATAATCAAGTTCTCCCCACTCGACTTCATTGAAGAAGCTGTTCAACATTTTGCCAAGCATAGGCCCGCGCCAAATAATTGGTGCGTTATCCTCAACAAAGAATCCCATAGAGATAACTTTCACTCCATGTCTTTCTACTGGAATGATTCTTTCTCCCCTTACAACCGGACGCTTTGTGATGCCCATCATGTCAGGAACACTGAAACCGTAGATGTCAGCATCAACAAGTCCAACTTTTTTGCCTAAACGCGCAAGTGAGACAGCAAGGTTAACGGAAACAGTAGATTTACCTACTCCTCCTTTTCCACTCGCGATCGCGATGAATGTTGTCTGGCTATTAGGAGACAGCAAGCCCTCCTCTTCTTCAGGAGCCGCTGTCTGGAATTTTGATAGAACTTCTGCAGGCAGTTCAGAGAAACGTAATCCTACAGATGCCGCTCCAGCGCTTTTTAAGATATTAACAATTTCCGTTTGCAGCTGCAGCTGTTCTGCAGTCCCTGTTTTCGCGATAGCTATTTTAACGCTTACATGGTTCTTCTCTTCTTTAATCTTGATTTCTTCGATTGCATTTATCTCTTCGAGTGTTTTATGTAAAAATGGTTCCTTAAGGTCTTTTAAACTTTCGCGCACCTTAGCTTCAGTTAACATAATGACACCTTCCTCTGTAAAAATTTATCTCCAAGGACAGTATAACATATTGATAAAATTCCTAAGTGTTAAACCTATCACACATTTCTGAAAGATATTTTTTCCAAAAGGCTGTTTTCATAAAGATTGTTGTTAAAATCCTAAAGCCGATTTTAACGTAATATATACAGGTCGGTATTAAGTTTGCATGCTCTTTTCTCATAAGAAGCGTCAACTTTACGAAGGACTATAGATAATTCACTCCAATTTTGTATTCAATAGCAACAAAGTTTGAGAAAAGAGCCATCCAAAAAGAAAAAGAAGGATCAAGGACCCCTCTTTATTTTTCCCAAAATTTCTGTTCATCTGTAAAATATCTGAGCATACCTTCATAAATTGATCCTGCAACTTTTTCCTGATAAGCCTCATCTTTCAGATTTGCGGCTTCCTGCGGATTTGATAAAAAACCTATCTCGACCAAAACCCCAGGTTTATTCGTATGCTTCAATAAATAAATACTATTCGCCGCCTTTGCATCTCGGTCTGTGTTTTCAAGATTCCGGCGTAATTCATCCTGAATCAGTTTGGCGGCTCGTTTGTTTTCCTTGTAATTCGTGGAGTAGAATGTTTGCGCCCCTTTCCATTTTGAGGATGGGATCGCGTTCAAGTGTATCGTTGCAAAAAAATCGGCTTCAGACTCATTTATCAAATCCAGTCGTCTTTTTAAATCCTGGACCTTTCGCTTACTGTAGCCCTTGAGTCCTTTATCCGCTAGGTCGACATCTGTCTCGCGAGTTAAGATGACGAGGGCTCCCTGCTGCTGTAGGTAATCCCGCAATTTCAAGGAAACGCTAAGCGCGATATCTTTTTCAAAGGGCTCCTCTTCTCCTGCCCCCGGGTCAACGCCTCCATGTCCTGGATCAAGATAGATGATTTTTCCTGAAAGCGGAAGGTTCCAGGATTCCCAAGAGTCATGTTCGGTAAAATCATACTGCAATATAAGGAACAGCACAGCAAGGCCGGCTGCAAATAATCCGAATTTGAGTTTCTTCAGCATGTTCTAAACCATCCTTCCAGCTAGTCCCTGATAATAAACTATATGGGACAGGTCGACGGTTTAGAACTTCTGCTAGTGCAGCCTCATTTTATATTTCTTTTCACCCTTCATGAATCCTTCTCTCCACCAGCTGTCTACATACTGTTCACACAAGTAATAAAGCTCTTCTGAACCTACTCCCTCTTCACCCTTCCCCCAAAAAAGGAAAAAGTTATATAAGGTGTCAATCAAATGCCGCTCTTCTTTTTCACAGCGGGGCTTAACCGCCTCTATCGGTTCACCAAAATATCCAAAACGGCTGAACTTTGCGCCCAGTAAATATGCTTCTATAGCTACATCATAACAAGCTTCTTCGATTCCTGAATTCATGATGAGATTCGAGGTCAGCCTTGATGAGCCAAAATATTGTTTCACCCTGCCTTGCAGGATGTTGATTGATAATTCACGGAGCATCGATCGCTCATATTTCACTTGTTTTTGTTTTCTTTTATCTATAAATGTCGTTACGACGTTCAAAGTAATCTCACCCCTTAGAAAGTAGTGTTCAACCTTCGTAAGGGAGTAATGCAATATTGACCGACGATTCCTTTTCCAGTTTTCTCAGACGTTTACTGAATAATATTCCCGCATTGTCATTAGGATGAAATACCCAATTATGGATTTCTATTTCTAGTAAATTCCCTACTAACGGTCCTGTTCAACAATAGTCAGAATTGTTAGACTTATTATTACAACTAGAACTAGCTTCAATTTTATCTCTAAGGAGGGAAAGAAATGGAGCAAGGTGTTCGTGTTATTCCTTATACCGTGATTGATGAAGCTGACGAAATCAAAGAGGTGCCAAAAGGTGTTGAGCTAATCCAGGCACCCAAGCTTTGGAACGAAACGAAAGGAAAGGGAATGAAGGTTGCTGTTTTGGATACTGGCTGTGAAATTACACATCCTGATCTAAAGGACCGAATTATCGGCGGCAGGAATTTTACTGATGATGATCGCAGCAACCCTGATCTTTATACTGACTATAATGGCCACGGTACACATGTGGCAGGCACGATTGCCGCCCAGGAAAATGAGGCAGGCGTCATCGGTGTTGCGCCTGAGGCTGGTCTGCTCATTGTAAAAGTATTGAACAAGGCTGGTTCAGGCAAGTATGAGTGGATTATCAAAGGTATTCATTATGCCATAGAGCAAGAAGCGGATATTATCTCTATGTCGCTGGGCGGACCAGCTGACGTTCCTGAATTGCACGAGGCAATTCAAGCCGCTGTAAAAAAGAATATCCTTGTCGTCTGTGCCGCTGGGAATGAAGGGGATGGCGACGATGCTACCAACGAATTCGCCTACCCTGGTGCTTATAACGAAGTCATCAGTGTGGGCGCAGTGAACCTTGAACGAGGATCATCTGACTTTACCAACTCACATAATGAAATTGATGTCGTCGCTCCAGGTGAGCGGATTACATCAACCTACCTGAATGGAAAATATGCGACCTTGAGCGGTACTTCGATGGCGGCTCCGCACGTATCGGGTGCCCTGGCATTGATTAAGACATATGCTAAAGCCCACTTTGAGCGAGAGCTGACAGAACCTGAATTGTATGCGCAACTGGTGAAGCGGACTGTGCCGCTCGGCAATTCGCCTAAGCTGGAAGGCAATGGTCTCGTTTATCTGACTGTACCGGAACATCTAGCGGAAATCTTTGACCAGAGCTTCAAAACGATGGTCATGGATGCGATATGATCCTGTCGGCTAGCGAGCTGTATATTCATAACATCGAGAATAAAACGTATTATGATGCTGAGCTGGATGCTCGAGTTCGTAATGATTATTATTGCGATACTGCTTTTACGTCCGAAGAACTCCATTCTCTGTTGGTCCGGACTCATACGTCCCATTTAAAGTATTCGCCGCATGAGTATGTTTACCCATGGGTGGACTTACAGGAGAACCTGCAGCTGAAGAGCCTTTACTCCGGGCAGAATCTTGACCCGGTTGAGGTGATTGAAGAGGATCTGCGGCTCATGAATACATTGAGCGAAGGAGGCTTTACAACCAGTTCTGAGTTTCTTTTTAATACCGAACATGTTGTGCCCCAATCCTGGTTTGATGGCGATGAACCAATGCGAGGCGATCTCCATCACTTGTTTGCCTGTGAACCTGGATGCAATAGCATGAGGAGCAATCTTCCTTATTACGATTTTCAGTCCTACGAACCTGAGCCTGCAGCTTTTGGCATCAGAACAGGCTGCGGCATGGTGGAAGCCGGTAAATTCGAACCCGAATATGGAAAAGGCATTGTAGCGAGAGCTGTTTTTTACTTTGCTATAAGATATAAAGATGTTATCAAAATGGATACACAGATGAATCTCGAGCTTCTGCTTAGCTGGCATCACGAATATCCTGTTAAACTATACGAAAAGCATCGAAATACAGCAATCCAGGAGCTTCAGGGTAATCGAAACCCTTTTATTGATTTTCCTGTGTTAGCTGGAGACATGCTTGGATTATAGAAGGAAACCGCCTGAAGCGTGTGCTTAGGCGGTTATCTTTGTGTATGAGGAAATTATTAATGCAGAGCTTCTCCTTTTACCCTTTTAGCTACTTTCCCACATTTTCGGGCAATGCAGCGCCTCTCCTTTTACCCATTTGACTTCTTTCCCACATTTTCGGGCAATGCAACGCCTTTCCTTTTACCCTTTTCGCTCCATTCTCGCATTTTCGGGCAATGCAACGGCTTTCCTTTACTCTTTTGGCTCCATTCTCGCATTTTCGGGTAATGCAGCGCCTCTCCTTTTACCCTTTTAGCTTCTTTCCCGCATTTCCGGGCAATCCAGGCGTTCATCCTGCTTGTAAAGCAGCAACCTCGAATATGATTTTCCTTTAATTTACTAACAAGGATATTGTGGACAACAGGGCAAGCTAAACCTGACTACAGATGAAGGGATGGATTTCTATGTCTATGGAATGGTTCGATCGTGTCGTTGGAGAGTTGCAGGATCATCTTGAATCTATTTGTGAAAAGTATGATCAAGAAGGCCAGATGGCGGTTGAGAGAGGCTCGAAGCATCCAAGGATACAGTTCTATGTGGATTATGATGATGGTGAAAGAGACTATTTCTATATATTATATTTTGATCCGCATAATGAAGAATTCTATACGGAGACCATTGATGAGGATTTGGAGCAGCCTGCGCGTGTCATCCTCTCGGATATCGATGATATTGTCGATGCGGTTCACGAAGGATTCCACGATTACATAAATGATGATGAGGACGAGCTCGATGTCGTTTATGCTACAGAGGATGACAACACATTATATTATGAAGATGACGGAATCGATGAGGATGATGAGCTTTATGTTGCGGAGCTTGTAGACGAAGACGATATTCTTGAGGAAATCGATGTTGAGTGGGAGACACCTGAGGTTACGGCGTTTTTAAAAGAGGATGAGGTTGAGGTTACCTACCAGTTCGGCCTTGTTGAGGAGACCGGTGACGGAGTCCTTCGCCGCATCAACCGGATTTGGACTGAGGATGATGAAATGATTCGAGACGAAACGAACTTTATTTTCACCAAGGAAGAGGCTCCAACCATCATCGCGATGATCGCAAGCCATATGGATTCTATGCAGGGATATGAGGATTAAAGAGTTTAGGCGGGGGCATAGAATGATGCCTCCGCTTTTTTGGCTGGTTGCTCACCGCTTTTTGCTTTTCGGACAGCAAAATAACCAATCTACTCATGGATCCGACTTACTTTCATTAAGAAAACAACAATAATTGCATTTTAATCAGCTCGTATACGACTGCTTTTAACACTCGAAAAATTTTATTGGCGATTTTCACAACTTTATTGGCGATTTCTTCATTTTATTGGCGATTTTCAATTTTTATTGGCGAAAATCAAAATATATTGGCGAACTGGAAATTCAGCCCGTTTTTTTCCAGTTGGAGATACTCCCTCTCCACACCTCCCTGAAACAAAACAATAAAAAAGACCCCCAACCAGTGGTTGAGAGCCTTTCCGAAGCGTAAAGATTAACGCTTTGAGAACTGAGGTGCACGACGAGCGCCTTTAAGACCGTATTTCTTACGTTCTTTCATACGAGCGTCACGAGTCAGTAGTCCAGCACGCTTAAGTGTTGGACGGAATTCTGGGTCAGCTTGAAGTAACGCACGAGCGATACCGTGGCGGATTGCGCCAGCCTGGCCAGTGTATCCACCGCCATTTACGTTAACGTGGATATCGTAGCTTCCTAAAGTTTCAGTAGCAACAAGCGGCTGCTTAACTACTTCACGTAAAGCTGCGAATGGGATATAGTCTTCAATTTCACGATCATTGATTGTAATTTTTCCAGTGCCTGGTACTAAACGAACTCGCGCAACGGAGCTCTTACGACGACCGGTACCGATATATTGAACCTGTGCCAAGTTAATTACCTCCTTAATAATTATCCGCGAAGTTCGTAAACTTCAGGTTGTTGTGCTTGATGTGGATGCTCGTTACCAGCATATACATGAAGCTTTTTAAACATTTGGCGTCCAAGAGAGTTCTTTGGAAGCATGCCTTTGATTGCAAGTTCAAGCATCTTTTCAGCGTAGTTCGTACGCATTTCAAGAGCTGTTCTTTGCTTCAATCCACCTGGGTGCATTGTGTGGCGGTAGTAGATTTTGTCAGTCAATTTCTTACCAGTAAGTTCGATCTGAGAAGCATTGATGATGATTACGTGATCACCAGTGTCAACATTTGGTGTGAAAGTTGGTTTATGTTTACCACGTAGAATAGCTGCAACTTCAGTTGAAAGGCGACCAAGAGTCTTGCCTGCAGCGTCAACTACGTACCATTTACGCTCGATATTGTTGGCATTTGCCATAAACGTTGTACGCATGAGTTTCCCTCCTAAATAGTCAAAAAAAAATCAAGTTCATTGTTGGTATATTTTCAAACACGATAAAGCTCTTCCGGGGCTGATCGTGGGTTTAAAATACATACATATGATATCTTAACCTGTGGTTGAGAGATTGTCAACACCAGGATTAGTTGTCATATCATTTTTTTAATATTTATTTTTGAATTGCTAAAACTTCTTCGTCATAAAAAACCTTCCACAGGTACAGTCCGTGACCAGGGGCAGTCTTGCCGGCGAGAGTTCGGTCCTGGTCAGCAAGCAGCTGAAGCATGGTGTCAGCAGCTCTCCTGCCTGTCCCTACCTCTAGTATTGTTCCTACAAGTATCCTGACCATATTGTACAGAAAGCCATCACCGACAAACCTGAATACCAGCAGCCCGTTCTCCTCGTAAAAATCGATTTCCTTCAACGTCCTGACCCGGTCTTCTACTTCTGTTTTGGCTGAGCAAAAACTAGTGAAGTCATGTGTCCCTAGCAACTGTTTGCTAGCTTCCGTCATTGCGTTATGATCGAGTTCATACTGAAACTGGTAGGCATAGTTCCGCTGGAAAGGGTCCCGATGCTTTGATAGCAGCAAAAAATAACGGTACTCCTTGCCGACTGCGTCAAAGCGTGCATGAAAATCTGGTTTCGCTAAGTCTACTGAGCTAACGGCAATATCATCAGGCAATAATGAATTAAGCGCTGTGTGCCACCTGGCAGGCTCAATTTCAAGCGTTGTGTCAAAATGAATAACTTGGCCGAGGGCATGTACTCCTGCGTCTGTACGGCCAGATGCACTGACTCTGATGCTTGTACCCTTGTTCATCTTTTCCAAAGCCTTTTCTAACTCACCCTGGACAGTCCTTTTGCCAGGCTGCACCTGGTAGCCGGAAAAACCAGTACCATCGTATGAAATTGTGCATTTGATTCGCGGCATAGTGATTACCCTCTTAAAACTATTAATAGAACCGTGACTGCAGCCAGGAACAGAATCATCATAGTATCCGGCATACCCCATGTCAGCTGGCGGTATTTGGTGCGTCCTTCGCCACCCTTGTAGCCTCGGGCCTCCATTGCGACTGCCAGTTCCTCCGCCCGCTTGAACGAACTGATGAACAACGGAATCAGCAATGGCACAATCGCTTTGATTCGGTCTTTGATCGGACCGCTGTTATACTCCACTCCCCTGGCCGTTTGTGCCTTCATGATTTTGTCAGTTTCCTGCATGAGCGTCGGAATGAATCTCAGGGAAATCGACATCATCAATGCCAACTCATGGACGGGGAATTTTAATTTCTTTAAAGGATTCAGCAATGTCTCCAGTCCGTCCGTGATTTCGATTGGCGTAGTGGTCAAGGTCAATAGTGACGTGATTAGAATCAGCAGCAGGAACCTCAGAGAAATAAAGATACCCTGCCTGAGACCTTCTTCATATATTTGCAGCCATCCCAATTCGAAGATGACATCGCCTTCTTTTGTCATGAAGATATGGAGCAAAAACGTGAATATCACCAGAAAAAATACTGGCTTGAGCCCGCCGTATAAGAACCTCAGCGGAATCCTCGACAGTCCGACCATAATAAGTGTATAAGCAGCTAACACTCCGTACGTCAGCACATTGTTTGCGATAAATACGACAATCACAAAAAGGAATACGATGATCAGCTTGGAACGCGGATCCATCCGATGAAGGATAGAGTCTCCCGGTACATAACGGCCAAAGATCATTTTTTCCATCATTTTGGACCGCCCCCTTCCATAAACTCTGCCACCATTTCGGCGAGTTCATCCTCGGAAAGGCTGATTTTGCTGAAATTAGTATTGAAGGCTTCTTCGATCTTCAACTGCAAGCCAACTACTTCCGGTACATCCAGTCCCAATTCCATTAAAGCCTTAGGATTCGAGAAAATCTGGTTAGGCGTCCCTTTTGTAAAAACCTTTCCCTGATGCATGACGACTATATCATCCGCATAGCGGGCAGCATCTTCCATGCTGTGGGTAACAAGTACAGTAGATAGATTTCTTTTTTTATGAAGTGAATAAAATAAGTCCATTATTTCTTTGCGTCCGCGTGGATCCAGACCTGCAGTAGGCTCGTCCAATACAATGACCTCTGGCTCCATTGCCAGCACTCCGGCAATGGCTACACGGCGCATTTGACCGCCTGAAAGATCGAACGGTGATTTTTCAAGGATTTCTTCTGGTAAACCGACCAGATTAATTGCGGCTCTTGCCCGTGCCTTCGCTTCTTTCTCTGTAACGCCAAAATTCATCGGGCCAAACATAATATCCTTTTCGACCGTCTCCTCGAATAACTGATGTTCCGGAAACTGGAAGACAATACCCACCTTTTCGCGGACACCCTTCAAGTTCTTCTCTTTCCGGCCAGCCTTGATTTCCCTGCTGCCGATCAGAACAGAGCCTTTAGTGGGCTTCAATAGTGCGTTCAGGTGCTGCAGCACAGTTGACTTGCCAGATCCGGTATGCCCGATTACCGCAAGATACGTTCCTGAAGGGACATCGATGGATACATCTGAAATCGCGAGACGCTCGAAAGGAGAATCTGCCTGGTAACGATATTCTACATTTTTGAGTGAGATGTCCATAATTCCGTCACCAGCTCTTCTTCTGTCAAATAAGATTTTGTAAGTGCAATTCCTTTTTCTCGCATGATTTTGCTCATTTTTACTGGGAAGGGAATATCCAGACCCAGCTTAACCAGCTCTTCATCCATTTCAAAAATTTCCTCGGGAGTTCCTTCACGGTATAGCTCGCCTTTGTTCATGACGATGATCCTGTCCGCTTTCGCAGCTTCTTCAAGATCATGGGTTATCGAAATGACCGTTATGTTCTCGCGATCCTTCAACTCACGAACCGTTTTGATTACCTCTGCACGGCCTCTTGGATCGAGCATGGATGTTGCTTCATCCAAAATAATGATCGACGGCTGCAGTGCCAGGACACCAGCAATGGCAACACGCTGTTTTTGGCCGCCAGACAGATGGTGCGGCTCTTGATTTAGAAAGGTTCCCATATTGACTTTATCAAGTGAAGTCTGCACGCGCTCTACCATTGTTTCTCTAGGTATGCCGTGATTTTCCAGACCAAAAGCCACATCATCCCGAACCGTTGTTCCAACGAATTGGTTATCAGGATTTTGAAAAACCATTCCTACATTTCCTCTTACATCCCATACAGTATCCTCTGACAAAGTGACTCCACAAACCTCAATCGAACCTTGCTGCGGAAATTGCAGGCCGTTCAAAAGCTTTGCAAGAGTAGATTTGCCAGAACCGTTATGCCCGACAATCGCCAGCCACTCTCCTTCAAAAATATCAAAATTGATATTTTTTAACGCGGGAGTATGCTGCCCTTCATAACTGAAAGATACATTTTCTATTCTAACTAAGGGTTTGCTCATCTCCGCCCCTCCTCTCAACTCTTCTTAACTGGCTCTTCTCTTTGTTTTTACTTTTTTTTCTTTGTATATAAAAAAAGCCTGCACCTCTCCCCGGGCGGAAGCGATCCGCAACTGCAGGTCCTATTAGGACTGGGGAGAGGTACATGAGCTAGACGAGACAGGCAGAACAGCTCCGGTTATAAATAGATGAGGCATCTATCGCTAAACGATTCAGGAGAGTCCTGAAGTAACCGGCCGATGGGGCCAGTGAACTCTTCTTTCCAAGTGGCCTGCTCATCATAACGCTCGTTTTGGCTTGTGCTGCTTTTTTCAGTTTTCGACAGAGGCTTTTGGCCTCAGTATAAGAAAAAAAGGGGATGAAACAAGTTTGTATAAACTGTCCATCGCCCTTGTTTGAGTGTGTTTAATGGTATTAAACTAACTCGATAATTACCATTGGCGCACCATCACCGCGACGTGGTCCAAGTTTCATAATACGAGTGTATCCACCTTGGCGCTCAGCATAGCGTGGAGCGATGTCAGCAAATAATTTTTGAACTGCATCCTGGTTTGTTTCAGCGTTTGCAACTTCGTTACGAACCCAAGCAGAAGCTTGACGGCGAGCATGAAGATCTCCGCGCTTTCCAAGAGTAATCATTTTCTCAACAACTGAACGAAGCTCTTTCGCACGTGTTTCAGTAGTTTCAATACGCTCATTGATAATCAAATCAGTTGTTAAGTCACGTAGCATTGCTTTACGCTGGGCACTTGTGCGTCCTAACTTTCTGTATCCCATGAGTGTTTCCCTCCTTTGTTGAAGTCATAAACCGGCAGTTTTAGTACTGACAGCAAAATGCCTAGTTAATCTGCATTAACTAGTCATCTTTGCGTAAGCCTAAGCCTAGCTCTTCTAGTTTTGCTTTTACTTCTTCTAGTGATTTTCTGCCAAGGTTGCGAACTTTCATCATATCTTCCTCTGTCTTGTGAGCAAGCTCTTGGACAGTGTTGATACCGGCACGCTTTAAGCAGTTATATGAACGAACAGAAAGGTCAAGCTCTTCAATTGTCATTTCCAGAACTTTTTCCTTTTGGTCTTCTTCTTTCTCTACCATAATCTCAGCATTTTGAGCTTCGTCAGTCAAACCAACAAAAATGTTCAAGTGCTCAGTCAGGATTTTAGAACCTAGTGCAATAGCTTCCTTAGGACCAGTACTGCCATCTGTCCAAACGTCAAATACCAGCTTGTCATAATTCGTCATTTGCCCTACGCGAGTGTTTTCTACTTGATAAGATACGCGTGAAACCGGCGTATAGATTGAGTCGATTGGAATAACACCGATCGGCTGGTCTTCCCGCTTGTTTTGGACAGCAGGATTGTATCCGCGGCCTCTTCTTGCATTCAAGCGCATACGCAATGAACCTTTGCTTGAAAGTGTAGCGATATGAAGATCCGGATTAAGGATTTCGACATCACTATCATGCGTGATTGCAGCTGCAGTTACTGGACCCTCACCCTGTAAGTCGATTTCAAGTGTCTTCTCTTCATCAGAGTAGATTTTCAACGCTAATTTCTTAACGTTTAGAATGATTGATGTTACATCTTCTACGACGCCTTCAATTGTTGAGAACTCATGAAGTACTCCATCGATTTGAATCGATGTGACAGCTGCACCTGGGAGTGAGGATAATAGGATACGACGTAAGGAGTTACCCAAAGTTGTACCATATCCACGCTCAAGCGGTTCTACGACAAACTTGCCGTACTTGGCATCATCGCTGATCTCAACCGTTTCGATTTTTGGTTTTTCTATTTCGATCATCAAATATACCCTCCTTCAAAACGTCGAAACCCCGGCAGGTTCTTTACCTTACCGAAATTCCCCCATGTATACGTTCCCGTTTGTGCACAACAACTGGATTAATGATTTCTGTATACCTAGAAAATATTTGTATCATATCCCATTATAGACAGGACTACAAATTCTATACAGAAAAATTAAACACGGCGACGTTTTGGCGGGCGGCAGCCGTTATGTGGAACCGGAGTTACATCTCTAATAGCTGTAACTTCAAGACCTGCAGCTTGAAGAGCACGAATTGCTGCTTCACGACCTGCACCTGGTCCTTTAACAGTTACCTCTAAAGTTTTCAAACCATGTTCCATGGAAGTTTTAGCTGCAGCTTCGGCTGCCATTTGTGCTGCGAATGGAGTGGATTTACGTGAACCCTTGAAACCAAGCGCACCTGCACTAGACCATGATAATGCATTACCATGTACGTCTGTAATAGTTACGATAGTATTGTTGAAAGTTGAACGAATATGCGCAACTCCACTTTCAATATTCTTTTTGACGCGGCGTTTGCGTGTATTAGTTTTACGAGCCATTTAAATGTTACCCTCCTTTACGTATTATTTTTTCTTGTTAGCTACAGTTTTACGTGGGCCTTTACGAGTACGTGCGTTGTTCTTCGTGTTTTGACCGCGAACAGGCAAGCCACGACGATGACGCAAGCCACGGAATGAACCAATCTCCATTAGACGCTTGATGTTTAATGAGATTTCACGGCGAAGGTCACCCTCAACCTTTAACTTGTCGATGATTTCACGGATTTTGTTAAGTTCCTCTTCAGTAAGATCGCGAACACGAGTGTCTACAGAAACACCAGCCTCAGCTAGAACCTTTTCAGCAGTTGGTCTCCCAATTCCGTAAATGTATGTTAAAGCAATAACTACACGCTTTTCACGTGGAATATCTACACCAGCAATACGTGCCATCTAGATGCGCACCTCCTTTAATATTATCCTTGTTTTTGTTTATGTTTAGGGTTTTCACAGATCACCATAACTTTGCCTTTTCTGCGAATAACTTTACATTTTTCGCAAATCGGCTTAACAGATGGTCTCACTTTCATTACTCTAACCTCCTTGATAGTACGGAGTCACGGTTTATTTAAAGCGGTAAGTAATTCTTCCGCGAGTCAAATCATATGGAGAAAGCTCGACTGTTACTTTATCTCCAGGCAAGATCCGAATGAAGTGCATTCTAATTTTACCGGAAACATGAGCCAACACTGTATGACCATTCTCTAATTCTACCTTAAACATTGCATTAGGCAAAGTTTCTAATACTGTGCCTTCAATTTCAATTACATCATCTTTCGCCATAAACTGGTCTCCCTTCTTTATTCAAATCGTATTAAATCAAATACTCCGCGTTGACGGAATGTAGCTTCCTATTTGTGACACGTTCTAAGCAGCAAGTAATTGAGAATAACATTGAGAAATACTCAACCTTATGATTATATCATAAAGCTGGCATCCCGTCCGCATAGAAATCACATTTCCGCCTATTTAAAGACTAACAACAGAGCCAGACGGTCAATCACTTTAATCAGGCTTTGGTTAATATCTCAAAACCAGTTTCTGTGATCGCGATTGTATGCTCAAAATGGGCACACATTTTACCGTCAACCGTTACAACAGTCCAATCATCGGCTAACGTATTAACATAGCGGCTTCCTGCATTCACCATCGGTTCTATACATAGAACCATACCAGGCTTCAGCCTAGGTCCTCTGTTAGGAGGTCCATAATGAGGAATTTGCGGGTCCTCATGCAATTCTTGCCCAATTCCATGACCGACATACTCACGAACAATAGAAAAGCCTTCTGATTCCACATACGTTTGAATCGCATGGGAGATGTTCGAAAGACGTTCCCCTGGCTTGGCTTCTTTCAAGCCTCTGAACAACGACTCTTCAGTAACGTCCAATAGACGCTTGGCTTCCTCATCAATCTTTCCTACCGGGTAAGTCCATGCAGAGTCCCCGTGGTATCCGTTGTACTTTGCTCCGATATCAATACTGATGATGTCGCCTTCATTAAGAACCCGTTCGCCAGGAATCCCGTGAACTAGTTCGTTATTAACTGATGCACAGATGCTGCCGCGAAAACCATTATAACCTTTAAAAGAAGGAGTTGCATCTTGTTTGCGGATGAAATCCTCGGCAATTGCATCCAGTTCTTTAGTTGTAATGCCAGGAGCAATATGCTTTTTCAACTCCTGGTGAGTCATCGCTACAATGCGACCTGCTTCTCGCATAATCTCTATTTCACGAGAGGTTTTACAAACGATCATTAATTTAAGCCCCCAAGCAATTCTTCGATATCAGCAAATACGACATCAATGTCTTGCTGACCGTTAATATTGCGTAAGTAGCCTTTATCTTCATAGAAGTTCAACAGAGGCTTTGTTTGCTGGACATTTACATCCAGACGGTTTTGAACAGTTTCGGCGTTATCATCAGCGCGCTGGTATAGCTCGCCGCCACAACGGTCACATACGCCTTCCTTTGAAGGAGGGTTGAACACAAGGTGGTAGGTAGCGCCGCAGTTCTTACAAATCCTGCGTCCTGTCAGACGTTCCATTAAGATGCTTTGATCAACATCAATGTTGATGACAAAATCGATTTTCTTGCCAAGATCAGCAAGCATAGTATCCAGAGCTTCAGCCTGCGCTACTGTGCGTGGGAATCCATCTAAGAGGAATCCATTTTCACAGTCAGCTTTGCTTAAGCGCTCACGGACAATCCCGATTGTTACTTCATCAGGAACTAGCTCTCCTTTGTCCATAAATGATTTTGCCTGTAATCCAAGTTCCGTTCCTTCTTTGATAGCTGCACGGAACATATCTCCTGTTGAGATATGAGGGATGTTGTATTTACCAACAATTTTATCGGCTTGCGTGCCCTTCCCGGCACCCGGAAGCCCCATCAGAACCAAATTCACAAGATTTCCCCCCTCAGTCTCTATTAAAGATTCAGGGAACCAGGAGTCCCCTAAATCTTATTTTATAAAGCCTTTATAATGGCGTTTTACAAGCTGAGCTTCAAGCTGCTTCATCGTTTCAAGCGCAACGCCGACCACGATCAGCAAGCTTGTTCCGCCAATCTGTACGGATTGAGGCAGACCAGCAAATTGAATGAAAAATACTGGCAGCACAGAGATTACCGAAAGGAAAATCGCGCCGACGAATGTCAGACGGTATAGAACCCTAGTCAGGTACTCCTGTGTGTTTTTGCCCGGACGGATGCCTGGGACATATCCACCTTGCTTCTTCAGGTTTTCGGCAACTTGTTCAGGATTCACCTGGATGAACGCATAGAAATACGTGAACGCAATGATCAATGCCACATATACGATCATGCCGATCGGCTGTGTATAATCAAACGTCTTCTGGATCCAAAGTGTCACATCATTCGTGCCGAAGAACTGAGCGATTGTCGGAGGTGTAACGATAAACGAAATCGCGAAGATGACCGGGATGACACCAGCAGCATTCACTTTCAATGGAAGGTGAGTGTTCTGGCCGCCAACCGCGTTGTTTCCTGCGCTCATGCGTTTAGCGTACTGGATAGGTATTTTACGTGTTGCCTGCTGGATGAAGATAACACCCACAACGATTGCGATAACAGCCAATAGAATAAGCAGCATAGTCACAATGCGAAGGAACAATGCGTCCCCTGCATCAGAGAATTGCTGTGCATAGATCTGGTTGGCCATTGTCGGAATACCAGCAACGATACCTGCAAAGATAATGATTGAAATACCGTTTCCTACGCCTTTTGCTGTGATTTGCTCACCGAGCCACATAAGAAATGCAGTTCCAGCAGTCAAGACCGTAGCAATCAGCAAGTAAGTACCGATACCGGCATTCTGGATCAATAATCCGCCTGCCATATTGTTAAAGCCATAAGACATACCAAGTGCCTGGATGAAACCAAGAACAATCGTGAAATAGCGGGTAAACTGAGCTAATTTACGGCGTCCGACTTCTCCTTGTTTGGACCATTCAGTAAACTTTGGCACAACATCCATCTGTAAGAGCTGGATGATAATTGAAGCGGTGATGTACGGCATGATTCCCATCGCGAAGATGGAGAAGTTCTGCAGCGCACCGCCACCGAAAGTATTCAGCACACCGAAGACACTCATGTCATCCTGTGCTTTTAAAATATCTGCATTTACGCTCGGTACAGGAATAAATGTACCGATACGAAATACAATCAACATTAAAAGGGTGAAGAGAATTTTATTTCTAATTTCACCCACGCGCATAAAATTGGAGATTGTCTGGAACATTAAATCACCTCAGTTTGACCGCCGGCAGCTTTGATCGCTTCTTCGGCTGCAGAGGAGAACTTATGAGCTTTAACAGTTAGTTTCTTTTCAAGGCTTCCTTTAGCAAGTACTTTAATACCCGCTAATTCTTTCCTGACAAGACCTGTTTCAATTAAAAGTTCTGGAGTCACTTCAGTTCCATCTTCGAATACGTTCAAAGCATCAAGGTTAACGACTGCGTACTCTTTGCGGTTGATGTTCGTGAAACCGCGTTTCGGCAAGCGTCGGAATAAAGGAGTTTGACCACCTTCAAAACCAGGGCGTACACCGCCGCCTGAACGAGCGTTTTGACCTTTATGACCTTTACCAGCAGTTTTACCTTGGCCAGAACCGATACCACGTCCTAGACGTTTGCGTTCTTTACGGGAACCTTCTGCAGGCTTTAATTCATGAAGTTTCATGTTGGCACCTCCTTATTTTAAAAAGGATAAATTATTTTTCGTTTACAGTAACAAGGTGAGAAACTTTGTTGATCATGCCGCGGATTGCTGCATTATCTTGTTGCTCAACTGTTTGATTCATTTTACGTAAGCCAAGAGCCTTAACTGTTTCGCGCTGATCTTGCGGACGGCCGATCAGGCTGCGAGTGAGGGTAATTTCTAATTTGTTAGCCATTTGATTTCCCTCCTTATCCTAACAGTTCTTCCACAGATTTACCGCGTAGTTTTGCTACGTCTTCTGCACGCTTAAGTTGAGATAGACCTTCTAGAGTTGCACGAACCATATTAATTGGTGTGTTTGTTCCTAATGATTTAGAAAGGATATCATGCACACCAGCTAATTCTAGTACCGCACGAACTGGTCCACCAGCGATAACTCCTGTACCTTCAGAAGCAGGCTTCAGAAGGATCTCACCAGCACCAAAGTGTCCGATAACCTGGTGTGGAATTGTAGTACCAACCATAGGTACTTGGATTAGGTTCTTCTTCGCATCTTCGATAGCTTTGCGAATCGCTTCAGGTACTTCTTGTGCTTTACCAGTACCCATGCCGACATGACCGTTTTTATCTCCTACTACTACTAGAGCAGAAAAACGGAAACGGCGTCCACCTTTAACAACTTTAGCAACACGGTTAATCGTAACTACGCGTTCTTCAAGTTCAAGTTTGTTTGGATCAATACGACGCATCTTTTTGTGTCCCTCCTTTTTCTATTAAAATTCTAAGCCGTTTTCGCGGGCAGCATCAGCAAGTGCTTGAACGCGGCCATGATAGAGGTATCCGCCACGGTCAAATACTACTGACTTATAACCTTTTTCCACAGCACGCTTAGCGATCAATTCACCGATTTGCTTTGCTGCTTCCAGGTTATTGCCTTCAACATTAACTTCTTTATCTAAAGTAGAAGCACTCGCTAGAGTTACTCCCTTTACATCGTCGATTAGTTGAGCATAAATGTGCTTGTTAGAACGGAACACATTTAGACGAGGACGAGCTTCAGTTCCGCTAAGTTTCGCACGGACACGACCGTGTCTTTTACGGCGAGTAGCGTTTTTATCAGCCTTCGTAATCATTTACGTCACTCCTTTCATTAACCTATGCGGCATTACTTACCTGTTTTACCTTCTTTGCGGCGTACATATTCGCCTTCATAGCGAATACCTTTGCCTTTGTAAGGCTCTGGTGGACGTACGTCACGGATGTTAGCAGCCAATGCGCCAACACGCTCTTTGTCAGTTCCCTTTATAATCACCTTAGTGTTTGTTGGAACTTCGATCTCAAGGCCTTTTTCTGCCTCGATTTCAACTGGGTGAGAGTATCCTACGTTAAGTACAAGCTTGTTACCTTGCTTAGACGCACGGTAACCGACACCTACTAGCTCAAGGCCTCTTTCGAATCCTTTAGATACACCCTCAACCATGTTAGCAAGAACCGCACGAGTCGTTCCGTGCAATGCACGATGTTCTTTGTTATCAGTTGGACGAGAAATGTTGATTACGTTCTCTTCGATCTTGATTTCGATGTCAGAGTGAAAAGTACGAGACAATTCACCTTTTGGTCCTTTTACTGTTACGTGATTGTTATCAAGAGTAACAGTAACACCAGCTGGAATTTCAATTGGTTTTTTACCTACGCGTGACATTTGTTGCACCTCCATTCATTCAGAAAAATCTATTACCAAACGTATGCTAGAACTTCTCCGCCCACTTGCTTAGCGCGAGCTTCTTTGTCAGTTAAAACGCCGTTTGAAGTTGATACTAGAGCAATACCTAAACCGTTAAGTACGCGTGGTACTTCAGTTGATTTAGCATAAACGCGAAGACCTGGCTTACTGATTCTCTTAAGACCAGTGATAACACGCTCATTGTTTGCACCGTACTTCAAGAAGATACGGATGATACCTTGCTTATTGTCTTCGATATATTCAACGTCACGCACGAAACCTTCACGCTTAAGGATCTCAGCGATTTCTTTTTTAATGTTAGAAGCAGGTACTTCTAGTTTTTCGTGACGAACCATATTCGCATTACGAATACGAGTTAGCAAATCTGCAATCGGATCTGTCATGACCATTTAATTTACCTCCTTCCAGAGCTTTCAGTTTTACCAGCTAGCTTTTTTCACACCAGGAATTTGTCCTTTGTATGCTAATTCACGGAAACAAATACGGCAAAGCTTAAATTTGCGGTATACAGAGTGCGGACGGCCGCAGCGCTCACAGCGAGTGTACTCTTGTACTTTATATTTAGGCGTGCGTTTTTGTTTCGCAATCATTGATTTCTTAGCCACGTTTTCGCCTCCCTCTTATTAGAGATTACTTTTGAAATGGCATTCCGAATTGTGTTAATAGTTCACGAGCTTCTTCATCAGTGTTAGCAGTCGTTACAATAACAATGTCCATGCCACGTACTTTATTTACTTTATCGTAATCAATTTCAGGGAAGATTAACTGTTCTTTAACACCAAGTGTGTAGTTGCCGCGGCCATCGAAACTCTTCTTAGAGATTCCGCGGAAGTCACGTACACGTGGTAAAGATACTGAAATTAACTTGTCGATGAATTCGTACATGCGCTCACCGCGAAGTGTTACTTTCGCACCGATTGGCATACCTTCACGAAGGCGGAAGCCAGCGATTGATTTCTTAGCACGAGTCACGACCGGCTTTTGACCAGTGATCGTTGCTAATTCCTCAACTGCAACATCAAGAGCTTTAGCGTTGGCAACAGCGTCACCTACACCCATGTTGATTACGATCTTTTCAAGTTTAGGAACTTCCATGATTGACTTATAGTTAAACTTGCTCATAAGAGCAGGAGTAATTTCATTGTTGAACTTTTCTTTTAGGCGGTTCATCGATTGTACCTCCCTTCTTCAATAGACTATTTATCTAGAACTTCACCGGATTTTTTAGCAACGCGTACCTTCTTGCCGTTCTCGACAGTGTAACCAACTCGGGTTGGCTTGCCAGACTTCGGATCTACAGGCATTACGTTTGATACATGGATAGGTGCTTCCTGGTTCAAGATTCCACCTTGTGGATTTACTTGAGAAGGCTTAGCGTGTTTTTTCACGATGTTGATTCCTTCTACAAGAACACGGCTTTGCTTTGGAAAAGCTTCAAGGATGATCCCTGTTTTGCCTTTGTCCTTACCAGAGATGACCATTACTTTGTCACCTTTTTTTACATGCATCTGTGTGCACCTCCTTAAAGGCATTTGAAATAGATTATAGTACTTCTGGAGCTAATGAAACGATCTTCATGAAGTTGTTGTCACGAAGCTCACGTGCAACTGGTCCGAAGATACGAGTACCACGAGGACTCTTATCGTCACGGATGATTACACAAGCATTCTCGTCAAACTTGATATATGAACCGTCAGTACGGCGCATACCAGTTTTTGTACGAACGATAACTGCTCTGACAACGTCACCTTTTTTAACAACGCCACCTGGTGTTGCCTGTTTCACTGTGCAGACGATGACATCTCCAATATTAGCAGTCTTACGGCCAGAACCGCCAAGAACCTTAATAGTTAGAACCTCACGAGCACCTGAATTATCAGCAACTTTTAAACGTGTTTCCTGTTGGATCATGCGAGTAACCTCCCTTCGGAATAAACCTTAATCCGAACAATTAGATAATAACAGCTTTTTCCACCACTTCAATAAGGCGGAAGCGTTTTGTGGCAGATAGCGGACGAGTTTCCATGATACGTACTACGTCGCCGATTTTTGCCTCGTTTTGCTCATCATGAGCTTTGAATTTCTTAGAGTATTTTACACGCTTGCCGTATAAAGGATGCTTTTTGTATGTTTCAACAAGAACAGTAACAGTTTTGTCCATCTTGTCAGATACTACGCGTCCAGTATAAACTTTGCGTTGGTTGCGTTCACTCATTGTGAGAACCTCCTCTCAATTATCTGTTAACGCCGATCTCTCGTTCACGAATTACAGTTTTCATGCGAGCAATCGCTTTGCGTACTTCACGAATGCGAGCCGTGTTTTCAAGTTGTCCAGTCGCTAATTGAAAGCGCAGGTTGAATAGCTCTTCTTTTAATGATTTAACTTTTTGTTCAATTTCAGCAGTGGTAAGGTCACGAATGTCATTAGCTTTCATTAGATTCACCACCAATTTCTTCTCGTTTAACAAACTTGCACTTTACAGGAAGCTTGTGTGCAGCAAGGCGTAATGCTTCGCGTGCGATCTCTTCAGAAACGCCAGCAACTTCGAACATTACTTTGCCTGGTTTAACAACTGCTACCCAACCTTCAGGAGCACCTTTACCAGAACCCATTCGGACTTCTAGAGGCTTTGCAGTATATGGCTTATGAGGGAAAATCTTAATCCAGACTTTACCGCCACGTTTCATGTAACGAGTCATTGCAATACGGGCAGATTCGATTTGACGGTTCGTGATCCAAGAAGCTTCAAGAGCTTGCAAACCGAATTCACCGAAGTTTACTTCAGTACCGCCTTTAGCTTGACCGCGCATCTTGCCACGGTGTTGACGGCGATATTTAACGCGTTTAGGCAATAACATATTATTTGCCTCCTTCCTCTTTTTTCTTCTTCGTAGGAAGGACCTCTCCACGATAAATCCATACTTTAACGCCTAGCTTACCGTAAGTTGTATCTGCTTCAGCAGTAGCATAATCGATATCGGCACGAAGAGTATGAAGTGGAACTGTTCCTTCGCTGTAATGTTCTGAACGAGCGATGTCAGCACCGCCAAGACGGCCGGATACCATTGTCTTGATACCTTTAGCGCCAGCACGCATTGCACGTTGGATAACTTGCTTCTGTGCGCGACGGAAAGATACGCGGTTTTCCAATTGGCGTGCGATGTTTTCAGCAACCAATTTCGCCTCGATATCAGCTCTTTTAATTTCAAGAATGTTTATATGAACACGTTTGCCTGTCAGTTCGTTTAGCGCTTTACGAAGTGCTTCAACTTCTGTACCACCCTTACCGATTACCATTCCTGGCTTCGCTGTGTGGACAGTTACATTCAAGCGGTTTGCAGCGCGCTCGATTTCTACTTTAGAAAGAGAAGCATCGCGTAAACGCTTAGTGATGTACTCACGAACCTTAAGGTCTTCGTGTAAAAGATCAGCGTAGTCTTTGCCTGCGTACCATTTTGATTCCCAATCACGGATGATTCCGACACGCAAACCGACTGGATTTACTTTTTGACCCACTGATTATCCCTCCTTCTTTTCTGATAAAACGATAGTAATGTGGCTAGTACGTTTGTTAATAGCACTTGCACGGCCCATAGCACGTGGACGGAAACGTTTCAACGTTGGTCCTTCGTTAGCGTAAGCTTCCGATACGACAAGGTTATTAACATCCATCTCATAGTTGTGCTCTGCGTTTGCTAATGCAGATTTCAACACTTTATCTACGATTGGAGAAGCTGCCTTAGGGGTAAGGTTTAAGATAGCTACCGCTTCACCAACTTGCTTTCCTCGAATTAAATCTAGAACTAGTCGAGCTTTACGAGGAGCAATACGAACTGTTCTTGCAACAGCTTTAGCTTGCATTTGGATGCCCTCCTCTCATTAACGTCTTGTTTTCTTATCGTCATTACCATGTCCTTTGTAAGTACGAGTTGGAGCGAATTCTCCAAGCTTGTGGCCTACCATGTCTTCAGTGACATAAACAGGTACATGTTTGCGACCATCGTAGACAGCAATCGTGTGTCCGATGAATTGTGGGAAGATCGTTGAACGGCGAGACCAAGTCTTAACAACTTTCTTCGCTTCAGTTTCATTTAACTTTTCGATCTTTGTGATTAAGTGCTCATCAACAAAAGGTCCTTTTTTTAAGCTACGACCCATGATTGAACCTCCCTTCGTGATTGCCCTACGGTTCCCGCGAACCGTAGATCAATCCCGTTATTTTTTACGACGACGTACAATAAACTTGTCGGATTTGTTCTTCTTCTTGCGAGTCTTGTAACCAAGAGTCGGCTTGCCCCATGGTGACATTGGTGATTTACGTCCGATTGGGGAGCGTCCTTCACCACCACCGTGTGGGTGATCGTTAGGGTTCATTACAGATCCACGAACTGTTGGGCGCTTGCCTAACCAGCGTGAACGACCTGCTTTACCGATGTTGATCAATTCGTGTTGTTCGTTACCAACTTGACCTACAGTCGCGCGGCACTCAGAAAGGATCATACGTACTTCGCCTGAGTTCAAACGAATCAATACATATTTACCTTCTTTACCAAGAACCTGTGCTGAAGTACCAGCAGAACGAACTAATTGTCCACCTTTGCCAGGCTTCAATTCGATGTTGTGTACTACTGTACCAACTGGGATGTTAGCTAGTGGAAGAGCGTTACCTACTTTAATGTCAGCTGTTGGGCCAGACATAACTTCCATACCTACTACTAGGTTTTTAGGAGCTAGGATGTATCTCTTTTCACCATCTACATAATTAATTAACGCAATGTTTGCTGAACGGTTTGGATCATACTCAATTGTGGCAACGCGTCCTGGAATGCCATCTTTTGTACGTTTAAAGTCGATGATTCTGTACTGACGCTTATGGCCGCCACCTTGATGACGAACAGTTAACTTACCCTGGTTGTTACGACCGCCTTTTCTGTGCAACGGAGCAAGCAAGGATTTTTCCGGCTTGTCAGTTGTAATCTCAGCAAAATCAGATGCTGTCATATTACGACGACCGTTGGAGGTAGGTTTGTACTTTTTAATCGCCATTTCGTTTCCCTCCTCTTCTTATTGGATTATTATACTTCGAAGAATTCGATTTCTTTGCTGTCTTGAGTAAGTTTAACGATCGCTTTACGACGCTTATTTGTATAACCGCCGAACTTGCCCATACGCTTGAACTTACCTTTGTAATTCATGATGTTTACTTTTTCAACGTTAACGCCGAAAATAGTTTCAATCGCGTCTTTAACTTGAGTTTTGTTAGCTCTAGTGTCAACTTCGAAAGTGTACTTCTTCTCAGTCATTAGATCAGAAGAACGTTCTGTAATAACGGGGCGCTTAATGATATCGCGTGCATCCATTATGCAAGCACCTCCTCTACTTTTTCAACAGCTGCTTTTGTCATGATCAGCTTATCATGATTTAGAACATCCAATACGTTGATTCCATCAGCAGTAACAACAGTTACTCCAGGAATGTTACGTGCTGAAAGTGCTACGTTCTCTTCAAGACCTGCTGTTACGATCAAGGCTTTCTTGTTAACAGAAAGACCACTAAGCACGTTTTTGAATTCCTTTGTCTTTGGAGCTTCAAAAGCAAGGCTTTCAAGAACAAGGATGTTTTCAGATTGTACTTTTGATGATAAAGCAGATTTGATTGCTAAACGACGAACTTTTTTAGGCAATTTATAGCTGTAGCTGCGTGGAACAGGACCGAATACAGTACCGCCACCGCGCCATTGTGGAGAACGGATAGAACCCTGACGCGCACGTCCAGTTCCTTTTTGTTTCCACGGCTTACGTCCACCGCCCGCTACTTCAGAACGAATTTTAGTTTTATGAGTTCCCTGACGCAATGAAGCTCTCTGCATGACTACTGCTTCGAACATTACGTGGTTGTTAGGCTCAATACCAAATACTGAATCGTTAAGTTCGATTTCTCCAACTTGTGAACCAGCTTGGTTAAATAATGCTACTTTAGGCATTCTTGTTTCCTCCTTTCCTGTAAAAATTACTTAGCTTTTACAGCAGCTTTGATTTTTAGAAGGGCTTTTCTAGCACCAGGAACGTTTCCTTTGATTAGAAGAAGGTTACGCTCTACGTCAATTTTAACGATTTGCAGGTTTTGAACAGTGATCTGCTCTCCACCCATGCGTCCAGGTAGCAATTTACCCTTGAATACGCGGTTTGGAGCAACAGGACCCATTGAACCAGGGCGGCGGTGGTAACGAGAACCGTGAGCCATTGGTCCGCGAGATTGTCCGTGGCGCTTGATTACACCTTGGAAACCTTTACCCTTTGAGATTCCTGTAACATCTACGATATCGCCTTCTGCGAAAATATCAACTTTGACTTCCTGACCAACTTCATATCCTGCTACATCGACTCCGTTTAATTCTTTTACGAAGCGCTTAGGAGCAGTGTTTGCTTTTGAAACGTGGCCTTTTTCAGGTTTGTTAGAGAGCTTTTCGCGCTTGTCTTCAAAGCCAAGCTGGATTGCTTCGTAGCCATCTGTCTCAGCAGATTTCACTTGAAGCACTACGTTTGGAGAAGCTTCTACCACAGTAACCGGGATAAGGTCGCCGTTTTCAGCAAATACTTGAGTCATACCGATCTTTCTTCCTAAGATTCCTTTGGTCATTTCAGTCACACCTCCTGTGAATTATAATGTTTATTTATTAAAGTTTGATTTCGATATCTACACCTGATGGCAGGTCTAAACGCATTAGTGAATCGACCGTTTGCGGAGTCGGATTGATGATATCAATCAGACGCTTATGCGTACGCATCTCGAACTGCTCACGAGAATCCTTGTACTTATGCACCGCACGAAGAATTGTGTAAATTGACTTTTCTGTAGGTAGTGGGATTGGACCAGACACCGCCGCACCAGAACGTTTTGCAGTTTCAACAATTTTCTCTGCAGATTGATCAAGAATCCTGTGATCATAAGCTTTCAAACGGATACGAATTTTTTGTTTTGCCATTACTTTCCCTCCTTTTCGCCTATTTTAAAATAGACATTCTCCGCGAAAATTTCCCACACACTCGCCATGGCAAAGCGGCCGGGTGTGTCAGCAACCTTTCGCATCATCGCAGTCAAAGACCAACATTGTCTATTATACATAAAACATAACCCAAATGCAAGAAGTATTCCGCTTTTTAATTATGTTTAACACACTTTTACTATTATAGCGGTCGCTACTGCATTTTACAAGTAGGGAAAGAGATTTCTAACTATTTGGACGTGGTGAAAAATATTCCTGTAGAACGTGGGATCATGAATTCGGAGAATACATGCAGCGTTTTGGATTTGCACTTATATTATAGAAGAAACTCATTTGAGTTTTGAAAGGATTTTAATAATGTGTGCCGGGGAGTAATGTTTACACCCTTGCTCATTAACTCAAATTGGTGTCTGATTATCTGGCTATAGAGAATCTGATAAAGATTACATTAGATATATGACGATTAACTCTCTGGGTTCCTTTTTATCCGCACATTATCACTTTTAAGTGATCAATCTCTCGTTTCATTCTCTTCTATCATGGCTTTATTCTTTTTTATTACTGTATATATCCAAATCTAAAATTTACATTTGTAATAATATCAAACTTCTCTTTAAAATATGGAACAAAAAAGCAGCTGGATCGTCATCCAGCTGCTTTCATTGTTTTTATTAAAAACTACTCTTGAATTGAAGCTACAACGCCAGCGCCTACAGTACGGCCGCCTTCACGAATTGAGAACTTAGTTCCTTCTTCGATAGCGATTGGAGCGATTAGTTCAACAGTCATTTCGATGTTGTCGCCAGGCATAACCATTTCTACGCCTTCAGGAAGGTTACAAATACCAGTTACATCAGTTGTACGGAAGTAGAACTGTGGACGGTAGTTTGTGAAGAATGGAGTGTGACGTCCACCTTCTTCTTTTGAAAGAACGTATACTTCAGCAGTGAACTTTGTGTGTGGCTTAACAGAACCTGGCTTAGCAAGTACTTGACCACGTTGGATATCTTCACGAGCTACCCCACGAAGAAGTGCACCGATGTTGTCTCCAGCTTCAGCATAGTCAAGAAGCTTACGGAACATTTCTACACCTGTTACAGTAGTAGATTTTGGTTCTTCAGTCATACCGATGATTTCAATAACGTCACCGACTTTAACTACTCCACGCTCAACACGACCAGTAGCAACTGTTCCACGGCCAGTGATTGAGAATACGTCCTCAACAGGCATCATGAATGGCTTTTCAGTGTCACGTGCTGGTGTTGGGATGTACTCATCAACTGCAGCCATAAGCTCGTTGATTTTTTCTTCCCATTCTGGCTCTCCTTCAAGAGCTTTAAGAGCAGAACCTTTGATAACTGGGATGTCATCGCCAGGGAAGTCGTACTCAGAAAGAAGGTCACGTACTTCCATTTCTACTAGTTCAAGAAGTTCTTCGTCATCAACCATGTCACACTTGTTCATGAATACAACAAGGTAAGGTACGCCTACCTGACGAGAAAGAAGGATGTGCTCACGAGTTTGTGGCATTGGGCCGTCAGCAGCAGATACTACTAGGATACCGCCGTCCATTTGTGCAGCACCAGTGATCATGTTCTTAACATAGTCAGCGTGTCCTGGGCAGTCAACGTGTGCATAGTGACGAGTTGCAGTTTCATACTCAACGTGTGCAGTTGAGATTGTGATTCCACGCTCGCGCTCTTCTGGAGCAGCGTCGATTTGGTCATATCCGCGTGCTTCACCGCCGCCTACTTTAGAAAGAACAGTAGTGATAGCAGCTGTTAGAGTAGTTTTACCATGGTCAACGTGACCAATTGTACCAATGTTAACGTGTGGCTTAGAACGATCGAATTTAGCTTTTCCCATTAGAAAAATCCTCCTTTAATATATGAAAATTAAGTATATTTTAATGTGCCGTGGAACAGGATCACCTATTCCACAGCGTTATGCTTACATTAGTAGTTATACTTGATTAATAGGTGAAAATCAATTATTCACCTTTATTTTTTTTGATGATTTCTTCAGAAACAGACTTAGGAACTTCTTCGTAGTGGTCGAAGTGCATTGAGAATACACCACGTCCTTGAGTACTTGAACGAAGGGCAGTTGCATAACCGAACATTTCTGAAAGTGGAACCATCGCACGAACAACTTGAGCGTTACCACGAGCATCCATACCTTCGACGCGTCCGCGACGAGCAGTAATCATACCCATGATATCTCCAAGGTATTCTTCAGGGATAACAACTTCAACCCTCATGACAGGCTCAAGGATAACTGGCTTACACTTGGAAGCCGCATTCTTAAGTGCCATTGAAGCAGCGATTTTAAACGCCATTTCAGAGGAGTCAACATCGTGGTAAGATCCGTCAAACAGTCTTGCCTTGATGTCTACAAGTGGATATCCTGCAAGAACTCCGCGATCAAGAGCATCTTCTAGACCAGCTTGAACCGCTGGGATGTATTCACGTGGAACTACACCACCGACGATACCGTTCTCGAATTCGAATCCTTTTCCTTCTTCGTTTGGAGAGAATTCAATCCAAACGTGTCCGAATTGACCACGTCCACCTGACTGACGTGCGAATTTACCTTCAACAGAAGCTGATTCGCGGAAAGTTTCACGATATGCTACCTGAGGCGCACCTACGTTAGCTTCCACTTTAAATTCGCGCTTCATGCGGTCAACGATGATGTCAAGGTGAAGTTCACCCATTCCAGCGATGATAACCTGTCCAGTTTCCTGGTCAGTGTGTGCGCGGAATGTTGGATCTTCTTCTTGAAGCTTCTGCAATGCAGTTGTCATCTTGTCCTGGTCAGCTTTTGACTTAGGCTCAACAGATAACTGGATTACTGGCTCAGGGAACTGCATGGATTCCAAGATAACAAGGTTCTTATCATCACATAGAGTGTCACCTGTAGTAGTATCCTTAAGTCCTACAGCTGCTGCAATATCACCCGCGTAAACCTTTGAGATTTCCTGACGGCTGTTTGCGTGCATCTGAAGGATACGTCCGATACGCTCACGCTTTCCTTTAGTTGAGTTCTGAACATATGATCCAGACTCAAGAGTACCAGAGTAAACGCGGAAGAACGTTAACTTACCAACATAAGGGTCAGTCATAACTTTGAACGCTAGAGCAGAGAATGGCTCGTTGTCGTCCGCATGACGCTCAACTTCTTCTTCTGAATCCGGTAATGTACCTTTAATAGCAGGAACATCCAGTGGAGATGGAAGGTAGTCGATAACAGCGTCAAGCATTAGCTGAACACCTTTGTTTTTGAATGCTGAACCACAGATAACTGGGTAGAATTCAACATTTGTAGTACCTTTACGGATTGCAGCTTTGATCTCTTCGACTGTAAGCTCTTCTCCGCCAAGGTATTTTTCCATTAACTCTTCGTCAAGCTCAGCTACCGCTTCAACTAACTTTTCACGGTATTCTTCAGCTTTAGCCATATACTCTTCTGGAATTTCCCCAACAGAGATTTCTGTTCCAAGGTCATTACCATAGAATATTGCTCTCATTTCAACTAAGTCGATGATTGCTTCAAACTCATCTTCAGCACCGATCGGAAGTTGGATCGGGTGAGCGTTAGCTTGGAGACGATCATGAATAGTTGATACAGAGTATAGGAAATCCGCGCCTAGCTTATCCATTTTGTTAACGAATACTACACGTGGGACTCCATAAGTTGTAGCTTGGCGCCAAACTGTTTCTGTTTGAGGCTCAACACCTGACTGTGCGTCAAGTACTGCTACTGCACCATCAAGTACACGAAGTGAACGTTCAACTTCAACAGTGAAGTCTACGTGCCCTGGTGTATCGATGATGTTTACGCGGTGTTCTTTCCAAGAAGCTGTTGTTGCAGCAGAAGTGATCGTGATACCACGCTCTTGTTCCTGCTCCATCCAGTCCATTTGAGAAGCACCTTCGTGTGTTTCGCCGATTTTGTGAATACGGCCAGTATAATAAAGAACACGCTCAGTTGTTGTTGTTTTACCAGCATCAATATGAGCCATGATTCCAATATTACGAGTTTTTTCTAAGGAGAACTCTCTTGCCATTTGGTCTTTCTCCTTCCTAGTATAAGTGTTTTTAGATTGAAGGTAAGATTACCAACGATAGTGAGCGAATGCTTTGTTTGCTTCCGCCATTTTGTGTGTATCTTCGCGCTTCTTAACAGAAGCACCAGTGTTGTTAGCAGCGTCAAGAATTTCGTTAGCAAGACGCTCTTCCATTGTCTTTTCCCCACGAAGACGTGAGTAGTTTACCAACCAGCGAAGACCAAGAGTTGTACGGCGGTCTGCACGCACCTCGATTGGTACTTGATAGTTAGCTCCACCTACACGGCGTGCTTTTACTTCTAGAACAGGCATGATGTTCTTAAGAGCTGCATCGAATACTTCGATTGGCTCTTTGCCTGAACGCTCACGAATGATATCAAAAGCTGAATAAAGGATCTTTTGTGATTTACCTCTCTTGCCATCGATCATCATCTTGTTGATCAAGCGAGTGATAAGCTTTGAGTTATAAATCGGATCCGGCAATACGTCTCTTTTTGCAACTGGACCTTTACGTGGCATGTTTTTTCCTCCTTTCAAAAAGGCTAATTAGTTTTGTTTATTATTTTTTAGCTGCTTTTGGTCTCTTAGTACCGTACTTAGAACGGCCCTGCATACGGTTGTTTACTCCAGCAGTATCAAGAGCACCACGAACGATGTGGTAACGTACACCCGGTAAGTCTTTTACACGTCCTCCACGGATAAGAACAACACTGTGCTCTTGAAGGTTGTGCCCGATACCAGGGATATAAGCTGTTACCTCGATTCCGTTAGTCAAACGTACACGAGCGTATTTACGCAACGCTGAGTTTGGCTTCTTAGGAGTCATAGTACCAACACGAGTACATACACCACGCTTTTGTGGAGATGAAACGTTAGTTTGAGCTTTCTTGAAGCTGTTGTAACCTTTATTAAGCGCTGGAGATTTTGACTTCTCCTCTTTAGAGCTACGCGGCTTGCGCACTAATTGGTTAATAGTAGGCATGATCATTTTCCTCCCTTCACATTTTTGTAAGCCCACACATCCAGGTGGTTCATTTTTTAACAAAAAACAAAGTTCTTGCAGTTCACTGCAAAAACAGTTTTTACTTGGTAATCGCTACAGCTGAAGCTCCTACGGCAATCCCGCATGCCTTCCCTAATTTTTTCATAGAGTCGACATAGGTGATGGCAGTGTTCATTTCCCTGGCAGTCTGCAATAGATTCGCTGTCACTTTCATGTCAGCGTCCTTCGCAATGACCAGTTCGATTACTTCGCCAGCCTTCAGTGCTTTCACTGTTTGCTTTGATCCTACTATAATCTTTTTAGCCTGAGCTACTTTTTCATAAGACATGATATCCTCCAAAGTAACCGGTAAATAGGAGCACCTTTGAAATATTAACACTTAGCGCAAGGTATGTCAACAGCATTAAAAAACTTTTTTCGCTAAATGTCGCTTTTATTCATAGATAACTTTCTTTTTTCTTTAAAAACGCGGCACTTCCTATCTTGATAGGAAAGCACCGCGTACTTTATTTTATTACTCTACAGTAATTGCGTCTTCGGCATTTTCTTCTTCCATTGAGATCGGCTCAGCTCTTCTGTAACGCTGCATGCCTGTTCCTGCTGGAACGAGTTTACCGATGATAACATTTTCCTTCAGGCCGAGAAGCTCATCGCGCTTGCCTTTGATCGCAGCATCTGTAAGCACTCGTGTTGTTTCCTGGAAGGATGCTGCAGACAGGAATGAATCCGTCTCAAGTGATGCTTTTGTGATACCAAGCAGTACTGGACGTCCTGTTGCTGGCATTTTGCCTTCAAGAAGTGCTTTGCGGTTAGCGTCAGTGAACTGATGGATTTCAAGCAATGTGCCTGGTAGTACATCTGTTTCACCAGCGTCGATAACCCTGATCTTGCGCATCATCTGGCGCACCATTACTTCTACGTGCTTGTCGCCGATTTCAACACCTTGCATACGGTATACCTTTTGAACTTCTTTCAACAAGTATTCCTGCACGGATTGAACATCTTTGACTCTTAAAAGTTCCTTAGGGTCGATCGAACCTTCTGTGAGTTCCTGACCGCGTTCTACATGGTCATTTATAGCAACCTTTAGGCGTGCTGTATATGGCGCATTGTATGTGCGGCTTTCGATTTCACCCTGAATGACGATTTCCTGCTGACGATCTTTTCCTTCGTTGATGCCGACTACGACACCTTCCAATTCAGAGATGACAGCTTGCCCTTTAGGATTACGTGCTTCGAACAATTCCTGGATACGCGGAAGACCTTGTGTGATATCGTCTCCTGCAACACCGCCCGTATGGAATGTACGCATTGTAAGCTGAGTACCTGGCTCACCGATTGACTGGGCAGCAATGATACCGACTGCTTCGCCAACTTCGACTTCCTGGCCGGTCGCAAGGTTGCGTCCGTAACACTTCTTACATACGCCATGGCGTGTATTACATGTGAATGCAGAGCGGATCCATACTTCTTCGATACCTGCTTCTACTATTTCAACAGTCAAGTCTTCTGTAATCAATCCGTTTTCAGGTACAATCACAGCCTTTGTTTCAGGATGCTTGATTGCCTTTCGTGCATAACGGCCAATTAAACGCTCATCTAGAGGTTCGATTACTTCAGTACCATCTTTAAGTGATTTGATAAATAAACCTCTGTCTGTACCGCAATCGTCTTCGCGAACGATAACATCCTGTGCTACGTCTACGAGACGGCGAGTCAGGTAACCTGAGTCAGCAGTCTTAAGTGCTGTATCGGCAAGACCTTTACGAGCACCGTGAGTGGAGATGAAGTACTCCAATACTGTCAGACCTTCACGGAAACTTGACTTGATCGGCAACTCGATGATTCGTCCAGCCGGGTTGGCCATCAGACCACGCATACCAGCAAGCTGTGTGAAGTTGGACGCGTTACCACGGGCACCGGAGTCACTCATCATGAAGATAGGATTTGAATTATCTAGTGATTTCATCAGCTTAGCCTGGATATTATCCTTCGCCTGGCTCCAGATAGAAATTACGCGATCATAACGCTCATCCTCGGTAATCAAACCGCGTCTGAACTGCTTAAGAACATTATCTACCTTTGTTTGTGCTTCTGAAATGATTTCCTGCTTCTCTTTAAGAACCACGATATCAGCCACACCAACCGTAATACCCGCTTTAGTCGAGTATGTGAAGCCAAGACCCTTCATACGGTCAAGCATTTTTGATGTTTCAGTGATTTTGAACTTCTTGAACACTTCAGCAATGATGTTTCCAAGAATTTTCTTCTTGAACGGATCCACCAATGGCATAGACTTGATGACTTCCTTCACATCTGCGCCTTTTTCCACAAAATACTTCTCTGGAGTTTTCTCCTCAAGATTTTGCTTGGAAGGCTCATTGATGTAAGGGAATGACGCTGGAAGGATTTCATTGAAAATCAGCTTTCCAACTGTCGTGATCAAGAGCTGGCCATTTTGCTCTTCATTGAATGTCTGGTTGCCAAGTGATGATGCGGCAACAGCAATACGAGTATGAAGATGTACATAGCCATTCTGGTATGCGATCAATGCTTCATTCGCATCTTTAAAGACCATGCCTTCACCGACAGCATCTTCTCTTTCCAGAGTCAGGTAATAGTTACCTAAAACCATATCCTGTGAAGGAGTAACAACCGGCTTTCCATCCTTAGGGTTCAGGATGTTCTGAGCAGCAAGCATCAATAGACGTGCTTCTGCCTGTGCTTCAGCAGAAAGTGGCACGTGAACTGCCATCTGGTCACCGTCGAAGTCAGCGTTATAAGCTGTACATACGAGCGGGTGAAGACGGATTGCGCGTCCTTCTACTAACGTTGGCTCGAACGCCTGGATTCCAAGTCTGTGAAGTGTTGGGGCACGGTTAAGCAATACTGGGTGTTCTCTGATTACATCTTCTAGAACATCCCAAACCTCAGGGCTAACGCGCTCAATTTTACGTTTAGCAGACTTAATGTTGTGCGCTAAACCTTTTTGCACTAATTCTTTCATTACGAATGGCTTGAACAGCTCAAGTGCCATTTCTTTAGGCAGACCGCACTGGTACATTTGCAGGTTAGGACCTACGACGATAACAGAACGTCCAGAGTAGTCAACACGCTTACCAAGAAGGTTTTGACGGAAACGACCTTGCTTACCCTTAAGCATATGAGACAGGGACTTCAACGGACGGTTACCTGGTCCTGTTACCGGACGGCCGCGGCGGCCATTATCGATCAACGCGTCAACAGCTTCCTGAAGCATACGCTTTTCGTTCTGAACGATGATGCTAGGAGCACCAAGGTCAAGAAGACGTTTAAGGCGGTTGTTACGGTTGATTACTCGGCGGTATAAATCGTTCAGGTCGGAAGTTGCGAATCGACCTCCATCAAGTTGTACCATCGGGCGAAGTTCCGGCGGGATGACAGGGAGGACATCAAGGATCATCCAAGATGGCTCATTGCCTGAACCACGGAACGCTTCAACTACTTCAAGACGCTTGATCGCACGAGTACGACGCTGGCCTTGTGCTGTTCTTAATTCTTCCTTAAGCATGTCGGCTTCTTTATCAAGGTCGATATCTGAAAGCAGCTTTTTGATTGCTTCTGCTCCCATTGCCGCCTGGAATTTATTACCGTATTTTTCACGATAAGCGCGGTATTCTTTTTCTGACAACAACTGCTTCTTCTCAAGGGCAGTGTCGCCAGTTTCCGTAACGACGTAAGAAGCAAAGTAAATAACCTCTTCAAGTGCGCGCGGAGACATATCAAGGATAAGTCCCATACGGCTAGGAATACCTTTGAAGTACCAGATGTGAGAAACAGGAGCTGCAAGCTCGATGTGTCCCATTCTTTCACGACGGACTTTTGCGCGTGTTACTTCAACACCGCATCGGTCACAGACTACGCCTTTGTAGCGAACTCTTTTGTACTTCCCACAGTGACATTCCCAGTCCTTCGTCGGTCCGAAGATACGTTCACAGAATAAGCCGTCTTTTTCTGGTTTTAAAGTACGATAGTTGATTGTTTCCGGCTTTTTAACCTCACCGAAAGACCATGAACGGATCTTGTCTGGTGAAGCGAGGCCAATTTTCATGTACTCAAAATTATTAACATCTAGCAAGGGGCCTACCTCCCTTTTAATCTAGGGTTTTACCCTTATGGCCACCCAAAAAGGAACACACGTGGACAATACTGTTATTCAACTGTTTGTTCACGTGTGCCTATTAGATGGACCTATTCTTTCATTCCTACTTTTTCAGAATTCATTTCTTCTGTTTCAGGAGCAATTGTCAATGTTTCTGCATGCTGCAATTCTTCTTCATCATCAAAATCGCGCATTTCGATCTCTTTTTCATCGCCTGATAGGATCTTGACGTCCATACCAAGACTCTGAAGTTCTTTCATCAATACTTTGAATGATTCAGGAACGCCTGGTTCTGGTACGTTTTCACCTTTTACAATTGCTTCGTATGTTTTAACACGTCCAACAACATCATCGGACTTGACGGTTAAGATTTCCTGCAATGTGTAAGCAGCGCCGTATGCTTCAAGCGCCCAAACCTCCATCTCCCCGAAACGCTGTCCGCCGAACTGAGCTTTACCGCCGAGTGGCTGCTGCGTAACAAGTGAGTATGGTCCAGTAGAACGAGCATGAAGCTTATCGTCTACCATGTGAGCAAGCTTAATCATGTACATGACACCGACAGATACACGGTTATCGAATGGTTCACCTGTACGTCCATCATATAGGACAGTTTTCGCATCTCTGGCCATACCAGCTTCCTGGATTGTTGACCATACATCTTCCTCACGAGCACCATCGAATACCGGTGAAGCAACATGGATTCCAAGGTAGCGTGCTGCCATACCAAGGTGAAGCTCAAGAACCTGACCGATGTTCATACGTGATGGTACCCCTAGTGGGTTAAGCATGATATCGACTGGTGTTCCGTCCGGCAGGAAAGGCATATCCTCTTCCGGAAGGATTTTCGAGATAACCCCTTTGTTACCGTGGCGTCCCGCCATCTTATCCCCTTCAGAAATCTTACGCTTCTGAACGATGTAAGCACGGACCAACTGGTTCACTCCAGGAGGAAGTTCGTCGCCATCTTCGCGATTGAACACTTTGACGTCAAGGACAATCCCGCCGCCGCCGTGTGGAACACGCAATGATGTATCACGGACTTCCCTTGCTTTTTCACCAAAGATTGCATGCAAGAGGCGTTCTTCAGCTGTCAATTCAGTAACCCCTTTAGGTGTTACCTTACCGACAAGAAGATCTCCGTCTTTTACTTCGGCACCAACACGGATGATTCCGCGCTCGTCAAGGTTTCTCAATGCATCTTCCCCGACGTTAGGGATATCGCGTGTGATTTCTTCAGGTCCAAGCTTAGTATCTCGGGACTCTGATTCGTATTCTTCTATATGGATTGATGTATAAACATCATCTTTAACAAGGCGCTCACTCATGATGATGGCATCTTCATAGTTATAGCCATTCCATGTCATGAAGCCAACAAGGACGTTGCGGCCAAGTGCAAGTTCTCCTGCTTCCATAGAAGGTCCGTCAGCAAGGATTTCTCCTTTAACTACACGGTCACCAAGGCTTACGATTGGGCGCTGGTTATAACAAGTACCCTGATTGGAACGAATGAACTTAAGCATGCGGTATTTATCAAGGTCACCCTTAACTTCCTGGCCGTCTACTTCAGTAACACGGCGAACCCATACTTGACGAGCTTCAACGTGTTCTACAATTCCTTCATGCTTACAGATTACTGCAGCACCGGAATCCTTTGCGTTCACGTGCTCCATTCCCGTACCTACGATTGGTGCTTCCGGCTGCATTAACGGAACAGCCTGTCTTTGCATGTTCGCACCCATTAGTGCACGGTTGGAGTCATCGTTTTCCAAGAACGGGATACACGCAGTCGCTGCAGATACAACCTGCTTAGGTGATACGTCCATATAATCGACGCGGTCACGTTTGACGACTGTATTTTCACCACGGAAACGGGCTATTACTTCATCATCAATGAAAGAACCATCATCAGCAAGACGAGCATTCGCCTGTGCAACTACATAGTTATCTTCTTCATCAGCTGTTAAGTAATCAAAATGGCTTGTCACTTTACCTGTTTCAGGATCAACGCGGCGGTACGGAGTCTCAATGAATCCGAAGCGATTAACCTTAGCGAAACTTGAAAGTGAGTTGATCAAACCGATGTTCGGACCTTCCGGCGTTTCAATCGGGCACATACGTCCGTAGTGGGAATAGTGAACGTCACGCACTTCGAAACCAGCGCGTTCACGTGTAAGACCACCAGGTCCCAATGCAGATAGACGCCTTTTATGTGTCAATTCAGCCAGCGGATTTGTCTGGTCCATGAACTGTGAAAGCTGGGAGCTTCCAAAGAACTCTTTAATGGACGCAATTACCGGGCGGATATTGATTAATTGCTGTGGTGTAATCGTATTTGTATCCTGGATGGACATTCTTTCACGGACTACACGCTCCATTCTGGACAAACCAATACGGAATTGGTTCTGCAACAGTTCACCAACAGAACGAAGGCGTCTGTTTCCTAAATGGTCGATGTCATCCGTATCGCCAACACCATGCAACAAGTTAAAGAAGTAGCTGATGGATGAAATGATATCAGCAGGCGTGATGTTTTTGATCGGTTCAGGGACATAGGCGTTTCCTAAAACATTAATTTCTTTCTCGCCCTCAACATCGTTCGGAGAGTAGATTTTAATGCTTTGCAGCGTTACGTCCTCTTCAACCACGCCGCCATATGGGCTGAAATCCTTGAAGCCAACATTCTTCTCCAGCGCAGGTATGATCTTATCGAGTGTACGGCGGTCTAAAGTGACGCCTTTCTCGGCAATGATTTCTCCTGTTTCTGGGTCTACTAATGTTTCAGCAAGCTTTTGCCCGAATAAACGGTTTTTAATATGAAGCTTTTTGTTGATTTTATAACGCCCTACATTTGCAAGGTCATAGCGCTTTGGATCAAAGAATCTTGATACCAGAAGGCTTTTTGCGTTGTCAACTGTAGGCGGTTCGCCTGGACGGAGACGCTCATAAATTTCAAGAAGCGCTTTTTCCGTACTTTCCGTATTGTCTTTTTCAAGAGTATTACGGATATATTCGTTATCACCGATCAGATCAATGATTTCTTGATCAGAACCGAACCCTAATGCACGCAAAAGAACCGTAACAGGGAGTTTCCTCGTACGATCGATCCTTACATATACAACATCCTTGGCATCTGTTTCATACTCTAACCAGGCGCCACGGTTAGGAATAACGGTCGCAGTGAACCCTTTCTTCCCATTCTTATCAAGTTTTCCACTGTAGTACACACTTGGTGAGCGCACTAACTGGGAAACGATAACCCTTTCAGCACCGTTAATTACAAACGTGCCAGTTTCTGTCATAAGCGGGAAATCGCCCATGAAGACATCCTGGTCCTTTACTTCACCTGTTTCCTTATTCACAAGGCGGACCTTTACTCGCAATGGTGCGGAGTAAGTGACGTCTCTTTCTTTCGATTCTTCCACTGGATATTTCGGTTCGCCAAGACTGTAATCGATAAACTCTAACGATAAGTTACCAGTAAAGTCTTCAATCGGTGAAATGTCCTGGAACATTTCACGGAGGCCCTCATCAAGAAACCACTGATAGGAAGAGGTTTGAATTTCAATCAAATTCGGCAATTCCAAAACTTCACTGATGCGAGCATAACTTCTACGTTGGCGGTGTCGTCCATACTGAACTAGTTGACCTGTCAACTGATTCACCCCTCAAATCAAGCGTTATTATTCATCTATCCCTGTCTTGTCCATGAAGTTTCCTCCATTTCAAAAGACAAAAAGAAAAAGGGTTTTCACCTAAAAACCACATTTCCTGCAACGAACAATTATTTTGTTAGTTTTCCCTTTATGCCCAAAATTATACAACTTTCGATGAAAATAGCAATTGAAAAGGAAACTAATATATTGGCATTTTATAATATTAACATAGCGGTTTTCTCACGTCAACATTTAACAGATTTGAGAATAAAGTATCCTTTACTTTTTGCCGCAATGCCTACTTCACCAAATAACTCTTTCATTTTTTCCATCGCTGATGGCGCACCCTGTTTCTTCTGGATGACCACCCAAAGCTCTCCGCCTTCAGCTAAATGCAGAAAACTTTGTTCGAAAATATCATGCACGACCTTTTTTCCAGCACGGATCGGCGGGTTCGTTAGAATTGCATCGAATTCTTTTTCCTCTACCCCGGTCAGCCGGTCACTTTCATAGATTTTCACGTTGGTCACTCTATTTTCGGACGCATTTTCCTCAGCAAGCATAATCGCTCTTTCATTGACATCCACCAAGTGGACCATCGCTTCTGGAAAAGCCTTGGCTAACGAAAGGCCGATCGGTCCATAGCCGCAGCCGACATCAAGAATCAATCCACCAGCTTTATTCAACTCGAAAGTGTCGATCAATAATCTTGACCCAAAATCGACTTCCTTTTTCGAAAAAACTCCATTGTCAGTCTTAAAGCGGAAGCTATTCCCCTTCAATTCACTTTGCCATTTCGCAGGATTGCTTTCGGTACTGGGTTTGCGGGAGTAATAATGTTCAGACAAAATCTCTCACCTCCACGGGGACTCATTTGAAGAATGCGATCGCGGATTGCATTGCTACTGCGGTATTATAAACTTTTAATTAATAAAAAGCAAAATTCGAAACAAATAAAGCGAAAAAAAAGCCCGCTTTAGCAGCGAGCTTTTTATTGTAAGGTTGATTACTTAACTTCGACGTTAGCTCCAACTTCTTCAAGCTTAGCTTTGATTTCTTCAGCTTCTTCTTTAGAAACGCCTTCTTTAAGAGCTTTAGGAGCGTTGTCAACAACTTCCTTCGCTTCTTTAAGACCAAGACCTGTGATTTCACGAACAACTTTGATAACCTTGATCTTCTGGTCGCCAGCAGATGCAAGTACTACGTCAAATTCAGTTTGTTCTTCAGCAGCAGCTCCAGCAGCTCCACCCATCATAGCAACTGGTGCAGCAGCAGTTACGCCGAATTCTTCTTCGATTGCTTTTACTAGATCGTTAAGTTCTAAAACAGTCATATTTTTAACTGCTTCAATGATTTGTTCTTGAGTCATGATTTGTTTCCTCCTAATAGGTTAGTTTTTTTATTGTTAAACGGTAATTATTTTTAACTTACGCGCCTTGCTCTTCTTTCTGTTCTGCAACAGCTTTTGCAGCAAGAGCAAGATTGCGGATTGGAGCTTGAAGTACGCTGAGTAGCATAGAAAGTAGACCTTCGCGAGACGGTAGGTCTGCAAGTGCCTTGATTTCCTCTACTGTAACGATGTTGCCTTCAACTACGCCCGCCTTGATTTCAAGCGCTTCGTGCTTTTTAGCGAATTCGTTAAGAATCTTCGCTGGCGCTACTACATCTTCAGTACTGAACGCGATTGCGTTAGGACCTGTTAAAGATGTGTTTAAGTCAGCAAGTTCAGCAGCTTCAGCAGCACGGCGTGTCATAGAGTTTTTGTAAACTTTGAATTCTACGCCAGCTTCACGAAGCTCTTTACGAAGTTCTGTTACTTCAGAAACTGTAAGTCCGCGGTAATCAACAACGATTGTTGATTTGCTTTCTTTTAGTTTGCCAGCAATCTCGTCAACGATTTGCTTTTTCACTTCGATGATATTGCTCATCCTTACACCTCCTGTAGATTGTTGCATTTATACCGATCAAATAAAAACCTCCGCATCTGGACAGACACGGAGGAAGTATACAATAGTAAAAGTGTTGCTCTATCGTATGACCTCGGCAGGTTATTAAGCTATAAGCCCCTGCTGTCTGCGGTACAAATGTTATTTTTTTTTCACAACAAGAAGAATTATATCTAATGCTTCTTTAATTGTCAAATACTATTATTTTACAGTTGAAGGATCTACTTTAACGCCAGGTCCCATTGTAGTAGAGATCGTAACGTTCTTCATGTAAGTTCCTTTAGCTGCAGCTGGCTTAACCTTCATCATAGTTTCGAAGATTGTGTTGAAGTTTTCAACAAGCTTTCCGTCTTCGAAAGAAACTTTTCCGATAGGTACGTGGATGTTACCAGACTTATCAACGCGGTATTCTACTTTACCAGCTTTGATTTCGTTAACTGCTTTCGTTACATCAAAAGTAACTGTGCCAGTCTTAGGGTTTGGCATTAAGCCTTTAGGTCCCAATACGCGACCAAGCTTACCAACTTCACCCATCATGTCAGGTGTTGCAACGATTACGTCAAAGTCGAACCAGCCTTGCTGGATCTTAGTGATGTATTCTGCATCGCCAACATAGTCTGCGCCAGCAGCTTCTGCTTCTTTTAACTTTTCGCCTTTAGCGAATACTAGAACACGTTGAGTTTTACCAGTACCGTTTGGAAGAACAACTGCTCCACGGATTTGCTGGTCAGCTTTCTTAGGGTCTACACCCAAACGGAAAGCAGCTTCAACTGTAGCGTCAAATTTCACAGTGCTTGTCTTCTTAGCAAGATCAACTGCTTCTGCAACTGTATATGCTTGAGAGCGATCTACAAGCTTTACAGCTTCTAGATACTTTTTACCTTTTTTAGCCATTTTAATTTCCTCCTATATTGTGGTTTTAACGGAATAACCTCCCACTTTGAAAAGCGGAGGCACCTTTGTCAGGTGCCAAAGCCAGACAAGTTGAAAAGCGAAGGCGCCTTATGACGTCTAAGCTAGACAACGAAAAGCGAAGGCGCCCTAAAGGCGCCGTATCAGACAGATAAAAGGTTGCGAGTGAAATCAAATTCAGCTACGCAACCTATCAATCCTCTGCAGCAGAAATTAATCTTCGATTGTGATTCCCATGCTGCGTGCAGTACCTTCAACCATGCGCATTGCTGCTTCAACGCTAGCTGCGTTCAGGTCAGGCATTTTCTGTTCAGCAATCTCACGTACTTTATCACGCTTGACTGTTGCTACTTTATTACGGTTCGGTTCACCAGAACCAGACTGGATTCCAGCTGCTACCTTCAAAAGAACTGCAGCAGGAGGAGTTTTCGTAATAAATGTAAATGAACGGTCTTCAAAAACCGTAATTTCAACAGGAATGATTAATCCAGCTTGATCAGCTGTACGAGCGTTAAACTCCTTACAGAATCCCATGATATTAACACCGGCTTGACCTAGTGCAGGTCCAACTGGTGGTGCCGGATTGGCTTTACCAGCAGGGATTTGCAACTTAACCATCTTAATTACTTTTTTAGCCACGAGACACACCTCCTTAAAGTCCGTGATGTGGTAATAGGGGATTTTCCCCTCCCACTCATTTTAAAAGTCTTTATATAAAATAAAGAACTTGACATATAATCTGTCAATCGTCCAAGACATACTGACCTATGAAATATTAACACTTTTTAAAGTTGATTTCAAGCTATTTCAGATTATATTTTTTCAATCTGCGAAAATTCGAGCTCTACCGGAGTATCGCGGCCGAACATATTGACAAGAACTTTAAGCTTCGCCTTGTCCTTATCGATTTCTTCAATTGTCCCTGTGAAGTTGGCGAACGGCCCTTCGCTTACCTGGACAGTTTCACCAAGTTCGAAGTTGATATCAACCTTCTGCTCCACCACTCCCATGCGCTTGAGGATAAACGTTACTTCTTCAGGCAATAACGCGGTTGGTTTTGAGCCTGCACCAGAAGAGCCAACGAATCCAGTTACACCAGGCGTGTTGCGGACAACATACCAGGAATCATCCGTCATGACTATTTCTACCAGGACATAGCCAGGGAACGTCTTTCTCTTAACAACTTTCTTTTTACCATTTTTGAAATCTGTTTCTTCTTCTTCAGGTACGATAACCCGGAAGATCTTATCTTGCATGCCCATTGTTTCAACGCGCTTTTCAAGATTTGTCTTGACCTTGTTCTCGTAGCCTGAGTAAGTATGCACTACATACCAATTCTTTTCCATTATCGAGGACTAAATCGTCCGTCCCTCCCCATTTCCAAACGACCGGGTATTACAGTTAACCAAACACTGCATCCCAGGCATTGAATGCGAATTTTTTTCAAGCAAATAAAAAACCCGTTATCCGGGCTTTTAAACTTGTCCTGCGTTTATATTTTCCATTATACCATGAGTGTGTATTGGTTATTCAAGAATTAAGCGAATCAATTCAGAAATACCAAGGTCTAACACTGCGAAGAATAGAGCAGCAAAAGCAACTGTAGACAGAACTATAATCGTATAGCGAGTCAGTTCTTTGCGTCTAGGCCAGCTGACCTTTCTCATTTCACGTCCAACTTCACTGAAAAAATTAGTGATGCGCTGCATTTTGTAACCTCCAACTTATCGGGATTCCATATGATGATCTATCTGAAAACCTTATTTCGTTTCCTTATGAACTGTATGGGCACCGCAGTTGCTGCAGTACTTTTTCAGCTCCAGCCGTTCTGTTTGCGTTTGCTTGTTGCTTGTCGTGGAATAATTGCGGGAACCGCATTCCTTACAAGCAAGAGTCACTTTGTTGTTCATTGACACTACACCCGCTTCAACAGGCTGATTCCAATCTGATGTCATGAAACCGCCATCTATTATATCTTTAAAAAGATACCATGGCTGATAGCTTGTGTCAATAATAGAAAAGCGCAAGCGCCTTGTTCAGCCCCGACATGCACTGGAGGGCCTGACATTGAAGTCGTTCTTTGACTTCATTGGCAGGACCGAAAGCGAAATGTATAGCCGACTGCCCAGAAACGCAGAAACTGGAGACTCCGACAAAGAAGCGCTTTTTGCTTCTGCCGGCGGAGTTGAAGTTTCGGAGTTTCTAGGAGGCGAAACTAGACAAGCGTCTCGAGCTGCTCAAAGCTAACGCTTCTCGCAAGATACTCGAGGAAGCCTCTCGAGGATGAAAACTGGCTAGGCGCTGGAGCTGGCCAGTTATTCAAATTAAAAATCAATAATTTCTGATATCAAATTTAAAAGTCAGTTTTGCGGCTATTTTTCGGCAATTCACCTTATACCGACAGCTCTCTCAGCTCAAGATACCTCTCCAGCTTCCGCTTCACGCGCTGAAGCGCATTGTCGATTGACTTGACATGGCGATTCAGCTCTTCAGAGATTTCCTGGTAGGATTGTCCGTCCAAATATAATGCAAGTACTTTTCGTTCAAGGTCACTCAGCAGCTCTGACATTTTCACTTCAATCTGGTCAAACTCTTCCTGGTTGATAAATAACTCTTCGGGGTCCATCACTTTGGCTCCGGATAAAACATCCATCAGCGTCCGGTCCGATTCTTCATCATAAATCGGCTTGTCCAGGGAAACATAGGAGTTAAGCGGGATGTGTTTTTGCCTTGTGGCCGTCTTGATGGCCGTAATGATCTGACGGGTAATGCATAGTTCTGCAAATGCTTTGAATGATGTTAGCTTGTCCTCTCGGAAATCACGGATCGCTTTATATAAGCCGATCATTCCTTCCTGCACGATGTCCTCTTTATCTGCTCCAATCAGGAAATATGACCGTGCTTTCGCCCGAACAAAATTCCTGTATTTGTGAATCAGAAAATCAAGTGCATCACTTTCTCCTTTGTGCACTGCTTCTACAATTTCTTCATCTTCCATCAACAAATAAGCTTCATTTAAACGATTCCCGATGTCAGCACTCATTTCGATCCCCCCGCCCGCACATACAGTTAGAAATATTATACAGCAGGCTTTTTTAAGGCGTCAACAGGTCAATGTTCCCCTCTGCGCCATTTTTCAAAAATTTCTGCCACTTCTTTTGTAAGCGGAATCTTGGCACTTGGCTTCTTTTCCTGGATCACTTTCACGCTTTTCTCGATTTTTTTGCTGATTAAATTTGTTTCGTTAAGCAGCTCCCTTGCTGATTTCCTTAGGGCTCCCTGTCCAAAAATTGCCCACTGCTCGGTGTAGTCTGAGGTGGCTACATGAATCTGCGTTTTGCGGTTACTGAGGTCGATGGCCAGTCTCTCAATCCTCTCATCCGCCGTTTCATTTTCTTTTGTAAAAATAACTTCCACCTTATAATTTTTATATTTCTTTTGGTTTCCCGATACAAAATGGGCGTCAAAAACAATGATGACGTGATAGCCGGTATATGCCTGGTATTCAGCCATGATTTCCACCAGGCGGTCCCTGGCGGCAGAAAGTTCTCTCTTCTTCAAACTGACCAGCTCCGGCCATGCGCCAATGATGTTGTAGCCGTCAACAAGCAGGATATCCATTCCTATTCCCCTAGCGGATGACGTTTGCGGTGAACTTCATACATCAAGAGTGCCGCGGCAACTGATGCATTCAAGGAAGTAACATGTCCAACCATTGGAAGACTTAAAAGAAAATCACACTTGTCCCTGATCAACCTTCCCATTCCTTTTCCTTCGCTGCCGATCACCAGACCAAGAGGCAAAGTTCCATCAATTTGACGAAAATCCTGTTCTGCCGATGCATCCGTTCCAGCGATCCAGACACCGCGTTCCTTCAACTCATCGATTGTCTGCGCCATATTCGTGACTCTCGCAACCGGGATATATTCGATGGCACCAGTTGATAACTTTGCAACTGTAGTTGTCAGCCCAACAGCTCTTCTTTTAGGAATGATAATACCGTGAGCCCCTGAGGCATCAGCTGTCCTCATGATGGAACCAAGATTGTGTGGATCCTCAATTTCATCGAGGAGCAAAAAGAAAGGAGCCTCATTTTTCTTTTCCGCTACCGCGAACAAATCATCGATCTCTGCATATTCATAGGCTGCCACCTGGGCGATGACACCCTGGTGATTTCCATCCGCAAGCTGGTCGATTTTCTTTTTCGGGACGAATTGAACGATGACATTGGCTTCCTTCGCCATCCCGATTACCTGTTGCATCTGTCCGCTCTGAGAGCCCTCCGCTATCAGGATTTTGTTAATGTCACGCTCCGATTTCAAGGCTTCGATAACCGGATTTTTACCAATTATGTAATCCTGGTTTTCGTTTTGTTCTTGAAGCTGGTCAGGTTTTTGTCCGTGCTTCTGGTCGCGCCTTGGCTCATGTTTTCTATCGCGTCTTGGCTCGTGTTTTTGGTCACGCCTTGCCTCATGTTTCTGGTCCTGGCCTCTGGCTGGTCTGTTCTTTGGCTTATCATCCAGTCTTTGCGCCTGGTTCCGAGCTGGTTTGCGCTTCTTGTCATCAACTGGTTTTTGCCTATTGTTCCGGCTTTGTTTCTGGCTCATGGAATCTTTCCTCCCTTCTATTCTTCAGCAAGTGCAAATATTGTTGTAATCAGTTCTTCAATCCGTTTCTCATTACCTGCCAGATATAGAGAACCGATCAATGCCTCAAATGCTGTGCTATACCGGTAAGTTTGCACGTCGGTGTTTCTCGGTACGGATCCTGACTTCGCATTCCGGCCCCTTTTTACAATCGTCATTTCCGCTTCGGACAGCTTCTCCATTTCGATCAGCTTGTGGAGGTATTTCGCCTGCGATTTTGCTGATACATAAGCGGTCGCTTCTTTATGCAGCTTATTTGGCCGAACCTTGCCGCTTTGCAGCAGGTGATGCCGGACATACAGTTCATATACGGCATCACCCATGTAGGCAAGCGCTAGGCTATTCAATTGTTTTTCATCTACTTTTTGTTCGTAATGCAGCATCATTTAGCCTCTTTTCCATCTGATGCCTTGCGGAGTGTCTTCGATGATGATATTCATGTCCTTCAACTGGTCACGGATTTCATCTGCTAGCTGGAAATCCCTTTCCTTTCGAGCCTGGGTTCTTTTTTCAATCAAGGCTTCGATTTCTTCATCAAGCAATTCCTCATCTTTAAGCGATAGGCCGAGAACACCAAACAAAATCTCGAATTCCTTCATGAATGCGTTGATTACTTCCTCGGAAGTGTTTTTTTCCATCAAATACAGATTGGATAGCTTCGAGAGTTCAAACAGGGTGGAAACGCCATTTGCGGTATTGAAGTCATCATCCATATCCTTGATAAACTGCTCACGAAGACCGGCGATTTTATCCAGCCATTCCTGGTTGTCATCAGTAAGATTAGCGCTTGCTCCGAGTCGGTGCTTCAGATTTTGGTAAGATGTTTTCAAGCGCTCGAAAGCAGCCTTTGTCTTTTCAAGCAGCTCCTGGCTGTAATTGATCGGATTCCGGTAATGAACTGAAATCATGAAAAATCTCAGAACCTGAGGATCAATCTGCTTAATGATGTCATGAACTGTGACAAAATTGCCAAGTGACTTGGACATCTTTTCATTGTCAATATTGATGTATCCATTATGCATCCAGTAGCGGGCAAATGTCTGGCCTGTCAACGCCTCTGACTGGGCGATTTCATTTTCATGGTGCGGGAAGGCCAAATCCTGTCCGCCAGCATGGATATCGATCGTATCTCCAAGATATTCGCGGGCCATCGCCGAGCACTCAATATGCCAGCCTGGACGGCCTTTGCCCCAAGGACTATCCCAGGAAATCTCGCCTTCCTTTGCCGACTTCCAAAGCACGAAGTCAAGCGCATCCTGTTTCTTTTCCCCAACCTGAATCCTTGCTCCAACCTTCAGCTCTTCAATGGATTGATGGGAAAGCTTGCCGTATTCTTTGAATTCTCTCGTGCGGTAGTATACATCTCCGCCTGATTCATAGGCAAAGCCCTTGTCAATCAGCGCGCTGATAAAGTCGATAATCAAATCCATTGTTTCCGTTACCCTTGGGTGTGCATCAGCTGTCTTGCAGCCAAGTGCATGGACATCCTCAAAGTAAGCATCGATGAATCGTTGTGCGATTGTCGGTACATCTTCCCCTAGTTCATTTGCTGCTTTGATCAGTTTGTCATCGACATCGGTGAAGTTCGAAACATAATTTACATCATAGCCGCGGAACTCAAGATAGCGGCGGACCGTATCAAAAACGATGGCCGGGCGGGCATTTCCGATGTGAATATAGTTATAGACGGTCGGACCGCAAACATACATTTTCACTTTTCCCTCTTCTAGCGGGATAAACTCTTCCTTGTTACGAGTAAGTGTATTATAGATTTTAATTCCCATTTTCCATGCCCCTTCCTTGCTTCGCAACTTCAAGTTCTTCATGTAATTTGACTAATTCTAGTTCTTTTTTCAATTTAACCAATTCCATTTCGATTTCCTTGCATCGATCTGCAACAGGATCAGGCAAATCGCGATGGTTAAAGTCCTTCTTGACTCTTACGCCATCCTGGATGACGATTTTTCCAGGGATGCCAACAACGGTGGAGTTCGGAGGTACATCCTTCAGGACAACCGAACCGGCGCCCACCTTAGAATTCTCCCCAATCGTGATCGAACCTAAAACCTTCGCCCCGGTGGCAATCAGAGCATTGTCGTTAACAGTCGGGTGGCGTTTTCCCTTTTCCTTGCCAGTACCGCCCAGGGTCACTCCCTGGAACACTGTTACATTATCACCAATCTCACACGTTTCACCAATGACGACCCCCATTCCATGGTCGATGAAAAAACGTCTGCCAATCTTGGCTCCCGGATGGATTTCAACTCCCGTGAAAAAACGGCTGATTTGCGAAATGGCCCTTGCGACAAAATAAAACTTCCTCTTGTAGAAAGCATGTGCCAAACGATGGGACCATATCGCATGCAGGCCTGCGTATGTCAAAACCACTTCCAGCACGCTCCTGGCAGAAGGATCTTGATCAAAAACAACATCTATGTCTTCCTTCATCATCTTAAACATGGTGAAATCCTCCTTCTTAATAAATTGTTATTGCACTTTTGCTCAGTAGTGAGCACCCATAAAGCTAAAATTTGATTATATAGCCTTACAAAATCCTTTATGTGACCGTAACGGTGGCTTTTTCTGCTTTTTCGGTCACATATTCCTTGTTTATGTGACCGTAAAGTGGCGATACCTCATTTTTCGGGCACATTATCCAACTTGCTCGCCAGACACCATAGAACAAAAAGCGCAAGCGCCTCGTTCAGCCCCGACAAGCGCTGCCCGCCTAAAACGCCACATCGTGTGGCTGGCGGGTCTAGCACGTCCTGTGCCTCGGAGGGCCGCCCAATGAAGTCGTTCTTTGACTTCAATGGGCGGACCGAAATCGGAAAGTATAGCCGACTGTCCAGAAACGCAGAAACTGGAGACTCCGACCCTGCCGGCGGAGTTGAAGTTTCGGAGTTTCTAGGAGGCGACACTAGACAAGCGACTCGAGGGGCTAGGCGCTGGAGCTGGATTAAGAAAACCACATGAAGTTATCCACACCTAAATAATTTTATAATTTCCTTAACAATAAAAAAGCGCCCCTGTCGTATACGACAGAGACGCTTGATATGCGCGGTTCCACTCTGTTTAGGCTACCTTAAGCAATAGCCTCAACTTTCACCTGTTAACGGGAGGACCCGCCCGATACTACTCAGGCACTGATTGCCTTTTCGCAAAGGGACTCCGAGGCGCATTTCGAAAAATGAGAGGCCTGAACCACTTTCAGCCGGTGATGGTTCTCTCTAATAAGCGTCATTCTTCTACTTTTCCTCTTCAACACTTTGGTTATATAGAATTACTCTTACTATATTACATTTTTGTATTTCTGTTAACTAAAATAGCTTAAAAAAGTTATTAGCCTAAAAGCTTCTGGACTCTTTGCATCACTTTTTCTTTGCCGATCAGTTCCATTGCAAGCATCAGGTCTGGTCCGTGTGTTTGCCCTGTGGCAGCCGCACGGATTGGCATGAACAGCTTCTGACCCTTATGGCCAGTTCCTTTTTGGACTGCCTTGACCGCTGCCTTAATTCCATCTGCCTTGAACTCTTCAAGCTTATCGATCTCCGCAAGGAATGCATTCAGCACTTCTGGAACCTGTTCACCTGCAAGGACCTCTTTTGCTTCTTCATCATAGTTTACCTCAGCGCGGAAAAATAAATCCGACATCTCAACGATTTCCGCTCCGAAGCTCATTTTATCATGGTAAAGGGAAATGAGGCCACGAACCCATGCATCCTCTTCCTCTGTACGATTCTCGCTGACTTTTCCAGCTTTAACAAGGTGCGGCAGTGCTAGCTCGACAACACGGTCCAGATCAGCTTTTTTCATATATTGATTGTTCATCCATGCAAGCTTCTGCTGGTCAAAGAGCGCAGGTGATTTTGAAAGCCTCGCCGGATCAAAGATTTCAATGAACTCATCCTTAGAGTAAATCTCTTCTTCACCTGCTGGTGACCATCCAAGCAGCGTGATGAAGTTGAACAAAGCCTCTGGCAAATATCCGAGCTCTTCGTACTGCTCGATAAACTGGATGATTGATTCATCACGCTTGCTCAGCTTCTTGCGGCTTTCATTAACGATCAAAGTCATATGGCCAAATACCGGAGGCTCCCAGCCAAACGCTTCGTAAATCACAAGCTGCTTCGGTGTATTGGAAATGTGGTCATCCCCGCGAAGTACGTGGGAAATCTTCATCAAATGGTCGTCGATGACAACCGCATAGTTATAAGTAGGCGTGCCATCTTTCTTGACGATGACATAATCACCCATCCCGTCGGACTCAAAGCTAACCTCTCCTTTTACCATATCATCGAATTTAAGGATTTTGCCTGCAGGCACCTTGAAACGAAGGCTCGGCTGGCGAGCTTCTTTTTCAAACTGTTCCTTCTGTTCTGCTGTAAGATTTCGGCAGCGTCCTGAGTATTGAGGAGTTTCATTACGTGCAGACTGCTCCTCGCGCTCTGCTTCCAGCTCTTCCTCTGTGCAATAACACTTATAGGCAAAGCCTTTTTCCAAAAGCTCCTGATTGTACTTTTCATATATGTGGTTTCGTTCTGATTGGCGATACGGTCCATAATCGCCGCCAACATCGACACTCTCATCCCAGGCGATTCCAAGCCACTGAAGGTACTTCAACTGGCTTTGCTCTCCGCCTTCTATATTGCGTTTTTTATCTGTATCTTCAATGCGGATAATGAACTTTCCGCCCCTGTTACGTGCGAATAGATAGTTGAATAGTGCTGTACGGGCATTCCCGATATGTAAATGTCCAGTCGGACTCGGCGCATAACGCACTCGGATATCTGATGACATAGTGAATCCTCCTCTAATATAGCTGTCCATTATTGTATCACTATCGATATATAAAGCGGAAGTGGCTTATCAAGCTGCCTGAGATTTATTTCTCAATCTGCTTTAACAACACGGTTGCCTGGGAAGCGATACCTTCTCCCCGCCCCGGGAAACCAAGCTTTTCTGTTGTTGTCGCCTTGACATTCACCTGGTCAGGGGCGCCTTCCAATAAGCCTGCAATCCTTTCACGCATGGCTTCGATATGCGGTGCCATCTTAGGCTGCTGTGCGATAATCGTGCAGTCTATGTTAACAAGCTCGTATCCTTTATCCTTCACAATCTTCCATACGTGTTCAAGCAATTTAGCTGAATCAGCGTCCTTGAATTCAGGATCAGTATCCGGGAAATGTCTGCCGATGTCTCCTTCGCCGATTGCTCCAAGGCATGCATCAGCTACCGTATGTAAAAGCACATCGGCATCAGAGTGGCCAAGAAGCCCCTTTTCATATGGAATCGTGATCCCGCCAATGATCAGCGGCCTGCCCTCGGTCAATTGATGTACATCGAAACCTTGTCCAATACGAAACATAATGAATTACTCCTTTTAAAATTGCTGGGTTTATATACTCTATCAAACACCGGATTCCTTCCGCTTGCGCAGAATCGCTTCGGCAAAATATAAATCTTCTGGTGTTGTCAGCTTAATATTATCATAGTCCCCTTCAATGATGCTGACATGATGTGGGATCCGTTCGACTAGGCTTGATTCATCTGTACCGATGAATTGCTCCCTCATTGCCTTGTTATGGGCCTCAAGCAATACGGAAGCACGGAAAGCCTGAGGGGTCTGGACTGACCACAAGCTTGAACGCTCAACTGTTTCAGCTACCCTGCCGTCGTCCGCTTTCTTGATGGTATCTTTAACTGGAACAGCCACGATTGCCCCGCCATCCTTGCTAGCAGCCTCCACGAGATTGTGGATGGTTTCTAGTCTGATGAATGGACGGGCAGCATCATGGACCAGCACGATCCCATCGAGTGAATGGACTGCCCTCAGCCCGTTATATACACTGTCCTGGCGTTCCTTGCCGCCAGTGACAAGCGAAGATACTTTATGTATACCATATTCTTTCAATAAAGATTTAAACTCTTGCTCATCACTCGGGTTGATGGCTAGAATGATGCCTGAGCATTCAGCATCTGCTTCAAACACCCTAAGTGTATGGATCAGGATCGGGACACCTTCCAAAGTGAGCAGCAACTTGTTTTTTCCTGCTCCCATTCTTTTTCCCTGACCCGCAGCCGGAATAATGACCTGATAAGGCATGACGAAAAACTCCTATCTCATTTCTGCTTAAAAAAAATCATCAAACATCGCAGCAAGTCTTTTTTGTACACTTTAACATATAAACGGGCAGTCGAGGCCCTGCTTCACGCCTTCAATGAGTCAATGAAGGAAGCGGGAATCAACTGCCCATAAAGGCTTGGTCCATCCGGGGATGGATCAACTGATTATGCTTTTTTCCAATAGTTTCGGCTTAGCGAAAATCATCCTGCCAGCTGATGTTTGCAGCACACTTGTTACAAGAACATCGATACGCTTTCCGATATAATCGCGGCCTTCTTCGACTACGATCATTGTGCCATCATCAAGGTACGCAATGCCCTGATTATGTTCCTTGCCATCCTTGATTACCTGGATGCTCAATTCTTCTCCAGGAAGGACAACTGGTTTTACCGCATTTGCGAGGTCATTGATATTCAGCACGGCAACCTTCTGCAATTCACATACTTTGTTCAGGTTGAAATCATTCGTGACGACGACACCATTTGTCAGCTTTGCCAGCTTTACAAGTTTGCTGTCGACTTCCTGGATGTCGTCGAAATCACCTTCATATATTTCAACCTTGATCTTAAGCTCCTTTTGAATACGGTTAAGGATGTCCAATCCGCGTCGTCCGCGATTGCGCTTCAACACGTCAGATGAATCAGCGATATGCTGTAATTCTTCGAGGACAAACTGCGGGATGACAATGGTGCCTTCAAGGAAACCAGTCTGGCAGATATCCGCAACCCTGCCATCAATAATCACACTTGTATCCAGTATCTTCCACTCTCTTGCACGAGTTTCATTTTCTTTATCCGCTTCTTCTTCAGTGCCTTTTTTCTTTGATTTTGAAAATAAACCAAGCAGTTCATCACGCTTCTTGAAACCGACCTGGAATCCAAGATATCCAAATAAAAGTGTCAGTAGTGTCGGTGCGACTGTATTCACAACAGGAACCTGGATTGCATTAAGGGCAAATCCTACTAAAAATGCCACCAGCAATCCAAAGAAAAGGCCAACACTGCCAAATAGGACATCCGTAATTGGTGCCTTGATCAGCGACTCTTCAGCCCACCTCACAAAATTGGTCACAGGATCTACGGCCCAAAAAGTAAGAAGATAAAAAATAAGTGCGCCCAAAACAGCAGTAACATAAGGATTATTGATGAGAGTCATGTCTCCCGCGTTCATTAATGATAATAAATCAGGAATTAAGAATATACCAAGCGTTCCCCCAATGATCAGGAAGCAGGCTTGAATGATACGTCTTAACATCCTTTCACCTCCTTTTACTCATTATAAACAACTTCCAAATTTTGAAACCCTCGTAATGAAAACATTTTCTTTAAATATGGCTGTTTTCGTAAAGATTGTTGTTAAAATCCTAAAGCCGATTTTAACGTAATATAAGGCAAGTTTGCAGGTCGGTATTAAGTTTGCATGCTCTTTTCTCACAAAAGATTCAACTTTACGAAGAAAAATAGGTCATTAAATCCTATTTTGTAGTCAAATAGCAACAAAGTTTGAGAAAAGAGCCTTAAATATAAACACCCAAATGATTATACGAATTGACCCTGGCAAAGGTTACGTATTTTGTACAATTAAAATGACAAAAATGCAGCAAGATTGCCATAATCTCTATAGGAGTAATTCTCATCTTTAAAGTAGCATCGGGGCATGCAGGTGTCAATTAAAAGCAGGCCGCCAATGTTTGGGATTACATTTGGCGGTCCGCCATCAGCTGGTCCCTGATGAGTTTAAAGCCTTCTTTGATTTTTCGGGCTCTTACTTCGCCAATGCCCTCTACATCATCGAGTTCTTCAACGGAAGCTGAAATCATATTCGTGAATTTGCTGAAACGTTTAATCAAATTCTCAGTAATGATCATTGGCAGCCGCGGGATTTTATTCAGCATCCGATATCCTCGAGGACAGATGAATTCATCCATATGCACATATCCCTGATGCCCGAGAAGTTTAAGGATGGTAGAATCCTCGATTACACCGGCCTTTGAAAGCTCCTGAAAACGAGCCATCACATCCTCTGCCTTCACTTCTGATTCTGCTGAATAATCTTTGATGACAAGCAATGCTTCTTTTTCCATTTCAGATAATAATTCCTGCATTTGTAGGCGAATCAGCCGCCCTTCGAGTCCGAGCTCACTCAAATATGTCAATAGCTCTGTCTTGATCCTTAGTACCATTTCAAAACGATGGATAACCTGAAGCAGATCATTATAGGTAACAAGGTCCTCAAATTCGAGGATTCCCAGATTGGTAATGCTTTGTTCAAGGACGACTTTATACTTTTCCAGCGTCTGGATTGCCTGATTCGCCTTCGTCAAGATGACACCAATTTCCTTCAAGGCATAGCGAAGGTGTCCCTGGTACAAGGTAATGACATTCCTTCGCTGGGAAATTGCAATAACGAGTGCCTTCGTCTGCCTTGCTACACGTTCCGCTGTCCTGTGCCTCATTCCTGTCTCAGTCGAGGGTACTCCCGTATCAGGAGCTAACTGGGCGTTGGCGAATAAAATTTTGCTTCCCGTCTCATTCAGGATGATTGCGCCATCCATCTTCGCCAGTTCATAGAGATAACTGGGGCTGAACCTGCAGTTGATCTCAAAACCACCGTCGACCAGATTTTTCACTTTCTCATTGTATCCAAACACAATCAATCCACCTGTCTTGGCCCGGAGCACATTATCGATTCCATCCCTTAGAGGCGTACCTGGAGCAATAAATTGAAGGATTTCACCTAACCCTTTTTCTTCAAGCTCTTTGTGTTCCAATCCATCAACCTCCCAAGGTGACTTTTAATGCATGGCTGACAGATGATACCCCGATAAGCTCAACACCCCGTGGAGGAGTCCATCCGCCAAGATTATTCTCCGGTAAAATAATTCTTTCAAAGCCAAGCTTCGCCGCTTCCTGGACGCGCTGTTCAATCCTCGAGACTCTCCTTACTTCCCCAGTCAGACCCACCTCGCCAATGATACAATCAGTAGCGCGGGTAGGTTTATCCCTGAAGCTTGAAGCAATGCTGACAGCCACCGCAAGATCAATTGCCGGTTCATCCAGCTTCACTCCGCCGGCGACCTTCAAATAAGCATCCTGGTTAGCCAGCAGCAACCCGACACGCTTCTCCAGCACCGCCATCAGCAGCGACACGCGGTTATGGTCGATTCCGGTAGCCATCCGCCTTGGATTCCCGAAGCTCGTCGGCGAAATCAACGCCTGGATTTCAACCAATACTGGCCGTGTTCCTTCCATTGAGGCCACAACCGTTGAACCCGAAGCTCCCTGGGATCTTTCTTCTAAAAAAATTTCCGAGGGGTTTGCCACTTCTTCAAGACCCATTTCCTTCATCTCGAAAATACCCATTTCATTCGTGGAACCGAAACGATTTTTGACAGCCCGGAGGATTCTGTACGTATGGTGCCTTTCCCCTTCAAAATATAGAACTGTATCCACCATATGCTCCAGCAGTCTAGGTCCGGCGATAGAGCCTTCCTTTGTGACATGGCCAACGATAAAAATCGCGATCCCCTTTGTTTTTCCAATCCTCATTAACTCCGCTGTACATTCCCTAACCTGTGACACGCTCCCAGGAGCAGATGTCACTTCCGGGTGAAAAATGGTTTGGATTGAGTCCACAATGACAAAGTCCGGGTTAGTATTTTCAATCGTGAGGCTGATTTCTTGTAGATTTGTTTCCGAATAAACAAGCAGGTTATCCGATGTGACTCCAAGACGGTCTGCGCGCAGCTTCGTTTGCCTCATCGACTCCTCACCTGAAATATATAGGACTGAATGAGCCTTTTTGGCCAGCTGATAAGATACCTGAAGCAATAGTGTCGATTTACCAATACCAGGGTCCCCGCCAATTAATACAAGCGATCCCCTGACCACGCCGCCGCCAAGTACGCGGTTCAACTCATTCAAGTCTGTCGTAATCCGCGGCTCGCTGACTGTTTCAATACTTGTAATCGGAGTCGCCTTTGCGGCAACACCCGTATTCCCTGTGTTGGCAAAAGCTCCTCTTCTTGTCGAGCCAGTGCTTTCCACTTCCTCGACCATCTTATTCCATTGCCCGCATCCCGGGCATTTCCCCATCCATTTCGGAGATTCATAGCCGCATTCCTGGCACATGAATTTTGTTTTTCTTTTTGCCATTTTCTTAGCCTCTCAATAAAAAAAGTTATTATCTTTATAATAAAGCCAAACAAGTAATAAAAGAAATGATAGCGACTGAAGTACCTATGTAATTTTTTCTACAAGGCTTATTTGAGGTCATGAATCCAAAATGTTTACTTCTTCAATTAAATTATGTTCATATACAGATGCCGCAATTCCAACTATTTTTTTAGAAAGGCTGTTTTCTTGCAAATCAGCTTCCGCAACCTAAATGGGACCGGGGCTCTTACGAGGGAAAGTGCAAATAAAACTTATGAAACCAAATTGATTAATAAGTTATTAGAAAAAAAGGGGTACACGTATTTAGTACGTATACCCCTTTTGATAACATGTTAAGCCATTTTAAACTTTTGTCGATCCTTCTGGAGTCTTGACGACGAACTCGCCATTTTCAACGTCAATGACGACATTTTGCCCGGTAAGGACAGTTCCTCTGAGCAATTCTTCAGACAGCTGGTCTTCTATATGCTTCTGGATCGCCCTGCGTAACGGACGTGCGCCGTATTCCGGATCGTATCCTTCCTCGGAAATCTTCTCTTTTGCCGCCTCTGTCAGCTCTAGTGTGATTTCCTGTTCTTTCAGGCGCTTCACAAGCTGATCGGACATCAATGTCACAATTTCCTTCAAATGCGGCTTTTCAAGTGCGTGGAAGACGATGATCTCATCGATACGGTTGAGGAATTCAGGACGGAACGCCTTTTTCAGCTCTTCCATCACTTTGCCCTTCATATCTTTGTAATCCTGTTCGCCATCCTGGATATTGAAACCTACGTATTTATTCCGCTTCAACGCTTCAGCTCCGACATTGGATGTAAGGATCATGATTGTATTGCGGAAATCGACTGTCCGGCCCTTGGAGTCAGTCAAACGTCCATCCTCGAGGACCTGCAGCAAAATGTTGAACACATCTGGATGAGCTTTTTCAATTTCATCCAGCAGGATGACGGAATATGGCTTTCTGCGGACCTTCTCAGTCAATTGGCCGCCTTCATCATATCCGACATAGCCTGGAGGTGAACCGACAAGACGGGATGTCGAATGCTTCTCCATGTACTCGGACATATCGACGCGGATCATCGCATCTTCATCCCCAAACATGGACTCTGCCAATGCTCTCGCCAATTCTGTTTTACCAACACCTGTTGGTCCAAGGAAGATGAATGAACCAATTGGACGTTTCGGGTCCTTCAAGCCTGCGCGAGCACGCCTTACTGCCTTGGAAACTGCTTTGACTGCTTCATCCTGGCCAATTACACGGGAATGAAGGATTTCCTCAAGGTTCAGCAGTTTATCTGTTTCTGTTTGCGCTAGCTTAGAAACAGGGATATTCGTCCAGCTGGACACCACATGAGCGATGTCTTCCACTGTCACTTCACTGTTTTCCTTGCCCTGCTTTTCTTTCCATGATTTCTTCGTATTTTCAAGCTGTTCGCGAAGACGCTGTTCTGTATCTCTTAATGAAGCAGCCTTTTCAAACTCCTGGCTTTGGACAGAAGCATCCTTCTCCTTGCGTACTTCCTCCAGCTTCACCTCAAGCTCCTTAAGGTTTGGCGGAGTGGTATAAGAGCGCAGGCGAACCTTCGAACCAGCTTCATCAATTAAGTCAATCGCTTTATCCGGTAGGAAACGGTCGGAGATGTAGCGATCAGATAATTTTACCGCCGCATCAATTGCTTCATCCGTAATCGATACTCGGTGGTGAGCTTCATATCGGTCACGAAGCCCCTTCAAAATTTGTACTGACTCTTCCGCAGTTGGCTCATCAACAGTAATCGGCTGGAAACGTCGTTCAAGCGCAGCATCTTTTTCGATGTATTTGCGGTATTCATCAAGTGTGGTCGCGCCGATACACTGCAGTTCACCACGAGCCAATGAAGGCTTCAGGATATTGGACGCGTCAATCGCACCCTCTGCTCCGCCGGCACCGATCAGTGTATGAAGCTCATCGATGAAAAGAATGATATTTCCGGCCTGGCGAATTTCATCCATTACCTTCTTAAGGCGGTCTTCAAATTCACCGCGGTATTTAGTCCCGGCAACAACCGTACCCATATCCAGGGTCATGACACGCTTGTCACGGAGGATTTCCGGTACCTCGTTATTCACGATTTGCTGTGCCAATCCTTCAGCAATCGCTGTTTTACCTACACCAGGCTCCCCAATCAAGACAGGGTTGTTCTTCGTCCGGCGGCTTAACACTTCGATGACACGCTGGATTTCCTTAGCACGGCCGATGACCGGATCAAGGCTGCCTTCCCTGGCGATTGCTGTTAAGTCTCTTGCAAGGCTATCAAGTGTAGGAGTATTGGCATTAGCCGTTCCGCCTCCTTGATGACCTGAAGTTTCATTGCTTCCAAGCAGCTGTAGAACCTGCTGGCGTGCTTTGTTCAAGCTTACACCAAGGTTGTTCAGCACTCTTGCAGCCACGCCCTCTCCCTCACGGATCAATCCGAGAAGGATATGTTCTGTGCCTACATAGGAATGGCCCAACTTCCTTGCCTCATCCATGGAAAGCTCGATGACCTTTTTAGCTCTAGGTGTATAATGGATTGTCTGGGAAGTTTCCTGGCCGCGGCCAATCAGGTTTTCAACTTCCTTCTGGATTTTCTCCGCTCCAAGACCTAGTCCATAAAGCGCCTTTGCCGCAATGCCCTCTCCCTCACGCACAAGGCCAAGCAAGATGTGTTCTGTACCGATATTGTTATGTCCAAGGCGGATTGCCTCTTCCTGTGCGAGTGCCAATACTTTTTGTGCCCTCTCGGTAAATCGTCCAAACATCATAAGATCATCCTCCTGACTCGTCTTTTGTTTCCATTTTCAATCGTTCTCTTATTAAAGCAGCCCTGCGGATATCCCGTTCATTCGGTCTTAATGGTCCTCCCGCATATTGCTGCAAAAACCCAGGTTGAGTTAATATCATCAATTCATTCAGTATCGATTTTGATATATTTTTTATAAAGCCCATATCTATTCCAAGCCTTAAATCAGAAAGGCAGCGGGCAGCTTCCTTCGTTTCGATGATCCTGCTATTGGCAAGTGTCCCATATGATCGAAACACTCTGTCTTCTAATTGTATGTTCGAAGTCTTCGCTAATGCTTCCCTCGCTGACCTTTCCTGAGATATAATCTGGCTTACAACACTTTTTAAATCGTCTACGATGTCCTCTTCCGATTTTCCGAGTGTGATTTGGTTCGAGATTTGAAAAATATTGCCGAGCGCTTCACTGCCCTCGCCGTAAATACCTCTTACCACCAAACCAAGCTGGTTAATCGCCGGGACGATCCTGTTCATTTGCTGTGTCAACACAAGTCCTGGCAGGTGCATCATCACCGATGCCCTTAGGCCACTGCCCACATTGGTAGGACAACTGGTCAAATAGCCAAACTTCTCATCAAACGCATAATTGACATAGTCCTCAAGCCAGTCATCGATTTCATTTGCAGCCCCTAGAGCCTCACTAAGCTGGAAGCCCGGAAATAAACACTGAATCCTAACATGATCTTCCTCATTGATCATGATGCTCACTTCTTCATTTTCAGACAGTAAGACGGCACCATGAACGGAGTTTTCTGCTAGATTCGGACTGATCAAATGCTTCTCGACTAACACCCTTTTCTGCAAAGGCGGAATTTCATCCATTTTGATCATTTCCAACTGACCGAAGGCAGTTATTGGTGTATTACTGGCACGTTCCATGATCGTACCTACCACTGCTTCTGCCTCTCCATTGGTGAACAGCGTCGGAAAGTTATATTCATCAAGATTCCTTGCAAAACGGATACGAGAGCTAAGGACAATGTCTGAATCAGGTCCATCATCACTCATCCAGGAGCTGACAGCCTGATTGATAAACTTCTCCAATGACAAGGCTACTTCCCTCCCTCTTGACCTGCTGACAATTTCCTTTCAAGTTCCCTAATCTGGTCCCTTGTCTCAGCAGCTTTCTCAAATTCCTCTGCCAAAATTAAGTCTTTCAGGGTTAGCTTAAGCTGATCGATTGTCTTCCTTACATGAAGGTCCCCGCCGACTCTTTTAGGGATTTTTCCATTATGCATGGAATTACCACTATGGAGCCTCCTTACAATCGGGGTAAGCTGTTCACGAAAAGCATCATAGCAAGTCGCACAGCCAAACCGGCCTACCTTCACAAACTGCGGAAACGTCATCGAACATTGCGGGCACTGGGTAACTTGCCCAGCTTCAAAGGGTTCCTTTTTCTGTGCCGGAAAAGCAGGTTCCATATTCAACAATCCGGCAAGTAAGCTATTGATCGAAAAAGCAGGGCCGTTGTTCATCATAAACAGTTCGCCTTTTTCTTGTGCGCATATTTCACACAAGTGCAATTCCGTTTTTTCTCCATTTGAATAATTCGTGAAGTGCAGCGTTGCCGGCCTTTGATTACACTCTTGGCAGATCATGCCCTCACCTCTTCATCTGCTTTGATATTATTTATACTTCAATGCCATAAGCATTGCCTTCAACATTCTCGCACGCAACTCATCACGCTGCGGCAGCTCTATATACAGGACGGACCTGTCAAGCACACTCAGCATGATCTTCGCCTCGCGGTCAGTGACTACATCTTCCTCAACAAGTCGGAAAATGACATGCTCAGCGCTACTTTGCGGAATTCGTGTCTGAATCAAAGACAGTAAATCATCAATCAAATGTGCATGATCATAAGCCTGGACTTTGATGATACGGATGTAGCCGCCGCCACCCCGTTTACTCTCAACAAGATAGCCCCGTTCAATCGTGAACCTTGTATTGATGACATAATTGATCTGGGACGGCACGCACTGAAATTTATCGGCGATTTCACTTCGTTTGATTTCAACGATGTCCTTATCGCTCATTTCTAAAACCTGCTTAAGGTAATGTTCTATGATGTCCGATATATTCCTCACTAAACCTCCCCCAATCTGACTTTGACTATATTTGACTTTAATTATACAAAAAATTTTTTTTTGGTGCAATGAATGCATCCTGAATTATATTCGCCAAAATTATGTATGCCAAAACCTGACAACAAGGGGTGTGTTGGTTATTATACCCATTTTGTAACATGTGGAAACTTGTATCTGAACACATCAATGAAAAATTTGTTCAGGACCAGCTTTAATGCGAATGAGTCGGTGCCTAATTGGTTAGATTGGCAATGTGACCAGCAATTTCATCTATATTACATAAGGATTCTTCCAAGAAAAATGCTAAGGCTGGTATATTTTATTTTCTGAGGAACTCACCTGTGCCTGTAATAGTGCTACCACTAACTTAATAAATTGCCAAAAAATATAACGATAGCTAACAATGCAGATAACCCTAAAGTCATGATGATCGTCGAAAAACTCCTGGCCATATCCTTCCAATCCTCCATACCTGCCATCCCTGTAAGCCCTGTTATAAAAGTCAGCAAGGTTACATATAAAAGCAGAACGAATGGATGCATGCCTAATATGGTGTAATCAATAGGCCCTATGGAGGAAACTATAAAAAATAGTGAAACCAAGATTGGTGAAAAGATGAATGACCAAAAATTTAATTGCTTACTCATTTCGTTCCTCCTATTAGTCTTTTCATATCAATGAATCTGACCTGTATCCCAATCACTCTTTAAAAAGACTAAAAGTAATTAGATCTTTATAATAATCGTAGAGTAACTGGGAAGATCAGAAAAGTGCTCTGATTGTTAAATAAATTCCACAAAAAATGCGTTAATCCTTCTTGGATCAACGCACTAGGAGTTTAGAGGCAACAAGCACCTACTTGTCGGAAGTTACTTCTTCTGACAGCTTTTTATACTTTTCCTCTAAATTTGTCCGAAGTTGCTTCTTCTTCTGACAGCTTTTTGTTCTTTTCCTCTAAACTTGTCTGAAGCTGCTTCTTCTTCTGACAGCTTTTTGCGCTTTTTCTCCAAACTTGTCCGCAGTGGCCTCTACTTCGGACAGCTTTTTGTTCTTTTTCTCCAAACTTGTCTGAAGTTGCTTCTTCTTCGGACAGCTTTTTGTTCTTTTTCTCCAAACTTGTCTGAAGTTGCTTCAGGTTCTGACAGCTTTTTGTTCTTTTCCTCCAAACTTGTCCGAAGTTGCTTCAGGTTCTGACAGCTTTTCGTTCTTTTCCTCCAAACTTGTCCGAAGTTGCTTCAGGTTCTGACAGCTTTTCGTACCTTTCCTCCAAATTTGTCCGAAGTTGCACCTACTTCGGACAACTTTTCCTGCTTTTACCCCAAACCTGTCCGAATCTATTCTGCATATTATCAGTAGCTGCACTAGTTCCGGCCGGCATAGATTATAAATTTGCATACAAAAAAAGAACAGCCATTACAGCTGTTCTCATCAGTGCCCGGCGGCGTCCTACTCTCACAGGGGGAAACCCCCAACTACCATCGGCGCTGAGAAGCTTAACTTCCGTGTTCGGTATGGGAACGGGTGTGACCTTCTCGCCATCGCCACCAGACTATTTAATTAAGGAAAAGACAGTTATTTTGCTTCGCAAAAAACTTTATTCCTTCAAAACTAGATAATGTGTAAGAAGAATTCAAGAAGAATGAGTAATCTATTTTGGTTAAGTCCTCGAACGATTAGTATCAGTCAGCTCCACACGTCACCGCGCTTCCACCTCTGACCTATCAACCTGATCATCTTTCAGGGTTCTTACTAGCTTGCGCTATGGGAAATCTCATCTTGAGGGGGGCTTCATGCTTAGATGCTTTCAGCACTTATCCCG